>CAVWLW010000053.1:0-60565 GCA_963755715.1 uncultured delta proteobacterium
GTTAGAAACGTGTGTCATGGTCAATCCCAAAGCGTATCGACCCAATCCCCTTCTTGAATAATAGCATCTGTGGTGATCAGCGGACAGCGGAGGTGGCGGGCTGTCGCGACGATGGCTCTGTCCGCCGGGTCACGGATCGCAACAAGCGATACCGATTCGAGTAAAACTTCCAACGTATAGGGCTGGACTTGAAAGTTAGGGGAACGTTCGAGCTCTTGGGCCCAGCGACGAAACGGCACAGCTAAGTGAACAACGCCTCTTTCTACTAGTCGGTTGATTTCTTCTAGAACGACAACCGGCACAATGATGGAGTGTTTGCCCTGCTCTGTCTCTTGTAAGATTCGACGTGCTCGTTTCCCCAGTCGCGGTTTACGGTTTGATGACCAGAAAACCAACGGATGGGTATCGGTGACGTAAATCACTTGAGCCCGGCAATGAGTCGTTCGAGGGATTGCTCCCTTTCCTTCTTGAGCTCGTTTAGCGCTTCGTCCAAATCGCCGGCCAGAGTCATGCTGCCCCGGAGCTTTAACGGAGACTGACTTGCGAGCCTTCGATAGTGAGCGAGTTCTTCTTCTACCCTGCCATGCCATTCCGGATCCACGAGCACTGCCTTGACCTTGGACCGCTGGGCAATCGCGATGGGACCCTTCCCCTTGTCGACTTCCGCCACCAGGGTGCTGAGCTGGGCGCGCGCTTCGGTTAACGATAACTGCTTCATAGGCGACTCCTCTAACTGTACAATTAAATGTACAATAGCTGTTAGCCACGGTCAATGGCTTTGATCGAACATCAATCTGCTATGGAAGCAACCCGCCGTGGCGAGCTCAGGGTGTGCCGATCTGTTTTCGCTAACTCACCTGCTTCGGCCGATAAAACTCAATGGCGTTTTTGTAGAAAACATTCGCCGCCTTTTCATCTCCCAATGTTTCTAGAACCAGCGTGTAATCGTCATCTTGATAGGGTCTCGGCGCGCGGGTGGACGGCAGGTCGGTGCCGAACATGAGCGCCCGCGGATTGGCCGCGTAGAGGTCGGTCAGCGCGGAACGGACATCGAAGTCTACTCGGCCGAAGCCGGTGGCCTTCACCCGCACGCCTTTTTCCGCAAGTTTGAGCAGCGTTGGGAAACCTGCTTTGGAAAGACCGAGATGGTCGATGCTGACCGCCGGCAACGACATCAGCGTCTCATAGAGATCGGCCAGTTCGGTAGAATCGACATACAACTCGGTGTGCCAGCCGACGAGTCGGTGAACGCGCCGCGCAAAGTTTTCCAGGTGATGGATTTCTTCCGAGCCGCCGCGCTTGACGTTGAAACGGACGGCGCGAACTCCCGCGCTATTGAGCTCCTGCAACTCCTGATCCGAGACACTCTGCGGCACCTGCGTGACTCCGACAAAGGTCGGGCCAAGCACTTTCAGAGCATGGAATAGATAAGACTGATCGAAAGCCTGGAAAGAGCCGGACACCACCGCGCCACCGCAAAGTTCGACCGCTTTCAAACGCGCTAAATAATCCGCGCTGGTAAACGCGTCGGGCATGAATCCTTGATTGGGCACGACGGGAAAGTTCTTGTCGATGATATGAAAATGGCAATCAAAATATTTTTGCTTCAACGAATTCTCCTTTTCATTACTGCCGATGTTCCCGATAGTGACGGAAAATCGATCATATACGCTTACGCTGTTCCTGCGCTGTTCCGGGTTTTGGGTTGACTCGAGAAACTCGAAACTAACATCACCGGCCGCGCCACTCTAGGGCCACAGTTCCTTGCTCGCCAGTTCCGCCCCCTCCACCAACGCCTTGAGCTTCGCCCACTGGATCGATGGATGGACCTTGGCGCTGAAGGGGCCTTGGGAAAAGCCGCAGTCGGTGCCGGCAAGCACGTTTTCCCGCCCGACGAGTTTGGCCAGCCGTACGATGCGCTGCGCCACCAACTCGGGATGCTCGATCAAGTTGGTCGCATGGGTGACGACGCCGGGGATAAGCACCGTTCCCTCGGGCGGCTTGACGTCCCGCCACACCGTCCATTCATGCTCATGGCGCACGTTCGCCGCTTCGAACAGATAGGCACCGGCCTTGACCTTCAGAAATAGCGGCTGGATATGCTTGATGGGGATGTCGGTGCTATGCGGCCCATGCCAGCTGCCCCAGCAGATATGGTAGCGGATGCGCTCTCGCGGAATGTCCGCCAGCGCGTAATTGGTCGCTTCGATCCGCGTTTCACAAAATTTCTGAAATTCCGTCAGATCGATGTTGGGCAGCAATTGGTCCCAGCGCGCGGTAATCCATGGATCGTCCAGTTGGACCAGAAAGCCGGCGTCGACAATCGCCTTATACTCTTGCTTGAGCGCATCCGCGATGGCGTAAAGGTAGGCTTCCTGACTCGGGTAGTACTCGTTGCGGCGGTCGGTCTCCACGGTAATCGGCGCGGCCACCGGCATGAACGCTTCTTCCACGCTTACGCCCCGAGCGCCGCCTTGAAATTGGCGATATCGATCTGGAGGAGTGTCGGATCGTAGGTGATCGGTCCGGTGCACACCCATTTCACGCTCGCCGGACGGTGGGATTGCGTAAGGCGGTCATACTCTCGATAGAAGTCGGCGAAGTCCCTGCGGTCCTTGCCCCGCGATACGCCGGACTCGCCGGGATTGCCCGGCCGGCGTTCGAATCCGCCCAGCCGTTCATTGATATAAGCCGCGAAGCCCGACTTGCCGAACTCTCCGTCGCTGACGACGTCGATGCCGACTTCGGCTTGCCTGCGCACCACCTCGGATACGCCCTTGCGCAGACTCTCGGCAAAGCTTTCCCGATCGTAGGGCTCTTTGTTTACCCTGGCGCGCATGGCATCGATAATCTCCACCGGGCGGGTCAGGCTGCCGACGTGGGTCGTAAGAATTCTTTCCGTGCTGCGCTTCATAGTGATCTCTTCGCTAGCGTTTCATTCATCGGCATCTCGCATAATCTGATTAATCTCGTCGGCGCCCGTGAATGTTTCTACGGCTTCCAGCCCGCTTGCGTCAACTCGCCGTCCGCTTTCTTTGCAAAGCTAAAATCGTAGGCGCGCTCGATGGGAACTTCCTTTGTGACTTTGAGGACCTCGCGAACGATGTCGAGATCGTTTTTCTGGGTTTCTTCGTCGACCACGCCGTTGGTCGTAAAGGTTCCGATCATGCCGTCGTAAGTGCGCGCCGCCAATTCCCTGTCCAGCTCGGAAAATTTCATCATCGCATCCATCGCGACCTCGCGGTTCTGCTTGACCAGGCGCAGGGCTTTGAGCAGGGCACGCGTGAATCCGTGCATCAACTTGGGTTTCCCTTTAATGAATTGGTCATTGGTTGCAATGGTGCCCCAGGAATTCTTCACTTCTTTGCCCAGATACAAGATCTCTTTCATACCTTGATCGAGGGCGGCAAAGCGCTCCTCCGAACTCAATAGCCCGGCATCCACGGCTCCCGTCTGTAGCGCCGCGAGGCGCTGGCCCGGCGGCAGGGCGAGAAATGTCAAATCCTTGTTGGCGTCGAGGCCATACTTTGGCGCAACCTTTTTCAACATAAACGTCGCCACCGCGGCGACTCCGGTCACGGCGATCTTTTTATTCTTTAGATCTTTGAAAGCGCTGTACTGAGGCCGGACCATCAGCCACTGCAACACTTGATCGGTGACGGCCAGAACGGTTTTGAGCGGAGCATTGCCTTGCATGACGGCGACCAGGGCGCTGCTGCCGGAACCGGTGAAATCCATTTCGCCGGCGAGCACGGCTTGAAGGCCGGGGGTGGATGCCATGACGACGACATTGAGATCGATCCCTTCCTCCTTCATATAACCCCGCTCCTTGGCGAGCGGAAAGATGATGAACTGAAACGACTTGGACGGCAGGGTGACGTTGATTTTATCGACGGCGAATGCCGATTTGCCGGGAAGCAACAACACGCCGATCAGCAGCGCCGCGATCATCGACGGGATGATTTTTTTCATCGTTCAGTCCCTCCTGAAAATAAGATACCGAGCAGGCACCGAAACCGGTCACGGCCTACATTATAAAAGCCAATTTTCTAAGTCGAGGGAAATTTAAGCGTTTAAGAGAAAGGCGGACATTGGCAGCAGAGCCGACATAATACTGCTAACGTGTTTCGTCCGGCTCCAATCCTAATCGATGCGCGCCACCATATTGGTTTTGCCAGGACGGCTAGTGACGGAGCGAATTTTTTGAATCCACAAGTTGGCTTGGGGGAGGTATTGCAAAACCTAAAACAGGTAATGGAATCGCAGCTAACTACCAGCGGCTGGTGCGGATTCGCTTGCGGCGAAAGCAGAACCTAATTCGCGTCGAAGCTGCGGACATTGACAACTCGCGAGAGAAAATCCACAACGTCGCGGAGGAATTGCCGATCATCGACAGGAAAATCGAATTGCAGACCGGCGCCCCGCGGGGAATTTCTCAATTCACTCCACCGATCAGCCGCGCATCATCGGACCGCACATATCCCGGAGGATTGCCGCGCTTGGAGCGCACTTCCAGCCAATCGCCGGCGGAACTTACGACGTTGAGCCGGGTCCCTCTGTCGATTTGCGAGATGACACGTGCAGCCGATGACGGATTTTCATATACCGACGTCGGCCGGGTGGTCTCGTAGACTCCCGGCGCGGTGGTTCGTCTTGCCGCCACCGGCTGAGGAAGCGGCGCAGCGGCGTCCGGCGCGCGCGATGCAGTTCTTCTCGCGACCGGCGACCGACTCGCGTTCGAGTAATCTGTTTGACGCGTGGCGGCACCGAGCCGCTGCTGTGCCGCCGAAAGTTCTTTCTGGCTTTCTTCGAGTTTAGTCTTGATTGCCGGCGAGCTGATTGGAATTCTCGTTCAGTTGCTGCCGCGTTTGAGCGAGTTGCGTTTCCTGGCTTTGAATCGTCTGGTCTTTCGCTTGAAGCTGTTTTGAGTAGGCCTGTGACGATAGCAATAGCTCGCTGCGGTGGATGTAGCCGCCGGCAAAAAAGGCGATCGCAGCCACAAGGAGCATGGCGCCCATCCAGATAAATTTTACCGGGATTGGGGATCTCCTGTAATTATCCGAGCCAATTCGTCGTTCCGACGATGGGTCGTCACGCTTGAGCCACCGAGGGGCAAACTGCGACGAGAAATCGGTCTTGCAATAACGACAATCCGTGGCATCTTCCGCGATACTGTTGGCACAGTGTGGGCAAAGCCGCGTCTCCGCGGTCGAATTTCCGCTCATGACCTTCCCTCCTTGGCGCAGTAGTTAACCGTATCCTCAGTATTGGGCGAAGGACCGGGAGGGCGTTTTTTTGAAACACCCCTGTGCGGCGCCAAGCGCTATGTCTCTTAGACGTTTGGCAAACTCACTTGTGAATTTTTAGCCTCACGGCTGACCTGAGGAGGCCACCTGTCCGCCTGGGCAAGCCTTTGTCGGTAATCGGCGGGTTTTCTCCCATAATCATCGGAAGAGAGGATTCCCATCCCCACGTGCTGCAATTGATGATGGATTCCTTGCGACTGGGTTCTGGAAATGCACGTCGATGGTTTTCGCTTCGATCTGGCGGCGACCTTGGCCAGGCGAGCTGCATGATGTCGATCGGCTCTCGGCGTTTTTCGATATTATTCATCAGGACCCCGTGATCAGGCAGGTCAAGTGATCGCCGAGCCCTGGGACGTTGGCGAAGGCGGTTACCAGGTGGGAAAATTCCCGCCTTTTGGATGGAGTGGAACGGTAAGGATCGCGATTTGTGCGCGATTACTGGCGCGGACAGGACCAGACCCTGAGGGATTTGCTTATCGCTTGACCGGCAGTTCGGATTTATACGAGGCCACCGGCAGGAGGCCCTATGCAAGCGTCAACTTCATCACCGCTCATGACGGGTTTACGCTTCATGATTTGGTTTCGTACAATGAAAAACACAACGAAGCTAACGGCGAAGACAATCGTGACGGCGAGAGTAACAACCGCCCTTGGAACTGCGGTGTCGAAGGACCCACCGACGATCGCTAAAGTGAATGCGCTGCGCAATCGCCAGAAGCGCAACTTTCTATCCACGCTCTTTCTATCCCAAGGCATCCCGATGCTCCTCGGGGGAGATGAAATCGGCCGCACCCAAAGGGGCAACAACAACGCTTACTGTCAGGACAACGAGATTTCCTGGTACGATTGGAGCTCGGCGGATACGTTACTCGAATTCGCCCGCTGGCTTATTCAGCTGCGCAAAGAGCATCCGGTGTTCACGGCGCAAGTGGTTTCAAGGCCGCCCCATTCACGGCGCAAAAGGCACGAACATCGGCTGGTTCACCCGTGCGGTTCTCGAGCGGTGCGTTGGCCTAGAAGAGCTGAGAATATTACCGGAGATCGCTGCTAGGCTCGTCAGACGGGTTGCCCCGAGAGCGCAGCGGCCGCGACTTTCCGGCCAGTGTTCCGGAGCAACTCTCTGTCGGCCTCGGGACTTTCCGCCGGCGGAACCCGAAGCACCGTGTTTCTGCAATAAGTCGAGATCGCATTGCCAACGCACGAGACGGCGCGCTTTGGATCTTCTCCTCGCTGCAACGCGCGAATTCCCTCGCGCAACAGCTTCCGAACCAGGGTGACACCGCGATCCGTGGCTCCCAAGTGTTCCAGTGCGTGGACGGCGATGGGCCGCTGGCTCTCTTGCGCCTCGTAGTCGCCAGGCTGGCGCTGACGATCTTCATAGGTGCGATTGATCGATTGCGAGCTTCGCAGCGGGCGCGCGACCGAGCGCTGCTCGCTGTTCTCCGGCGCATAGCGGAACTGGAACGCGACCGTGTGGGTGTCATCAACCGGAACCGTCCAGGCGGTCATGTACAGTGGCCCGAAATCCAGCTCTCCCGTCGGCCGAAAGCGGCTCGGCGCAAACTGATCGACGTTGGGCATGATGTAGTCACCCAGCCGTACCCAAATAAATTCACCTACTCGCCGAGTGTGGATACCGATCACGCCCAGCGGGCTTTCCTGCCACTCGAGCACCCTGGATTGAAAGTTCTCGCGAATCGCCGTGAGATCACGCTCGAATTCTTTGAGCCCAACGCTGAAGTAATCTTCCAAAGACCCGCCGCTCACGCTCGGACGGTAACCATCCAACTTTGCGCGCGCCTCCTCGGGGTCGTGGAGAAATACGAAATGCACCTGGTCCGCGTTATTCTCCGCCAACTGCAGCCAGTTGCAGTCATAGATGTATTTCTGTTCGGTTTCTCCGCCGGGCACCATCCGGTAGCCCGGCAGTTCGAATGAATCGTAGATCGGAAACTCGGGACGGTGCTCCGGAGGCCCCAGGTAGGCGAAGATCAGCCCTTTGTACTCGAGGGTCGGGTAAGCCCCATGGAAAAAACGGTCCTTGAACGTGCTATCGGGAGGCTCTCCCGGCGTCTCCAGCACCCGGCCGTCAACGTCGTAGAGCCAGCCGTGATAGCAGCAGCGAATGCCGCAGCGCTCGACCATGCCAAATTCCAGCGACGTGCCGCGGTGGCTGCAGTGAAGCTCGAGCAGTCCGATTTTTCCGCGGCCGTCGCGAAAGAGTACGAGGTCCTCACCCATGACTCGGATGCGCTTCGGCAGGTCTTTCAGTGCGGCGGTCATCCCGACCGGGTGCCAGAAGCGGCGCAGATATTCACCGCAGGGCGTACCGGGTCCCACTTCGGTCAGTTCCCTGTCATGCTCCGGGACCTCTCTATGGTAGTAGCCGCTGAACGGCTCCTTGATCAGCGCCATGGTCTCGTCCTTCCGTCCCGTTTATTGAAATCTCTCATCGCCCGATTCATGTCAGGTAGCCCGCCTCTCGATAATAGCGCGCGGCGCCAGGATGGAGTGGAATTTTCGTGTCCCACTGCTTTGTGATGGGCTGTGTCATGGTCGATGAGTAGGTAAGAAAAGGTATGGGCAGCATTTGGCTGTGCGTATAGCTCACCGTGACCGAGGCTTCCTCAATGCGTTTTTTGTTCCGGTCGATGCTCTTGGCTATCGTATGGATGATGTTTTCGTCTACTTCTGCGCGGGTGACCAGCAGATTATCGGATAGATCAATAGTCAGCAGCGGTTCTTGGATAGCCGGCAGGAATCCTGCGGGAATGATGTTGCGCGCATAACCCTCTTCCTCCAAGCCTGCCATCACGTGCTCGTCGAGCCCGATGAAGCGAAATCCATGGGCAGCGACGGTTTGCCAGACTCCTTCGTGAGAAGCATGGCCAACGACCACATCCACGTCGCGCTTGCTGATCTCTTCATCGAGCGCCGTCAACCCTACGCCCACGTGCCACCATCGGCCGCCCCAGGCTTCGACGTCGGCCAGCGAGTAGCCGTACTGCCGCAAGATCGCATGCTCATGCTCGTACAATTCATCTGCGCGGACGCCCAATCGGACCGCGCGCTTCTCCCGGCCGATCTGCGCAAGGTCTTTGACGGGACACCAAGGCGCCAAAGCAAACAACTGTCGATCCAATCTGGGAAAGCGCGCGACGGAACGGAGATTGCTCAAAGGGTTTCCGACCCAGGAGCGCTTTCCTTCGAGCGCCCACGTCGCGCGAACCGCCGGGAAAACCCAGCCCAAGTCCAGCTCGCCACCGCACACCCAATCCGGGCGGTTGAGGGCGGGAGCGATGATCGCAACCGGAGCAGCGCCGCCAACGCTGCGCGCGAACACCTGGGTCATCCTGTATGAACCGGCCCATCCGACGCCGATCTTGACGCCCTGGAGAACGATATTGGACGGCAACTTGGTATCCAAGAGTGGTTCTCTCCCCAGTTATTTTCCGCTCGATTTAAACAATCCGGTATTTCTTCACGTCGTAAGATCTATCAAGACGCCTTCCGGATCGGCAATCGCGTAATGTCCCAAGCTGCAAGAGTCGATATCCCTCTGGAGCGTGGCTCCGTTTCTGCCCACAAATATTTTCCTTGGAGCCGACTCAGGAAATGATTTTCCGAGGTCGTCCAGTTCCTTTTTCACTGCTTCGAGGTCTTCGACCTTGAAGCCGACATGATCGATTCCTTCAGTCATGGACCGGTACGAGTAGTTTTCGCACGGGCGAATAAGAAGGTACGACTTTCCATCGGTGAGACAAATTTCTCCCTCGCCGGAAAGGTTCTTGACCGTCGTGAGCTCAAAAACGTTTCGATAGAACTCGGCCAGGAGAGCGGGTTTCTTTGCTCGAATCGCAACGTGGTGCAAGTGGCGCGGCTGTTCCCAGCCCTCGTCCTTATACCCACCTCTGAGGTTGGCACCCCTCTCTTGGGCAATATCGATGTGAGTACCAACCGGGTCGGTGATTCTCATACCCGCAAAAGCGACTCCCTCGAGACCCTTGGTGAATATGGTATCGGGATAGTCTTGTTTTATCCTCGCTGTGACTTTATCCAGGTCTTGCAGCTGAAGTCCGAAGTGGTCCAGTCCCGAGCGGTATCCCGGCGGCCTGGGGTTCAAGGCCAGCCCTATGATTCCATCGCTGAGCTGACCCCGCGACCGGTTTGAGGGATCACGCTCGGCGACCCCGAGAGATGTAAAGAATCGCATGCCAAAGATTGTCTCGTAGAATCGAGCCGACCTCTCACACCCATCGCTCCAAATCGCACAGTGTCTGATCTTCGCATTCATGGTCGCTCTTTCCTTCTTTCAATCTTTGGGGTAGCGATTTCTTGGCTAAACGCGACATCTCCGAGGAAAAAATCCAGCGCGTTTATGGGACCAAACTCCACCAACGCGCCGGCCTCCTGATGAATTGTCACATCGTTAAACCGCCTCATAGACCTTTCCCGGGAATTACTAAAGTAAGCAGGATCATGTCAATGGTAGGTTTAACCAGCATGGACTGGCGGTGAACGAAAAGCCACAGGTTGTCGGTTGCCGGCCGGTCTTTACGCATGCTAACTTCGACGCTGCGGCCATGTTTGCTCTGCTCCCGAGGCGCATAAAAATTGGCGTCCATTTGCCGGGTGAGTGAAGGAGGACTGTTTATGAAGAAGTTCTTCAAGCGCGGTAGCGCGCTGTTCTTCGCGGCAATTTTGAGTTCATTCCCCGTCATCGAATCGCTCGCACAAACCGTGAGGCAAAGCAAGGATTGGGAAAAAGAATGGGAGTCGACGATCCGGGCCGCAAAAAAAGATGGCAAGCTGGTTTTCCACTCCGGCAATTCGGTGGAACCCTATTTCCAAGAATTTGAGAAAAAGTTTCCGGAGATAAAGGCCACTCGATTGTTGACCCATGGGGGAAGCGCGGCCCATGAACGTCTAATCGCCGAACGAAGGGCCGGAGTTTACGTGGCGGACATTGTGCATCTGGGAGCGGGGTCCGGTTCCTTGTTGGCCGCCGCAGGGGCGCTCGATCCTCTCGAACCCTATATGGTTCTCCCCGAAGTTTTGGATCAGTCGAAATGGTTTGAAGGGCGACACTATTTCGCCGACAAAGAGGGAAAGTATCTTTTAAAATATGCCTCAAACCCAGGAGTGGACGTTTCGTACAATACTAACCTCGTGAATCCCGATAGCATAAAGTCCTATTGGGATATTCTCGACGCTAAATGGAAAGGAAAGATTGTCGCTTACGACCCGCGCGCCCGCGGCTCACGTCTATTCAGCTACTTTTATTATAATCCGGAGCTCGGACCTCGTTACCTGAGGCGGCTCTTCAGTGAAATGGACCTTACCGCCAGCCGCGACCGTCGCCAGATGACCGATTGGTTGGCCGCGGGTAAATTTGCCATAGCGCTTCGCACCGCCCCGGATGCGTCAAATTTGGATGACGCAAAGATCCAGGGACTGCCTGTCAATTGGTTCAATCCAGGACACTTTAAAGAGGCAGTGGGTATAAGCGGCGGGCCCGCCCACATTGCCGTGGTCAACAGGGCCCCTCATCCCAATGCAGCGAAACTCTTTATTAACTGGTTCCTGTCTCGCGATGGCCAGCTGATGGCCCAAAAAATCGCTGCTAAACATGGCGAGGGCATCGATTCGCTTAGAATGGATATTTCCAAGGACATGGTTCCTCCGGCTTTTCGCCGCGGAGAGAAAACCAAGTTTTTCGACATGGATGCTGCCGAGCATGCGAGCGACGATCCCGCTTTAAAGTTTATCAATGAGGTATGGAAAAGATAGGCATAGCTTGCCCAGGAACGCCGCCTCTCGGCTATCCTGTCCAAGCGTTGGGTAATTGAAAAAAATCAAGGAGGCGTGAATGAGCGAACGCCGGACGAATCGTAGCAAAACCCGAGAGCCCGAACCGATGGAAACAGATTACGACCAAGCGGTTCGTGCCAAAGAAATCCGCAACAAGCGCATGGTGGAAGGGAGAGTCATCGTCAAGGGTAAGGATTTGCCGTGGGAGCTCAACCGTCAGGGACGGATCAAGTTCTTTCTAACGGATCGATCAGAGGATGTCGCGGCCCCCGGCTGGCTTGTCTTCCAACAGGAGATTCATAAGCACTCGGGCATGCACCGGCATCAAGGCGGAACTTTTATCTTCATCTTAGGCGGCAAGGGATATAGCACGGTAAACGGCGTGCGCCACGATTGGGAGGCCGGCGATTTAGCCATTTTGCCCATGGTACCCGGAGGCGTTGCCCATCAACACTTCAATCTCGACCCCACTGTTCCTGCCCTGTGGATGAGGGTGGGTTATACGCCGAACAAGCGCCTCGTTGTTGCCAACTGGATCGAGCAGTTCGAGGTCAACCCGGATTGGGCAGATAAAAACAAATTACAGGATCGGAAAGTGGCCCCGATAGTTAACCATGCGCGTACGACAAACAAAGATGACTCTCCGCGGGGGAACACCCTCTTCGACGCCCTGTTGCGGCTCCGCGACGAGCAACGAGAGCAGATGAAGCACGCTCGAATGGTCGTTCAGGGGAAATTGTTACCGTTGGAGATCAATCCGATGGGTTTGTTCCGCTGGTACGTTCATCCGGACATGAAAGATGTCGGATGTCACGCCCAAATGATTTACGTGCAGGAGATTCCGGGTGGGAGTCGTTCCGGCAAACAGCTTCATCAAGGTGGCAGGTTTCATTATGTCCTCGAGGGAAAAGGCAGCACCGTCATAGACGGGGTCCGCCATGATTGGGAAGAGAACGAAATTATCCTGCTCCCTCTCAGTTCCCATGGCGTTGTCCATCAGCATTATAATTCAGACCCAAGTAAACCCGCCCGGTTGCTCGTATCCGAACCCAACTGGGTCCACGTTTGGGGAGTGGATCTGGGTTCGGGGTTAGAGATGCTGGAGCCGGCCCCGGAGTACCAAGGGTAGAGGTTAGATCAAACGGAAAGAAAACATTGCGTTCAGCCCAAAATCCGGCTGAGTTGTTCTCAGAGAACCAGTATTAAGCGGTCATCTATAAATTAAAAGGCAGGTTCGTCACGTTCGTCCGGCCCGCGCACCCCCGGAGAAAAGCAGGTCGCAGCCGGTTTTTATTTGACTGGAATCATCCACCGGTTCTCCAGGATTTTATGCGCCTCAGCGGCACGCCGGTGCCCTGCTACGACGAACGAACGAGAGATCTCGGGACATCCTTTATCGAGTTTACTCCTTAGAGAGAGGGTTAAGGAGGGCCCTTTACGAGGCTCCCTTATTTCAAAGCGACATTCAGCAGCCAGGCCAGTCTGATTCCGGCTTGAGCAAGCCGCCGTCGGACAATCGGACGGGCTTTCTCCACATAATCATCGGAGAGCTCCACCGATGGCCCGATATCGTACGCGTGCGACCGCACTAGCATTAACGATTCATTGGTCCACTGTGTGGGATCGCCGGCCTGCCATTTAAGACGCTCCGCTTCCGTGAGATTGGCAGTAAGCCGCTTGGCGACTTCTTCTTCGGTCCCGGTTTCCATCTCCACCAGGTCTGTGTCCCAGAAGAAGTGAAGATTCGTCGTCGCGCCTCTGTAAGACACACGAATACCGGTCCCGCCTGAATCCTTCGTTCGACCGGCATGAAGCGGCTGGTGCATGTCGCCTACCAGGTGCGCGACGTAGTGAAGCGCGAGTCTTCGCATCATGATCGGCGCATTCTTATCCGCGACGACTGTTGAGAACCATTTGAGAGCTTCGACCATGCAGTTTCGCTCCGGGCAGTCGCGTGCTTGATCGTAACCATCGGCATTCTCCGAAATAGTGACGTAATGGAGCGGATCGAAATCTCGTATGCTTCGCCCCTCATGATCCGGCCAGATGGCGGCCTCCGCCAGGGTCATGTACCCGGGAAGTATTTTTTCGACTTCCTTGCGCGCTTCGGCAGTGAGATTCGCCTGGGCGATCAAACCGACGATCCGGTGGCCTTTGTCGAACCACGAAAAAGCCGACGAGGCTGTCAGCAGAAAGACGAAAAACGTCGAGAGGAAAGTAGCTGTCAGTGAAGCGAACGAGGGTAGCATTACAAAACTTGTACGCTGACCCAGGCGGGTTGTCGAGGTCGGTGCCGGAAACAGCACATGTCAGGCCAGGGTAGGTCTCTTGTTTCCTAGCGTTGCTCAACTAATTTTAGCTTGAATTCGTCATTATCGCGTTGATTTAAAACGCGAGCTCGCGGGATGAGGCCGGATTTGCGATCAAGTGTTCGCATACATCGGCTTTCGATCGCGCAGCGCGAGCCAGCCGCGAACGATCCGGTAGATGGCCCACACACCGGCCGCGAAGAAAACCGCTACCGCAAGCGGGATACCGATGAAGGTAATAAACAGCATCGCGCCGATCACGCACCAGAGGAGGGCAAACCAAAACGTCCGGATCTGCCAGCGAAAGTGCGACTCGAGGAAGGTCCCTCTTGCCTCTCCCCGCTTTAGCGTAGTTGATGACCACAGCAATGATCGAAGGCACGCCAAAAACAAAGGCGCCGATAATGGTTGCGGCGGTCGTTATGCCGATTAGAAGGCTCAGGGCGTGCAAGGCATACACCAGGTGAGTAACGCTGACGAGCGCCGGCGCCGGTTCGGTGGTAAATTCGGTATTCTCGGCCATTAGGGTTACTGCCTCAGCACAGGCGGACTCATGACGCAGGGATCAACAACTCGACGATTTTCTTGACGTCGTCGACGGCTTCCAAGTTTTTAACTGTAGCAATCAGATCTTCAGCTTGCTTCGTTGCAATAACCAACTTGGCATTGCCGCGAAATTTATCCAGGACTTCGCTTTCGGTCATCGGGTTTTCAGGATGACCTTTGGCGACGCGCGCAGTGAAACTGTGGCGCGTGCCGTTTTTCAGCTCGACCGTGACCGGACAATACGGGCCGGGTTCCGGAATAGTTTCATCGCAAATGACGTGAACTTTGCTAAAGGCTTCCTGAACCTGCGGTTGATTGACTTTTTCATCCGTGAACGTTGCCAGTTCCAGTTTGCCGTCTAGGAAGCACATGGCGACGACGTAGTTGATCGTGAACTTGCCGCGCAGACCGGTTTTGACTTCAGCGGCATAGTGGCGCTGATAGCGCATGGGCGGAATACTGACTTCCATCTTCGCGATGTCGTCGTAACGGATATTGTGCTCGCGCTTCAGCTGCAGCGCCGCGTCGGCGGCAAGAAACTGCGGCGCGCTGCAGGGATGCCACTTGAGCCCCATACCAGGCGATTCCAAGAAATACGGCGTGCCGAGGTTCGCGATCATTTTTTCATAGTCGCAATTGCCCGGACCGAAAAAGGTGTCGCAAAAACCGCGCGGCGCTTCGATAATCGCGGCGTCGGCGGTGAAACCTTCTTGAGCGAGCAACGCGGCTTCGGCGCCGTTACGCGCGGCATTGCCGGCGTGAAATGGCTTGACCATGGAGCCTTGCTGGCGATGAATACCGCCAGCGGCCGAAGCGGTGATACCGAGGGCGGCTTTCAGCTTTGTCGCATCGAGCTTCAATAAGCTGCCGCACGCGATGGCGGCGCCGAGGCTGCCGAATACCGGCGTGCTGTGAAAGCCGCGGTCCTGTACATTGGGACAATTAGCCGCGACCTTACAAATCACTTCGATGCCAAGCACGTAGGCTTTGAGAAGATCCTTGCCCGACGCGCCGATTTTTTCCGCCAGCGGCAGCGCTGCGCCGATCAACATGCTGGTCGGATGGCCGACATGTATAAACGCGTCCCAGTCGTCGAAATCGAGGGCGTGAGCTAACAGGCCGTTGGCAAAGGCCGCAGTGGAAACAGATGCCTTGACATGGGTGCCCCAGATCGAAGCTTCGGTAGCAACGCCGAGACGCTTGCAGTAGTCGAGGGCGATTTCCGCCGGTGGCGTCGAGACGCCGGCGAGCGCGACGCCAAGCACGTCCAAGATATGCATCGTGGCATTGACGCGCGTCTTCGCCGAGACCGCCGACAGGTCGGTTTCGGTGACGAAGCGAGCGATGGTGTCGGTAACCGGTGGAAGGGTTGCCATCTTGAGCTCCTGCCAATAGGAAGATATGAAAGTCCATTATCCGAATTGGGACCGGCTGTCTATCTGTGTTAGAAAAAGGCGCGAGGCTTGAGCCAAGAGGCGCGAGGAAAAAAACGAAGATGAAAGAGAAGAGGAGAGACGCATGAAAGGTTGTTTAGATGGGATCAGAGTTTTGGAGTTGGGCAATTTCATTTCCGGACCGTACGGCGCGATGTTGCTCGCCGATATGGGCGCGGAAGTGATCAAAGTCGAAAATCCCAAGGGCGGTGATCCGTTTCGCGGCTGGGATTTCGGCGGTGATCAGCCGAACTTTTGGGCCTACAACCGCGGCAAGAAGAGCGTGACGCTCAATTTGCAAACTGCGGAAGGAAAAGAAGTGTTCTACGGCTTGGTGAAAAAAGCCGACGTGGTGATGGATAACTATCGTCCCGGCGTCACCAAGAAGCTTGGCATCGATTTCGAGTCGCTGCGCAAGATCAACGAAGGCATTGTTTGCTGTTCCATCACGGGAACAGGTCCGACCGGTCCCTACGTCAAGCGTCCCGCCTATGACACGGTGGGCCAAGGCATGGGCGGGATGATGAGCGTCTTGATGGATCCGCAAAATCCTAAGCCCGTCGGTCCGGCCTACGCGGACTGTTTGAGCGGCATGTTTTCCGCGCTGGGAGTTTTGGGCGCGTTGATGGCGCGCAATCGGACGGGCAAAGGCCAGCAGGTCGACGCGACGATGGTCGGTTCGATTCTCGCGTTTTTAAATGCGCCGGCGACGGAAACGCTGGCGCACGGGCGCGTGCCCGGCCCGTACACACGCCCGCGCCAGTCGCAGACCTATGCCTTTGCGTGCGCCGACGGCGCGATGCTGGCGATTCATTTGTCTTCGCCGCAAAAATTTTGGGAAGGATTGTGCAAATCGGTCGAGCATCCCGAATTGATCGAAGACCCGCGCTTCAATACTCGACCGAACCGCCGAACCAATTACGACGAGCTCAACAAAACTTTCGCGGTGTTTTTCAAAGAACAGCCGCGGTCGGTCTGGGTCGAGCGGCTCGAGGCCAACGACGTGCCGCACACGCCGGTGTACAATTTGAAAGAAGTCTTCGACGATCCGCAGGTCAAGCACATGGGGATGCAGATCGCGATCGAACGCAAGGATAAGCCGACGATTCGCACAGTAAAATTTCCTTTGAGTCACAGCGATACTCCGTCGGCTCATCCTGCGCCGCCCCCGGAGCTCGGTGAAAACAACGACGAGTTTCTAAAATCCTTGGGCTATGACGAGGCGAAGATCGCTGAGTTCAAGGAAAAGGGAATTATCTGATGCGCGGAAGGCGCTGCAACGGCGGACGACAAACTGGAGAGCCAGATGAACGGTTGTCTTGAAGGCATCAGGGTTTTGGAGTTGGGCAATTTTATTTCTGGGCCGTACGGGGCGATGTTGCTCGCTGATATGGGCGCGGAGGTGATCAAAATAGAAAATCCCAAGGGCGGCGATCCGTTTCGCGGTTGGGATCTCGGTGGCGATCAGCCAAATTTTTGGGCTTACAACCGCGGCAAGAAAGGCATTACGCTCAATCTGCAAACGCCGGAAGGAAAGGAGATTTTTCTCGCGCTCGCCAAGAATGCAGACGTGGTGCTCGACAATTACCGTCCCGGTGTGATGAAAAAACTCGGCATCGACTACGACACGGTGAGCAAAACGAACCCGGCAGTGATTTATCTCTCGATTACCGGCACAGGACCGACCGGTCCTTATGTTAAGCGACCCGCGTACGACACCGTTGGCCAGGGATTGGGTGGCATGCTGAGCCTATTGATGGACGCGAAAAATCCCCGTCCTATCGGTCCCAACTATGCCGACAGCTTGAGCGGGATGTTCGCCTGTATCGGCGTGCTCGGCGCGATCGCCGCGCGCGCGAAGACCGGCAAAGGCCAGCAGGTGGATACGACGATGGCAGGCTCGACTCTGGCGTTTCTTGATTGCGCCGGCGACGGATTCCCTCGCAACTGGCAAGATTCCCGGGCCATACACGCGGCCGATGCAATCACAGACCTACGCGTTCACGGGTGCCGACGGAGCAATGTTCGCGATTCATCTTTCGTCGCCGCAAAAATTCTGGGAAGGTTTGTGCAAGGCCGCCGGTCATCCGGAACTGATCGACGATTCGCGCTTCAATACCCGGCCGAATCGCCGGAAGAACTACAACGAGTTGGCTAAAGTTTTCGGCGACTTTTTCAAAGAAAAGCCGCGCGCTCATTGGATGGAGCAATTGGAAGCGAACGACGTGCCATACACGCCGGTCTACGACATGCAGGAGGTTTTTGCGGACCCGCAGATCAAACACATGGGCCTAGAGATCGAAATAGCGCGCAAGGACAAGCCGAATATACGCACCGTGGCTTTCCCGAACGCATACAGCGATACCAAAAATCCCCATCCGCTGCCGCCTCCCGAATTGGGCGAGCACAACGCCGAATATCTCAAGCCGCTCGGTTACAGCGATCAGCAGATCGCGGAGTTCAAGGAGAAGGGGATAATTTGACGAATAGTTTTGCGACAATAGCCGCTAGCGGCCGCATGCTTATCGAGCTTTCTTTTAATGATTCATTACGATGTGGTGATCCTCGGCGGTGGCGCTGCCGGTTTGATGTGCGCCATCGAGGCGGGCAAACGCGGCCGGCGCGTCTTGGTGATCGAGCGCAGCGAAAAAGTCGGCAAAAAAATTCTCATCTCCGGCGGCGGCCGCTGCAATTTCACCAACCTTCAAGTTACGCCGGAAAACTTCCTGTCCGCCAATCCCCATTTTTGCAAATCTGCGCTGGCGCGTTACACGCAGTGGGACTTTATCGCGATGGTGGAGCGACATGGGATCGCCTACCACGAAAAAGAGCTGGGGCAGCTGTTCTGCGACCAGTCGGCGAAGTTGATCGTCAAGATGCTCACCGATGAATGCCGCGCGGCGGGCGTACGGATCGAAACGGATTGCGTCGTGAGTTCAGCGCAGCGACACGCCGATAATTTCGCGCTGCAATCCAATCGTGGCGAGATGCGTGGGAGCTCGCTTGTCGTTGCCAGCGGCGGCCTTTCGGTGCCCAAAATGGGCGCGACCGGATTCGGTTATGAGCTGGCTAGGCAATTCGCTCACACCATCGAACCGCCACGGGCGGGGCTCGTGCCACTTACTTTCGATGCCGACGATAGGGTGCGCTATCGCGATTTGTCCGGCGTCAGTTTGGCGGTCCAAGTTGCTTGCCGTCGCCAATCTTTTTCCCACGCCATGCTCTTCACTCATCGCGGCATCAGCGGTCCGGCAATTCTGCAAATATCTTCTTATTGGCACCCGGGCGATGTGCTATCGGTCAATTTTTTGCCGCTGAGCGACAGCTTGGAATGGCTAAAAGAGCGGCAGTTATCCCGTCCGGAGTCTGAGCTGAAAACTGTGCTCGGTGAGTTCCTGCCGAAGCGCTTGGCGCAGCGTCTGTGTGAAATTCAGATCGACAATCGGCCATTGCGCCAATACACGCCTCAGGACTTGCGCGCGGTTTGTGAATTACTACAAAATTGGCGCATCCGCCCGAGCGATACGGAAGGATATCGCACCGCGGAGGTTACGCTCGGTGGCGTGAGCACGGATGCGTTATCATCGACGACGATGGAGTCGAAAAAAATCCCAGGTTTGTATTTTATCGGCGAAGTCGTCGATGTGACCGGCCATTTGGGCGGTTTCAATTTCCAATGGGCCTGGTCGTCCGGTTTCGCCGCGGGTCAAGTTGTGTAAGATGTTAAAACAAGACTCAAGGCGGCGAAATTTATTTACCTGAGATCCTAGTCAACCGCTTACTGCTACTCTTTTCCTAACTCCCGAGCCAGAAAATTTTCTGTCAGCGTCCAAGCTTGTTCGGCGAGAGCGGGATCGTAGCAGTCGCCATCGGCCATCGCGAAGCCGTGGCCGGCGCGATGGAAAAAGTGCCAGTCTAAGGGTTGGCCGTTAGCTTGAAAGCTCGCCATCAACCGCTGCTGCACCGGGATGCTGGCGACGTGGTCTTTTGCGCCGAAAAAGATCTGCGACGGACACTTGAAGTCTTTGACCGCCTCGTTGGGATGGCGCGGTCTTAACTTACTCGGTTCTTCGTCGCGGACGGACGGATAGTAGCCGACGAATCCGCGCACGCTGGGAGTGGCCGCGACGAAATGGATGCCGATGCGCCCGCCCATGCAGTAGCCGACGACGGCGCAACGTTTGGCGTCCACTTCGGGCCTGCTCGTCAAGTAACGCCATGCGCCGCTAATGATCTCCGTGAACTGGCCGTCGCTGGTTTTCTTTTGCGCTTCATGGACGCCGTCGGATTCGCCAAGCATCTTGTAGAGATCCGGCACGAAGGTCGTGTAGCCGAGCTTGGCGAAGTTACAAAC
This sequence comes from uncultured delta proteobacterium, assembly GCA_963755715.1. Taxonomy (GTDB): domain Bacteria; phylum Desulfobacterota; class Binatia; order UBA9968; family UBA9968; genus DP-20. Next base: position 19,760 of record CAVWLW010000053.1, read on the forward strand.
ATTGACCTTCATGTTTCCCGTAACGCCGAAATGGTGATGCACGATCAGCACTCCGGGGCCGGGCTCTTTCCGGTCGGGATGAGCGAGGTAACCGGGGACGCCGTCTTTTTCGGCGATTAAATCGCGATTGATGATCTGCATAAATTTGCCCTCCTCTTTACCGCGGCAGCGGCCAGCCGAGCCATTCCGCTATGCCTCGGCCCATGATCCATTCTAATTCGGTCGATGAAAGAGATTTCATTTCTTCGGTGAATAGCGTCACGACTTGCTTGTACGGGCAAGGGAGATGGGAAAGGTCAGTACCCCAAAAACAGCGCTGCGGACCAAAAGCATCGACGACGCGGCGCACCAGCGGGTGCAGAGTTGGAAATGGATAAGGCTCGTCCACGTAGCAGGGCAGGGCCGAAACTTTAACCGCGACGTTGGGCAGCCGCGCCAGCTTGATGGTGTTGACAACGGAGGGTTCGAGCGATTTGCCGCGCAGAGAGGAGTTCAGTCCCATGTGGTCGATGATCATGCGCAGCCGCGGATGGCGCTCGGCAATCTCGCCGAGCTTGGGCACGGCAGCGGGCGCGAACGCCATCACCGGCACATCGTAACGTTCCGCGGCCTCCCAGAACCAATCGGCTGTGCCGTCTTCCAGCCATTGTCTCGTTTTGCCCGCGTTAAATGCCATCCGGATTCCAAGCATATTGGGCTGAGTTTTCCACGTCGCCATGAGCGCGCGGCTTTCAGGCTTTTGCAACGCGAGCCGGCCCATGACGCGAAAGCGGTCCGGATACAGGCGCGCCGCTTCGAGCGAAGTGTCATTACGGTCGGCTTCCCAGGTCGGTGGCACGAGCACGCAGCGCAGGACCCCGGCCCCGTCCATCTCGCGCAACAGCTCATCGTGCCCGAGCGGCACGGGACGATGCGGCGGCGAAGCATCTTCTCTGGCGTATGGTTTTTCCGCTGTCTCGGGCGCCCAAATGTGGACTTGAGAATCGATAATGATCATGACGGATTCATAGTCCGGCATTTATGTAGGTGCGTCAAGGGCGAAAGATTTCTCCTGGACCTACACTTGAAGTGTTGAAGGCGTCGAAATGACACAGAGAACGTTGCGTGCGCTTGCGCACCACTAGCTGAGTTGATTAGCTCGTTAGTTGCAAACAGTGCGCAAGCTGCACCATACGAGCTCGGATCTAAATGATGCCATGATAATATATCAGCCGCCTCTTCGCCGGTGCGGACGCAATCGGAGATGCCGACTCCGTGGTACGCGCTGCCGGCGAGGGCGAGGGTGGAAAATTGGCTCAGAGAAGCCTCGATTCGTTTAATGAGCGCTTCGTGGCCGACGTGGTATTGCGGCATGGAGTTTGGGTGGCGCCAGATGCGCGCGAAAATAGGCGGGGCGCTGACTCTGAGCAAATTTGCGAGTTCGTCACGGACATTTTTCTCCATCGTCGCATCGTCAGCGTCGAACAATTCCGCTTGCAGCGCGCCACCGACAAAGGCGCGAAGTAAAACTTTATCCTCCGATGCCCTGCCGGGATATTTCAAACTGCTAAACGTGCAGGCCATGATCTTGCGCTGCTCTTTTGCCGGGACAACGAAGCCGAAACTATCCGGCGCGCGCGGAAAGTCCTCGCGGCGATAGGCGAGATTGACCGTTGCCGTGGAAGCATAAGAGATTTGCTTAAGCTCATTTGCAGCTTCTGGCGCATCTGCAGAGAGAATTTTGGCGGTTTGAAACGCCGGCGTGGCCAGGATCACGGCATCGGCAGCCATCGTTTCGCTGCCGGCGATCGTGATCCGCCAACTCTTTTTGTCTTCGGCGCAACTCAAGCGCGTGACCGGCGAATTGAAGCGGAGCGTCGATTCAGGCAGTCGTTTGGCGAGAGTGTCGACCAGTTCCTGCATTCCTCCCGCGAGCGTGACGAACAAGCTCCAGCGCGCGCCGCTGCCGGCTTCACGGTTGCGGGCGCGGCGTCGTTGTTCAGACCACATCGCCAAGATAACGCTGCGCTGCTGGCGCTCCATTTCTTTAAAGCGCGGCATGGTTGCAGCGAGGCTCAGTCGGTCCGGATCGGAGGCGTAGATGCCGCCGATTAGAGGTTGCGCGATACGCTCCAGGGCTTCACGGCCGAAACGGCGGCGCACAAACGCGCCGAGACTTTCGTCATCGTTCAAGTGACCGCGCGGAATGAATAATTCGCCTGCCATGCGCAATTTACCGCGCCAGGAAAATATCGGGGTTCGAACAAACGGCCCCATGCGAGTGGGCGCGAGTAAGAAGAAACCTTCGGGCAGTGGTTCGAGTTTGCCCTCGTGGACGATATAAATTTTTTGATATTCGGCCTGGGTTGGAATCAGTCGGGATGTGAGGCCCAGGCGCTCGCAGAGACGGAGCGCCCAGGGTTTCTCCGTGATGAAAGAATCCGGTCCGGCTTCGACGAGAAAATCGCCGATTCGTTCCGTGGCGATGGCGCCGCCTAGCCGCTCGGTGGCTTCGAGGAGTGTAAGCTCGATGCTGAGGGATTTTTCTTTGGCAAGCTCGGTGATGCGGTGCGCGGCCGCCAGTCCCGCGATGCCGCCGCCGATGATGGCGACGCGCTTCATAGTACAGGTCGAGGATGGAAGATGGATGATCGAGGATTGCAATTTCCCATCATCTATCCTTGGCTCGTATCTTCGCTTCAATGACCTCAGCTATCATTTGCACAAAAGTGGGATGATCGTTGGGGCAGCTGGCGCGGACGAAGCGAACGTTTACATCCTCGGCGATTTTTCTGGCTTCGATGTCGAGATCATAAAGCACTTCGACGTGATCGCAGACAAAGCCGATCGGTGCGACGACGACTTCGTTGCGTCCTTCGTTCGCTAGTTTTCGAATGGCCTTGCCGATGTCAGGCTCCAGCCACGGATCGCTCGGTCTGCCGCTGCGACTTTGGTAGGCGAGCGACCAACGGTCACGATCGAGCTCGCTGGCGATCAAACGGGCAGTTTCTTCGAGCTGCTGCACATACGGTGATCGCGCTGCCATAGCGACTGGTAAACTGTGCGCCGTAAAAATCAGTGGTGTCGGAATTCTCGTCGCTCCGATGCGAGATTTGCGAATGACGCCTCGATCATATCCGTCCAAGAATTGAATCAAGCGCGGGTGATTGTGCCAACCAGTCGCAGTAATCGACCGCCGGGGCCTCGCTCGCCAATCTCGGCGCGCGCCTCAGCGACATTCTTTTGATAGCGTTCCCAGCTTGCTTCGGTTCGATGCGACGAAAGAATAAATCCCAACGAGCTTTCTCGAATCCCGTCATCGAACATTTTTTTAAGCGTGTCGCGGAAGAACGGGCTGGAGTTGCGCATCCCGACGTAGACCGGCAGCGCGTGGCCGCTTTCATTCAAGACTTTTTGAAGCGCTTTCGCCTGGCGAAAAGTGATTTCGTTGAGCGGCGACTTGCCGCCGACGGCTTCGTAGTGGTGGACGACTTCTTCAAGCCGTTGCGGCGGTATTGGAATGCCTTTGGTGACTCGGGCAAGAAACGGGCGAATCTCTTCAGGCGAAGTCGGGCCGCCAAAGGCGATCAAAAGCACGGCTTGATACGGTTGAGCCATCGCGCGTGAGTTATCGCGAACTCAGTTCGTGGACCGCGTCGACCAACGCGATCACGTTGTCGACGGGCGTCTCAGGCAAAACTCCATGTCCCAAATTAAAAATATGTCCGGGACGTCCTTCGGCGCGGCGCAAAATATCCGCGACGCGTGTCTTGATTTCTTTAGGCGATGCGAACAGCGCGACCGGGTCGAGATTGCCTTGGACCGCGACATCGTGCCCGACCGTGGCCCAGCCCTCATCGAGGTTCACGCGCCAATCCAAGCCGATTACATCGCCGCCGGCGGCGCGAATCTGTTTCAGCAATCCCGCCGTGCCCGTGCTGAAGTTGATGACTGGAACGCCTGGAGTGATCGCATCGATTACGGCTTTGGTGTAGGGCAGCACGAATTGTTCATAATCCGTCGGCGTCAGACAGCCGGCCCAGCTATCGAATAGCTGAACTGCCTGGACGCCGGCGGCGATCTGGCAATTCAAATATTCGGCCACGTCTTTGGCGAGCCGCTCCATCAGGCGCTTCCACGCTTCCGGCGCTGCGTAAAAAAGTTTTTTTGTGTGCACGTAATTGCGCGAGCCCCCGCCTTCGATCAGATAAGACGCGAGCGTAAAGGGCGCTCCCGCGAAACCGATGAGGGGCACTTTGCTCTTAAGCGTCTTGACGATTTGTTTTACCGCATCGTAAACGAAGGAAAGCTCTTGCTTCGGATCAAAATCCTTCAGGCCGTCGACGTCTTTGCCGCTACGCACCGGATGATGGATGATCGGCCCGCCGTTTTTCGCATATTCCAATCCGACGCCCATCGGTTCGAGGATGAGCAAGATATCGGCGAACAGGATTGCTGCATCGACGCCCAGTCGTTCCACCGGTGTGATGGTAATTTCCGCAGCGAGATCGGGCTTCTTACATAATTCGAGAAAGTCATGCTGAGCGCGCAGCTTGCGATATTCCGCCATATAGCGGCCGGCTTGTCGCATCAGCCAAACGGGAGTGTAAGAGGAATTTTCGCGCCGACAGGCAGCCAGGAAAGGATGGTTCGGCTTGGCCATGAGTGTTCGCGGTCACTAAACAGTATGAGGCTTCGGATAGAAAATCAACCGGCGCGATGGCGCGGCGTGGCGGCGCCGATCGATGCTTCGCCGTATTTGCGGCGCAGATCGTCGATGCCCTTATAAAGCCGCTCGAAGGACTTGCGTTGGTCGCGGTTCAATAGCGGTTCTTGCCAGCCGGAGCTTTGCAGTGCGCTAGCGCTCACGCCGAGAAGCCGCACCGCTTTTCCTCGGCTGATATTTTGGCGCAATAGAGCGCTGACGGTTTCGAAGATTTCTTTATCGAAGCAGGTGGGCGACGGCAGCGTGCGCGAGCGCGTAATCGTTTGGAAATTGGTATAGCGAATCTTGACGGTTAAACAGCGCGCAAAAAATTCTTCACGGCGCAGTCTGCCGCCTACTTCTTCGACCAATTCCCATAGGATTTTTTCCATCTGGCCGATTTCTTTGACCGGTTGGTCCAGTGTCGTTTCGTTGCCGATCGAGTGGTCGTGACGATGGGGCTGCTCTGCGGCTTGATCTAGATCCAAGTAGCGAGCTGCCAGTTCAGACCGCGCTAGTAGATCGCCGATGGTCGTGATGCTCTTCTGATTTAACGTCTTGTGCGTTTTCGGGCCGACCCCGGGAATCATTTCCACAGCCAGCGGCGCGAGAAAATCTTTTTCCGAACCGGCGGGCACATAAATGAGCCCGCGCGGCTTGGCCATCGTGGCGGCGATTTTTGCCGTCACTCTGCTGGTCGAGAGGCCGGCCGACGACGGCAAGCCGAGTTCGGTTTCGATGCGGCGAATGATCGTGTCGGCGGTTTTCAGCGGCGGGCCGAAAAGCCTCTCCGTGCCGGTAAGATCGACGAGACCTTCGTCAATGGAAAGAGCGTGAACTTCCGGCGAGTATTGCGCCAGCACGGCAAAAACTTTGCGGGAGAAATCCACGTAGGCGCGCCGGCGGTTGCGTAGAAAAATGCCCTGGGGACAAAGTTTTCTTGCTTGGAAACCCGGCATCGCCGAATGCACGCCGAATTTGCGCGCTTCATAAGAAGCCGAGGTGACAACGCCGCGGCCCTCGCGCCCGCCGACGATCACCGGCTTGCCTCTCAAGCTCGGATCGAGAACCTGCTCCACCGAGGCGAAAAACGCGTCCATGTCGATGTGCAGATACCAGGCCATGCGTCGCGACCATCAGGCGCCGATCTCAGCGCGCGTAGAGTGAATTGATAAATCCAGACACGTCGAGCTTTTGCAGAAACGAATTGTCGTAAAAATCTTCCGGCTTGACTTGTTGGGCTTTGGGATTTTTTGCGACCTCCAGAACGGCTTGCACCGCTTCCTTGGTCATGAGCGGCAAGCGTTGAAAGACCGGCAGATGCTCGTCGTAGACCGCCTCGAGAATTTGCCGGTTGTCGGTCTTCATGTATTTGCCCATTATTTTCATGGTCGTCTCTTTGTCGCGCCGTATGACCGAGATCGCTTCGGTATAGCCGCGCAAATACCGGATCACCGCGTCCGGTTTTTGCTGGATGACTTTACGCGTCGTGACCACGCTGACAAAGATGAAAGGAATATTCAGCTCGGTGACGTTCAGGATATGCTTGAGGCCCAGCTCTTCAGCCTGGAAAGTGATCGGCGCGCTCATCAGCCCGGCGGCGGCATTGCCGGTTTTTAAAGTCGTTAGCAAAGCCGGGGCGCTGCCGGCGTACAGAATCTTCACGTCCTTGTCGGGGACCAATCCGTATTTGCGCAACAGCATGCGGCCGGCGTAATCGGTCGATGCGGCCGGCTGCGTTGCCGCCAGCACTTTCCCCTTGAGATCCGCGACGGTCTTGACCGCGGGATCGCCGTACAGATGGAAGATAAATCGCGATGCCGTGTTGGCGATGTAAACCGTATCGGCGCCTTCCAACGCCACGTCGATGCCCTGGTTACCGACCAGGCCGATCTCTTCCGTGCCGGCTACAATCGCTTGAATCGCCGTCGTTGCGGCGAGATAGGTAAGGCTGTGTTGCAGTCCGTGTTTGGTGAAGAGGCCCAGATCCTGAGCGATCCACGCCGGCGTCATGGTGCCGCCGAGGGCGTTGTAAACGCCGCGCAACGACGGCGCGTCTGCGGCGTTCAGTTGGCGCGCGAAAGAGAAACAAGCGAGCGTGACCAGCGCCATGCCGAGCGCCCGTCGGGCGCGCGCTGTGCGATTCTTCATAGTTGCCTCCCAAAGAATTGTCGCCCAATGCAGCGCCGAGGTTAGTGAGTGTCCGGCTTGCTGTCAAGGAGAAGGCGCGGTTTCAATGCGCGGAAAACGCGCTGGCGAACAATTTCAATCGCCTGGTCTCTTGCCGCGGATCGCCGAAGAGAATATCGCCAGCAAGGTGAAGAAATTCAGGACGTAAATCGTCGAGCTGAAGGAACTCATAAAGATTGCCGGCGCGGCGCGCCAGCTTTCGGCCAAGCCGATTTGACCGCTATTCAGACCCGCGGCGGACAGAAGATAGCCGAACAAGGTCGCCGATAGCGCCACCCCCATGGCCCCGCCGGTACGCGCCGTGGTCGCGATCATGCCGGCGGCGGCGCCGATTTTTTCCTGACTAACCGCGCCCAATATCGAACTTTGATTCGGCGCGTTAAACAGCGCCCAACCGATGCCCCAAAGCGCCAGGGGGAAAATTATTCTCACGAGCGACGAATCAAGGTCCAAAGTCGCCAAGAAAAATTGCGCGACGGCGACAATCGCACAGCCGACGGTGCAGAGGAGGCGCGAACCGAGACGGTCCGACAGCGCGCCGGCGATCGGCGCCATAATCATAATGATCACCGAGTCGGCAACGATGATCCAGCCGACTTGCGAGGGCGAGTAGCCGAGCAGGTTTTGCAAAAAAAATGGCAGCAAGAAGTTGATTGCCGATAAAGTTGCCGAAACCAAGAAAAGGCTTAGGATGCCGCCGCTAAAGAGGCGGGAACGAAACATCGACAGAGTCAAAATCGGCGCCTTTGCTTTGCCTTCGACCCGCAATAAAAAAAATAGCATGATCACCGAGAGCGCCAATGTTAGCAGAAACATCGGATGGTACCAGCCGATGCGCGGCAGCTGGTCGATCGCGTAGATGAACAAGCCGTTGGTTACAAGCAGGAGAAGCGCGCCAGGAATATCGACGGCGGATTTTCCCGGCAATCGGGTCTCGGGAATGACCTTCCACGCCAAATAAGCGCCCCACAGGCTGAACGGCATGTTGATATAGAATATCCAGCGCCAGCCGATGGTATCGATCAGAAAACCGCCCAAGGATGGGCCGGTGAGAAAGCCGATATGAAATGCCGTGGAAGTCAGACCGAGAGCGCGCCCGCGCTCTTCCGGCGGCAAGTTCACCGAGACGATCGCTCGGCCATTGGCCGCGATCATGGAACCGCCGAGCGCCTGCAGCGCGCGGAAAAAAATCAACTGGCCGGCGCTTTGCGACAAGCCGCAGATAGCCGAGGCGGTCACGAAAATCAGAAACCCGACGCTGTAAAAACGGCGCCGGCCGAATAGATCGCCCAGCCGCCCCATGGTGATGATCAGACCGATCAGAACCAGATCATAGACCAAGATCGTCCATTGAATGGTCGTAAACGCGGCGTGGAACGTCGTGGTCAAGGTCGGCAGGGCGACCGTAATCGCGCGTTGATCGAGGCCGACAATAGTTTGGCCGATGCACACGCTCAACAGAATCAACCTGGAGCTTTGTCGTAATCTCGCTGGCGCGGCCGTTGCAGTCATCGGGTCTTTTTATCGCTGTCGGATTTCGCGGCGCGGGCCGCGCACCACCGAAAATAACACCGAGAGAATCGTGAAGAAGTTGACGACATGAACCGTGTGATTGAACGAATGAACGAAAATCTCCGGAGCGTCGCCCCAAGATTGCGGCGATTCGATTTGCGCCCGGCTCATGCCCGCCGCGCTGAGCCCATAGGTAAACAAAGTTGCTGAAAGCGCGACGCCCATCGCTCCGCCGGTGCGCGCCGTGGTCGTGTTCATTCCCGACGCGGTGCCGACTTCGTCGCGCGGCACCGAGCCCAGGATCGCGCTCTGGTTGGGCGAATTGAAAATCGCCCAACCCAAGCCGATCAAGAGCAACGGCGCGATGATGCGCCAGATCGATGCATCGATCGGCAATGAGGCAATAAAAAATTGGCCGATGACGATGATTGCCGATCCGATCGTGCAGAGCAGACGCGAACCCATGCGATCCGACAACCAGCCTGCGATCGGCGCCACCAAGACGATGACCGCCGAGTTGGCGATGATAATCCAACCCATCTGCGTCGGCGAGAACCGCAGGACGTCCTGCAAATAGAATGGCATGAGAAAGCTGATCGCCGATTGCGTCGAGGTGATGAAAAAAAGACTGAACATGGACGCCGTAAACAGCCGGATACGAAACAGCGAAAAACTCAAAATCGGCATGGCTGAGCGAAGTTCAACGAACACGAATAAGGCTAGAGCGAGCGCGCACAGGATAAGGGTACCGGAGACCAGTGGATCGCGCCAACCCACGTGGGGCATCTCATTCATGGCGAAAATAAAAAGACTGCAAGTCAACATGAGGAGGATCGCCCCGGGGAAATCGACCGAGACGCCTTTGACCTCTTCTTTACTTTCCTCCAACAATCTTAACGCCAGATACGCGCCCCAAATCCCGATCGGTAGATTGATGAAGAAAATCCAACGCCAACCGATCGTGTCGATCAAGAAACCGCCCAAGGTCGGTCCGGTTAAGAAGCCCACGTGAAATGCCATGGAGGCAAAGCCCATCGCCTTACCGCGCTGGCTGGCGGGAAAGGCGACGGAAGCGATCGCTCTGCCGTTGGCCGAGATCATCGCGCCACCGATCGCCTGTAAACCGCGGAATAAAATAATTTGCGCCGCAGTTTGAGCGATACCGCAGAGCGCCGAACTAAGGACGAAAATCAAAAAACCACTGGCATAAAAGCGCCGCCGGCCGAACAGATCACCCAAGCGGCCGACGGTGATCACGGTGCCGATCAACAACAAATCATAGATCAGTAAAACCCACTGAATCGTCGTCAGGCTGGTATTGAAAGTGACCGTCAGCGTGGGCAGCGCGACCAGCAAGGCCCGTTGGTCGAGACCGACGATAAATTGACCGACGCAAACGTTAAACAAAATTAGCGCAAGCCGTCTCTGCTGTGTCGACGGCGCATCGGCCGTTTGCGCTGCGGGATTCATCGGATGAACCGAACGAAGTCGAAATGAGGCGAATGGCTGGCGCGTTCCGATGGTAGGTCGGCAAAAAAGGCAAAGACAATCATCGGCTCGCCTTCATTCAAAAAAAAACTAGAGGACGCGCGAATCGCGCGTCCTCTAGGGAATATGGTTGTGAAGTGCGGTTAAGAAGATTTAGGCGGGAGGGTTTCTTTTAACTCCCGGCGAAGTTTTTCTTTTGCCCGCTTCCGCTGATCGGCTTTTTTGCTTTTAAAGACTTTCCCGGGCGGCGGAAGCTCTTTCCGTACCCGCGCCAAACCGAGCGGAATTCGCTTCGGCGACGCATTCAATGGAGCATCCTTGGCTCACTCATTTCTTCCTCTGCCGGCGCTCCATGAATAAAAATGAGTTCGCTCCCCTGGGAATCGACCTTTACCCGGTCGCCTTCTTTGAATTCCCCAGCAAGAATCTTAACCGCCAACGGATCTTGAATCAATCGCTGGATGGTGCGTTTGAGCGGGCGGGCGCCGTAAACCGGGTCGAAGCCGCTGTCGGCGATCAACGCCTTGGCGCGCTCGGTGATTTCCAGCGCCATTTTTCGGCCGGCGAGGTTCCGGCGCAGCCGCTTGAGCTGGATTTCGACGATCGATTTGATTTCTTCGCGACCGAGATTGTTGAAGATGATCGTTTCGTCGACCCGGTTCAAAAATTCCGGCTTGAAAGCATCGCGCAGGGCGGCGTTGACCCGCCGCTCCATCTCTTTGCGGTCCTTCGCACCGAGCTCCAGAATATACTGGCTGCCGAGGTTCGAGGTCATGATGATGACCGTGTTTTTGAAATCGACGGTTCGCCCTTGACCGTCGGTCATGCGGCCGTCTTCGAGAATCTGCAAAAGCGCGTTGAAAACGTCAGGATGCGCTTTTTCGATTTCGTCGAACAAGATGACTGAATAGGGACGGCGGCGCACGGCTTCGGTTAAATAACCGCCCTCCTCGTAACCCACGTAGCCGGGAGGGGCGCCGATCAGACGCGACACGGAATGTTTTTCCATGAACTCCGACATATCGAGGCGGACCATCGCTTGTTCGTCGTCGAAGAGAAATTCGGCGAGCGCACGGCAAAGTTCGGTTTTACCGACGCCGGTCGGGCCGAGAAAAATGAACGAGCCGATCGGCCGGTTCTGGTCCTGTAGGCCGGCACGAGCGCGGCGCACTGCGTTGGCCACGGCATGAATCGCGTCGTCTTGGCCGATGACGCGTAGCTTCAGGCGATCTTCCATCTTAAGCAATTTCTGGATCTCGCCTTCGAGCATCTTCGACACCGGGATGCCGGTCCATTTCGCGACCACCTCGGCGACGTCTTCGGCGTCGACCTCTTCCTTGAGCATCTTTTGATCTTTTTGCAGCTCGGCGAGCTTTCGGTTCGCCTCTTCCAAATCCTTCTGCAGTTGGGTCAGGGTTCCGTAGCGCAGCTCGGCGGCGCGGTTCAAATCACCTTCGCGTTGCGCCTTTTGCTCTTCGACCTTGGTTGATTCGAGCTTTTCCTTGAGCGAGCGAATGCGCTGGATCGACTCCTTCTCGTTTTGCCAATGGGCTTTGAGACCGCTCGAGGTTTCGCGCAGATTTTCGATCTCACGTTCCAGTTGCCCCAACCGCTCTTTCGACGCTTTGTCTTCCTCGCGTTTGAGCGCTTGGCGCTCGATTTCGAGCTGGAGAATTTTGCGCTCCACCTCGTCGATTTCGATCGGCATGCTATCGATCTCGATGCGCAGCCGCGACGCCGCTTCATCGATCAGATCGATCGCTTTGTCGGGCAGAAAGCGGTCGCTGATATAGCGATCGGACAAAGTGGCGGCGCCGATGATCGCGCCGTCGGTGATGCGCACGCCGTGGTGCACCTCGTAGCGTTCCTTGAGGCCGCGCAAGATCGCGATCGTGTCTTCCACGGAGGGCTCGCCAACGTAGACCTGCTGGAAGCGCCGTTCCAGCGCGGGGTCTTTCTCGACCCGCTTGCGGTATTCGTCCAAAGTCGTGGCACCGACACAGCGCAGCTCGCCGCGCGCTAGCGCGGGTTTGAGCATATTCGAAGCGTCCATGGCCCCTTCGGCGGCGCCGGCTCCGACCAGTGTATGCAGCTCGTCGATAAACAGCACGATCTGACCGCTGGCTTCGGTGACTTCTTTCAAGACGGCCTTCAAGCGATCTTCGAACTCACCGCGAAACTTCGCGCCGGCAACGAGCGCGCCGAGATCCAGCGCGATCAGCCGTTTTTCTTTGAGCCCCTCCGGCACATCGCCGTTGACGATGCGCAAAGCCAAACCTTCGACGATCGCGGTTTTACCGACGCCGGGCTCGCCAATCAGCACCGGATTATTCTTCGTGCGCCGGGACAGCACCTGGATCACGCGGCGAATCTCATCGTCGCGGCCGATGACCGGATCGAGCTTTCCTTTGCGCGCGAGATCGGTGAGATCGCGGCCATATTTTTCCAGAGCCTGGTATTTCTCTTCGGGGTTGGGATCGGTAATTCGCTGCGCGCCGCGAATGCCGACCAAGGCGCTGAGAATCTTATCGCGGCTGGCGCCGTGTTCCTTGAAAAACTTGCCCGCTTCGCCGGCGTCGTTCACCATCGCCAGCAGCAGGTGCTCGGTTGATACATATTCGTCTTTTAACGCTTCGGCTTCCGCCTCGGCGTTTTCGATGGTCTTTTTCAGGCGCGGCGCGATGTAAGTTTGAGCGGCGCCGCCGGTGATTTGCGGCAGGCGATCCAAGGCTTTTTGCAGCCGCTCGGTCAAGCTGCCCAGGGGCACGCCCAACTTCTGTAGGAGCGAAGTGACCACGCCTTCTTTTTGGCCAAGCAAGGCGAACAGCAGATGCTCGACATCGATGGCTTGATGGTTGCGTTTTTCGGCCAGCGCTTGGGCTTGCTGCAACGCTTCTTGGGATTTGGTCGTAAGTTTGTCCAGACGCATTTTTAAGTTTCCTCAATTACAAGCAAAACCTAAGCATCGTTTTGCCGGCTGTCAAGAAAACCCAGACAGGACAGAGAAATTGAAGAAAAATTCAGGCGATGGCCAAAAACGCTGGTTTCCCAGCGTGCGACGGCCACGGAAACCAAGCTCGAGAATCCGATCAGGAGCCGTTTTTTCCGAGCTGAAAATATTCGAACATCGGTGCTTCGCAATGGCTGGCGCTGGTAAGGTCCATGCGCCGATCCGCCAGCACGATCCCGTCGTTGGTGCGAAGCATAAAAGGATAATCGGCGGGTTCAACCGGTGTGCCGCGCATTTTTTTTATCGCCATAGTGCGCTGGTACTTGCCGTTGATCTCGCCGATCTTGAGCAGAAAGACTCCGGAAGCGAGAAACTGCTCGATGCCGCCGGCGCTGGGCGAGGCTCCTTTCGGCAGATGGGCGGTAAGCAGGTTGGTTGTATTGAGTTGCGATTGAATCAATTGAATCAATGAACGGGCCTGATCCTGGCTCGGGCTAGTGGCGTCGTTCGGCAGGATGAGCGGCGTGATCGGATCGACGATCAGCAGGGTGGCGCTCAGTCGCTTTGCGTAGTTGCCGAGGTCGGCGATGATTTTTTGCGGATCGATGCCTTTCTCAGTCGCGCCGCCGCTACGGCCGCCAAAATAGGGCGAAGCATCCAAAATGACCAAACTTTTTTCTTGAATATACGGTTGAAGATCCCAGGAAAAGGATGCCGCCGATTCGACGATTTCGCCCGGGCGTTCGTCGACGGTCACGTAGACCGCCTTCTCGCCTCGTTTGAGAGCGCTCGAAAGAAACTGTAAACAGGCAATCGTTTTTCCCGTTCCCGTGTCGCCCGTCATGAGATAGGTGCGTCCTCGTACATAGCCGCCGTGAAGCAAACCGTCGAGGCCGATGATACCAGTGGAGATACGTGGGGAATCCATAGCTCGATCTTCCGATTTAACGGGCCGAAGCCGGCGGCTGAACGACGATGCCTTGTCCTTTGACGATATCGAATTCGAGCTGCGTCGGTTTCACGTCGGTGCAGCGCATCTTCTCGACGATCAAGCTGCGCGCGAGAGCGCCGTTTTTCCAGACCATCTCGAGCACAATCGCGCCGGCGACGAGATATTCCTCCATGCCGTGCATGCTGCGTTCACCGGTACGCGGCACGGCGTAGGAGGTGAGCACGTTGGTGGTCGGCAGCGAAGAGCGCATCAGTTTGATCAGCAAACGAATCTGGTCCTGGATGCGCACCGTGCTCGCGCGCAACAACACGAAAGGCCCCGCCGGATCGAGCACGAGTCTCTTGGCGCCGAGCTGCTTGACGAAGTTCCCGAGATCGCTGACGGCTCTTTGCACGTCGATATGTCGTTCGCTGCTCGCTCCCGGAAACGAGCTGAGATAAGTTCCGGCGTTAAGAATCGCCAAATCCTTATTTTCGATATGAGGCTCAAAGTCCCAGCCCATGGAGGCGGCTTGCTCCAGTATGTCCATGGGATTTTCGTCGGCGCTGACAAAGATGCATTTTTCGTTGCGCTTCAGCCCCTCGGCAAGAAACTGCAAGGCGAAAATTGATTTTCCCGTGCCCGGTTCTCCGGTAATGAGGATCGAGCGGCCTTGAGGAAAACCGCCTTCGATGAGCGAGTCCAGTCCTAGGATTCCCGTGGGTACGCGTTCGGTCTGTAACATGATCGTCCTTTTACACTCAGGCTAGCGCTTCGTCGCTGCGATGCGCGCCTTTGGCGACTGCCGCATTACGATGACTTCCAACGTCTCTTCCAACCAAAACCGCCCTGCCAGCGGCGTGATGGAGAAATTTCATGGTCCTTGCCATTATTTGTGTGCAGGTTTTCAGCGCCCTCGAATTGCGCTTCTTGGACTTGATTTAACGGCGCGTCGCCGAGGATGAAATCGCCGCGTTCCAAGTTATCGCGTGTTTCACTCTGCGCCAATTTTTCGCGCAAGGATTCGATTTCCTGACGGTAGGTTTGTTCGATCCCGTGCGACTCAGCCTGATGTTCCGCGTCGGCCCATTCCTTTTGGCTGAGCTCCGCCTGAAGCAGGGCAATCTGCGCTTGGAACTCGACCCGCATGCGCTCGCCTTCGCTGGTGAACGCGGCTTCGGCCTCGGTTGCGGCCGCTTCTACTTGGCTAAAGCGCTCGCGCAATCCATCCGCTTCGGCTTTGACGCGCACGAGCTCATCGTTGCGGTCTTGTAAAATCTGGTTTTTTTCTTGCGTTTCGCGAATCAGCCGGTCGAGCTCCCGCCGCAAGTTTTGCTCCAACTCTGGCTGCGCTTCGCCGCGCGCCTGGAGCTCGCTCGTCTTTTGCGCGACTTGGCGTTCCAAGTCGGCAATCCGCAGCCCATACTCTTCCTTGATCTGCACGGCTCGATCGATCGCCGTCCGCTCGGTTTGCTGCAGCTCGGTCGTCAATTCTGCAACGCGTTGATCGAGCAGGTGAGCTTGCGACTTGGATCGTTCGATTTCATGATCGCGCTCGCGGATTTGATTCCGCTCCTCGCTCATTTGGCTTTCGAGCTTTTGGATTTGGCTCTGGTGCGCGAGCGCCAAGTTTTCCAGAGCCGCTTGTTGCTGTGCCGACGCCCAGGCTTTTTGCTGCAGCTCACCGCGCGCCGCCGCCAGTTCCGTCTCGAGGTGGCTTCGAACTTGATTTTGCTCCCGTTCGGCGGCGGAGAGTTCCGTCTGGCGCCGCGTTTCCAGCTCATCCAAGCGCGATCGCAGTGCCGCAGCTTCGATCGCTACGGTTTCGTGCTCTCGCAGACGCTCTTTGAGCTGCGTTTCAATGGCGGTCTTCTGCTGTTCGAATTCACCAATCTGAAGAGTAAGTTCGGTGACACGCTGCCTTTCCTGGACGAGCTCATTGTCCTGGTTATTTTGCTTGATCTGATATTCATTGCGTAACTCGGCGATGGCCGCCTGATGTTGAGCCGCCACTGACGCGTTCTGCTGCAGCTCGCCGCGCGCCGCCGCCAGTTCGTCTTCGAATTTGACGCGCAGCTGCTCCTGCTCCCGCGTCGCCGCGGCAAGCTCCGTGTGACGGGACTCGAGATCATCGAGCCGCGAACGCAGAGTCGCGGCCTCCGAAGTTGCCGCTTCGAGATCCCGGCGATGCTCGCCCAGCACGCTTTCCAGATCCCGGTTACGCTGCTCGCTGGCGCTGATATTTTGATGAAGCTCGTCGACCCGCCGGCGTTCCTCGGCGAGCTCGTTTTCTCGATGGCTTCGGTCGGTTTGGTGTTCGACACTGAGCGCGACGAGCTTCGCTTGATGCTCGGCGTTGAGCTGTTCAATGTCTTTTTGTGACCGCGTCAGGGCATCTACAGCAGCTTCGCGCGCCGTCATTTTTTCCGCTAGTCGACTGAGGTGAGCTTTGAGATCGTTGATCTCAGCCATCCGGCTTTCGACCAGCAATTGTTTTTCCGCCAAATCGAGTTGCAGTTGGGCGATTTTGCTGTCGAGCTGGTGTTTGAGAGTCTCGCTGTCGGACTGAACTTTTTTTAATTCCAGTTCTTTCGCTTGTAAGCGGGTTTCGATCTCTTGGCGCAGAATAGTGGCCTGTTGCCCGTTTTGCTCAAGCTCGCGGCGCAACTGCTCCGACCGCGCCATCTCGCCCTCGATGCCGGTGTGCTCCACGCGCAAGCGGTCAAATTCTTTGCGCAGGGTTTCGGCATCGTTTTTCTCTTGTTGCAAGCGGTTGCGCAGCTCAGTGATTTCGTTGCCGTGCTCTTCTTCGATGGATCGAAAGCGTGATTCCTGCTCGTGCAGAGCGGCTTCGAGTTGTTCGTCCGCGCGCCGCTGCGTTGTTTCGAGTTCGTTCGCTTGAGCCTGCAGGCGCGCCTCTAGCTCCTGGCGAGATTCGGCAGCCTGGCCGAGCTGTTGGGTCAGCTCTTCGCGAGTGTTTTCTGATCGCGCTTTTTGCTCTTCCAGACCGGCGATTGCGGTATGCAAGCGGACGAGCTCTAAATGGCCTTGCTGCTCTGCGAGCTCTCGTTCCTGCAAGCGATTTTGTAGTTGGTTGATTTCGTTGGTCGTTTGTTCTTCGAGCGATTTGAAATGAGCTTCGTGATCTCTACGCGCCTGTTGTACGAGCTCATGGGCGTTTGCCTGGAGGCCTCGCAGTTCATTGTCCTTGTCCCGCAGGCGCGCTTCCAGTTCCTGGCGAGCCAGCGTCTCCTGTTGTCGGCTCTGTTCCAGCTCGTTGCGGGAATGCTCCAACTGGGATTTTTGCTCGTCGAGCGTGGCGATCTCAGAGCGCAGGCGCGTAAGCTCAGTGTTCGTGTGCTCGGCAGCCGATCGTTGCTCTTCCAGCTCGTTACGCAGTTGGCTGTTGTCCGCCGCCAGCCGCGCTTCGTTTGCCGCCGAATATTCTTCGCGCTCGTTCAGGGCAGATTCTTTCTGTGCCAGGGTATCGCGCAGGTTGGATATTGCTGCTTCCGACGCGCGCCGTTTCTCTTCGGCGCGCTGTTGCTCTGCCAGGTTTTCCGCCGCGGCCGCTTCGTGGCGATTGATCTGGTCGCGCAGGGCGGCCATCTCGGCGCGCGCGCTTTGCGCCGCAGTCTCGTGTTCTGCCATCGTGGCGCTGCTGCGCGCGAGGTCCTGCTGCAAGGATTGGATTTTGCCATGCAAAGCCAGCTCGACGGCGCTCACGGCTTCCTGCCGTTCGGTCAGCGCGCGCTCGCGCCGGGCCACTTCGTGCTGCAAGCTCGCCAGCTCGTTTTCATGGGCGCGGCGCAAACTCGCCATTTCCTCGGCGCTGGCTTGCGCCAGTCGATCGGCGGCGCTTTCCAGCGCGGCGGCTCGCTGTTCGAGCGCGGCGCTTTGCGCCTGCACGCTGCGCACCTCAGCGTCGCGGCTCTCGATCAGGGCTTGTTCTTGCTCGAGCCGGCTGGCGAGCGTGAGGATCTCGTTTTTGAGGCCCTGTTCGGTCGCATTGGCCGTCCGGCGACTCTCTTCGAGCGCGGCATCGCGCTCGGCAAGAAGAGTCTGCAGACCGCCGACCTCGCTGTCGAAGCGCACGCGCATCCGCTCCAATTCCCGCGCCGCACTGGCCACGGCTTCCGTGCGGCTTGTTTCAAGCTCAGCCATCCGCCTCTGCATTTCAGGGATGGCAGCCCTGGCTTGTTGCAGCTCGGTTTCGGCGCTGCGCGACTGGTCTGATTTTTCTCGTAGCTGTTCTTGCAGTTGCGTGATTTGGTTTTGCAGAGCGTCTTGAAGTTGGCGCGCTACGAACTGCTCTTTTTGCCAGCTCTGTTGGTTTTCTTCCAGGCGCGCGCTTAAGGTGATCACTTCGGCTTCAAGCTCCCGGCGAGCGGCCGCGGATTGCCGCACTAGATCTTGCGCTTGCTCTTGAGCGCTTTCGCTTTGGCTGATTTGTTGGCGCAGATTTGCGGCGGCGGACTCGACGTCTTGAAGCTCGGCTTCCCGGCGGTCCAGTCGCTGCCGGACTTCGTCCAAGCCGCTCTCTAAAATTCGCACTTGTTCTCGAAGGCTTTGTTCTTGCGCGCTGGCGGCGCTTTGGCGTGCGGCCAGGACTTGTTCTTTTTCGGCGAGCGCGGCGCGTAAGCCGGTCAGTTCGGCTTGATGTTGCTCACGAGCGCGGGCACCCTCGTACGCTGCCGTCGCTTGGGATTGCTTAAAGTAAAGTTCGACGAGGCGCGATTGCGTCAGCAGGATTTCGATTTCGTTGAGCAACAGCGTCAACGGATCGCTGGCGGATTTGCTGGGTAAATCCATGTTTACGGGCTCTGCTTATTGGTTGCGATCTTAGATTTTGATTGTCATCGAGATTCGACCATTGTCCGGCTAGCCAAAAACATGCCATTTAAAAAAACAGCAATTCTGCAATTTCAGATAGTTAGTACAAAGCCAAAACGCCAATCCGGCCGAAACGGAGAATTCTGGACAAATGAGAGAATCTTCCGACAAAATTGTCATGATCTGTGCTAACGCAACCGAGTTGTGTCGGCAAGTGAGACCGCGCATTACGCTAGACGCTCCGCTGCGAGGCGTGGAAAATTGCCACGAGCACAATGACAGAACGCGACAAATGGCATTTGAAAAGGGCGACTCCTGCCGATAGAATTCCGCCACATGTCAGCTTATTTCCGCGCCAATATTGCGGCAATGGCCGGCTACATGCCGGGCGAGCAGCCGCAGGAAAACGGCATCATCAAGCTCAACACGAATGAGAATCCGTATGGGCCGTCGCCGCAAGTTTACGCTGCTCTAAGAAAATCGCTCAATCCGTCATTGCGTCTGTACCCGGAGCCGCAGAGCGATACGCTGCGATTAGCCGCCGCGAAAGTCTACGGCGTGAAACCGGCTAATATTTTGGCCGGCAATGGATCGGATGAGATTCTATCGATTTTGCTGCGCTGCTTTGTCGGGCCGCGGGATCGAGTCGCCTATCCGTTTCCGACCTATTCTCTTTATGACACTTTAATCGCGATCCAGGACGGTGTCGCGGCACCGGTCGCTTATCCGGCGGATTTTTCCCTGCCGGCGTCTCTCGCCGAGCAAAAAGCCGCGTTGACTTTCCTGTGCAATCCCAATGCGCCGTCCGGCACCCTGGTGACGCTGCCGGAGATCGAAAAACTCGCGCGTTCGCTCTCGGGACTCTTGGTGGTAGACGAGGCCTATGTCGACTTCGCTGCTAGCGAGGGCGCATCCTCGATTCCGCTTCTCTCCCGCCTTCCTAATCTGGTCGTGCTGCGGACTTTTTCCAAGTCATTCTCCTTGGCCGGCATGCGCATCGGGCTCGCGTTTGCCGCGGAGGAAATTATCGCCGGCATGATGAAAGTGAAGGACTCGTACAATTTGAACCGCCTGAGCTTGATTGCGGCGACCGCCGCGCTGGCGGATCTGCCCTGGATGGGACGCAACGCGCGGCGCATTCAACGCGGTCGTAAAAGACTGACGAGTGGGCTCAAGCGCCTGAGCTACGACGTTTATCCCTCCCATGCGAATTTTATTCTGGCGCGCAAGCAGGGGCAAAATCAGAAAAGCGTCTACGAAGAGCTGAAGCGAAGAAAAATTCTCGTGCGTTACTTCGACCTGCCGGGCCTGCAAGATTGTTTGCGCATCACGGTCGGCGCGCCGGTGGAAATCCAGGCGTTGCTGACGGAGATGGCGGCGATCGCCGGCAGCCGTGAAACCGGCTCTCTGACAGCTGCGCAAAAGGAGGGTTAGTCATGGCACGGATCAAGATTACCGACCTCGATCATATCGTGCTCAATGTCGGCGACATCGAGCAGTCGCTCAAATTTTATACGGAGGTTCTAGGCTTGAGCGGCGAGCGGGTCGACGAGTTCAAGGCCGGCAAGGTCGGGTTCCCTTCGGTGCGCATCAACGCTGGAACGATCATTGACTTGTTTCCGAACAAGGAACGTTCGGCTCCACGTGCCGGCGCCAAAGTCGACGGCAACTTGAATCATTTTTGCCTGGTGGTCGGCGCCGACGATTTTGCCGGCACCGTCGATTATCTAAAAGAAAAGCAAATCGGCATCCGCGAAGGGCCGGTGTCGCGATGGGGCGCCCGTGGCCGGGCGACCTCGGTTTATTTCCTCGATCCCGACGGCAACGAGATCGAGATTCGCTGTTACTGAAACTTGCCGACTTATCGCATGCCGGCTCAGGCGTTCGTGCTGCGTTCCAATCTATTTATTTTCACGATGCGCCTGCCTTCCATGTCGACGATCGTAAGCTTGTAGCCGTTTTCCTCGACCCACTCGCCGCCGCGCGGGATGCGCTTGAGCCTGGCCAGCATGAACCCCGCCAAGGTGTGATAGTCGGGCGATTCGTCAAAAGGCAGTTCAAAATCGGTTTTCAGATCTTTCAGCAGAGCCGAGCCTTGAATGACCAGGGAGCCGTCGGGCAGACGCTCTACCGGGCCGCGCTCTTCGCGGTCGTACTCGTCACGGATTTCGCCGACGATCTCTTCGACCAAATCTTCAAGCGTGGCGAGTCCCTCGACTTCGCCGAATTCATTGACCACCAAAGCCATCGCCAGCCGGCGGCGCTGCAGTTGCTTCAATAGCTCGCTCACCGGCAGAGTGCTCGGCACAAAAAAGGCGGGGTGGAGATGGTCGCGGAGGCGAAAGTCGCTCTTTTCCTGCAAAGCTTTGAAAACATCTTTGTTGTAAAGAATGCCGATCACCTTGTCCAATTCGCCTTCGTAAACCGGGATGCGCGAAAAGCCGCTTTCGACAAAGCTTTGGGCCACCTCAGCGAAGGAAGCGTGCACTTCGATCGCATGGATTTCCGTGCGCGGCACCATCACCGCTTTCACCGGCGTATCCGTGAACTCGAAGACGCTATGAATCAGCTTTTCTTCGGTCTCATTGAAAATTCCTTTGGCGGTGCCTTCGCGGATCAGTGATTTGACTTCGTCGACCGAAATGAAGCTGGCGCTCTCGTTTTGACCGCCGCCGAAGATTCTGAGCACCAGATTGCTCGATGCGGTTAATGCTTTGACAAAAAAAGCGCTCACGCGCGAGAGAAATTCGATCGGCCGGGCGACGAAACAGGCGATCTGCTCCGAATATCTAAGTGCGAGGGACTTGGGCACCAGCTCCCCGAGCACCAGCGATAAATAGGAAATCGGCAAGACGACGATGACGAGCGCGATGGCTTCGGCCCAGCGGGCGACGAAAGGAAAAGGTGCCGCGGCGATCTGTGGCTTTAAGTAGCCGATGGCCGCCGCGCCGCCGATGGCCGACGCGAGGGAGCTGATCACCGTAACGCCGATCTGCACCGTGGCCAGGAATCGGTCAGGGTCCTCTTTCAGACGCGCGACCACCGCGGCCGCTTTGACGCCGCGTTCGAGCAAGGCGTCGATGCGGCTTTTGCGCATGGTAATCACGGCGATCTCCGAGGCGGCGAAAAAGCCGTTGGCGAAGATCAAGGCTAGAATCCAGATCGCTTCCAGCCAAAAATACTCTATGGTCATCGTTGCAAGCTCCTAATTTTCACCGTCTGCATCAGCGGCGAAAAAGCCGGGCGTGTTTTGTAGAATTATCAAAAAATTGGACGAGAGACGGCCAGCGCTTGGCAGCGGGTGTGGACATTGACGAGTTGGTGGGGATTTTATCTCCCCCCTGGTAAAAGGCAAGTGCGCGGCGTTTACGCTTTTCGCGCTTTCGCGTAGGATGGAATTCTTGGAGCGTATGGTGGCGGAACAATCCAACGACACGACGTCGGTTCAAGGCACGATCGGCCGGATCACCTACCAGCACCCCGAAACGCATTACACCGTGGCGCGCTTGGATGAAGACGGTGGCCCCGCTATTACGATCGTCGGCGCGATCTTTCCGGTTTCCGAAGGCGAAGAGATCAAAGTCACGGGTGCGTGGAAGCGCCATCCGCGCTACGGCCTGCAGTTTCAGGTCGACCACTGGGAGAAGATCGATCCCGCCACCCGCGAGGGCATCGAAAAATATCTCGGCTCCGGCATGATCAAGGGAATCGGTCCGACTTACGCGAAACGATTGGTGGCGGCTTTCGGTTTGGAAACGTTGAAAATCCTCTCGGAACAGCCGCTGCGGGTTCTCGAAGTCGACGGCATCGGCGAAGTGCGCGCCCATCGCATTATCCAGGCGTGGCAAGAGCAGCGCGGCATGCAGGACGTGATGGTGTTTTTGCAGGGCCATGGCGTAGGCGCTTCTTTGGCGCTCAGGATCTATCGAGTCTTTGGCGCCGACACGATCAATCAAGTGCGGGAAAATCCTTACGCCTTGGCGCGACAGGTGCATGGCATCGGCTTTCTTTTGGCCGACCGCTTGGCGAATCACATCGGCATCCGCGGTGATTTTCCGCTGCGCGTGCAAGCGGGAGTTTTGCACGTGCTCGGCGAGATGGCGGATCGCGGCCATTGCTTCGCGCGCCTGGTGGCGCTCAAGCGCGATGCCGCGGCGCTCTTGAATATCGATGAAGACCCCGTGGACGCGGCCGTCGCCAGGCTGGCCGCCAGGGGCGAGTTAGTGACGCAGGAAGGCGCGGCGGATAGCGATGTGCAAGTTTATTTGCAAGAGCTCTATCATGCCGAGCGTCGCGTCGCGTTGGCCTTGCAAAATCTTTTGGCAACGCCGTCGCGGTTGCAGCAGGAGCAAATCGCCGGCCGGCGTAACTCCGCGCGCGGCGTCATCGATCTCGTCAGCCCGGAATTATTTGCGCCTTCGGCCGTGATCCTGGACGAAGATCAGATCCGCGCCACCGAGCAGGCGCTGCGCGAAAAAGTACTCGTCATCACCGGCGGGCCGGGCACGGGGAAAACCACTTTACTGACGGCGCTGCTCTCGATCCTGCGCCGCGCAAAAGCCAACTTCGCGCTGGCAGCCCCAACAGGGCGGGCGGCAAAACGCATGGCCGAGAGCGCCGGCGAGGAAGCGACGACCATCCACCGGTTGCTCGAATACAACCCGCGCGAGGGCGGCTTTCAGCGCAGCGAAGATAATCCTTTGCGCGTCGATTTTGTCATCGTCGATGAGACTTCGATGGTCGACTTGCCTTTGATGGATCATTTGCTGCGCGCCGTCGATCCGCATAGCCACCTGATTCTCGTCGGCGACGTCGACCAGTTGCCGTCGGTGGGGCCAGGCAGCGTGCTGCGCGATTTGATCGATTCCGGAGTTATTCCCAAAGTCGTGCTGCGGCGGATTTTCCGCCAGGACCGTCAGAGCCTGATCGTCGTCAACGCGCACCGCATCCTGCAAGGCCAATCACTGCTTTTGGCCGACCATACCGGCGCCAGCGACTTTGTTTTTCTGGCGCACGAGTCGGAAGAGGAAATTCTCGCGACGACAAAAACTCTTTTGCGCGAAGAAATCCCGCGCGCGCTGCGACTACAGGTGGACGAAGTCGCCCAGACAATCCAGGTGCTGACGCCGATGCACCGCGGTTTGTTGGGTACCATCAACCTCAATCGCGAGCTGCAGGCCTTACTCAATCCCTCGGGCGTCACTTTGGAGCGCGGCGGCGCTACGTTGCGCCACGGCGATAAGGTCATGCAACTGCGCAATAACTACGACAAGGGCGTTTTTAACGGCGACTTGGGACGCATCGCCGGCATCGACCGCGACGACGGCAGCGTGAAGGTCGATTTTCTCGACAAGGTGGTGGAGTACGAGTCCGATGAGCTCGACGAGATTAATTTAGCTTATGCGACATCCGTTCATAAGAGTCAGGGTAGCGAGTATCCGGTGGTCGTCCTGCCGCTGCACACTTCGCACTATTTATTGCTGCATCGAAGCATTCTCTATACCGCGGTGACGCGCGGCAAGAAGCTGGTTGTCATCGTCGGCAGCCGCAAAGCATTGGCGATGGCGATTCGCAATTTTCGCGTCGAGAAGCGCAACACCGGCTTAATGGAAAAGCTTTCGGCGTTGGCGAAGCCGAGTAGAATTTTGTCCGGGCAGTTCGACGGCTGATCTGGGTGTTACCGTTTTCGGCGGCGAAAAAATCGCGGCAAAGCGCCTTATCACTCTGCTTGGGGAATTCTGCCGGCGGTTACTGAAACAGCCTTCCGAGTTTTTTGTCGGCGTGGACGATGCCGAGTTTTTTCAAGCAAGCCCAGAGCGTCGCTTGATTGCTGTTGATGACCGGCTTGTCGAGATCGTTTTCCAGGTCTTCGACCGCTTCGATCATGCGCGTGTTCGTGCAACTTAAAAAATAGCCGTCGGCATCCGTTCGGGTATTTTCCTTTACGATGTTTTTCCACTCTTGCGGCGTCACGGTCGAGTAGGCGTGGGTTTCCAGACCGAGGCCTAATTCATGCAGCACGGTATAGCCGGTCTCGGTGAGATAGTTGACTTCGAGCTGATTGGTCGCTTTGACGTAAGGACTGATCAGCACCAGCTTTTTGATGCCGAACCGATCGAACGCTTGAGTGATCGCTTGCGCCGTCGTGATGGTCGGGCAACCGCTGGCCTGCTCGATGATTTCAATGATCGCTTTTTCGTGGGCAAGACCGCTTTCCATCGAATTCGCCGTACAGTGAAACACGATCATTCCCGGTTTTACGTCGGAGAGCGCTTCTGCCGCCTCGACCAGCGGCCGTTTGAGCTCGCTCAGCGGCTTACGGAATTTTCCGGTCATGCGCAGGCGGGTGACGTGAATGCCGACGCCCGGCGGCGCATAGGCATTGAACTGCGGCTCCGTCAGGCGATTGCCGGAAGGAATAATCAAGCCGATGCTGGCCGGCGCGCTCATAACCCAGCGGCTCCCAAGCTATAAAACCGCCGGGCATTGCCGTGCAGAAAAGCCGCTTTATCGGCGGCGCTGATCTCTTCGTTCTCGAGAAACTCGTTGATCTCGTGTTTGCAGAACTCGTTGTTGACTTCGTGTGGATAATCGCTGGAAAAAACCCAGGGCTTGTTGCCGATTCTTTTGATCGCATGGGCGATGTCCGGCTCTTCGCCTTCGCAGCCGACGAATATCCGTCCCGCGTCGATGTGGCGCGCGATATATTCGCTGACTTTCTCCTTGGGCCGAAGCTCGAGGAAGCGCTTGCGCGGATCGTGCTGAATGTGAGTTTCCCAGGAACGATCGAAACGCTCCAGACAAACGAGCATCCAAGCGATACCGCCTTCCAGGAAACCGAACTTGACGTTCGGGTACCTATCGAAGACGCCGTTAAACACCATGCCGCCGAAGGAGATCATCTGGCCGAAGGGATGCCCCAAAGAGTGCACCGGCGCATAGGGGCTCAGATCGTCCAATCCTAAATTTTCATGGGCGCCGCCATGGACGCCGATGGCACAGCCGAGCCGGTTAGCTTCTTCGTAGATCGGCCAGTAGCGTTGGTCACCGAGATTGGACTGGATGCCGGTGGACGGCAGCATGGCGCCGCGCATGCCGAGCTCTTTGACGATTCGGCGCAGCTCTTCCACCGCGGCTGTCGGTTCCTGCAGCGGTATTAACCCCATCCCCTTAAAACGCGGGCTCCGTTTCATGTAGGTGTCATGGAGCCAGTCGTTGTAAGCCCTCGCAACGTCGATCGCCCAATCCCGGCTGACGATTTTTCCGAACGCTAAACCGAGGGTGGTGTAAAGCACGGTCGTTTCGATACCCACGTCTTCCAAAAAATCGACCCAGCCGTCGGGGCCGACTTTATTGAACGCGCCCGGCTGGAAGTCATGCAGGTTGGCGGAGTGAAGATGATCGAGCGGCGGAAACGGATTAAAAAAACTATGGGTCTCGTACTTGTCGCGGTACGACTTGGGCATGAAGTTGATGATCGCCTGGCAATCCTCGATCACATGGCCGTCGCCGTCGATAATCGTATGGCCGTTCAAAGGCATGGGTGAGTCCTCCTTCCAACTGACGTTTAGGTCATCAAGGCGCGGGGTTTTTGTCAAGACTTAATGCGCCTAGAGTCTGGCGTTTCGCGTCTGGCGTTTTTTTCCGAATGGAGACCGCAGACGCCGGACCCCAGACGGAACTTACGAGCCGTTTCCGCCGAACCATTTCGTATACAACTGATCGTAAGTGCCATTTTCTTTGAGTTTCAGTAACGCTTCGTTGACCGGTTTACGATACGGGCTGTTGGAGGGAAAGACGATGCCGTAGTTTTCCTTGCGAAAGATTGCGCCAGCGGTTTGTACTTTGCCTTTCCCCTCATGCGCCGCGTAAAAGAGCAAGACGGGCGCGTCGTAAACCACGGCATCGACTTGGCCGTCTTGGAGCGCCTGATACGCTTCCTCCATCTTCGTAAATTCCACAGGCTCAACGCTACGCTGGCGCAAATATTCCACGGATGTGCTGCCCTTTATGCTGCCGACGCGTTTGCCGGGAAGATCCTCGGGGCCGTTAATGTCGCCGCGCAATTGTTGGACAGTCAAAGAAGAAGTGACCGCCGCAGTGAAGTACGCGATAAAGACCACACTCATGAACATCCAGAGAACTGCGATGACCCGCGCCGTCGCCGCGCGCGGCATCTGATCAGCCTGAGTCGCCAGCGTCGAAGCAGCCCACCAGCAGGCCTCGAAGATGCCCGGAAAATACCCTCGATGAGTCAGCATGCCAGTGGAGTTGCGCCGCTCAAAAAACCACACCAAATGCGCCATCAGGAGAAGAATAAATGCTACGCCTAAAACGTAGAGCAGGACGGTGGTTGACAACAAATTGGTCATGATCGCTTCGACAAAGCCACCACGGCCGCCTTGAACAGGAGTCAGGATTTGCAGCCCGGCATCGAACATCGGCTGGGAAAAATCTAACTCCACCTCCCGATCGGCTGTGATCGAAATCGCCGCGATGCCGAGCGCCACGTTCTTCGACTTGACCGCATCGAGCAATTCTTTGACCGTCGGCTTGACGATAAATTCGGACTGCGCGTTCATCTGTTTGGCGATCTCTTGCCAGAGCTCGACGCTGAAGCCGGTAAGCTGGCCGCCTTGTTCATAGACGAACGGTTTGATGAGACGGGTTGCGACGCGAAGCTTTTGCTCTTTCGGTTGGGCAAAGGCGAAAGGAACGATCAGAACGAGAAGAGGCACAAACAGCAGTTTTTTCATTTGCTAAGCGTTCCGTCAGCGCGTTTTTAGCGGAGCATCCAAGAGTCGCGGTTGAAAATTACTGTAAGGTTGCGGTCACCGTTAGGCCGGTTTCATTGCTGCTTGCCCGGTCGCGATAGCCGAGAATCTGGCGGGTGAGCTCGTGTAGGTTGGTCGTCGAACCACCGAGCGATACGGACTGGCCGTTGGGGACGATCAACTCCGTCGCTGCTTCGGTGAAGTCGATGGCGCCGGGCCGTTCCACAGAGAAGTAGCTGATTCTTGGTGTAAGGCGCAATTTGATTTGTCCGTCGGGCAAGCTCGCAGCGTTGACGCGGAGCGACGTACCGACATCGTTGAAGACGATCCGCCGCTCGATAGAGCCGATGCCGAGGGCGTAGTTGTGAAAATAGGCGACTTCACTCTGCGGCACTCGGGTGGCGACGGTAAGGATGGACTCGCCGCCATCCACGACGAGAGTGAAGATTCCGCTGGAGCGCTGCACTGTGGTTTGCCGGTCTCCCGCCGTCAACCGGCCGGAAGGGTAAACCGTGCCTCTTCGGATAATGACGCTGCCTGAGCCTTGCACGTTTTCCTGGCTACTTGTGCCGGTCTGTTGGATTTGCAACACGACCTTGATGTTTCGGCGCGGTTGCGAATAGCCGATCGTAGTCGCGAGTGAAGCCAAAAACGAGCGACAAAATTATCGCAGAATAGATGTTCAAGCGCATAGGCTGGGGACTACTCAGCTATCGACTCGCCGGCAGCAAAGAAAAGTCGACGGCCTTCTGCAGGTCGAAGTCCGCCGGGATCGGCCGCTCTTGGCGCAGGATATCGAGGTAGCCGCGCGCGACTTTGGGATTGAGTCTGCCGTCTTTGTTCAAGAGCCGAATCAAGGTCGCGTAGGTGTTTTCCGCTTCTTGTTGGTTCACTTTGAATTTGTCGACGATCATCTTCGTACTCTCGGCGCGGTTGGTGCGCAGCCAGGCCAGAGATTCCATGACCGCGGCTACCGTGCGGCGCACGGACTCGCGGTTGGTTTTAATCTCGTTTTGCGACGTTACCAAACCGACGTAGGGAATGTCGGCCAGATCGCCAAGCTGCATGAACTTTTTGTAGCCAAGCGACACCGCCTTGTCGTCGAACGGCGGCGTCAAGACCGTCGCGACGACGCGGTTGGAGGTCAATGCGCGAAAGCTGTCCGCCGTGCCGCCGGTGTTGATGGTGCTGACTTCCTTTTCGTTGATTTCTGATTTTTTCAAAAACGCCTGAAAGAAATAATACGGCGAGGTGCGGATGCCCTGAGAGCGCGACGGTTTTACCGATCAGATCTTGCGGCTTGTTGATGTCCTTTTGCGTGACTAATACCCAGGGCGAGCTGTCGCAAAAGCTGATCACGATGACCAAAGGTAATCCGGCTACTGCCGCGGAAATGCCGGTCGACACCGAGGTGAAGTAGTTGATGTTGCCGGCGACCACGGCTTGAGGCTGGATCGTCGTGCCCATCTGAATGTACTCGGACTCGATGCTATATTTTTTGTAGATGCCTTTTTCCTGGGCGACGTAAAACGGCATGTACGAAAACGCCAGGGAGGGAAAGCCGATTCTGATTTTATAGGGGCTCTCCGCTCGCATGAGCGATGCCCAGAAAAAAAACCACGGCCGTGAACAAGAAGACGAAGAATAAACTTCTGAGCTTCATTGTTTCGTTCCTTACGCGTTGGCCGCCTTGGCGCTGCCGTTCTCCCAACTCTGGCGCGCCGTCTTGAGAGCGTTGGGCTGGGGCAAATTTTTCAGCTTAAAGAATTCGATGGCAGTCTTGTTGAGCAGCTTTTCTTTTTGCGCGAAGGAAAGATCTTTGCCGTCGACGACGTCCTTCACCGAGTAAGGGAAGTGGCAGTCCCAGTGACAATAGTCGGAAGCGTACATGACGGTGTTCTCGCCGTTGGCGGCAAAGACGCGGTCTAGACCCGTCTCTTCGGATTCGCAGGTCAAGGTAACTTGTTCACCGCGGATGATGTCGCTCGGACGCCGTTTTAGATCCGGCATCTGCGGCGCGAGCTTTTCGATGTGTTCATCGAAGCGCTCGGCCCAAAACGGCAGCCAACCGGCGCCGCCTTCCATGAAGCCGACGCGCAATTTCGGGTAACGATCAAAGACGCCTTCGCCGATCATGTGCATCATGGCGATCATCAGTTCGAACGGGAAGGCCGTCATGTGCACGTAGGCGTATTTGCGCAAGCGCTCGCTGCCGGCGCCCATGACGCCGGAAACACCGAGGACGCCGTCATGGCCGGTTTGCGGATGAACGCTGAGCGGCATTTCGATCGCCTGAGCGCAATCGTAGATCGGATCGAACATGCGATCGCCCATATTATTTAAACCGTAAACGTTGGTCGGGAGCATCGCCGTTATTGCCCCGGCTTTCTTTAGATATTCGAGCTCCTTCACCGCGGCGGGCGGATCCTGACAGGGGATCAAGCCGACGGCGAGCAAGCGCTTTGGATCAGTGGAGCAGTATTCGACCAGCCACTCGTTCACCGCGTGGCAAAGCACGGCGGCCAATTCCTTGTTCATGAGGCCATTGACCGTGAGCGCGATCTGGGTGCCGAACAAGATCGCGACATCGATGCCTTCCTCGTCCATATCTTTGAGTCGGGCGACGGGATCGACCATGCCAGCGCGGTAGCCGCGCGCCTTGTCGGTCATCGGACCCGATACCCCGGGAGCCAGTCCTTGGGACGACGACCACAAGCGCCCTTCCAAGAGAATACGCGAATTGCCTTCGTTGTCCTGCAATCGAATCGGCGCCTGCGATCGCCACTTTTCCGGCATGCGCGGCGCTAAATCGACATTGCCTTCATAGACATGGCCGTCGGCGTCAATGACGAGCACGTTATCAAAATTTTCCATCGGGCGATCCTCCGCGCTATTCTCGCTTCAATTATTTCTAATGGCTCAAGACCTACCATAGCAAAAGTCTTTCGGGCAACTATAAACTAAAAGGCATTCCCGCGATCAGTGCCGTGCGTGGTTTGAAACCGATCGGCCAATTCGATATTCAAACAGATAGATGCGGCAAATCTTGAGAAACTGTCTGCAGGGTAAATTGTTAAATCGCGCCGAAGCGCTAAACCTTGTCGGCGCGCAGGGCGATGAGCGTGCAAGCCTTGCTCGCCACGGCGGCGCAGTTGCGCGATCGGCACAAGGGACGGATCGTCACCTTCTCGCCGAAGGTATTCGTGCCGCTGACCAATTTGTGCCGGGATTTTTGCGGTTACTGCACCTTTCGCAAGGCGCCGGACGAAGCCGGCGCCAAGACCATGACGCTCGAAGAAGTGTTGCGCGTGGTGCAGCAAGGCAAGCTGCTCGGCTGCACTGAAGTCTTGTTTAGTCTCGGCGATAAGCCGGAAGCGATCTATCCCGAGATGAAAAGCTTCCTGAACGAACGCGGCCATCAGCGCACGCTCGATTATTTATACGAGGCTTGCCGCGCCGTCTTGGAAGAAACCGGATTGTTGCCGCACTCCAACCCCGGCGTGATGGGCCAAGGGGATCTGCAGCGACTTAGAGACGTGAATCCGAGTATGGGCTTAATGCTCGAAAGCGTCAGCGAGCGATTATTGCTCGCGGGCGGCGCGCACGACAATGCGCCGGATAAAAAGCCCGCCGTGCGCTTGCGCACGCTTGGAGTCGGCCGGCAAACTTCGCGTTCCGTTTACCACCGGAATTCTGATCGGCATCGGTGAAAATTGGCAGGAACGAATCGATTCGCTGCTGGCGATTCGCGATCTGCACGAGCGCTACGGCCACATTCAAGAAGTCATCGTGCAAAACTTTCGCGCGAAACCCACCATCCCCATGCGCGGACATCCCGATGCCACGCGCGATGACATGATGAAAACGATCGCATTGGCGCGTCTGATATTCGGCGGCGCAATGAATATCCAAGCGCCGCCCAATTTGACGCCGGACGGTTACGAGCTTTACCTGGACGCGGGCATCAACGACTGGGGCGGCGTGTCGCCGCTGACGCCGGATTTCATCAATCCCGAAGCGCCCTGGCCGGCTTTACGCTTGTTGCAGGAAAAAAGCGCCCAAGCGGGATTCGAATTAAAAGCGCGCTTGCCGATCTATCCTGAGTACATTCGTGAAGAATTTCTCGCGCCATCGTTGATTGCCTACGTCGAGCAACTCTCAGGCACAGACGGCTTGGTGCGTAATAACGGGCCACTCGCAAATTTCTCGACAACCCAACGCTCCATCGCATCATCGATCCCAAGGCTCGTTTAATGATCGTCGTTCTCACCGGCGGTACCGGCGGCGCTAAATTGATCGAAGGGCTGGCGGCCGAGACGGATCCTGCCGAGCTGACGATCATCTGTAACACGGGCGATGATTCGATTTTCCACGGCCTATACGTTTCGCCGGACATCGACACAATCATCTATACGTTGGCTGGACTCACCGACAGCGACAAAGGTTGGGGCATTAAAGACGACACTTTCAATGCTTTGGACCAGCTTGGCCGGTTGGGCGATGACACGTGGTTTAGACTTGGCGACAAAGACCTAGCGACGCACATCACGCGCACTCGACTCTTGAATGAAGGTTTCAGATTGTCGCAAGCGACCGACAGAATCCGCCGCGCCCTGGGCATCAAGGCGACGATCTTGCCCATGGCCGACGAGCGCGTTGAAACGCGCGTGCAGACGTCGCAGGGAGAAATTTCCTTTCAGGAATTTTTCGTCAAGGAACACTGGTCGAGCGAAGTAACGGCGATTCGCTTCGCTCGTGTCGAATCGAGCCGGCCCGCGCCGGGCGTGCTTGAGGCGATTGAGCGCGCGACAGCGATCATCGTTGCTCCGAGCAATCCGATCACCAGTATCGGACCGATCCTCGCTGTGCCGGGAATTCGCTCGGCCTTGACGGCGAGCAGCGCACCGAAGATCGGCGTCAGTCCGATCATCGGCGCAAGCGCGATTTCCGGTCCGGCGCACAAACTAATGAAAGCGTGCGGGCGGGAAGCGTCCGCGCTCGGCGTGGCGCAGGGCTATGAGGATTTCCTCGACACGCTGTTGATCGCGGCAGAAGACAAGGACATGATGGAACCGATTGCGAAATTGCGGCTCCATGCCGTTGCCACCGATATCTTCATGACTTCGTCGAGCGATAAGCGCCGTTTGGCGCGCCAAGTCTTGGCCTTGGCTGGAAAATAGTCTAAGAAAATTCTTTCTGAATCGCTTATGAACGTCGCCGCATTGATGCCCGTCAAGGGATTTCGCAACGCCAAGCAGCGCCTCAATCCGCTTTTGAACAGCGTGGCGCGCGAGCACTTGGCGGAAATCATGTTTCGCGACGTTTTACGCCAGGTGAGATTGGCGCGCGGACTGGCCGCCACGTTCGTCGTTACCGGCGACGATCGCGTCGCGGCCATCGCCGCGACGGCAGGGGCGGAAGTGATTCGCGAAAAATCGGAAAACGGCGAAACCGGCGCCGTCGACTTTGCGCGCAAGGAATTGAAGAGCGCCGGCTGCGAGGCGGTCTTGATCATGCCCGGCGACATGCCGCTGCTGCGCGCGAGCGACGTCGAGTCGGTTTTAGCGCAGGTTCCCCAAGACGCCAGGGCGCCATTCGCTTTGCTCGTGCCGTCGCACGATCGTCTCGGCACCAATGCGCTGCTCTTGGCGCCGCCCGACGTGATCGAGCTGCGCTTCGGCTATGACAGCTTCGCGTTCCATATGAGCCGCGTGGCAGCGCAGGGATTGCCGGTTCGCTTTTTCGAAAACGAGCGCATCGCATTGGATATCGACGAACCCAAGGATCTCGAACGGTTTCTCTCCTATGGTTTTGAAGACAGCGAAGCGGCCCGAGTGGCGCGCCAACTGTTGGCTGAACCGCACACGGGTCAATCGCCGCGCTCCGGTGACGCATGAAGCGGCTCGAATTGCTCGGCCTTGAAAACATCGGCGAAGTAAAAGCGGGCGATTCGCTGGCGGAACTGATTGTCGCCGCCTGTTCGGTTCAGGGGATCGAGCTGGCCGATAACGACGTGTTGGTGGTTGCGCAAAAAATCGTCTCGAAGGCTGAAGGGCGCACGATCAAATTAAAAAGCGTTCAACCGTCTGAGCGCGCTCAACAACTGGCGGCCCAACTCGACAAGGAACCGGAGCTTGTCGAGGTGATTCTCGGCGAGAGCCGCAGCGTCATTCGCAGCGCCGGGAGGGCCTTGATCGTCGAAACCCATCATGGCTTGATCTGCGCCAACGCCGGCGTCGATCAATCGAACGTGGGCTTGAATCAGGTCAGCTTGTTGCCTGAAGATCCGGATCGCTCGGCGCGTGAAGTGCGCAGCGAAATACACCAGCGCACCGGTAAGAAGCCGGCGGTTATTATCAGCGACAGCTTCGGTCGGACCTGGCGTCTGGGCACCGTCGACGTGGCGATCGGCGTCGCCGGTATGAAACCGATCAAAGATGAAAGAGGAGCGCGTGATCGCTACGGCTATCAACTCAAGGCAGCGGTGGCGGCGGTGGCGGATGAAATCGCCGCCGCGGCGGAATTGGTGATGGGCAAACGCGCGGCGCTGCCCGTCGTTCTTGTGCGTGGTTTCGACATGGAAAAAAAGGAGGATGGATCGGCGCAGGAGCTTCTCCGGCCAAAAGCCGAGGATCTTTTTCGCTAGCTCTTGGAGAAACTATGGATCAATTTAGCGTGGCAATCGTCGGCGGCACCGGCAACCTGGGCAGTGCCCTGGCGCTGCGCCTCGGTGCGCCGGGGGTAAGAATTATCATCGGCTCGCGCGACGAGGCCAAAGCCAAAAAGGCAGTAGACACATTAAAACCGAAACTGCGCGCCGGCGAAATGCTCGGTACAACCAATCAAGAGGCGGTTAAAGGCGCCGACTTCGTGGTGATCGCGGTTCCCTATGAGGGGCACGCGCAGATGGTATCGGACCTCCGCGGTCAACTCGCGGGCAAGATCGTCATCGACACGGTGGTGCCGCTCGACAAGGTAAAGCCGTTCGTGCCAGCCGCCGGCTCTGCGTTGCAGGAGGCGCAACAGATCCTCAGCGGCGAGGCGCCGGTCATCGGCGCGCTGCATAACATTTCCGCCGTGGATTTAGGCGACGTGGAAGCGCCGCTCGGCGACGTTTTGGTCTGCGGTGATGACAGCGCAGCCAAACAGAAAGTGATGGAAATCATTCAACGCATCGGTGCTAGCGCCTACGATGGCGGTCCGTCCAGTAATGCTTACGTAATTGAAGGCCTGACGGGTGTGATCATTTATCTCAATCGAAAATACAAATCGAAGCACGGCAGCATCAAAATCACCGGCATCGGCAATCATTGAGAGCGCCGCCACAGTTATTATGGTGCGCTTGATCGCCAGGTAAAAAATAACGGTATCTTAACATTTTTGTCGGCGGGGACTGGGTTCGTAACCGCCCCCGCGGACAAAAGAGCGCCTAACTTTCCTCAGGTTATCGTCGTCCAAGCTCTGGCTCACTAATTGCCTATGGCTAGTCGCCATATGGCGAACAAAAACCGCGCGTTCCTTCAAAGCGATCCCGTCCAGCGTGTAGGTGACGGACCTGCCCGTGGTTACGCCCGCGCTCACACCGAACAGGCAAATGGCAAAGGCCATAACAAGTAATTAAATCCGTTGATAGCAGCTAAGCTTATCGGAGGCAAACTAGCATGGACAAGCACAGACGATCATTTTTAGTGTTTTCTCTCTTTGCCGCCGGCTTCCTGTGCGAATACGGTTCGGGGCTGGCGCTGGACGTAAACCGCCCGGCGCATTTCCTTCCGGAAGAGCGCCGCGCGATCGAAGATTACTACCGCCAGGGGAGCAAGGGTAAAGCTAAGGGATTGCCGCCCGGACTCGCGAAACGCGGCGGTAAATTGCCGCCGGGGTTACAGAAGCATTTGGACAAAAATGGTCAATTGCCGCCCGGCTTGCAGAAACGACTCGAACCGTTGCCGGTTGAGCTGGACCACCGGTTGCCGCGGCTACCCGAGTATTGGGAGCGGGTGGTTCTTGAGAGAGACGTGATTCTCATCGACCGGCGTACCAATCGGATTCTCGATATCATCGAAAACGTGATTGCAGTGGCGACCGGCCAATAAGCTTTCGCCTCTCCGCCTGTGGGCCAGGGCGCGTACCCGCACACGCCAAATTTTCCTTCTGATATTCACAGCTTAACTGATTTTGAGTAAAGCGCGTTTGGGTGTTAACCTTTAATGCCTAAGTGCGTCTAAACGTTTGTAACGGGCAGGAAGGTTCGCGGCACGTCAAAACACTTATGGCCGACCGACAAGAACTCCGTGACGAAGAGTTGGTGTCCCTGTGTCAACAAGGCGAGCGGCAGTGCTTTGAAATCCTCGTGCGCCGGTATATGGAAAAGGCGTTTCATATTGCATTTAATTTCACTCGCGATGCGGAAACGGCAAAAGACTTATCGCAAGACGCGTTTTTGCGCGCCTTCGCGAATATCAAGCAGTTCGACGGCCGGTCAACTTTTTACACCTGGTTTTATCGTATCGTGGTAAACCTGTGCTTGGATCACGCGCGGCGTCACAATCGCGTGACTTGGGAATCTCTCGATCGTCTGAGCGAGGAGCCGGGCGAGCAGAGACAATTAGCCGACTCGACGTTTGTGCCCGAGCAGGAAGCCATCGCCGGCGAAGCGAAGCGAAAAGCCGATCAAACTCTCGAAGCGATGCCGAATAAACAGCGCACGGCGTTTCTGTTAAGAAACCATCAGGGACTATCGATCGCGGATATTGCGAAAGTCATGAAAACAACGGAGGGCACGGTTCGGGTCTATTTACATCGAGCCGTGGCGGCATTGCGTCAGAGCCTGATGGAATTTGTTTAGGGGGAAGAATATGAAACAACGGGCACCACTGCAAAGCGCATGCAAGAGTTTCGAAGAAGACCTAGTGCTTTACTATTACGGCGAAACAGACGAAGTCGAACAGCGTCGCGTGCAACAGCACCTTTCGCAGTGTGTTTCTTGCCAAGGTTTTCTCGACGATTTGCGTCGATGGCTGCCGCAAATCGCTAAATCCGAGCCTATGGCGCCAGCTTTTTGGGATGATTATTATCGCGAGACCGTGAGCCAAACTGGCACGCCAGGAGGAGCAGCAAGCACTGGTGGCGTGCCCTGTTCGCGCCTAGACCGATGTGGATGGTGCCGGCATTCGGCACAGTCGGCGTAGCGGTCTTGGTGGTTGGGTTGTTATTTGGCAAGGGCAATTTGAGCTCATTTATACAGCGGCCGGCGGAAAGAATTCCGCAGGAAATATTGGCCGACGAAAATCAATTGCAATTCTTCGAATCCATGGACTTGCTCGAATCACTGGGCAAGCTCGAGAAGCAGGATGACCCGAACACCGATTCGACGAACAGCCAATCGATTCGAGGAAGAATGCAACAGGATATCGTCTAATTTGTGATGTTCCCGTTAGTTGGACAGTAAGATGAAAGCGCGCAATACAGTAGCTTGGATATTCGGTTTGTTTTTGCTCCTGAGCTCTCAAGGGCTCATGGCTGCCAGCGACAACTGGCGCAATCTGACGCCGCCGGAAAAAGATAAAGTTTTGCAAAACTATCAACGTTGGGAGAAGCTGCCGCCCCAAGATAAAGAGCACCTGCGCGATGAGTGGAATCGCTGGCAACGTTTGCCGAACGACGAACGCGAGCGAATCAAGCAGCGTTATGACAGACAGCGGCGCGATCGCCGCGACGACAGCCGCTGAGCCCGCCGAATTTCATTTCTTTCTCAATGCAACTAAAGCGTTCAGTGTAATCAAAATATTTTCCCGCTTGTGCTAGCGATCTTATAGAGCTTCGCAGAACTCGCCGCGCAGCGGCGAATTTGCAATTGGCAATATCGGAAACCCCGCTCCTGACGGCTTCCGTATAGACTTCTCGATTTCTTTTATCACGAATTTACGCTGCTGTTGTTTCAACCGAAATACTGCCGCGCTCGCTGAATAGTTCGCGCGTATTGCGATTTTCCTCACCTCACAAACGGCTGCCAAATACGTCTAAGAAGTAGAGTGGAGCGCCAAAGGATCACGGCTTCACTGTGCGGATTTTTCCTGCGGAAAGGAGGCACTATGAAAACCATCGGGCTGTTGACATTGTTGACGCTCGGCGTCGTTGTTGCGTCGGGCTGTCACTGGCACCACCATCGTTCTAACTATTCCGACGGTATATTCCCGCTAACTCCTCATCGTGCTGCTCCGGTTTCGCGTGAACCCGGAGCAGCGCCCTTCCTCTCCTGCGCGCGCTTTTACATCGCGTAATACGCGGCGCAATTGTCCCAGAGAATTTTTTTCTTGTCCGCGTTACTGATCGGGAGCTTGAGAAAGTGGTGAACCGCTTCGGGATATTTTGAATCGCCGTGCGGATAGTCGGTGGAAAAAACCACATTTTGACCGCCCATGTAGTCGATCACATGCGTCAATGTCGCCTCGTCCGGCTCCACCGAGACGATGCATTGGCGCTTGAAATATTCGCTCGGCGCCATTTTTACATCCGGCGCCCAAACATCGCCTTCACGCTCCCAACCTTCGTCCAAGCGCCACAACAGCCACGGTAACCAACTGCAATTGGCTTCGAGAAAAGCGACCCGCAGGCGCGGATGGCGGGCGAGAACGCCGCCGGCGCAAAAACTGCCGAGCGCCAACATTTGCTCCATCGGTTGAGCATAAACTCGACGCAGCATCAGGTTGGGCTCGAGGCGCTCGCCGATTTGTTGCTTGCCCTGTGCCGGTGGATTCATGAAAGCCCAAGGCGAGATTCCGCTCTTCCAGCGCGTTCCAAAGCGGCTCGTAGTACTCGTCGTGCCACTGATGATTTACTAACGGATTGGCGCGTAAAAACACAGCGCGAAAGCCCAGTTCATCGGCGCAGCGGCGCGCTTCCGAAACGGCGTCGTTCATGGTGTAAGGCGAGATCATGCCGGCGCCGATCAAACGCTTGGGATCTTTTTGGCAAAAATCATAAAGCCAGTCGTTGTAAGCGCGCGCAATCGCGGCGGCGAACTCGGCGTCCATATCCGGCACGACCAACGCGCGCAGACCGCGAGTCGGGTAGAGCACGGCAACGTCGATGCCTTCGACGTCCATCGCTTCGAGCTGCACTTCCGGCGTCCAACCGCGCTCGGCGTCTGAGCGGTACACGCTTTGATTTCTTTCGAAGTTTTGCCCGCGCGCCGAATCGTTCTGGCGCGTCGTCGTGCGCGCCCATTCCCGGCCGTCAGGATAAACCATGCGCAGATCGCGCACATT
Organism: uncultured delta proteobacterium; assembly: GCA_963755715.1. Taxonomy (GTDB): domain Bacteria; phylum Desulfobacterota; class Binatia; order UBA9968; family UBA9968; genus DP-20. The sequence continues at coordinate 58,389 of CAVWLW010000053.1, forward strand.
GCTGCTGGTGACCCCGCGCGGCGCGCGCGCCTTTGAACTTGCTGTCGATGTAGCGCTCCCAAAGATCCGGCGGTTCCATGATATGCATGTCGCTGTCGAGAATCTTAAAACCGTTTTTGGCCATGGTTGGGTCTCCTGCCGCTGGCCGATGAGATTGAATCAAAGTGAACTGGGATGGGAAAGAAATTCATGGTGCCGGAGGGGGGACTTGAACCCCCACAGGGTTACCCCTACCGGATTTTGAGTCCGGCGCGTCTGCCATTCCACCACTCCGGCACGGTAAGGAATTCAATAACTTATAACAGCTTCGTTTTCAATCATGAGCGCCGAATTTTTCGGATTCAAGCCGAGTTCAAGCGCCAGCAGTCGCTTTTGCTCTAGCTGCTGACTTTGGTTTCGGTGGAGCCATCAAGCCAGCTTTTGAAAACGCTTCGATAAGCTGCGCGTCGGAAAAATTCACATAGCCATCATGCACGCCGTTGGGCTTGTGACCGCTAGCCGCCATTACGATATCTCTCGGCACGCCGAACGATGTCCATCGCGTGATCGCGCTTCTGCGCAAATCATGCGGACGGAAATCATCATCGGGCAACTGCTTTTTCCTCACCCCTGTCGCAACGGCTTTTAACCAGGCTTCGCGCACGTTCTTGATCACGCGGCCATTCCTGCGCGTGAACACATGTCCGCCGACGTTTGGAATCTTCGCTTGCTCGCGGCGCAACTCTTCCAACACCTGCCTTAACTCCCATGATTCAGCCAGCGGACGGGCAGCCGCTCTTTTGAATACAATCATTCGATTTTCCCGACCGATCTCCAACCGCCGTCATTTTCCGGCGGGTATCGGGAAAATGCTGCCGATCAATCACCCCGCGCTGTTGCCTCACAGCCGGGGCGCGGCAGCAAAAAGTTCACTTGATTGGGAATCAAGTTCGTTCTAGCTCGGAGCACGCCGAGCACAACTGCGCAGGCTGATCGGCAAGGAATTTGGGCGCAGGTATCAGGGAAACCCTGATACCTAAATAACGGCTAGTGAAATACAGTGAAAATCGTGAACTGTATCTTGAAAATGCCAGTGCGCGTCTACTTGGAGTTTTTGCGTAGATGCGAACTGACAAGCCGCGAGTACGCGGTGCTGAAAAGTTCTCACGTTGAGCCGATTCTGCCGGGCGACTACAACGTCGAAACCCTTTGCGACGTGAACGACGCAGACCTATTACTTGACCGCGCCAAGCAGCTTAGCCCCCAGGCAATCCCTTACATTGAACGAGCTTTGACCTCGGTGCGTCACCTATGGCTCTGCTCTGAAGGCTCTAATTTTCTCTCCACGACAACCAGTATTCAGGATTCCGGATTGCTCGATGTTTTGGTTCCGCTCTTTGAAAAACAGACGGGTTATTCTGTCAAAACTGTTTCTGTAGGAACTGGCCGAGCACTCACGCTGGCGGCACTGGGTAAGGTGGATGTGGCGCTGATACATGCGCCGAGTCTGGAGAAACAATATATCGCAGAGGGGAAATTGCTAAATCGTCGATTAGTCATGTACAACGATTTCGTTATCATCGGCCCCAAAGACGACCCTGCAAAAGTGCGCTCAGCCACGAGCGCCAGTGGAGCGCTCAGAGCAATCGAGCAAGCAAAGGCGAATTTTGTTTCGCGTGGTGACAACTCAGGCACTCACGTTCTGGAAAAATCGCTTTGGAAAGCTGCCGGGATCGACCCAAAAGGCGGTTGGTATATTGAAACGCGGCAAGGCATGGGTGCCACGCTGGGCATTGCCAATGAGCGCAACGCTTATACGATCACAGATCGTGGAACCTACTTAGCTTTGTGCAACAGGGTCAACTTGCCAATCTTGATCGAAGGCGACCGAGCACTCTTGAACCTCTACTCCGTCATGGAAGTGAATCCCGCCAACAGTCCACTCATCAATTCGGTTGGGGGAAAGGCCTTTGCGGACTTCATGGTTGCACCTGAAACCCAGAACGTGATCCGCAACTTCGGCGTGGAGAAATTCGGTCGGTCATTGTTTATTCCCGTCGCGGGAAAAAAAGAGGACGAACTCGGCAGTAATTGATTTCGCTCGGCAACCTTGCTGTGCCAGTTTTGTGCTGGTTCTATCAGCAAACAGACGCAATCACGGACAGAGATGAGCGGAGATAGGCGCTGATTTTCTGTTG
>CAVWLW010000054.1:0-206722 GCA_963755715.1 uncultured delta proteobacterium
CTCACCACGACCACGGCAGCGATCACGGTCGCGAGCACCAGCGTGCCGGCGAACAGAAACGCGAGTCGTGCCCTAAGCGATGAAGCATCGTCAGCGACCTTGTAGCCCACGCCCCAAACGGTGGCTACGGGGCAGTCGTCGCCGAGCTTGCGCCGGAGCTGGCGCACGTGAACGTCCACGGTGCGGGTGTCGCCCGCGAAGGTGTATCCCCACACGCGCTCGAGCAGCTGGTCGCGCGTCAGCACGAGACCGCGGTGGTCGAGCAGCTCCCAGAGGAGGTCGAACTCCTTGGGTGCCAGCTGAATCTGGGAGCCGGAGACGGTCACCTCGCGCCTGCCCGCGTCGATGCGAAGCTTGCCGTGCTCCATCGCCGCCTCTTGCGGCTTTCGCTGCGCCCCGGTGGACCGGCGCAGGATCGACTTGATGCGCGCGACCAGCTCGCGCGGGTTGAACGGCTTGGTGAGGTAGTCGTCGGCGCCCGACCTCGAGCCCGACGATCTTGTCGACGTCGTCGTCGCGCGCGGTCAGCATCAGGATCGGCACGTCGGACGACGAGCGGATCTGGCGGCACACCTCGAGCCCGTCGATATCCGGGAGCATCAGATCGAGGACGACGAGGTCGGGCTTCGTCGCGTCGGCCTTCTGGAGCGCCTCGGTCCCGTCGCGCGCGATCTCGACGTGGTAGCGGGCGTTCTTGAGGTACATCGACACGAACGAGGCGATGTTCCGCTCGTCCTCGACCACAAGGATCTTCTCGGGCATAGGCATAGAGTACCGCGCTGGCTGGTCGGAGACCGGGTTGAACGCGCTCAGAGTGGAGGAACTTCCCGCCCGACGGCCAGGTCTTGCGGCCGCCGCCGTTCAGGTGGTAGCCGCCCGACCCCTTGATGTAGAAGCCGCCGCTCGCCACGACGCTCGCGCTCACCCCCGAGCCGCTCAGCGAGAGCCACCACACCGTGCTTGCCGAGAAGTAGATCGTGTTGTTGGCCTGGCAGACCGTGATGGTCTTGTCGCTCTCATCCTTGAAGCGCTTGTCGCAGCCGGTGAGCGACCAGTCCTGACGGCCGTTGTGGGACTTGTCCTGCACCTTGACGGTGCCGCTCGCGATGCTCCCCCACTCTGCGCCGTTGCCGTTGACGTTGAGGGTTCCCTTCCCTGTGGCGTCGAGCGATCCGCAGTTCGACCCGCACGAGTGCGCAAGAAGCGCCGGCGCCCCCAGCGCGACCTGTGGCGCGCCAGGCAACGAGCGCGCACATCGCCAAATTGCGAATCGACCGATGCACTCATTGTCGGCGCAGCGCCAATTCCATCCAGAACCCGCCTGTAAGCCTTTTGTAAGGGCTTCAGCCTGTCTGGCTACTTTGCGACCTCGATCGCTCGCGACTCCCGGATCACCGTGACCTTGATCTGGCCCGGGTACTCGAGCGACTCCTCGATCTCGCGGGCGATCTCGTGGCTGAGGAGCGCCGCCGCGTCGTCGTCGATGTCCTCGGGCTTCACCATGACGCGCACCTCGCGGCCCGCCTGCATGGCGTAGCAGCGCTCGACCCCGGGCTTCGACGTCGCGATCCGCTCCAGCGCCTCGAGCCGCTTGATGTAGTGCTCGAGGCTCTCCCCGCGCCCGCCGGGACGGGACGCCGAGACGGCGTCGGCCGCGATCACGAGCACCGCCTCGACCGTCTGCGGCTCGACGTCGTAGTGGTGGGCCTCGATCGCATGGCACACGCTCGGGGATTCGCGGTACCGCTTCGCCATCTGGGCCGAGATCACCGCGTGCGGCCCCTCGACCTCGTGCGTCACCGCCTTCCCGAGGTCGTGCAGCAGCGCGGCGCGGCGGGCCGTCTTCTGGCTGGCGCCGAGCTCGGCCGCCATGATCGATGCCAGGTGGGCGCACTCGATCGAGTGCTTGAGGACGTTCTGGCCGTAGCTCGTGCGGTAGTGCAGGCGTCCGAGCGTCTTCACGAGCTCCGGGTGGAGGCCGTGGACGTTCGCCTCGAAGCAGGCCTGCTCGCCCGCCTGGACGATCTGCTGCTCGATCTGGGCCTTGGACTGGTAGAAGGTCTCCTCGATCCGCGACGGATGGATCCGGCCGTCGGCGATCAGCGTCTCGATCGTGAGGCGGGCGATCTCGCGGCGGACGCCGTCGAACGCCGACAGCACGACCGCCTGCGGCGTGTCGTCGATGATGATGTCGACGCCGGTCAGGTTCTCGAGCGCTCGGATGTTTCTGCCCTCACGGCCGATGATCCGGCCCTTCAGGTCATCGGAGGCGAGCTGCACAACCGACACGGTCGTCTCGGCGGTGTGGCCGGAGGCGGTGCGCTGGATGGCGACCGAGAGGATGTTCCGCGCCCGCTTGTCTGACTCGAGCCGGGCCTCCTCCTCGATGCGCCGCACGAGCTTCGCCATGTCGGCGCGGCACTCCTCCTCGACCTTCGTCATCAGGGCGTCGCGGCCCTGGGCGGCGGTCATGCCGGCCACCTTCTCGAGCTCCGCGACCTGGGCGTCGCGGGCGACCTTCAGCTCCTCCTGGAGCTGCTTGGCGTGGACCTCCCGGTCCGAGATCGACTGGTCTCGGCGGGCCAGATCCTCGAGCGTCGACTCGAGCTGGCCCTGGTTCGCCGCGAGGCGCTCTTCGATCTTGATGATCTCGGCGCGGCGCTCGGCCAGGTCACGCTCCTGCTCGGTGCGCTGCGCGAGTAGCTCCTCGCGCGCCGTGACGCGCGCCTCTTTCACCTGGGCGTCAGCCTGGCGGCGGGCGTCTTCCAGGATCCGCTCGGCCTCTCGCTCGGCGTCGCCGATACGGCCGCGGCGGCGGCCGTGCTCGAGCAGGACGCCGGCGCACGCTCCCCCGGCGAGGGCGAGCGCGATAAGCAACGGCTCCATCGCGTCTCCTTATGTACGTGCCGCCCGCTGGCGGCGGGGATCAGATCAGTCTGCCGACCCGGCCGCCGCCGTCCACCGGGGCGTGCCGAGGCTCGCGCCGCCTCCGCAGGCAGCGAAAGTTGAGCGCGAGCTGATCGAAGACGCGTACCGGTACATGCAACCCACCCTTGAGCAGGAGAAAGAACGACGACGCCGGCGAGGCCGGACTCGTGCTGGATCGTAGTCGAGCGGCGTCCGCTGCGGCAACGAGGGCGGTCAGTCCAGGGCCTGACGGCCGACGGCCGCTGCGACCGCCTCGGCGTCGAAGCCGCGCCGCGCGAGGAAGCCCGCCGCCCGCCGGGCGGTGGGATCGTCGTAGGGCGGCGGGCCGAATCGCTGCCGGGCGATGCGCTCGGCCTGGGGCCGCTCGTCGTCGGGAAGCGTCCCCAGCGCGGCCGCGGCCGCCGGCTCGTCGACAGCCAGCCGGACGAGATCGTGCGCTGTGCGGAGACGGCCATAGCCCTGCTCGCGGCGCGACTCGGTCACCGCCGCTGCGAGGCGGCGGTCGTCCACCTGTCCGAGGTCGGCCAGGCGTTCGAGGACACCGGCCGCGGTGACCTCGTCGACCCCCCAGCCGGCCATTCGGGTCCTGAGCTCGGCCTCCGAGCGCGGCCGTCGGGCGATCAGCCCCAGCGCGCGCCGCTCGGCCGCGTCGGCCGCGGCCGCCCGGCGCAGGGCGTCGACGCCGGGCCCGCCGAGCGTCGCGCCCGGCGTGAGCCGATGCTCGGCGATCCGGCGATCGTGGACGCGCAGGACGTCTCCCGAGTCGAGGACGACGTCCACGACGCTGTCACCCGGCCGGCGTCGCCGGATCGCGGTCACGTGCACCACGGCGCAGCGCCTACTCGACGGACGAGAGCGAGGCGCCGTTCGCCGACGCCGCCTCAGCGGACGGTGCGTCCGTCTCGGCGACCGGCATTTGACCGGGGGTTCCGGCATGGCCACCCGCTTGGGGATGACGGCGTCGGGCAGTGCCTCCTGGATCGCGTCGAGCACCTTGTCGGTGACGTCCGGGTGCTCGACCATGAACGCCTTGACGTTGGTCCGGCCCTGGCCGAGCCGCTCGTCGCCGAAGGAGAAGTACGAGCCCGACTTCTGCACCACCTTGTAATCGAGGCGACGTCGGCCCGACCCCTCCCACGAGATGCCCTCGCCGTAGGCGATGTCGAACTCCGCCTGCTTGAACGGCGGCGCCACCTTGTTCTTGACCACCTTCACCCGCACGCGGTTCCCGACCGCCTCGGTGCCCTCCTTGAGGGTCTCGATGCGGCGGATGTCGAGCCGGACAGGGGAGTAGAACTTGAGCGCGCGGCCGCCGGGGGTCGTCTTCGGGCGAGCCGAACATGACGCCGATCTTCTCGCGCCACTGGTTCGTGAAGATGCAGATCGTCCCCGTGCGGTTGAGCGTCCCCGGCGATCTTGCGGAGCGCCTGGCTCATGAGGCGCGCCTGGAGGCCGACGTGGGAGTCGCCCATCTCACCCTCGATCTCGGCCCGCGGCACGAGCGCCGCGACGGAGTCGATCACGAGCACGTCGAGCGCGCCCGAGCGGATGAGGAGCTCGGAGATCTCGAGCGCCTGCTCGCCGTTGTCGGGCTGGGAGAGGAGCAGGTCGTCGACGTTCACGCCGATGTGGCGGGCGTAGACCGGGTCCATCGCGTGCTCGGCGTCGATGAAGGCGGCGAGGCCTCCCTTGCGCTGGGCCTCGGCGATGACGTGGTAGCAGAGCGTGGTCTTGCCCGACGACTCCGGCCCGAACACCTCACGACGCGGCCGCGGGGCAGTCCCCCAATCCCCAAGGCCACGTCGAGCGACAGCGCCCCCGTTGAGACGACGTCGACGCCGATGGCGCGTGGTCGCCCATCTTCATGATCGCGCCCTTGCCGAACTGGCGCTCGATCTGGCTGACGGCCGCTTCCAGGGCCTGGTCTCGCTCCATGTCCACTCCTCGATCGCGTAGGACGCCCCGAGGGGCGCGTCCATCCGTATTGTCGCAGTCGGCGCCGACGGCGCCGATCAACCCGAACACACGTTCGTCGGGGGATCGTAGAGCGGCCGTCGGACGACGGCAAGGGGCTCGGCGTCAGGAATGCGTGACGAGATGCGCGCGCAGGAGCTGCAATGCGGCCGTCGCGGCCCGGCCCCGCACGGCCTCGCGCGACCCCGGGATGTCCATGCGCCGCGCGTCGTCGCCGGCGGGCGACGACACGTGCAGGTAGACGAGCCCGACCGGCTTCTCCTCCGTGCCGCCTCCGGGCCCTGCGATGCCCGTGACGGCGACGGCCGCGTCGGCCCCGAGGCGCGCCCGGGCTCCCGCCGCCATCGCCGCGGCCGTCTCGGCGCTCACGGCGCCGTGCTCCTCGAGGATGCCCTCGGGGACTCCCAGGAGATCGCGCTTGAGCGGGTTCGAATAGGCGACCACGCCCCCGGTGAACGCCGCCGAGCTCCCGGCGATGTCGGTGAGCGCGGCGGCGACCATCCCGCCGGTGCACGACTCGGCCGTCGCCCCCGTCCATCCCCGCGCCCCGAGCAGGTCGAGCACGATCTCGGCCAGCGGCCGCTCGTCGGTCGAAAACAGGTGGTCTCCGAGCTCGGCGCGCATCGTCCCTGCGAGCGCCTCTCCGGCGGCTTCGTGGCCCGGATCGGAGCGGATGTCGATCTCGATCTCGAAGCTTCGCGCGCAGATCGACGTCTCGACGCCCGGCGGGTCGCCCCCGGCCGTGCGGTGGATGTCGGCGACGTGCGACTCGCCGATGCCGTAGGTGCGCATGAGCCAGCGGGCCCGGGGCTCGGCGGCCGCGAAGACGTCGGTCAGCGCCCTGTGCTCGGGCGCGTCCTCCACAGCCGGCGGAGCTCGGACGGCACTCCCGGCAGGACGACCACGACCGACCCGTCGACGGGCAGGATGAGGCCGGGGGTGTCGGCCATTCCCAGTACGGACGCCCCCACGGGCACGTGGGCCGTTTGCGGTTCCCGGCGTCGAAGCCGGCCCGGTCGAGGCCGTAGCGGACGGCGACCTGGTCGGTCCAGCGGTCGATCCGCTCGAGCACGTCCGGGTCGAGCACGAGCTCCACGCCGGCGACTTGCGCGAGGGCTTCGACGGTACCGGGCCGCGCGCGCGGATCGCGTGACAGACTGCGCGCATGCGCAGCAAGACGTCCGACACCGGGCCGGCGGGAGACCTTCGGCGGGCCATCGACCACACCGGCTACTACCCCGAAGTGGTCTCCGACGGGGTGTTCTCCGCGGTGGGTGGTGAGGAGATGCTCGCGTTCTACCTGCACCACGAGCCGACCTTCGACCGCGACGAGGTGCGACGCCACCTGACCGTGGCCGTGCTGAGCGCCCTCGCGGCTCATCCTGGCGCACACCGATGAGCACCCCGGCGACGACCTGCTGCCCGATCCCTACACCTCGACCTCCACCGAGGCGGTCTCCCTCGGCCGCGATCCGTTCGGTCGTGGTCACGCGGATGATCGCGCAACCCGACGTCGGGCCCGTCCTCGGAGCCCCGCGACGAGGCCGTGGTGACGGTCGGCTGGGGCGGCGTGGGCCGTATCGACCTCGAAGCCGGCCGGCTGCTCGGACCCCGAGTGCGACGCCGACCACGGCTACACCGGCGTCGTGGCCGGCGACGACTTCTCGCTCCGCGTCTCGGCCGCTGCCGACGGCGGCGAGGCGGTGGGCCGTTTGCTGGGCTTCGCCGAGGCCTTGTCGTCGCTGACCCGCGGCGCGTGAGCGACTGGCCCCCTGCCGGCCTACGGCGAACGCTCGCTGGGCGACGTCGTGCCGGCGATCGCGCGCGCCCTGGGCGTCGACGCCTCGGCCGGCGAACCAACTGGGGGCTGGTGCCGCTACCAAGGACGCTGCCGGCGTACGTCGTCTTCCTCGATCGACGGCCTGGGCTCGGAGCTGCTCCAGCGTCTTACGCCCACGCCGCGCCCCCTTCCTCTCGTCGCTGGGTCCAGAGGCGGATCGATCGGCACCGCCGGCGTGCCGTCGACGACCGCGACGAGGCCTGACGTCCTTCGGCACCGGCCTGGCGTCCCCGGCTGGCCCACGGGCTGATCGGCTTCACCGCGCGCATCCCGGGCACGAACCGGCTGATCAACCACCTGTCGTGGGACAAGCAGGTCGATCCGCTCGAGTGGCAGCCCCACACCACCGCCTTCGCCCGGCTCAGCGCCGCCGGGGTGCACATTGTTTCGGTCGTCAACGAGCGCGAGTTCGGTGGGTCGGGACTGACCGTCGCCGCGCACTCCGGCGCAAGCCGCATATGCTCGAGCAACGCGGCGAATTTAGGGCCGACCGATTTTCGGTCCTGGGCCTTGAAGTCATATTCCTCGAGAAATATTCTTACGTCCGCCCGCACGATTTGCGCGGTCGTGCGCCATTCCCGATCGAGGATCTGATTGATCAGATAATTGGAGACGATAAACCACAGGGCGACCGTCATGATGCTGATGCAAACGAGACTGTGGAGGGCAAACCGGGTGGTGAGACTTGCGTTAGAATATACGGACTTGAGCGCGAGCTTGCCGAGATTCATGAGACCTCGTTACCGTCGCAAAATTCTTTCAAGACCGAGAGCCACTCGTCTACGGGCGCGAAGGCACCTGGCACAACTGACGCTCATTTACCTTTACCTCGGATCAGAACCGAGTCGAGTGCGACTTGCCACCCTCCGCCAACCGCATCACCGCATCGACAATCTGATCGACATCGGGAATCATCGCATCCACCAGCGGCGGGCTGTGCGGCGGCGGGATCGGCTGCGCGGCGATGCGCACGACCGGCCCTTTCAGATCCGAGAAGAGGTTTTCTTGAATCATCGCGGCGATCTCCGCCGACAAGCCGCCGATCAGCGGTCCTTCGTCGAGTACGATGGCGCGCCTGGTTTTTGCGACGGACTTAAGAATGGTTTCTTTGTCCAAAGGCGCGAGCGAGCGCAAATCGACGATCTCGACATCAATGCCTTTTTCTTTAAGCTGCTCCGCCGCGGCATCGGCTTTTAACACCATACCACCACAGGTAACGATCGTCAGGTCCTTTCCTTTACGCCGCACCGCGGCGACGCCGATCGGCACAGTATAATCTCCTTCCGGCACCGGGCCACGTTGGCCGTAGAGATGATGACTCTCGAAACATAACACAGGGTTCGGATCGCGGATCGCCGCAAGCAGCAATCCCTTGGCATCCGCCGGCGTCGTCGGCATAATAATTTTCAAGCCGGGAAAATGAATGAACGCCCCGTGGTTGCAGCTCGAGTGGCTCGGACCGCCGCCCGCTCGCGTCGCAAACTTGTTGCGCACGACCATAGGAACATTCACCCGGCCGCCGGTCATATAATGGTAACGGGCCGCATGGCTGGCAAGCTGATCCATCGCCAACGGTAAAAGATCGGCGAACTGGATTTCCACCACCGGTCGCATGCCGTTGATCGCCGCGCCGACCGCCAAACCCACCAGCGCCGACTCCGAGATCGGCGTATCCAAGACTCGACTCTCGCCGAACTCCTGCAACAGGCCGCGGGTGACGCCATAAGCGCCGCCGAAAAGGGCGACGTCCTCGCCCATGACAAAGACACGGCTATCGCGCGCCATTTCATAGCGCAGCGCCTCGCGCAGCGCTTCCTGTACGCGCATCTCCTTCACCGTGCCCTGCGACTCCGTCGTCATCGGTTTACCCATCGGCTACCTCCGCGCTTGCATAGATGCTCGTAAGATCCACCTCTTTTTTCGGCAGTGGTGCCGCCTCCGCGCGCTTGGCCACCTCATCCAGTTCGGCATAAACCACATCGTTCATTTTTTGAAATTCCTGCGCCGTCAGTAGCCCCTCCTGAATGAGTTTCTCGCTCAGCCGTTTGATCGGACATTTTTGCTTCCACGACTCGATCTCCTCTTTGGAGCGATAACCCGTGCCAGGGTCGCCGCCAAAGTGGCCGTCCCACCGATAAGTGATGCATTCGAGAAACGTCGCGCCGCCGCCCCTGCGTGCTTTGGCGGCCGCGGCCTGCGCCGCGTCGTAAACTGTTTCAACATCGTTGCCATCGATGGTTTTCCCCTCGAAGCCATAGGCCGCGGCGCGGTCCGACAAATGTTTGATTGCAACACTTTTTTCCAAGCTCACGGTCATCGCGTACTGATTGTTCTCGCAGACGTAAATTACCGGCAGCTTCCACACGCCGGCAAGATTCATCGCCTCGTGCACGACCCCTTGGTTGGCCGCGCCGTCCCCGAAAAAACTTATCACGACTTCGCTCGAGCCACGGACTTTGGCAGCGAGCGCCGCACCGGTCGCGGTCGGGACGGTGCCGCCGACGGTGCCGGTGTTGCCGAGGAAGCCGAAGCTCATATCGCCCATGTGCATCTTGCCGCCTCGGCCTTTGGAATAACCGTCGGCGCGTCCCATACACTCGCAGAGAAGCGTATACAAATCGGCGCCCTTGGCGATCAAATGACCCGTGCCGCGGTGATAGCTGGCGATAGCGTCGGTACTCTCGAGCGCCGAACAAACTCCCACAGCGATGGCCTCCTGGCCGCGATAGGAATGGGTGCTGCCGAACATCGCTTTTCTCTGGTAAAGCTCTTCGAGTTTCTCCTCGAACGCGCGCACCAGAATCATCTGGCGCAACATGTCTTTTCGCTTTTGCGTGTCCAGCATCGAAGCCTCCCTTTAACCGCAGATTGACAACAGTCGCTGCAAGCCCCGGTTTCTAGTTATTTGGCGGAAGCTAACGTTGTCAAGGCGATGGGTGGGTAGGGTGACGTCGAATCCTCAGTGCGTGATGAGACGAAGGATTGTTGGATCAGATCAAGGATGATGAGAAATTCCGCAGCAGATTCGAAAGGCGGCCAGAGCGCAGATCAATCGGTGGTCTTGGGATAAATCTTACAGAAATTTGCGAAAAAATAGTTCCTTTGCCACCAGTATTCACCATTGCCTGACGGATGACGAGACCAAAAAAACGCCGGGCATTAAGCCCGGCGCCATTTTGGACCGATGTAAGTCTCGTTGAATTAACTATGGACCAAATCGAATTATTTTACCTCGTGGTTACACCGAAGAGCTAACAGCAAGAGTAATGCCGATTTGTAAGATTGCGAGATTCAAAACAAAAATTTTTCTCTATAAAAGAAAGAAGTGTAAGATCAACTGACACTTTCAAGTAGTCCTCACGTAACTTGATAAAACCTGGAATTGATGAACGATATTGTTCCGATCATTGTCAGCATTACTTACAAGCATTCCGCAACAGTTAGTCCTGAATTTCTTACTTTTTCGTACTGCTAACGAAATCAACTCTAGCGGGTGGGTTTCTATAAACAGCCTGAGATCCGCATAGGATAGAACCTCACAGCGAGCGAAGTTCAATACCGATTTTTTCGATCGCAGGATTGCGATAGAGCTATTTTACGAAGAAACGCAACGACTGGCTGGTGTACTGCACGAGCGGCCCAAAGTAGACACCAAACACTATCGTGAGCACCGTCAGGGGGATCAAGAGGGTGAAATCATTAACCGCCACTGCAACTGGCTTGTCCTCGGGGTTGGGCATGTCGAGAAACATGGTCTTGACGATTTTCGCGTAGTAATAAAGCGAGATCACGCTGTTGAGCGCCGCTACTAGGGCCAGCGCACCGAATGCGCCGCCTTGCTTCAGTACCGCTGAGAACAAGAAAAATTTTCCGATAAACCCGGCGAACGGCGGCAGGCCGGTCAGCGAAAAGAGAAAAACCGCCATGCAGATCGCCGGCACGATCGCGCCGCGCCAGGCAAGGCCGCGGTAGGTCTCGATGTCTTCATCGCCGGTGACGTTGGCGATCATCGCAACAACGAGAAAAGCGCCGACGTTCATGATCAGATAGACGACGATGTAAAAAAGAATCGCCGACAGACCGTCATTATTCAATACGGCCAAGCCCATCATCATGTAGCCGGCGTGGGCGATGCCGGAGTAAGCCAGCATGCGTTTGAGATTGCGCTGGTTAAGCGCGCAGAGATTGCCGACGGTCATGGTGATCATGCTGAGAAACAATAATACCTGCGGCCACTCGACGCCCGAAAGAAACGCCCAATCGCCGCTCGGCAAGGAGCGCGAGACCCCCGGGAAAAAGAAACGAATCATGATGGCAATACCGGCGGCGTTGGAAGCCACGGACAAGAACGCGGTGAACGGTGTCGGCGCGCCCTGATACACGTCCGGCGACCACATGTGAAAGGGCACGAAAACAATTTTGTAACCGAAACCGGCCAAGATGAAAATAAAAGCCATGAACAAGGCGGCTTTGTTAAACGCCGCTTGGCCAAGCGCGGTTTGAATCGCGGCGTAATCCAAGCTTCCGGTCATGCCGAAGATCCAGCTCATGCCATAGATCATCGTGCCCGACGCGACACCGCCGTAGATCAAATACTTCAGCGCCGCTTCGCTCGAGCGGCGGTTGTGCGGCAAAAAGCCGGTGAGAACATACGAAGTCAAGCTGACCAGTTCTAAGGACAGATAAGCCATCAGCAAATTGCTCGACGACGCCATGAAAAACATGCCGAGGGTACAGGTCAGCAGCAACGTGTAATATTCGCCTTCATGCACTTGCTTGATTTCGTTGCTGCTAAGCGACATCCAGATACACAGAATCGCAGCCGCCAGCGCGATGACCTTAAAGAACAGACTGAAGTTGTCCAGAATCATCATGCGGTGAAACAAGTAACCGGGCTGAGCGCTGTAAAGGTCCAGAGTCGCGATCAACGATGCCACACAACCGACCAAGGCGATCAGCGCAAGACCGCGGCGCCGGCTCGCTATCAGATCGAGAATGATCAGCACCAGTATCGTCGCGGAGAGGATAAACTCCGGGTAAAAAAAACTGAGGCTGGCGACGTTCTTAAGATCCATGATCGAGCTTAAAGATGCGGAATAATGACTTGATTGATCTGATCCAGCGACGCTCGCAACAAATCCAGCACGACGCTCGGATAGACGCCAACGATGATCACGATGGCACCGAGCGGCACTAGGGTAAACATTTCGCGGCCGTTGATGTCCGGCATTTTTAGATATTTTTCATTGGGCGGGCCGAGATAGACGCGTTGGATCGTCCAGAGAAGATAACCGGCGGTGAGAACTACGCCGCTGGCGCCGAGGATCGTCAGTATCGGATATTTTTGCCAGGTGCCGAGCAAGACCAAAACTTCCGAGATAAATCCTGAAAGCCCCGGCAAACCCATGGACGCAAAAAAAGCCAGTGCGGTCACTCCCGTGTACACGGGCATGATGGCGGCCATGCCGCCGAAGCCTTCGATGTCGCGGTGATGTGCCCGATCGTAAATCACGCCGACCAAAAGGAAGAGCATGCCGGTGATCGTGCCGTGGTTGAACATCTGCAACACCGCGCCATTGAGCCCCTGGGTCGTAAAGCTCGCCATGCCGAGCATGACGTAACCCATGTGGCTCACGCTCGAATAGGCGACGAGCTTCTTGAGATCCTTTTGCGCCATGGCGCAAAACGCCCCGTAGATAATGTTCCAGGCGCCGAGCGCGCCCAGTAGCCAATAAGCCATGTCAGCGGTGGCGGCCGGGAGCATCGGGAAGTTGGTGCGCAGAATCCCGTAGGTGCCCATCTTCAGCAGCACACCGGCAAGAATGACGGAAATTGCCGTCGGCGCCTCGACGTGCGCGTCCGGCAGCCAGGTATGAAACGGGAACGCTGGGATTTTAATGGCGAAGCCGATGAACAGCGCCATCCAGACAACATGCTGGAAACCCCACCGCAGTTGGTGGAACGGCCATATCGGCAACACTTCGGTGCTGAACTTATTGCCTTGCGCCATAATCAATCGCATGTCGAAGGTGTGCGGATCGCTGCTAAAATAAAGCGCGAGGATCGCGAGCAGCATGAGAACGCTGCCAAACAACGTGTACAAGAAAAATTTTATCGCGGCATATTCGCGCCGCGGCCCGCCCCAGATGCCGATCAGAAAATACATCGGCAACAGCATGACTTCCCAAAAAACATAAAAGAGAAAAAAATCGAGAGCGCAAAAAACTCCCATCATGCCGGCGTCGAGCAAAAGGAAAAGCGCGAAGTAACCCTTGACGGCTTTTTCGATGCCAAATGAGGCAAAGATACAAAGGAAACTAAGTAATGCGGTCAACAGCACCATGGAGATGCTCAAGCCGTCAATACCCATGGTGTAACTAATGTTATAGCTGGGAATCCAAGTATAATCTTCGATAAACTGAAAACCTGCTTTGGCGCGATCGAAATTTTTAAACAGCCAAATCGCCATTAACAGCGGCGGCACGGTCGCGGCTGCCGAAACCCAACGAATCAGCTTAGCGTTATTGGGTAGCGCGAGCACGATCGCCGCCCCGGCAACGGGAACAAAGGTCATGTAGGTGAGCACGTTTTCCATCTGCTAGATTCTCCCTAAGAACTCAGCTCGCGTAACGCAATTTGGCGATGATGAGCAGCAGCACTGCGATCAAAATTCCATAAAGGTAACTGTTAATGTTGCCGGTCTGAACTCGGCGCAGCTTGTTGCCGATGCCAAATGTCACGTTCGCAATCAAGTTGACCATGCCGTCGATGATGTACTGGTCGAACAAACCGTTGAGCCAGGAAACAAAGCGGGTCAACGCCGCCGCGCCATTGACGATGCCGTCGATGATGTATTGATCGAACAGCGAACCGAAGCGCGCGATCAACAGAGTACCGTTGACGAAGACGACTTGATAAATTTCATCGAAATACCATTTGCGGTCGAACAAACGATAGAACAATCCGCCGGCAAGATCTGCAAAGATCGCCGGCGAAAGTGATTCCCGGCGATACATCAGATACGCGAGAAAAACGCCCAACGACGCCACCGAAACAGAAACCGCCATCAGACCCCACTCGAGCGCGTGGGAGGCATGCGCCTCTTCGTGCGCGTGGATGACCGGCTCCAACCAGTGCGCGAATTGGCTGCCGCCCAATACCCCCGGCAGGCCGACGAAGCCGGCGAACACCGCGCCGATGGCCAAAATGACCAAAGGGAGGGTCATCACCTGCGGCGATTCGTGCAAATGCTCCTGGGTGTGATGATCGGCTCGGCTCGTGCCGTAAAAAGTCATGAAGAGTTGGCGAAACATGTAGAAGGCCGACAAGCCGGCGCCGCACACGGCGAGAAACCAGATCGTCCAATGACCGTTCGAAGCCGCCAGCCAGAGAATTTCATCCTTGGAGAAAAACCCGGCGAACGGCGGAAAGCCGGCAATCGCCAGCACGGAAATAAAAAACGTTATGAACGTGACCGGCATCCAGACTTTGAGCCCGCCCATCTTGCGCATGTCTTGCTCATGGTGCATGGCGTGAATCACGCTGCCCGCGCCAAGGAAGAGACAGGCTTTAAAAAACGCATGCGTCATCAGATGGAAAACTGCCGCCGCGTAGCCGCCCACGCCGATGCCGATAAACATGTAACCCAGTTGGCTGACCGTCGAATAGGCGAGGACTTTTTTTATGTCGTATTGGGTCAAGGCGATGCTCGCCGCGACCAGAGCGGTGGCGACGCCGATCACCGCGATCACATGCAAGGTCGTCGGCGCCATGGAAAAGAAAACATTCATCCGTGCGGTCATGTAGACGCCGGCGGTCACCATCGTCGCGGCGTGAATCAACGCGCTCACCGGAGTCGGTCCAGCCATCGCGTCCGGCAGCCAAACGAAAAGCGGAATCTGCGCCGATTTGCCGGTGGCGCCGACAAAAAGAAAGAGCGTCGCCAGCGTGATGACCGGCCAGCCCCAGAGCAGCGAATCTTTAATCGTCGGCGCCCACTGCACCATTTCGCGAAAGGTTAGAGTGCCGTGCCCCTGGGCATCGAGGGACCAGAAAAGCAAAAACATGCCGAGGACAAAACCGAAATCGCCGACGCGGTTGACGATAAAAGCCTTGTTGCCGGCGCGCGCGTTGTTGTGATCGGTGTACCAAAAACCGATGAGCGCATAAGAACACAAGCCCACGCCTTCCCAACCGACGAAGAGCAGCAGCAAACTATCGCCCAGAACCAGCGTAAGCATCGCCGCGGTGAACAAGTTGAGATAGGCAAAGAAGCGCCAAAACGCATTGTCGTCGTGCATGTAGCCGGTGGCGTAGATGTGGATGAGACCGCCGATGCCGGTGACGATGAGGATCATCACCGCCGAAAGCGGATCGATCAGAAAAGCCATGTCGACTTGAAGCGAACCGAGGTCAATCCAGCGATAGAGATTGTCAATGAGAAAGCGCTTTTCCGGCTCGAGCGCTTTCAGAACAAAAAAGGCATATAACGACAAACCGAAAGCGATGACGACCGGCGCGCAGGCGAGCAACGCTATGGCGCCTTTGCCAAAGCTCTTCTGGATCTTCGCGCCCAAGACGCCGTTGACGATCGCGCCGAGCAAAGGCAAAAACACGATCCAGCGAATGAAGTCAGTCTGTATCGGATGGTCCATCTAATCTCTCAACCATTGAACTTTTGAACGCTTGAACCGTTGAATGAATTAGTCTTTCAGCGTCTCCGCCGCTTCGACGTCGATCGTATGAAAGAGTTGGAAGATCGCCAGCACGATCGCCAAGCCGACCGCCGCCTCCGCGGCGGCCAGCATGATCACGAAAATCGCATAAATCTGACCATCCGCATTGCCGCTGCTGAAATGTGAAAATGCCACGTAATTGATATTGGCGCTGTTGAGAATCAGCTCGACGCCCATGAGCACGCTGATGGCGTTACGCCGAGTCAAAACCGTGAACAATCCCAGAGAAAAGAGAATCGCGCCGATGATGAGATACGAAGAGAGCTCGTTGGGCGACATGGCTACTCTTTGATCTCCTTGCGTGACAGCACGACCGCGCCGATCATGGCTCCAAGCAAGACCAACGAGGCGAGTTCGAAGGGCAACAGATACGAATATAAAAACAGGTCGCCGATCGTCGCCGTCGTCGGCGCATAAACCACTTCCTTGGCTTTAACCCACGGCGTTACCTTAACGGTCTCGATCAAGAGATAGACGAGGACGCCGATAATGATCAACGCGGGAATTCTCCCGGCGGCGCGGTTGGTCACTTCGACATCGGTAATGCGATGCGTCAGCATGACGGCAAACAGAATCAAAACGAGAATGCCGCCGACGTAAATCAAGACCTGTACCGCCGCCACAAAGTCGGCGCCGAGGAAGATATAAATGCCGGCGACGCCCATAAACGTCCCGAGTAGCGAGAACGCGGAATAGATGATGTTTCTGGAAAACGCCACCATCGCGGCAGAACCGACCGTAATGAGAGCGATTAGATAAAAAACCGCCGTCGATACACTCATAGACTTGCGAACTGTTGGGATCTCAGAAAATGTTGAAGACGTTCTGGCTCAAATACCGGAAGATCCGATTTGGATCAAGAGGCTGGGTCTTTGATCTAGCTCGCCGCCCCGTTTCAGGCCCCTAACCCTCGTCTGCTGCCGCCCCCCCTCCGTCTGGCGTCGCGAACTCATCAAGATATTTCATGCCGATATCGACTTTGGTCACGAGCTTGGGATCGGTTTCGCCGCCCTTTTTCGGCTTGTACAAATTTTGCGGCTGTGGCGCGAAGTGTCGCACCAGCCCCGCCGGATTGTAGCTCGCCCCTTCGAATTCTTGTGAATGACGAATGGCTCCGGTCGGGCAAGCCTCGGAGCAAAGCCCGCAGTACATGCACTTGCACACGTCGATATCAAAGTGAGTAAATTGACGTACCTTGGTTTCTTTGTTCATCTCGATGCCGATCGTAATGCAGGTGATCGGGCAGTCTCTTTCGCAAGCCAAGCACCCCGTGCAAATATCCATATCGACTTCGAGGATACCGCGGTAGCGGCGCGGCAAAGTTTCCTGGATCGGCACCGGAATCTTGTCCGGATATTGGATCGTCATCGGCCGGCGCATCAGGTGCGAAAATGTGATCGACATCCCCTCGAAAGTCGAGCTGATTGCCTGCCAGATATCTTTTCCGTAGCTTACGACGTTCATAAACCCCCAACGGCTATATTTGCGGCTTAAAATAAAGCTCCGGCTTCGCGCTGCGCACTTGAAACACCACCCGTCTAAAGAAATTAATCGCCGTAGCGAGAGCAAAGCCCAAAGTGATCGCGCTGACGATGCGCTGCACGTCCGCCGGCACAAACATGAAACCGATCGTTCCCAGCAAACACATAAAAGACAACGGCACCATGTACTTCCAGCAAAGCGCCATCAGTTGATCGACGCGCACCCGCGGCAAGGTGGCGCGCACCCACATGGCGACGAAAACCCACATGTAAGCTTTTAAAAAGAACGTGACGAATTGCGCCACACCCAAGAGCACCGGAGAATTTTCGAAAATCGGCAGCGGTGGAACCTGCCAACCGCCCAAGAATAGCGTCGTGGCGACCGCGCCGATAACGTAGAGATTGCCCCACTCGGCGAAGAAGAAAAATAAAAAGCGCATGCCGCTATATTCGGTCACATAGCCGGCGACGAGCTCGGATTCCGCTTCGGGGATATCGAAAGGGGTGCGGTTGCCTTCGGCGAGCGCGGCGGTGAAGTAGAGAAAGAACGCTCCGAACGTGAATGGATTGTGGAACAGAAACCAATCCCAGGGACCCCATCCCTGAGCCTTGATGATGCCCTGCATGCTCATCGTGCCGGCGAGAAATATAATTGTCAGAATCGCCAAGCCGGCGGGAATTTCATAGCTCACGATCTGCGCCGCCGAGCGCATGCCGCCCAAAAGCGACCATTTGTTGTTCGAGGCCCAGCCGGCCATAAGAATGCCGACGACGACAAGCGAGGTCACCGCCAAAATATAGAGAATGCCGATATTGAGATCGGCGACGATGAGATCGGCGCCGAACGGAATGACGACAAAGGTGCAAAGAAAGCCCATGAAAACGACATAGGGCGCAAAGGAAAAAAGCTTGGCGTCTGCGTCCGTCGGGATCAAATCTTCTTTGAGCAAATTTTTGATGCCGTCGGCGAGCCACTGCAAAATTCCCTGGGGCCCGACCCGGTTGGGCCCGACGCGCGACTGCATGCGCGCCCAGACCCGGCGTTCGAGCCAACTGGTGACACCGGCGAGCGGCGCGACAAAGGCCGAGAGCACCACGAACGCCACGAGAACCATGGCGATGGCGTAAACGACTTCTTTCGGCACGCCGGCAAAAGCGCCGTCTCGTATCATTTGGTCGAGGTAAGCTTGCATGATAACCCGTAACTCGCTCTAGCGATCGATCTCCGGCGCGTCGACGTCCAGGCTGCCGATCAAAGCGATCAAATCGGCGAGCATGATTCCCTTGCTGATCTTGTCGATGATGCTCATGGCGGTATAAGAACCGGTGCGGATTCGCACCCGATAGGGATACTCGCTGCCGTCGCTGACCACGTAAAAACCCATGTCGCCGCGCGGCGCTTCGACCCGGGCGTAGCATTCGCCCACCGGCGGGCGAAACTTCTTCGGCACTTTGGAAATGGCCGGCCCCTTAGGCATCATCTTCAAACATTGGCGCACAATGCCGCAGCTCTCCTGCATCTCTCGGATGCGCACCCAGTAACGATCGTAACTATCGCCGAGCGCGCCCACTTGCGCCGTGCCGACCGGGATTTCGAATTCCAATTCAGGATAAATGGAATACGGGATATCGCGCCGGATGTCCCATTTGACACCCGAGCCACGCAAATTAGGTCCCACCAAGTTGTACGAGAAAGCGTCTTCTTTGCTGACCACCGCCACGCCCGCAAGCCGTTCGATGAAGATCTTATTTCCCGACAATAACCGGTTGAACTCGTCGACAATCGGTTCGAAGTGGTGCAAAAATTCGCCGATCCTGGCGCAAGTCTCGGGGAGAATATCGTAGCCGACGCCGCCGATGCGGATATAATTGTAAGTGAGCCGTGCGCCACAGATCTCCTCCATCAAATTGTTGATGGTTTCCCGTTCCCTGAGCGCGTGGACAAACGGCGTCATCGCGCCGATGTCCTGGCCAAAGGTGCCGACGGAAATCAGATGACTGGCGATACGATTAAGCTCGCAGGCGATCACCCGGCAAAATTCTCCGCGACGGGTAACTTCAGTGCCTGCGAGCTTCTCCGCCGCCATGCAAAAAGCCTGGTTGGCGAACATGGCGGCTAAATAGTCGGCGCGATCGGTATAAGGCACGTAACCGTGGTAGGTCACCTTCTCGCCGATCTTTTCGATCGACCGATGCAGATAACCCACATCAGGAATCGCTTCGCTGATGACTTCGCCGTCGGTTTTGACCACGAAGCGCAAGACGCCGTGAGTGCTGGGATGTTGCGGTCCCACACTGATGGTCATGTCTTCGGTATAAAAGCCGCCCGCAGCTGGTGCTGGTTCGCTCATATTTTTTACCGCAAAAGTTTTTCGACCAACGGCGCGCGCTGGGTGCTGATGCCGTCGTATTCTTCCTGCTCGACGTAGTCCTTACGCAGCGGATACCCGACCCAATCTTCCGGCAGCATGATTCTTCGTAAATCGCTGTGCCCCTCGAAGATGACGCCGAACAGATCGTAAACCTCGCGCTCGAACCAATTCGCCACTTTCCAGACATTTTCCAATGTGGCGATTTTGGGATTGTCCCGCGGCAAATCGACTTTGAGGACAATTTGATGATTATGAGAATACGAAAACAGGTGGTAAACGACTTGGATCTTTTCCTCTTTCGGCCAATCGAGCGCGGTCAAATCGGACAAAACCTCGAATTTGAACCCCGGCGCGCTGCGCAGAAATCGGCAAATCTCGACGATAGCGGCCTTATCGACGGTCAGATAGGGCTCTAAAACCTCCGCTTTCAAATCGCTGACTTTACCGGGGAATAACTTCTCCAGGGAAGCGTATATTTCCTTAGCGTCCATCTACTCCAATTACTCCGCAGCCCCGGTTTGATCCGCTGCCGGCCGCGACGGCTTCACCAGCCAGCGCTCGCGCATCATCTTGTCTTGAATGCGGAGCAATCCTTCGGTCAGCGCCTCAGGACGCGGCGGGCAACCAGGCACATAAACGTCCACGGGCACGATTTTATCGACACCTTTACAGACCGAATAGGCAAGTTGAAAAAGGCCGCCGCAATTCGAACAGCTGCCCATGGAAATCACGTATTTCGGATCCGGCATCTGATCGTAAAGCAGCTTGGTCCGCTTCGCCATCTTGTAGGTCAGCGTGCCAGCGACGATCATCAGATCGGATTGCCGGGGCGTCGCCCGCGGCACCGCGCCGAAGCGGTCCAAGTCGGCCCGCGGCCCGCCGGTTTGCATCAGTTCGATGGCGCAGCAGGCCAGGCCGAAAAGCATATACCACTGCGACGAGGCACGGCCCCAGTTTAGAATGTCGTCTATTTTCGTGGTGAAAACCGTTTCCGGTAACGAATTTATTAGAGGTTTCATCGCGCTTCTCCTAACCGCATTAGGCCTTGATGTTCTTTACCCATTCTAGATCACCTTTGACCCAAGCGTAAACCAAGCCAAGAAAGAGAATGCCGACGAACAGCAGGACCTCGACCAGCGCGAAGACACCCGCCCCACCCTCGACCCAGCGACGGAAAACCGTCGCGACCGGAAAGATAAAGGCTATTTCCACTTCGAAGATGATGAAAATTAACGCGACGATGTAAAATCTGATGTTAAAATTCACCCATGCGCTGCCCATGGCCGGCTCGCCGCACTCATAAGTCGACAATTTTCGGGCTTGCGGATTCGACGGGCGGAGCAGTTTTCCGATCAGCAGATTGACCCCGACGAACCCAAGTCCTAATGCCGTAAACACTAAGACATTAGCAAAATCAAATAACATCGTAAGTTTCCGTAATTACACTGGAAGATGCTACGATTTCTTATAACCACAAAAGCTACTGAGAATCAAACGCGGCTGGCGCCGCTCAAGCGTCGCTAAGTTTGCGATCAAGCGGTTTTTTGACTAAAGTCGTCGCCAATTCGCCAGGCCCCTTTTCCACGGGCGTGCCCGGCATCTCACTCGATTTTGAATGACCGCAAGCAAAATCGGAGCACGATGCTTGTCAAAGCCAAAGTTGGGCATTTTTTGCGCTATAATCGATCTGGGTTGGCATTGGTGCACTCTGGTTCGGGCCGACTTCAGAAGATTTGGCGACAATCTATTTTTCAACGCACATTAGCTCAGTAAGTCGGGGGTTGAACTATGACCATGCGATTGGAGACCGAACGAAAAGTGCGCCGCTGGCGCGAGCAGCGTTGGCTCCTTGACCAAGTCATCCAAACGCGCGGCATCGATTGGGATCAAGGCCGCACCGGGAAAATTCTCCGTAATTGCGGGCCCGGCGTGCAGGCGAGATCTCCAGGAAGTTTGCCGGCGAATTCAAAAGTTCGTCGATATCCCGCGCGAGTTTAGCCGTGCCGCGGCGCGCCGCGAAGAACAAGGACGCGCCGCCGAAGCCGCCGGCCACTTTCTCGAAGCGCGCGAACACTACTACATCGCCGCCTGTTTCTATACCAATGCCATGTGGGCGATTTACGAAGATAGCAATGCCGAGCGCGTTTCCTGGCAGACACGAAAGCGCGCTTGCTATGATAAATTTATTCAATACGCCGGCCGTCCCATCGAGCGGGTCGAGCTTCCCTACGAAGGAAAAAAGATTCAAGCGATCTTGCATCTGCCGCCGGACAGAAAAGCCGGCGAAAAAGTTCCCTGCGTCATGTACATCCCCGGCATGGACGGCGTCAAAGAAGACAATCCGGCGAGCGGCGATCCGTTCCTCGAACGCGGCTTCGCCGTGCTTGCCATCGACGGACCCGGACAGGGCGAGACTCGTGAAGGCGGTATCAGGTGCACCGCGGCCAATTATGCCGACGCGGGCAAGCTCGCCTGCGACTACTTGGTCAAAAGGCCAGAGATCGATGCCGATCGCCTCGGCGTCATGGGTTCGAGCATGGGCTCCTACTGGGCGCCGCGCGTCGTCGCCAAGGAAAAGCGTTTCAAAGCGTGCGCGGTGAGCGGCGTCTGTATGGAACCGGGCCAGTATGCGATCTTCAACATGTCGTCGCCGACCTTCAAGCTCAATTATATGTACATGGCGGGCTACGATGACGAAGCGGCTTTTGATGAATTCACCAAAACCCTGTCGCTCCGCGGCGTCACCGCGAAAATCACTTGCCCTTACATGGTCGTCGCCGGCGAAGACGACGAGCACTGCGATATGAAATTCGTCTATGAGCTGATGGGCGAGATCCCCGCGCCGAAGCTGCTTTATGTTTTCGAAGGCGAGCGCCACTCAATTCGCAACCCACGCTCGCGCTCCCTGGTAGTAAACTGGCTCATCGACACCCTGCTCGGCAAACCGTTCAAGTCAGAGATCGTCCGCGTTGAGACCAGCGGCAAGGAAGTGCATCGGGAATGGTAAGGAGCCGTGATCGTGTTCGTGGCTCATGTTCGTCTTCACACGATCACGTTTCACAAACACGAGGCGACAGGTAGCCGGGATGCGGATAGCCTACGGTGACCTGATCGGCGGCGTGAGCGGCGACATGTTCGTCGCCGCATTGCTCGATCTCGGTTTGTCGCTGAACAAGCTCAGAGCCGAATTAAAAAAAATCCCGACGCTCAAATTCGAGCTCCATTCGGCAAAAAAATCCGTCCACGCGATCCGCGCCACGCAATTCAAGGTCATTTGCCCGGAAAAGGAATCGCCGCGCTCGTGGAAACAGATCCGAGACCTGATCAGACGCGCCAAACTCAACGGCGAAGTCAAAGCAACGGGCATTGCAATCTTCACCCGCCTGGCTGAAGCCGAAGCCAAAATCCATGGCGGCGCCGTCGACGACGTCCACTTCCACGAAGTCGGGGCGACCGATTCGATCGTCGACATTATGGCCGCGGCGATCGGCGTTCACGAACTCGGCATCGAATGCTTCGCGTTCTCGCGCATTCCGCTCGGCCGCGGCATCGTCCGCTCCATGCACGGGCCGCTGCCCGCGCCGGCGCCGGCGACACTGGAGCTTCTCAAAGGCTTACCGGTCGTTGGCGTCGACGTGGAAGGCGAAACGGTCACGCCCACCGGCGCGGCGCTCATGCGCACGTTGGGGAAAACGTTCGGCGCTCAACCGCCGATGACAATCGAAAAGATCGGCTACGGCGCCGGACAAAAAGTGTTCGCCGGCCGGCCAAATCTATTTCGCGTGATGCTGGGCGCTCCCGATTCGTTCGCGCAAACGGAAGAGATGCTGGTGATCGAAACCAACGTCGACGATATGAACCCGCAGTTCTACGATCACGTGATGGATCGCTTATTCGCCGCCGGCGCGCGCGACGTTTTTCTCGCGCCGATCCAGATGAAAAAAAACCGCCCCGCTACCCTGCTTAGCGTTATCGCCGAGCCGCGCGATCGAGAAAAGCTCGCTGAGATCATTTTCCAGGAGACTTCGACCATCGGCGTTCGTTGCTACCCGGTGAGCCGTTTGATCTTGAAGCGCGAGTCGAAAAAAGTGAAAACCCGTTTCGGCGAAGTGACGGTCAAGGTCGTTGAACAACCGGACGGGAGCAAACAGATGACACCCGAATACGACGAACTCAAACGATTAGCGGCGGCAAAGAAGCTGCCGCTCAAGCGCATTTACGATGAAGTCATGCGGAGGCTCGATTCGTAGGAAGCGCAAAATTCTCACAGATGGACGATGATCAACCGCACGACTCCGACGGCTCTGCGCTGCGCCGACCTTGGGCATCGCTCAATTATTCCGGGTTTCGCCTGATTTTTTTTCTGTCCTTGTTCGCCACCACGGCGCAGCAGATGCGCCAGACGCAAAACTTATATCAAGTCTATGAGCTTTCCGGCTCCGCGTTTCAGCTGGGTCTCACGGGTCTCGCTCAAGGGATTCCGATCTTCGCGCTCGGCTTGTTTGCCGGGACGCTGGCGGATTTTCTCGATCGTCGAAAGCTGCTGCTCATCACGATTATCGGCAATTGTCTTGTAGCGGTCGTGCAGGGCGTGCTGACTCTCACCGGCGCCATTCAAGTGTGGCATATTCTTGTCGGCACCGCGCTTACGTCATCACTCAATATCGTGCTGAACCCCGCGCGCATGTCGTTGATCTCCCATCTGGTGCCGCGCTCCCATCTGACCAATGCCGTCTCGTTGAACTCGAGCGTGTCGCAGAGCTCTTTTTTTTTCGGACCGATGGCGGCGGGCCTGAGCCTGGCATGGATGAACACGGGCAACGCCTATTTATTCAACGCGCTGTTTTATGTCCCGGCAGCGCTCGCTATTTTTCGGCTAAATCCTCCCGCCGTCGATCGCAAAGGCCGTGAGCCATTCTCGCTGATAAGTATCCTAGGCGGCGTTAAATTTCTTTTTTCCGAACCGATAGTTTTTGCCATGGTTTTGCTCGACTTCACCATCGTGGGAGTCGGCTACTATCGGCCGCTTTTACCGATCTTCGCCAAGGATATCCTTCACGTCGGACCGGCCGGTTACGGAATGCTGTCGTCCGCCCCTGCCATCGGCGGGGTCCTCGGCACAGTAATCATACTTTTCTTTGGCGACATTAAGCGCAAAGGACAGCTCGCTCTTTGGTCGTTTCTTGCTTATGCCTTGGCTTTGGGAATTTTCGCGCAATCGACCCAAATGAGCTTGTCGCTTTTTCTTCTTGGAGTTTTGGGCTTGGCGAATTCGTTGCAAGCCGTGATGCGCCAGACGAGCTTTCACCTATTAACACCCGATCACGTGCGCGGCCGCGCCTTCTCGGTTTTCAATATGTTTTCTCAGGGCGCAAACTCGGTAGGAGCCGCCGAAATAGGCTTCATGGCTTCCCTCCTTGGCGCGCCAGGCTCGCTTCTTTTTGGCTGCGTCCTCGGCGGATTACTGACCCTGGGATGTTGGGTGATGATGCCGGGATTACGAAGCTTTGGCACGGACTAGCGTGATAAGGAGGCAGCAGGCGACTGGATGAGTCGGATTGAGGCGCTTAACGTGATTCCTTTTGGATCTCTCTCAACAGCGACAAATCCCGCACTTGAGACAGCGGGATAGCCTTGTCCGCTCGCACCGTCGCTTTGCGCGACTCGATGGCGAATTCGAAAGTCTTGTCGACGGTGCTGCCGTCGAGACTGAATGACGGGAGAATCGAGTCATAAGAGTCTCTGGCCACGTCGGGTGTTTGGCTCAGCCAATGAGCCATGATCTGAATCGTTTCTTCTTTGCGCTCGTGCATGAAGCGCAGACCGCGCAACACCGCGCGTAAAACCTTTTTTGCCTCATCGCGATTGGTCTTGAGGCGAGTATCCGTAACTGCGACGGCAGAGATAGGATTGCCGATTTTCAAATCCTTCGGTCCGCCGAGAATATTGTATCCTTCGCGCGCCAGACGGACCGGGCCGGGCGGCACGGAACAAACCGCGTCGACGAGTCCTTTTTTCAAAATTTCCACGCGCACCGGTTCGTCGCCTCCCAGCGTGACAAACTGAACGTCTTTAAGATCGAGCCCTTTGGCTTGAAGGATCGCTTCGGCCGCGAGATGGTCTGAGCCGCCGATCCGTTGCGTGCCAATTTTCTTGCCGCGCAGGTCACTGATGGTTTTAATTTCCGGACGAGCGATGATGCTGTGCAGCGGCTTGTCTGTCAAAACCGCAAGAATTTTGAACGGCATGCCTTGCATCGCGCTGCCGATAATATTGCCGAAACTCAAAGTGTAGTTCACTTCGCCGCTGATCAGCGCCGGCACGGTGACTTGGCTGCGCATTTGGATCAGCAGGGGTTCGAGATTTTCGTCCTTGAAGAAACCCCGTGCCACCGCCACTTGAGCCGGCAGGAAGGCGTAGCTTCGGCTGCTGTAAGAAAGAATAACCTTGTCGGCGGCATCAGTCGGACTTTGCGCCAAATAGCACGCCAGTATCACGATCATTCCAAACAAACAGCGAATCTTCATAGCGCTTCGATATCTATTTAAGTCGGTCGACTATTGCGCTCCTCGACGCAAGAGAACCGGTTCAATTAAGCCGAGAGCAAATTCTCTCTCGAACAAGTCGATCAGGAAACCATTTAGGCTTTCAGCCGCCGGAACAAACGGCAACTCGCCGAGACAGGGAACGCCCGTCAGATTCGCCAAGACCTCGCGATTGGTGTCGGCGGCAAGGGAGCCTTCCTGCGCAGCGCGATTGAGCACGTAACCGAGCACGGTGAGACCTTTGCAGCCTGCATGTTCCAAAGTGAGCAACAAATGGTTGATCACGCCAAGTTTATTCGCAGCCACGACCAAGATCGGCAGTTTCAAGACACGCGCGAAGTCGGCGAACGTATAGCTCGGCAGGAGCGGCACCATCAAGCCGCCCGCTCCCTCGACGATGGTAATGTCGTGCTGCGCGCTGATCTCTTCAAAAACGGCGAGCAGATGATCGATGTCGATCCGCACCCCCGCCCTTTCCGCTGCGATGCTCGGCGCCAATGGCTCGGGCAATCGATAAGGGCAGATTTTTTCGATGGGCTGCGGCGCAGCCGGATGCGGCTTTTAATCGCTCCGCGTCTTCTGGAACCAATTGCCCGTCCCTTTCTGCGCAGCCGGTTTCCGCCGGCTTCATCACGCCGACACGGTAGCCGAGATCGCGCAGCAACATCGCTAGGCCGGCTGCGACAAAAGTTTTGCCGACACCGGTGTCGGTGCCGGTTATAAATAACCCGCGACCCATTAGTTTTCCGTCACGGCGCCAATCGAGTCGTGAACGACATCGAGCAGCGCCGTGAGCTCGCCGTCGGAAATCGACAAGGGCGGCATCAAGATAATGACGTCGCCCAACGGCCGGATCATGACACCGCGTTTGCGCGCTTCAAGAATGACCTTGTAGCCGATTCTCTCTTCCGGCCGATAATTTTTAGCGCTGGCTTTGTCTTGCACCAATTCGATGCCGACCATGTATCCCCATTGGCGCACATCGCTGACGTGAGGCAATGAAAGGAACTCCTCGCGCAGCCGCGTGCGCAAATACTCGATCCTCGGTTGCATGTTTTCGATCGTGTTTTCTCCTTCAAACAATGCCAAATTCGCGCTCGCGACGGCGCAGCCGAGCGGATTGCCCGTGTAAGTATGGCCGTGAAAGAAAGTTTTGAATTCTTTGTACTCGCCCAGAAAAGCCGAAAAAATTTCCTCCGTGCTCAAAGTCGCCGCCAGAGGCAGATAACCGCCGGTGATACCCTTCGCCAAGCAGAGTAGGTCCGGCGCTACGTTCGCGTGCTCGCAGGCAAACATCTTGCCGGTCCGGCCGAAACCCGTCGCCACTTCATCAAGAATGAAAAGAATGCCGTGGCGCCGGCAGATGTCATGCAATGCCTGAACATAACCGGCCGGCTGCGCCCACATGCCCGCCGCGCCTTGCATGAGCGGCTCCATGATCAACGCAGCCAAAGTATCTTTATTTGCCGCGAGCTTCTCCTCCGCTTCGTTGACGGCAGCATCGAGAGCGGCGGCCTCGCTCATGTGCTGGTAATAACGAAACACATGCGGCGGCGTAAGGCGCAGCACCGGAAAGAGCAGCTCTTTGTAGAAGCGGTGAAACGTTTCCGAGTAGCCGAGGCTCATCGAGCCCACCGTGTCGCCGTGATAAGAATCCGCCAGCGAAGCGATTCGCGTGCGCTGCTTTTCCCCTTTGAGTTGCCAATATTGCACCGCCATCTTCAGCGCGATCTCGACGGCGGTGGCGCCGCTGTCGGAGTAAAACACTCGCTGCAAACCCTTCGGCGCGATGCCGATCAATTTTTCCGCGAGCTGAATTCCCGGCACATGGCTCAAGCCGAGAAACGTCGAATGGGCAATCCGCTCGAGCTGCGCGCGGAGCGCGTCGTCGAGCTCTTTTTTGCGATGGCCGTGAACGTTGCACCAGAGCGAAGACACCCCGTCCAAATACTTTCGTCCTTGAACGTCGATCAAGAAATTGCCGTCGGCGCGGCTGATGATGCACGGCTCTTCGCCCATCCATTCCTGCATCTGCGTGAACGGGTGCCAAAGATAGCTATGGTCGAGCTGTTTCAGTTTGTCGTGATCAGGGGTCATGCCTGTTTCTTGAGGTCCTCGAAAGCCTCGAGCGCTTTTTCAATGTGCTCGCGCGTGTGCGTCGCCATCAAAGTGATGCGCAGGCGCGAGGTTCCCGGCGGCACGGTCGGCGGGCGAATCCCTTGAGCGAAAACTCCCCGCTCCAGCAGTTGCTCGGAAAGCCGCATGCAATTTTCCGCGTCGCCGATGATCAGAGGCAATATCGGGCTTTGAATTTCACCGAGCGAGAAACCTATTTTTCTCAGTCCCTCCGCAAGTAGGCGGCAGTTGCTCCACAGAGCCTCGCGCCGCTCCGGTTCGCGCTCCACCAGATCGATCGCCGCCATCGCCGTCGCCATGATCGCCGGCGGCAGCGCCGTCGTAAATATGAAACTGCGACAGCGGTTGATCAACAGCTCGCGCAGCGCGCGACTGCCGGCGACGTAAGCGCCGAAACCGCCGAGCGCTTTTCCGAGGGTGCCCATTTGCACGAGAACGCGATCGCCCAGTCCCAACTTGGCGACGACGCCTGCGCCGCTCGCTCCGAAAATACCGGTCGCATGCGCCTCGTCGACCATCACCCAGGCGTCGTATTTCTCCGCGAGCTCG
Organism: uncultured delta proteobacterium; assembly: GCA_963755715.1. Classification (GTDB taxonomy): domain Bacteria; phylum Desulfobacterota; class Binatia; order UBA9968; family UBA9968; genus DP-20. The sequence goes on from CAVWLW010000054.1 coordinate 28,561, forward strand.
ACGATTCCCGTTAACGGCGCCTCGTCGCCATCCATGCTGAAAATGGTCTCGGTCACGATCAGCTTGCGCCGCGCGCCGGCTGCTTGCTTGAGCCCGGTTTCCAGCCCGTTCAAGTCGCAATGGGCGTAGACGAATGTTTTCGCGCGCGACAAGCGGCAACCATCGATGATGCTGGCGTGATTCAGCGCGTCGCTGAGAATCGCATCGGTTTCGCCGGTGAGCGTCGAGAGAATACCCGTGTTTGCCTGGAAGCCGGAATTGAACACTAGCGCGGCTTCCGTTCCTTTGAATTTAGCGAGCCGGTTTTCCAATTCTTCGTGCAGCGCCATATTGCCGGAGATCAGGCGCGAAGCGCCTGAGCCGCAACCGTATTGGTCGATCGCTCTCTTTGCCGCTTCAGCGAGTGCCGGGTGGTTGGCGATGCCGAGATAATTGTTCGACGAGAAGTTGATGACCTCGTGGCCGTCAAGGATCAACGTCGGACCCTGATCGTTCTCGACGCGCCGCAAGCGGCGATAAAGCGCCGCGTTCTTGATCGCTTGCAGCTCGTCTTGGATGCTAACTGTCGTCATTGCTTGATTTAGATAATATACGGCCAGCGGCATCGCAACACGATCGCCTCCTCGCAGAGACAACTCCCCAATCCAATTTTTAATTGTGGTGAATTGCGCTCAAGCGGCTGCCATGCCGCGGAGCTTGCGCTGCACGAGTTTCATTTCGCTCACGAAGTGGCGGAATTCTTCTTCGCGCTCGGCTTTTTCACGTCGCCGGAAGATCGACGAAGGATGGATCGTGACGAAAACCGCTTCGCCGTTTTGTCCAGCAAAAAACTTTCCCCGTTCTCGGGCGATAGGGACAGGCCTGCCAAGAACTGATTGCGCGGCCGTGGCACCGAGACAGACGATCACCTTTGGTTGGATTATTTCGAGCTCGGCCTGCAACCAGGGCTTGCAAGCGATCACCTGACGGACCAGCGGTTTTTGGTGCAATCGCCGCTTGCCGCGCTGAATCCATCTGAAGTGTTTCACGGCGTTGGTGATATAAACGTCCTCTCGGGGTATACGCGCTTCGCCGAGCGCTTTGTCCAGCATTCGACCCGCCGGTCCAACGAAAGGATGCCCCTGGCGATCTTCCATGTCGCCCGGTTGTTCGCCTACCAGCACGAGATCCGCGTCTTTTGCGCCCTCGCCGAAAACGGTCTGGGTCGCGTTCTTGTAAAGATCGCAGCCTTTGCAGGAGCGCGCAGCGGCGCGCAGGCCCTCGAGCGTGCGCCGCTTTGGCAGAAATTGTTCAGCCGATAGTTTCTCTTTCGTGGCCATCAATTCAAAATTAACATTCTCGACGAAGCACGCCTAGAACGAGGTCAAATTGCGTGAAAAAAATTTAATTGCAGTGAAATCGTCCATCGCGCTTGCCAGCTCGAATCAGAGTTGGTTAAAGTGATGCGAATTCGTAGGCCGTTTTTCTAATTCGAAGGAGCGGCGGCGATAACTCCCATGGCCAAAGCTAAAACCATTTTCGCTTGCCAAAGCTGCGGCTTTCAGTCGTCCAAATGGCTCGGCAAATGTCCCGACTGCAACCAGTGGAACACCTTCGCCGAGGAACGCTTCGAGAAAGCGACGACGCCGCGCGGGGAACTGAGCCTGGGAACGAAAGACGAGCCGGCGCCGATTCATGAAATCGATACGACTGAAGAAGGCCGGGTGCTCTGCGGTATCGGTGAGTTCGACCGCGTCCTCGGCGGCGGCCTCGTGCCCGGCTCGGTGATCCTCATCGGCGGCGACCCCGGCATCGGCAAATCAACGTTGCTGCTTCAAGCTTTTGCCGCGGTGAGCCAAACCGGGATCACTTGCCTCTACGTGTCGGGCGAGGAATCGCCGCGGCAAATCAAAATGCGCGCCGAGCGGCTCGGCATCGCGGCGCCGAATTTGCTCGTGCTGAGCGAGACTTCGCTCGAACGCATTCTCGATCACGTCAAGAAAATCAAACCCGGCTTGCTGGTGATCGACTCGGTGCAAACGATTTTCTCGACGGCGATCCCGTCCGCGCCCGGCAGCATCGCCCAAGTCAGAGAAGCGTCCGGCGCGATCATCGTGCTGGCGAAAAAAACCGGCTTGACGACGTTCCTGATCGGCCACGTGACCAAAGACGGCGCCATCGCCGGCCCGCGCTTGCTCGAGCACATGGTCGACACGGTGCTTTACTTCGAGGGCGAGCGCGGCCACAGTTTCCGCATCCTGCGCGCGGTGAAAAACCGCTTCGGCTCGACCAACGAGATCGGCGTTTTCGAAATGAAAGAGGCCGGCTTGAAAGAAGTCACCAATCCCTCGGAAATTTTTCTGATGGAGCGGCCGCTCGCGGTGCCCGGCTCCGCCGTCGTCTGCAGCATGGAAGGCACGCGGCCGATTTTAGTCGAACTGCAAGCGCTCGTCTGCCGGTCTTTCTTGGCCGTGCCGCGACGCACCACGATCGGCGTCGATCACAACCGCGTCGCCTTGCTCGTCGCCGTGCTGGAAAAGAAAATGGGCGCCAAACTTTTCGATCAGGATATTTTCGTCAACGTCGCCGGCGGCGTCCATGTCGACGAGCCCGCGGTCGATCTCGGCATCATCGCGGCGATCGCCTCGAGCAGCCGGGACGATGTCGTCGACGCGAAAACGGTTTTCTTCGGCGAAGTCGGCCTTGCCGGCGAGATTCGCGGCATTTCCCAAGCCGAAGCCCGGGTCAAAGAAGCCGGCAAGCTCGGCTTCGAGCGCTGCATCCTGCCGTCGAGCAATGTCGCGCAATTGAAACACATCCAGCACCCCAGCCTCGCCGGCGTCAGCTCGCTCGGCGAATGCTGGAAACTGCTCTTTTAAAGAACAAGATAAGCGGCAAGAACGACTGCCTCCCCTACCGGATTTTGAGTCCTCCACATCCTTTTTTTGCCAAGGCCCATCACGTAATCTCCCGCATAATCATTCGATTTTCAACTTTCTTGCTGTCTGGTTGTGCTCGCTGTGCTGTGATGGTTTGGGCACAATACGGGCACAGCAAGACCGCCAAGCTACGCAGTGAGCAGAACTGACGGGATGCCCGCCGCTCAACTCAAGGTCGACGTCACATCGATAGAATCCAAGGCGCTATGCATCTAAAATGAGACTGACGACTAAGGCCCTTTCCCAAGGCTTTTCCCGACAAGATTGCTTCATAGTTCTGTATAGAGAGCCCGACGCATATGACCAAGCAACAAAAAGTTAAACAATCCAATCGTCCATTAAAGGAAGACCCGAGAGCCCTGCGCATTTTGCAAAAGCCAACTGAATCTCCAGCAGACGCTTTGGCGCATATGATTCTAAGGCCAATCGTTCAGGCTGCAGTAACGTTAACGGCTTACAACAAGGATTTTGGCGACGTTGCTATCAACACTCTTGTCGACGACCTAGACGCTCAATGTAAACTTGCCAACAATGGAGACCTAGCGCGAGCGGAAACGATACTCATGGCACAGGCTCAGACACTGGATTCTGTGTTCAACAACCTGGCGCGTCGCGCGTCATTGAATATCGGAGAGTACATGAACGCTGCCGAGACCTATTTGCGCTTGGCTCTTAAAGCTCAGGCGCAGTGTCGGGCAACACTTGAAACCTTGGCGGTAATCAAAAATCCGCAGCCCGTGGCATTTGTTCGCCAAGCGAATATTGCCAATGGCCCCCAGCAAGTGAACAACGCACCGGCTCAGCCGGGAGAATCGTCCCGCGCGCGGGAAAGCGAAAATCAGCAGAACAAACTGGAGGCAAAAAGTGGCGAACGGCTGGAATTTGGAAAGGCAGACTCGGCAAGGGAAACTAATTCAACGCTGGAAGCCGTGGGAGCGCTCCACGGGGCCAAAGACTGCAGCCGGTAAGGCAAGAGTTTCACGCAACGCGTATAAGGGCGGCACGCGGCGCTTGCTTCGGAGGGTAGCTCGTTTGCTTCGGCGAACAAAAGCATTGGAATTCGTCGCGCCGCGGTAGAGTGTAAAGAACGCGAGATCCGCCGGCCCAAACTGTACGAGTCTCTGGACTTCCTTGAGAAACAGCTCGATGAGAAATCAACCTGGCTCGTCCGCCGTTATCGCCGTGAGCTTCGCTGGGATCGGCGAACCTATCAAGAGAAGGAAGAGCTTCGGGAGATCTTACGTGTGACAACGCGCGGTATTCAGTTCGCGTGCGTGAAGATGATAGTGCGCCGCCTTAACGAACTCGCCATTCATTTCCGCGATAATAAGCCTTCGATCGATAATCTCCGCCTGCAGTTAATGATAGTGCGTCGGCCCGTAACCCTCCGACGAGCTTACTAGATCAATTCGGGGTTTGGTGGGGAGAACAGGACTTCGTTTCACGGAAGATTCTAAACGGGCACGCACCTGGAAACAGCAGATACGGCCAAGGATCAACCTAAAGAATGATGAGCCTGTTCTCTACTCCGTAAGCAGCTTTTTAAGAGGAGAATCTTGACATCTGAGATTCTCATGGAATAAGATTCTTGGACTATGACCCTTAAGGATCTGGCCAAGAAACATAAGATTCCCTACTCAAGCTTAGCTCGCTGGGTCGAGCAGGGCCTTATCGAGCCCCAAGGCCGCACGGGGCGGTCGGGTTCGGTCGTGGTACTAAACGAGAAAAACATTAGGGAAATTGAAAACTTAATCCGTTTGCGTAAGGGAGGGCTGCCCATGCAGCGGGCGCGCTACCTGATGGAGGACCTTCGGGCGGCTGGTTACAACCCTCTTAGCAAGGGACTGTTTGTGGTTATAGGTAAGCGGCACGGACGGGTATTAAGGATTTCGGAAGACCATAAGGCTGCAAGAGAAGTTGCAGGGCCGCACAAAGGGCAGGCGGTGATGGTGGAACTTCTTCCTGAGGGGAGCTGAACTAATTTCCCGAAGTCATAGGTAACCGACTGTCTCCCAGAGTAGGCTGCGATGTTAAAATCCATCCTGCGGGTCTTCCACACTTGGGACGGTACGACTGATCCTCTATCTGATCGCGCTAGCCACAATGAGTATCAGTTAACTACTCGTCTTGGAATCTTTTGGCTGACACATATTGAAGACTATCTTATCGGCGTAGGCGCCTATGTTCGGCACAGCACTACCCTTACCCTGAATGTAAACATATACCAAAAGCGCTCGTCGCTTGGCTCCGCCCAGTTCAGCGGTCCCTTCCTTGATATCGGGTGAGTCCTTAAAGTGAAATCGAATATCAATTTCTCCCGAGCTGCGGCGGCCAGGAACAGCGCGATTGTCCCCGATGACGCGATCCGCTCGCCTTAAGGTTGGTGCGCTAGCCGCCCTGTACTTGTTCTGGCTGGCCATCTGGCTCGTAGTCGGTAATGAGCCGTTTGGTCCCAGTCGGTATTACTGGGGCCAAGCTAGCGCGCCCGCCGTCACCGGAATCATCGCCCTCTACGCTTCCCGACGCAGTCCCCGTCCCTACCCGGGGTTTCTCGTCATGCAGGGTCTTGCGTTCCTGCTGCTGGCAGGGTCGTGGGTGACCTACCAGGCCTCCAGTGGGCCCTCCGCAGTTGTGGAGTCTTCGCCGCAAGGCGCTAGCGGTGATTTATTCGAGGTGATTTCCAATTCGCTCTATGCCTCATGTGTTTTTGTACTCATGTGCGCGTGGGGCTATCTCGCCTTGGAGCGGTGGGATACCCGGCCGCTGTCGTTACTTACAACCTTCGTTTTTGCGGCATTGATGGCCGGCCTAGGGGCGATCTTCGCGAGCTTCCACTACTACGAGTACAGTCATCTCCTGAACACCGCGCTCGGGCGGCTCGACGCCGTTACGGCAGCGCTCGAATTCGCGGTTCTCGCGATTGGGCTGCTCTGCATGCTGCTCAAAGAGCCGCCGGTTGTGATCTGGATGGTCATCGGAACGGTCATTCTAATGGCGGGCGACATGGCATACAGCGGCACCACTGTGCCGCAAACAATTGAGGCAGTCTGGATGCTGGGACAGTTCCTGCTGCTGTCAGCCATGGTTTGGCTGTCGGCGACGCCCATCCGCAATACCGTCACCGCGGATGTGTCCACGCGTGCACGACGGGAGGCGCTCGGGCGTTCGGGTCTTTCTGGAATCCTGATTCTGCTGTCCCTCGGGGCGGTCCTGCTTTCCCCGCTGGTCTGGTTCCTGCCCGTCCAAGCGGTGTGGAAGTCCTTTTTCTCCGTGCTTTTCATCGTTGCGCTCGTCACGATCCTTGTTTGGATCACCGATCGTTTCGATGACACCGTAGCCTACTTGCGAGAGTATGTGCGGCGCGTTCACCAGTCCAAACTGGTATCTGAGGATTGGCGAGGCACCCGGTCCCGAATCGGGACGGCTTTGCGCTCTACGGGGCTCGACGTCTTTCTGGACGAATTCCGCGATTCGGCTGCGCACCTGAAGCAGGACGTGCTGTTCCTTGGACCAGAGAGGCTCTACTCGCCCCCCAAAGACCGCGCCGATCCGCGCAAGGCATCCTGTTTTATCGTGATGCCCTTCAGGCAGGAATGGTCTGCCGACGTGCACCGGATATTGGCAAGAGCGTGCGAAGCCGCGGGTGTGCGCCCAGTGCGTGGGGATGACCTGTTCAGCCCCACCGACATCCTCGAGGACATCTGGCAAAGCATCAATGCAGCCGACTTCGTCATCGCCGACATCACCGGGCGCAATCCGAATGTGCTTTATGAGCTGGGGATCGCACATACATTGGCGAAACCGGTGCTCATCCTCTCTAAGGAAGCGGCCGACATTCCGATCGACCTAGCCACGCGGCGAGTGATTCTGTATGGACAGAAGGCAGACGCTTGGCGCGAAGATCTCGCGCGCATGATTCAAGAGGCGATCGCGAAAGTCGTCGAAGATTACGGCCTCGAGTCCAGGAGATCTACGGGGCAAATGACGGGGGGTTGAACAGTCAAGCGGCTTTTGCAGATCCTCATGTCGCGTCTGCTCAGGATTCAGTTCCCGCGGCGGTCTTACCACGTCATGAATCGCGGCGTCGCGAGGCAGCCGACGGTTTATAAGTTGATTTTCGCATTAACGGTCGCGTCTCGCATTACGACAATATGTGATTACAAGACCTGGCCGCTTTTCCGAGAGGATTTGCGCAACCATTTCTCTAAACTTTTTTGCAGGAGGCCATAGTCCCGGGCAGGCGCCTTACTACGTTAAAACAAATTAGCCAGAGCAAACAGAAGAGAACCACCAGAAAGAAGACTGCCCACATGCCGCTGGAGGCGTTTTGTTGATTGATGATTACCAGCCGAAACAAAACCGCGATTTTCAACACTCGTGTGCTTGACGACTTGCCGGTTCGGCGATATAGCTCCGGTCAGAGAAAAAGGGTGTTTTAAATTTCTTCTACGTCCGACTATCCCTCCGGGCTGCTGAAGTTCTTCGCCGACGCCGAGCGGGACTGGGTCGCAATGGGCGGCTTCCCGCACCATGGAGAGCGTCGAGAACCGTTCCCATGATCCACTCACAATCTTAACCCTTTAGTTAAACGAGGTGCAGCCATGCCATCCCTACCGCAATACGATAGTGTAGTTGAACAGGCTGAGCGTAAAATTCAACTATCTGCAACACGACTCATTTATGATTACGAAAAAGTAGAGGGTCTGCCAATGCCATTGGCTTCTGACGCCGCAGCGACTGTTCAAGTGCTCGGTTTAGAAGATTGGGTGATAGGGCAGGCGGAAAACCAGCTTCGTATTTTTGTCAATCTTAAGATTTGGGAAATATTGAGTGAGTACCAGGGAGCCAATGCCAACATTCGAGATTATGCGGATAAAATCGCCGAGATTTATAATTCCAGTCGCTATAAAGAGCTCGCAAGCAAGATTGAAATCAGTGAGGATTCGCTATCGCAATTAGCGGGTCGCATTACAGGTGTCGATACAGACAAAACTCAGGATTTCCCCAACTTTGAGTCCTATGCAAAGGTGTTTGTTCTCTACCCAATTCCAGACATTACGGGTCTTTGGCAAGACGACAAAACCTTTGCCTCGCAGAGGCTGGCAGGCTTGAATCCGATGGCGATAAAACAGGTTACTTTCAGTGATGATATTGGTACGAATTGGAATAACCTCAAAAGAAAACTGTCACCGGACATAACCGAAGAAGCCGTCCAATATTTTCTTGGTCCCAACTCAAGCTTTGAAAGTGCGATCAAGGAACATCGCTTATTTGTATGCGATTATGAAGCACTAACACACGCTAAAGCGGCCGCGGATGCTCCTGGCGCGCAAAAAGGCCAATATCTCATGGGGCCCATCGCCTTATTTGTTCGCACCGATGATTTCCCCGGGTTGCAACTTGCCGCCGTGCAACTCAACCAGTCCCGCACACCAGGCGGAAGCAATAATTACCCATCCATGTTGGCCGCGGATTCAGCAAAGCCCGGCAATGCCAATAAATGGCTCATGGCGAAAATGTTTGTTCAGGCTGCGGATTTGAATTTAAATCAGGCGGTTAACCATCTGGGCGAAACGCACCTAACCGAGGAAGCCTTCGCAATTGCGATGCATCGACAACTCGCCGTGGAACATCCTTTGTATATTTTGCTCAGCTTCCATTTTGCTGCGTTGATTGTCATCAATAAATTGGGAGAGCTTACCTTGCTTAATAAGGCTGGCCTGATCCAGAACATATTAGAGGGTGGTTTGTCCGGCTCCTTGGAGTTAATTCAGAATGCCTACGCCGGCTGGGACTTTAATGATTTTGACTTTCCGGTTCGCACCGCCAAACGCGGTCTTGATCCCGTTTCACTGCCTTACTTCCCTTACCGCGATGACGGCCAGCTCATTTGGGATACGCTGGGAAGCTACGTAGATGATTACATTGCCTTGTACTACAAGACGGATAAGGATGTGACAGGCGATTACGAGTTGCAAAATTGGGCGAAGGAAATCGCGAGCTCGGACGGGGGTCATATAAAAGGATTCAATGCTAATATTAGTAGCATTGCTGAGCTAAGTAAAATAATCCAGCGACTTCTTTGGACAGCAGGTCCACAACATGCGGCAGTCAATTTTCCACAAATTGATTACTTTGCGTTTATCCCAAACTTGCCGGCCGCGACCTACGCGCCACCGCCCAATAACTTTAAAACTGCGTCAGTAGATACAGCAGAGGTTCTTGCTCTTCTACCGCCCGCGGAGCAAACCGGGTTGCAAGTGCAAACCACATACTCGTTGGCTGGTTATCATTACGATCAGTTGCTGGGTTACTACGACAAGCTCGATCCCGGGGCAAGGATTGTATGCAAGAAATACTACAACGCGCTACATGGCGGAATAAAGGCGGAAATCGATAAACGCAATAAAGAGAGAGAGGCAACGCAAGGATTATTGCGTTACCGTTTCTTTTTACCCGGGAATATTCCGAACAGCACAAGTGTGTAGAGCGACAAGTCAAGTAAAAAGGGGGACACCCAGTAGCGGGGTCATGTACGGGGACGTAACTGATTAACGAGACAAAGTCGGATAAAGGTTAAGAGAGTCTGAGCCGACGGGGGAAGTTGCCAGTGGTGAGAGCGCAGATCGTGAAGGGATTGCTGGAAGGTTTTGGTCTTGCGTTGGCAGAGGTAGCGCGCCAGGTGGGTATCTCGACTTCTGGAGTCGCGAAGATCCTGACTCGATCTTTGTCTGAATAGTCAATTACGTCCCTTCGAGTCCCTCACGAGTTGACCGTTCCAGTCGTTCAAACCGTTCAACCGCTGTCCTTCGACCTCATTTCGCGGCCCTCAGGTCAGGTGCTCTGGTCAAACCGTCGGAATGGGTTTTAACCGTTTGGACTCATGCGGAACGCAAGCGTCGTTCTGCCGGCACATGGGGGAACAATCTGGGTCAGGCTTGCCTAAGTCTACTAACTCTTTTGTAGCGTACGGTTACGCTGGATGGATGACAATTAAGAAAATAGGCGGGACAAAGCAAAAAAAGGGGACATTTTGAATTTAGCCTGTGGCGCTCACCTTTTGTATAGCTGCTTGATAAACCCCGACGATTCCAGCTCCTGAACGAAACTCATATCGACGAAGCTTTTCAATGGGCCGAGCTCGCGATGAAGATGCCGAGTTATGGCGTTGGGCGCGCTGACTTCTCTGATTCCCACTTCTCGGCCAGTGCCGCAAGTGCTGCACCTGATTCGGGCCAGTTGTGCAAGATTGCCGGATCGAAGTCGGCGCCGTTTGGCCATACCAACGTATGAGCTTCGTTGTCCAGTGTGACGCGGTCAAAAAGGGAGGGCTCTTGTAAGGGACCGTAAAGATCACCCCTCAACACAGACTAGCCGACCTGGAAGATTCCAGTCGGACTCGTGAAAACCATTCGGGCCGCCCTCGGTGTGCGCGATGAAAACGCGGAGACAGTGAAGGACGACGAGGGCCAGCCGGTGCCCGATTGAACTCAAACTTCGTTGCCTGCTGCACCGGCAAATCAGCCGGTTTGGCACCTTTCAAAATTTTGTCCACGTAAACAGCGGCGCGCCGATAGAGGTCATCGTAGTCCGCCCCGTAGGACATGAGGCCGCCCTCATCGACATACTGCTTCTGGGGGTAAATAGCCGGCAACCGGTATTTCCGGCAAGCTCGACGATCCGCTTTCTTTCGGCGAAAAAGCAGCGACCGCTGGTCGTCATAATACCGCCCACCTGCTTCTGCTTTGCGGTTTGAAAGGCGCTCTCTAAACCTTTGGCGTCGGGTGGAGTGTCGATTCCTCCAATTTCAGCTTCAATGCCACAGCCGCAGTCCTGAGCTCTTTCAGTTGGAGGTCTCTTCTATGTGCCTCCCGGCGGCCGCAGAAGTCCAACTAGGGCGAGCTTGGGGACTGCGTCCTTGAGTATCTCTAGCCTTTTGGTACTTAGCTCGGACGCTAAACCCGCGAGCCCAGTGACATTGCCTCCCGGCCGCGCCAGACTGGCAACCAAACCTGCAGCCACGGGGTCCCCAATGCTTACCATCACGATGGGGATGGTAGTAGTCGCTCTCTTCGCCGCTAACGCCGCGGCGTCCCTGAGACCACGATCAGATCAACCTTGAGACGAACCAGGTCCGCCGCAAGCTCAGGTAGACGCTCATGCTCTTGCTCTGCAAATCGGTACTCGATGGCAATATTCTTTCCCTCAATCCATCCAAGCTTGCTCAGCTCTTGCAGAAACGCCTTCACGAGGACCGCAATACCAGAAGCAGTGCTAGCATCCAGGAAACCGATGCGGAAGATTTTCCCGGCTGCTGCGCCTGGTGAAAGAGCAAAGCGCGAAAAGCATGGCGCAAAGATTAAGGACGGCGATTTTTCTCTTCATGTCTTTTGAGGTGCGCAACGTCGAACCATCACTTAATCACTTTGTCCGCTCTCGCCAGCACATTCGGCGGAATCGTCAGGCCGATCTGCTTCGCCGCTTTAAGATTGATTAACAGCTCGAACTTCTTTGGCTGTTCGACTGGCAGGTCAGCAGGTTTAGCGCCTTTGAGAATTTTGTCCACGTAGACGGCAACTCGCCGGTAGGGTTCAACCTGGTCGGCCCCGTAGGACATCAAACCACCGTTGTCGACAAAATCTGCCCGATGATATATCGCCGGCAGTCGATTTTTTGCCGCGAGGTCCACAATCTGTTTTCGATTTGAAACGGCCAACGGGCTTCCGGCCACAGCAAGAGCGGCACTACCCGTCTTGATACCCTCATTGAACGCAATCTCGTATTGGTTGGCGTGACTTACCTCCATGGAGTGAAGTTGCAGACCCAGTTCTCGGGCTGGCAACTGACTTTCTTTCCATGCTTCCGCACCATTTGGATCCCGCGGATCCCACAACACCGCCACGCGGGCGAGCTTGGGAACCGCTTCCTTGAGCAACTCTAGTCGCTTACCCGATAACACCCCCGAAATCGCGGAGAATCCCGTAATGTTCTCCCCAGGCCGCGCTAGGCTGTCAACCAGCCCAGCGGCAACAGGGTCAGACACCCCTATAAAAACGATTGGGATCTCTTTGGTAGCGTTCTTGGCGGCTAAAGCAGCAGGCGTTGAGGACATGACGAGCACGTCAACCTTGAGACGAATTAGCTCACCCACCAACGCCGGGAGCCGGTCGAACTTTTCCTCCGCGGATCGATACTCGATAATTATGTTCTTACCTTCAACATAGCCGAGTTCGCGGACTCCTTGCCGGATTAGTTCAAGGCGGGTGCCTGGACCGGAAGCGGAACGGAACCGCTTGAGAGCACCCCAATCTTAGCCAACTTTGTCTGTTGCTGCGCCTCGGCTATGACCGCAACAGCAAGCAGCATCACTGCAACCAGGATTGATAGCGCCGCAGCTTTCTTCATTGCACACCTCGTTCTTGCGGCTTTTTATCACGGATACGGAAGCTGAGAAAAGTGTTATTTACGGCAGAAGGAAAACCAGATTCATCGAGGGGAAAAAGGCTAATTTCGACGTAGGATTGAACTGAACGACGCTTCAGACAAATCTCATAGGATTTGTCGTGGATGGAGAATTCAATTCAATCCTGGCATCGCCGCGCTTATTTGATCACCTTATCCGCCCGCGCCAGCACCTTCGGCGGGATCGTCAGGCCGATCTGCTTCGCCGTTTGAGATTGATCATCAGCTCGAACTTCGTCGGTTGCTCGACAGGAAAGTCGGCGGGCTTGGCGCCTTTTAGAATTTTGTCCACATAGATGGCGGCGCGCCTGTAGTGGTCGTCGAGGTCGGCTCCGTAGGACATCAAGCCGCCGCTATCGACAAATTCATCCCGATAGTATATCGCCGGCAATCGAAGTTTTGCCGCCAGTTCCACGATTTGTTTTCGATTGGAAAAGGCGACAGCGCTCGGTGTCACGGCGAGAGCGGCGCTGCGCGCCTTAGTCGCATCTTTGAACGCACCCTCGAATTTGTCCGCGCTGCTTACCTCCATGGAATGAAGCTGCAAGCCCAGTGCTCGTGCCGGCAGTTGGCTTTCTTTCCATGCTTGCGCAGAGCCTGGATTCTGTGGATCCCAAAGCAGCGCAACGCGGGAGAGCTTGGGAACGGTTTCCTTGAGTAACTCCAGTCGTTTATCGGCCAACACCGCGGCAATGTTAGTCAACCCCGTGATGTTTCCCCCAGGCCGCGCCAGGCTATCAATCAGCCCAGCTTCAACAGGATCTGCCACCAGAATAAAAACGATGGGGATCGTCCTGGTAGCGTTCTTGCCGGCTATGGCGGACGGTGTCGTGACAGCAACGAGCACATCGACGTTGAGACGGACCAGTTCACCAGCCAGCGCGGGGAGCCGGTCTAACTTATCGTCAGCGGATCGATACTCGATAGCTATGTTCTTGCCCTCAACATATCCGAGTTCATGGAGCTTGCGCGGAATAACTCTCCCAGCGGTGTGCCGCGAACGGTAGTACTGCTCTCAAGCCACCCAATCTTGGGTAGCTTTCGCCGGCTGCTGCGCCTCGGCGATGACTCCAACAGCAAGCAGCACCACCACAAACAGGATTGATAAGACACCGGCTTTCTTCATTGCACACACCGTTCGTTATGTATCACGCGGACGCGTAATAGAGGGAAAGTAAGATTTACAGCCGAAGGGACAGGTATTCGTCGAGTGGGAAGATCAGATTTTCAGCCTGAGATTGAACTGAACGACGCTTCAGTCAAATCTCACAGGATTTGAGTCGATGGAGAAATCAATTCAATCTCAGGGCTAACCGTTCCCGGTGAGCGGCGGCCCACAGGAAAAATGCCGAGACCAACCCACAAAGCCTACGCTGTGGGCCGTCCGCTCCACTGGAATGTTAGGCAGCGCCGTGATCTGTCTGGTCGAACGTCCAGGCTTTAATTCGGCCCACGTTCTTCGCCTCGATGGGTTCCGTCTCGTGCAGCAGGCTCTGTATAGAGGGGCTCATGCTTTGATAGACGATATTACTTACGACAATCTGCCCAGGTTGGGCATCCGACGACAGGCGCGCAGCCATATTAATTGCATCACCGATCACGCCGGTGTGGGTACGACTGAAAGGGCGCAGCGAGAGAATCTGGAGATTACCCATGGCCATGCCGATATGACATCCACGAACCGCCTGGAGACGATCAAGTTGGCGCTGCCACTCGTTCGAAATCGCATCCCCGAGGGTCAATAGTGATCGTGCACAAGCGAAACTCCGTTCGATGTAATCGATGGAGTGAGTCGGAATACCAAAGAGTCCTATGACCCCATCTCCGAGGAACTGGTAGAGCATGCCCCCATCGTTGATGATTTGATATCGAGCTTTTGCACAGTATGCACCGAGGCAGTCCTGAATTGTTCTCGCGCGAGGGGTTTCGCGAACGTACCCCGAAAATCCACTGAGATCGGCGAAGAGCACGATGACAGCGGGATAGCTTGCCGGTGGCAGGATCAAGCGTTTTGTGCGGTTCGAGGCTTCAAAGAGGTCGTGCAATCGCCAATATCCGAACTGCCACAGGAGTTGGGAATCTAACGGATCGTTGTTGTACGCGGCGCCAAACGCGTAAGTCCCTTTGGCGCGGTCGATTATCAGTCGTAGTTCGAGAATTTTGTCCGGCGAGAGGGATTCGATCTCAACGTCGAAATACTTACGGATCAGCGAAAGCAGGTACGGCTCATCCCATACCTCCAATTCCCAGGATGACGGTAAAATCTCCTTGACTTGCTTGGCGCATTTATCCCAGTCCGGATGATTGTGTCGATCGACCATCAGGATGAGTTTGGAGATTTCCTCGAATAGGGGCAGAGGTTTACCGTACTTGCGTTGGATGCTCTCAATGATTCGCTCTGTGGGGTATCCGTATTTGACTTCCACGAAGTAGTTTGAATGATGTGGAACCCGAATGAGAATGTCTGCGAATGCGTTGGGAATTCCGAGGTTGACTTCCTGACGAATCCGTATTTCTTGTGGCGCAATTTCTTGCTCAGCCACGTGGATGAAACGGCAGACATTGCACACAAGTTCCTCAAGAAATAAGCGCAGTTCGAATAAGTCCTCCACCGGAAATGGTATCGTCATCGACATATGGGAAACCCCTTCTATCGGCCTGCCGACTGTCCGGCGGTATATCACGTTTTCTCTTTTCGGTTCCCTAAGCACAAACCGGTTGAAATATCCTCCGGTTACTAGGATCTTGTCAAATAATTAATCGGACAAACGCTGCCATTTTGGCAGTACATCCAGATATTGGCCCGTAGCTATATCTAGGCGAGCTGACGACGCAGATTGTTGCAGGATTGAACTGAACGCTTCAATATGATGTCACGCGAGGTTGCGCTGATGGAGAATACAATTCAATCCTGGCGTTATTTGATCACTTGATTCGCCCGCTCAAGCACGCGGGCCGGAATTATCAGACCAATCTGTTTTGCCGCCTTAAGGTTGATGACGAACTCAAACTTCGTCGCCTGCTCCACCGGCAGATCAGCCGGTTTGGCGCCTTTCAAAATCTTGTCCACGTAAACAGCCGCGCGCCGATAGAGGTCAGTGAGGTCCGTCCCATAGGACATGAGGCCACCGGTCTTCGACATACTCCTTATCTGCGTAAATAGCCGGCAAGCGGTGTTTGCCGGCGAGCTCCACGATCCGCTTTCTTTCGGCTTGAAAGGTGCGACCGGGAGTTATCATAATCGCGCCCACCTGCTTCTGCTTGGCGGTTTGAAAGCCGCTCTCTAAGCCTTTCGCGTCGGGTTCAGCCTCGATCTCTTCCAATTTCAGCTTTAGTGCCTGAGCCGCAGGCCTGATATCTCCGAGTTGGAGGTCCCCTAGTACGCCTCTCGGCTGCCGCAAAAGCCCAACTCGTGAGAGTCTAGGGATTACGTCCTTGAGTATCTCTAGCCTTTTGGTAATTAGCTCGGGCGCTAGACCCGAGTTCCCGGTAACATTGCCTTCCGGCCTTGCGAGACTAGCGATCAGGCCAGCAGCCACGGGGTCGGTAGCGGTCGTCATCACGATTGGGATGGTAGTAGTTGCTCTCTTCGCCGCTAACGGTGTCGGTCCCCCTGAGGCCACGATCAGATCAACCTTTAAACGAACCAGCTCCGCCGCAAGCTCGGGCGTGCGCTCGCGCTTTTGGTCGGCAAATCGGTACTCGATGGTGATATTTTTCCCCTCAATCCAGCCAAGCTTGCTCAGCTCTTGTCGGAACGCTTCCACAAGGACTGCGCTACCGGAAGCAGTGCGATTATCCAGGTAACCGATGCGGAAGATTTTCCCCGGCTGTTGCGCCTCAGTTATCACTGCAAAAGTAAGCACGCCGCTGCAACCAAGATTGACAGCCAACCAACTTTCCTCAATTCGCACCTCGTTCGTGAGGGCGTTATTTAACACGGACAGAGCCGCCGGGAAAAGTGCGATTTGCGGCAGCATAAGAACCAGATTCTTCGAGGGGAAAAAGGTTAATTTCGATCGTAGGATTGAACTGAACGGATAGGTTTTAACCTGAATGCGAGGGCAGAACGATTGGGTGAGAGCAGTTGGACTTGGACGCATTCAGGATAAAACCCGTTGGACTAAAGCGTTGGGTGAAGCAGTGACGGTCGCCTATGGGGATTGGAACGAAGGCAGCGCGCCGAGCAAACATTGCCGTGGTGGTGATCGTGTAACGAGCGGGCCGCATTCAAGTTGACTTGTGAGCTCAACTGGCGATCACCTCCGAAGTGAGAACGAGCCAAGAAAGAGGGAAACGATGAACCCAGGCGCACCGATGCGTTGGCTCTAGGAGAGAACCGGGCACGCATGCGGGTGTTGGTTCGTTGAGCGATCATCACGAAGAATCCCAGTGGTGCGGGGACAGGCAGCGCGGCAAACAAGACCAGCGTTCCCTTTTGGCACAGAGGACATCGAGTGATATCGATGCCGGTGAGTTCAAGCATCAGCTCGTGAACTGATTTTTGCGCGAGCTTGGGCACAGCGGGATTGAGATCTAGGAGCTGACGGCACTTGGACAGCAGGCTTTTGGATCGGTTAGCCAAAACGCCCGAGTGACGAACCCGCACAAAGCCCTTGGGGATCATGTGGAGCAAGAAGCGGCGGATAAATTCGTGGGCATCGAGGGTCATGGTCTTTTTTCGGTTCTCATTTTTGCGGTCGCGGTAACTGAAGGTGACTTCTCGGCTATGGACTGAGAGAATCCGATCATTGGACAGCGCCACGCGGTGGATGTAGCGGCCGAGGTAGTCCAGCACATGGACGGGAGAGCCGAAAGGTTTTTTGGCATAGACGATCCATGGTTTTTTTCGTAGCGCATTGATCAGAAGGTTGAAGGCTACAGAATCAGCCAAGGAAGCGGTTTGACCGACAAAGAGGAGCTTGTTTCGAGCGAAAGCCGTTTTGAGTAAGTCGAGGAACTTACCCCGGAAAACCGACGCTTAGGGCTTTAACAGGGAACAGAAAGTTTTGACGGGCAGGACGCCAATGCTTTTGATCGAACGACAGAGCTCCAGCGGGGACCAGACAATGGAGATGAAAATGATCTAACAGGGTTTGCTCCCAGGTGTGCAGCACCGTGATCAAACCGATTTGTCCGCCCAGACGAGTTCGGCCAAAATCAACGAGCGTTTCACCCACGGCTTTAAAGAGATGACTTAACAGGATCTTTTTGTTGGTCAGTATCAGACCGTTGAGCTCGTGCGGCAAGGTGAACACCAGATGGAAGTATCCCACCGGCAACAGTTCGGACTTTTGTTTATCCAGCCACTTTACCTTGGCCAGCGATTGGCATTTGGGGCAGTGGCGATTGCGGCAGGAGTTATAGGCGGGGCGCTCATAGCCACAGGAGTCACACTGCTCGAGGTGGCCTCCCAGGGCCGCTGTGCGGCAGCGTTCCACGGCCTGCATGATCTTGAGATGCGAAACCGGCAACGGATGAGCGCGGCGATAGGACTCGCCATGGGCGCGAAAGATATCGGCCAATTCAACGCCGCGTCTTGCCGCTGCCAGCCGCCGACTGGCCGGCAGCATGGCTTTAGGCCGTCTATAACTGGAGCCGGTCGAGCGGACTCACGGCAAAGTCCACGTTCTGTGGCCGTAGCCTGAGATAGCGCTGGGTGGAAAGAAGAGAGGTGTGCCCCATCAAAAACTGGATCGAGCGCAAGTCCACACCGGCCTCCAGAAGATGGGTGGCGAAGCAGGCACGAAGGCTGTGAATGCCACGGCCCTTTTTAAGCCCTGCTCTTTTCTTCGCCGAGCGGAAGATGTGCCAGGCTTCCCCTCGGCTTAATGGACCGTTCTTGGCCCGGTTCGGGAAAAGCCAGATAGAAGGCCGGTAGCGTTTCCAGTACTGACGCAGTTCCACAAGCAGGTTCTGCGACAGGATCGCATAGCGGTCCTTCCCGCCCTTGCCTTGCTTCACCCGCAGCGTCATGCGCTGCGCATCGATGTCTGTGATCTTGAGGTTTACCAACTCACTGACTCGGAGTCCTGCCGAATAAGCGGTCATCAGTAACACACGTTGCTTGAGTCCGCGGGTGGCACCGATCAATCGCACGACCTCGTCGGGACTGAACACTTCGGGCAGCAGTGAAGATTTCTTTCTCGGTGCAATGAACAGCTTGGTCTCATCCCACCCCAGGGTTTCGTTGTAGAAAAACCGCAACCCCGAACAGTATCCGGTCAGACTATTCGGCGATAACTTCCGCTCTATCGTGAGATGCACAAGAAAAGCTCGGATGTCTTCCTTGCTGAGCTGATCCGGTGATTTGTTGTGATATCTGGCCAGTCTGCTTACCGCGTAGACGTAGGACTCCTGCGTTGCCGTAGAGAAGTTCCGTAGCTTCATCTCCTCGATCATTCGATCACGTAAGACTCCCATGATTGCCTCCTTGAGTGAATTTGATTCACGGAGGCTATCACTGCACTCAGGGACCGAGTCAAAGAAAAGATCGATGATAAAGGAACTGCGGGAGGATTACCGAAACTGCTTCAATAATAGCGCCCTCTCGTCCACCGCGAAGCGGTTTAGTCCAACGACGCTTCAGTCGAATCTCACGTAGGATTGAGTAGATGGAGAATTCAATTCAATCGCATCAAAAGCGAAGGGTTTGTTTACAACTGTTCGGCTCAAGCAGTAAATCCAAGGCTTGCTCGGAACCGTGGACAAGAATATTGGCGTTGAGAATCGCTTCAAGCGCGCAACCTTCGCCGTTGTCCACAGCCACTGCGAGACCGCCTGCGTCACGCAAAGTTTTCAGAAGCAGTCGATCTATAGTTCCATTACCGAACGCTGCCACATGCGACGGCTCATATTTCAGGACGAACCGTTGCTTCTCTTTGTCGTTACGTCTGTCGTTGTTCAGAAAGTGCAGCTCGACGGGCAGTCGCGCGAGTTCGCGGCGTGCCGTACCGAAAGTGTCTATGGTGAGAACGTGGACCTCGACCAGCCTGGCAAGTCGTGCGAGACGAGTTCTGACACTTCTTCTCACGACTCCTTTGAAGGAGTGTGTGCCCGTATAGTCCGTCACGACCCGACTTATTTCCAGCAGTCCAAAACCAGGGATCGTGAACTTAATCATCTGACCCTCGGCCCCGGGAAGATTGGATCGATGGAGAAATCAGTCCAATCTGACGCTGTGTCTCAAACCCGTGCAACTGAATATTTCATATGTGCGCAACATATCGAGGAAACAAGGCGTTCTGCAGCCGCATAGTCAGGCGTACTCGTCATAGATGCTGTCGAACTTGCCCAGCTTTAACCCGGCCATGTTCCTGCACATCGTACGAACCTTCTCTTGATCCTCGTCGCTGGTCGCGCTCTCCGCGATGGCGGTGGCAGCGCGCTCGGTGTGCTCGACGTCGGCGCCCTTGTGAACGATGAAAAACTCGCGGGCTTCCTCGGACATGTTATATGGTTCCTTTGGCAGGTATTCGTCGAACTCTGCGGCGTAACGCTGGACCATCGTCTCGTTGGACAGCGCCATGGCGCGCATCTCAACGACGGACACCAGAAATATCCCGTGAATGCACACCGCTGTGTGCACCAGGGCGCCGCGCACCGGCACGGCCTTGTCGAAGTCCTTCTCCGTGAGGCCCAAGGAGAAGCCCAAAGTCTTGCACATGTTGGGGTGGGTCAGTTCCTCGCCCATAGCCGTGGCGTACGCTGTAAACGTCCGGTTATCGGCGGCGTGTTGGGTCGCCCCAAGAGCGAACGCCTTGAGAATGCCCATATTGTGGATGTAGTGCTGCAAGGCGAAGCCCTGGATCCGGCGGGTGGTGAGCTTGCCTGCTCGCAGGTCGGAGAAGTAGCGGCTCTCCATCAGCCGGTCCGTGCCCGGCTGGATGATGTCCCTGAGCACGGAGTCGATGAACTGCCGATTGCCCGTGTTCGTAGTCATATAGGTTGTTCTCCTTCACGAGTCGTGTAGCCGGTCCTTGAGGAACACAAAAGCCAGCACACTCTAGCGATAAATCGCCGGGGCGGCTGGCTCTACGCTTTACTTTTCATATCTCCCTCCCGGGAACGGCTTGCGCTCCTTCGTTTGGCCTCAGATCATGCCAGAAGCCTGCTCAACGATGGGGAAGGCGTGTTACGTGCCGAGAAATATCACACGAAGAAAGTGTGTCAAGATTGTTCGCCTTTAGATTGGCGTGAAGGAGAATACAGTTAATCCAGCCTCGCCGCTTCGTTTTCTTCGCTCACTTGATCACCTTGTCCGCTCGCACCAGCACATTGGGCGGAATCGTTAGACCGATTTGCTTGGCGGCTTTCAGGTTGATGACGAGTTCGAATGTTTTCGGCTGCTCGACCGGCAGATCGGCAGGCTTGGCGCCTTTCAAAATCTTGTCGACATAAGTGGCGGCGCGGCGGTCCAAAGCGGTAATGCTCGTCGCATAGCTCATGAGCCCCCCGGCTTCCACATATTCTAGCCTGTCGTATATCACTAGGAGCCGGCTCTTTGCTGCGAGATCTGCAATTTGTGTTCGGTGAGAATTGAGCACGGGGCTTCCAAGCACGAGGATTGCCTCAGCACGTCCCTTACTTCCGGCTCGGAATGCGGTCTCGATATCCTTAGAACTGAGTACGTCTAGATATTGAAGCCGCACTCCGAACGTCCCTGCGGTGAGTTCCAATTCTCTTAACGCTTCCGCGTTGCCCGGTTGGGTCGAACTCCCGAGGACGCTCACGCGGGAGAGCCTGGGAACGATCTCCTTCAGAAGCTCCAGCCGTTTCCCGACCAAATCCGAGGAAAGGTTGGAAGCCAGTTATGTTTCCACCAGGTCGCGCGAGGCTGGTGACGAACCCCGGAGCCAACAGGATCAGAATCCTGCGTCATGACAATGGGAATCGTAGAAGTTGCTTCCTTGGCGGCGCGGGTTGCTGTCGGACCACCCGTGACACGATCACGTCTACCTTGAGACGTACCAGCTCAGCCGCGAGCGCGGGGAGGCGATCCGGTTTTCCCTCCGCAGACGGCATTCAATGACAATGTTTTTTCCCTCGATATACCCAAGCTCGCGCAGGCCATGCCGGAATACCTCGATGCGGGCCGGGCAGCGGAAGTGGTCGGCAGCTGCTAGGTATCCTATCCGCGGGACTTTCCTCGTCTGCTGCGCCTCGGCTATCACTCCAACAGCAAGCAGCACACCACGACCAGGATTGATAAGACACCAGCTTTCCTCATTGCACACACATTCTATGTATCACGCGGGCGGTATTAGAGGGAAACTAAGATTTACAACCGAAGGCGACAGATATTTCATCGAGCGGAAAAACCAGATTTTTAGCCTGAGATGGAACTGAAAGACGTTCAGTCCCGATGCTGCGGCAGATTCGTTGGAAGGAGAATACAATTCAATGCTGCATTTAGCCGGACAGCAATTCAAGATGATCTACACACGCCAACTCTGGTCGTCACTTTTCCGTACGAGTTCGTCTCTTTTCTTTTCGCTGATCGTTTCGGATGAAGCCAGAAGGCTAAAAAAAGCTCCAATAACAATCGATATAACAACGATGAAGAGCAATGATCGGCTCGTGATCATGCCGCCTAACATTCCTAGACCTGAAATTAGAGCTGCGATGGCACCGTTGATAAATCCGATCACAAATAACTTAACGGGTTGGCGCAGCTGTTTGAGTGGTGAGAAGGCAGCGAGTGCGAACGCCGTGATAACGGATGAGAAAAAAATGATCGGTCCGAGTATATCGTTGGGCTGTTCTGCCATACTATTTCATGCGGTTAACTCTTACGTTTCCCTGCTTGCCTCAACTCATTTTCGCCTCTAACTTTGCTGGCTATATGATTTCGGAAATCCGCTTAACGGTAGAGCTCATCGAAAAAACCCTGCGCTTCAAGCACACGGACATAATGAAGATCCCAGAGCTTGACCGGGTTGCCCGTTTCTTCTAGTTCCGGATAGACCAGCTGAGCGATGCGGTAAGCGTTGTAAAGCGAGTCGATCTTGGGGCACAGCCGGGGCTCGAGGCTGTTGCTCAGTTTTTGGTAAAAACTTTCCAGTTCGATGTCATCGCGTATGCCCAGACGATCGGCGACATTGCCGGCGAGGATCTCCATGGTTTTTTCCTTGTCTCGTTTCACCATGGCGACTCCCGTCGCGATCGCCTTGATCATGCGGATGTAGAGTTCGGGATTATCTTGCACCAACGGAACCAAACTGGTGAGTGTGATCGAGTTGACCATGGGATAACGGGGTAACAGTCGGGTGTGGAGTCCGAGGCGCTCGCAAGCTTTCTCCTGGGAGCCGCTGGCAAAGGTCACGTCCGCCTTGCCGTCGAGGAGGAGCTGCTTTTTATCGCCGCTTTCCACCCGCTTGACGTCCAGTTGATCGGAGGATAGCCCGGCATCGCGGAGATAAAGCTCGTAGGTGCCGCGCACATGGCTAGTGAGATGACCTTCCTCGTCACAAAAATCCTGTTCGGCCAAAACCCGGTCCTTCAAATCGTTCAAGCCGGCCAGTGGCTTTGTGCTCACGAGCATGTCCTGTGACGTGTTTACCGTCTGGGCCATGCAGATCATTGGAACACCGCTGGCGACGCGCCAATGCGGCGTGATGTGGCAACCGAAGATCATGTTGCACTTGCCGTCGAGCAGTTGATCCTCGGCGGGGAGAGCGCGATGCTCCAAGTCCATGCGGCTCACCTCAATTCCCAGCCGATCCCAAATGCCGCCGTACTTCATGATCGAGATCATGGCGAGCTGCGAGTGGTTGGAACGGTAGATCACTTTTGCTTCCAATGTCTTGGGTTGGCTCATGAGTTGGTTCTCCTTTTTCGAAGTTGACGGTAGGGGTTCGTTGCGCGCCTATACGGAACACGCCAAAGATATTCGGGTTTTTCAGTCCCTCAAGTCGTCACGTGTTTTAAAGGGAGCCTGAACCGCCAGCGGTGTCTCCCAGCAGAGCTTTCTTCATTGCGCACCTCGTTTCGAGCGTTATTTATCACGCCAATCGAGCTAAAGAAAAGTGTAATTGACGAGAAAAATTTGTCGAACAGAAGACTCTACGCAGCCCGCGATTGAATTGAACGACGCTTCAAGTTGATCTCACGACAGCGTTGATGGAGAAAACTGTTCAATCCTACGATTCGCCGCTAAGTGTTCCTTCGTTACTTAATCACTTGATTCGCCCGCTCAAGCACGCGAACTGGAATTGTCAGACCGATTTGCTTTGCCGCCTTGAGGTTAATGATGAATTCAAACTTCGTTGCCTGCTGCACCGGCAAATCGGCAGGTTTGGCTCCCTTCAAGATCTTGTCCACGTAAATGCTACGTGATCCGATAGCCGTCAATGGCGTCCGCCCCGTAGGACATGACCCCACCAGCATCTCCAGATACTCTGCCGCCGTACGCCGACGGTAACCGGCTCTTTAACGCAAGCCCACGATACGTTTGTGGTTATTACTCATTAGCGGCCTCCGGACACGTAAAGTCCATCCGGGCGTTCCTTACTCAGCGCAGCAAATACCCTGTCAAAAGCGTCCGCATCTCGTACCTCCCAAGGCTGAATTGTCAACTGCTGCTGAGTAAGTTTTAAAGCCTTCTCATGGTTCGGATTTCGTCAGGAGTCATACCTCCGGGGGTGTATCTTCGATACAAACTTTACCAATGAAATTCGGGAGGAAAATTACGATTGCAGGAGCGACTGAATGTGAGCGTCGGCTCACCGCTCCTGTTCTTTTGGGTTCCCATATCCGTGCCGCCGTGTACAGTTTTGTGAGTTGAAGGCCTTTTGTTCAGGCGCGCCGTTTAAAAGACAAAGGCACTAAGAATTAGAAACTGACGGAAGGGGGACGACAGCCGAACAAGTCAAGAAAGGGCACAACCGCACGATTAGATTAAATACTGATGATGGTATGCCTGTTGCACCAGCCTTTGATTCATTTCGATGATTCGTTATGAGTGATCGAACGAAATTGATGCTGGCGAGCCTAGCGATGATGATGTTGCCGTATCAGGTGGAGTTTCTGCTAGATGTTCTCGTTTTAGCCGCGATCGGTTCGGCGACTTATTTGTCGACAAAAAACATCTGGCGCGGGTCGAACGACCAAGTTCTCTTGACCGACGGGTGATCGTTTATTTTGACGCATCGATTCGGTGCGATTAACAACCTGGAGGTTTCGACACGATGTCGCATGCTAAATCCTTACGAGTGATCGGTCAGACACTGGAAGCCGCGCGGGTGACGACGTTCAAGCTGGAGAAACATGCCCAACCCTACCGCTTATGGATAGCAGATCGTCTTTTCTCTTTCGGTCCAGCTGATATTTCGCGCCTCGATGCAAAGGCGCAAAAACGCCGGAAAAACCAATCTAGTTCTACGCGACGGCCAACATCGCTGTCTCAGCAGCTACGCGCTTTGGGCGGTTATCTCGACAGAATCGAGGTTAGCTCTTTTCGTATTGTGTGGACTGCTGGTTCGGCTCTTCTGGATTATGAACGAATTAATGGAGAGCGGAATTGTAGAGCTTTTACAGCTGAAGAATTGCGGCATCAGGATCTACACCGGAGTTTGCTACGGTCCAGCCATCAGCTTTTCCCGCGGCTGGATAACTGAGCGTCACAGCCTCCAGCCCATCGGAATAGGTCTAGAAACTCGGGAGGGTAACATATTCTCGCCGAATCTCACGCGCCTGTTTATCATTCCTTAACCCGGCAAAACTCGCCATGTCCGCAGATGTCCATCGGCGGTCCACTCCGTGAACTCTATCTGCGGCCCCAAGATGAGATGTGCTAAAGCCTCTGCTCGGATGAGCGAATAAAGTGTGCGGCGCTTCTCCACCAATTGCGCCAGATAAAACATGTTGCCAGACGACGTCCGGAGTGTCGCTATCCGCTTCCAGTTCGATCGCCTTGCTGCACGGACGGCTCCGACGCTGACAGCGTCGACGACTCGTTTAGCAGCCATAATTAAAATCCAAACAAATTTGACCCAGCGCGACAAATCAAGGTCGCGGATCTCCTTTATTGATTTGCCGAGGTGACCTTGCAGGAACTTATGGAGCTGCCGACAAAACACAGCGTCGGTAAGTGCGCGACAGCCCCTATACTGCTCGTGCTCAATTTCGGTCTTTAAAAAGAGCTTATCGGGTGCTGCGCCAAGTAAAACGGCGGCAATCAGAATCCCTATTTCACCGGAATGTTTTTTTGTAGGTTTTCAAGCCTTCACTAGACACCCAAATCGGCGGCCAATTTCGGCACCCGGCAAGATTCATCTGCGGGTGTTTTCGAAGCTGCATGATGAACCGTGGCTTAACACAATGATTCGAGAAGAAATAGCAACTTTCTGACAAATCACGTGGCACAGTTGTCCAGCCGCACGGGAGGGAATTTCAGTCTTCAAATATTTCGGCGGGATCGCCCAGTTGACCTGGTTACTCCCTTCTAAGGAATTTCAGGCAAAGTTGCCGCCAGTTTTTCAGCCGTTCAGGTTGCATGCGCCGCTTGAATCTCTCCAAAGCTCTTTCAATGTCTTGGTATGCCGCTTGCTCCTTACGGTGGCGGGAAAGAAAGAAGACAGCGCATGTCAGTTAAACCCTCTTCGCACTCTCGAATCAAAACGATTAAAGTTATCTGTGACCGCTGCAAACAAATCGTTGAGGGAATTCGAGGCGAAGAGTTTATCGCTGGATTTTATGACATGACAAAGTGGGAAGAGTACCGGCGCGAGAACGAACAGTACGTGTGTGATTCGTGTATGTTCGCTGATCCTAAATACGTAGAGCGTTACGGCTCTTGCTTCTAGCTTTGGATAGAGTCACGCCCGCGGGTGCGTGGTCGCGTACACCGTCTTCATCGAGAATGCAGGCATCGCAAAATTGAAAATCTAATTGCTGGCCCGCCTAAAATCCCTTACTATTATAGTTTTACCGTCCGTATGGGAGGTCTGGTGAGGGCGCAACGAAATCGAAAGGTTTTCTTACAATGGGTCAAGTCCCTGACAAAGCCGGCATGGGCACCATCATTGGTGTTCGCAATTCACGTGATTGCATATAGCGTTTTCCATCTGTATGAAACGCATCCTCTGTTTGATATTCCCATGCACTTTTTCGGCGGCCTTGCGATGGCATACTTTTTAGACAAGGCGTCCGTTAATGCTTCGGTTATGTTTGCTGGTGCACCACCGAACCGCCTGATAGAAAGCCTGCTCGTCTTTACGTCCACATGCACGGTCGCAGTATTCTGGGAGTTTGGGGAATTTGTTTTGAGTTGGTCTCTTTCCGTTAACTTACAGGATGGTCTAGCCGATACAATGAAGGATTTATTTTTCGGCATGACTGGGAGTGTTTTCTATGTTGCGGCAGTTAGCCTTTCTCTCCAAACGGCTTCACGTCTTCTAAACTGGGGCGAACTCAATCGAGTGATACTTAACCCGGAAGAAGAATAAATTTAGTTCGCTCTGCGGATCTTTCGGGCCACCAGTACACGATCACAAATGTTTACGGGTGCGAAGCAGGAAGCGGGCCGCACTGTTCAACGCGCCTTCCACTAGGTTCGACCTAGATAATGCAGGCTGACCGGCGTTCGACAGCCGTTTCGCCCGATAGTATCGAAACAGCGCCGCACATCATAGCGCCAAGGGCTGAGCACGGCTCTTCCAATCAGATACCTTGCGTCTAGCAGACACACATATGGAGGCAGCTATCGTTAGCGGCCAAAGCTAAGATAACCGAAACACTCGAAATTTTTGGTCGAGAACGAAAGGTCTTCTTTGTGTCCGCGCTTAACCAGCTACAGCTAGAGTTATTTTCTTCTACCGGGAATCGGGGTTGAACGCTTGCGGATTATGAGCAACATGGGCGCTGGATTGGCTTGCGGGAGCTGAGGTCTACACGATTCTCTCTGTAAACCGGCCGCTCAGCTAATTACCAAGATCAGGGACAAGGGAACGTTTCTTATATGCTTTGATATCCTTCCGGAGCCACAGGAACTAACGCCCACGTCTGAAGATTTTTTCATGTGCAATCAGAGAACGGCTGTGATCGCGGCTCGTTAATTGTACCGAGCTTGATTGTTTTCGTGTAAGGCGCTGAAACGAGTATATCGGCTACCGTTAATGCTTGAGGTTCCTCTCAGTTTGTACATGCTGATGCACAGTTCGTAAATGGCAGAGCCCGTGAGGTCTTCAACGACTCGGTCGCCCTGAACCGTCTCGTATTCAATCTTTAGGACAGGCATCGTACCAGTCGAGGCTGTATTGAAAACACTCAGTAAGCGACCTTGCTTACTGCTTGCATAGGTCGCGACTGCCCACAAGATTTCGGCCAAGCTTAGAAAGTCCTTGACCGGCGAAAGGTGATCATTTTTTTCCCGCGCCTCGCGATCCAACCGCTCGATATCACTTAAAGCATAATACAAGCTGACCGGGGTAACAGCTGGAGGCGATTGATAACCACCCTCGACAACGAAAAGGTTAGCTTCGCATCGTATAAGAAAGGTTCTGATACCGCGCCAGTCTAGGTCGCGGCCGATCGTGCGTAAAGCTTCTGAACAAAGACTAATGGACATCTATAAATCTTCCTCTGGCTAGGCGTCGAGCCTAATCCAAGCATAAAGAATGCCATGCTGGAAGAATAGTTCTGGAAGTGACTGAGGCAGCAAAATCTTACAAATAAGGCCGAGTCCATCCACTCGGGCGAGGAGTAGCTAAATCGTTAGGCACCCATTTGCCCAACCGACGACAATCGCTTGACGGGTTTGTCAAGTTTTACTGATGAGCGCGAGAACCGTCTTTCCAGGCCTTTTAGCTGTGTCCGGGCGCATGGCTTCTCTGAATCACATCCCAAGGTGTGCTCGAATGGTACGGTATGGCGCTCTCGCCCGAATACTCGGGAGCGTTTTGCTTCGAGCCAGACTCCCCATGTATTTGCATGGCAGGAATGTCAATTTGTCAAAAATATCCAACGCTCGCCGACTACCAGAAATGACTAAGGTAACCGGCGACTGTTCAGATCCTCATTTTTTTTACTGTCATGGCACAATCCGTGTTCTGCCAGATGCCGATCAAGCGCATGATGCGCATAGAGTTGATGCGATGAATTGACATTCCAACGTGGTCACCAAGGGATATCAGGGAGCGAGTGGTGAAACCGGCACCCACTCGATGCGATCGGTCCCACCTCATACCGACACTCCGACCGCTTGCGCGCCTCGAGACGCCGTGCTTTGCGCGGACCATCCTCGGTTGATCGCTTGACCATGGTTTGCTCGGCTTACGCCGCGATAGGTATCGGCACGTTGTATCGGCTGCCTAATTCTCGGCGTACCCACACTGATTCCACAAAAATCGCCACTGAGGAACGAGCTAGATCGAAGAGCCGGTTGGACCGTCGTAAGCTTCGCAAGCATTGTCTTGAAGAACAGATCGATTGAAACGGAGAACCGCGAATCCCTCGATATACGTGCTCCACTGTAAGTGGATTGAGGACAGCAAGCTCAAGCGCCAAGAAAAAAATCGGCGGAAGTTGGGCATGAATTTTATTGCGGCTCTAAGCAAGATTCGATAACGTCGTCACATCCATCGGTTATCTTGAATTATGTTCGACATTCACGCATCGCCGGCTTTATACCGGATTCTAATCGCACTTCATCTCCTGGGAGCCTCGGTTTGGATCGGCGGTCATCTGGTGCTGGCGACGACCCTTCTTCCACGAGCGCTGCGCAATCGTGACCCATCCATCATCCTCGACTTCGAGAAGGGATTTGAAAGGATCGGTTTACCGTCGCTCCTGCTCCAAGTGGTCACCGGCCTTTTGCTCGCTTATCGCTGGCTGCCGGAGATCAGCGCCTGGTTTAGTTTGGATTCGAATGTCTCGATCTACGTGGCCACCAAGTTGGCGCTCTTAACGGCGACTCTCGGCTTGGCACTCAACGCGAATTTTCGCGTGATTCCCAATATCAACCGGGATAACCTGCATGTGCTCGCCTGGCACATCGTTTTGGTCACTATTATGTCTATCGGTTTTCTCCTCGCTGGAGTTGCTATTCGCACCGGCGGCCTTTTCTAAATTGAAAGCCATTCAACGGATTGCTGAAACCGAATCCTAAGGGTTCGCGGCTCGGCCATGGCGAATTCTCAAGACCCGCGCGACTCGGACTCTTCGGTAAAGAGCAAACGCGGCAAATTCCCGTCGGCTGCGATGCGACGCGGATTGGGAAAGCGCACGGCGCGCCAACAAAGCCAGACTAGAGGAAAAGCGCCGCCTACTATGAACACAGCGTCTCCCGGCAGGCGGGCCCACTCTAGCATGTTCACCCACGAGAGCATGAGAAAGTCGAGGCTGCGCGCATGCCAGTAGCCCGTGTCGACCGCATAGTACAGTTGCACGATCCCTAGTGGGAAAAGATTGAAAAAAGCCATCCAGGTCAAGCCGATATTCAACGACCAAAACGAAATCATGGCAGCACGATCGCTCCACTTCTCCGCTTCTGTCAAGTAACGCAGGCAAAACAACAATAGGCCGGCCGCTAACATGCCGTACACACCCATCATAGCCGTGTGGCCGTGATTGGCGGTCAGAGCGGTGCCGATTTCATAGTAACTGACCACCGGCAGATTGATGAGGAATCCGAACACGCCGGCGCCGAGAAAGTTCCATACTCCGACAGCGACTAGGAACCGCACGGCCCAACGGTGCATATGATAGCGCTCACGCGTCTGCTTTTCGCCGGATTTGATAAAGCTCCACGCTTCCAGGGTAAGCAACATCAGAGGAATCACTTCCATCGCTGAGAACGTCGCGCCGAGCGCCATGTGCGCCACCGGCGTGCCGCTGAAGTAGAGATGGTGCATCGTGCCGAGTACACCCCCGAGTGAATAAAGAATGATGTCCAGATAGATGACGCGCAGCGCCGTCGCTTCACGAACCACGCCGAGCAAGACAAACATGTAGGCGACGATGACCGTTGTAAATAACTCTAGAAAATCTTCCACCCAAAGGTGCACGACCCAAAAACGCCAAAAATCGTTGACCACGAAACCCTTGTGCGGGCTGGTGAGAAGCCCGACGGCGTAGAAGGCCGGTATCGCGAGGGCTGCGTAGAACAGTAACCACGGCATGTTGCCAAAGTGTTCTTCTCGAAGCGTCCCGCGCAGTCCGCGAAAGAGAATAAAGACCCAGAGAAACAGGCCGATCACCAGGAGGATTTGCCATAATCTGCCCAGATCCAAATACTCCCATCCTTGATGGCCGAGCCAAAACCAAAGATCACCTAACCAGCCCCGAGCACCGGCGTATTCACCCGCGAGGCTGCCAAACACCACGATCGCGACGGCGACGAGAAGCAGTATCGTGAGAGCGCCCTGACCGCGCGGCTCCTTTCCTGCGATGAGCGGGACGATAAATATTCCCGTAGCCAGGTAAGACGCCGAGACCCAAAAAATCGCCAGCTGCACGTGCCAGGTGCGCACGATATTGAATGGCAGCACACTTGATAGATCGACGCCGAAAAAAACTCCCGGCTCCGCTCGATAGTGAGCGATCAGACCTCCCGTAAGTGTCTGCAGGACGAAAAGCAAAGAGGATACGAGAAGAAACCAAACGATAGCTCTTTGGGCTGAAGTCACGGCGACCTCATGGACCGGTCGAAAACGAACCGGCTTTGACTCACTGTCACTCCAACCGAGCCAATCGTAGCGTCCGAAGAAATAGAAAACCAGCCCGGTGCCGCCCAAGAGTCCGATAATCGAAATTACGCTCCAAATGACGGCATCCCCGGTAACAAAGTTTCCCGCCAGCGGCTCCGGCGGCCAATTGCTCGTGTACGAGTAATTCTTGCCGGGACGGTTCGCCGTCGCTGTCCAAGCAGTCCAAGCAAAAAATGCCGTCAGGCGACGAATGTCGTCTCGGTCCGCGATCCAGTTTGCTTGGGCGCCACCGCGGCTTTGCGTCGACTGAAAGAAGGACTGATAGTACTCGACCATCATTTCGTGCGCCTCGGCTCTCGGCACGCTCCAGCGAAGCGCATCTTCCGATTCGTTGTAGGTATTTTCGTGTAGCTCCGCGGCAACCCGATCACGCGCGGAAACACCGCTCAGCGGCGCGCCTTGGTAACGCTTGGCTAGAAACTCCGACGTCTTGTGAAGATACTCGGCGGTAAAATCAGGACCCAAGTAGGCGCCGTGACCATAGATCGACCCGTACTCCATCAGGCCGTTGCGTTGAAAAACGTTCATGCCGCTCATGATGTCGTCGCGGGTGAAAAGTGCCTTATCACCTGCCACAACGCGCGCCGGCAATGGCGGCTGATCGCGGTAGACCAAATAAGCGAGAATTCCCAAGACCGTAAAGCCGATCAAATACGTAACCATCGCGCCTTGAAACCATCGACTGGAGATCGGCATCATTCTTTGTGCCATTTAAACCTCCACAAATGATGTTCTCGCATCAAACAATACGAAGTGCCGGATGGAGTTTACTTTCTTCCGTCCGTGGTTTTGACATGGCACTCTTGCGGCTAAACGCTGACGATCAGAAGCAGTCGTTCGCTCTACCAACAGACCCATATCAGCGCCGAGTAAAACCTGTCAAATTAGATTGTTAGCTCTTGGTTTCTTAACTCTTCTCGACGCAAACTCATGCTGTCATCGACGATTCGTCGCCACTGAGAATCTTCCTGGCGCGTATTCGCTGATCCAAAAATCGCCCTTGCGACTAAAACGGCACGAAAAAACACCCGCTTGGAGCCGATGGGTTGCCAAATACATCGCTACACGATAATATCGTTATACGATATATTTTATGGAAAGAAAATGTCGCCAAACCGATTTCCGCGCGATGGCTGAGCTCCGATATCAGATCCGCCGCTTCATGCGGTTCAGCGAAAATGCCGCGCAGCAGGCGGGCATGGAACCCCAACAACACCAGTTGCTCCTGGCTTTGAAGGGCCTGCCGCGCGGCATGAAACCAACCATCAACGCCTTAGCAGAGCGGTTGCAACTCCAGCATCACAGCACCGTCGGGTTGGTCGATCGGCTTGTGGAGCGAGGATTTCTGGTGCGCTTGCGGGCCACCGATGACCGACGCCACGTACTGATAAAATTAACCAGCGAAGGCGAGGAATGTCTGCGCCGCCTCGCTTCGCATCATCTCCAAGAGCTGCGCTCCGTCGGGCCCGAGTTCGTCACGATCCTGCAAAGTTTGATGGAAAGCGTCGCGGTATCTTAGCAAGTATGAGGATTTGAGAACCTAAAACAATCTCAAGAAAGGAGAAGAAGAATGGCAAATCAAAACGAAATGGCTCAGGAGGTGCTGCTCGACGTCAGAGTCGCGGACGCTTCGCGCTGGTATAAATTTTACTTAAACCAGGAAAAGAAAATCCTCGGCACTTTGTCAGTGGGAATCTTCCTGATTATTTGGGAGTTGACCGGCAACGTTTTTCAGTGGATCAATCCGATGTTCATGAGCTCGCCGTCGCTTATTTTCAAGGCCGCCGTCGAGATGTTTCGCTCCGGAGAAATATATCACGACCTGTACGTGAGCGGGATCGAGTTTCTCGGCGGATATTTTCTCGCCGCCGCGGTCGCGATTCCATTCGGCATTTTGGTCGGCTGGTACAAACGCATGAGCTACGTGTTCGATCCATTCATCAATGCCATGAATGCCACGCCGCGGGTCGCGCTCTTGCCGCTGGTCATCATCTGGCTAGGCATCGGCATTCTTTCCAAAGTCGGCATTATTTTTCTCGGCGCGGTGTTTTCGATCCTGATCAATACGCGGGATGGCGTTAAAACCACGCCGCTGAATCTGCTGAACGCAGCGAGAAGCTTCGGCGCCTCCGAATGGATGGTCTTTAAGACTGTCGTGCTTCCTTCGACGGTGCCGTTCATTCTCACCGGTTTGCGTCTCGCGGTCGGTCGCGCGCTGGTCGGCGTGTTGGTCGGTGAGCTCTACGCGGCAACCGCGGGCATCGGTTTCATGATCACCGTGGCCGGAGCGACGTTTCAAACGGATAAGGTCTTTGTCGGTGTCGGTATTTTCGCGCTTAGCGGCATGATTGGCATGGAGTTGCTCACCAAGATCGAACGAAGATTCGACCGGTGGCGGCCCCAAGTCGGCGCGCTCTGATAGTGCAGCATCGCGATCCGACGGCTAGAGCGGGCTGGCACATCTGCGGGTGTTTACCTGCCTGATCGCCTCCCCGACTAATTTCTCGGCCAACCAGATTTGCTGAACTCATGGGCGCGCTAGCGCGCCCATGAGAGTGTATGGGTGTATCCCGATTTGAACAACTACGAGGTGAAAGATTAAATGCCCGAGTTAATTGAAAGAGTCGAAGATCGATTGGCGGACTTTACCCGTGACAAACGGGTTCTCACTCTGTCCTGGATGGCGGTGATCGTCGGCGCGCTCAGCGCCGTGATCGCTTATATACTGGTTTGGCTGATTGCGGTGATCACCAACATTGCGTTCTACCGGCAATTCTCCTCCGTGTTTCAATCTCCCGATCATCATCGTCTCGGCTATTTTGTAATTCTCGTGCCGGTGATCGGCGGACTGGTGATCGGTTTGATGGCGCGCTACGGCTCGGAGAAGATTCGCGGCCACGGTATACCGGAAGCGCTCGAAGCGATTCTTTTTGGTCGCAGCCGCATGGAGCCGAAAATCGCCGTGCTCAAGCCTTTATCGTCCGCAATTTCCATCGGCACCGGCGGCCCCTTCGGCGCCGAAGGTCCGATCATCATGACAGGCGGCGCGGTGGGCTCGATTTTCGCGCAATTTTTTCATCTCTCTTCCGCGGAACGAAAAACGCTGCTCGTCGCCGGCGCCGCCGGCGGCATGGCCGCTATCTTCGCTTCCCCCGTCGCCGCCGCCCTATTGGCCATCGAGCTTCTGCTCTTTGAGTGGCGCCCCCGTTCTTTTATTCCGGTGGCAATCGCGGCGGCCACGGCCGCCGCGCTCCGCGTCCCGCTTCTTGGCGCCGGACCGATATTTTCCGTCCATCCGCACGCGAGCCTCGGTGGCGAAGGTCTGATCTTCGCATTCATCGTCGGCACGATCGCCGGCCTAGGATCCGGTCTTTTGACGACGATGGTTTACGGCTTTGAAGATCTTTTCAATAAACTGCCTTTTCATTGGATGTGGTGGCCCGCGATCGGCGGCTTGTGCGTCGGCATCGGCGGACTTATCGAGCCGAGCGTTCTCGGCGTCGGCTATGAAACCATCTATCGATTGTTGCGCGGCGACATCGTCGGCCCCGCTCTTCTCGGTATTCTTCTCGGCAAGTCGTTGGTCTGGTCGATTGCGCTGGGGTCGGGAACATCGGGCGGCGTGTTAGCGCCGTTGTTGATGATGGGTGGAGCGCTCGGCGCGGCCTTGGCACAATTTATTCCGCTCGGTGATAGCGGGCTGTGGGCGCTGATCGGCATGGCGGCAATGATGGGCGGAACCATGCGCTCGCCCCTCACGGCGATGATTTTCACTCTCGAATTGACCCAAGATCTCAATCTTCTGCCGGGCCTGCTCGTCGGCTGCATCGCCGCTCATGGCGTCACCGTGCTGCTTTTGCGCCGCTCGATCCTCACGGAAAAAGTCGCTCGGCGAGGTTTTCACGTCATGCGCGAGTACAGCGTCGATCCGCTCACCATGGTGCGCGTCGGCGAGGTCATGGACAAAAACGCGGTCATCGTGCGCGCGAACATGCCGCTGATCGAGCTGTCAGACCGCATCGCGCGCCACGAGCCGGAAGTAAGCCGTCATCAGGGTCTGTTGATCGTCGATGAAAATAACCATCTAACCGGCATCATCACGCGCGGCGACATCGTCCACGCCCTCGAGCAAAACGGCCACAACGACAGCACCGTGGCTATGGCGGGCAGCCGCGATTTGGTGGTGACCTTTCCCGATGAGGTTCTCCACGAAGCGGCGATCAAAATGCTGCGCAACAACATCGGCCGATTACCCGTCGTCAGTCGAGCCGACGCGCGTCGTATCGTCGGCTATTTCGGCAGAAGCAATCTCATGGCCGGCCATGTGCGCCAGCTGGAAGAAGAGCATCTTCGCGAGCGCAGGTTTCTCAGGCGCCGACCGAAGGAATCGAATTTACTCGCGTGAAACTAAAGCGTGAACGACTCATGGCCGACTTCCGCTCGAAGAACTCGATTTGGAGCTGAAGCGGCGTAACGGGCGACAATCTAATTTTTTGTCAGGCTCGTCGCAACGCTCGCGAAAAATCGGTCGTTACTTTGTTTTTCGCGCTTCGATACCGGCCGCTTCTTCCTGCAGACGAAATAGCGACGCCGTGCTTTGATCCGACCAACCGCGGTTGATCGCTTCGATCATGATTTGTTCAACCCATGCCGCGATCGGCATCGGCACGTTGAGCCGGCGCCCCAATTCGTTTGCCAGGCCGACGTCCTTTCGCGATAAACCGATGCCGAAACTGGCGGGTGCTTCATAATTTCCTTTGAAGACAGTTTCGGAGAAACTCTTGAGCAACTGGTTCAGTTGCACTTCCAGGCCCCAGTGCATGCAACGCCAAAGAAGCTGAGGATCGACTCCGGCCTTGGCACCCAAAACGATCCCTTCGCCGATCGCCAAGCCGATGCCGCGGCGAACCAAATTATGCGCCAACTTGATCACCGTACCGGTTCCCAATTCGCCGGTGTAAACAACCGTGTCGCCGAACGAATCGAGAACGGGTTTCGCTTCACGAAAGGCCTCCGGAGGTCCGGACGCTAAAACCTGTACACTTTTATTGGCGATACCGTTTTTACCAACGATGAGTGGCGCATCCATCACCCGCGCGCCGTGCGGCTGAAACTCGCTTTCAATGCGTCGAATAAGATCCGGATCACTGCTGGAAAGATCCACGTAGAGACTGTTTTCGTGAATACCCTGCAAGAGCCCCGTGGGTCCGAGAGCGACTTGCTGGACTTCCAGGGGACCGGGAAGGGAAGTAAAAACTATTCGACAGTGGCTGCGCCACTTCGGCCGCCGATACAGCGGCGCGCGCTCCTTGGGCGACTGGTAATTGCACCGCCTCCGGACGGATATCGTAAACCATCATCGGGTACCCGGCCTTGCGAATATTTCCGGCGACGGTGCCGCCAATGGTACCGAGACCGACAAAACCGATTGTCTCCATGCGAACGCCTCCTAGCTATATAAGGATCAACGCCATCAGCGAAGGACCGAGCTGCGCGCTTCCGTGGCACCGGCGCTTAGCCATTAAAAATAAAAAATTTGCGCATGGCATAATTAATCATCAGCGCCGCAATCAGGTTGGCACCGAAGGCATAAGTCGTCAGCATTCCGAAACGCCGGATAAGAACTCCCATCACCGATGTGCCGATGACGATGGAGACGCCTGAAACCAGATAGAAAAGCGCGATTTCCACGAGCCAGTAATAACGCCCCGGAACGAATACCCAGTAAATGTTGAGCAGATACGCGACCAAATTAGAGACTAAAAAAGCCGCGCCATTGCTGAGCATAGAGTTGCGCGAGCGCGTGGCGTCGTCCAATTCTTTGATCGGCAGCTTGAAAATCTTGACAAACCAATCCTGTGGTTGCAGAGCAAAAAACACTTTCCATGCGATCAGGTGAAAAATAGTGATGTGGGTTGCCGTGGCAATGCATCCGCTGATTGCGTACTTGATGAATTGAAGCAAGTTGCCTGAATCGTTGCCGAGCAATGATGCGATGGCGTTCAAACCGATATCTCCTTTTCACTCAAAGAGAACTCTCCAAGAAACTCATGCAGGCAGCTTCGATCCGTTGCCCTCGAGAATAATCAACCCGCGCGCGGCAGATTCCATTGCTGCCAGACACTTGTCACCCTCGGCGCAAAACACACAATAACACCCAATACCGCTAATATTTCGCGCGGCATGCCCAATTTGAGCCCGGCGCCGATAGATGCAAAGGAGTTCTGGGGAGGATCTCGTTAGACGAAAGTCACCTCACGGATTCATTCGCATATCGCTTGTTCAGAAAAAATCTCCAAGACGCCGAAAATCACGTTATTTCAGGACTCAGTAACCGACGGCGTAGCCGTCGCGTCTCGGGTCAGCAGCGCCCATTAGCACTTGGCCATTCTCGTGGAGACGGATCACCTCTACGCCTCCGAACGCGAATTCCCACGGACCGCGGACTTTAACTTCATAGCCATTCCCGGTCAAGAAACTGCTTACAGCGTCGGCAAAGCGGCTTTCTAATTCGACGCAGCCCGTGCTTTCACTTTGCCAGCGCGGCGCTTCGACAGCCGCCTGAAGGTTCATGTCGAAATCAAAGAGATTACATATGGTTTGCGCGAGAAACTGCGTCTGGCCGAAACCTCCGGGCGTGCCGATGGCGTCACTTATTACGCGGCGCCGGAGGCAATCCCGACCTTCACGGCAACTTCGGCGAACGGCCGGCGCACTGCCGCGACGAAGAACGTTAAACCGGCCAGCCGTGCTGTGAGAGATCGATAGGCGTGCCGTCCGGATCGTGCACCCGATACTCCGCTTCACGATTGGCCGGACGTTTCTGGATATCCGTTTTAGCGCCGAGGTCCTTGCATACAGGCCTGAGCTCCTCGATGTTTTCCACTTCGAAGCCAAAATGATAAAGGCCTTCCTTGTAGTTACCGCGTTTTTGAATGATGGCCAAATTCAAATAACCGTCCGATAGATAAATCGCCGGTCCGACTCCATCGATCACCTTCATGCCGAAAGCCGTCGTGTAGAACTTGACCAGCCTTTCGCGATTATCCGTAACGATTGCTAGATGACGAATACGTGCCATTGTGATCAAGCCTCCTCTTTCTATGATTTGATTGATTACTTATACAAACGATCGATAAACCCTTCCGTCGCCAAACGCTGCACCGGCGTGAAATACAGGTAGCGGTTGATATCGATGCCGGCCAACTTTGGCGCGACTCTGTAGCTGATTTCTAAAGTATTTTTGATCGCCTTCTCCGACGGTATCGGCACCCGATCCACTTCCTCTTTGTAACGTTCATAGGCGCCCTGTACCATCTTCGCATCTATGCTTCTCATGTATTTGCGCATGATCTCCACCGACTTCTCACGATCCTTTACCAAAACGGCAATCGCCCGAATGTAGCCGCGCAGCACGTTTTGAACGACTTGTGGATTTTCCTCGGCAAATTTTCGCGACGTCCAGAGCGCGTCAATGATGAGAGGAATGGGCTCGAGTTGCATGATCTTGAGACCGCGTTCTTCAGCGACGGGCACAACGATCTGCGAAATCGGCGCCGCGTGCACCTTGCCGGTGCTGAGAGCTGCCAGCCGTGACATCGTTCCGCCGACCGCGAGGTAGGTCACGTCCTTGTCGGGATCGAGGCCGATATTGCGAATGACCATGCGCGCGATCTCGCCTGCTCTTCCGCCGATCTGCGAGGTGGCAATAATTTTCCCTTTTAGCTCCTGAGGACGGCGGACATCTTTAGATACGGCGAAGACGTAGGGTAAAACATTCTTCGCCGAAGCCAACAAGACAATATCCGCTCCACCTGCAATCGCGCTCAAGGCGGACACCGCATCGCCCGTCATAAATTGGGTAGAGTTGGCAAGGAGACTTTGGATCGACAAACGCCCGCCCTCCATGTAGACGAGCCGCGCATCGATACCGTATTCCTTGAAAATTCCCGACTCCCTGGCGATCCACAGCGGCGCCGACTCTCCGGTGAGACCGGGGTAGGACATATCGAGCTGTTGAGCCGATACAGCCTCCCAAGCCGCTAATTGCAGTAATACCGCGCAGGCGAAATTAGCGATGGCAAACTTTAATCTCATACATCCTCCCGTGCTCACATCATCGTGAGGAGTTTCCCGAATCTTTGAATCGGGGTGCGTATTTTTAATGTTTTAAAAGCCATCCAGATCTCGGACGTCAAATGACCTACGGCCGGAAGCCGCAAATCGGATTCGATCTCGTTGATGACCTCCAGCGCCGGAAACTGCGGACAGGGTAAATACAGACCTTCGATTTTGGGCGACTGTTTGACGGCTTGCTTTGCAGCCGCGTAAACGTCGGCTTCTGAGACGTCGCCGATTCGAGTGAAGTCGGCGCCGAGGCTGACGACGGCATCGACCTCGAACCCATGAGCTTTCATGAAAGCGACCACGGCGTCGTTCAACTCGGATGGATAAGGATTCACCAGCCCGACCCGCCGCACCGACAAAGCCCTGAGTGCTTCCATGCCGGCGACAATGCTGGTGGTTGCCGGCGCGTTTGTCAGTGTTTCAATTTTCTTTATAACCTCGCGCTCATAACCCTTGCCTTGACTCACGACCAGCGGAACACCCGCGTGAATTATAAAATCACATTTTCGCCGGCCCAGCTCGGTCGCGCATTCTTCGATCCGCGCCAGCCCTGTTCTATACGCGTCGGCCTGCCAGCCGTCGATCATGCAGGTAACCCCGATCAGGCCGACCCCGGGCGGAACGATGCGATAAAAATCGTACGCGATCATTTCGAAGACGACGGACAGAGATAGCCTATTCTTGCGCGCCAACCGAACATGGACTTATGCCCTCTGGGTACGAATTCGCCCTCTACTCCTGTTCGAGGGTGCTTTCCGGATGTCGCTCCTGGACTTCGCTGATATACTTCTGAAGCTCACCTTCGCGCTCCGAAGCGTCTGCTTTGAATCCCGTGTGGTGCGCGCCCAAAAGAAAATCAACATGACCGTCGTTTTCGACTATTTCCAAGAAATAGTTGGTGCCGAATAATACTTGAACTCTCTTGTATCCGTTTTGGCGGTCGCCCTCCACGACGACCGATCTTATCTTAGCCATACCCTGCTCCTTCCGTAACTGTCGGTGAATTGAGTCTATTGCGTAACAGTTTTTTTCGTCAGCGACCGGCGCATCTACGGGCTATAACATGCGCATCAATTTGCCATATCCGGAGATTTTCTCGCGCATGCCAATGGCTTTGAATCCGACATAGAGCTGAGAAGTGATGTTGCTGATAACCGGCAAGCCAAAATCGGTTTCTATATCGTCAATCACGTCGACCACCGGAAAATTTGCGCAAGGAATGAAAACCGCTTGCGCATTTCCGGCTTCGTTGACGGCGCGCTTGGCGGCGCGGTAGATGTCGCCGACCGACGCGATGCTGGACTCCGTGAACGAAGTACCGAGGCTAACCAGTGAAGCGACTTCAAAACCCCAATCCTTCAAGTACGCCGTCATCTTGGCGTTGAGATCGGGCGGATATGGATCAACCACCGCTAATTTCGTCGCCGAAAGATCGCGAAAAGCATCCATCGCCGCGACTATGCTGGTCGTGCATGGGACGCCGAGGATTTCTCGTAGCTGGGCCAAAAGTTTGGTTTCGAATCCTTTACCTTGGCTCAAAACCAACGGCGCGCCGCCGTGAATGACGAAGTCGCAAGAGCGGCGGGCAAGTTCCCGAGCACACGCTTCGACCTGCGCCAGAGCTCGTTTATAGGCGTCCTCCTTCCATCCTTCGACCATGCAGGTCACAGCGATAAGGCCGACTCCTTCGGGGACGATACGGTAAAAATCATAGGCGTTGAGCTCCATCACGGAAGGTGAGATGTAACCGACTCTGGCGCGGTATCCGAACATGGGACAGACTCCTTTCAAAAACCAAATCCGCCGAAACGTGCTTTCACGGTGGATCAGTTGCCAAGCGGATTCAAGGCTTGGAGACAATTGACGCAAGCCGCGGTCGCTCCGTCGTCGCTTCGTGCGCTGACAACTTTCTACTGCATGCAAATAAAGGAAGGAGCCTGAACTCGGCAATCCAAGCTTTTTTACTCGTATCTCAGCGCGTCAATAGGATCCAAGTTAGCCGCCTTCTTGGCGGGGTAAAAACCGAAGAAGACGCCGACGGCGCCGGAGAAGAGAAAGGCGATCGCGATGATCGCAGGATCGATAAGAGTCGGCCACTGCGCCCATTGTTTGATGACTTCGGAGCTGCCGACTCCGAGAAGAATCCCGATCAAGCCGCCGGTGGCGGCCATGACGACGGCCTCGACGAGAAATTGCAGCATGATGTCGCGGCTGCGCGCGCCCACGGCCATACGGATGCCGATCTCGCGCGTCCTTTCCGTCACCGACACGAGCATGATGTTCATGATGCCGATGCCGCCGACGAGGAGAGAAATCGACGCGACGCTGCCGAGCAAGACGGCCATGACGCGGGCGGTGGTCGTGGCCGCCTCGGCAATATCGGATAGATTGCGCACGTTGAAATCGTCTTCGCGCTCGGGACCGATGCGGTGGCGCTGGCGCAAAAGCAAAATAATCTGTTCCTGGGCTTCTTCGACCCGCTCGGCGCTCACGGCCTTGACGACGATGCTCTGAACCCAGGTGATACGCATGAGCCGCTTCTGCATGGTCGTGTAGGGAATCATGATCGTATCGTCTTGATCCGTGCCCTGTCCCGTCTGCCCTTTCGCGCCGAGGACGCCGACCACACGGAACGGGATGTTTCGGATGCGGATAACCGCGTCCAAAGCATCGTCGTTGCCGAAGAGTTGGCGCGCCACCGTTTGGCCGATGACGGCGACTTTGGCGGCGCTGTCCATGTCGCCCTCGTGAAGAAAACGGCCCTCAGCCACTTGCCAGTCGCGGATCTGCTGGAACTCCGGCGCGACTCCTTGGGCCAAAGTGCCCCAGTTCAAGTTTCCCGCGACCACTTGATCCTGGCGCCGCAGCACTGGCGAGACAAACGCCACCGAAGGCAGCTCGCGCGCCATCGCCTTACCATCGCTATCGAGCAGGGTATTGACGTTGCCGAAGCCGGCTCTAACGCCGCCCTGCACGTTGCTTCCAGGCAACACGATCAGAACATTGGTGCCAAGCGCGGCGATCTGCGCGCGGATCGTCGACTTGGCGCCTTCGCCGATCGCGACCATCGCGATCACGGCGCCGACGCCGATGATGATGCCGAGCATTGTCAAGAAAGCCCGGAGCTTATTTCTCGCGAGCGCGCGCAGCGCGATGCGCAAGGTCATAAAGGCTTGCACTTAATGCTCCACCTTCGCAATCACTTGTTCGCTGACCCGATCGGAAATCACCAGACCGTCGCGAAAGATAATCTGCCGCCGCGCATACGCCGCAATATCGGCTTCGTGGGTGACGAGAATAATCGTGATGCCCTGCCCCGTGTTCAGTTGCTGAAACAAAGCCATGATTTCGTTGCTGGTGGCGGAA
The DNA here is from genome assembly GCA_963755715.1 of uncultured delta proteobacterium. Lineage (GTDB taxonomy): Bacteria > Desulfobacterota > Binatia > UBA9968 > UBA9968 > DP-20. The sequence continues at coordinate 71,141 of CAVWLW010000054.1, forward strand.
TCGAGATTGCCCGTGGGCTCATCGGCAAGAATCAGCGGCGGCCGATTGACCAGCGCGCGTGCGATCGCAACCCGCTGTTGTTGGCCGCCGGAAAGCTGGTTGGGCATATGGTCGAGGCGTTTATCCAGTCCAACTAAAGACAGCACTTCGATCGCCCGCTGATGCCGTTCTTGGCCCGCAAAGCCGTTGTACATCATCGGCAGCTCGACGTTTTCGAGGGCTGTCGTGCGGGAGAGCAAATTGAAGCCTTGAAAGACAAAGCCGATCCGCTTGTTGCGGATATACGCCCACTGATCCGGCTTCAGCGAGCCGACCTCATGTCCCTCCAAGAAATATTTGCCTGTGTTCGGCCGATCGAGACAACCGAGGATGTTCATCAAAGTCGACTTGCCCGAGCCCGATGAACCCATCACCGCAACAAATTCGCTGTGCGCGATCGTCAGATTGATGCCGCGCAGTGCCGGCACCTCGACATCGCCCATCCGGTAAGTTTTATGGACATCTTCGACGCGGATCAGCTCGCTCATCGGAAACCTGGGCGCGGCTGCGCCGGCTGGAACGGATTGACCGTTGCGGATTGACCCTGGTTGGCGCTGCTCGACAGACCGATAATGATCGGGTCGTTTTCCTTGAGCGCACTGTCGATCACCTCGCTCTTCGAGCCGTCGGTGATGCCAACCTGGATCTCGACCGGTTGGGCTTTGCCGTCTTTGAGCAGGTAGATTTTCACCTGGCGCACCTGGCGCGCTTCGGCAGCCTCGCGCCGCCGCTGCCCCCGGCGCGGCTTGTCCGCCGCGCGGCCGACTCGCGGCGCCGCCGTTCGGCTTTGCTCCTGGCGCAACAATTCTTGGCTCTCGTTTTTCTCTTCCGGCGGCTTGAAACGCAGCGCCATGTTCGGGATCGTCAGCGCGTCTTCCTTTTCGCTTACGAGGAATTGCACGTTGGCGGTCATGCCGGGCTTGAGCAGCAGATCTTTGTTGTCGATCCGCACCACGGCATCGTAGGTCACGACGTTTTGAATGATCGTCGGCGCGTTGCGCACCTGGTGCACTTTGCCGCGAAAGCGGCGCGCCGGAAACGCGTCGACGGTGAACGTCACCGGTTGCTCTTGGCGCACGTTGCCGACGTCGGCCTCATCGACGCTCGTATGAACCTCCATCTTGGCGAGATCGTTGGCGATGGTGAACAGCGTCGGCGCTTGCAGGGACGCCGCGACGGTCTGACCCACGTCGATATTGCGTGAAATAACCATGCCGTCGACCGGCGAGCGAATCACGGTATTGTTCAAATCCACCATCGACTGATTCAAGCCAGCTTGAGCTTGAGCGGTCTGCGCTTGATTGACGTTCAGTTGCGCTAACGCGGCATCGTAGGCGGTTTGCGCCGCATCGAGGTCACTCTGTGCCATCAACTCCCGCTTGCGCAGCTCGCGGCTCCGCTCCAAAGTCCTGAGCGCATCTTCCACGCTGACCTTCGCTTTGGCATGATTCGCTTGCGCCGCCAAAACATTGGCCCGCGCTTGGTCCACCGCCGCTTTAAACTTGTCTTGATTCAGTTGGGCGACGACCTGCCCGGCGTTCACCTTGGTATTGAAATCGGCGAGAAGCTTGTCGATCGTGCCGGACACCTGGCTGCCGACTTGCACGGTGACAACGGCTTGCAATGTACCCGTCGAAGACACCACTTGGCGCACATTGCCGCGGCTCACCGGCACAGTGAGATAAGGCGATTCGGTGGGAGCGCCGAGGTTGCGCCAATAGGCGAATCCCGCGCCGCCGATTAAAAGCAGCGCCGCTCCGGCGAAGACAATCTTTTTAATCTTCATGGAGGCGTCTCTCGCAAAAGACGGAACACCTTGGCCGCAAAATCATTCGGATCGCGCTGAGCCATGCGCCGATAAGTCAAACCCGTGGTAATTTCCGCGTTGGGCTCTTGATCTTCGATCACTTGCTCGAGGGCGACGCGAAAGCGCGACACGGGCGCGGCGCCGGTCATTTCATATTCCAGCTCGCTCACACGGCCCTTGAGATAGTAATTTGTTTTGAAGTCGCTCAGCATGAGCGTGATCTTGCCGGTTTTTCTGAGATTGTTCGCCGTCGAGCTGTTTTTCCAGAGCGCCATATCTAAAGTCGATGCACTTTTAGCAATCACTTCATAATAGGATAACAAAGCCGGATGCGCCCAACCGTCTTCATCGATGGTAAAGATCGGTATGATCTTGCCTTCCTGAGCTTCGATCGCTGCGCCACTCAGGCGCTGCAACAGCTCGGGCGGCAATTCTTTTCCCAATAGTTGCGACATGATGTCTATTCTCCTCGACGATGGGTCTTATACCCGATCTAACGATCGAGAACCAGCTCCTGCCTCTTGCCAAACCCTTGGGCGTTATCGATATAAAAAACCTTCTCCGGCGTAACGCAGTAAAATTTGACCTTGAGGAACGCCTTGTAAAAAACTCCGCTGCTGGGATCGGTAAAGAGCTTGATCACACCCGGATACTTACGCGCGTAAACGGCCATCGCCTTGGCTTTTTCCAGGACGCCGTCGACGAGCGCGACCTGGCCTTCGAGTTGAATCCCCTTGATCTCGCGCCAGTCGTGGTAGTCTTCCTGAATCGTGACCGCGACCTTTGAGTTTAGAGCTAGATTCTGGCAGTGCCGCGAATCGGGTGCGGAGAAGAAATACAGCTGTAAATCATCGCTGGCAAAAAACACTGTCGCCGCCCACGGCGCATCACCGGCGCAGGTCGCCAGCGTCATGGTGTTGTGTGAGCGAAGATAATCGAGGATTTGGCCTTTCAGTTCGTCAGCCATTGTCAACTTCGAAGTTTGCGCAAAAAAAACGGCGATTCCACGAGTCAGGATTGACGCACGAGCGGCGCTTTGCGCAACGCGGTTAAATCCGCCGCGCCGACGCAAAGCATGCTGACCTTGAGCTCATGGATCACGCCGGCGATAAATTCTATCACCTTTGCCGAAGACTCCAATGCCGCGGCCAAAAGCGGTTGGCCGAAGGCGCCGAGGTCGGCCCCGAGGGCGATTGCCTTGGCGATATCGACGCCGCTGCGAACGCCACCGGAAGCGATTAATTGAATATCCGGCAGCGCTTGGCGCACGCTGACGAGCGCCTCCTCGGTCGGAATGCCCCAGGCGGCAAAGGCCGTATCAGGCCGCTTACCCTGTTTCACGGCGCGCTGCGCTTCGACGGCGGACCAAGAAGTCCCGCCGTATCCGGCGACGTCGAGCGCTTTGACGCCGGCGCGCTGCAATCGGATGGCCGCGTCGACTGAGATGCCGTTGCCGACTTCCTTGGCGATCACGGGAACTTCGAGATCACGGCACACCGCCGCGATTTTCTCACCCAGTCCTTTGAAGTTGCGATTGCCTTCGGGCTGAACCGCTTCCTGCAGAACGTTTAAATGCAAAATCAGCGCGTCGGCGCCAATCATCGACACCGCGCGCCGGCAATGCTCAACTGTGTACCCGTAGTTGAGCTGCACCGCGCCGAGATTACCGAACAGAAGAATATCCGGCGCGACGTCGCGCACCTCAAACGAACCCGCCGCGGACGGCTCTTCGACGGCGACTCGTTGCGAACCGACGCCCATCGCCAGTCCCAAGCTCTGCGCCGCCGCGGCGAGATTGCGATTTACTTTGCGCGCCAGATCGAAGCCGCCGGTCATCGAGGAAATCAGGATCGGTGCCTGCAATCGTTTGCCGAGAAACGTCGTGCTCAGATCGATCTCATCGATGTCGAGCTCCGGCAGCGCGTTGTGGACGAAGCGATAGCGGCTAAGACCCGTGCCGGATGCGCTCGTGACGCTCTCGGTATCGAGGCAGATTTCTAGATGCTCTTTTTTGCGTTTTTGGGTTTTGGTGAGGGCTTTGATCACCCGGCGGCGTGGCATGTCAGCGCAGCGACAGCGAGATCACCGCTGCTTTTTCGCTTCCTTGCGTTCTTTGGCCGCGGTAATCGGCGTGGTCTTGGATGCGTCGGGATGGCGGCTCATGCCTTCATCGTCCCAACGATGGAAGAGCTTCACATCGATGTCGAATTGATCGAGAATCCGTGTGACGGTTTGATTGATGACGTCATTCAAAGTCTTGGGACGATGATAGAACGCCGGCACCGGCGGGAAAATAATCGCGCCCATGCGCGTGAGCGAGGCCATCGCTTCCAAATGGCCGAGATGCAGCGGCGTCTCGCGTACGACCAGCACGAGCTTTTTTCGCTCTTTCAATACCACGTCGGCGGCGCGCACCAACAAGTCCGCGCCGAGCGAATGGGCGATGGCGCCCATGGATTTCATCGAACAAGGCACAATCACCATCCCTTCGGTGCGAAACGATCCGCTCGAAATGCTCGCGCCGACGTTGCTGATGTCATGAACGACGTCGGCCATCGCTTCCACGTCTTTCACGGAAAAAGGCGTCTCCACCTGAATCGTCATCCGGCCGGCTTTGCTCATGACGAGATGCGTTTCGATGTCGTCGATCTTGGCGAGGATCTCCAGCATGCGCACGCCGTAGATCGCGCCCGTCGCTCCCGAGATGCCGATGATCAATCTTTTTTTCTGATTCAATTGAGGAACTCCCAAGTGAGTTGATCGCCGTCGCCGACGCCCAGATGTTCTTTCAGCCGCAGCGGCGCGACGATTTCGATTTTGTCATCCGGATAATTTTCGACTTCGGGAAATAGCACCGCGCCCAAGATTTTCTCGGGAACTTTACCCGCTCGTCCGATAATTGCAATCGGATAGAGCCGGGCATTACAAAAATTTCCGCGCGCCGGTGCCAGCGCTACGCCGGCCGATCCCTCGCGCACCCGCTGCCAAACGGCCGCGTCCTCGGCTGCCCTGGGCCGGACGTTCAGCGTTGCCGGAAAAGGGGTGAATCCCAAACATTGCTTCAAAGCCGCCTGCACCCAATCCAAAGCCATGAACGAAGCAGCTTGACCGAGATCGGAAAATATTATGCCGCTCATCTGCTGCACGGCTTGGCTTCGTCAATGGCCGGAAAGCGAAGCTGCGTCGCCGCCGCGCCGCACTTTGATGACTTCGCCGAGAATCGACAGAGCGATTTCCGCCGGCGTCTCGGTCCCGATGTCGAGACCGATGGGAGCATAAACCCGCTCGATCAACTCTTCGCTGATCTTATCTTCATCGCGAAATCTCTGGAAACAGGCTTTGATCCGGCGCCGGCTGCCAATCATGCCGATATATTTCGCCTGGCTCGGCAGAACCACCCGCAAGCAGGGCTCGTCATAAGCATGCCCGCGCGTAATCAGCACGATGTAATACGAGGGCGTGATGGTCATCTCTTTGAGCATCTGCGCCATGTCACCGACCAAAACTTCATCGGCGTCGGGGAACCGCTCGCGGTTGGCGTAGAGCAAACGATCATCGATAACCGTCACGTGAAAATCCAAGACTTTGGCGATTTTAACCAACGGCACCGCGATATGACCGGCGCCAACCACGATAAGCTTCGGCGGCGACGGCATCACTTCGAAAAAGACTTCCAGCTTGCCGCCGGCTTGCGGAATGTTCAGCGAAACCAGCTGTGATTTTTCGGCGCGTAAACGGCTGGCGCTCTCTTCGACGATCGCCTGGACGACGCGCGGATCGCCGATCGTTTCGCCGCTTACTTTTTCATCGCGTACCAGACATTTCGCTCCCGGCTCAACGTGCACGCCGGCCTCGACCTCGACGACGGTGGCCAGCACGGCCGCCGCGCCTGCTTCGCTGATCTGAACCAGTTCTTCGGAGAGTGAAATCATTTACTTGCCGGCGCTGCTTCCCGCTCCCGCTCATTCCACCAGGGATCGATAAATACGTTCATGATGCCGCCGCACACGGCCGGGCTGTCCGAGGAAATATCGTCCAGAAGGTCGACGCGCACCGTTCTCGGCTTGCGCGTGCGAATCACCTCGATCGCCTCACGCTTCACATCCGCCTCGCCGCAACCGCCGCCGATGGTGCCGAGGATTTCCCCCAGGCCGTAACCACCATCTTGGCGCCGACTTCGCGCGGCGTCGAGCCTTTGGTTGAGACGATGGTTGCCACAGCCAAGGTTTCTCCCTTGTCGAGAAATTCCTTTACCTGGTGATAAATCGAATCTTTCTTTTTGCCTTCCAGGTCCGCATCCGTATAACAAGCGCCGGGTCCAGCCATGTTCGTTCCTCCAATAATGAAGATTAGAATTGCAGTCGGCGATCCTCCATCCTCGATCTACAACTCGCTAGGCCACCTTCTGCAGCGTCCGCCCGAGAGCGACCAAACTATTTACGTTATGCACGGACAAAAACAAATCGAGATAAGGCAACGCTGCTTGCATGCCTTTGCACAGCGGCTCGTAGTTCTCGCTCGCCAAAAGCGGATTGAGCCAAATAATTTTCTTGCAGCGCCGCTTCAGATCTTGCATCTCGCGTTCGAGCAAGCTCACATCGCCGCGGTCCCAGCCGTCGCTGATGATCACGACGACGGTCCGGTGAGTTACCATGCTCGGCGCAAAGTCGCGATTGAAAGTGTGCAGCGAGCGGCCGATGTTGGTGCCGCCGGACCAGCCGAGAATGCTGCCGGAGATCTTTTCCAGCGCGTTGACGATGTCCTTGGTACGAATGAGGTGCGTGATCCGGCTGAGCGAGGTGCTGAAAACAAAAGTCTCCACGCCCCACAGTTCGTTCTGCAGGCCATACATGAATTGAATCAAGAATCGGCTGTAGCAGTCCATCGAGCCGCTGACGTCGCAGAGCAGCACGACTTTGGTTTTTTTGATGCGGCGCTTGCGATGCACCAACTCGACGAGCTCGCCGCCGTATTTCATGCTGCGGCGCATCGTCCAGCGTGGATCCACCGTATTGCCCTTGCGGCCGATTTTTTTGCGCCGGCTGATTTGCGTCGCGATCTTGGTCGCGATCAGGAGAATCGCGCGCGCGACGGCGCGGCTCTCCTCCACGCCCATCTCGCTGAAGTCTTTGCGGTTCATCAGCTCTTGCGGGCTATAGGTCGGCACCGAAAACTCGTCGAGATTTTCCAGCGGCAAGTTTTCCTTGGCTAGGGTCTCTGCCGTGGCTTCTTCGAGTCCGCCTTCTTCGTCGCCGCCTTCGGGCGCGGGCGACTCGCTCGGCGTGCCTTCGATCTCCATGGTTTCCATCGGCACCCGCTCGTAGCTCATCTCGCGCCAGAAGGAATCGAACAACAAGTCAAAGGCGGGAAAATCTTCTTTCTGCGAGACCATATTCGCGCGCAGCAAGGCTCTGAAGTCGGTCTTCTCGGCGAGATCGACGTGCTCCACCGCCCGTGAGGCGTCGAGCACTTGACTGAGACTTACTTTGACGCCCAACTGTTTGAGCGCGCGGGCAAACGCCATCAGATTGGGCAAGGTTCCTTGGCCGCGTGCCCCCGCCACGCTGTTGACCGCCGCCGCGATTGTTTCTGAAGTGACTTCCATCGAACCTTAACTCACCATCTCGGGCGACGCCCTCAATAGCGCGTCCAAGTTAAGTTGCCGTCCTTCGACCTGGTCGCGCAAATGATGCAAGTCCTCGCGGTATTTAAATACGCAACCCATGGTTTCGACGACGGTCTTGTCGTCCAAATTTTTGCGGTTGAGTGCGATCAACGCCGAAGCCCAATCGAGGGTTTCGGCCACGCCGGGCCGCTTGTAAAAATTCATCTCGCGGACCTTTTGCATAAAGGCGCAAATCTGCTGCGCCATCTTGGCTTCGACCGCGGGAAACTTGGTCGTTATGATCTCGTACTCCTTTTCGAAGCTCGGATACTCGATCCAATGATAGAGACAACGGCGTTTGAGCGCATCATGGATTTCCCGCGTGCGGTTGGACGTTAGAAACACGTAGGGCCGGTGTTTCGCCGCGATCGTGCCGAGTTCGGGGATGGTAATTTGAAAATCCGACAGGACCTCGAGCAAAAACGCCTCGAACTCCATGTCGGCGCGGTCGATCTCGTCGATCAGCAGCACCGGCGGGTTGGCGCCGTCGGTTTGGATTGCCTCGAGCAACGGGCGCTTGACCAAATATTCTTCACTGAAGATCTCGGTCTCGACTTTTTGCCTATCGCCGTGCTCGACTTCTTCCAATTTAATACGCAGCATCTGCTTGGGATAATTCCACTCGTAGAGGGCCGTGTTGGCGTCGAGCCCTTCATAACACTGGAGCCGGATCAGTTTGGCATTAAGCACCTTGGCTAAAACTTTAGCGATCTCGGTTTTACCGACTCCGGCTTCTCCCTCCAGAAGCAACGGCTTACCCATCACGAGCGATAGATAGACTACCGTGGCCAAGGCACGGTCGCACACATATTTTTCCTTAAGCAGAATCTCCTGGACATGCTCGATCGTCAATTGATTTGGATTCACGCTCGCCTCACCTGCAAAGATTAATTTTTGGCCGGTTCCTTAGCGGATGGAGTGGGTAACGGATAACATGAACAACCGCCCGACATTCCCTCCACAGCAATGTCTCAGCCATTCTGGAAATCGAATAACGATACTCTCTTTCATCACCCCGATCAACGTCGTCGCTAACGACCTCCAAACGCGGCTGGCAACAGCAGAACAATCAGCTATTCTAATCATAACAAACGAATATCGATTAGGAAAATCCTCGAAGATGACGGGTTCCTGCCGCGCACTCGACACGGCTTGAACTCGATTTAAAGAATAAAAAGGCGACCCGCAGTCCACCCGCGGGAGAACAAGATGAGCCGCATGCACGGCTCGGAAGGACAGCAGAATAACCGCGGCGCGTCTAATTAGCGGCTACGTAGGCGCGCTTAAAATCCGTAGAACTAGCCAGAGAATTTCTCAATTGATTGGCCGCTTCAAGATCGACAAACCGCCCGATACGAACCCGATGCCAGGTTTGGCTGGCGAGTTGGACCGTCATCACATAGGCATCGTAGCCGTGCTGGCGCAAGAAATCAGCCATCGTCTGCGCATCTTTTTCTGCCGCCAACGAGGCAACTTGGACTGCCCATTGTTGCTGGGTCTTGATTTCAAGTCGGCGGTTCACGGGGGGCTGCGGAGCCACATTCGTTGTTCCCATAGGCCGTGTAACCGAGAGCGCATGCAAAGCGATGGGCGATTGTGCCACTTTACCGGGCGGGACAGAAGCGACACTTTCAGAACTCGTACGGTCGCGGACATCGGAATATGCGCCATATCCTGGCGCCGCGTTTCGTTCCGGATTCGAAAGTATTGTGGTTTTTTGAAGCGACCGAGCCGGGGCGCCGGGCATTAACAGTAAAGCACTTGGAGCCGGAGCGGGTGGCGGCGGATTAGGTATCGGAGGCGGATCGCTCAACGGCCCAGGTAAAGCTGGGCGATTTTCTAGTGGCCTTTGCTGTAGATTTTGTCGTTCTCTTCCCATTCGCTCCAGTTCATTTCGCACCGCTGAAAGCGATTTTTTAAAGTCTTCGGTAACCGACCTGGCTTCGTCGCGATTGCGGACGACGTGTGGTGTAATCAGCATGATCAGCTCAGTGCGATCGAGGGTATCGTTTGTTGTGCCAAAAAAACGGCCGAAGACGGGAATATCCATGAGATAAGGAATTCCAGATCGAGTTCTGGTTTTGTTCTCGCCGATCAGCCCGCCGATAACCAACGTTTCACCATCTAGGACGACTGCCGTCGTTTCCGCATCTTGGGTATTAAAGGTCGGAAATGTTTCTCCAACGTTACCTACCGGGATGTTATCACCGAGCGCGCTCACTTCAGCTTTGAGCTGCAGATTCACCAATCCTTGGGCATTCACTTGGGGAATGATCGTCAAAATTCTTCCTGTATTGCGGTATTGGATGGTGGTACTCGATACGATGGTTCCCGTGTTCGTTGTGAGGGTGCCCGTGGGAATCGGTATCTCGGCTCCCACTTGGATGCGCGCGGGACGGTTGTCGCTGGCAAGCACACTGGGAGACGATAGCAGTTTGACGCGCGAGTCCGTCATCAGAGCGGTAACAAACGCTCGAACCGTGTCACCTGTTCCTATGACTCCACTTAGTCCTCCACCTTTTGTAAACGCCGCAAGGGCGCCGCTCAACAACGCGCCACGAGAGTTGAACGTTTTGTCGAAAATTTTCACATCACCGAATCGGCGCAAGATCTCGTAATCGACACCAAATGTTTCGTTGTTCTTCAAGTCGACTTGCAATATCAACGCATCGATCAAGACCTGGCGCGGTGCCGCGTCCAATTCCTTGAGGATATTTTTGATGTTTTGAAACTCCTGCACCGTACCGTAGATGATCAGCGAATTGGTTGCCGGATCCGGCACGATCCTCATCTGTTCCTGTTGTTGCTGCTGTTGTTGCTGACCTTGCGTTCCTGGTGTTGTCGGTCGCGGCGCGCCCGGTATCTGTGGCGCTGGCGGCTGGGGCGGTACAACCGTCGGGGGCGCTGTTTGGCCCGGTGCTGGAACCGCGGCGTAGGCTCCGAGCGGCCGACTCTGCTGACCGAATGAGCCCGAGGAGCCCGAAGAGCCCGAAGAGCCGAAAGGCGAACCGGTAGAGCCGCTTCCCGTTGTTGAACCCATCCCTCCTGCTGTCGAACGATGTAAATCTTGCAGCGTTCGCGTGGTATCTCGTCTGCCCGTTGACGGTTGGCCGAGGGCTTGGCTAATGACATCGGCCAATTCGGTCCGCCTTACCGTTGTCGACTGGATAAATAAATATGCGCCGGCCTGGTCCCTCGGCAATAACATCGATGCGATCCAGCCAGCGCTTGGCATAGGTCCATGCCGCTTCGCTGTGACTGATAACCAAGAGCTGATTGATGCGCGGCAAGGCGATGAATTCCGCGGCAAAGCTTTCGGCCTGCGCCGCCGAGGCGGCAAATGACTGCATCACCTTGGTCATTTCCTGAGCCAGCTCTTCGGCGCTGGCAATCTTCGGTTGGTAGATCTCCATGCGCGTGCCGGCGAAGACTTGTACGTCGATCAGGTCGGCGATTTCCGCGAGCCTTTGAATATTCGAAGGCAGATCCATGACGATAAGAAAGTTGCCGCGCGGATTTTCGATGATCTCGCCACCCGGCTGCAAAAACGGCGTCAAGACCCGCTTCAATTCCGCCACCGCAAAAAAGCGCGCCGGAATCACTTGAAGCGCGAAGCTATCCTCTCGGCCCTGTCCCACGGGACGAGCTAGACCTTTGCCGTCTTTGATCGGCATGATGTGGTAAAGATTGCCGGTGCGCACAGCTACGGCGCCGTTCATGCGCAATATTTGATGAAACACCGGCAGGAGATCTTCGGCTCGGAGCGGCTCGGCGCTGTTGATCGTCACCGTGCCTTTGACTTCGGGATCGATGGTATAAGTCAGACGCAATTGTTGCGCGATGATGTGAATGATTTCCACCAGGTCCGCACGATTGAAATTCAATGAGATCATGCCGCCCGAAGGAATTGATTGCGTCGGGGTAAATCGTCCTCTGCGGCGCCGGCGGCGTGGGTGATCCTTGCGTCTCGCCAGCGTCCGGCGCCGATTGAGCCGGAGCCTGCTGAGCTTGCGGCGCAATTTGCGGGCTGGGTTGCGGTGCAGCACCGGGCGGTTGACTTGGCACGGGAACCCGCCGCGGTATTACCGGCGGCTTATTTGGATCAGGGGGCTGTGGCGCACCCGGAACAGACTGCCCAGGCGTCGGTCCAGGTTGAGTGGGTACAGGCACCTGTTGCGCCGCGAGCGGCACGACGACTCCCGCCACCGAAACGAACGCGGCCATTCGGATTGTGCACTTTCCTGCCATGAAATTTCCCCTTCTCCTAATCACGAATCGGGAGTTGGACTCCCAGGAACTGGGACTCTGCCGCGGCGCGGCAAGTTTGGCAAAACCCGCGGCGTAACAACAGGTCCTGGAACAGGTCCTGGGGTAGCGATCTGACCGGCCGGCGCCGCTCGCGGAGCCGCAACATCGACTTTCCGGAAATAGTCCAACAGAACTTCCACCCGCGCCGCATCCTTCGTAAAAACCACTTTTTTATCAGCGATCTCAGCCAATCGATAACCTTCAAGATCGTCGCCGAGCTTTAACCGCATCGGCTGTGGCGGCTGCGGCGGAACCGGTTGCCCACCGCTCGAATTCACGCCGTCTTGCAAAATCGCCGTGCGGTTATTGCCAATGATTACCGTGCCGATCAAGATCACGTTGCGAACCCGTTGGGAAGATCGCGAATTTTCCTCCGCTTCGCGGGTCGCGCCGGCGCCTCTTTCGGGATCGAAAAGATTTTTGCTGATGATGTTATCGGTATTAAATGCCACTTTGGCTGGCGCGAGCGATTTTTCACCCGCCGCTGCGATAGGCAAGGTTTTAGTCGGCATGGGAAAATCCCAGGGGCCTGCTTTCCATGATGAATAAGTATGCCAACCAATCACCCCGATGGCGCCAACCATGAGAATGCTCAGCAGTGATGATCGGGTTAAAATCGCGCTATTCCTCCTCTCCACCGAGCTTGTCAGAATCGAGGGGTTCATTTACGCCAGGTGGACAACCGGGTCAAAATCTAGGGCCAAATTATACAGGTTTACGCCCAATTTGAAAATAAAGATTTTAATCGGGGGCCGCTGCCACGAATTGACCCCGGTCCCCTGCAACCTACCCCATCAGCTTCCCTGCGCCTTTGGCAATCAGCCAACCCCTTATTTAACCGCGCAAGTTTACGGCAGAATTAAAGTTGATGGCAAATACGCAAGAAAAACCCGGCGTTAGGTCAAGTGCCTTTTTCGGCCGCCGGATTGGGCGGATTACCGAGTCCCTCGATTTTTGCGGGAGCCGTGGCTTGAGTTCGGGCGTAACCTGCCACTGTAAGGCTAATCCGCAAATTTTGCGCCGGTAACTGCGGCACCCCTGGCGGCTGGGGAAATCCGACTGGACGAAAAAGCGAGCGCACGTTGACTTCATCGATAACGAGTAACTTGGGCGAGGTTTCAAGCGCTTTAATCAAGCTCGCGACTTGCTGGATTTGCCCGCCGATCTCCAGTTGGATCGCGATTTTAGAAAACGAGCCTGCGGCGTCGGGATTGAGGACGCGCGTGGTGATAACCTGCGTCCCTTCCCGGGTGGCGAGCGCCTGAACGGTTTCTTGAAGATCAGAAGCGCTCACCGAAGGCGTGTCGCCGGTGAGCAGTTTCGGTTCTTGCGCCTTGATTTCTGCGCGCGCCGCTTCCAAGGCGGCCAGCATCGTTTCTTTTTGTGCTATGTAGCGGCGATTTTTCGCCAATAGTTGCGGCTGGCTTTCGAGCTGCTGCTTGACCCACTCGCGCCGATCGAAAAACGGCGTCACAATGGCGAGTTTAGCGACGAAACCCAGCAGAATGAGCGCCGTCACGAGCGCGAGGCTGCGTTCCCGCTTCGACAGCCTTTGCCAAAAGTTAATCATGGTTTAGCTTTCGACTCCTTGACAGGCTGACTCTTGGTTTCTTTGATCTCCACGCCTTTCGCCGCCGGTTTCGGCTTCTCAAGCTCCGCCTTCAAAGAAAAAGTCTCGCGATTATCACGACCGCGATTGGACGGCGCGTTGAAGCCGACGTTTTCAAATAAGGGGGAGCGCTCTAACAGGGGAATCAAGGCCGAGGCGCTCTCGGCGTTGCCTTGAATCTCCAATAATCCGGCGCGATAACGCAGGTTTGAAAAATAGGCGTTGTTCGGCACCACTTTTGAGAGCTCATCGAGCACACGGAGGATCTCGCCGCGGCGTTGATCGAGGTCCCTGAGCAAAGCCGTTTCCTTGCGCAATTGCTCGAGCTGTATTTCCTCGGCGCGCAGCGCGCGGATCGCGGGCTCGATTTTTTTATTCTCGCTTTGCAATTGGCGGAGCCGCAACTCATCTTTGATCGGAAAGCTCGCGCCCCAAACGAGCAGCGCAATGAAAAGCAGGCTGAGTAGGACCGTGTTGAGGAGAGAGAAAGTTTTCGCGCTGTCCGCGTCGTTGCCCTCGTGGCGCAAAAAGTTTGCTGCCAGCGACGCTTCACGGACACCGCGCAAGGCGGCGCCGATGGCGGGCAGTAATTCCGCATCGACGGGCTGGCTAAAGCCTTTTAAGCGCTCTGCGCCAAGGGTGGTCATGTCCGCAGCCGCCGCGAGTTTGCCGTTGACCGCGCCGTTGAGCAGCGCGAGATCGCCGCACCGATAAAACTGCGGGACTTGGTTCAGGCCTTCCTGCAGCAGCTCTTTGCCCGCGCCTTGAGCCCACTCGGCGGCGGGAAAGCGATGGCAATACAACAATTCGGTCGTCGGCCTCCAGCGGCTGTCTTTGAGCTGGACGCCGATCATTTCCCATTCCTTCGCATGGCCAGCTATCATAGCGGCGCCGCCGGTTGTCGGCGCGCTCGTGAACAGAAGATAATTGGCCAAGGCGGTGGCGGTCGTCTCGATGCCTCTCGGCTTGATGCCAAAAGATTCTAATAAGCCGAGAAGACCGTCGACGGCTTTCTTTGGCACGGCAAAGACATAGACACTGAACTTTTCGCCCCTTCTCCCGACCGGATAAAAATCGTAGTAAATGTCCTCGCGTTTGAAAGGCAATTGCCGTTCGATTTCGTATTCGAGCACCTGCTGGAGATTGTCTTGCGCCGCCAGCGGCAAGAAAACCTGTTGGCTGATCACTTGCTCCTGCGGCAAGCAAAGATAAATCGCATCGCGCGCGGCGTTGAAATGCGGCAATAAGGAAATAATCGCTTGCCGCAGCGCACGCTCATAGGAATCGCTCTCGGCTTTCAGGGCAATTTCCCGCACGTCATCGGCAACCCAACCGGTAAGCTCTGCGATCGCTTGTCGACCGTCGCCGAGCGTCAGCTCACGCTGTTCTTGCTCCAGCATGGCAATGTTGAGCAAGCTCTTGCGTAGCCGCACCAGCACCAGCCGATCGCTTAGGACATAGAGACCGGCACTGGTAAGAAAATCCGCGCGCGAAAAGTCTTGTAGACGACCCAGCCCGATCATCGCGCGCGACCTCGCCAAGCGAATGTCACAATCTGTACGGCCATAAAACGCATCTTACTCTAAGATTCAGCTGCGGGGTAGCGTTATGTCACGGTCCAACCAGCGCAGGATTTCGAACCCTTGGGCGCCTCCCAGACGGACGATTCCTTTGACCTTTCGAGCCATGCGCGAACCGGAGGGCCGGCCTTCCGCCTCGACCGCAATGACCGATGGGTTGGTAAAGATAAACGCTTGCATGGCGCTATCAGCCGCGCCGATGCCGAGCAGCGGCAGTAAGTCAGCGAGGCTCTTCTCCGAAAGCTTTTTGCGCTCTTCGACAAAGCCCCGACATTTCTCCAAGGCAATCCCCGTCAGGGCGTGAATCACTTCGGCAGACGCCGTGCGCAGATTGACCCGGTCGATGGGGCTATCGACAGTGAAAATTTCGCGCAAAGCGGTCCGCGCTGATTCGTCTGCCGCCTGGCTGGTTTCGTCGCTGTAGCCAAAGAAAAGCTCCGGCGTCATTCCCTTGATCCAAAGCAGATCTTCCACACTGTCCAGTGGGCCGTTTTTTGCGCTGTACGGGGGCGATAGCGAGGCATAGTAGTCATTCTCGGCGCCGTTGGTGCGGTGCAAATCGTCTGCGTCGCGCCAATCCATAATGGAGTCGACCAAAATGTCTCTCCGGGCTTCATCGAGACCGAGGTTCGTGAAGATGCGCCGCAAGGTTTCGTCATTGACCCGATTGATATTGATCTTGCCGCTTTCATCGACCAGGCGCACCCGAAATGCTCCCGTGCCGAGATCTTCTTCATGAAACTCGCCGTCGAACGGGTCGTTCTTTTTCGCCTCCGGCGCTTGCGCCGTCTGCGCCGCCGGGTTCTGTTGATTTAAAAAATCGTAGAGGCCCCGTTCAAAGCCAGCTAAAGCTAAATAATAACCGAGGGTTTCGTCGCTGAAACGTTGCGCCGCGGTCGCTTCTTCACGCGCCGACGTGCTGAACTCGAAAGCGACGACGAAAAGAAAAATAAAAATCCACAACACGGCGATCAGGGCGACCCCGTCCTGATCGCCGAGCGGCGCTCGCGCCAACCAGAGACTGATTTTTTTCTTCATGGCGCAAGCACCGTCATCATCACCGGAAAAATCCAGCGTACCGGCTTGCCCTGATCGTCCAAATAGGTCAGCCGCACGGCGCGCGGCAGGACCCGCCGTTCCCGGCCGTCCCAGCGCTCTTCCCAGGTTTCTTCGTCCGCCTGCGGGTCCAAATAAGCCAAGCGCAGTTCTTTGATACCGTCTTGCAAAATCACGCTGTAGCTCTGTCCCGGGGAGTCCGCCTGATCGCCGATCCGGACAGGCGTGGTTTCTTCCAGCTTTAAAAGCATTCGACCATGAGCGTCGTCGTCCGCGGCAATTTGAATCTTGGCCATGCCGCGCCCGCCCATGCCTTGCGAATACGCCGAGACAAACGTCACGCTGTCGGTTTCGCCTTGAAAAAACGTCGTGAGTTCTTGCGCCGATTCCTTATAAGGATACGCGGAGCGAATATAGGTGCCGATGAGATCGCCAATCGAGCGCTGTTTCTGGTTTCGGGTGGCATTGGCCTGCGATTTCTCGACCGCGTTGTGACCGAGAGCGAACACGCTGTAAAGAATCCCGCTCATGAGAGCGAAAATCGTCAGCGCCAGGACAACTTCGATGAGAGTGAAACCGTCTGGCCTAGCGCTCACACCGACCCAGGACACGCGGGTTTTTGGCCTTTCGGCCCAACGCACGATTGTCATGGGTTAGTTTTCTTGCCAAGACGATAAGTCTTCAGGTCGATAAGTCGCTCCCGCCGGCCATCCAACCGGTATAACTCGAGCGCGACCTCCTTCAGCTCCCAAGTCTTCGCTAAATCCAAGGACAATGGCTCGCGGACGGTTTGAACTTGAGCTTGCCACCGGCCGTTGGCGCCGAACGTGCCGCTTTCATCACCCTGCGGCAATTTTTTTCGCGCCAACAATTCGTCCATCACCCGGGCGCCGTCCGCGGCGGATTCCGTGCGCACTGCGCTGCGCGCATCCAGGCGCAGGCCCAAGGAGAAAATTTGCAACAACGTCACCACGCCCAAGCCGAGAATGGTGAGCGCGACCAAGACTTCGATCAGGGTGAATCCGCGGCTGGTTTGACGATTAAAGCGCATGGTCAATTGGCGCGCGCGACTTCGATCCGGCCGGTGAGGGCTTCCAAGCGAATTAGATAGGAAATAGATTTTTCGCCGTCGGCAAGAACAATTTCACCGCCCAAACCGCTACCGTTCGGGTAAAAGTAGAATCTTTTGCTGTCGCGATCGACGGCCTCGCCGCCTTCGACGGAAATGAACCTTACCTCCCCCGGCAGGCGCACTTCTCTGGAGCGCGCAACGCGATAACTATTTTGCGGTAAATTGATCACGAGCTGTTGCGGTTCACCGTCGAACAAAGCGCGGCTCCTCAGATTGCGCGCCGCTGCCGCCAAGCCAAGAGCCGAGGTTCGCACCTCGCGTTCCTGGAGTCCCCTGGCGATGTTGGGCAGCACGATGAGCATGCTGACGCCGATCAAGAGCAGCACCAAAACCAGCTCGAGGAGCGAGAAGCCGCGCTTACCTTTCCCAGCTCGTAACATCATGATTATTGCCGTCGCCGCCCGGCACGCCGTCGGCGCCGTAAGAAATGATATCGTACGGGCCATGGTCGCCGGGGCTCTTGTAGATGTAGGGCTTGCCCCAGGGATCGGGTGGAACTTCTTTTTTGAGGTAGGGTCCGTCCCATCGGTCGACTGCGCCGGGCTTTTGATTGAGCGCGGCAAGTCCTTCCTGTGACGTCGGATAGCGGCCGACATCGAGACGAAACGTATCGAGCGCCGTGCCCAGCAGCTCGATCTGCGCTCTGGCCGCCTTGGCCGTGGCTTTTTCTTCTTGCCTGATGAACTGCGGCACCACCAGGCCGGCGAGCAAAGCGATAATCGTCACGACGATCAACAGCTCGATCAGGGTGAAGCCCTGGGTATTTCTTAGTGCTTTTTTAGAATGGCAAATCATTGATACTAAAAATCGCCAGCAGCATGGAGATGACCACCACGCCGACGATCAGTCCCATGACTAAAATCAAGGCCGGCTCCAATAATGCAGTTAATCTTTTGGTCGTTCGTTTCACTTCTTGATCGTAATAATTGGCGATCTCGGCGAGCATGGCGTCCAGTTTACCCGTTTCCTCTCCCACCGCAATCATATTCAAGGCCAATGGCGGGAAAAGCCCGCTCTCGCTCAACGGCCGCGCCATGCCTTTGCCCTCGCGCACGCGCACCTGCACCTGGGTGATCGCGCGCGCCAGCAAGCGGTTGCCGATGACGCCTTGCACGGTTCCCAGCGACTCCAGCAAGGGCACGCCGCCTTTCATCAGCGCCGAAAGGGTGCGCGCGAAACGGGCGGTCTCGAACTTGCGCACCAGTTCGCCCAACAACCACGCGCGCAGACAGAAACGATCCCATTCGCCTTTTCCCTCAGGCGTGCGGATATAATAGATCGCCGCGGCAACTATGCCGACTACGACTAAGAGAATGATCCAACCGTATTGCGACAGGGTTAAGCTCAAGTTAATAACCAGCTTGGTGATCAACGGCAGAGATTTGTTTACGTCTTTAAAGATCGCCGAAAAGCGCGGGATGACGAAGACAAACATCACGATCAGCGATAAGCCGGCCGCGCTCGCCAGTATCGCCGGATAGATCAACGCCGATTTGACTTCCTCCTTGAGCGCGAGCGTGCTTTCCAAGTATTCCGTCAGATAACGGAGCACGCCTTCCAAAATCCCGCCGGCTTCACCAGCGCGGATCATGTTTACGTAAATTTTCGGAAACACGTCGGGATGTTCGCCCATGGAAGCGGCCAAAGATTTCCCGGCACGCACCGCTTCGACCAGCGAGCGCAAAATCTTGCTCAACTCGCCGCCCTCGACCAGTCCGCCGAGGATCGAAAGGCTGCGGTCGAGAGGCAGACCGGCGCTGAGCAACGTGCCGAGCTCGCGGGTAAACTGCAGGAGCTGTTGCTGGCTGACCTTGCGTCGAGCCGGCAACAGCGGCTGGCGCACCTTGCCGACCGCGCGCTCGCTCGGCAGCGCGATGCGCAGCGGGACACAGCCCATCTCACGCAAACGCAAAATGACGCTTTGCTCGGCGTCCGCTTCGATCACGCCGTCGACGACTTTCCCAGCCTGATCGGCGGCGCGATATTGGAAAAAAGCCATCTCTCAGCCCTACCGTTGGCTCCCGCCCTTGTTGGATTGTAAATTTAGGGTTTTTAGATTCTTCGCGAGGTGTTCAAGCGAGCCAAAGTCAAAATCCCAAACCTCAATTGATCTAAGCTTCTTCTTCTCTTGTCACCCGTAACAATTCCGCTAAGGTCGTCACGCCCTGGCGAACTTTATCCCAACCGTCATCGCGCAGGAGACGCATCCCTTGCCGCACCGCGAGATTGCGAATCGCGCCGGCATCGGCGCGTTGCACGATCACTTTGCAGATATCCGAAGTCGCCGGCAATAGCTCAAATATACCAACTCGTCCCAGGTAGCCGGTACTGTTGCAAGCGTCGCAGCCCACGGCTTCCCATACGGTCTGAACCGAGCCGCTATTTTGCAACTCCAACTCCGCTGCCGTAACGTTTAAGCCGGCAAATGGAACTTCCTTGCGGCACGCCGGACAGAGGCGTCGCACCAGCCTTTGCGCCAACACGCCCAAAAGCGACGACGAAAGAAGATAATCCTGCACGCCCATTTCCAGCAGGCGAGAAATCGCGCCGGCGGCATCGTTGGTGTGCAAAGTCGAGAGCACCAAGTGACCGGTCAGCGCGGCCTGCACGGCGATCTCGGCGGTCTCGGCGTCGCGGATCTCGCCGACCATGATAACGTCGGGATCCTGGCGCACGATCGAGCGCAGCCCGTTCGCGAACGTCAAACCGATCTGCGGCTTGACATAGATTTGATTGACGCCGCCCAATTGATACTCGACCGGATCTTCGATCGTAATAATTTTTTTGCCGGGATCGTTGATCTTTTGCAGTGCGCCGTAAAGCGTCGTGGTCTTGCCGCTGCCGGTCGGACCGGTGACCAGGATCATGCCATGGGGTTTCGAGATCATCTCATTGAACTTGGCGAGCAGAACCGGCGGAAATCCCATAGTATCGAGCTCGGTGAAAATCTGTCCCCGCTCGAGAAGCCGAATGACCACGCTTTCGCCGTACAAAGTCGGCACGGTGGCGATGCGCAAGTCGACATCTTTGCCGGCGAGACGGGTCTTGATGCGGCCGTCCTGTGGCAGGCGGCGCTCGGCGATGTTGAGCTGGGCGAGAATCTTGAGCCGGGAAATGACCGCGCCCTTCAATTGGCGCGGCGGCGATTCGACTTCGTGCAAAATGCCGTCGATCCGGTAGCGAACTTTCAGTTGATTTTCGAACGGCTCGATATGCACGTCCGAAGCGCGGCTTTCGAGCGCGCGCACGAGCATCTGGTTGACCATCCGAATGACCGGCACTTCGGACGCCATGTCACGCAAGTGAGCCACATCCTCGTCTTCACCGATGCCGTCGATCGGCTGCGCCGCGCTTTCATTGCCGTCCGCGCTGTAAGCTGCTGCTGTAAAGCGCCTCGATGCGCGCGGCTATTTCCTTTTCGCGCGCCAGCACCGGCTTGACGGTCAATCCGACCGCCAGCTCCAACGCATGCAAGCGCGAAAGGTCCAAGGGATCGGTCGTCGCAACCAAAAGTTCGCGCCCGTCGATTTTTACCGGGACCATCCGAGCCAGCTTGAAGAAATCGCCGATGCCAGCAGGCAACTCGATCGCCAGCGGCGTGGGCGGGATATCCTTGAGCGACATCAAGGGAAGCGCGAAGTGGTCGCGTAACACCGGCAATAAATCCTCTTCGGACAAAAAGCCCAACTCGACGACAAGCCGGCTCAAAGGCGCCTGTTGCTCCTGTTGCAGCTTCAGCACCCGGTCCAGTTCGTCGCTGGAAAGGAGCCGTCGTTCAATCAGCCGTTCGGAAAGACTCAGTTGCGGGTCCATGAGTCGGATAATCCTACTTGCCCGCGCCCGGCGTCGCCCTGCCGTAACGGTCTTCGAGGCGTACTACGTCGTCAAGCTCCGGCGTCGACACCTCCAAGACATCACAGGTTTCCACGGCGGTCATGCGATGTTTCATGCCCGGCACGATGTGCAAACATTCACCGGGCGAGAGCCGAATGGTGCTTCGCTCACCGCCGATCTCGACATCCATTTCAAGCTGCCCCGACAACAAGCGAATCGTCTCGTCCTTTACCACGTGATATTGATAGCTTAACGACTCGCCTTGGTTGATATGGAGAACTTTGCCGACGTAACGGTCGGTGTGTGCCCAGATGAGCTCATAGCCCCAGGGTTTTTCGACAATTCTTCCCTTTTCAATTAACTTGGGTAACATATAGCGACACTCATGATAGCAAATTCTCGCCTAGCAGCAAAGAAGTATAATCATCCGACTTCAACCAACCAATGAAGAGCCGGGAGGCCACATTTTCGCCGACATCACGCAGCATTAATTCGCTTGTAAACCTCGTAATAAGCCCGTACCACGGCTATTTTGAAGATGCCCTTGACTAGGTGCTAAAAGCGCGCCTATCGTCGTTGTGCATAATACGACCGAAACCACGGGACGATTCGAGAAAAAGGGAGTTTACGGTGAAAAGAAAAAACGCAATCGCAATTTGCTCGATGATCATCGCAGGTTTATTATCTGCTTCTTGTGAATCCGTTTTTGACCGAGACCGTGGAAGATACGATGGAAGAGAAGCGCAACTGAACTTGACCGGTACTTGGTATGTCAATGGTGACCGGGACCAGCGTGCCGAAATAGTATCAACACCCAGTGGACTCGAAGCTAGAAACGAGCGCGGCGATACGAGTCGTTTAGTCACCGAGCGTGATGGAGATATTCGGGCGCTCGACTGGGAAGGTGGACTGCGAGGCGATACTAGGCCCGGCAGGATTGATTGGCCGAACGGGACGACATGGACCCGCGAGCCTTCTCGACGTTAGTTTGAATCACGCGATAGGGCTTTATCGAATGCCTTAGCGAGATCGCGATTCCAACGCTCAATCGAAAACCTGGTTTCGATATCCCTTAGCCCCGCGTCCCCCAAGTTTCTTCGCATGCCTGCGTCTTTGATCAGGCTGGATAGTACTTCTACCAAACCGTTCGTAACGGCGGGATCCGCAGAGAAAACGGGCTTGTAATATTCTCTGAGGATTCCGTTGCTATCCATCCATGAACAGGTGCCATAGCGCCCCGGCACGATCAAACCATTCCGGCCATGGTCAATGTATTCCGCCATTCCCCAACCATCTGTAACCACGATCGCCAACCCGGCCGCCATTGCTTGTAAAATCGATACAACATGTAGTCGGGCAGAAGGTAGCACGTAGATATCTGCGCTAGAAAAAAGCGCTTCCATTTCATCTTCGGAAAGAAATTGATCGATCACCTGGACGTTGCATCGTTCGATGATTTGTCGGTAACGCTGATTGAGATCTTGGGGCAGCTTGCTTCTCAGAATTAGCCGCAAGTGTGCATGCTTGGAAAAGATTACAGAATAGGCTTCTAAGACATCCAACCCACCGCGCAAATAAAACCCAGTCGAGGCCTGATGCCAGGAATTCGTAAATAGAATCGTCACAGCATCGTTTTCGGCTGGGATCTTGCGTTTAAATCGCTGCCGAATACCCAACGGAATATGGGTAACTTTCGAACCCAGCGTCGAATCGTTGAACAGGATCGGGATGCTATTCGCCGTAGACCTGACGTGACAGATGATACCTCGACAGCTTTCAGATTGAAGTAGAGCCTTGACAGTCGGGAAAAATCCAGAATCGTAGATGCCACCGGTCCCGAAGAGTCGCGGGTCCTGCCTTTTCCCGGAAATTCTCGGAAACGGGACGAAGAGCGTCGTCGTGTCTTCTATCTCAATAACCCAGGGAGTTTGCCCAAGAATAAAAGGCATACTCGGCAGAAAGGCCAGGCTGACATCAGACGGGGACGGATAGCTGCGCAACGAGCGAGCGCGAGTGAATAAATTTCGTCAAGCCAACCAAGGTGGATCCATTGGCGACTGCATTCCACGACAGCGCACTTATGGATTTTAGAAGACGGGCGGGCGTCCTCAGCCCAAAATGTCCGCCAGTAACAAATTCATAACCCGGCGGCGGGTAACGGATGTGTTCAAATTGGGGATGATGACCTACGTGCTTAAATGGACGCAGATAACCACCATACAAAACTTTTATCATCTTCTAATAGAATACCTCAGTAAGCATGAGAGATATTGGCCACCTTTTCTGTTCGAGAGGAATCATCGCCGAAAGGTCGCGATAGCACCGGAACGGCAATATTCCCATGAGTACCGAAGGCTCCATTTTCTAAGAAGCATAGCCTGTTTATAGGCAGCCCGCGCTTTTTCTTGTTCGCCTCTTTTCTCATAATATAAACCTAAGCGAAAATATTTTCTTCCAAGTTTTTTGTTAAAAGCGGTCTTGCCGATTCGACGGTAGACATCTGGATACTGGTCACGAATATGCTCGAGTTCTCGCAGACCGTACTCGTAATGGGGATTTACGGCGGTGTTATTTAACGGATGTAACCGCTTTCGAACTCCGATGTAGTCGACGAAAGCAACGGGGAAATAGGCCGCGAGACGGTAAAACCAGTGCAGATCACAGTTAAGGTAGATATCTTTGTCATATCCTCCGACAACTTCAAATGCTGATTTTCTTATCAGTGAAGAGGGACCGGTCATGAAGTTTTCGCTCACAATGTCCTGGACTGTGAGAAGCGATGCTGCCAGCTTTTTAGCCCTAGCTTCTGGGACAATTAGATCCAAGCTCGACGCCCGCCCATTCTCCTGATCGAGACTTGCCGGTGTATCCTTGAAAAACTCCGTATTATCGAATGCCGCACCAAGCGCTTGGTTTTGTTCGAGAGCGCGTACAAGAACCTCGACATGATCTTCATTATAAATATCATCGCTGTTCCACGTCGCGAGATATTTCCCTCGAGCCTCTTTCATTCTCTGATTGGCGGCCTGTAAAAAAGGCTTGTCGCCCTGTGCCCATGAAATGCACCGGGAATCTCCCCTGAACGGCTCAAGAGCCCGTTCTATCTCTTCAGAACCGTCCCCCAACACAATCACTTCCAGTGAACTGTAAGACTGCTTGAGAATAGACCCCAAGGAATCGTCGATAAATCTCGCATAAGGAGCATGGGCAAAGAGAATGATGGAAACTAGTGTGTCCATAAATAAATTACAGGGGTATTCGGTAATTCACTTTATGCGAGTTTTCGATGTTTGCTTTGCCAAACCTGTGTTCAACGCCAACGTTCAATCCGACTGCGCGCCGCTCATGCCCTGGCAGGTCGCGGCGCAAGAAGAGATAAGTCAGGGCCAAAAGAGTGAAAAAAAAGATGCGGGTATCGTGGTTGTAAAACGGAGCGTCTCCCAGGACACCTACAAGAAAGGCTATGAGGGAAGCGCTTAAACAGAAATAAAGGATTCGGATTTGTGGAGACGATTCTCTGCGGGCTCTGCGGATTAAACGGCTCAAATTCGCGCAAATCATCCACATAAACGCACCGAGGCCCAACACTCCAGTTTCAGCCAGTAATTCCGTATACATGTTATGACTGTGGGGTATGAACCCCAGTTGCCCGGAGTCGGCGACCTCTTTCTTAACGCCCTCCCGTAGGCGGTCTCTGCCATACCCGAAACCAAGCAGGGGATGTTCCAGTCCAACAGTCAGTGCGCCGCCCATGAACCGAAGCCGCTCCTCGATCGCCGCGTCAGGGGTCGGATTTACCAGCGTCATCAGACGGTTGCGCAAGGGAGCGACCGCAACAAACACAACCAATCCCAAAAGTCCGAGCGCAAACACGCCTTTCCTTAGCCTGCTTTCTATCAAGCTTATGCCAAGTAGCGATATGAGACAGGCGAGCCATGCGCCTCTGGAGTAAGTGAATATTAACCCGGTAAACTGCGCCGCGAGCGACGCCAGCCGTTACTCCGCGGACCCATCCCTTTTGACTTGCAATAACAGCCAGAGCCAGCGGAATACTCATAGCAAAAAGCAAACCGGCTGAGTTGGCGTGCGCCAGTGGGTAGCCGAAGCGGTTCACGAGACTAAAATTCAAAACCGATGGATTGTATAAAATGCCTCGGATGACCAGCACCCCCGGCAACAGACCAAGGAACAGGAGAAGCAGCTTCGGTCTCTCACCTTCGGCAAACAGATCCAAAACCATGACACAGTGCATAACAGCAAAGAATAGATAGCGGTAATCATCCGCCTCGTGAAAATCCGGCAAGAGAGACGCCGTGACGACTGCGAAAAACGCAAGCAGTGCGAGCGGGAAGGAGTTCTTATTTAGCCCGAGATTTCGCCGCCCGAGGCGAAACCAAATGAGAATCTTCCAGATCAACCAGAAGATAAAGGTCGTCCGCGAGACGCTCCACGCGCTGAATCTAGCCCCTGACAGTGGAAATTCGAAACGTCCGACCGCGAGAAGGAGGATTGAAAAACACAGAAAAGCAAAAACCCCTTTCCCCCACCATTCCACCAGCCGGGCGGATATTTTACTGCCATCCGCCTCTATCGCAGTCATTGCCTATCCAACATTTCTATGCAGGAATCCGCGCATGAGGGTAAGGGCAAGAATTTTTAGATCCCGCCGCAGGGACCAATGCTCGATATAGTCGATATCGTGTTCGATGCGTCGTTCGAGGGAAGTATTCCCGCGCCAGCCGTTGATCTGTGCCCAGCCGGTCATGCCCGCTTTGACTTTGTGCCTGAGCATGTATTTGGGAATCGATTTTCGGAATTGGTCGATAAGCGGCGGACGCTCGGGACGCGGCCCGACGAGACTCATCTCGCCGCGCAGAACATTGATCAGTTGTGGCAGCTCATCCAGGCTCGTCCGCCGCAACCAGTATCCCAACCAGGTTACGCGCGAATCGTTGCGGGTCGCCCACACCGGGCCGGTCGACTTTTCCGCATCGTCAACCATTGTGCGAAACTTGAGCATCTGGAATCTGTTGCCGTCCAGCCCCATGCGCTCCTGTCTATAGAGTACCGGGCCCGGCGAGGTTAATTTGATCGCCAGCGCGATCAGCGCCATAAGTGGGGAAAAGAGGATTAGTGTAAGGAATCCAAATAGCAGGTCCACCGCTCGTTTCAGGATGGTGTTCCAGCCGTCGAGCGGCGATGCTTGCAGTGTCACGATTTGCAGATCCTCGAATTCTTCAATTCTACCGCGCAGCTTGGCAAACTCGCCCAGATCGGGAACATAGAAAAGCGTTACGGGCTCATCGCCGAGCCAATCCTGAACCTCTGCCAATCGCGCCGCCTCTTGGAGCGGAAAAGTCACAAACACCTGATCGATCTCGCCGGAACGAACCATGCCGACGAGCTCCTCTTGATTTCCAATGAGCGGAACGCCGAGGGGTTCTGACTCGGAATCATCGTGTCCCAACAGATGCACGCCAACAACAGACAATCCAAGGTGACGGTACCAGTCGAGCTTATGAACCAATCGCCGCGCTTGGACCGCAGCACCAACGACAACGACGTGACGGAGGTTTTTCCCCCGCCTGCGCAGGAAACGCAGCCCCTCTCGCACAAGCAAATGACTAAGATTAAGCAGCGCCGTGCTAAAAACCCAGAAACAAACCACGACGACTCGGGAAAGCACTATTTCACGGAGAAGAAAGATCACGCCGAGAAAAATCAACATCGCAAGACCGGCGCCTTTAAAAAGTTCGACGGTTTCGCGCCAGTGAGTGGAGATCCGGCGCGGGCGATAAACGTGCAGAAGCTGAAAGACTATCCCATAAACCATCAGGATCAGAATCCAGGCGATAACGTAATGGCGGAAAACACGAGTCTCAGGCAAAAAAGGAAGATTTACATAAAAGCGCAAAAAATACGCCAGCCACCATGACAGCGTGAGAAACATGAGGTCATTGACCAGCATGAGACTTTTGAAGAATTGGCTATAGCGCTTGAGCATCGCCTTGCTTCTCCGTCCCGCGCTCGCGCAGGCGAGCCTCTATATAATCGCTGATTTGAGCCTTGAACCGATCCCTTGAAAACCGGCAAGCCTGTTGGCGAATCCCGGTAGGCACAAATTTCTGTCGATTTTGTTCAAAGGCCCGCACAGCCGCCATCAAGCTCTCCACGGCCTGTTCTCGGAAAAAAATTCCCGTCGGCGGGCCAAGCTCGCTGCCCAACGGCAAGACGGTCTCCAGCGCGCCTCCTTTACCGTAGGCGATCACCGGCCGCCCACTAGCCTGCGCCTCCAAGGGCACGATGCCGAAATCCTCTTCCCCTGGAAAAATCAAAGCCTGGCATCGTGAATAAAGTTCCGCGAGCGGCGCATCATCTACGAAGCCGAGAAATTCTATGTTCGAACGGGCCCGACGTTGCAGGATTCGCCGCAGTGGCCCGTCACCGGCAATCTTTAACGGCAGGTTTATCGCATTAAAGGCATCGATAGCAAGATCAATCCGTTTGTAAGGCACTAGGGCCGAGACGATGAGATAATAAGGCTGAATCTCGTCACGGAGATGAAACTTCTCCATATCCACCGGCGGATAGATCACCGTCGCCGAGCGCCCATAGAGGCTTTTGATTTTCGCGGCAACGTTATTCGAGTTGGCAAGGAATTCATCCACCCGCAGGCTGCTCCGTAAATCCCAGCGTTGAAGATATCGGCGACTTAGAGATAGACCAGCGCGGGCAATCAAAGATGTTCCGCCGCTAAGATAGGCATCGCGCAAATCCCAAACATAGCGCATCGGCGTGTGGACGTAGGCAATGTGAAGCGCCCGATGCGGAAGTATTCCCTTGGCGACGCAATGGCTACTAGAAAGAATGAGATCGTAATCGCTCAGCTCGAAATGCTCTACGGCATGTGGAAATAACGGCAAAAGATAGCGGAAATGCCTTTGTGCTCCCGGCAAACGATCGATCCATGAAGTCTTGACATGCATCTGTCGAATCGCCGGCGAAACGCCGTCCGGATCGTAAACCAACGTGTATAAGTCGGCGTCCGGAAATAACTCGCAAAAAACCTCCAAACACTTTTCCCCGCCCCGCATACCGGTGAGCCAATCGTGAATTAAAGCGACTCGCATGTTTTCAGCTCGTAAATATTACGATTGCTAGGGTGGCAATCCTTCTGCGCGGAAAACATATCCAGTCTCTATCCTCTCACCAACTGAACAAATTTCTGCCGAAACATGGCCAACGAAAAAACTGACGTCAGCAGCCGGCGTATACAACTATTCGAGACTCGTCTCCGTTCCTGGATTTGTTTTCGTTTCTTCAGCATCACAGGCAACATTCTTAGCGCATCCCTTTTTGCTCTAAAAAAGGCTCGCCACTTCAGGTGGCGCAGGCAAAGATAACAAAACGACCCCAATTCCTGAATAATCTTGTGGTGCGCAAAGCGCAGTATTAAACCGGTCGGCATATTTTTGATCCATACAAATTCGAGATTGCGTGTATGATAATACACGTGAGTATCACTGAGCCTCCCCGCCGTCGCGTTACCTTTGTGATAGACGACAGCATCAGGCACATACATACATTTCCAACCAGCGAGCTGGGCTCGAAAACTCAAGTCGACGTCTTCATCGTAAAGAAAGAAGTCTGAGTCCAAAAAGCCAATGTCATTGATCATCTCCCGGCGATACAAAGCAGCTGCGGCACAAGCGGCAAACACCGGCTCCAAAGAGCTATAACTAGTGCGATCGTCCCGATGGCCCCGATTGAAACCTACGCCGGCAGATGTCAAGCCATCCCCTGCGCTATCGATGCGACCCGAACGTTCGATAACGAGTTTTGAAGCGCAGAGTCCGATTGTAGGGTCGTTAAGCATTGGGGCAAGCAGCCTTTCTAGCCAATTCGTTTCCGCCCTCGTATCGTTATTGACAAGAGCTATAAACTCTCCGCGCGCGATTTCCAGGCCCGCCAAATTACCGCCGGTAAAACCTTTATTATTTGAGAGTTGAAGAAGCTCGACCTCCGGGAAGCTTTTTTTCGTCCAAGTGACAGAATCATCCGTCGAGCCGTTGTCGACGAAAATAATCTCACGCTGTGGGTAGGTCTGGCGGGAAAGAGAGTCTAAACAATCGTTTAGTAAGTCCCGTCCGTTCCAGTTGACGACAATAATGCTAACTTTGGGGATCACCTGTGTTCAGTACGGAGGGTGCATGATCTGTTCTTCGCGACGGTAACATTGTGATCCAAACCCGGTGCGACCACAAAACTTAAACTGTGCACGTAGTATCAACCAAATATGACCCTGTCCATACATGACATGAAAGTATTTTCGACAATGTAGTGGTTCGAATATACCCCATGAAAGGGTAAGTCGCTGATGAGCCTGTCAAAGATTCAATCTCTGACTGCACGATGCTTTTAATTTAGTTGCTCAAAGGTGAAAGTTTCCAACGCAAGGTCAGCGCAACTTGCTAGACCACACTTCATCTTGCCAATGCGGAACGAGTCGTTTTCGACCCCATTCACCATGCACAATTTTCTCAATGATGAGACCGTGCTTACCATAGAGGTCCCGCAGAAATCTCTCGTCGTATGCGATCGCTGCTTCGGGAATATGCGGATTGTCAACACGACAGGTCTGTGATTTGAACTCGTACGCAAGTTTCGGAGAAGTTAAGCCAAGCCGCAATATTCTCCCGCGACACTGCGTCCAATACAAAATAGGTGGCTAAACAAACCCCACCGAGCTTCATGACGCGTGCTATTTCTGCGATGTGGTTGTCTATGTCTTCCGAAACCATGTGAGTGAAAACGGAACCGACGAAGACGACATCAAACTCATTATAGTTCCATCAATAGAACCTTTGTTCTTCGGTCCGGTGTCAAAAGCACGGTTCGTTGTTTTCGGCATAAAAGAGATCCTGCCAGCGATGTTGCGCCATCAGTTTCCCAAACGCCTGATCCAGCTTCACATGATCTACTACCTTCACGAGCCTCAGAACGCTTTCGGACACTACCCGGAGGCCTTGGTCTTCGGAAGCCAGGGTCAGCCACGCGGAGAAAACATCCATTTCGGTCGTGGGGTCGTTGACAACCTGTCGCGCGAGCAGGGCCTGAAGGCGATTGCTGTCCCGAACTGGATAAAATAGCAAAAAGTCACTTGATACAAATTCTTTGCGCCGAACCATGATAGGACGGATCCAGTCGTTCGGCCTTTGTAGTTGAAATGTGGGCGCCTCTGGCTTAAGCAAATTGCGATAGATCCCCTGTGCCTCGACTACGCCGGGCCGTTCATCTGTGCCGAGAACATAGATATTTAGATTTCGCGCCTGGCTCTGCGCCTCTTGGACCAGCAAATTGCCCATCTCGACTTCTTCGCGAAAGTGTCCCGACGATAGATTCACTCCAAGGATATGCTGCCACTGGATGGAAGGCGTCTCCGCAAAGAGCAATGCGATAACCACCGCTAGCGGCGCCATGCAAAGTGCCGCTAGCGGGCGCCGAGACCACTTCGGCAAATGTACGGCTGCTTTCCCTAAAATGTCGGGAAGAGCCACGACCAAAAAAATCAGCACGAAGGGGTACATGTATCGCATCTGTGGGCCGGCCAACCTTATCCACCAGACGACTCCTAGACAAAGGGTTGCCAGTACTACCAGGAAACGAAAATCTTCCCGGCGTCCGTGGCGCCGCAGCACGCGAAAAGCGATGAAACCGAGCGAAAGTAGCGTCGCAGCAACTGACATGTAAAACCAGTGCCATCCGAACGACGTATGGACCTGAGATGCGACCAGGCTCCAAAGCGGTACGTTCTTGAACATATCGATGAGAATTTTCTGCCCGTTATAACCGATCGTAAGATTCCGCTGAGAAAGATATTCTGATTTAAAGCAGACAACCGCTGTTCCGAAAAAAAAGACTGCCAAAAGAGTCGCGCTCCAGATGGAGTAATTTCTCAGCAACTTGTCCTCGCGCCATCTGGCGAATATCGGCCCGTGTACAATGAGCAGTTCGGTAATCCAGAAAAAGTAGAAGAGCGGCATAAGAAGCAGACCAACCGGCTTGACGAGCAGGGTAAGCGCCCCTGCGAGACTTCCCACCGTGGCAAGGCCGATTGAGCATCGCCGAACACTCACCAGTAGGAGCGCTGTCGCCGAGGCAGCTAACGCTGCGACGAAGCAATCCACATACCCCCAGTCGTAAGGTGACGTAAAAGCGGGGTTCCTCTCAAATTGATAGAACATCGGCAACGACGTAAGCATGAGCGCCCCGGTGAGATTGGCCCAACTCTGCCCCGGTTGGTATGCTCGTGACTCCGCTAGCAGCCAAAAGCCGACCACGAATAGGACGATCGGATAGTAAATGGATCGAAAAAAGAACGCACGGAAATTACGAGAGAATCCGAGCGGGCTGCTGAGCAGCATTGTCCCCGGAGGCCGGACCGGCGGTCCGACATTGAAAGGATTTACCAGCCGTCCCTTACCCCATTCCGTCCAAACCATTGCTCCTTTGGCATAGTATGCCATGGCGTCGTAGATTGGCGGCGTGATGGCGCGATTGGTCTTCCGGTGAATGCCGATGCCCAACAACAGCAAACACAACATGAGTATCGCCACCGGCGCATGCCTTGAGAATCGGCCACGAGATGTCTTGGGATTTTCTAGGTTCATAGAGCAAACGCGGTAGGCGAAAGAGGTTGCGGCGCCAAAAAAACCGGTACCAAGCACCCAACTGTCGTGTCAAGCTTGAATGGGAGGGTGTGCGCCCCGTCTGAGAAGACCAGTTCGGGGCATGGTAAAGCACGCGGAGTGGATGGAAAATTTGGTGTTGGGCATCTCCCTCCCAGCCCCGACTCCCTTAAAATCCCCGAAAAAATGGGAAAATAGTGAAACATTTTCACGTCAGGCAAAGCGAGATAGCGATGCAGATGGTTCCTTTTCGTAAAACGCTCATTCAGTCCGTAGTGAGAGCGGAATTCATACGTAATAACTTTGTCGTGGGTTAATCCAAACGCCGCAGTACAGACCGACGGTGACATCAGGATTGTGGACGAGGGGCAGTGACCTGCGGGCGGGCGACGATCAACCCGGCGACAAGCGCGATGCCGAGAAGAATCGCCCCGATCAGCCTCAGACCCCGGCCGTGGCGCAGGGCCTTCTCCGTCAGCCAAGTCAACCGGCCCATGTCGGTGGGGGCGGTGATCTCCAGCGGAGCCGCGCCCGCCGCAATCTCGATCACGATCCGCGTTGGTCCCGTCCCGCGTTCGAGCGTCACCGTCTTCCAGCGGTCGGGGGACACGATCGCGCGCTCCAGCGGCAAGCGGATGCGGCCCGTCGCGTCGACCGTCTGGAGCGACGCTGCGCCGGGGCGCACTTCGCCGTGGACGCGCAGCCGGAGCAGCGGCAGGGCGGCGGCGGGGATCGGCTCGCTCACAAACCGCGCCGCCTCGGTAGCGGTGGGCGTAACGCACCACGCGGCAGCCCGGTAAATCTGTTCGGCCTCCGGCGGCACCACAAACGCTGCATAATTCCGCGATTCGGTCGCCTCGGGCTCGAACCGCAGGGGAAAACGGACCGCTGGCGGCAGGTGCGCCCGGATGCCGGCGTTGTCGAGCAGATCGGCGAGCTGGTTCGTATCCTGATGCAGGAACCGCGTCGCGGGTTCGTCCGCCAGCGTGGTGCGGTTGCCCGACATGAGGTAGGCGCGGACCGCCTTGACCTGGGCCACCTGCAGGGCGGCCCGTTGTTCGAGGAGCTGGTTGACGCGGACCTCCGTGAACCGGGCGTGCCAGCCGTGACCGACGACGACCAACCAGCCGGCCAGGACCAAACCACCGGCGAGCATGGCGCGCGGGCCCCGCAAGGCAGCGAACAGGCGCAGCAGGCAGACGAGTCCGAGGACGAGGCCGAGGGCGAGCAGATCGTAATAACGGGGCGGAAACGGCCAGGGCTCTCCGCCACGGGCCAGAGCGAGCGCGATGGCCTGCGCGCCATACCACGCCAGGACAGCTCCGAACATTGCGTCGCGTTTCTCCAGCCGGCGGCGGCTTCCGGCGGCGAGAACCGCGACAAACGGCAGAACGAAGGCGATGCCGAAGAGTGGATTCGTCTCGGGCCAGGCGAAGACCCGCCCGAAGCCGCGGAGAAATGTAAACAGCGAATGCGCGCGCATCGCCGCGTGCTGCGGGGCCGGTGCGACGAGGGCGAAGCCGACCAGCGCCAGCGCGAGATTCACGCCGAACGTCAGCAGGAGAAACCGCTGCACCGACGCGGACGCATCGCGTTCGCGCACCAGACGCCAGCTGGCCAGCGCCACGCTGGCGAGGGCGGACGCGAAGCCCGATCCCATTGTGCCCAGCGCCGCTATTCCGGCGAGCGTGCCCAGTCCCCAACGCCAGTCGCAGCGATCGGCAGCCCACGTGAGGGCGAGGTGGGCGAGCCCGAACAGCACCAGCAATTGAAACGCCGACAGGAAACCCCACTGCGCAGTCTCCCACGCGAGCGGGAGCGCCGCGCCGATCGTGGCGACCACCAGCACGAGCGCCAGTGCCGAGCGCGGCAGACTTCGCCGGAAGAGCGCGGGCACGGTCAGCGCCGCCAGCGCGGCAAGCACCGCGTTCAGCGCCAACTGGGTGCGCGCGTTCCACTGACCGTCAAGATCAGCGAGTCCGACTGCCAGCAACCGGGTCCACACCGTGCGGTGCTCGTTGTTGGCCCTCCAGAGCCCCGGCCAGATCGAGCCACCCGACCAGTGCGGGCGGAGCACGTCGACGGCCTCGGAGTTCCACTGGTCGTGAAACGGCAGGTCGTTGCCGAAACGACCCACGACCATCCAACGCGCACCGACAATGAGCAGGAATGCGCCTGCGAACGCGGCCGCGATCCACCACCGGAGCCGGTGCGGGGTGCAGTCGGCGGATGCTGGCGGGGCCTCGGTCATGGCGGCGGTGACGGTGCGGATTCCGCGTTACGCCCCTGGAAGATTTTTGCCAAACAAGATGCGAGCGTAAGTTCTCAAGGCGTGCCCAACGACACGCCATCGTAAAGAAGAATTTGAGTGCCGGTAAACGATCGGAACTTCGGTGATGTTAAGCCCCTCGGCGTGGATGTTAGCGAGGGCTTCGAGGTGAAAATCAAAGGATCGGCTCTGCATATTACTTTCCAGGAGAAACTTGAACGCGTTGCGCGAGTACATGCGATAACCGGACGTAACATCTTTTAAGTGGCGCCACTTCCACGGCCGTTTCTTTATGTTCAGGGCGAAATTGACGAGAACATTGCCACCCCAACTGAGTACTTTGCGGTAAAAGGGAACGTTCACCTTTTTTTCACGATAACCGATCACCAGGTCAGCATGGGAATGCTCCTGAAAACGGGGCATGGACTCTGGATCATGGCTCATTCCAGCGTCGAGGGTGATGCAAAAGTCATAACCTTGTTCCAATGCATAGCGCATTCCGTCAAGGATGGCTCCTGGAATGTGCGTGTTCCGCGCGTGCCGGATATAATGCACCCCAGAAATCCCAGGAACGATCTGACCCGTTCGATCGGTGCTGGCGTCGTCGACGACACAGACGTCCGCGTGTCGTTGGCTCAGCCGAACGACCTGTTCAATCGACGCCTCTTCATTATAGGCAGGGATTATCGCAATATATCGATGGGCCATAGCCGCCTTCACTCGAACACTATTCAGCAACGTGGTCCTCGGCCCAGGCTAAAACCGTTTGGTAAGTGCTTTCCGCTTTTTCAATGTCCGACGGGGTGTTGATGTTGATGTAATCGCTACCAATCCTGAACGATTTAACCACATGACCATCGTCAATGGCACACTGAATCAAATCGGGGAGCTCCTTTTCGCCACGGTTCTGATTGATCGGCGTTAGGTCCAAATATTCAAAAATTCCGGCGCGGAAAAGGCAGTTACCAGTCCCGCGTATATTGTTGGGGGGATTACGTGGCTTCTCGATCAGTCGGTAAATCCGTTGTTCTTTATCATCCTGGATTATCGCGTAGGTCTTGCGGATCTCGTTGGTATCGGGCTCATGGACTACGCCACAGCTAACAAAAAGGTTCTCAGAATAGAACTGGTCGATCATCTCTTGATGGCGCGGACTACGTAAGATTTCGTCGGCCAAGAACAACATGAAATCCGAATCCCCAATCGCGTCCCGAGCACATTCGATGGCATGCACCAATCCTTTCGCGTCGTGCTGAATAACGTATTTGATTCGTACGTTTTGGAAGCGATTACCAAAGCCGTTGATAATCTCCTCGGCTCGGTAGCCCACCACCATCACGATTGCGGAGACCCCTACACGTACGGCATTTTCCAAACTATACTGCACTAAAGGCTTACCGAAGAGTTGCAGCATGCATTTATTGTGATTATTGAAACTTCCGCTCAGCCTTTTGCCGCTGCCCCCAGCAAGGATCAAAGCCTTCATACGGTTTCTCCCAAAAGTACGATCACTGCCGTGCAAACATTAAGCGTGAAAAAGCACAAGGTTGTCTCGGATCCATTGGATCAGAAGAGAGACCCCCTCCTGGGGCGGCACTTCGGCCTGCCATCCTAATCCGTCCTGCGCCTTTTTCGTGTCACAGACAAAATAATTCAAATCGCCCAACCGGGCCGCGCCGAACTTTACATCAGAGGTGATTCCCGTATTGTGTTCGATCAGCCGAATACATTCAAGCAATGAAATAGCGTGCATCGGACCGCCGCCGATGTTGTAACTGCCGGCCTCGCCTTGGCGATAGAAGGCAAAGAAGGCCCTAGCAACATCTGTTGCATAAACAATATCGCGAACCTGTTTGCCCGAGCCATAAATCATCAACGGTCGGCGCAAGAGATTTCTTATGCTAAAATTTGCGACCCATCCATGGTCTTCCCCACCGAATTGTCGCGGTCCATAAAGCCCGCTGAGCCGAAAACTGGCAGCTCTCAGATTATAGGTGTCCGCATAGACTTTAACGTAATTTTCTGCCGACGCTTTGGATGCATGAAGCGGCGTCAAGCGGCCCCGCATTGTGGGGGCGTTCTCATCCACCGACGGAGGATTTCGGACATACCGTGTATCGGTTTCCCGAAGAGAACTGTTAATCCAATTTCCATAGACATGAATCGTGGCGCAGCTCACAACCGGGATCGAATGCTTTCTGGCCGCCTCGAGGACATGCACCGTTCCCAAAACGTTAGTCTTTAAATCAACCAACGGCTCCTCGATGCTAATAGTAACCGCCGGCTGTGCAGCGGTATGAACGATAAAGTCGCACCCTGAGGAACAATCCAGAATCTGCTCCAGGTCACGGATGTCGCCAATCACCCTTTCCACGCCCAGCTCGCCGAGCCAATTCCAATTGTAATCCCGCGCGGCGTCCGCACGATAACCCGTCCGGTCCAGTTCGAACTTCGTCATGTTGTCGTAGGCGATAACGGCCCAACCTTGCCGGCAAAAAAACTCGCACGCGTGAACGCCAATAAAACCACATCCGCCCGTAACCAGAACTTTCATTCTAACCCCTCACAAGCTTCATTTTCAGCTTCTTTCACTTTCAAAATCGAATCCTTTCTTTTGAAAAACGTAAAATAACGAAAAACCCCTGTGTCGCTTAGCGGGAAACAAACGAGTTCATAGGTGTCATGAAATCGCGGCTCAGCCCATAGCTCGTGCTCTGATTTGCGCACCAGTTTCTTCGCCATCCGTTCTTTATCTCGATTATTCGATAATTCGATCGGCATGAATGATTCAGAGTCCTTCATAAGATTGTTTTGATTAGGTGTCAAAGATTCAAACTCTGACAGCACCGCGCTTTTAAGTTAGTGCTCCAAAGGTTGCAGTTCCCAACGCAAGGTCAGCGTAACTTGCTAGACCACACTTCATCTTGCCAATGCGGAACGAGTCGTTTTCGACCCCATTCACCATGCACAATTCTCTCAATGATGAGACCGTGCTTAGCATAGAGGTCCCGCAGAAATCTCTCGTCGTATGCGATCGCTGCTTCGGGAAGTTCCGGCATTTTCAACACGACAGGTCTGTGATTTGAACTCGTCCGCAAATTTCGGATAAGTTAAGCCGGCTGCGATATTCTCCCGCGACACTGCGTCCAATATAAAATAGGTGGCTAAGCATATCCCACCGAGCTTCATGACGCGCGCTATTTCTGCAATGTAGTTGTCCATGTCTTCCGAAACCATGTGAGTGAAAACAGAACCGACATAGACGACATCAAACTCATTATTCGGAAATGGAAACTCATAGTTCGACGCGTTAAAGGCGCCTTTCGGATTGTACCGTTCACTGTAGAGATCCGCAAAACAGAATCGAAAATTCGGATAGTTCTGATATCTCTCTTTGCACCAATTGATCACCTCTCTAGTAATGTCAATGCCGTCGTAACCCCCTTTGCTGTTCAGATACGTGGTCAACGGCCTTGCCAGTTTGCCGCAGCCGCATCCTACGTCCAAGACGCGATGCGACGGCAAAAGTTTTGCGTTCCCTATCAAGCTATGTTGAACTTCGTCTCCCATGGAGATAAACCGTTCTCTATCAATGCCCCCGTGCTTAATAGTTCGTCCGACGTTAGTCGCCGTGACTACCTCGGAGGTCAGGCAACTCTCCACTGTACACGAGCCAGCCCGGCTCGCCATTAAGCTTCCTTCGCGCGACGTGAAATCAGGTCACCCCTTGAACATCATTCGTATAGGCACGCGCATAGGTATAAGCTTCCTGTTCAACCCCCTGAATCATCATGCTACTAATATTGCGCTTCAGCGGATTCAGTACCGCTAGGATCATTTACAATAGCTTCGAGCACGGTTTGGAGGTGGCGCGAGTCTCCCATGTTGAAGAGAAAGCCATTAAAACCATCTTTAATTTTTTCGGCCATGCCGCCCAAGTTTGTGGCAATAACGGGGATGTTACACGCTAGCGCCTCGTGTAAAGTCATGGGATAATTTTCGTAGCAGAGTGAAGGGACAACGACAACGTCGACATTACTAAGAACTTCGCCTGTCTGACTTTCCGGAAATACGCCGCAGAATTCAATGTTACTGTTTGTCGCTGCCATCGATGTTAAGCTTTTCACATAGGACTCGTCCGGACCAGAGCCATAGATTTTGAGCACAGCGTTACTGCGGTTTAATCTCTTGAAAGCCTCTACAAGTACGTGTGTACCCTTATAAGAATTAAAGGAGCCGGCGTAACAAAAGACTATGCGATCACCGTTTGAATAGGTCCTCTGATTCCTCTTCAACCTCTCAAAACTAAGACCGTGATGGACGACTTTCACCGCCAGTCCGGGGAACTCCTGCATAAATACGCCTGCCACAAACGCCGACGGAGCAATCAGCATCCGTGCGTTGGATAAAATGTTTTTTGCAGCCGCGAGCCGTTGGTGGATGTAGTCGGATTTCAATTCAGGACAGAGTTTGCCGCAAGCTTCGCCCTGTTCGGGGCCATTACATAGAGGCTGCCGGGATGGGACGAGGTTCACTTTCGGGCAGGCCAAGAAAAAATCGGTGAGGGTTAAGATGTAAGGTATACCCAGGGAATTCAACGCCTGGGCTAAAGCACCCACGCGCATAGTATGTCCTATATGAACAATGTCCGCTTGTTCCATACGGATCAGATCGTCGGCTATCTCAGTTATGGCTGTGTTTCCTATTGCGTGATGAATGTCATCGGGAAGCTGTTTGTGCTTGATGGCCAATACCGGTATCCCGTTATAAAGAAATTCTTTGCATAGTATTTCCCCACGCCGCTGATCATAAAAAGAGTCCTCGTAGAAACTGTAGGTGATAACTTTTACCCGGTTCCCTGCCTTTTGCATCATAGTTGACAGATTCAAGACGAACTTCTCTGTTCCGGTATAAAATTCGGGATAGAATTGGTGGATCAGGTACAGGATCTTCATCTCATACACCGCGGGTCAACTCACCATGGATCTGTTCCAGCTTCCGCCTATCCCCGTCGTCGTTCCTTAGCGAGCATTGCGCCAACATCGTCCCACATTGGTAGGCAAACGTTTTATACAAAGACAATCTAAACTCTCCTGCGATATGGTCATCCACGAGCTCATAAGCGTTTTCCATATATGCCAAGATCATCTTAGTAAAGTTCCGCACTGCTTCGCTCAGATATCCATTACCCAGTCGCGCATCGCTGCTGGCCACGGAATAGTCCTTAACTAAACGACCGAGGAAATCCTGGAATTCAATGTCAAAGAGATGGCCATCAACCGTTTGCGTCGAAACCAGAGGCGGAGCCTCGGCTGCAGCTTGGAACTTCTCCATAATCCGATTCGAAAATTCAGTTGTCTTACACGGGAATTGGAGATCCCAGGTTTTTTCATCGACCATTGATTTTATAACTTGATGAGTAAGGAGCACATCAGGGATAGCTCGCTCAAGGTTGTTTCCTACCGTCGGGTAATCCGAGAAGATTCGTGGTAAAAACACGTTCTCCACATATCCTCTCTTAAGATAATAATAGGCCGGCCTATTGTGAGAATGAATTATTCTCGTTGAACCCAGAAAGGCAATTTGATATCCATGTTTTATAAGCCGCAGACCAAGATCCAAGTCCTCACCATAATCCGTCCTGTAATTATATTTAGTAAAAACATCCTTCGATATGAGGCACGCGAGATCGGATAGTTGGCCGTTTTTTCTGAGCGTCACGTGGTCTTCGCTGCCTGCATACCGCATTATTCTGTCTTCCCTGTCAACCTCCAGAAATCTGTAGTGATTCCAAGTAATGGCTCTGTAAAACAGATCAGCGCTCTCCCAAGGAAACTCGGCACACGACACTGCTACAACGTCGTTGTGTTTGATCACGCTGAAGAGCTCATAAAGCCATAAATCCGATGGAGGAAGGGCGTCTTGCACCGTGAATAGCAGGTATTCCCCCGAAGCATAGCTGGCGCCAAGATTCCTGGCATATGAATGAGAGAATTCCTCCGGCAGAATCTTTATAATTTTCGCTCCAAATTGTTCTGCGACTTCGACTGTCTTGTCCGTACTACCGGAGTCGACGACAATAGTTTCTACCTTTCGGAATCCTTTTTGGTTTGCAATCGTTGCGAGAGCTCGCCGAAAATCTTCACCGCCATTCTTTGTCGGGATCACAACTGAAACTGTCACTTCTTCTTTGGGGACATCGCCCTCTAGGATTGGTTTAACTATGACCGGGTCGACATTTGACGTGCTAGCGCTCTGAAGCCCATTTCCACTGGACCTAATGTCCGGTGCCTTTGAAACGTCTACCCCGTCTGTTGCGAGATCTTCTATTATGACCGGCTTCATTACGACCGGCTCGACACTTGACGT
The DNA here is from genome assembly GCA_963755715.1 of uncultured delta proteobacterium. GTDB lineage: Bacteria > Desulfobacterota > Binatia > UBA9968 > UBA9968 > DP-20. The sequence continues at coordinate 111,497 of CAVWLW010000054.1, forward strand.
CCTAGCGCTTTCATCCACCCCGTTTTTGCCGGCAGGAAGAGAAGAAGACATTTTCCTAAGGAATTTCCAGAAAGCCTTGGCTATCTCCTTTCTCTTTGTGCCTTCCGGCAGAAGCTTGTTGCGTAGCTGGTAATATACCGTCAAAGCTTTCCAGCCGTGGGAACCGTAAATACGGCTCAGAATGACTTCGCGTTCTTGAATTAGCACTTCCAGGCTGGCAATACGGTCGTCCTTTTCGTCCAGCTCCTTTCGCCTCTCATCCAGCTCCTTTCGCCCCGCCTCTACTGCCACGTGAGCCTGAGCCGCTAGAGCAAAATAAGCCGCTCGCTCCCTCATCAAACACTGCTGGCTTTCTTCTACTAGCCGACCTATTTCTGCGGCGAGTCGTTCTTGTTCCCTCACGTGGGCTGCTATCTGGCTCTCTTTCTGGGCAGACAATTGACGTATTTCTGCGGCGAGTCGTTCTTGTTCCCTCACGTGGGCTGCTATCTGGCTCTCTTTCTGGGCAGACAATTGACCTATCTGGCGCTCTTTCTGGTTGAGCAAGGCATCAGACACATCGACTAACGCGCTGCTTCTATCTTCAATGTCGCGCGCCGCGTCCGAGGCTATAGCGATGAAGTAACGGGGAATCTTTTTGTCATTGCCGGCAAAAACGAACTCTTCCGGATTTTTGTCAACGACGTACTCGACAACTTTGGTATCTTCCCCGGCAAAGACCGGCCATATATTGGAGTTACAGTAGATACGCTGACCGAGAAATTTAACGTTCTTAAAATACTTCTCTAACAGTTCTCTGAACTCATCGAAATAAAGCTCGTGCACGTGAAACGGGTTATTGAATTGAGGCTCGTCACTGTACACCGTCTTGTTCGGCGTCGAAACAATAAAAACTCCTTCGGGAGTGAGGAGTCTCTTCACCTCACTTAGAAGCTTTTGATGATCCTCAATGTGCTCTAACGCCTCAAAACAGACAGCGACGTCAAAAAGACTTTCACCGCCAATAGGAACTTCTGTGATGGATCCGACTCTAAATTCAAGGTTTTGTTTGATGTATTTATTTCGAGCGTGCTTGATTGTATTGTTGTCGATATCGATCCCCACTACGGATTTTGCGGTCTTGGCCAACAGATAACTCCCGTACCCCTCTCCGCAAGCAAGGTCTAATACTCTCTTGTTCTGCACAAATTGCGTCGCATAGGCATAACGGTGGACATGTTCATAACCGATCGATGCTTCTTCCAACCAGGGAAGATACCGCTCGCCGGTCGGCTCCAATAACGGAGACGGTCCCTTATCGTTCACTGTTACCTCTCCTCCAGCCTTGCGGGATCGAAAAACCACGGCTACGTCCAAATCAGACTCAGGGCTCAGATAGAAGACCTCTGTTTTTAGCCCTATGTCATTCAACTTTTCCAGCACATCCATACCAAAATCCGTATACACGAACACATCTTCCCTACCCCAAGGGCTGTGATATGCAGGCTCTAAGAGATCCTCACGCATTCCACCAACAATCCGCGCCCGCTGTCTTGTCTTGCGCTGCCAAGGAACAACTGGGATCGTAAAAATATGGTAACCCCCACCCTTCAAGGTACGGTAGATTTCTTGCCAGGCTTTATCCGGGTCAGACACGTGTTCAAGTGTCTCAGAGGTCAGTATAAAATCGAAGTAGTTCTCAGGGTATGTCAAATGTTGTAAGTCCTCGCATCGGACGCCGTCATGTACTTCGCCCGGCTTGGCATAAGGGAGCCACTCCGAATAGAAAAGATTTGGACGCTCTTTGAGGTACTCGTGCAGGATTCCACAAGCATTAATTTCTGCAATCCTTAAACGCCGGAACTCCTCATTCCGGAGTAGTTCTACAAACGACCGGGAGGATATACCGCTCATCTGTGCGCAAGTCTGCATCAAGACCGCGGCGAGACGTCTGATCCTCAGACTCGCGCCGCAGTAAGTACAGAACATGCTTTCTTTGCGGTTAAATGCCTCAACGACGTTGTCCGATATACCCCATGCCTTCTGAAGTTGGAGAGTGATTATGGTTGGGTCGAAACGAAATGAGGAGCGGCTCCCACAGACAACGCAATAACCATTCTCATGTTCCGGGTTGTCGTTCATCTTCGTCGCCTTGACGCCAATCGAAGCAACGTCACCGGTACCTCCTCGAAAGTGAAATTCCAGATTTAACCAGAGTGTGACAAACAGCTGCAAATAATTTGGCTTTCATTTTTTTATCAATTTTGTTTTGCCTTCGCCACTGCCATCTCGAACAGTTGCCGATTTTCTGCCATTACCGCTATGGCAGCCTTCCCCAGGTCTGAATTTTGTCAGGGCCGAGTTGCTCCGACCGCTTCCGAGGGCTGTCTGTCGCTAACTCGATTGGTCAAGCTTTTTCACAGACATTATTTTGGCGCCACGCCAAGAAATTCTGATAATGTCGACTTCGACCGATTCACGAGTACCTTGATGAATTTCGTGTCAAAGATTCGATCTCAGAGTTCACCATCATTTTGATGAGATGCTCAAAGGTTACACTAGGCTGCCAGTCCAATTTATTCTTCGCTTTGGCAGGATTCCCCTTAAGTTCGTATATCTCCGTTGGCCGATACAACCTCTCGTCAATCGAGATATACTTTTCCCAATCAAGCTCAACACAACGAAAAGCAGTCTCTATCAGTTCCGTGACTGAATGACTCTCACCCGTCGCTATAACATAGTCATCCGGCTCCTTCTGTTGCAGCATGAGCCACATCGCCTTCACATAATCACCCGCGTAACCCCAGTCCCTCTTGGCGTCTAAGTTGCCGAGAACCAATTCTTTCGCGAGACCTAGCTTAATCTTCGCCACGGAATTGGTGATTTTCCTTGATACGAATTCGAAGCCTCTTCTGGGCGATTCGTGATTAAAACAAATGCCGCTTACAGCATATAAGTCATAAGCCTGCCGATAGTTTGTAGTCAAATGAAAGCCCGCCACCTTTGAAATGCCATAAGCCGACCGGGGATGAAAGCTGGTATTTTCGTTTTGCGGTGATTCTGTCGCGTTGCCGAACATCTCACTGGATGCAGCGAAATAGAATCTGCAGTTAGGCACTCTTTCCTTCATCGCAGCGAGCATATAATGAGTGCCGTTGACGTTTGTACCTATTGTTGAAAATTCATCCTCAAACGAGTAACTCACGAAGCTTTGTGCAGCAAGATGATAGATCTCATCCGGCTGCACTGTGTTCACCACGTTGAATACGCTCGCGAAACTTTCCAGAGATCCAGCATGGAGGATTAGTTTGTCAAGAATGTGCCTGATGCGCCATAACCTATGCTCTGGATCTTCAATGGCCACTCGCCGAACAATGCCGTGGACCTCATAGCCTCGCTCCAAAAGAAGCTCGGCAAGATAAGAACCATCTTGCCCCGTGATACCCGTTATCAACGCTCTTTTCATGTTCAATTCCTTTCCTCATTCGTTATCCTGTCAGGGCGATTCCTTTGTGCAATGCTCTCCCGAGCTTCAATCCCTTTTTTTTGTATGTCAGCACATATAATCTATCCTCAACCTCCGATGCAGTTGCCCACTGCGGATCCTTGATTTCGCGAAGCTGGATGGAACCCAGACTCTTCTAAGTTTACAAGCAGCCCCGAATTCCGTAATTTCTTGATTCGATCCTGTCTTTGGAGCTTTCAATCAACGATCTCAGAATGTATATTACGATCCAGCATGGAAAGCAGGGAGTTTTCTCGATCCAACGCATCTGTCGTTCGTTAAAATGTTGATCCATGGCGAGCTTGCAGCACATAGAACCGGATACTGTCAGCTGCGCGGGCAGAATTCAACATTCCGCTTTGACTCAGCGATGAGCTGAGAAAAGTTTGGCAACTCTCAGACGATTTAGTCGGGACTTTTAAGCGCAAGGAAAGCATGGTCGTCTAGACAGACTTCGGCATGCGTCGACTAACTAACAAAATGGAAATTAAAATACACACGTTTTTCTCCTCGGTTCTGAAGTGGTTCTAGACGTATCCGTCGTCTTTCGCTCCGAGACGGTACAAATACCTGTTGCTGACCAAAGAGAGGTGTTTCCCATGCTCAAATATACAGGGGAAAGCTCCCAATCGAGCTTGCGCCGCACAGGCTAACTCCCCCGAACAGGGTATAGGTTTCACATGGATCCAGAGATGCTTTGCTGTCCCCACTGTCGCGGGTCGCTCAGGGCTGCATCCGCTGGCTACAGCTGTTGCCAGTGCCAGGCCACCTATCCGGTTCGCCATGGCGTGCCTATCCTGATTCCAGGGATAACGGTGGAGCGGTCGAACTTCTCAGTAGCCGACGACCTAATCACGCGGATTTGCGCTGCCGAAAAGATCCCCGACCAGCCGGAGAACCGCGCTACATTACGGGAGATCTTTGCCTGGAATTATCGTCTCGCCGACATCTGGTTGACGGCCGAAAACAACTATTACCTTAAGCGGGTTGGTCTGAATGCCGATGGCTACCGCCCAAAGGCGCCTCGTATGGACCGGGAATCGGTCAACGGCAACATCTGCTACGAGATTCCGTTTCACTACATCCCCGCAACCTTGCCTCCGGGAGAGACGCGCAGCTGGAACGTGCGACTCGTAAACAAGGGGGCGGGGGTTCTTTCGCCTGAAGGATCGCAGCCCGTCTTCCTCTGTTATCGCTGGAGAGATCCTACGGGAACAATCACGCAGAGCGAGGAAGTGCGGACGACGCTGCCAGTCGAAATGGCGCCGGGACGCGGGGTGACAATTCCGCTCTGGGTCGCGACGCCGGGGCGTCCTGGCCAATACACACTCGAAGTGCTGCTCGGGCAGGACGGGCCGATCTGGCATGAGGGTGGCGCACGCAGGATCGATGTGCAGGTGTCAGCCTCTTGGAATTCAGCGGTTCTAGCCGACTGGCTGACGCTGCATCGTTTGCCCGAGACCTATGATTACAGGATCGATCACGAAGTCGGGCGCGTGTTCGTGAAGGAAGAGCTAGCCCGCAGGCGCCAGCCGCTGCGGCACGTCCTCGAAGTTGGCGGCTGCTGCAACCCGATGACCTGGGATCTGCCCGGTGAGTTGGTTAGCACTGACATCGACGTTCAGACGCTCCAGGTGGGTGCACTCCATTTTGCGACCACCAAGCCGAACATTAAGTTCGTGGCGGCCGATGCATTGAAGCAGCCGTTTGCAGATGGTGTATTCGATTGTGCCGTGCTGTTCTCCACCCTGCACCACTTGCTGGATCCAGTGGGTTGTCTGCGGGAGATGCGGCGTGTCGTTCGGCCAGGCGGGTTTCTCGCTATTCTTTGTGAGCCGATTGGATCTTACCGGGCCGAGACGCTCAGTGCGGAATTTCGGCGAGACCTCGAGGAGGGGATCAACGAGCAGATCTTCACCGATGAGGAATACGCGCAGATGTTCGATGCCGCCGGGCTGGTGGCAACGCGGGCAGTGATTGACGGCGGTTCGTTCAAGGCGATCCTATCCCGCGATGGTGCCGTCTGCTCAATTGACACAACGTCGAGCGCTCCGACCAGGCGTCCCCACATGCGCACCCAGCTATCGCATGCTGGTCAAGAACCGCTCAACATTCGCTTCGCGCGCCGCTTGACCTCGCCCTCCGCTGTGCCGGGTCAGTCGGCACAACCTAACCGGGGGACGGAAATGACTGACACGACTTCGGAACTCCAGAAGAAGATCAACGAAATGATCTGGTTTCACACCATTGACTTCGGCAATGGCGTCATATCGCCAGGTACCAAGTCGATGTTGCAGCTAAGGCGAGAGGCCGATGCATTCTTTGGCTGCATTGATCTGAGGGGCCGAACTTTTCTCGACATCGGTGCGTGGAACGGTTACTTCTCTTTCGAAGCCAAGAGTCGTGGGGCGGGTCGTGTCTTAGCTACTGACAAGTTCACATGGACCCATCCGCACCTAAAGGGGCGGGAAGGTTTCGAACTTGCGAGGAAGCATCTCGGCTATAGCATAGAGGCCGAAGAAATCGATGTTGCCGAACTCACCGTTGAGCGCGTGGGCACGTTCGAGGTGGTCCTCTTCGCGGGCGTCTTCTGCCACCTCTTTGAAGCACCCCAACTGATGCAGCAGGCGGCGCATACGGCAACAAAGCTCTTCATCGTTGAAACCCACCAAGAGCTCATAGATTTGGAACGCCCTGCGATGGTTTACTATCCGGGCGCAACCCTCGCCAACGACGAAACCAATTTTTGGGGCCCCAATCCCCCGCTCATGCGACAATTGCTTACAGAGTCGGGTTTCAATGAAATCCATTACCGACCGCACCCAGATACCGAGCACGATCACATTCGTGGCATTTACCTAGCGTTTCGCGATGTTGAAAGCATGACTTCACTAAGTTTCGATCGCGCGGGACGGTGGCGCGACCTGAACCGGCAACCTTCTACTATTTCATACGGAGAACACGTGGCTACGAGCTTGCCAACGATACCCATCTGCGAGGCGGAGGGGCACTATTGTTATGGCGACGGCGTTTCCGGTTGGCTTACGGTGCTGGCGTTCGAAACCGACCTGCGCGTATCGGGTTGTGCGCCGTTCTCCATCTCGGTGACCAATGATGGCATCCGAGTCTGGCCGTCTGTACGGCTTGTACTCCGCTGGACGGTGAAGGAACCGGATGGCGGCGAGCTCATTCTGAGCGACCAGATTGCAGCGGAGCTGTCGCTCCTTGCGCCGGGGAAAAGCCAGGTGCTTGAGACTTCGGTGCCGGTGCCGGTGAACAGCGTGCGCGATTTGGATATTGCCTTTCACCTCATGGCCGCCGATGGCACTTACTGGCTGCCCAAGGATCTGCCGGCTCTCCTGCGTCGACACATTTCCGGGCAGAGTGCTGAAAATGTGCCCGCGGATTTCGACTACGAAGCGATGTATCGGACCGTTGATCTGCGACAGGATTGGTGGACCCCGGTAGGTCCTGCGACACGAGCCGAATACGAAAGCCTAGGCCGCGCCCAGTGCGAGTCCTTGGTCGCGTTGGGGCTGGGCCCCAACGCGCGAGTGCTTGATATTGGTTGCGGGACCGGGAGGTTAACCGAGGCGCTGGCGCCGATCCTTTCACCGGAGGGGCTGTATTACGGAACAGATGTGGCCGAAGAGGCAGTGCAGTTCTGCCGAGCGAAATTCCCGCAATCGCGGTTCCATTTCGTTAAGAATGAGCATACGAGCATCCCGATCTACGGTATCGACTTCGACTTCATATGTCTGAGCAGTGTATTCACCCACATGTTCCCCGCTGATATCGCTGTTATGCTCGTCGATATTCGGCGGTTAATGGCTGACTCTGGCTGCGTGGTGGCCGATGCCTTTGTCTCTCCGGCAATCGCCGATTTCGTTGGAAACCGCGCGATGATCCAACTGAACGAAGGCAATCTGCTCGCAGAGTTTCGCAAGCATGGCTTTCGGGTTCGTGAGCTTTCCAGCACGACATGGAACGAACAATGCCGGCGGGTTATATATCACCTCACCGCGCAAGAGTCGCGTTGATGATTGTGGTTCCGAGAGGACCTTCAAATGACATCACTCGGATGTAGTAGACGTCGATTTGGTCCGGAGACCTGTCGGAACAGCAGCAGCCAACTCGTGATGTATCTACAAGACCCCCAAATTCTGCAACAACTCTTGCACGCGGGCACCAACGACCGCAGGGGCAAACAACTCACGAAGCAACGCTTGACCGCGTAGCCCCTTTGCGCGGGCTCCGGAACGATCCGCATAGACAGACCGGAGCGCTGCGACCGTCGCATCCAGTCTAGGCTCAGCCCAGACTTGACCCTCCCAGCCCGGATAATCGCCTCTTTTCAAAGGGACAAGATCATAAGCCACAGGATATCCTGTCTCGGGGGTAACGAAGTCGGTTGTTCCCCCGTAGTCCGTCGCCACCACCGCCTTACCGGCCGCGAGGGCTTCTGCAGGGCCAAGACCAAAACCCTCGGACCGATGCAGCGAGATGAACACGTCGCAGCTTTGCATCATTGCATCCATTTGATCGCGGTTGAGTGTCCGGTCGATGACCTCGATGCGCGGATCGGTCGAAGCTGTTGCGGCAAGCCATTCGCGCACCCCCGAATCCTGCTCGCCGCGTGCTTTAACCACCAATTGGACATCGCGCTGACCGACCGGAAACGCGGCCTGGAAGGCGCATACCGCCGCGGTGAGATTCTTGCGGGCCCTGTAGGAATCGAAGTCGAGGTAGGTATACAGCCGCAAGATCTCGGGCGGGCCAGCTTTGTTGGCCAGCATCGCTGACATCCACATCGGCGGCCGCACCAGTCGGATTGGCCGGTCGAAATCCGGTGGAAAGGCATGTGCCACGAAGCTCGTCGGGGCCCAGATTTCGTCAAAGCGACGCGCCACGTCCAGCCACGCCCGTGGAATCTGGCTGAGCTCCCAGAACGGGTAGAGGATGTTGACCCGCCCCGGGCCAATCTCGTGTGTCAGGTCGCAGATAGAAGGCAAGCCCACGACGAGTAGATTTGCCTTGCGATCCGGAACCGTGATGCATTTGGTCATGAACTCGGCGACGCCTTCCCGACCGGGCAAAGGCAAATGACGAAATGACATTGGCAGGCGCCTAGCGTCGCACGCATAGGCCAAATTGCGCGCCGCTTGACCCAGGCCGATTTCCGAGCGCAGATACCCGATTAGGCACAACCCATCGTGCAAGCGGAGCGACGCCGGTTGCTCCATGCGGGCCGGGCGCGCAGTATCGTCCAGCCAGCGACATACTGCCGGGTTGCCAAGCCCCACCTGCAGCAAGTGGACAATCGGGTTGCACTCGTGCGGATTAAATCCCTGTTCCAGTTGCGCGTAGTCCTCCGCGCTGAACCCTGGGGCCGGCTTGCGGCCTTCGCGCCAGCCAGATTGCATGTAATGCGCGAATGGATCAGCGCCGCAGGCCGCGACGTCCGGATACTCGGCGCAATACCAGTCCGCATTGAATAGGCCGAGCCGCTCGGCCAAGGCGCGGTCATTTCGGGTAACGGGCGGAGTGGCGAAATCGGATATCCCCTCGAGGTCCGACACCAGGCGCTGCCCGCGATCATTGGTCTGCATTAATTGAGACACTGCAAATTTCTGTCGATATCGGCTCGATCCTCGGAACGCGATGCATGATCGGGCGTAGCAGATCCAGGATCATCATACACTTCCCGACCGTCAGACCACGGAAAGCGGGCCTGCGCGACGTTGCCCAGCTCAACCCAGGGGTTGCGATACGGATCATGGCGGAATTGTTCGAGCCACCGCGCCGCCATGCATACCATCGCAGCCTGCCGCATCCGCGCAACTTCGGGCGAAAGCTCCGTGCCTCGTGTCGATGACTCAAAATGAAAAATTCCGTCCAGGGGGAGGCAAAGCACGCGGTAGCCAGCCTTGCGAACTCGAAGACAGTAGTCGACGTCGTTGAATTCAATGGGCAGATGCACTTCGTCGAACCCGCCGACCTGTACAAACACTTCACGCCGGCTGGCCATCAAGGCGCCTGTCACCGCTTGGTAATTGCGCACCGAGGAAAGAGCGTTCAAATATCCGGCGTCACCACGCCTTGCTCCGCGCAGCACATGAAGTGCGAGCATCGTCTTCACGCCAGCATGACCCTCACGCAATAACATACCCCCATGCTGAACCGAGCCGTCGGCATTGAGGAGTTTCGTGCCCACCACCCCCACTTCGGGCCGAAGCGCATGGGCCAGCATCTGCTCCACCAAGCCTGGCGACGTGATCTGTACATCATTGTTCAAGAGTAAGAACATCGGCGATGTGGAAACCGCCACGCCTATATTGACCATGCGGGCGAAATTAAACTTCTGATTCATCGAAACGATCTTGGCTCCGTGGCGCTCGCGCAGCTGCGCGTACATCGCCGGGACAGCGGGATCATCGCTGTCATTGTCCACGATCACCAATTCCGTGCGGAACCGGTTCTGGAATTCCATAAACCTGAGGCATTGTGCCAGCAGGTCCGGCCGGTTGCGATTGGGGATGATCACCGCAAGATCCGGCATCGCGCACGGAGGCGAGAATGCCACTACAACGGGTGGAGGGACTGACTCAACGGGTTGAGGGATATGCACCAGGGTCTCCGTCACGTGGCGCGCCGCAAGATGAGGTTCTTCTTGGGCGACGATACGCAGCCAGTCATGAAGATTGGCGCATGAGGTTGCTTGCGCTCGGCGGCGCTGGATCAGCCCACGCGATGCCACAAACGCCGTCTCAATATAATCCTGCGACTGGATCAGATCGGGGTCCCAGCCCGGGCTGAAGGTGGGGTGGGAGAATTCATGCGCGCCCGTGACGCGATCATGGTCGCAGAGCATCAAATCCGGAACGCGAGCGCCAGGCGCCGTGTTAAGCGCCGCGTTCAGCATCATGAAGGTATCCGCATCAAACATCGTACCGGCCACAACGAACATCAAATGATCACCGCGCCACAGTCTGTCAGCGTGCAAATCGCGCAGAATATCAAGATGTGAGAGTCCTGGTTCGAAAAACAGACCCCGGTAACTGGCAAAATCCTCGGCTTGGTGGACATTGCCAATGGCCCCTCCCACGACCAGCACTTCGATGTTTCGATATGTCTGTTGGAGCAAGGAGCGTAGCGTTGCGTCCAGCCTCGCGCTCGCCTTACCTGCGTCGATGGCATAGACGATGAGGGAAATCAGGTTGTTGCGCAGCCCTACCAGTCGTGCGCTTTCGTCGAGCCGGTCCGTTAACCGAGACTGTCGCCAGGAGGGGTAATCGCGGGCGGGCAAATTTATGTCACGCAATCGCTTTTCAGTTTCGAGGACGAATTCAGGACTTTCAGCACCGGGGCTTTCAATGATTGATGGCTGAGAGCAGTCAGAGGACGGGATTTCGTTCGGAAAGGTTAAGCTAGTAACTTCATAGGAGATGTTATTTATTTTTTTTTTGAACCGCGCTTTACCGGTTCCGTGAAGAGAAAGTGAAGATATCTAAAAACCGCGGACTTCTCTCTTGTTTCGCGATACTTGTTCAGCGCTTTCCAACCAATAGTATTCTTAATCGTTGCGAGTTCCTGCTCCTGCGCCTTTGCGGCTGCTTGGAGCTGGGCCAGCTTCTGCGCCTGAAGCTGGGCAGCCTCCTGCTCCACACGGTCCCGCTCTGCTTGGAGCTGGACCCACTCCTGCCCCTTTGCATCTAACGCCTTTTGTTGACTTTGGACCAATGCCTGAAGCTGGGTAGCCTCCTGCTCCACACGGTCCCGCTCTGCTTGGAGCTGGACCCACTCCCGCCCCTTTGCATCCAACGCCTTTTGTTGACTTTGGACCAATGCCTGAAGCTGGGCAGCCTCCTGCTCCACACGATCCCGCTCTGCACTGGAGCTGGAGCCACTCCTGCCCCTTTGCATCTAACGCCTTTTGTTGACTTTGGACCAATGCCTGAAGCTGGGTCAGCTGCTGCTCTGTGTGCGTTATTGTCTGTTGCTGCGCTGCCTGAAAAGCCTTTGCATCGCTTCGAAATTGCTGAACTTCAGTTTCATTAGCCCAAAACTCAATGCCCAGCACCCTAGCTGCCTCAGTTTTCGACATTACCTCGTACTTGTATTGAGGTTTCTTGATGAGCGCTAGCGCCAGGTCATCAAGGGTAGTAACTGGAATGAGGGGTGGCAGTCGATGTAGCTGATCTAGCTGATCCTGAACGCCGGAAAGGCGTTCTACCGGAATGAAGATCAGACCAGCCTCGCCACCGTCGGCGAAGAAATTATCTACGACTTGGCTAAAATTGTTAGTGTTATAAGCTGGTACAATGAGAAGGTACGTGCCGTATCCTTCTTCTTTCATCAATTGCACCACCGGCCACCCGTAATGGAGAGAGTTGCATTCTGCAAAAACCACCGGTCGCTTAGCACGTAGCGTTTGTCGGGCTCCTCTCAGGACATTTAACTCCATATTCTCTGCATCGATTTTGATCAAATCACATCTGTCGATGGCGAGTTGATCAACAGTCATTACATCGATGGTGTAGTGTTTATGGTCGTCACTGGTGGTACAAACGGCATCCAAAATTGAGGTGCCCGCGAAGTTACTGGCATCTCGGATGTCTAGCTCCGGTATCTGTGCCTGTGAAACCCCCTCCGATACGGCAGAGTTAAACAATTTCACGTTAGCCATTCCATTTTGAGCCACGTTCTTCTTCAGGACTTCGAAGAACAAGGGCTGTGGCTCAAACGCGTAGACTTCGCCGCCACCGTTTACTCGCTTAGCAAACGCCAAAGTATGAGTCCCAATAAATGCACCAATATCGAGAACTGTGTCCCGTGAACCTATTAACGCGAGAAGAAATTCAATTTCAGCTTGAGCCCATTCTCCATAATCTCTGAGCGATCGAGAGATGACAGTATCGTTTTTGAAGAACGAGATGAGCCCATATCGGCAGGGTCTCGTTTCGATATCATTTTCTTCCAAGATCACCATAACATTGTTATTCACTCTCTGCAGAAAGGATGCGGGGTGCCAGAACCGCGTTTATCAACACTCAGACTAGGAGCCATTCCTCGTCTACATATAAAGCGCGGCGCCTTTGCGGAAAGGGGACACACCTTCGCTCACATTCCGATCTCAGCCTTAGTTCTTGGTTGCTGAATTTTCCCTGCGAAACCCTCTGGTTCGCAGGCCAGCGCCAGTTAAAAACCGAGCCGCGCAAACTCTCTCCCGTGAGATATAGTTGTGTAAGGTTCCGCTGTCAATTGCAAGATGTGACCGTCTTCCGAATTAGGCATATGGGATGGAGGAAGCATCGCCTTTTTTATTTGAATACTTTAACCCATGGAAATTTGTGGGTATCGTGTTCAGCCTGCAATGGCGCACAAATATCTTCCATTTTTGAACCTACTAAATAGACTAAAATTTTTCTCATTAAACCAAAGCGCTGCTAAAAGCATGAATACACATTCTTTCACAACAGGTTACGCGAGGCTATTCGGGCAAGGAGGGGGAGGCATGGCTAGTATTCGGGTACCCGCGCCAATCAGTAATGGGTAGAGGCTTGGAACGCGATCACGATGACGATTGGCGTTGAAAGCCACCACGTTATATCCCCTAATATATTGGGATGGAAATGGACTGGCCTGCGATGGCGTATACGCCACCAAGCCTTCGGGGCATGCAAATAGAAACTCATACCCATATCCCATCAGGAATGTGAAGACTTCCCATGGGCCATAACCGAACGCCCGCTCCCAGGGTGAGAAAACCTCAATCAGCATGAGCGGACGATACCGTTTCAGCAACTCAGTAGCTCCCCGGAGTACGTACAATTCGGCTCCTTCTACGTCGATCTTGATGAAGTCAGGGGGGACTTGTTTCTTCTGCGAGATAAGGGAATCGAGCGGAATGAATCGACAGTCGTAACTATCTATTTGATGGGTCTCTTGGACTCTGCTCCAATTCTCTCTAGGTGCCATCGAGCCCATCCCGAATAGTCCTTTCGGTACATTGATCTCCGCTTGTTTTTCTGATTCAGCCAGACCGTAAGGATGAGTAATTATCGGCGCTTTCAAGTGGGAATCTCGTTCAACTGCAACGCGAAGCGTCTCGTATATGGCCAAGACGGGTTCGAACGCGATTACCTTGCCACTCGGGCCGGCTAGCCGTGCAAGAAATAGCGAGACATCTCCCACATTTGCGCCGACGTCATAACAGTAATCACCAGGTCGGATAATAGCCTCATAGATTTGCTCCTCGAAGTTCGCCGGAGTTACTGACGGGTTCCGGGGCCAGTGCTCCAATCCCAGAAATTCCTCGGCTACACGTTTGATTCTCTTAACAAGTTTCATGCATATGCCTTAACTTGTAGGACATGAGTTGATAGGTCCGATTGCGTTGGACAAGAATCGCTTAAGCCGCAGCCTTCTGGGGTTTAGAGGGCAGATTGCTCAAGTGTATTGACAGTTGCAATCAATTCTTGGTGCGTTTTTTCATAATAAGACATCTCTTCCTTCTTTGGAGAGAAACTTTCAAAGCATAGATCCGAGACGAGTCGTCGCAGCTGCAAAGATCTCGGCAATAGATTTTTTCACAAGTTTTAAATATCTCAGTTCAGCGGCTTATCCGAGGGCAATCCGCCCCAGCCGATTGTGGTGTGGCCCCCGGCTGAGGAGCGCAACACAACTATACGCGACGCCGGTACACCGCTACATCCGCTCTCCCGTCACCATCATAGTCCGCGGGCCAGCAGCGATATGTCCTGAGATAATCCTCCCCATCTCACTGCCGTCTGCATGCCGTCTGAAGAACACCTGATGAACCACCGAGAACGTCACATTTTTTGGCACCCAAAACCTAACCCGTCGCTAACGGCTAGAAAAACTTCTGTTCAAGATAATACAGTAACCATAACAGGCAGGGTGGTCGAGACCAAGAATCTCTTCGGTCAATCGCGAATCACGATGGCATCATAGTCTCAGCTCCCCGTTCACATCGAATTAAAAATGCTCCGCAGCGTGTATCGAAAAAGTCTATTGCGTTAAGATAATCCAGATGCGAACTGTTTTAAACCATCAGGGTTTCCCCTATTTTCGAATCTAAATTCCTTAGTAGGAATGCGCCGTGGCGTCACTTCTTCATCACGATCACGTTTGAGGGAATATCCTAAAAGCCGTAGGCCCTAGGAATGCATGCCTCGCCGCAGTAGTAAGGACATCTCGCCGTAAATAGGTGCGGTCTTCCCTCAAAAGCGATGCTGTCGTAGTCGGCGAGGCCGCTCAGTGTCGACGAAAATAGCCGCCAGGTGAGCGGTCCAAAAATCACTGCTTTGTTCGCTCCTCGAGTCGCGACATTGCACGATGAAATCCCGCGGCCTTGTCGTGGCAATGAGAACTCCACCAGGGCCTTTATAACCGTTAAGAAATATCCGCTCAGTTAGTCCGGAGTCGTCACCCCTACCAGTGGTGAACAGGAAGGCAGGAGTGCGTAGGTTGTGAGTCTTGCTACTTAGGTCGTTTCTTAATGAATACAATGGAAGGCGTAATGGTGAGATTTTCGAATTTGGACCCACGAGTAGCCGTTCCGGTTACACGTGCGCGTGTCAGATCTTTTGCTCCTTGTTCGTCAACGAGTTCCTTTATGAACCCAACCATTCCGTAGCGGTGGCTGTTAGAGGATATGCGGAAAGCACGCCGAGTTTCCTTGGCAAGGATAACAAGCCAGAATAGAGTTTGGAACGGGGGCGGTAAGTTTTTCCGTCCGTCCAATCACTCCAATATCCAGTTCCCCAGTCTTCAATTACATAAAGTCCGGATGGCTTTAGGTGGTTGTCAAACAAATGCCAGAACGCGATCTTGGTCAAATCTCCAAAATGAGAAGCGTCATCAATGATGATATCGAATCCTTCGGGGGCAGTTTTGCGAGCGACCACGCTTAAAAGCGGTGTCTTCTTGCGCACCCTGAAACACGTGGACACGCTCTTCATTAGAGATCGGCGGTCAGTATGGTGACGGTGCGAGCGGCAAGGGTACGCACCTGCCATTCAACTTTCAGCTGCTTCGACTGCCATGAAATGCGCGAGGGATCGCCGCCGCCGTGGAGCGCTACGAGGCATTGCTGCCTGCTTACTCTTGGCCGAACTGGGTGCTCGGGCCCGCAGGGCCATGAGACTTTCCTATCCGCTGATCGCGGGATCGAGGCCTAATTCGCGCATTCGATCGCGTCGGAAGTCGCAGGTGGCACAAAGTCCCGACCATCGTCCAACAGCCAATGACTTTCGGAGATGGCGCCAATCCGGTCCCGTCCATGCCTCGTCGAGGTTCGGTCGCTCAAGGTTTAACTGCCCAAGACGTATTCCCTCACAACAGGTGCCAAGCTCACCGTTAGACAGAACGGAGACTGTCTCGAAGGGGAAGTGACATACCCAGCTGGCCGAGTTAGCTCTTTGCGGGCGAAGTTCGGCACCGCTACCCGCAGAAATGCTTTCTTCATCGCAGCGTCGTTCTGGCTCGTCGCTTTTAGCGGAAAGACCTGTTTTGACCTCAATCGTCTCAAGAAGTGTTTTCCCGGCTTCGGAATCATCACGCGCCGTACCGGTTGAGGCGCACCTCCTGAACCGCCTCCAGCGCCCCACGATCGAGCGTGCGCCTGGAACGGCCCGGCCGATAGCCATAAGCCGTCGGTTCCAGGTCCGCCTCGAAGATCGCCTGCTGTGTCCGGTCTCACGAGGTACCGAGACCCCAACTGAACCAGATTTGCTCCGCCAAGTCGTTGCGTTTAGGGGTATCACTTCAACGAGGGCCGTTCTCGTTTCATCGAGATTCGGCGGCAGCTGGACATGGATCCCGCGACGTGCCGCCTCGCCGCGGATCTGGTCGAAAACTCGATTCGCCGCAGCCGCGTGATGTACAAGCGACTGACTCGTTTGTTCGCCCGTCACTGGGTTGAACAGCCGGTATTGAACGCGGTCGACGCCTTTATCTACGAGATCCAGAATAGCCAGAAGGTCGTCGAGATTGTCATAGAAACAGGTCACCAGTGAAAAAATCTTCAGCTTTGACCCCCCGGCAAGACGACGCCGGGCAGCAACGAGCATTTCTAAGTGTCGTTCTACCTTGTTCCACGGAAAGTGACGAATCCGTTCGAATGCAGCTCCGATACCTTCCAACGAAAAGACGAACTCGTTACATGCCAGCGCGATGAGCTCCGCTCGCTCCTCGTCCATCAAAGTTAGATTTGAAATCACCTCGAGATGGATCGACCCGAGTTCGTGAACTCGGCGGAGAAAACGATTGAAGTGCGGTGATGTCAGTTGTTCCCCCTGATCAGTTCCACCCAACCGCACGCATCGGACGTGGGGCAGCAGATGCTCCATCACATAATCAATGAGCTGTACTGGTGACTGTTGGGCGAGTAGGTCGTACACTCCGCGAGCGCAGTGGTCACAACGCAAATTGCATTTTCCATTGAGCGAAAACATCAACTTCTTCGGTGGAACCCGCCCGCTGAAATCCTGCAAGTCCGTATCAGCGTCGGCATACCAAAACCCTCTTGTGTCTGGCCGAACTGTGTGCGATTCAACGCCATCCCGGAGAGTCATACGGAACTCCTTTGTGCAAGGTGAGTAAATTAGTGATGTGTCAAATGGACATGCAGAGCGGGGCGGTATTCTGCCTGTTCAGGTTGAGTAATCCTCCGACACCCAACCCCCCTGCCATGCACTATGCCGCGGGTTCCACTTCCTCTCGTTCAGGACAGACCAGCGGCGGCAGTTCGGCGACCGCGAGGGCGTCGCGGAGCGCCTGCGTCGGCATGCGGCCACTCAGCGATAGCCCTGGTGGCTGAGGTTGTAGTACTCCAAGAAGCGATCGAGGTCAAGTTGGATCTCCGCTGGTGTTTTCCTTTTCTGCTTGATGAAAAACCCATTGTTGTACTGGTCGGCTCGGCCGGAGAGCGGCCCGGAGGGGCGCGAAGTGTTCAAGATCGTACCGCTTGCTCGAACTCAGAGCGAGCGGGCGCCGTCGGCTTGCGTTGGCAAGCGGTTTTCGGCTCCTCAGCCAACGGAAAAGCCAGCCACCCAGAAATCCGCGATAGTATGAGTCGAAGTCGCCGTGTTCATCTGCTGCAGAATCGATCTCATCTGGTTCCATTCTCATCGCGCCCGGGCGCCGCTTACGAGATCCAAAAATAACCGCCAGAAAAACAAGTAAGCCTTGCGGTACGTCGGAAGCTTCGACTCGCCCCATTTGCGGCAGTATTCGTGGCTCCGGACTTCCGTCACGCGGTATCCACACTTGAGGAATTGCACGATCATGTGCTGCTCAACGTCGAAATCCACGGCGTGCAGCGGGACCTTCACGGCAGCGCTTCTTCGAGCGGCGCGGAAGCCATTGAGCACGTCCGTCAGATTCGATTTCCAGCGCGCATTGATCACAACGCTCAGAAACCCGCTTCCCATAGCGCGCAACCACGTGGTAAGATCACCTTGCCACTCGTCGCTGCCGCCACGGTGCCGGGAGCCGATTACGAGATCGGCGAGATCTTGTTCGATGGGACGTATGATGTCGGGGATCTCTGCGGGATCATGCGAACCGTCGGCATCCATGAACACCTGGATCTCACCGGTGGTTTCCCGGATTCCCACTTGATACGCATCACCCTTGCCGCGGCCGTTGTCCAGGACAACACGAGCTCCAGCTTGCTCCGCCAGTGCTGCGGTTTCATCCTTGGAATGACCGTCGACGACAACAATCTCTTCGTAGTATGGTTTGAGGGACGCGATGAGACGGCCGATCCCGCCGGCCTCGTTGCGGGCGCAGATGATCACGCTGATCACGCCTGGCAATACACCACTACGCATGTATCGCTGTCAAGAGACTCGAGCCTTTGCCGGACCCACGTACGGCAAAGAATTCCGCTTGGCCTCGCGGGCGTGGTCGTGATCTACGCTGTTCAGTGCTCACCCATATTGGTGATCTGATCGATAGCTGGTTGCTCGAACTGAGAAAAGTCGAGCCTAACGGATAGCTCCATGTAACCCTTCACGACAACACCAGCATTTCAAGAGTTAGAATGAACTCCGTCAGTATTCTCGGGGCCGCTTTCGTGAGAGAAACCAAGAGCGCGCCCTCGTCGAGCAACGAGGAGGTATGCTGTTGTCAGGCCACCGTTCTCTTATGTGTGCGCCCCTTCGGGGTTGGTGCCAAACGGCTCACCAGACCATCAGCACATTCCCTCCATACCCCTCTAAAATTCGGAGTCAATTCAAGATATCATCAACAGGGCATGATTTGCGTCGTGTGTGCTGGGCAGAAGGGGTCGGACTTCGCTGTCGGTTCGTATTGTTAGTTTCGTCTAAACTCATCCAATCGGTATCCGTACGCATGGGCCAATCACGAACTAAATCTATGAAGAGTGTATTCACGCGAAAAATTAAATCAAGTCTGCAGAGACTACTTGGAGATCTTCCGGCCTTCACAGAGCCCCGACAGCAATTCGTTGAGCTCCGACAGCAAGTCGGTGACCTTCAGCTTCAGCTCGTCCACCTACAAGAGGGCCTTCTTACAAATCAATTTGATCACAGCAGCCGGCGCAGGATACTGAACGAGACGGCCGCGATAACTCAGTCCGTCCAGCTCCTTTTGCGCCAGAAGTATAGAGACCTGCTCGACAACCACCTCGCTCTGCCAGAGCTGACGGATACGGAGTTCAGGTGCTTCTCCCAGAACGGTGAGGATGGGATACTCCTCTACATTTTCAGTATCCTGGGAACCACAAACAAACGTGTTGTAGAGATTGGTGCCGGAGATGGGATTGAATGTAATTCAGCAAACCTTATCATAAATCATGGCTGGCAGGGGCTTCTGTTAGACTGCGACGAGCAGAACACCTCCCGAGGCAGGGAGTTCTACGCTAAGTGTCAAGATACCTTTGCTGATCCTCCGACTCAGGTAGCCTGTTGGGTCACTGCCGAAAATGTCAATTCGCTGATAGCGGATACCGGGTTCGCCGGTGACGTCGACCTGTTGTCTCTGGACATCGATGGCATGGACTATTGGATTTGGCAGGCAATTCGGTGTATCTCTCCACGGGTGATAATCTTAGAGTTCAACCCCGTATGGGGTGCCGACCGCGCGGTTTCAATACCCTATCAGGCAGATTATCGGATTGATTACGGGCGGCGCCCTTATTACGCAGGTGCGTCCTTGTCCGCCTTCGTAAAATTGGGAAGAGAGAAAGGATACAGGTTAGTAGGCGCTCAGCGGCTTGGATTTAACTCGCTATTTGTCCGTTCGGGCGTGGGCGAGGATCTCCTTCGGGAAATATCCCCACGGCAGTGCTTCGAGAGCAATTCAGTCCTGAGAAATTGGGAGCCGAACTGGATTCCGGATGCTTCAGAACGGCCTGAGTGGAAGAATATCGTTGAGGTATGACTCGACTTCGTTAACAATCCAAGCAGACCTTATCTTCGATCGCAATGTCACTTTGGCCGCTTACTGCCTTAATCGGGCCTACCGTGCACCGATACGTTTCTCGACTAACTGTTAGTCTCCTTAGCTACTATAAAGCTACTTCAGACCAAAGACCCGTTTAGAAGTGGATTTCCTTGCAGTCAGCCCAGCTTCCACCACGACTTCAGCCACGCCTCGAAGCGATTACCCATACCGACACTTTGGGTTTTTTCGTTTCCAGATTTAGGTAAAACCTCCTGAACATCTAGTTTACTGCTTTGAAAACTCTTGAGAGTATACAGTAGTGACAGTTGTTTAATTAAAACCGCTTCTTTCATGAAATCTCTATTCTCAATAACGTTGTTGGGTCGCGCCCAAATTGAATTTTTGGGAGTGAACACAGAAAAGCAATCAATAAGAAGCTCATCAGTTCCCCAGTTAACTAGCTCTTGGCTAACACAGTGTAAACCGGACCGATCACAATACTCTGCAAACAACTCCGCTGTCATGCTCTCAGCACGCCAATGAGTCGAGGCCAAAAAAATCCTATTTATTACTAACTCTCTAAATTCAGTGGGTATTTTATCGATGAGCGAGAAAGCCTGTTGGTATTTCCCTAGGTTCGAGTGATGAATAAACCCAATACCATTTTGGCTGAGTTTCATTGCAAGTTGATTCAGGTAAGCCTCTATGACCTCAGCTTCCGCATGCACCAAGGAGTCAAAGCTAAAGACAAAATCAATTGACTTGTCTTGAATCATTGCTAATGACTTCCCATCGTTGACGTAATAGTTAATGTGTGAATCGGAGGCAAACCTTTGCTGACAGGCTTTGATGCAATCTTCAGTTAAATCGACTACAGCTAGGTTTTCACAATACTTTTTGAGATAGGTTGTCCATCGCCCGAATCCCGGTGCAATCTCGAGAATTGTGCCGGTTGGAACAAAAGCATGAATGCGCGGTAATATCGCGCCGAACCATTGAGCTTCGGACCCGCCCCAAACTGCTGACCACTCTTCTCCTTGTTTTGTCCACTCATAATCTTGGTTCCAGTATTCCCTATTTTGTTCAACTGTAGGCATTGATAACCTCTGCCATAAAAAAGTTGTCTAACTCAGAGGAGGTCGGGGCGTAGCTGGGGCGGAAGACAGCACCATTGTCGGTTTCCTCGCGACGAGTTTACCGGCATCCAGTGACGACCGTGATTGGGACTTACCCTGACCGAAGATGGAATCCCTTATATATTTGCCCGCAAAGAAGTGGAAGTTTCGTTTTCCTCCACTAGTCGCGCTGTTAAGAGACCACCGACTCTTGAGTCAACGTTTTACGATCTATTGCTATCTTTCAACTACAGACGGCTGGTCCGTCCATTCCTTAGCGGAGGCATCGATGGCGAGGCCTGAATTCCTATTGTTTTCAGTCTTTAATGCGTCTGAACGCCGATTGTAAATTCCCTTAAGCTTGCAGGCCCTGAAAGCGTTACGGTATGCTCGATGGAGAAAGTCTGTGGTGATGTCGTCGAGGTCTAATCCCAGCTCGAGCTTGAGGTTAGCAATCCGGTCCAGTTCACGCGCTGAGCGTATAACAGCGTCGTAAACCGTTTCGATTCTTCGCCACTCTTCTTCGGCACCAATCATTTCGGTCCACTTCTGAACTTCCGTGTCCGGATGGAGTTGACTGAAAACATACTGCGACTCACCCTGCCGTATAAGACGCGTGCAAAATGCATCAAAAGAAATGTCACGGACCATCGTGCTCGCTGCGTGCGCATTATACACCACCTTTAAATTGCTCTTGGAAAGGCGGTAAGCGAGCTCAATATCTTCGCAGCCAAAGCGAAACACCGGATTGAAGACCCCGTACTCGATTAGAAACTTTCGCTTGCAAGAAGAACATCCGCCCCAAAAATAGCTGTAATCGAGCACATCACCATGTTTCAGGTTAGGATAGGAAAATAGATAGCAGCCAACCTCCGTTACATAATGCAACATCGGTTTCTGCGCTAGGTTGGGATCTAAAGCGACGTAGCCAAGCACCGCGAAATGATTGTCTGGATATTGACGATGTGTTTTCACGTGTTCTTCGAACAGCTTCGGACTGCAAAGATCATCGTCATCGAGAAACAGAAGAAGCGGCGCCTGGGAACGGTAAATGCCGTGATTCCTCGCGGAGGCAAGCCCAGCGTTGGCCTGATATGCATAACGGAGAGGGAGACGTCGCTCAAAAGACTCTACGACTTTCCTTGTATTGTCTACTGAGCCATCATCAATAACGATTAGTTCAAATTTAGACCGGTCCAGGGTCTGCCCGAGAACACTTTCCAGAGTTTGCGACAACAATTCGGCGCGATTGAAGGTACATAAGATAGCGCTGAGCAATGGTGAAGACATAGCCACGTGAGACCCTCAAGATGTGTAGGACTCTACAATGAAAAAAGCCTCGTCGGGCGACAGGTGCGGTCGAAGCGCAAGAAATTCTTTCATTTCCGTGCGGGTTTTATCATGTTGATAATAGAACCCAGACTTCCGCAGAGAGTGCGCGATCGGCACCGCATCGATAATGCCCATCTTCAAGCCGGCGTTTGCAATGATCTGCGGCCAGACAAAGTCGTAGCCCCAGCCCATAGGAGACGCTTCGTCAAAGGGGAAAATTAACTCAAAGGCTCTCTGGTGAACAGAAAAGATCGGGCCAATTTCAACAAACCGTGTCTGACGCGCTAACAAGCCGTCCAACTGCTCAACGAAAGGGTGACCGCTAAATCCGTCTACGATCATGTGAGGACTAAAGCTGTCATGAGTCCTAGCAGGTTGTGCCAGCGCAAAGTCATATCGAGTTACCGAATCAAGATAGCGATCGAGAAAGTGCTCTGGAAGAACTATATCGTCGTCGCAAGCAACCACAAATTCAAAGCCATCGAGCTTGGCTTCTGCCAACAACTGGTTCAAAAGCGGGAATTTCATGGCCGGCGGGATTACTTTTTGGACAGTGACGTCGGCTATTTCCTCGGGAACAGGGCCTGTTCCCAACCCAACCCATCGTTGCTCTACTTCCCATTTGCTGCTTCTGCCGAGATCGCTTTTGATTTGACCGATGTAGCTAGGCTTATCCAGCAAATATACCCCAACGATCAGTACGGAATTATTCATCCTATCTCAGCGATCGGCGAACTTACCCCATCAACCTCGGGGGCGAAAATTCGTGCTAGGTTCGTTTGGACTACAGCTCTCGAAAAATTCAATTTTATGTGCAACAAAGCATTTTGTGACATTTCTTCCCAAAGTAGATCATCCGTGTAGAGGCGGACGACGGCGCTGGCAAACGCAACAGGAGAATCCGCTATTAGTACATGTTCTCCGTCGATGAGATTCATCCCCTCGGCCCCTATCGACGTGGTTACAACGGGCAAGCCAACGCCCATACTTTGCGCTATCTTCCCCTTTATCCCTGCACCGTAACGCAACGGCGCCACAAAAACTCGACAACCGTCAAGATAAGGCATCAGATCCGGCACATAACCTACGGCAACAACATCTCGGCTCGCTAGAGATTGCACTGCCTCTGTTATCTGGCTACCTACTATATAAAAGACCACACCGGGTATGTCTTGACGGATCAAGGGAAAAATCTCTTTGACAAAGTAGCTGACGGCGTCCTCATTGGGGCTGTGAGAATAATGACCAACGAATAAGAGGTTTTTCCGACCGGCTAAGGGTTTCACCTTGTCAACACAGGCATGAATAGTCGGAATCACCTCCACTTTTGCATTCTTTATCTCTTCAAGTATTTGTGACCTCTCCTGATGTGTAACGGCAAAAACAATATCCGCCGCCGCAGCGTTGAACCCCTCCATCTTTCTATAATTCTCAGATTGTTGGCGCAGAACGTCGTCGTCCTTGATTCCTGATTCGCGTTTCATCCGCAGCCAGTGCAGGTCGACAGGATCGTAAATTACTTTGGCGTTGATCGCATAAGCACGAACGTAGGAAAAATAACGGTACGCTACTTCTGGATACGACAAGACCACAAAGCGATACTCATAGCCCTTCTCATAAAGGTGACGCAAAACAGCTTTAGATCCGTAAAGAACCTCAATGTTAAGTCGTTCGAACATTGCTTCAGTTCGATTTAATTCCTGGTTGGAGCCAAAAAGCCAAACATGCTCTGACTTCTCACGATCCGCGCCAAAGACTACGATGTAACCTTCTTCACGCAGAATCTGCAGGATAGTAAATGCGCGCAATCCGCCGGCGGATTGATCCATGGCAGGCAGCCAGTGACCTAGGACCAGCACCGACCGCTCCCCAGTGGAGGGACATTGAAGGCGAGCGTCTGGGGCTAAATCAATTGGAGATGTCCGAATGTCAATTTGTTCTGTAAGAACGCCCTTAACAGGTTTCGTGAAAAGGAAGTGGAGACGTCTAAGAACCGCTGACTTCTGCCTTGTTTCACGATACTTGTTCAGCACTTTCCATCCAATAGTATTCTTAATTGATTCGAGTTCTTGTTCGTGCACCCGCGTCGAGAACTGGAGGCTGTCTCTTAAGCTGTCTCGTTCGGCCGTGAGTTGGACTAGCTCACGCCCCTTTGCATCTAACGCCTGCTGTTGACGTTTTACCGTTACCTGAAATTGTTTAATCTCCTGGTTCAACCGATCCAGCTCCGGCGCAAGTTGACCTTGCTCCGCCTTTAGTGTGAGCCGCAATCCGAGTTGAAAGAAGAAATTTCTGATTGCTAAGACCTCTTGCCGTGAAGCCTGCAAGAGTGCTTGAAAAGCTTCCGGCTGTTCTGGGCCCACTGCAAGCACACCCAGACCGTGGCCATGAGTAAACTCAAAGTAAGGGTATCGCTCTTTCACTTCTTCCCATAGTCTCCGAACACCAAAATCGGCCGCATTTACATCATGAAAGAGAATGACACCGCGGGAGCTGGTTTTGGGAAGCCACGATTCAAAATCGTGTCTGACGACTTCATATGTGTGATCGCCGTCGATATGTAGAAGATCGATCGAACCGTCGGAGAAGTGTTTCAAACTTTCATCGAAACTGCTCTTGACTAGACTGGAGAAGTGTCCGTAAAGAGGGTCGTGATGTGCACGAAGATCAGCCAAGACTCCGGGACCGTAAAAACCAGCAGGAGAATCTCCATCCGAGTTATCAATCGCGCAGCAGCGTGTGCTTAGATCGAGCTCCTGAATAGCTTGACAAAAAGCACAATAGAAATCTCCATAATGCGTCCCCAATTCTACAAAGAGATTTGGCCTCAACAGATCTACCAACAACATGGCAACCGGGATATGCTCCTGCCAGGCGGAGAAAGGCGTGAGGCGTCTTGGATTTGAGAAAACAATAGGATGGTCTAGTGGATTGAAAGAAGCGGGCACGGACCTAGTTTCCCCCTACTTACTATTAGAGCTGAGACTTGGGACAACGGAAAATCTTACTTTTCCTTGCGGCTAGACCTCTCTTCCACGGAGCGTCCAACTTTGGGGGGTTGTTTGATTTTCGCTTTCTAAATTCCTCACTGGCGTCATTATTTCGTCATCGCCATCACATCTGATTGGATAATTACTTTAATTTGGTCATTTATTTGGACATTAACATTGAAACTGCGTATCCTCAAGCAATCCCTCCTTCTGGATTAGTTGACATAATCGTTCGCAATGAATATTTGGAGGTGAAATAGGTGTAGCCATGCCAGTATGATTCCGGTGGGTCATTCGTGATGTGAAGTGCGGTTCCGTTCGGCGGATCTATTTTCTCGTCTATTACCACAACTGGGACTACTTAACGGAGCGTTCGAGCGCGTTCAGGGGCCGCCCGTAACTTGAGCGATCGAAATCGAGCAGCGATCGACGCCGTCATGAATGGTTAGTTCGATTATTCCAGCGCAATCTTCCGTGTCCGAATCTCATCTCTGATTATGGTACACACATCGCGAATCAACGCTCTTCGGACTCGTTATGGCGAGCCTTTCTTCATCCTGTGCGTGTGCGTCGTCTTCACCACGGCGTATGCTCTGTGGGTAGGCCAAGACGCGAGTTGGGACCAGAAAAACTATTACTTCTACTCTGTTTACGCTTGGCTCAGGGGGCGAACGTTCCGCGATGTGGCACCTGGCCAAATAACGACTTGGCTGAATCCGCTGCCATATCTTTTACAGTATCTCCTGATACAAAGTGCACCTCCTGTCGTAGCGGGACTTCTCATGGGCGCACTCGCTGGGCTAAACGGGCTCATGCTCTGGCTTCTGGCACGGCGGCTCCAGCGCGGTGATCCCACCTGGCAAGGCCGCGGATGCGCTTACGTTATCATCTTGGTCGGTTTGACCGGTTCCATCTTCTTGTCGGAGGTTGGCACTACGTTCTTTGACTATCTCAGCAGCGTGTTGGTGCTGGGAGGCCTCATTTCGATCACGCCACCCTCGTCGGAGATGGCCGGCAAGCCCAACGCACGGGACTTCCTTTTGGCTGGGCTTTGGATGGGCACCGCATGTGGTCTCAAATTGACGAACTTTATATACGCGATCGGACTTGGCGTATCTTTACTTGCACTATGGCCGGTGCTCCTGCTGCGCGGCCGTATGTTCTTGTCTTATACGATAGGAGCGGATTTGCGGCTTTCTCGTAACAGGCGGGTATTGGGCCGTGCATGTTTGGCTGGCCTTTGGCAATCCTATGGCTCCGTACTTTAACGATGTTTTCGCGTCTCCCATGTTCGTGCGCACCAGCTTCGCCGATAGAAGATTCATGCAGGGATCGCTGTTTCCCGCGGCAATCACATATCCGTTCAGGTGGCTTCTCGGCATGCATCCCACCAGCGAAGTACCGTTTCGCGATGCCAGGTTCGCCCTAGTGGCCGTATTCCTACCAGTGGCCTTGGTCGTCAGTGTGCTTCGACCCGGTCGTGGTCCGTCAGGCGCGGCAAAGACCGGTAGCATTGTTGAATTACGACAGTTCTGGCTCCACGGCCTGTTCTTCATAGCGTCATACGCAATCTGGCTGAAACAGTTTGGATACCAGCGATACGCTCTTCCGCTTGAATTATTGACCGGTCTGATGTTGTTCCTGAGTCTGGATCGGCTGCTTCGAAATCGGAAGGAGGTCACCTGCGTGTTCAGCGTGCTCGCCGTGTTTATCGTGATCTGGACTCGGCCCGCCAACTGGGGGCGAATCCCGTACGGCAACGACTGGTTCGGCATCGAGATACCACGAGACCAGGAACCCCAAACGCTATACGTGATGATGGGCCATGATGAGCCGTTCGCTTACGTGATTCCTTTTATGCCAGACACATCCCAATTCATACGCCTCACCGGTAATATGCCTCTCGACCCTAACATGCCGCTCGGACGCAAAGCTCTGTCGATGATACGCGCACACACAGGGACCATTCGAAGCCTCGCTGTCGTGGAACTCGATGAAGAAAACCGCGCAAGATTGGCGCGCTTCGGTCTAGCCCTCACCCCAGGGAGTCAATGCGAACGGTTCCGGTCACGGCTCGATACATTTACCACGTGTGCTCTGACAAAGAATCACCAGGAGGGACATCTCGAACGATGAATTTACTGCGCCATGGCGACTCACCGACGTTTCAATGTGAGCCGGCGTTTCCTCACGACCTGACTCTGCATTATTTCGACGCACAGCGCCATAACACTCTAGGAGCCTCGCCGACCTGCAGACCAGGGAAGGGCTTTAGTATAATCGTGGTTGGAATCAAGACCTGATCTTGGAGTTAGATCGGAGGGCTAGATTTCAGGTTCAGTTTAACTGTTTTGGGAACCTTCCCTAACTGCCGCAAGCTTGGGTTTCTTGAAAACTGCGGCGGCTGCCAAGGTGCAAACTACGGCCTCTAGGCCTTCATCCATTCAGCACAGCGCGTAGCAAAATTCGCTAACAGTTCCTCTCTTTCCGCCGCCGGCACCCGAAGCTCTTCGGCCAAGTAGTTTATGATTTGGCTACCCTCGTTCAATTCTAGAACACCGGGAAGTTGAGTGCGCGCATTCGATGAGCGTTGTCTCCAGTAATTCAGCTTCTCAGCCACATAGCCGACATTTGATCGAAGAAGTATTTTAATCCAGAGAAGCCAATCACCGCATAGCGTGTAGCCCGCGTCCAGTCCATCGATTGATCTTAGGACGCTCGCTCGAAGGAGAACCGCACTAGCATTTGGAATGGTGTTCTTTTTGGATAAGTAATCCTTGATCTCCACCCGCCCATTATTGATAAAGTTCTTTTTCCAACGCCAAGGATCTAGATCGTCTGTCCACTGAACGGCGTCTCCAACGACTCTACTGCTCGGATCAATAAGATAAGATTGACAATAAACGAGACCGAGCGACTTATCGCTTTCAAGAATCGGCAACAATTTGCTCAAGAAATGGGGAGAAGCGCAATCATCCGACTCGGCAAACCATACGTATTCTCCGCGAGCGTTTTCTAAGCCTATCTGCCATTGTTTGAAGGCAGATCTGTTACCGGTTTCATTAAACAAGAACCGAAACATGGGATAGTGCGCATAGGTTTGGATGATTTCTCTACTGTTGTCTGTCGAAGCGTCATCCAATACGACTACCTCAAGATCACGAAACGTCTGGTTTATGATTGAATCCAATCGCTGCCGAAGATACGGCGCATGATTATAGTTCGGGACTATAACTGAAACCTTTGGCGCAGACAGACCGCCGACCGATGAAATCGTGCGGCCGGGGCTTGATATTTGCTCGCTTCGGCGCTGCGCAAACTGATCGATGACACTAAAGATCTCCTCACCGCCGATCGCTACGTCATGATCAGCTCGGACTCTCTGCTGGGCCGTCGCCCCTCGTTGTATTAGTTCCTCCTGATGAGCACACAAGAAAACCACTTTTTCCGCCATTCCTCTGGTGTCTTCGAACGGAATAACATAGCCAGCATCGTTCTGGACAAAGTCCGGCATTCCGCCAACCTTATCAAAACAGACAATAGGCAAACCGCAATCAGCCGCTTCCAAGCAGACGAGCGGAAAGGGATCTTCTCGTGAGGTCAAGAGAAATAGGTCACCGGCAGCAAAATAGCTCCGAGCATCTTGAACTTCTCCAAGAAAAACCACCCGGTCTTGAAGACCGAGTTTTCGGACTTTGGTTTGAAGTTGCTCAAGTTCCCCCGTGTCGGTTCCGATCCAAAAGAAATAAGCGTCTTTCAGACCTAATCTGTTTGCCTGATCTGCCACCTCGATAAAGAGATCAGGGCCCTTTCGCCAATCGGTGGTGCCACATCCAAAGATGTTGAATCCCTCTTCCGGCAATTGTTTCTGTCTTCTGATAGCGATTCGAGTGAGAGGATTACGATTTTCTTCCCGGCACTTTATAAACTCATACACCGTTGTGATTCTTTCACGGGAAACACGGTGCACAATTTCTAGATTTCTCGCCACCGGCGGGGAAGCTGCAATAAAATGATCCGTTAGCCCAATCAGATGCTCAAGCTCCTCTTTTGAACACCACCTCTTTAGCGCATTTTCCAATTCATGCGCGTGGGTGATGACCGGGATTTGCAACTTGGAAAGGTGCGTGGCGATATCACCGGACACAAGCGTATTGATGTAGACAAGAGAGTTTGAGCTACCGCAGAAGCGAAGCAGCTTTTCCCTGATTCGTTCTCCGTTGAACGAAAACAACGAATCTAACTCCAAGACGGGACCGAGTTGATAAAAATTCGGCACCAGGGGTCCACCGTGCCTTAAGATGATCTTGGGGCGAATCCCCTTTTTGTCACGAAGCCATTCAATCAGAGTAATCAAGAGCCGCTGGGCTCCTGCGTTGGCCGCATCATGAGACACAAAAACGATTTCCAGCCCTGGGTTGTCGGACTTTGTGAATTCCTTTAAAGCATTTGACGTTGCTTGAAGGTACGCATATCCGTATCTTCTGTCGGGCTCCAAGTAAGCGCCTTCACTCCATTCATTCCAAGCATTAATAAACACCAACCGCTTATCCGGATCGGATTCCTTAGCGGCAAACCTGCAAGCTTGAGCTAGCCATTCCTGATACAGTGTAGGGGTTGAATTCTGGTAGGTCATACCCTTTCCGGGCTTCCTGGCCTCGTTATCCCACGAAGGGCAAACGCCTCTGAACAAAGTAAAGTCCGCGCGCGAGATCTTCTTCGCGGACTCAATCAAATAGGAGTAGTCACAAATCACCCCTTGATAATTAGGGTTGACGATCTTCATCTGACCATTCAACACAGGCGCGCCCACTGCTAGCTCATGCGGAGGAAATTCGACAGTGGCATCGAATCCCAGCGGTCTTGGGTCTTCGGTTTCGGAGGCTTGGACGGCAACCAGATATAAACCCCCCAAACTGTTTCTTGCACAGTAGTCGCGCCACCTTTGGGCGCTCGCCTCTGGGTCAGGAAGCAAAGACGGCTTGTATATGACGAGCAATGGTCGGCCGTTGACTCTAATATATCGTCTATCACGAAACGCTGGTTCAAGACTCTGAATGAACGCGAGATCGTCTTCGGGCGAGTGGGCTTGAGCGATCAACACTTCGTGGTCCAAACCATCCCAGCGCCTTGTCCAGTGCTCGTTGGCCCAGCAGAGACAAAACCGAAAATCCAATTGAGGATTGTTGAGGAACTGCTTTAAAGGCAGATCAAGCAGGCGCTTGCCACCGAACCAGTAATAATGGAAGCAAAATCCAAAAAGGCCGTATTTCCGGGCAAGTCTTATCTGGCGCTCTTGAATCTCGGGAATACGGAGGTCATAGAAGCCAAGCTCGCCCGGCAAACGAGGTTGATAATGTCCGACGAACTGGGGAGTAGCCCTAGAGACATGCGTCCATTCGGTGAAACCCCGTCCCCACCACTCGTCGTTCTCGGGAATGGGATGAAATTGGGGTAAATAAAATGCAATTAACTTAATGTCCGATTCGTCAATTTCACAGCCTTCTTTGCAGATGGAGACGTACTCGGGGCTTGGGCCCGCAGATCGCGCAAAGACTTCTGTAAGATACTGATCGACAACTGTTGTCGTGACACTCGAATCTGGAGACAACGACTCGGATTGAAACTGTCGGGTTGAGGCAGAAAGTTTCTTCGTTGTCGCTTGGTGACGAATTATCGGGGATGTCCTGGAAGCAATCTTCTTCACAAGCGCTAGGACTCCATGGGCCCTAAGGGCTTTCTTCCCGACAGTAATAAGATTGGCAAGGGAGATACGAAACGAAACGGTCGGATCTCCCCAGATTGCCGCAGCGTGTTCAAGAGCTGTTCCGTCCGGAACATACGTAGAGAGAATAATGTTCGCCTGTCGGTTCGCGAGGCGACCTAGTCCTAGACGGAATTTGATCCACTTTGGATCGCGATTGAAGCGACTCGGACTGATAAACTTTTGGCGCGTGATCTTGATACCATCTCCGTCCTCAATCACCTCAACTTGGAATGCAATACGTTGATCGTATTTTCGTCGCGCATTAGGCATGAGCGCGATGTAGCTGATAAACTTTGCCCTGGCCGGGATATAGAGACGATATGCGGCTGAAGAAGGCTGGCTCATGCAGAGAACGTCTCTGGCCCTGCCCCGGACTGCTACCTCGGATATCCACCAGTTTTTTTGCTCAGTGCCAAGCTGCGTCTGAGAGACCGCACTTAAACCACTGAGAGGAATTGAGTGATATGCCTTCTGACGCCATGTTTTCCCAATTTTCGAAAGAGAAAAGATTTTCCGTCGCTTGACTTTCTCCCTGGCCCGCATAGATTTAAAAAATTTAAGAAAAGCCTTCACAGGACCACAACGCCTGCGTCTATTAGTGAAGGAGTTTGTGGTACTCGTCGAGAGCGACGCCGGGTTTGCCGACAAACTTCTGCTTGCCATGATCGAGAACGCAGACGCGGTCACATAACTTAGCGACTTGGCCTGCATCATGGGATACAAAGACGATCGTTTTACCTTGTGCCTTGAAGCGGTTCATTGTGTCCTGGCATTTTCTCTGGAATTCTTCGTCTCCAACCGCTAATACTTCGTCGACGATGAGGATACTAGGATTCAGGTTAATGGCGAGTGCAAAGCCCAGACGAGCATGCATACCGGAGGAGTAATTCTTCATGGTGGTATCCATGAAATCATCTAATTCCGAAAACTCGACGATGGCAGGATAAAGGGCCTCGATTTCCTTACGGCAAAGACCATGGATCGAAGCGCCTAAAAAGATGTTTTCTCTTCCTGTTAGCTCTGGATGAAAGCCCACTCCAAGCTCGATCATGGCGCCAACGCGACTATTTTTCGGCATGCGGACTTCGCCCGACGAGGGCGGATAAATCCCCGCGATTATTCTTAGCAGGGTACTCTTGCCGGAGCCATTCCTGCCGATGACGCCAAACGACTCGCCGGCCTGAATAGCTAACGTAATGTCCCGCAACGCCCAGAATGTTTCGACGTCCTCCCGGTAGCGTTTGTGAAACAATCCGATGAATTTCGACTTCAATGAATTGGATCGGTTATGGCGAATGGTGAACGCCTTGGACAGATTGACGATATCGATGCTGTCCGACATTCGCCTAGACCTCCTCGGCAAATCTAGCCTTATAGGAGCGGTGCACTTTGTAACCGATCAGCAACGAGAATGCAGTGAGCAACATCAGGATCGTGAATCGAGAAAAGTCAGGTACAGCTTGACGATAAAGAATATCTTGGTAACTGAGAATAAAAAAAGACTGAGGGTTTAGGTAAATAGCCGATTGTAATGACTCCGGAATGTTTTTAACATCGTAGATGATCGGTGTAAGCCAA
Organism: uncultured delta proteobacterium; assembly: GCA_963755715.1. Lineage (GTDB taxonomy): Bacteria > Desulfobacterota > Binatia > UBA9968 > UBA9968 > DP-20. The sequence goes on from CAVWLW010000054.1 coordinate 144,197, forward strand.
AAGAGCAACAACAGCGCGATCTCAATAAAATGACGCACGTCGCGATAAAAGACGGTTGCCGTCGAAATCACAAAGCTCAAACCAAGTGTAAAGAGCATGTGCAAAATAAGCAGTGGAAAAAACCACAGAGTTACCAAAGACATTGGCACCTGGAAAAAGAGTACAGTCATCGGCACGAATACGATTAATGCAAAACCGAACTGGGCCAGGTTAAAAAGGACCGTCGCAACTGGAAAAACCTCCATAGGTACGGCGACCTTTCTAATCAGGTTGCCATTTTCGAGGATCGATCCTGTGGACATCATCATCGACTGGGCAAAAAAATTCCAAGGCAAAATACCGATCAGCAAAAAATAAGAAAAATTTACTATCGTCGTCTTGAGAATATGGCTAAAAACAAAGCTATAGACCAGAATAAGCAGCAAGGGATTCGCGAGAGACCACAGAAACCCCAGTACAGAGTCTCGGTATTTAAGCTTTAAGTCCTTTACAACAAGATTTCTGATCAGTTCTCGATATGCAAGGAGAGTACGCATAGAGGAAATGTTTACCAGAGACTTTTATAAAAGTCACAACAGTAACGAAAATGGGGCTTCCGCCCGGCAATAAACTGTAGATGTAAGATTTAATCGCTTTTATGATCACTCAACAGTTGGACTGTCTGAAGGGAGAGAAAATACCAGCACAGTCGCAGACTAGCCACTAGCCAGATGATTATCTTTTTTCAGCATGCTTGGCAACCTGTCCTGCAGCTTCGGTGACTCCTTTACGCCAATCGGCACGTTAGACCCGGGCTTCATATTCAAAAGAGTTCAGAAATCCCTCAATCACTGATGTACGCGGCACACCGGAGTTGAGCGCTCCAACCCACGCAGAAAACCCGCCAGGGTCGGGGTCGCGACGCAGCAGGTCGAAGTACAACAGGGACACATCCAGTCGGTTCTGACTCACACTTAGGCTCTGAAACTCCGCCGAGTCCAGAAAGCTTAAAGCCACCTGCGCACGCGTCATCTGTCCGCTATTCAACGCGCCCACCCAAGCGTTGAGTCCCCCCGTGTCCGCCGAGCGCAGCAATACGTTCGCGTACATCTTGTCGACAAACTCCGCGTCGGTCAGATTGCTGCCGAACTTCGCCTTAAATTCACCCGAGTCTAAAAAAAACTGCACGATCTGTTCCCGCGACATCCCGTCCAATAACACCTCCAACCAAGCCCGAAAGCCGGCATGGTCGGGATCCCGAGTTAGAATCCCCAGATAGGTTCGCGCAATGAATTTCCCTCTAAAATAGAATTCCTCGGAACCCATAAACCCCTCAATCAGGCTCGACCTCGGAAGCCCGTTGTTCAGCGCATTGACCCAGGCCGAGGTTTCTACAGACGCAGGCTCTCGATCCAGAAAATCCAAATACTGCTGACGAACGAAGATCGCGTTCTCGGTCGCGGAGTCACTGGACAAAACGAATACCTTGCCCAATCCGAAAGAGAGGATGTACAACAAGCCGTCGGGTCCAACTTTGAGATCCGTGATGCCGCCAAAGCCAATCCCTAAAATAATTTCTTGAAGCTCTGCGCTGCTGTCGGCCACCCGATCCGCGAGCCCCATAGTCGTAAAGTCAAGTCCATCACGCGTCGAATTGACTTTGAAATGATAGAGGTTGCCGTTATTGATGTCGCCGGCTAAGACGTCGTTCTGGTAATCGGCGCCCAAAAGCGGCGATCTCATGAAGACGATCGCCGTCAACCCTACCGGATTGAACCATGAAAATTTGGGGTCGGCATAGTGCGAGCCGGGAAATTGAACCAGATCGCCGGTTCCTTCCGCGTCACGGCCAACAGGGCCCATAATCCGCTCCCAGCCGCTATTAAATCCGGGCAGGACTAGATTGATCTCATCGTACCTATCCGGACCGTTTTCGGTATCCCAAAGTTCTGCCGTGAGCGGATCGAAAGCCAGGCCAAAGCTATTGCGGACTCCGTACGCATAGTACTTTGCCAGCTGGCCTCCCTGAGAAAAGAACGGATTATCCATCGGAATACTACCGTCGTCGTTGATGCGGAAGAATTACCCCGGTGTCGTCCGGGCCGGCGCCGGCGGGAAAGTTTTGTAGCTGGCCGTCGCGGTTGAGATCGCCGATGACAATATAGAGCTTGCCGTCGGGACCGAAGGTCATCGCGCCGCCATTGTGATTCGGTCCCGGTGTAACCGGCAAACTGATAATCAGCGTTGGGTTGATTAAATTGCTGCCGTTCCAGGTGTAACGAACGACACGGTTGTCTAACGGTGAACCGTTATCACTGGCACTGCTGCTTTGCGTGTAATAAAGGTAGACAAAAAAGTTTGAAGCAAAGTTGGGGTGAAGTGCGACGCCCAGCAGCCCACGTTCTGAAGCGGTGTCTACAGCAACATCCAGTACTTCCCCGGCTTGCAATACGCCGTTGATAACACGTCTAACCCGCCCATCTCCCTTTTGCAGAATAAGAAGATCGCCCGGTCCGATAAACACCATGGCTGTAGGCTGACTCAATCCACCCACAACCTCGTTTACCCGAAGCGATGGATCCGTTAGCGTTTGTGCATTGGAGACAGATATAAGAAGAAAACTAAAGACCCAAAGAATTGCGAGCTCGCATAATTTGAGCTCAACCCGCCCTCTTGAGTGAAACGACAGGAGTGCCATGGGATAGCAATTTATAGAACGTCACGTGCGTAAGAATCAACGTCGGTACTTCAGCGTCTTGACTGCGACCCCACGACCCTCACCGCGGGGTGGCTTATAACTTATTAAGAGGGAACCACTCCACGTCGCTCCATAGTGGCCAGCAGCGGAATCCCTTTCATCGTCCCACTCTCGGCGCGGAGCGTTTAGAATCGAGCCTGATATTCACTAGACATCAGAAATCCGTCAATCACCGATGCGAACGGCACACCGGAGTTGAGCGCTCCAACCCACGCAGAAAACCCGCCAGGGTCGGGGTCGCGACGCAGCAGGTCGAAGTACAACAGGGACACATCCAATCGGTTCTGGCTCACACTTAGGCTCTGAAACTCCACCGAGTCCAGAAAGCTTAAAGCCACCTGCGCGCGCGTTATCTGTCCGCTATTCAACGCGCCCACCCAAGCGTTGAGTCCCCCCGTGTCCGCCGAGCGCAGCAATACGTTCGTGTACATCTTGTCGACAAACTGCGAGTTCGTCAAATTGCTGCCGAAGTTCGACTTAAATTCACCCGAGTCTAAAAAAAACTGCACGATCTGTTCACGGGACAACCCGTCCAGCAATACCTCCAACCAAGCCCGAAAGCCGGCATACTCAGCATCGCGAGTTAGAATCCCCAGATAGGTTCGAGCAATGAATTTGCCTTTAAAGTAGAATTCCCCGGAATCCATAAACGCCTCAACCAAGCTCGAGCTCGGAAGCCCGTTGTTCAGCGCATTGACCCAGGCCGAGGTTTCTGCAGATCCAGGCTCCCGATCCAGAAAATCCAAATACTGCTGACGAACAAAAAGACTGTTATTAGAGAGTGGTAAGTTCTGCCACCCCAAATCCGCGAACACCTCTAACGCCAACCCTACGTCCTGGGTTGCACCTGTGTAAAATGGCTCCATGAGCTCATTTGGTGCAACGGCCGTATCAAAATGTGAAACAGAAGAGCCCGGTTGCTGAGGACTCGGCGCATACATTTGCACGTGGCCGCTTGCATCAACTCCAGCTGTCAAGTGACCGCTTGCCGCCAGTACATTCGAGCCGACCCAGTGGAGATTTCCGCTATTTCGGCTCGCACTGACCCTTTCCGCGTCGGTCATCTGAGGATACAGTTTACCGGTACTATGGTTTTCCAAATGGAGCGAAAAAACATCATTCAAACCTGCCAGTTTTGTCCCAGATGCAAGATCGACAAAAGATTGGAAACCGAGTCCGTGCCCAAGTTCGTGTAAAACGACGCTCACGAAGTCCAAGCTTCCCGCAGGCGGAGCGCCGTCGAGTCCGTAATACCAAACTAACGGGAACGAACAGGTGGTGCCTATTGCGCTGTTGAAAGTTGCCCGAATATCGCTAGTCGCGGGATCGCTGTCTATGCCGGTCAGACTATTCGCTAGCGCCTGCGGGTACCATGTGTTTGGCAACGGTGCACCGGTAAAATCCCTGTGAACCGTCCTAGTGCCCGCCGCACCAAGAGTTGCAGATGTCGCTGAACACGTTAACGGATCGAGATTCGCGTCGATTTTAATTTCAATAGGACTCGACAAAAGACTTGCCCAAATATTAGCTGCATATTGAAATGCAATGAGCCGTTGAGCGCCTAGTGTGGCTCCGCTATTACCGCCGGAAGTGGAAGCTGCATTTGGCGGATTTGGGTCGTTGAAACCTTCGTTCGGCCCATCAACATTGACGACCGTGATAACCGCTGAATGCGCAGTTTCCGCCGTTAGCAAATCTTGGACGTAAAAACTCGAGCTTATGAGCAAGCATACGAGAACTTGCCGCATTATTTGAGCTACTTTTTGCCGCTCGAATCTGCTGTCGGAAGGTCGTGTCCAATCCGCACTTTACCGTCTGCATCGATGGTGGCCATCAATGGAGTAAGAAAGCGCTCGTCGAGATGGATCATAACTCCGCCGCCGGGAACCGGACTTACTGTTTCTCGTAAGGGCGGCATCGCCAGAGTGTTGATCTGCGGTTGTTGGGTTTGACCAGTTGGCGCAGCCATGGGAGGAACCGTAATTTGACCAGTCTGAGGATCGATATGCACGATCGTGGCTTGTCCGTCTGCTGACGGTTCAGTTGCTTGGATAGTTTCAATCCTCAAATTCCTTGTCTGTGACTCGGCATCAACCGGTCTTCCAATCCAACCAATACAGCCACTTAGAGAGGGTGCAAATAGCACCAGTACAAATCCAATTTGGATTGATGTTTGTCGCATCGAGGCTCCAATGCGGAAATTTATGATTCCACGATCAAATTTTTCCGTGGCACATCAAGCACACCCAACTTATAGAACGTCACATTCGCACGAATCAAGTCATTCCGGAAGACATCTGACGATCGAATCGCTTGATTCGTTTGCTGTTGTGGATCGGACTTGGTGAGGAAACGGCAGGAGGAAATCGTAAAAAATTTGCGCGATGTCGTTGCTCCGTGAGTTGGTTGACTAATACTAGATCGCTGAATTTATCCGTTCACGGCTTTAATTTAGAAAACTCACGTCATGCCGGCGCCGTGGCAGCCAGATGCTCCACAGGCGGCAACCGCCTATTACCGTTTGGCTCGATATTCGCCAGACATCAGAAAAGCATCAATTGCCATTGTGAATGGCAGGCCTGAGTTGAGAGCCTCGACCCAAGCGGAAAACCCGCCAGGGTCGGGGTCGCGTTGCAGCAGATCGAAGTACAATAGGGACACATCCAGTCGGTTCTGGCTCACACTTAGGCTCTGAAACTCCAGCGAGTCCAGAAAGCTTAAAGCCACCTGCGCGCGCGTCATCTGCCCGCTATTCAAAACTCCCACCCAAGCGTTGAGTCCCCCCATGTCCGCCGAACGCAGCAATACGTTCGCGTACATCCTGTCGACAAACTGCGAGTTCGTTAAATTGCTGCCGAACTTCGCCTTAAATTCACCCGAGTCTAAAAAAAACTGCACGATCTGTTCCCGCGACATCCCGTCCAGCAATACCTCCAACCAAGCCCGAAAGCCGGCATAGTCAGCATCCCGAGTTAGAATCCCCAGATAGGTTCGTGCAATGAATTTCCCTTGAAAGTAGAATTCCTCGGAATCCATAAACGTCTCAATCAGGTTCGCTCTCGTAAGCCCGCCGTTCAGTGCATCGACCCAGCCCGAAAAGCCTCCAGCATCCGGCTCCCGATCGAGAAAATCCAAATACTGCTGACGAACAAAAAAACTATTTGTTGTGGCTGCACTTAATGCGAAATTCGCGGTGACACTCTTTTGCGAATTCATCGTCAAAGTGCATGAACCAGTCCCGGAGCACGCGCCGGACCAACCCGCAAAGACGGAACCGGCGGCAGCCGTCGCCGTTAACGTGACATTGGAGTTGCCGGCGAGCTGAACGTTACAATTCACGGTACAGTTAATTCCCGTGGGAGAACTTGTTATCTGGCCGGCGCCTGCGCCTGCTTTGACCAAACTAAGTGTCGCTTTCGTGAAACCACAGGTTACGCTCGTATAGGGTGAAGCTCCGGCGGAGCTGAACGCGTTCACACGGTAGCAAAAGTTTGTCGCCTCCGGTAAATTTGAGTCTACGTAGCTCGTCACATTCTCCCCAACCGCGGCGATTTGGTTAAACGGGCCCGCGGCGGAAGTTGCTCGCTCGACGTTGAAGCCGGCTTCATTCGTTGAGTTGTCCTGCCATGTAACAGTCAACGAGCTCACCGCATCGGCGGTAGATCCCCATAGCAAGACAAATAACAGTTGAAGAAAAATACGATTCATTAAAGTTCCCGCCCTCTGACCCGGCGGTTCATTTCTATCCAAGCTCTAGAGAGTCATTCAAAATACCTCGATGGCAACAAGAAATTCGAATTCCTATATTTGAATCGAATCGGCGCACACGAATGTTAAAAACAAACTGGGCTATTCGCCCATATAGCGACATAATCTAGAAAGGCATGCCTCGAAATGAGGCCAGAGAAAAACGCTAATGCAATCCAAAAAATCAGTGGCAGACGCTGCTAAAACCGTGACTCTGCCCGAGAAAAGAAGCCTTTGGCATAGGATCTCCAACGCTCCCATTGAGACCCTATACCGCATCCAGATTATAACCTCTCTGGAACCGGCTATCAGGCTGTCGGCCTGACCCGTCGCTTTCGTCCAGCCTCATGACTAGTTTGCTTACCGAGAGAGGTTGAGTACTAAGTGCCGTCGTTTTAAGCATCACATATGCCAAAGCAATAGAAGCGATTTTTTGATCCAGCATGGTATTACATTAGCATGCAGTGACATTATTTCGACTTGTATTTACACAATTGATCCCATCCGGAATAGACATTTTTGTGGAGCAACCTGTCCCAAATTCCGGACAGGTGTCGTGCCTAAAGAATGGTTTTTCCTTCGCCCGTCAGAATCGAACAGAGTTTTAAGCTCATCAAAAAAACGAAGAACGGTCGAATCGGCGCACACGAGTGTTAAAGACAAACTGAGCCTATTGGCCCATATCACGCGACATAATCTAGCAAGGCATGCCTCGAAATGAGGCGAGAGAAAAACGCTAATGCAATCCAAAAAATCAGTGGCAGATCAGAGCTGCTAAAACCGTGACTCTGCCCGAGAAAAGATACCTTTGGCATAGGATCTCCAACGCTCCCGTTGAGACCCTATACCGCATCCACATTACAACCTCTCTGGAGGTATCAGGTTGTCGGCCTGATCGGTCGCTTTGCGTCCAGCCTCATGGCTAGTTTGCTTTTACCAAGAGAGGTTGAGTTCTAAGTGCGTCGTTTTAAGTATCACATATGCCAAAGCAATAGAAGCGATTTTTTGATCCAGCATGGTATTAAATTAGCATGCAGTGACTTATTTCGACTTGTATTTATACAATTGATCCCATCCTGAATAGAATTTTTGTAAGCAACCTGTCCCAAATTCTGGAACAGGTGTCGTGCCTAAAGAATGGTTTTTCCTTCGCACGTCAGAATCGAAACAGGGTTATGCCCGCGCTTAATCATCGCAAAACGGCTGTTATCTTGTCCGTGACAAACCACGGGATTTGATTTTTGGTAAATCGCACCAAAGACCAGTTTCTTCTTCGAGTTCGCGCAAAGCTGCACTCTCCCCTCCTTAACAAAATCGCGTGGAATCCCCAGGAGTAGCCTTGGATGGCGTGCCGATATGCCAAAATTAAACCGATTTTTTTATCTCAGAGGGGAAGCCCACCGCGACACCTGTCACAAGATTGAACCTGACTTACTTGGGAGCCACCACAAGGCAATCTGAAACAGAGACTGGTCTTTCGATTTAAAAACGAGGAACCGACTATTTTCGCAAGCAAGCGACGTTACGCAGAGGAATCAATAACCAGCGATACCGAAGGGCCGAGCCGGTAGCGTACTTCCTCTCAAGCCGATGGGACACCATTTCCTTCATTTCCCGTGCTGTCTGAACTCCAAACTTCAGAGCGCTCATTTCCAGATATCCGGGATTATTAAAATAAACCTGAAACGCATGATCTCGGAAGCGAAGCACTTCCACCCCCGGCAGGTGTTTCGTTGGTAGAGGTAAAGTATCAACAGCATGTTGGGAGTAGCCGGACCATTTTTCCGGCAGCGGCCAGCCCTCTTTTAGCGCAAGACTATAAAGGTGCGAACCCGGATAGGCCATGGCAGAATAGAAGTTCGCAAACTCGCAGTTCAAATCCAGGGCGAGATCCAGCGTTGCCTGCATGCTTTCCAGATTGTCCTCAGGCAATCCGAAAATATAATTGGCGATAACGTTGATTCCGGCGGCCCGAACCTTCTCAAGGGTTCGGAAAATCTCTTCTTGTCCAAACCCCTTGTCGACATCATCGCGCACGCGCTCACTGGCGGCCTCGATACCGAAGGCAAGCCAATTAAAGCCCGCGCGTTTGAGCTTGTCCAACATTTCTTCTTTCACCGTGTCCACTCGGGCGTAAGCCCAGATATTTAAGTCATAGCCGCGGTCAATGATGGCGTCGCAGATGCCGAGCACATGGCGCGGATTCAAGACAAACATCTCGTCGGCGATCTTGATGTTTCGCACGCCATACTCTTCGACCAGTTTATCTATTTGCCCAATGACAGCCTGTGGACTCCAGAATCGATAGCTGTTTACGCTTTCCTTCCAGCCCGCTACTTTTTCGCCACTTTTAAAGGGCGCTTGAATGCAGCAAAAACTGCAGTGATAGGGGCACCCAAAGGTTGTATAGAGCGACGCGTAAGGTTGGCGCTCAAGATCGCCGAAACAGTGCCAGTTATGCGCGCGATATTTTTTCATCGGCAAAAGATCCCACGCCATCTCCGGCATTTCATGATCCAGATCCTTAACCAGTGGTGCCGCCGGGCTCGATCGAACCGCGCCGTCTTCTGTGTAGCAAAGGCCCCGGACTTTAGAATAATCAGCTCGACCAGATTTAAGAGCTTCCAAAAGCTCAAGAACAGTATATGGGCCCTCGCCGGAGCAGACAAAATCGGCAGCCTCTTCTTGCAACGTGCGCTCCGGCAGCGCTGCGACATGCCCGCCGACCATAAGCACCTTTCGCTCAGGGTTCATTTGCTTGAGCGCCGCGCAAATCGCACCTGCGGCGGTCATGTTTTGTGTTGAAGCTGACGGCTGATGGCCGTAAACGACGACTGCAGCCAGAAGCGGATTCATCTCAGCCACTCGCGTCGCTGTTGCTTCCGGGCTCAAGTCATCACCTTCCGCATCCAGCACAGCAACGGAAAACCCGCGCCGGCGCACAAAGGTAGCCATCAAACTCGCCCAAACGGGAGGTTCAATGGCCGAGAGCGACGAACCCAACGACTGATAAATCTGCGTTCGGCTTCCGGGATGGATCAGCACCAAGTCTAGGTCGCGCTTAGAGTCCATGAGATCTTTCGTTGCCGGAAAGATTATTTAAGATGCTACAAAGCCGCAAAATTTTTTCGCGTTCCAGCCCCGGATAGTTGCCAATATAAAAGCCGTAAAAATGAATATGGTTCACAGCCGGATATTTCTCAAATTCTGTCTCACCCATGATTTTTTTTAGATACGGCTGTCGGAGCTGGTTGCCTCCCCCGGACGTACCGCGGCGAAATTCAACTCCATGTTGACTCAGAGTCTGCATTACGTTATCGCACAAGACTGGATCAGCACACTTGAGCACCAACGTAAAGGCGTAGTTGCAGCTTCCCTCAACGGCAAAGTCAGTCTGGTATTTTTCCGAGTCCAAATTTTTGAGAAACAGACGGAGATTTTCCGTCCTTAATTCATTGTTTTCGTCTAGTCGCTTTAATTGCGAGCGTCCGATCACTGCGCTGATTTCGGTGCTTCGCATATTGTAGCCGGGAAACGCAAAGATAAAATACGGATTGAGGTCCGGGTGCTTCTCTGAGTAGGTTTGGCGGAGTTCTGGTGATTTGGACTCGCGCACCATGCCGTGAGACCGCAGCATGCGCAGTGTTTCATAGAGTATTTGGTCATTGGTGCATATCATTCCGCCTTCGACCGTGCTCATGTGATGGGCATAATAGAAGGAAAAATTTGACATCAGTCCGAAAGTCCCGAGCTTTCGTCCCTCAAAAGTAGCGCCGTGCGACTCGCAAGCATCTTCGATCAGGGGCACCTGGCGAGCTTGGAGTTCCGCTATCAAGTGCGCGTCCAACGCATTATATCCAAGGATATGCGTAAGGAAGACCGCTTTCGTTCGTGGCGTGATTTTATTGAGCACCTGAAGAGGGTCCATCCCGAGGGTCCGTGGATTGATATCGACGAAGACGGGCTTGAAGCCGCACTGAATTACAGATGCAATGTCGGACACCCAGGTGAGCGTGGGAACAATCACTTCGCCCAAACCATAAACTTCTCGAAGTGCTGTGATCGTTAATAGGTTCGCTGATGATCCTGAATTCACGAGGACACTGAAATCGACCCCAAGCCAACGGGACCATTCCTGCTCAAATGCTTCAACTTGACTCGACTGAGTTAGAATTGGCACCTCGGTTTGGAGGAAATCGATTACCGCCTGAGCGTCGCATGGCAGGATGTTATTGCGCATCAGAGGCCAATCTAAATTTTCTTTTGCGCACTTCATGGGATTAAAAAGGACCCCTAAACTGAATCTCTTGCAATTCCAACTTTTCTTCCGGGAGCCAACCCTTCTCGTCGCCCGTGACAAGATCATAAACAGCCGCGGCAATCGTCCTCGAGTTGGGATAATAGAGATTCTCCAATGGTGGGGTCGGTGGACAAGTCACCGGTGCAAACCCCATTCGTCGAACGAGCACCGGCCTGATTCCTTGGAGCCGTTCGACGACGAGTGCGATGATTTCCGCACTGGCTCCGCAAGTAACCCAGTCATTATCGACGACGCATAATCGGCCAGTTTTTCGTACTGATTCGACTATCGTGTCAATATCCAGCGGACTTAACCAGATCGGATCAATCACCTCGGCTTGAATGTCGGCGGACTCCAGATAACTGCGCGCGCGCAGGCATTCAAGCTGCATGTGAGAAATCCCGACCAGCGTTACATCCGATCCCGGCGCAGTGATGCGCGCTTTGCCGGGAGCAACGGTGTAGAGAGACTCCGGCACGGGGCCTTTTTGAAAATGTAAAATACGGTGTTCGACGTACATCACGGGGTCGTTGTCGCGAATAGCTTGAACGAGACACCCTTTGGCATCGTACGGCGTCGTCGGCGCAACTACTTTTAATCCCGGCACATGCATAAAAAAAGAGTAAAGCCCCTGGGAATGCTGCGCGCCCTGGCCCCAACTTTTGCCGATCATCGAGCGAACCACCATCGGCACCTGCACCTGACCGCCGTACATATAGCGACTCTTGGCCGCGATGTTGATCAACTGGTTCATCGCCAGCATGAGAAAATCCATACGGATATGCACGTGGACCGGACGCAATCCGGCCAGAGCCGCGCCGATGGCCACACCCGTCATCGCATCCTCGGATAGCGGCGTACCGAAGACGCGCTCCGACCCGTATTTTTCCAACAGTCCGCGCGTCGTACCTTGAATCGCCTTGGGATCGTCCACGTCGAGACCAAATACGATGACCGACGGATCTCGGGCCATTTCCTGGTCGGTCGCTTCCCGGACCGCTTCGACGTAGGAGAGCTCGCGCTTCATATACTCTCAGGCTTCAAAAACATCCGTATAGAGCTCGGCGGCTTGCGGAAACGGGCTGCGCTCGGCGAAAGCAAACGCGTCGCGTATCTCGGTTTCAACGGCCGCCTCAATTTCGCGCCGCCGTTGCGGGTCAAGGCGATCACCGAGCTGCTTAATCGGATCGGCTTTGATCCACGGTTCGGCCTCTTCGCGGCTGCGGTATCCGAGTTGGAAATCGTCGTTAGGGTCCGACGTGCTCCTTCAATCGGTAGGTTAGGCACTCAAAAAAGAATGGCCCGGGCTGCCCCGAACGAAGCCTGCCCAACCGCTTCATTCACTCTTTCATAGATGCGCACCACGTCGTTGTCCGGGATCTGTTCCGCAGGCATGCCATGGATGCGCGCTCGTTCGCATATATTATTGAGCTTTTGTCGCTGCAGTTGGTGGGTATGAATGGCGTATAAATTGTTCTCGCAAACAAAAATAATAGGAAGAGACTTGAGTGCAGCAAAGTTCAGACTTTCATGAAAGACGCCCTCATCGACGGCGCCGTCGCCAAAAACACTCACCACAACGGAATCTTTGCGTTGCAATTTTAGCGCATAAGCAAAGCCGACCGCCTGAGGGATGGTCGTGCCTACAACTGCGGATGCGCCCATCACTCGAGCCGCCACGTCGATCAAATGCATCGATCCGCCCTTGCCCTTGGCGCAACCATCGAGCTTGCCGTAAAGCTCGGCGATCATTTTTTGGAGGTCACCGCCCTTGGCCAAATACAAAGCGTGACTTCTGTAAGTTCCAAAAACGACATCGTCGCGACCAAGCGCCTCGCAGACACCGACCGACACAGCCTCCTGCCCTATGGACAGATGAACGGGACTCTTGATCTTGTCCGTCGGATAAACCGCGGCGATTTCCTCTTCGACCCGCCGGATCCGATACAGAGCTCTATAAAATCGCTCGATCATCCGCTTTCCCTTTAGCATCGCCGCAGTGTTTTAGAAACCAATCATACGTCAGCATCAGTGCTGTGCGAATAGAGGTACGCGGTTTCCAACCCATCTGCGCCAAACAGCTGGAATCCAGAAGCTTTGCCGGCATGCCGTCCGGTTTGCTTTGATCGAAGGTCAATTCGCCGGTGTAGCCTACGACGTCGCGGATCATCTCGGCGATCTCTTTAATGGACCAATCGCATCCCACACCAATGTTGATCGGCTCTTCGCCGTCGTAAACATCCATCAGAAATAAACATGCACGAGCGAGATCTTGAGAGAAGATAAATTCGCGCCGCGGCAGCCCGCTACCCCAAATTTCCACATGGGCATCGCCGCGGGTCTTTGCCTCGTGCATTCGGCGCATCAGAGCTCCGATCACGTGCGAGTCCTCAGGACTGAAATCGTCGCCCGGGCCAAAGACGTTGGCAGGAATCGCGGTAATCATCTGCTTACCGAATTGCTGGCGGTAGGCTCGGCACAGAAAAAGGCCGGCGAGTTTGGCGACCGCGTAGGGTTCATTCGTCGGCTCCAATTTACCGGTAGTCAGATACTCGACTTTCATCGGTTGCTCGGAAAACTTCGGGTAAATGCAGGAGCTGGCAAGATAGAGCAACTTTTGAACACCGTGGCGGTGAGCGCTGTCAAGCACGTGACAATTCACCAACAAATTGTCACGCATTAAATCCGCCGGATAGCGCCGATTGGCCGCGATGCCACCCGTCCTCCCTCCGATGAGAAACACATAACCGGGGAGGTTACGAGCAAAATACTCATCGACTTCGGCAGCATCGGCAATTTTTGGGCTGTCTTGCTCACCGAAAAGGTACTCGTAACCCGCTCGTTTGAGCTCGGCAAAAATTTCTCGTCCTACGAGGCCATCGTTGTCAGCCACGTAGATTCTTGCGCTCTTATCCATGCTATGGAGCGAACAAACGGAAACCCAACCGCGATTATTTTTTCAACTGCCGAAGTGCGATTTGTCTCGGCGGGTCGCGTCGCTAGCCGAACCTTCATCTAAACAGTCAAATTCCTCTGAAGCGCGTGCCATTTCCTCGGTGAAATACTCTTCCGCCGGATCAAAAAAGATAATCTGACTACCGGCAAATTCAAAACGGAACGGCACGTAGATCAGCTTCTTAAGACTTTCTCTCACTACCATTTGCTTCTCCGGGGGCACAAAAAGAAGCATAAACCCTCCGCCGCCGGCGCCCAGCAACTTACCTCCTAAAGCGCCTTTCGCAATTGCCACTGCATAAATTTCATCAACATACGTATTGGAGACCTTGGCGCTCAAGCCGCGCTTGGCGTGCCAAGCTTCGTGCAGCAACGTGCCAAACGCGGAAATATCTTGACCGCCATTCAAAATCGCAATGCTCTCGTCAACCAAGTCTTTCATGATACGCAACTGGCTCTTCTTTCCATTCAAGTCGGTAATATAACTTTCGGCAATATCGGACGCTGTACGCTCGATCCCCGAGTAAAAAAGCATAAGATGCGAATTGAGTTCTTTCAGCCGGTCGGCCGAGACGGTAACGGGTCGCACAGAGATTTCTCCATTCTGGGCAAAGACGACATGATTAAATCCGCCGAATGCCGCCAGCACCTGATCCTGCGACCCCACGGTTTCTTTGATCAACTCTTGTTCAATGCGGATGCTCTCCAAAGCCAGTTGCCGCTTGCTGGGCATCTGGCCTTGCAAGGCGTAGAGGGCATGAAGCAATCCCACTGTGAATGAAGAGCTGGATCCCATTCCGCTGCGCGCCGGAAGATCGCCGTCATGATGAATCTCCATGCCGCGTTCGATGCCCGAAAAACGCAGGACCTCGCGAACCGCGGGATGAACGATGTCATCGACACTTCGACAATTTTCAATACGAGAATAAACAAGGCGAATTCGATGCTTGAAAAAGGGCGGCAGATATCGACAGGTAAGATAACAATATTTGTCGATGGTCGTACCGAGCACCGTACCGCCATGATCGCGGTACCATATGGGATAATCGGTGCCGCCGCCAAAGAACGATATACGAAAGGGCGTTCGACTAATGACCATGGATGATCGTCCTTTCTGCTCCCATTAGGCACCCAATGGAAGCAGTCGCTGCAGCCAAATCATCGACGACAAAATCAGCCGCCACGGCGTTTTCAAATTGCGCGCCATAGCCTGTGCGCACGAGAAAGGTCATAGCACCCGCTCTTCGGCCCATGTCGATGTCACAATCCTTATCGCCAATCACAATGCTGCCCTCTAGATCAAAGTCCAGTTCTTTGGCCGCTTTTTCCATTAGACCCGTCCCGGGCTTGCGACAGGCGCAAACGTCGTCGGGCGTGTGAGGGCAAACGTAGATTCCATCAAGCTTAACATTCTCTTGCTGTAACAACTGGGCAAGACGCTCATGAACGAGACCTAGTTGGGCCTGATCAAAGTACCCACGCCCGATCCCCGATTGGTTCGTAATCATCACCAGACCGAAGCCCATTTGGTGCAGCTTACGAAGCGCAGCTCCAGCTCCTGGAATCAATGCAACCTGCTCGGGCTGTGAGAGATATTCGCGTTCCTCAATAATGGTCCCGTCCCGATCAAGAACGACAAATCGGCGTCGCGCTGAGCCATTGAGTCCAGCAAAAAAACTTTCCGCCAGCGGCAAAGTCATCGGGCGTTCCGATATCGAGAAAAGGGCCGGCACTTACGTAACCGTAAAGACCGCGACCCATCCAGCGCGGGAAAACCTCGCGTTCCAGGGAGACGTTCACACCATCCGGAATAGATCGAAGCACCTCTTGGCTCAAGAAATATATTCCTGCATTGATCCAAGCCGCCCCCGAACCCTGTTGCTTTTCAACGAATTCAATAACGCGCGCGTCGGAATCAAGCTTGACGCGACCAAATCTTTCGCTGCGCGCGACCCGTGTCAATGCCATACTTGCCGTTGCTTGGCGCTGGCGATGCCAATCCCAATAAGCTTTGATGTCGATCGCGCAGAATGAATCGCCGTTCATCACCAGCACAGGATCGGACTCAAACCGAGTGATTGCCAACTTCAATGCGCCCGCCGTGCCAAGCGGTTCTTGCTCTCGTGAATAGATAAGCCGGAGCGGTCCGTGGTTTTCCCCGAAGGTGCTTTCGATCTGGTCCCCTAAGTATCCGGTGCACAATACCACAGATCGACAGCCCGCTGCAGCGACCTGATCCAACAAATAGGTAAGAAACGGCTGCGACCGAATCTCCGCGAGCACTTTGGGACGATCCGCGACAACCGAACGCAGACGCGTGCCGAGCCCGCCCGCCAGTAAAGCTACCGACACATTCGAAAGTTCCATCGGCAATGTGACTTTTTGACCATGGCAGACACGCAACAGCGTTAAGCGTTCTTGAACGGTCCGCATCCGATCATGCGGTAGCCTTTCAATAATTCTTGAATTCCCTCTTCCAGCGAGCGTCTCGCCTCAAATCCCGCTTCCCGCAAGCGCTGGTTGGACACGATATAATTACGTTTGTCCGGATCTGAGCCGACCTCGGAAAAATGGACGAAAAAATTGGGCACGAATTCTTTAATTTTTAGCGCAAGCTCTTCTTTGGAGAGGTTGGCGGCGTCAAGACCGACGTTATAAGGTCTGCCTGTCATTTGTTTGGAATTCTCCATGCAATGAACAAAACAATCGGCGACATCGCGGATATGAATGTAATTTCGCTTGAAGTCTTTCTCAAAAATCACGATATATCCGTCGGTCACCGCGGTATAGACAAAGTGGTTCACTAAAAGATCGAGTCGCATGCGTGGCGACATGCCGAAGACTGTGGCGAGCCGCAGCGTAACCGTATTCGGGCTCTCTAACAATTCTTGCTCCGCTTGAGATTTCGTTTGGCCGTACAGCGATATCGGCTCTAAAGGCGTTTCCTCGGTACAGAAAACGTCGCCGGTTTGAGTGCCATAGCCGCTGTTGGTTGTCGGATATACCACAAGCTGTCGAGGACTGCGCACTCTGTTTATAAGTCGAATTGCGTCCAAATTAACTGACCGCGCGAACGCTGGGTCGCGGTCACACGCCGGCGCCCCCACGACTGCAGCCAGGGGAACCACCACATCGGCTTGAGCAATCAACCGTTGCATCAGTTGCTCGTCGCGCGCGTCTCCGTAAAAGAAATCAAAGCGAGGATTCGCGCATAGGTGAAAAAGGCTGTTTTGCCGATAAATCAAACTGTCGACGACAGTGACGTGCGATCCCATCTCAAGCAGCCGATCGCATAGGACCGACCCCAGATAACCCGCTCCTCCAGTGACGAGCACCCGCGTAATCATAATAGAGTCAAAATCAGACTAATAACCACAACATCTATAACATACAAGAAAATCGAGCGTAGGGTGGAGAAGCCAGAAAAGTGTTAGCATCGTCGGGAGGAAAACCGCTGGTACTAAGAGCAACTGCACGAGATTTGAAAAGAACCGATGTAATGAAGAGGAATACTCGAATCGGCAGCTAACCTTTCTTATAAGATTACCCTTATTGATGAGTGCCGGGTAGGCATCGGTAACCCTGCTGCAAAGAAGGTCCACGTTTCGAATTCCGACCAAAAGAAACATATGCGAAAATCGAATATGTTGGGCGCATGTCATGCCAAGAATATTGGTCTATCGAGGTTGGCAATGACGTAATCAGGTGTATATTGACGCGTTGCTGAGTGAAAGAGACTGCCCTGGCTTAAAATTTTTGCGGATTTCTCATTGGGGACTATCTTTCACTCAATAAAACAAGTATGCCTTTTCTTTAGCATAACCTGCTGCAGTTCGTCTAGCGACGACGTCATTGGGAGCTACGTCTATGAACATCTCGTTGCGTTTCACGATTATCATCCCGACAAAAAATCGACGCCAAATACTAGGGCAACTCTTGGGCAGTATCGGTGCGCTTAATGATATAGACAGGATTCTTCCGGAAATTATCGTGGCCGATAATAACTCGGATGACGATACTTGGGAATGCGTCAACTCGATGGCAAAACATTTTCCAACGACGCTCCGGAGCTTAAAGATCGTACGGGCGGGAAAGTCTGCAGCTATTAATGAAGCCGTAAAAACATCGACAGGTAACGTTCTCGCATTTTTAGATGACGACGTGGTCGTTGAGAAGGCTTGGCTGGTTGCGGTTAGAGAGTTTTTTCAAGAGGATAATCGTCAGGTCGGGCAGGGATTCATCGGGCTTCAATCGACTCCCAACGATCCAGAAATCTTAAAATTAGTAGAAATTTATCGCACGATTCCTAGACTCGAGTACAATCCGAACGTCGGAAACACTGCATTCATTGAACGGCGCTAATTTTTTCATGTCTCGGGAGCTTTTCAATCGGGTGGGGGGCTTTGACGAGCGGCTCGGCCCAGGGGCTTCAGGCACATCGGAGGATGTTGACCTCGCCCGGCGGCTGATTCGCTCTGGGGTTTCTATCAGCTACGCGCCCAAAGCTGTGGTTTATCATCGCATCGATCGCGACCGGCTGACCGAAGCGTACTTTAAGCAGAGTCATCGGCGCCAAGGGGTGAGCCGATTCTTGATCCGAAAACAAGGTGGGGCAGAAATACTCTTTAATCTCTTGCGGGTTGCCACCCAGTACGGCTATTACACGTTGCTTGGACAGGAGCGAAACCGCTACCGCAGCAAAGGGCGGATTTATCATTACTTAGGTATGATCGAAGCCAAGAAAAATGATTCTACGCTAGCTGGCACAAAAGAAGACTTGCGGACTCGGTCTCCTCACCTCACTTAAGCGAACTCTTGGTATTGCCCAATCCGAGTAAACTGAAATCGAAGCTGAAAGATGTCTTGGCGGGATTGATCGTACGATTGATACTAAGGGTAGCGGTCCAACACTCACAAAAGGACAGGAATTTGGTGATGGCGCGAACACCAAGAAAGCGGCTGTCAAGTACATCGTAGGTGGTGCCGACATTGACGAGCAGATTGTCGGTGAGGCGATAAAACAGATTTGCACCGACATTGCCGACGGTATTTTTGTTGAAGGGGTTATCCGGGCAACCCAGAGTGGTGGGTTGGGACGGGCAATTATCAACATTGAAATTGGCATTTTCGGCGAAAATACTATTCGTGACTGGGCCGACGCCATTGACGGCGATATTCGGGCCGCGGCGTAAAAACTGATAGCCAAGGCTCAGCGCGTTGGTCCGGTTAAAGTCCGGATCCAGCGAGCGGCGTAGCACGGGTCGCGGATCGAGAATGCTGAAGGTCAACCGCGCCTGGGTGATCTCCCATGCCCCAGGATTGACGCCGCCGTCGAAAGTCATATCTATATACGCGCCAGGAGTTACCCTTAAATTGAGATCCAAGTCGGTTAAGCTGTCGCCGCCTTTGCGCGCTTTATCGATGTCGTAGCTCAACGCCAATTTGAGCGACGCCAACTGGCGAACGTCGCCGCTTCCCGGTCCAAGCATTTCAACGTTGCTGTCCGACGGCGCGGCGGCGAGCGGGCTTGCGACTTTTCCCCAAAATCGATTGTTCACGGCAAAAGTAAAAACGTTTCGACGATTGATCCGGTCGACCTCGTCCATAAGGGGAATATTACTTTGATTGACCCCCGGCACGAACAGATAACTTATTTCCGGCTCGAGGACATGTTTGACGTGGCTCAAGCCCAGACCGTTGAATCCAAAAACTCGGCTCACGGCGCTGCTGATATTGCCGCGGAGTTCAACTAATTCACGGGACACATTTCGGTCCGAAGATTTAACAGGAGTATACAGATGGTAAGCAGTTTCGCGCGGCGCGACGCTCAGCGCGCCGAAAAGACGCGAAGCCAACGAAAAGGGCAACACGGCCTCGGGCCTTAAATCCATGCGCAGCCCGTCGCCGCCTACTTTGCGGATATAGCTTACGCCGTCCGCGCGCCAGCGAAATTCGAGCGGAAAATCGGACAAGAAGCGGCGCCCCCACAAGCCGATGTTCGGGGTTCGTTGCAGCGTGCCGCTAGCGGGCTGAATGAAATCCTGGAAGAAATTGATTTCTCCTTTGAAAAACGTATCGCCCCAATTCCGAAATACCCCTGTACGCGAGGCGCCAAAGCGGCTTTGGCGAATATCCGAATCTTGCTGGATGGGTAAATCGAAGCGCTCGATGAGCTCGCGCGTGTACAAGTTATCGCTGTAGACCGCAATATCACTGAACGTAAGCCAGTCGGTAGAAGTCGTGTAGCGATGCGAGCCGACGATACTCCCACGGTTGATGGGAATCGTCGGGTTGGCGATGGTGTTGTCAACCACTGAGCGATCTGTCCGCCAAGTTTCGTTGAAATACGCGTTATCCATGCGAAAATATGATTCGCGATCGAACAGGGTGCGAAACTCGCTGATAAAGCCAACGCGGGCGGCGGTTTCGATGTCGAATTTGACGGTCGAGTCCGTGCTTTTGGACATCGCCCAAAAAAACGGCTGGATAAATCTGAAACCCTCTTTCGTCGAATGGCCAAACTGAGGAAAAAGAAAGCCGGTTTGCCTTTCGGTCCTGAGCGGAAAAACACCATAGGGCAGATAAAATACCGGCCAGTCCATGACGTAGAAATAACCGTGCTTGATCGTGCCGACGCCTTCGAGCGCGAGATCCATCTGTTCGGCGGAAAACTTCCACGACGGCGAGCCGCTCTCGCATAGACAAGTCGTAAAAAAGCCGTCGTCGACATGATAAGTTTGGCCGCCAAACTTTTGCAACCGACGCCCTGTCATACTGATGTGCCCGTCCTCGAGGAAAAGGTCGCCGTTTTGAATCTCCCCGGTTTCCTTTTCCAGGTTGAATTCGATAGCGTCCGCCGACTTGATCTTCCATTCCGGATCGTCGAGGGACACTTTGCCTTTCGCCTCCATGTCCTGAGTGGTGCGGTTGACCCGCACCTCCTCGCCTTTGATCGTGGTGTCACCGCGCTTGATTTCTACGTTGCCCGCGGCGTCGATCTGGTTTGCACCATCGCCCGTCGAAAGTTTATCCGCTGTTACGTTGATTTCGCTGGTGGAGCTTTGAGCGCCGCGGGTCATCAGCTGTGCTCTAGACGGGCCGGTAAAGCCCAAAACCACTACTGCGATCGCCGGGAGAAGAAAGCGGTATTCCAATAGCATTTGAATTGGCGGTTAGCTTTGAGACTGGGTCGTGCGGGCGCCGGCGGTTCTCGCCGCGGCGAATTCTTCGAGCATGGGACGCACCTCGCCGAGCAAATAAAGCGAACCCGCAACGACGATCATGTCGTCGGCCTGCGCTTCAATGAGAAGTGTGCGCAAGGCCGCTCGGGAATCTGAAATGACGCGATGGCCGATCGGGTCGGCTATTTTTTGCGCCATTTTTTGCGGATCGGCGCTCCGCTCCATCTCCACTCTGGTGAAAACCACCTCATCGACCACCGCCGTCAGGCCGCGCAACATGATTTCCCACTCTTTGTCAGCCATAGTTGCAAATAGCAGCTTGATTTTGCGATGCGCGCGCGCATTGCTCAGTTCGTCGACAAGAGCCCTGACCCCTTCGGGGTTGTGCGCACCGTCCAAAATGACCCGCGGTTGTTCCAACATGACTTCCAAACGGCCGGGCCAGCGCACTGTTTGTAAACCTCGCCGGATAACGCGCTCACTTATGGGAAAACTCCCCTCTGCCAATTCTAGCGCCGCGAGGGCCAAGGCCGCGTTGGCTCGTTGATGTCGGCCACGAAGCGCCAAATTTAATTCAGAGAAATGTTGTTTTATCCCTCTATAATCGAAAAGCCCCTCATTTTTCAAGAAAAAACTGAAGTTTGTCCCAAGAAAATACGCCGGCGCGTGGCGTTCGCGGGCGATTTGTGCCAGCAGCTCGGCAACTTCTGTGGAGATCTTGCCACAAACCACGGGTACGCTCGATTTGATGATTCCACCCTTTTCACGAGCGATCGATAGCTCGTCGGGACCGAGATAAGCCTCGTGATCTTTGGAAATCGTCGTAATCACAGAAACCAGGGACGTGACCAGATTGGTTGCGTCAAGCCTGCCGCCCAAACCGACTTCGATAACAGCGACATCGACGTGGCGCCGGGCAAAATAGACAAACGCCATGACCGTGATGAATTCAAAAAAAGTCAGCGCTACGTCGGCTGCGGCCGTGCGCTGCCAGATCTCATCGGCGAGCCCGACGACGTCGTCTTGGCTGATCTCCTCATCGCCGACGCGGATCCGCTCTGTAAATGAAACCAGGTGGGGTGATGTGTAAAGGGCGGTTCGGTAACCTGCCAATGACAGGATGCGATGCAATATCGCTGCGGTCGAGCCCTTGCCGTTCGTGCCGGCGATGTGAAACGAGCGAAACCTATCCTGCGGATAGTCGAACAACTCTAGCGCGCGTTTCATTCGATCCAGGCGCAGATCGATCACCCCGCCGCGCAAATTGTAAATTTTCTCTAGGGTATCGGAATATGTATCCATGCGGCGCCCAACCCGTTCGTGCGGCAAAGCTGCGCTTGCGGGCTGGTTATTTGGCGGGCCAAGTTGCCGAGCTAGTGAGAGCGCGCGACTTGTCTGAGCGCTTGTTTGAGTTGTGCGACGAAGGCTCCCGCCTGCTTGGCCTTTTTGTTGTTGCCCTTGGTTTTTTCGATCCGCTCTACCAGGGCGCTGCCGACTACCGCCGCGTCGGCAAAGCCGGCGATCCAGGCGGCCTGTTGCGGCGTCGAGATGCCGAAACCGACACCCACCGGGAGAGCAGTCACTCGGCGCACCCGGTCGACTTGCGCACGCAAGGTATCGTCGAAGGAACGGCGCGCGCCGGTCACGCCGGTCACCGAAACATAGTAAACGAAACCTCGGCTGGCGCGGCCGACCAACTCGATCCGATCGGCGCCGCTCATCGGCGAAAGCAAAAAAATCAAGTCCAATCCGACTGCGTCGGTCCACTGTTTTAGCTCGCCGCTCTCTTCGGGCGGCAGATCCACGCACAGCACGCCGTCCGCGCCCGACGCCGCGGCTTGGCAAGCGAAGCGCTCCAGGCCGAAGCGAAAAAGCGGATTGAAATAGCCGAACAGAACCACCGGCACCTGCGACGACTGGCGAAACATATGCACCAAGCGAAAAACCGCCGGCAAAGACACCGGCCGCTTGAGCGCGCGCTCGGAAGAGCGTTGAATCGTCGGCCCATCGGCGGTTGGATCGGAAAAAGGGATGCCGAGCTCGATACAGTCGGCGCCGCCGGCGTCGAGAGCGCGCAGGATCTTGAGAGTCGTTTCCAGATCGGGATCGCCCGCCGTGATAAAGGGAATCAGCGCGGCTTCGCCGCGTTTTTTCAGTTCAGCGAATGTTTTTTTAATACGGCTCATGGACTTACGAGTAGCTCAATAGTTTAAAAATTTAAGCGTTCAAAGGAGTTCATCTCAGGCACACTCTTTTACTTTTAACCCTTTGCAACCTGCCTAGAGTTTTACGCCGAGGTAATCGCCGACGGTCATCATGTCCTTGTCGCCGCGACCGGAAAGATTGACGATAACAGTCTGCCGCTTAGTTAGCCGGCGCGCCAATTTCGTTACGGCGGCGATCGCATGGGCGCTTTCAAGCGCCGGAATGATGCCTTCGACTTCGGCAAGTAATTTGATCGCCGCGATCGCTTCTTGATCCGTTGCCGAATCGAATTCAGCCCTGCCCGAGTCGCGTAGGTAGCTTAATTCCGGGCCAACTCCCGGATAGTCGAGCCCGGCCGCGATCGAATGGGTCTCGGTGATCTGTCCTAGTTCATTCTGCAACACGTAGCTCTTGCTGCCATGCAGCACGCCCACCGTCCCGCCCTGGATCGATGCCGCATGCTTGCCCGTGCGAAGGCCCCGGCCGGCCGCCTCGACGCCGAGCATTTTGACGCTGAGATCGCGCACGAACGGATAGAAAAGCCCCATCGAGTTGCTGCCGCCGCCAACACAAGCGACCAAATAGTCCGGCAGCCTTCCCTCTTTTTGGCGGATCTGGCGGCGCGCTTCGCGGCCGATGACCGATTGAAAATCGCGCACCATCATCGGATAGGGGTGCGGTCCCGCGACCGAGCCGATCAGGTAATACGTGCTGCGCACATTGGTCACCCAATCTCTCAGCGCTTCGTTCATCGCGTCTTTGAGCGTCCGGCTTCCCGCCTCTACAACCCGAACCTTAGCGCCGAGTAGCTTCATGCGAAAAACGTTTAGCGACTGGCGCCGCACGTCTTCCTGGCCCATGAAAATTTCGCACTGCAGGCCGAAACGCGCGGCCACCGTCGCGGTCGCGACGCCGTGTTGGCCGGCGCCGGTCTCGGCAATAATGCGCTGCTTGCCCATGCGGCGTGCTAGCAAAATCTGACCGATCGTGTTGTTGATCTTGTGCGCGCCGGTATGGCACAGATCCTCGCGCTTCAGATAAATTTTCGCGCCGCCGGCCTTTTCGCTTAACCGCTCGGCAAAATAGAGCGGCGTTTCGCGGCCGGCGTACTCGGTCAAATAGAAATGGAATTCTTTCCGAAATGCCGTATCGCGCCTGGCTTTGGCGTAAGCTTGCTCCAGCTCGGTGAGCGCCGGCATCAGCGTTTCGGCGACGTAGCGCCCGCCGTACGGACCGAAATGGCCGCGCCGATCAGGCACTTTTGGCTGCAATGATAAATTCTTTGAGTTTCTCATGATCCTTGATACCCGGACGCGCTTCCACGCCGCTGCAAACATCGATGCCGAAGGGATGGATGCGTTTGATCGCCGCAGCCACGTTGTCCACCTCGAGCCCGCCTGAAAGAATCAGCTTGCTGGCATCGAGCCCGTCGAGCCATTCCCACGGAAACGCCGTCCCCGAACCGCCATAACCTGCCGACCACGAATCGAGCAAATAAAAATCCGCGGAAAAATCGGCCAACGCCGCGAGCGATGCTTTGTCTTTCAAACGAAATGCTTTGATGACCTTCAGGTCCCAGCCGCGACAATAATCCGCGCTCTCTTCGCCGTGAAATTGCAGCGCGCTGTAGGCTTGCCGTCCGTCCGCGAACTTTTCCCCAGGGGCGATCACTTGCATGACATTTTCTCTGGCCGCGTTGACAAACAACGCAATGTTGAACGACTCACGCGGCAAGCGCGCGATTATCGCGCGGGCTTTCGCTGGCGCGATCGCGCGCGGGCTCGGCGCATAGAAATTAAACCCGAGCATGTCCGCGCCGAGCTCGAGCGATTTTTCCGCGTCGAGTAAGCTCGTGATACCGCAAACTTTGACTTTAACCATTTCGTGCTCGTCGGCGTGCTCGTACTTACAACTCGTGCCTGCGCTCAATCACGATCACGAGCCACGAACACGACTTACATTAAAAGCTCTCTTAGCTTTTGTCCCGGCGCGGACGCGCGCATGAGCGACTCGCCGACCAGAAAGACATGCACGCCGAGCTTTTCGACCCGGCGGATCTGATCGAGACTATCGATGCCGCTCTCGCACACTACGGGCGTGCCGGCGGGCACGAGCGGCGCCAGGCGCTCGGTCGTCGCCAGGTCGACCGCGAAGGTTTTAAGATCGCGGTTATTGATGCCGATCAGTTGCGCGCCAGCGGCGACGGCGGCACGCCAATTCTTTCTCCGTGTGCACCTCGACCAACGCATCCAACGATAACGCGGCGGCTTGCGCGCAGAACTCACGCAGCAAGGCCGGTTCGAGCAGGGCCGCGATAAACAGCACGGCATCGGCGCCGTAGCTCTTCGCCTCGACAATCTGGTAGGGGTCGAGCATGAAATCCTTGCGCAACAGCGGCACGCTCACCGCGTCGTGAATTTCTTCCAGATAAGTCAAACAACCCTTAAAAAAACGCTCCTCGGTTAATACGGAGATCGCGCTCGCCCCGCCCGCGGTGTAATCCTTGGCAATCGACACCGGCTCGAAGTCAGCGCGAATCAGTCCTTTCGACGGCGAAGCTTTCTTGATCTCGGCGATAATTCGGCGCGCTTGGCCGGTTAAGCTGCGCGCGAAGCCGCGCCTCGGCAAATGGAATAGCGGCCGATCACGCAACATTTCGATCGGCGCCTCGCGCCGCCGCCGCTCGACGACTGTGCGCACATGCTCGGCGATGGTGGCGAGAATTTGAGCCATGCAAAGCTAGGCGGCGTTGGTCATTTCAACCAGTTGCGCAAGTTTCTGCCGCGCTTTCCCCGAATCGATGGATTCCGCCGCGAGCTGGATGCCGTCTTGAATCGTCGCGGCACGGCCGCTGACGTAGAGCGCGGCGCCGCCGTTAAGCAAGACCACTTCCCGGGTCGAACCTTTGTTGCCGTCCAATATCGCCTTTACGATCAGCGCGCTCTGCTCGGGATTGCCGCCGTGCAATTCTTCCAGGCGACACCGCTTGAAGCCATATTGCTCCGGCTCGACGGCGTATTCTTTCACCGCGCCGTCGCGTAACTCCGCGACTTTCGTCGGGCCGCAAAGGGAGATTTCGTCCAATCCTTCCAAACCGTGCACGACCATCGCGCGTGCGCTGCCGAGGTTCTTGAGCACTTGCGCGATCATGCCCACCATCTCGCCGCTGTAGATGCCGATCAGTTGATGTGTGGCCATGGCTGGGTTGGTCAGGGGACCCAAAATATTGAAGATCGTACGGATGCCGATGTCGCGGCGCGGCTGCACGGCGTACTTCATCGCTTCATGGAGCAGCGGCGCGAAGAGAAAGCCGATACCGATTTTGGCGATGCATTGCTCGACCCGCTCTTTCGGCGCGTCGACCTTGACGCCCAAAGCGCCCAAGACATCGGCGCTGCCGGATTGGCTGGAAACCGAGCGATTGCCGTGTTTGGCGACGTTCACGCCGGCGCCAGCCAACACGAACGCCGTGGTCGTTGAGATATTGAACGTGCCTTTCTGGTCGCCGCCGGTGCCGCAGGTATCGAGCACCGTCTTAGCGCCGACGTTCACCCGGTGCGCTTTTTCGCGCATGACGCGCGCAGCTCCGGTGATTTCCCCGACGCTTTCCCCTTTCATGCGCAGGGCGGTGAGAAAAGCGGCGACTTGCAGCGGCGAAGCTTCACCGGTCATGATTTGGTTCATCACGTCGATCGTTTCCGCTTCGGAAAGGTCGATCCGATTCACCAATTTTTCAATCGCTTCGCGAATGTTCATGCCCATGACCGCCGATTTACTTGGTTGCCGCAAACGCCTTCGGATAACTTTCCTTCGTGCGCAGCGTCTCCACCATCTTGTCCGCGTCGTCGCGCGAACCGAACTTACCGACACTGACGCGAAACCATGTTTTGCCGTTGTTCTGGACCTCCGTAACATAGGCGTTGTAGCCTTTATTCTTAAGCCGATCAACTATTTGCTGAGCCGAGCGCTCATCCGGAAAAGCATTCACCTGGGCACGCCAAGTCTTGCCCGGCTCTTTCGATTCCGCAGAGGTTGTTCCCGGTTTTTTTGGTGCGTCTTCGACTGCGATTTTCTTCTCGGCTATTCTTATCGCCGGTGCTTCCGTTTTGGCAACAACGGTTTTTACTTTCGGCTCCGGCTTAGCGACTTTTTCGACCAGCTTTGTCTCACGAGAATTTTCTTCCGCTGCGGCCAGTGAATTGGCGACTCCAGATAGAGAATCATTGAAGGTGATCTCATCTCTAGGTTGGGAGGGAGGCGCCGGTGCGGCGCTCGGTTCCGCGCTTCCTGGTTTGACCGGGATCTTGACCAACGGCTCTTCCTTTTTCAGCAGTTTTCTTTCTTCGATGCTCTTGCCGACGAAAATCCCGAGAAAAAAAATGACCACTGTCGCCAGTGTGAACGCCGCGCCGAGCAACACCATTTGCCCTCGGCTGAAGTAGAAGCGATTTTCCTTGCCTCTGCGATTTTCCGCCATGAGTTTGTCCTCGCGCTTCGTTGGGCGATCAACTATCCGTTTCCGGGCGAGTCGCCATTTTCATGGGCGCGTCGACGCCCAGGATTTCCAGCCCCCGGCGGACCGTTTTCTGCACGTTTTCGATCAACAACAGGCGCGCCCGGCTTAAATCGCTGTCCTCCGAAATAACCCGCGTGCGATTGTAGTAGCGATGAAACTGGCCGGCCAGATCCAACAGATAAAAAACCAGCCGATGCGGTTCGAGCTCGCGGACGCTTTCTTCCAAGACATCGTTGAACTGGATCATCGCGCGGATCAACTCCAGCTCTTCGGCGAGTTCCAGTCGCTCCACCGGGATGGCATGACGGTCGCCGAACTGTACGCCGCTTTTCGTCGCTTGCTCGAAAATGCTGGCGACCCGGGCATGGGCGTATTGGACGTAAAAAACCGGATTCTCGCTCGACTGTTTCTTGGCAAGATCCAAGTCGAAGTCCAGATGGCTGTCCGATTTGCGCATCAGGAAAAAAAAACGCGCCGCGTCCCGCCCCACTTCCGCCAAGACTTCTTCAAGGGCGACGAACTCGCCGGTGCGCTTGCCCATGCGTACGGGCTCTCCGCCGCGGGTGAGTTGAACCATTTGCACCAGAACAATCTGTAGAACATTGGGGTCGTAACCAAGCCCCTGCATCGCCGCTTTCAAGCGCGGCACGTAGCCATGATGATCCGCGCCCCAAACGTTGATCAGTTTTTGAAAATGACGCTCGAACTTATTCCGATGGTATGCGATGTCGGCGGCGAAGTAGGTGAGCTCGCCGTCGCTTTTGACGACCGCGCGGTCTTTGTCGTCGCCGAACTGCGTCGATCTATACCATTCGGCGCCGTCCTGCGAATAGAGCAAGCCGCGCGTGCGCAATTCGTCCATCGCGCGCTCGACTTCGCCGCGCTCGCGCATCGCCTTTTCACTGAAGAAGGAATCGAACTCGATGCCAAAATCTCGCAATTGGGCGCGGATGGTGTCAAGCAAAGAATCGCCGCCATACTCGCGGAAAAACATTACCGCCGCTTCTTTCGGTTCGGCCAAGAATTGATTGCCGTGCTTTTGCCTCACTTCAGCGGCGATCTCCATGATGTAATCGCCCGGATAACCGCCTTCGGGGAAATCGACTTTTTCCCCGAACGACTCGCGGTAGCGCGCCAAGATAGAGAGGCCGAGATTTTCCATCTGATTGCCGGCGTCGTTGACGTAATATTCGCGCTCGACATCAAAGCCGGTGGCTTCGTGCAGGCGCGCCAGTACGTCGCCGATCACCGCGACCCGGCCGTGACCGACATGCAGCGGGCCAGTGGGATTGACGCTGGCGAACTCGACTTGCACACGCTCGCCGTGGCCGAGATCGAGTCGCCCATACTCTCCACGGGCAAGCGCGCGCAATTGCGCGTAATAAAATTTCGCCGCGAAGGTGAAATTTAAAAACCCTGGCCCGGCAATTTCCATGCGCGCGAGAATGCCGTCGGGATCCTCAATGTTCTTGAGAATCGTCTCAGCGATCGCGCGCGGCGGCTTTTTCGCGCTCTTCGCCCAGAGCATGGCAACGTTGCTCGAGAGATCGCCGAACTCGCGCTGCTTCGGCGGCTCAAGAAGCAAAGGGGGGAGCTCTGACGAATTCAGCCCTCCCCCCTTCGCCGCTTTCTCAATGGCTTGGGTTAAAAGCTCCCTAAGATGTTTTCGCATCCGACCCTAGGCCCATTCTCTCCTGCTCCCGGCGCTGTTGCCGCCGCAGGACAGCAGTTTTGCAAGTGAATTTTGGGGAAATACTGTTGCTGGAGTAATTTAACGCAATGATTTCGCATGCGCAAACCAACGAGCCTCGCCCTTAATCACGCGACCCGTGTGACGGCTAGTCATATCCGACGGCAATATTTTAAGTATAGAATCTTGGAAATCGATCAGAATCTTGCAATCGAGTAGCGGTCGAGTTTCGTCGACGGGGTAATCGATGTCGAGCGATTAACGACACGTGCTGATTCCATACGCGGCGCGTGCTTGGAATAGAAGATTGACGGGGCGACCCACGCTTGTCGATACCCCCCGCGACGATGGCTGACGATTTGCGCAACAATAGATCCGCCCTAAAAACCGAACAGAGTTCAATTGTGACTCCGATGGTCTCGATATCGGCTGGGACGTTTGCTTGAGACCATAAGAGCGGCGCGTGTAGACCCGGATCGCGTTTTGCGCATGGTAGGGCTAGACTCATTAACGGACGCCCGAAGCGGGACTCAGATTGAAGGCCGATGGGAAGAGACCCTGGAAAAGGGCTGCTAGGGCTCGAAGAATGTGCCGGTCGGATCAAAAGAACTTCGCCGGCAACGTGAAGATCTTCTGAGCCGCAGGGTCGAATTGCAAAAAAAGTCTCGCGCTCAGGCAAGGGTCTTACCGATACCGACTCGGCTAATGGACGAGTATATCCGGCAGATGCGGCTACGAGAGAAGAAGCTTGGCTACAAAAAAGAATTTCTCAGGGAAATCTTGAAAGAAGTAAGAGTCCGTGGAAGTGAGGTAAGGCTGACTTACAGATTGCCGATGACAGTGAGAACTCCTCCATCCAAAGGCACAAACCCTCGGACAGGGGAGTTCTTTACACTGTATCAAATGGTGGAGCCGATGGGGGTCGAACCCACGGCCTCTAGAGTGCGATTCTAGCGCTCTCCCAACTGAGCTACGGCCCCGATTATTTGGTCGTCTTTAAATACTCGAGCAGTTTATCTTTTAAGTCCGGCCTTTTCAACGCGTAGGCGACAGTGGCGCGCACGAAACCGAACTTGTCACCGATATCGTAGCGATCACCGAGAAACTCGCAGCCGTAGACTTTGCGTTCACGCACCAGTTGAGCAAGACCATCGGTCAATTGAATCTCGCCGCCCTTGCCCGGCGGAAGCTTCTGCAGAATGGAAAAAATTTCCGGCCGCAGCACGTAGCGGCCGATGATCGCCATCCTCGACGGCGCGTCTTTCGCCGATGGCTTTTCCACAGTCGCCTCGATCTGGTAAAGCCGCTTCCTTGAGGACCTTGCCCTTGATAATTCCGTACTGTTGCACTTCCGTCTCGGGCACTTCCATGAGCGCGACCACCGACTCGTCGGTACGCTCGAAGATGTCCGATAGCTGACGGATACAAGGCGTCTCACTATCGATGAGATCATCGGCGAGCATGACGGCAAAGGGTTCGGCACCGACAAGATCCCGAGCGCACAGCACCGCATGACCAAGTCCCAGCGGTTTTTTTTGCCGCACCGACACGACCTCGGTCATTTCGGCAATACGTCTAAGCATCTTGACCATTTCTGGCTGGCCGCGATCGGCGAGCACCTGCTCCAACTCGGGCGCGTCATCGAAATGATCTTCGATGCCATCCTTGCCACGGCCGGTGACGAAGATGATCTCCTCGATACCCGCATCCACCGCTTCCTGCACGACGTATTGAATCGATGGGATATCGACGATCGGCAAAAGTTCTTTCGGTACGGTCTTTGTCGCGGGGAGAAAGCGAGTTCCCAAACCCGCCACGGGTATGACTGCTTTTCTAAGCTTCATGGATTTTTCCAGTACGATTAAACAACTCTCTTGGCTTTTCGCTCGGCGATTTCTTGACTGGACTTACAACTGATGCAGAGCGTCGTCACGGGACGTGCCTTAAGCCGTTCGATGCCGATCTCTTCGCCGCAGTCTTCGCAGATGCCGTATTCGCCTTTTTCGAGACGCTGCAAAGCTTCCTGAATTTTAAAAATTAGCTTGCGGTCACGATCGCGCATGCGCAGCATCGAATTGCGGTTGGACTCCATAGAAGCCCGGTCCGTGGGATCGGGGAAATTGCCGTCTTCGTCCATGTTCTCCACGGTTTTGCCCGCTTCCATTCGAAGCTCGGCGATGCGCTGGTTCAAAAGCCGACGAAAGTATTGTGCATCCGTTAAATTCAATTTACACCCATCGCGAGGGCAAAACTATAATGGCGGTTATTATAGGTGAAAGCTGATAAACATCAACCGCGCAGGGATTCGACGAACTCCGCCGATCCGCCTATGAGTCACTCGCTGAAGGCAACGGGCCGGGGATGGGCCAGAACGTAAATCTCCGTCGACTTCGGCAGCATGCCGCGATTTAAAATCAACTGAGATTGGGTGATTCTTTTGACCGGATAATGTTCTTGGGCGAAGGCGGCAAAAAGTTCGGCTTGCCGTGCCACATCGTAATGCATCGGGATCACGATCGGTGGTTTGACCTGCTCGATCACTTTGATGATGTCGTCAAAACCGAGATTGGTCATAGCGTCGATCGGCATCATGATCACGTCGACGTGTTGCAACACCTTCACCTGTTCCGGGGTCAGCAGATGACCAATGTTTCCCAGGTGGGCAAGACACAAACTGCCCATCTCGTAGACAAAAATCGAATTGGCGATCGCGCCCCAATTTTCACTGCGCTGACTCGGGATATTGACAATCGTGATGTCCTTAACGCTGGTGCGGATCGGATTCCAGGTTTGCTTGAAGGTGATGCCGCGGAGAATGACGGGATTGCCCGTCACCGCCCCGGTATTGTTGTGCGTAAAGTGGTCATTGCTAACGGTCACTGCGTCGGCTTGAATGCCTGGCGTCACGTTGAAATTGGGATCGGCGACGATCTTGGTTTGACTCCCTGATTGGATCAAGAAACTCGAGTGCCCATACCAGTTGACGAAGTATGAGCCCAAGGAAGGCGACTTCAGGCCATTGCCGCGCGCCTGAATGAATTGACGTCCCTGATGGAAGAGATGGACCAAAGAAGGATTGCAGATCGCATCGGCGATGCCGCGTAACGGCAAAAATAACGCCGCGCCCACCACACCGAGAAAGCCGCGTCGCTTCATTTTTCCTCCTCGATGATCAAAGCCGTAAAGCTCGACACTGTCGTGTCCGGCCGGCGCCAGGCATCCTTCGCCAACCCCGCTTTCAGACAGGTTTGTTGCAAAAAAGTTTCTATGTCCCAGCCGTATTCTACGGCGACCTGCGGCAAGAGCACGCCGCGCTTCCTGGCGCACGCCACGTGAAGCCCGTGTTTGCCGACTTCCAGAGACAACGGCACCGATGAACGCGTCAACGAAGAAATGACGGAAATATCGATGTGAATTTGCTCGATCTCGTCGGCGCGCACCGGCTTGACTCGGCGGTCGCGCGTCGCCGCGGCCTCGGTCATCTCGATCACGACCTCGCGCAGCGCGCTCGACGGCGTGCAAATACCGACGCAGCCGCGTAGATTTTTTTTATTGAACAGACTGACAAAGGCGCCGTAGCCGATTTTTTCCAAGTGAGGATCGCTCGTACAGGCGCCTTCAAAAGAGCGCGCGCACGCGACCCTTTCAAGCGTCAGTCTGGCAATTTCCATCAGACGCCGCTGGGAATCGGCCGGAAGGTTTACTTCGACCATGCTCGCCACCGAATCAGGGCGGAGTCTATCGCCGCGGTGACGGGATTACAAGAAATGAGGAATTGTAAAAACGGTCAGGAAGAGCAGTGCTTGCAAGTGCCGTAGAAGGCCAGTTGGTGCGAGGTCACCTTGAAGCCTTCATGGGGCAATTTGAATGGCTTAATTTCTTTTTGATTATCGACCAGCACATCATAGACGCGGTCGCACGTCTCGCAAATAAAATGTTGATGTCGTTCGACCAGCGGATCGAAATGTTGTGAACGCCCGCGCATTAATACCTGAAGCTTCTGGTCGGCGACTAATTTTTGCAAATTGCGATAAACCGTGCCGAGGCTGATGTTCGGCAACTTTCTGCGCACCCGATCGTAGATTTGATCGGCGGTCGGGTGCGATTTGTCTTCCCTGACAGCGTCCCACACCACTTCGAGCTGTTTGGTCGTTCTTGGTTGTTTGCGCGCTTTCGACACGGTCA
This sequence comes from uncultured delta proteobacterium, assembly GCA_963755715.1. Lineage (GTDB taxonomy): Bacteria > Desulfobacterota > Binatia > UBA9968 > UBA9968 > DP-20. The sequence continues at coordinate 177,713 of CAVWLW010000054.1, forward strand.
AGCCACCAGATCTTCCGCCAGGGATTGTTGCGCGTCGGGAGCCAACACGGCCCGGGCCTTATAATTCGGATGATCGATGATCAGCTCGGCGCGCTCGCCGGCGCGGAACGCCTGGCGGGTTTGCGGATCGAACGGAAACCGCACATATTGCACGGCGCTGATTTTATCTTCTTTACTGTGGCCTTCTTCGAAGCGTCCCTGTATGGAGCGTTCGCCGACTTTCAGAAAGACCGCTTCGTCGATGCCCAAGAATTTCAAGAGATCCTCGCGTAAATGGGATTGGTCTTCGATCTCGAGAAAAAGCGTGGCGCTCAGCTCATCGGTGTCCGGGATAAGCTCGTTGTAAACGGCGATCTCTTCGCGAATCTTATCGAGATCGGTGATTTTCTCGGCGCGCAGCATTTCCTGAATTTGAAATGTCACCGTGTCGCGGTTCTCAAATACCACCGAAACACGGTCGCCCAGCGCGATGCGCCGCTTTTTCTTTTTGTCGATGATGTCGTTACGAAATTTCTCGCGCACCTGCTCATAGGCGGCAAAACCGAGAATGTCGTCGAGAACAATCTTTTTCATATCTACTACTGCAGCTTGATCCTAGGTCACTGAATCTGCACCCGTTACTTAAACGGAAGATATTTCAAGTATATTTAAACGCGCCGAATCCGGCTATTCAACCCTGGCGGATAGAGCGCAACCAGAGCCGGCTCCATCCGCCAGTTTGTGACTGCTCGCGTAAGATTAGCTGCCTAGCGTATCGAGTCCTTTAGTAAATCTCCCGGCATGAGATTTTTCGGCTTTGGCTAAGGTTTCGAACCATTCGGCCAACTCCGACAGACCCTCGTCGCGCGCGGTCTTGGCAAACCCCGGATACATTTCGGTGTATTCATAGGTTTCACCCTCTACCGCCGACTTCAGGTTCTTCGAGGTGGTGCCGATGGGCACGCCGGTGCAGGGATCGCCGACTTCTTTCAGAAAGTCGAGATGCCCGAACGCATGGCCCGTCTCCGCCTCGGAGGTGTCGCGAAATAAACCGCCGACATCGGGATAGCCTTCGATATCCGCCACCCGTGCGAAATAAAGATAGCGTCTGTTCGCTTGAGACTCACCCGCGAAGGCATGCTTCAGATTGTCATGACTCTTCGTGCCAGATAAACTTTTTGCCATAAAACTCCTCCTTCTTATTAGTAATAATTACTACTAATAAAATGCTCGCGCCTAGTCAAGCGCGGCTTTGCTTTTTTTGGTGGCGCAGTTCTGTTATTTTTGCTCTATGCGATTGTGCTTTCAGCGTAAGGAATGCTCATGATCTCCATCGACGATTTTCGCAAAGTCGAGCTCAAGGTTGCCACGGTAAAATCAGCCGAGGCCCATCCCAACGCCGATAAGCTGATCGTGTTGCAAGTGGACTTGGGCTCCGAGCAGCGGCAGATTTGCGCCGGCATTAGGAATCATTACACGCCGGAAGAACTCGTCGGGAAACAGGTCGTGGTGGTCGCCAATCTGGAAACCGCCAAGCTTCGCGGGCTAGAGAGTCAGGGAATGCTTTTGGCAGCGTCGGACGATGGCCGCGTGATTATCCTGACGCCGGAAAAACCGGTGCTCGCCGGCGCGCAGGTAAAATAATTCCCCATCGCGAACCGGCCCTCACCTCACATGATCAAGTTTCTTAAAGGTCGTCCGACGCACTGCCGCATCGACCACGCCGCGGTTCGCTGGAATCTGCGCCAAATTAAGAAAACCATCGGACCGCGCGTAAAAATTCTCTCGATGGTTAAGGCCAATGCTTACGGGCATGGAGCGGTCGAAGTCGCGCGAACTCTAGCCAAGTCGGGAAGCGATGCTTTTGGCGTCGCCACCGTTGAGGAAGGCATCGAACTCCGACGCGCCCAGATCACCCAACCGATTCTAGTGCTGGCCGGTGTCTATCTCGGACAAGTCGATCAGTTTTTGCGAAACAGGTTGACGCCAGTCATTCATGAAGCGGCAACGCTGAGAGCATTGGACCAAGCGTTACGAGCACGCAATGCCAAGCTCAAGATCCAACTTGAGATCGACACTGGCATGGGCCGGATCGGCTTTCCTACTTCTGAGATTGACGCCTGGCTGCCGCTGGTTAGCCAACTCAAAGCCTTGACGGTGGATGGCGTATTCTCCCATTTTTCCGATGCTGAATCCGCCAACGAAAAATACACTCAGAGACAGCTGGCGCAATTTCACCAAGTGCTCAGTCGTCTTAAGAGCACGAAAATTTTTCCTGCCGCCAGCCACATGGCAAAGAGCGCCGCGTTGGTCACAATTCCGGCATCCCATCTCACGATGGTGCGGCCGGGACTTATTCTTTACGGCATGTATCCAGCGCCCCAGATGAAAAAGCAAATCGCGCTTAAACCGGTGCTGAGCTGGCGCACTCGAATCATTCAGTTAAAACGCTCTCCCGCCAGAACGTACATCGGTTACGGCCGCACCTTCGTTACTAAGAGAAATAGCCTGATAGCGACCTTGCCGGTCGGTTACGCCGACGGTTACCGACGGCTTTTGTCGAATCATGCTGTGGTTCTCGTGCGCGGCAAACGTGCGCCGGTGGTGGGTCGAGTGAGCATGGATTTGACTACCGTCGATGTTACCGATATACGAAAAGTACAACAGGGAGATGAGGTTGTTCTCCTCGGTCGTCAAGGCGCCGCGGAAATTTCCGCCGACGAAATGGCCGCCTGGGCAAACACAATCTCTTACGAGATCTTTACTTCCATCGGCGCTCGAGTTCCCCGCACTCACATCAATTTTTAGGAGGAATACCGGCAGTGGGCAGGATCGAAAGGGCCCTCATCAGCGTTTCTGAAAAGAAAGGCATCGTCGAATTTTCCCGCGCTCTCGCGGAATTAAATATCGAGCTAGTATCGACCGGCGGCACCGCGGCGCTTTTGCGCGACAATAAAATCCCGGTAAAGGATGTTTCCGAGCTCACCGGTTTTCCCGAAATGATGGACGGCCGGGTGAAAACCCTGCATCCGAAAATCCACGGTGGCATTCTGGCTTTGCGCGACAATCCGGCGCACGTCGCCAAAATGAAAGAGCACGGCATCCTGCCCATCGATCTCGTCGTCGTCAACCTTTATCCGTTTGAAGCCACGGTGGCGCGCGGCGCCGGCTTCGACGAAATCGTCGAAAACATCGACATCGGCGGGCCGAGCATGGTGCGCGCCGCGGCGAAAAATCATCAACACGTCGGCGTGGTCGTCGACCCCGAAGATTACGATGCGATCGTGGCCGAATTGAAGTCGAATAACCGCGCGCTCGCGCCGGCGACGCACTTCCGGCTGTTTTGCAAAGCGTTCCAGCACACCGCTCACTACGACGGCGCGATTTCCAATTACTTCTCGTCACTCGATGAGAACAAAAAACCGCAGCGCTGGGGGCAAACGGTCAACATTCAGGTGTCGAAGATCCAAGACATGCGCTACGGCGAAAACCCGCATCAAAGCGCCGCGTTCTACGGCACCACGGGCGACACGGGCCCGACCATCGCGCGCGCCAAACAGTTTCAGGGCAAAGAGCTTTCCTTCAATAACATCTTGGACGCCGACGCGGCGTTGAGCACAGTTTTGGAATTCTCCGATATCGCGACGGTCGCCATCAAGCACAACAATCCCTGTGGCGTCGCGCTGTCGAAGAAATCGCTGGCGGATTCGTTCCGTAAAGCCAAAGCGTGCGACCCGGTTTCGATCTTTGGCGGCGTGATCGCGTTTAATCGCCCCGTCGACGAAGAGACCGCAAAAGAGCTCAAAGATATTTTTTTAGAGATCGTGATCGCGCCAAGCTTCACGCCGGAGGCGAAGGCCGTGCTGTCGTCGGCAAAACGGCTGCTCAACATTCGCTTGCTCGAGCTCGACATGAGTCAGCCCCAGGCCGGCGGCTACGATCTGCGCCGCGTGCGTGGCGGCATGTTGATCCAAGATTGGGATACCGGCAAGATTGACATCCGCGCCTGCAAAGTCGTGACGGAAAGAAAACCAACCGAAGAGGAATATCAGGCGCTCGACTTCGCCTGGCGGGTTTGCCGTCACGTCAAATCGAATACCATCGTGTTCGCGTCGCCGGATCAGGTCCTCGGCGTCGGCGCCGGCCAGATGAGCCGGATCGATTCGACCAAAATCGCCGTCATGCGTGCCTCAACCCACGGCTTGGATCTTAAAGGATCGGCGGTGGCGTCCGACGCTTTTTATCCGTTCCGCGACGGCTTGGACGAAGCGGCCAACGCCGGCGCCAAATCGGTCATCCAACCCGGCGGCTCGATCAAGGACGACGAAGTCATTGCCGCGGCCAACGAACACGGCATCGCCATGATCTTCACCGGCATGAGACACTTTCGACATTAGCCAGTTTTTGGTCGAGGATCGACGATCGCGATCCTCCATCTTCCATCCTCGATCTTCGAAAACTTATGAGAATTCTCGTCATCGGCAGCGGCGGACGCGAGCACGCCCTGGTTTGGAAAATCCGCCAAAGCCCGCGTGTGACAAAAATTTACTGCGCGCCCGGCAGCGCGGCGATCGGCGAGCTCGCCGAGCCTGTGGCAATCCAACCCGAGCAAATCGAACAGCTCGCCGATTTCGCGACCAAAGAAAAAATCGATCTCACCGTCGTTGGACCGGAGCTGCCGCTGACCCTAGGCATCGCCGATCTGTTCGAGTCACGCGGCCTGAGAATATTCGGACCAAACAAAGCCGCCGCGCAGCTGGAAGGCAGCAAAGCTTTCGCCAAAGAAATGCTTCAGGAAAATAATATTCCGACGGCTTCTTCGGGAACATTCACCGAGGCAATTTCCGCGTTTCAGTATCTCGCGCAACAAAGAGCGCCCTACGTCATCAAGGCCGACGGTCTTGCCGGCGGCAAAGGCGTGATTATTTGCCAGAGTCTCGCCGAAGCGCAAAGCGCCGTCGAAGAGATCCTCGTGCGCAAGGCCTTTGGCAAAGCCGGCGACAAAGTTGTCATCGAAGAGTTTTTGGACGGCGAGGAAGCTTCGTTTATGGCGTTGACCGACGGCGCGCATATTCTCCCACTGGCATCGTCGCAAGATCACAAGCGTGTCTTCGACGGCGATCAAGGTCCCAACACCGGCGGCATGGGCGCCTACTCTCCAGCGCCGGTCGTGACAGCGGCGCTGCACGAGAGAATCCTGCACGAAATCCTCACGCCTTTGCTCGCCGGCCTGAAGAAAAAAAACATCGACTACCGCGGCGTGATCTATGTCGGTTTGATGATTACCGAAGCTGGACCCAAGGTTTTGGAATTTAATGCGCGCTTCGGCGACCCGGAGTGTCAGCCGATCATGATGCGGCTAGAAAGCGATCTGCTTCCGTTGCTGGAAGCGGCCATCGACGGTAAATTGGCGACGATTCAATGCGAATGGTCCAACGAGCCGGCGGTTTGTGTCGTCCTAGCCGCGGACGGCTATCCAGGCTCTTACGGCAAAGGCAAAGAAATTCACGGGCTGGAGAAATTAAAAACCTGGCAAAAAGGTTTTGTGTTTCATGCCGGCACGGTCAAAGACAACGGCCGTTGGCTTACTTCCGGTGGACGGGTTTTAGGTGTGACTGCCCGTGGCCTAAACATTGCGGAAGCGGTTAATGAGGTTTATCGAGCGGTGCATGAAATTTCCTGGGAAGGCATGCACTACCGCAAGGACATCGCCCAACGGGCGTTGAAGACGGAATAACTTCGGAGGAATTTATCGTGGCAGACAAAAAAGCCAAAGTCGGCATTTTGATGGGCAGCGATTCAGATCTCGAAGTGATGCGCGAGGCGGAAAAACGACTCGATTCTTTCGGTATCGGTTATGAAACCCGGATCATGTCGGCGCATCGCACGCCGGATAAGGCGGCAGAGTACGCCGCGACCGCAGAGCAGCGCGGCTTGGAAGTGATTATCTGCGGCGCCGGCGCTGCGGCGCACCTGGCCGGCGCAATCGCCGCGAACACGACCTTGCCCGTGATTGGAATTCCGATCGATTCTTCAAGCCTCAAAGGTCTGGATGCGCTGCTGGCGACGGTGCAAATGCCCGCGGGTATTCCCGTGGCGACAATGGCGATCGGCAAAGCTGGCGCTGCCAACGCGGGCATCTTCGCCGCGCAGATCGTCGGGCGCAAGGATTCCGAAGTCGCCGCCAAGCTTGCCCAAGCGAAAAAGGAGATGGCCGCCGGTGTCGAAGAGCGCGACCGCAAGCTCCAGAGTGAAAGAAAGAAAAGCTGAAACACTTTTAGCCGCTGTCGCCGCGCTCCAGCGTGGCGACGTGATCGTTTTTCCCACCGAAACGCTTTATGGCTTGGGCGCAGACGCGCTCGACTCCGCCGCGGTTGATAAAGTCTTTCGACTCAAAGATCGGGATTCGGTCAATCCGATCCCCGTGCTTGTCAGCGACCAAGCCATGCTGCGCATTCTGGTAGCCGAAGTCCCGGCACTTGCACAACGATTGATAGAGCGGTTCTGGCCCGGGCCGTTAACATTGGTGTTGCCCGCGCGCGCGGAAGTGCCGCAGCCGCTTTTGAATTCGACCGGCGGGGTCGGCGTGCGCATTTCCAGTCAACCGATCGCCACGAAGCTCGTCAAATCCCTCGGCCGTCCGCTCACCGCGACCAGCGCGAATCCATCCGGCCACGCTTCGGCGCATACCGTCGAGGAAGCAAAAAATTATTTTGCCGGCCGGGTCGAGATCTTTGTCGACGGCGGCGTGCTCACTTCGAAAACCGGCTCCTCCGTCGTCGAAGTTATCGGCGATACGGTCCGCATCCTACGCGACGGTGAGATCGGCAGGAGAGAATTGCAAACCTGCGCCGGACGAGGCAGAGTCGTGCCATGAAACCAACTATGTCGATTCTTTTGCTGCTCGCCCTTGTATTGTATTACGGCTGCGAATCGAAATCCGACACGGTGAGTCAAGGCCGAGAAGCCGTCAAAGAGGTTGTCACGCAGCCTTTCAATACTTTGGACAGCGCGAAGGATTCGCTCAAGCAGAGTGAGGAAAAGGCCAAGGCCGCGCTGGAGCAAGCCGATAAGGAATCCCAATAGCGCTGCAACGGACCCACTATCGGCCTCACGAGCGAGACGCCGATTTGATAATCCTTGCGATTTCTTTCCCGTCCTCGCCATCATAGTAGTTGACGTTCTGGTCTTTTATATAGAGCGCGCGAAGACCTACTTGCGGTCCGGTCGCCGCCGTGCCATAGGCGCCAACTTTATTGGAGTCGGGATATTCGCAGAGATCGGGAAAATCCATCGTGCTTACCACCAGGTAACGAAGCTCGTCCGCGCCTGTGTTAATCAGCTGGTGCGGATATTCAGCACCGACCGGGCAAGCGACGATCGTCCCTGGCACGACGGTAAGTTCCTCTTTGCCGAATCGCAAAACGCCCTCGCCTTCGATGACGTAAATCATCTCCTCGTTGCCGGTATGCGTATGCAAAGGGAAAGCGGCTTTACCCGGCGGCACGTAGAAAAAACTGTATCCCAATTTTTGCGCGCCGGTGTGCGCGCCGACCCGCCGGCGCGTGCCGCCGAACACCGAGCCGTCCGGCGCATTGATCTTCTCAAACGGAACTTCGGAAAGATTGATGATGTGTTTATGTTTCGCCATGGCTCCTCCTCGTCGTAACACGTGTGAATCCTCACGTTCTGTGCTATCTGAATGAATCATGCTGGTGCTTTCGGAGCAACAAGTTCAGAGCCTCATCGATATCGACGAACTCATCGACGCCTTGGCACAAGCGCACGTCCAGTACTCCACGGGCAAGGCCGTTATGCCAGTGCGTTTGGTCGTGCCGCTACCGCAGATTCAAGGACGCATCACCAGCATGCCCGGCTTTCTGACTGAAGATAAAGCCCTCGGCATGAAGGTTGTGACCTATTTTCAGGACAATCCCAAAAATAACCTGCCGGCAATTCTCGCAACTATCATGCTGTTCAGCGCCGAGACTGGCAAGATCATCGCGACCCTGGACGGCAGCTACATCACAGCGATTCGCACCGCTTGTGCTTCGGCTATGGCAACCAAAGCTTTGGCCAACCCGCAAAACGGAGTGCTAGGAATTTTGGGCGCAGGCGTCCAGGCACGGACGCATATCCAAGCGCTGACCCGTGTGCGCAAGATCGAAAAGATCAAGCTCTACAGTCCATCCGGCGCCAGTGCGGCGGCCGTCAAGAAAGAAATGGAATCGCAAGTTAAGTGCGCTATCGACGTCGCTAACAGCGCCGAGGAAGCCGTCCGCGGCGCCGATCTCGTCGTCACCGCGACAACTGCCAAAGAACCGATCCTAAGATCCGCATGGCTCAAGCCCGGCGTGCACATCAACGCCGTCGGCTCGCACCGGCCGGATCTACGTGAAATCGACGGCGCGACTCTGGCACGCGCGAAAATTATCGTCGATTCCCGGGATGCGATTATGGCCGAATGCGGCGACATCCTGCTGGCGCTAAAAGAGAAAAGCATTGCCGAGAATGCCATCCACGCCGAGATCGGCGAAGTGCTCGCCAAGGTTAAGCCCGGACGAACTGACCAGGATGAAATCACGCTCTACAAGTCGGTCGGTATTGCGATCCAAGACGTCGCCGCGGCCAATCTGGTTTATCGCAAAGCACTCGATAAAGGCGTGGGTACAACGGTCGAACTTTAATTTAACCCGAGACGCTAAATTTTAAGAACATGCCCTGGGATCTCACGAGTTACTTTCCGGCCTTCAACGGCCCGGAGATGCTTCAGTTCAAAGCAGCAATCCACAAGGATATTGCCGCGCTGCGGCAACGCGCCGCCGGCCTTGCGACTTTGAACGATGAATCAGCTTCAGCTTGGGAAGCTATTTTGCTCGATAGCGAAGATCTATCGCGGCGCATGTCGCACCTGAATTCTTACGTCAGTTGCCTCGCTTCCTCCGATGCCCATAACGAAGCTTACCGGAACGAAGAAGCGGAGCTCACGCGCAGCCGCGCCGAGCTTGCCAAGGTTCGCATCGAGCTGTTGCGCGCGTTAAAAAATATCCCGGAGCAGACGTTTGCCGATTTTCTGAAAAAGCCGTCGCTCAGCGACGCTCGGAACTATTTAAATCGGCTGCGCGAGGAAGCGGGCCGCGCCATGTCCAGCGACAAGGAAGCACTGGCGACCGATCTCGGCATCGACGGCATTCAGGCCTGGGGCCAGCTGTACGACACGGTGTCGTCGAAACTAGAGTTCGACATGGTTTTCCCGGACGGTACGCGCAAAACAATTACCGATGTCGCAACGCCGCTCGCTAATGGATAATCCCGACCGGCGCGTGCGCAAAGCCGCCTTCGACGGCGGCAACGCGGCGTGGCAAACGATCGAGGATGCGGCGGCGAGCGCGCTCAACGCCATCGCCGGGACTCGATTGACGCTCAATCGCCACCGCGGCGTCAACCACTTCCTCGATATCGCGTTATTCCAAGCCGCAATTACGCGTCAGACGCTCGACGCCATGTTTGAAGCGCTTATACGCGAACTTGGAAATTCCCCGGCGTATTCTTCGCTTCAAGGCAGGACTGATGGGGCGGCAGTCGCTGAGTTGGTACGATCTCGGCGCGCCGCTGGATTTGCCCAATGCCGAGAAGCTTTCCTGGGAAAAGGCCAAGTCCATGGTCGGCGCATCGTTCAGCCGCGCCTATCCCGCTCTCGGCGATTTTTTTCAAGGACAAGTGATCGCCAAAAACTGGGTCGACTGGGAGCCGCGCGCGGGAAAGAGACCCGGTGGTTTTTGCACCAGCTCGATGCTGAGCAAGGAATCGCGAATCTTCATGACCTATAACGAATCGCTGGGCGACGTGCTCACCTTGGCTCATGAGTCGGGCCACGCCTATCACGGCTTTCTGATGCGCGACCTGCGTCCTTTCGCGCGCGGCTATCCGATGACTTTGGCTGAAACCGCTTCGACCTTCGGCGAGCAAGTGCTGATGAACGGTTGCCTCGACGATCCGACCCTAACCGACCAGCAAAAAGCGCTCATGCTCGACGTCGAGGTCGGTCACGGCGCCATCTATCTTTTGGACATTCCCGTGCGCTACGAATTTGAAAAAGCCTTCTACGAGGAGCGCGCAAAAAATCCCGTGAGCGTTTCACGCCTCAAACAATTGATGATCGACAGCCCAACGGCGCGTGCTCGGCGACACTTTGGAATCAGGCGGAGAAGATCCTTACTTCTGGGCTTCCAAGCTGCATTTCTATATCACGGGTCTTACTTTTTATAATTTTCCTTACACCTTCGGCTATCTTCTGAGCCGCGGCCTTTACGCCCTGTTCAAAAAGCAGGGAGCGAGTTTCCTAACGAAATACGAAGAATTTCTCCGCCTTGCCGGCAGCGATACGGCGGAGAACGTCGTCAAGCGAGCGGTCGGCGAGGACATCGAACAAGTGACTTTCTGGACTGAGGCGATTCGAAGCTTAGAAGAACCGTTGAATCGTTTGCAGGCCCTCGCACCGAAGGTTTTACCTGGCAGCTAACGGCATCATCTCAACTCGAAACCAGGAACCGTAAACTAGAGACTCCGCCTACCCCATTCCTTCGATCAGCGCCGTGCGCACGAAGATCGATGGCATTGAGCGTCATGCGCGAGCGGTCGTAAGCGCCGCGCCCGGCGCTGGTGCCCTCGCGTTGCAGGAATCGCCTGCCGTCTGTGAGCGAGACATAAGTCTGGCCGCTCGCGAGATTTTGCAGCTTGCTGTTAGGGTCGGCGATGGCGTGCAACGCCAGGCCTAAATTGCAGCCGGATTGTTCGCGCGCAGCCCAGGCCAACTCATTGGTCAATTCGACCGGATCCTTTAGCAACGAGTCGACCTTCTGCGGATCGCGCGCATGCTTCAGCAAGGTGCGCACGGCCGCTTCGTTGTTGCAGATGAAGCCGGCGCCGAAGTGTTCCGTGCTCGCTGTCTGCAGCCGCTCTGCCAACTGGCCGCCGGTTAAATCTTCACACGTGGCCACGGTCTTATTCTGCTCGCGCAACAACCGGCCGACCACCTGCTCCATGTTCTCGTCGTCCGCCGCAAATATCGCGTTGCCCAACAGGCCGCGCACTTCCGCCTCCACTGGAGCGATCATTTTCATCGCCTCGTCTCGATTGGCAGCCTTGGCGGCGATGCGCACGTCGACCTGGCCGGGCAGGGCTAGAACTCCGACCGTGGGATTGCTCGAGTTGGCGATCAAATGACCGACCTTGTCGTCGACGGCGCTCTCGCCGATGCCGACGATCTTGAGCACCCGATAGTGAATCACTTCCGCCAGGTTGAACTTCTTGCGCAAATAAGGCTCGACCTCGTTTTCGAACAGCCACTTCATTTCCACGGGCACGCCGGGAAGACAGTAAATCACGCCGCGCGGCCCTTCGACGATGAAACAGGGCGCCGTACCGTTGGGGTTTTTGATCGGAATCGCTCCTTCCGGCATATAAGATTGTCTAATGTTGTTCGGCGTCATTGTCCGACCGCGGCGGCGAAAGTGTTCTTCGACTTGGGCCAACATTCCCGGATCTTGCACCAACTTGCGGTCGGTCACTTCGGCAACGATCTCGCGGGTGAGATCATCCTGCGTCGGACCGACGCCACCGCTGGTGATGACGATATCGGCGCGTTCCAACGCGCGCGCAATCACTTCCTTCATGCGTCCGGGATTGTCGCCGACGACGGACTTGAAGTACAGATTCACGCCCAGCGCCGTCAGCCGCTGCGCCATCCAAGCCGAGTTGGTATCGACGATCTGTCCGAGCAGGAGCTCGGAGCCGATTGCCACGATCTCTGCAGTAGCCATAAAAAGATTCTCCTCGATCCAACCAAAATTTATACCGCAGCCCGAGCGCGAGACACAAGTCGAGACGGTCGCGCCGCGCTTGTCCGCATCGCCGTTCTTTGCCAGAATGCGCCCATGATCATCCTGCTTTGCAATGACGATGGCATCTATTCCGAAGGGCTCACCGCCGTCGAGGCCGCTCTGCGCGAGGTCGGCGAGATTTATACGGTGGCGCCGGATCGAGCGCAAAGCTCCATGAGCCATGCCCTGACCCTACATCGCCCGCTGCGCGTGCAAGAACTGGCGCCGCGGCGCCTGGCAGTGGACGGCACCCCCGTCGATTGCGTGAAACTCTCACTGACCGGTCTCTTGCCGGTAAGACCTAATTTGGTGATTTCGGGGATCAACAAGGGACCGAATCTCGGCGATGATATCATTTATTCCGGCACCGTTTCAGCCGCTATCGAAGGCGCGCTGCTGGGTATTCCGGCGATCGCTGTTTCCCTCGTAACGTTTAAGGATTTTGATTTCCGCGCCGCGGCGGAATTCACCGCCGAACTGGTCGAGCGCATCGCCGAGCGCGGCATTCCGGCAAAAACGCTGCTCAACGTCAACGTTCCGCCCGGCTTAAAAAATAATCTCAAAGGCTGGCGCGCGACGCGCATGGGCAAGCGCCATTACAGCGAAACGATCGTCGAGCGAGTCGATCCGCGCGGCGGCAAATATTACTGGATTGGCGGCGACGATCTGGGATTCGCCGACGAGGAAGGAACGGACTGCAAAGCGGTGAGCGAAGGCTATATTTCAGTGACGCCGTTGCAGGTCGACTTGACCGATTACAAGTTATTACAGAACAGCACCCTGCCGAAATTTTCCTGGCCATAAATTTCTGCGCGTAGCAGTTTCCATGGACGGCGACAAAAATCGTGATGCGGACGTCAGAGTCGACAAATGGCTCTGGGCCGCGCGCTTTTTCAAGACGCGATCCCTGGCGGCCGAGGCCGTGAGCGGCGGTAAGATTGAAATCAACGGCGAGCGAGTGAAGCCAAGCCGTGTAGTCCGCATCGGCGACAAGGTCGGCATCCGACGCGGCCCGTACGAGTGGACAATTATCGTCAAAGCCACGGCGCGGCTGCGCGGCCCCGTGGCTCAAGCACAACAACTCTACGAAGAAACCGAAGCAAGCCGGCGCAAACGCGAAGCCGCGATTGCGCAACTAAGGCTCGAGCGGCCGCCAGAGCTCGACATCCCTGGTCGGCCATCGAAGAAAGATCGGCGCTCCATCCAACGTTTTACGAAACGAGGCTGGTCTTAGCGCCCGCGCGTGATTTCAATTCGCATTGATTTAAAAGGGTGGAGTGATAAGGCACTAGCACTTCAATTAACGAGGGCTTGGATGATGCAAAAACTTCCCGTCGCCGTAGGTACCATTATCATCGCCTTGCTGGTCTGGGCGCCGCTTTTCGCCCAGTCCGCGCCTTACTTCCAAGGCAAAACCATTTTGCTGATCCAGGGGCGCGAGCCCGGCGGCACCGGCGCGCTGCGCGTCCAGGCGGCGATTCCGTTTCTCAAAAAATACCTGCCGGGTGAGCCGATCATCGTCACCCAGTTTATGCCGGGCGGCGGCGGCCGAAAGGCGACGAATTACGTTTATCGCAACGCCAAACCCGATGGTCTCACCCTCGGCAACGTAGGTTCGGGGTTGGTCGCCAACGCCGTGCTCGGTTCGATCGGCGTCGAGTATGATATCGACAAGATGATTTATCTTGGCGCATCGAACAGCACGGCGCAGTACGTCTTCGGTTCCGTGGCCAAGCTGGGCCTGGACAGCTTGGAAAAATTGCGCGCTCGTCCAGGGGTTCGCGTCGGCGCGCAGACCGTCGGACACGACATCTATATCAACGGCAGGCTCTTTTCCTGGATACTCGGCCTTAAGGATCCGAAGTTTGTCACGGGCTATTCCGGGCCGGAGCTCGATCTCGCAATGGATCGGGGAGAGCTCGACGCGCGCGCGAATATTCCTGACACGGTCTTGCAGCGATCCGCCGACCACGTGGAGAAGCGGCTCATGAATTATCATGCGATCATTCAGATCCCTAAAGACGATCGCCATCCTCATCCGGCCTTTAACAGATTGCCGGAATTGGAAACTTTCGCGAAGAGCGATAGAGAACAAAAAATCATGACGATGTTTCGTACTTTTCGACTCGTTGGCTCGCCCTACATTTTGCCGCCCGGCACGCCGCCGGAGGCGATCCATCTCTGGCGCGAGGCGATGCGCAAAACTTTTAAAGACCCGGCGTTCTTAAAGGAATTCAAAAGGCTTTCCGCCGACGATGCCACGCCGCTCTTGCCCGAAGCGCAAGAAAAAGTGATCAAAGACATTCCGCGCGATTCTGACGTAATCGCGCTGTTCAACAAGATCGCCGGCAGCGAGCCCTTGCCGCCGCGCTAGAACCTCGGAGCTTGCGGCGCAGCGCTCGTCGGAGAATCGCTCGGGCCGAACGGTCAATCCACTCCTCAACTAATTTTCATGTACGGAGAATGACACGTCATGATCGATGCCAAAATGATCACAACCGCCTTGGAATTGCCCGGCTACCGGGTCACCCGCAATCTCGGCGTGGTGCGCGGCATCATCGTGCGCTCGCGCAGCATCGTCGGCAACATCGGCGCGAGCCTACAGACGCTCGTCGGCGGCAATATTTCGATTTATACGAACCTGTGTGAAAAAGCGCGCGAAGATGCGCACCGTTTAATGGTCGAACACGCGGCCCAGCTCGGCGCCAACGCGATTATCGGCGTGCGCTACGACGCCAACGAGATCACCGCCGGGGTCACCGAAGTCCTGGCTTACGGCACGGCGGTTCACATCGACATTCAGCGGGGATGACTCTATTCAAAGACTAGCAAAGCGGAGACGGAGAATTTTTGGATCAGCTTCGAAGCCCGATCAAGCGCCAGATGGAAGGGCCACGAACGATCGGCGCTCAGCGCAGAACATCGGTCAACGCCTGCATCACGATGCCGCGATCGGGCACGATATTGAAGACATATTGAGCGGGCGTCAGCGCGGTGCTGCGCATTTTTTCAATTGTCAACGTGCGCACGAAGCGGCCGTTCGTGAGCGCCATTTCTAACACAAAGGTTCCCGATACCAGGTACTCTTCGATGCCACGCACGCTTCTCTCGACCGCGTAGGTGGTCAATAGATTCGTCGTATTGGTGTTGGCTTGAAGCCCATAGAACAGCAGGCGCGCTTGGTCGAGGACGCGCGTCATCGCGTCGCGGGTAAATAGCAGCGGCCCGACGGGATCGATGACCACGCGCGAGGCTCCCATCCGCGTGATGTAGTTGCCGAGGTCGGTAACCACGCGTTGCACGTCGACGTTTCGACTCTGACCGTCGCCGGCGCGGGCATTGAAATAAGCCGACGCGTCAAGAATCAAAAATTCCTTCGACTCGATAAACGGCGTCAAGTCCCAGCCCAACGACGCGGCTTGCTCGACGACATCGGCGGGCTTCTCGTCGATTGCGACGTAAAGCCCTTTTTCTTTCTCCATCAGGCCATTGACCAAGAACTGCAAACCGAAAACGGTTTTGCCGGTTCCCGGTTCGCCAACAACCAGATAAGTTTTCCCAGCCCTGAGCCCGCCCTCGATCAGCATATCGAGTTCGGGAATTCCCGTCGGTATCCGTTTGCCTTTCATAATCAAATGTTCTGGGAACGACCTCAGTTAACTACGGCGGCAGATTGCCAAGTCTGGCGCATGGCCGGTGGAGCGACGCCAGTCGATAAGGCAAGATCTCGGGCCGCGGTCTGCTTGGCAATCGCAGAGTTGCGTCATGTCGTCAAGAAATGGATTAAGTGTGAAACCCGGTCGATTTGTGCCGTGATTAACGCCGGACCTTCCAGCGCCCGCTCTTCTCCCTTAATTCCGCCCGTGCCCGCTCGATATCCGCAGACATGCGCTCCTGCAGCGACTTGACCGGATCTTCGCCCTCGACCAATAGATCCCGTGGCCCTTCGCCTCCCGCCAATCGGTGCGCTCCGCGCGCCGCAGCCGCCAATCGAGAAGCCACCATGCTCGGACGATTCTCCGGTGGTGGCGCGTTCGTCGTTATGAGCTCGAGCGAAACCGCCGGGCTCTCGGGAACTCGCTCGGCCATGGAAAATTCCGACGACGTTAATCCCGTTTCGGCTCGCGCCACTTGCTCGATCAAACTTTGCACCTGTGCTTTCAAGTCGTGCAGCTCGCTATCGCGGCGGTCTACGGTAGCAGCGTTCTGGGCGAGCTGATTTTGCAGGTCGCGAAACTTCGCCTGTAGATTCTCCTCGAAGCGATCCATGACGGCATAGCGCGCGGGCACATCGCCAAGCTGCGTCCGCAGCGTAATGAGCTCGGTCATTAGGCCCTCTCGTTGCTGCGCCGCCTGGGCAGTTTCGTTGATCATCAACGCGTGCGTCTGCTGGACTGTCGATTCTGTTTCTCTTAACCGCTGCGCCAGTCGTTGCAGTTGGGTTTCAAACTCCCGCTGTTGAAGATCGCGAGTCCGAAAACTCTGTTGTTCGTGCGCCAGATAGTCCTGAATCGCTGCGATCTTCGTGCGCAGGGTTTCTTCGACGTTTTGCAGCAGCGCCGCGGCCGGTTGTAGTTGACTTTGCTGTTGGCTGAGCTCGGTCTTGATAGAACTGAGCTCAAGCCTGACTCCCGTGGTAGCCTGTTCTATAGCGCCTTCGATATGAGCCATGCGATCAGCCAAGCTGTTTATTTCAGTGTCGACGTGACCCCGATCAACTTTTAACTCTTCGACGGCGCTCACCTCTTGGCGAATCGCATCCGCGAATTCGCGCAACCGGACTGCGACCCGGTCATCCACCTCGTGATTTAAGCGGTCGCGTTCGGTGGCGAAATCAACAGCGAGCGCCATCGGCATCGTTTCGAGCCGTTCCGAGAAACGTTGAAGGTCGGATCGGAGCGCTCCCTGATCGGCGGCCAGGCGAGCGAGCGAACTGGTATTCTGCTCGATTCCATCGCGCAACTCGTCGGCCCTTTTCTGTCCCTGTTCGTCGAGCCTTTGCACGATCGCATCCGTCGGTGCGTAATCGCGTAGCCGCTGGAAAACTTCCGCTTTAAGCGCCGCCGACTCTTCTTTGATAAATTCGCTGGCGAACTTCTCGGTGCGCTCGATTTCGCTTACCGTGTGGGTTTGAATTGTCTGGGTGGCAAGGTCCACGCGCGCAATGTGGTCCGTCAGGGATTGCAACGCAAGTTTGAGATCGACTATCTCGCTTATGGCGCGATCGAGACCTTCAGGTTTCGCAGGTTCCTGATTTTCCAGTTGCTCCACTCTGGCGACAAGATCGCTGGCAACTTTTTCAAAGCGTGAGTACTGAGTTTCAACGAGACTTTGACGCTCCCCCAATCCGGCTTGCAGTCGCGCCACTTCATGCTTGAGCAGCTCGGGCGCTTGGGTAAACTGCTGAGCCAGCGATTCGAGGCCGCCCATGCGCTCGAAAATGCTTTGCATCGCCGCTTTCAGTTGCTCCAACTCATCGTTTTGGTGGGCCGCGCCAAAAGGCGCGTTCGGCGAGTTCTGCAGCTCCTGGATCTGCGCCAGTAAACTAGCCTCCAACTGTTTGAATTTGTCCGCGTGCTGCGCCTCGCTTGCGGCCAAGGCTTGCGCCAGGCCGAGATCCGCGGCCGCTCGCCCGACCAACCAGCCAAACAAAACGTCTTTGCTCGCTCCGGCATTGCCGGGCTGAGCATTTGACACCTTGTCAGTCCCATCGTCTGTCACAGAATGCGCTCCTCAGCAGATGAATTTTGCTTGTCGTTCCGCGCGGACTCAGTAATTCTCCGGCTCGCTAGAAGCCAATTGTATGCCATCATCGTAGAGCGGAAAAATTCAACAAAACCAAAGGGATTTCTCGATTTGATTTGAGACTCAAAGAACCGCTTTGGTCGCAAATGGACATTTTGGAACCTAAAGCTGTCACGAAAGGAAAACTGAGAGCGACAGTCCGTAGAGATCATTCTTCGCTCGGCACAAACGATTGGCGCTCGAAGCGAAGCAATTCGACTCGCACGGCACGGAATGAGCGGGACAATGAGCTGCGTAAGCAATTTATTGCCGATCAAGAGATCCAATTGTGAGTCCTGACGTTTTTTCGCTTAACAAATTTTTGTCAGGCCGAAGTCATTTGTTGCCCTGTAATCGCACTACGCAAACCGGCTGGTAACCCGCGAATTCCGATTTTCATTTGATAAAAAAATCGAGCGATCGATCCGTCGGCTGAGTCCAGCGATTGTAATAAAGCCCAGGTTACCGGATGTCAAAAAAACGTCAAACCGTACATCCCGATGCGAAATCTCGTACTACGCTCACCGCCCTTTGCCCGGCCCTGTACACCTTTGTGCTTCAACGACATCGTTTGTCCGCCCATCGTGCTAAGGATTCCTATCTTTTTCCGATGCTTGCACTGATGGCCGATATCTTGCTCGGTGTCTTCGACCTAGGCTTCGGCCCAGCCTTGTTTTTAGTAAGGCAATATGTCGGAGCCGACCGAGTCCGAGAAAGGTAGCCGCACATGGCATCTAGAAAAATCTTGCTCGTGGATGATTCCGAGACCGTCTTGCAGATGGAACAGATGATTCTGGCAAAGAGCTCCTACGAGCTGATCCTGGCCCGGGACGGCGAAGAAGGTGTCGCCAAAGCGCTGACGACTCAGCCGGATCTTATCTTGATGGATGTCGTCATGCCCAAAATGAATGGCTTCGAAGCCGTGAAACAGTTGCGCGAAAACGCCCAAACCCGAAGCGTTCCCATCGTCATGGTCACCAGCAAAGCCGAAGCGGAGAGCATGGAAACCGGCTATCAAACCGGTTGCAGCGATTACATCATCAAGCCCATCGACCACCTCGAGCTGATGACGAAAGTAAAAAATCTGCTCGGTGAATAGTCGGCGCGCTCGGCGCCCGGACTCATTGCAGATCAAGCACGGCAAAACAGCGCATGGACTTAGGAACTTCGACAACGCAGACAATATCGGGACAGCGGACAAAATTTTATCTTCATCCCGGGCAGATCTTCGTTTCCGCCGAAAGCTCCGCCGTGACGACGATTCTCGGCTCCTGCGTTGCCGTGTGTCTGTACGACCGACACCTCGAGATCGGTGGGATAAACCATTTTTTGCTTCCCTTCGATAGCAGCGAGGGTCAAGCGGTGGGACGCTTCGGCGATCGCGCCGTGGAAGCTCTGATCGACCAACTGCTGGCGCTCGGCTCCAGGCGAGAGCGCCTGCGGGCAAAGCTTTTTGGCGGCGCCTGCGTCCTCGACGCCTTTCGCGACCGACAAAATCATCTCGGTAGTCAAAATGTTCAAATCGCTCGCGAAATATTAGCGACGGCAGAGATCCCGATCGTTAGCGCGGATGTGGAGGGCCAAAGAGGGCGAAAGCTGATCTTCCACACCGACGATGGTTCGGCGTGGATCAAGTCATTGTAGGAAATCGCTATGGATATCGATCTTGAGGCGATCTTACGCATCTTTAAATCCGAATGTGACGAACACCTAGTCCGCATGGAAGAAGCGCTGATCGTTCTGGAGACCGATCCGGATGACGCCAAGTGCCTCGAAGCTATTTTTCGCGGCGCCCATACCATCAAAGGCAACGCGGCCGGCTTGGGCTACATCAAAGTCGGCGAGTTTGCCCATGCCTTCGAAGAATTGCTCCAACGCTTGCGCAACAAGGTCGCGCTAGTCAACAAGGCAAGAATCACTTTGCTGTTGCGCGCCGTGGACGCGCTCCGGCAAATGATCCCCGAAGCGATCGGCGGCGCGGACACGCTCTGCGACGAGCACCAATCGTTGCTCGCGCAATTGCTCGATAAAAGTGCGCCGGGCGCAGTCGATGAGATCCCAGCCCTTGCGCCAGAACTGAATCACCCAGCGGCGCGGCGCGGACGGCTCGAAGATCCGCCGATGCGAATGGAGCGCGCCGATACCGTGCGCGTGGACATTCACAAGCTCGATCATATGCTCAATCTCGCCGGTGAGATCGCCGTCGCCCATGGCCGGCTGCGCCAGGCACTCGACCCTCGGCTCCATCAACTGGCCGACGCGCTCGAAGCCCAGGCGCAATTGGAGCGTTTGTCGATGGATCTGCAAGAGCAAATCATGAAGGCGCGCATGGTACCGCTCGGGCCGATCTTTCGCCAATTCCACCGCATGGTGCGCGACATCGCCCAGGCAAGCGGTAAAGCAGCGCGCTTGGAGAATTATTGGCGACGACGTGGAAATTGACCTGAGCATGGTGGAGAAACTCAAGGATCCGCTCACCCATATGATCCGCAACGCCTTGGATCACGGCATTGAAATGCCGGATGTCCGTCGCGCTCGCGGTAAAAACGCGGCGGGCTTGATTACTCTTAAAGCGCTGCACGAAGGCGCCAACATCGTGATCGAGCTCAGCGACGATGGCGCTGGTTTAAACCGCGAACGCATCGCCGCGCGCGTGCGCTCTTTGGGCCTTTTTCCCGAGCCCGAGCAACTCGCCGATGGCGAGCTCTGCAAATTTATTTTCGAACCTGGTTTTTCGACGGCGGAAAAGATCAGCGATCTATCTGGCCGCGGCGTCGGCATGGACGTGGTCCGGCGCAATATTGAAACCCTGCGCGGTAACATCAGCCTCGACAGCCGGCCAGGCGAAGGAACGACGATCACTATCCGCTTGCCGCTGACGCTTGCGATCATCGAAGGGTTTGGCGTCGGCGTTGGCGAGGAAATTTATGTGCTGCCGCTGCAGGCGGTGCTCGAGTGCATCGAGCTTCCCGAGGAAGCGCGGCGCGATGAAGCCAGCCGCGGTGTGATCAATCTGCGCGGCGATCCCCTACCCTATATTCGCTTGCGCGACTGGTTCGGATTGGCGCACGAACGCCCGACGCGGGAGAACGTCGTGGTCATCGAAGTCGACGGCGTCAAAGCGGGACTGGCGGTCGATACACTCCACGGCGCTCGGCAAACGGTCATTAAGCCACTCGGCAAACGATTTCAGGATCTGCAGGCAATCGCCGGTTCCGCCATTCTCGGCAACGGCCGCGTGGCGTTGATCCTCGATGTTCCCGGTTTGATGCGTGAAGTGATCCGATTACAAGCGCAAGGCGCGCCGGCCGATAAAGCTTGCCTTCGGCGGTGGTAGCTCAATCCCTGCGCCCGAAGCCAACGCAGTATCATTAAATGGAGAGTTCTCATGGCTGAGAGGCTAAATTCGACGGACGCAATTCAGTACCTAACGTTTCATTTGGCGGGCGAAGAATATGCCGTCGGCATTCTGCGCGTCAAGGAAATCATTCCTTACGGCGCGCTTACAAAAGTTCCACAGACGCCGCCTTCAATTCGCGGCGTGATCAATCTGCGCGGCAGCGTCGTGCCGGTAGTAGACCTGGCTTTGAAGTTCGGCCGCGGCATCAGCGTGGAGACCCATCGAACCTGCATCGTGATCGTCGAAGCAAATCTGGACGGAGAACCGACGACGATGGGCGTTATCGCGGATTCGGTCAACCAAGTCATCGAGTTTTCCGCCGACGATATATTGCCTGCGCCTGTTTTCGGCACTCACGTGAGCATGAATTTTCTCACCGGCATGGGTAAGTCAGGAAGCAAGTTCGTGCTCCTACTGGACATCGACAGAGTGCTATCGGCCACGGACTTAGACAACCCCGCGGCGCCATCCGCCGGCGCCACGGAGGGCGCCGCAAACGCGATCGATTGATTCAGGAGACCGCGCGCGATTGACGCGGGACTTCCCGGCCAAGGAGATGATTATGTTGAGAGCGATGAGGCACCTCAAGATGAGAAGAAAGCTCACCCTTCTCTGCGGCCTGTTCAGCGCCGGCTATGCGGCGTTCGGCGTGCTCATGTACCGCGCGTTTTCGGCGCCGGCGTCTCCCGAGCATGCCGTCTCCATCAACATGACGCTACTTTTCGGCGCTCTGATCCTCTTGATCGTAATTTCGTTCGCCTACTATCTCGCTTGGAGTATCGCCCATCCGCTCGAGCGATTCGCGGCGAAGCTTGAAGATATCAATATCGGCAGCTCTGGACTGATTCGCTGGCAGGAAGCTCAGGATCGCTCACGACGAGATCGGCGATGTCGCGCGTTCGTTTAACCGGTTCATCGCCACTCTGGACGACGTGATCGGCCAGGTGCGCTCGCTAACCGATGCGGTTTCCACGGCCTCGTATCAGGTTTCGTCTTCCGCGCAATCGTTGTCGCACGGCACGAGCGAACAGGCTGCCTCCGTCGAAGAAACCAGCGCCAGTCTGGAACAGATGCACGCTTCGATCACGCAAAACGCCGAGAACAGTCGACAGATGGAACGGATGGCTCTCCAAGGAGCGGAAGATGTCGAGCAGAGCGGCAAAGCGGTCAGCGAATCTGTCGAGGCGATGAAAATCATCGCCGAAAAAATTTCCATCATCGAGGAGATCGCCTACCAGACAAATCTGCTAGCGTTGAACGCCGCCATCGAAGCGGCGCGAGCCGGCGACCACGGCAAAGGCTTCGCCGTGGTGGCTACGGAAGTAAGAAAGCTTGCCGAAAGAAGTCAAAATGCCGCTCAAGAGATCCGCAGCGTCGCCTCTTCAAGCGTTACGGTCGCCGAGAAGGCCGGCCTGTATGCTCAGCGAGCTGGTCCCCGCGATCCACAAAACCGCCGAGTTGGTTCAAGAAGTTGCCACCGCATCCCGAGAACAGTCGGCGGGCGTAGCACAGGTGAACCGAGCCATGAACCAGGTCGATCAGGTAACTCAGAGAAACGCGGCATCCGCAGAGGAACTTTCCGGCACTGCCGCGGGGATGGCCGCTCAAGCGGAACATCTCCAACAACTCATGACTGTGTTTCGAGCAGCAGAGGGAAACCCGTCGGTCGGGGCGCGAGCGGAGCTGCGCCAGCCTGCGCTCGCCGCGCCCGAAGCCCACCAGCCAAGCCGAGTTTCAAGGCGACAGCCCGCGAATCAAATGGGCGTCAACGAACCGCGTCATGGCAGTTTGGCCTCGGCAAAAGAAGAGCGGCCGGTGGCATTGCCGATACGAAGAGAATTATGAATCGAGCGCGCGATCCATAAAGACGCAACAGAGTGCGTGAATCCGCCATCGACTTGCTCGATCACCGGAAAATAAATTTGGCCGCCATATCCTAGGCCGGGGGACAGATCCATTTCTGTCGCGCCCTCCCTCGGAACGGAACTTGCTCGTAACAACGCGGTTACGGTTTGTCGTCCGCCACAGGATGAAAGAAATCCGCCCGAAGGACACCAATTTCCTTGGGCTGCCATTACCTTCTTGGCGCGCGATGAGGAAAAGGCGATGCCCGCAACGGCAAATAAACCGGGGCATTACATAATTGGAAGCCGTGGAAAATTATGAACAGAAAAGAGAATACAGATGAGCATGAAGACACAAGTGATCACAATCCTGGCGCTGCTTCTTTATCTGCGTCTCCGCTTCGGCGCAGGAAAAGATCGTCGTCGGTGGTTCGGGATCGCTGAACGAAGAGATTTCCGATTTGGCCAAGGCCTACATGGCGAAAAATTCCAGCGATGCCATCGAAGTGCGGCCGGAATCTATGAGCACCGAAGGCGGCATTGAAGGCGTGCGCATCGGCCGACTTCATATTGGGTTAATTTCCCGTCCGCTGACTCAAAGCGAAAAGGGCAAACTGCTCTATCTTCCGATCGCGCGCTCGATGACCGGCATCGTGATTCACAAATCGATCGCGGTCGACAACCTGACCGAAGCGCAGATCTGCGATGTTTTCAGCGGCAAGCTCAAATCCTGGAAGGAACTCGGCGCCAACGACGCAAAAATCACCGTTCTCACGCGCAAACGTGACGATAACAACACGGAAACCTTTCGCGAAAAAATGGCCTGCTTTAAGGACCTGGTCATCACGGCTCATGCGATCGCCTTAGTGCGTGGGAATGAAGTATTGGCTGCCCTCGATAAACGTCCAGGAACTGTGGGCATCGTAAACCTGGGGTCGAACTACAGAGACTATGAAAACATCAAAGCCGTGCCCATCAACAGCATCAGTCCCACGGCCGAAACCGCGCGCACGGAGAAATACCGTTACTTCAGTGAGCGCGGTCTGATTACTCAAGGCGAACCGCACGGCCTCACCAAGCGTTTTATCGAGTTCATGGCCACGGCCGAGGGTCGTAAAATTATCGGCTCCCAAGGCGCGATCCCGATCCGATAGTCAGTACTCGGAGTCGCAACGATGAGAAACGCCTTCTCAAAAATCGACGACGGAAGCTGGAGAAACCGACTCACCGTCCGCTTCAGCATCGTGATCGGCTTTGCGTTGCTGGTCATGTCCTGCCTGGCGACATGGGTCAGCGTCCAATTAGAGCGTCACTCTCTGGTCGAGCATCTCGAAGATCAGGCGATTCGCTTTGCCGATCTTTTCGCAGCCAACGTCGCCGCGTCGCTCTTCACTTTCAACCGGGAAAATATCGATAAGGTTGTCACTGGATTTGGCACGGATCAAATGATCCGATTCCTCGAGGTGCGCGACTCGTCGGGAAAAATCATCGCGGTTAAAGGATCGCCGAAAGAGCCGGGCGAGAGCGTGACGGTAAGCCGTGATGTCAGGTACGCAAAGCAGCCGGTTGGAAAAGTATCTATTTCTCTCTCGACCGAATCCGTTGACGCAGCCGTGCAACAGTATTGGTGGCGCGCCGCTGTTCGGGAAGGTCTGGGGCTCCTGCTCGTCTCCTTGGTGTTGACCGCCTTGGTGCGCCGCGAGGTATCCGAACCGATAGAGCACGTGGCCGACTGCCTGCGCGATATTGCGCACGGTGAAGGCGATCTAACCAAACGGATTGACCATGCGGCGCAAAATGAGATCGGCGCGATGGCGCAGTCGTTCAATGAATTCGCCGACAAGCTGTCGCTCATTATCATTCAGGTCAGAGAAGCGACCGCCGCGGTTTCTGACGCCGCCGCGCAGTTATCGTCCTCGGCGCAGGAATTGTCGCGCGGCACGAGCGAACAAGCGGCGTCGGTGGAGGAAACCACGGCCAGCCTGGAAGAGATGCATGCTTCGATCACGCAAAACGCCGAGAACTCGCGCCAGATGGAACAAACCGCGGTCAAGGGCGCCAAGGACGTGAAGGAGTCCGCGACGGCCGTCGCCGAGTCTGTCGATGCGATGAAAACCATTGCGCAAAAAATTTCCATCGTCGAGGAGATCGCCTACCAGACCAATCTTCTCGCTCTCAATGCCGCGATCGAGGCTGCGCGCGCGGGCGAACACGGCAAGGGCTTTGCTGTGGTTGCGACCGAAGTCAGAAAGCTCGCCGAACGGAGCCAAACCGCGGCGCAAGAAATCGGTGCGTTAACCGCGTCCAGTGTGCGCGTCGCCGAGCGCTCCGGCGAGCTTTTAAGAGAATTGGTTCCGGCCATCCGCAACACCGCCGAGTTGGTTCAAGAAGTGGCGACCGCGTCGAAAGAACAAGCTGCCGGCGTCGCCCAGGTCAATCGCGCGATGATTCAGGTCGATCAAGTAACCCAAAGAAACGCCTCCGCCGCGGAGGAGCTCTCCAGCACCGCTGAGGAAATGAATAACCACGCCGAAAGTCTGCAAGAGCTCATCGCGCTTTTCCGCACCGCCGCGCCGCTCGCGCCGCGATCGACGCCCGCTCCGAAAAAAAACCTGGAGCCTCTGCAGCATCGCGCGGCGCCGGCTCATTTGAGAGCGGCGCCGAGACGAACGGCGGATTTAGGTGCCAACGGAGCGGCCAATCCAGCTTTAAACAACGACCAGGATTACAAGCCTTTTTAAAGGCACCTTTCAAGCCATGAAAGCCATGTCCGAACGTGAGTTCAGCCTGTATCGCAAGCTGATCTACAGCAACGCCGGTATTTGTTTGACTCCGCCTAAAAAAACGCTACTGGAAGCGCGCCTTGGGCGGCGCTTGCGAGAGTTGGGCCTGGAGTCATTTCTCGACTACTATCAACGTGTCACGACCGATCCGACCGGGCACGAACTGGTCCAGTTGCTGGACCGGGTCACAACCAACGAGACGCATTTTTTTAGAGAACCGAGGCAATTCGAATTTCTCGAACATGTCCTTTTGCCGGATTGGCGAGCTCAAGCCGAAGCTGGACTGCGGCCGCGTCAGCTGCGCGTCTGGAGCGCCGGTTGCGCCACCGGCGAAGAACCCTATTCGCTAGCGATGACACTCTTGGACCATTTGCCACCCGCGCGTGGCTGGAAGCTGGAGATCATCGGTACCGATCTTTCCTCGCGCGCCGTCGAATCAGCGCAAAAGGCGATCTGGCCGATCGCAAAGGCAAAAGAAATTCCCGACAAGTACCTCAAACGCTTCATGCTGAAAGGGACCGGCGAGCAAAAAGCGTGCATGAAAGCCGGACCGGAAATTATCTCGATTGTGCGCTGTCAAAACCTCAATCTGAACGCCGAGCATTATCCGATTCCGGGGATCTTCGACTTGATCTTTTGTCGCAATGTCATGATCTATTTCGATCCTCAATCGCGCGCGTGTGTCATCGATCGCCTGTTGCGCCACCTCGCGCTCACCGGTTACCTATTTGTCGGTCATGCCGAGAGCTTGCACGGAGCAAGCGCGCAACTGCGCCACGTAATCCCGACCGTGTATAACCATAACTCCGCACCGCAAAGCGCCGCCAACCCGCCCTGGCAGGCGGGCGCAACTCGATAACCCGATGGAGCCACGATCTTTGCATGTGCTGGTGGTTGATGACTCCGCGGTCGTGCGCGAAGTGATGAGCGCGGTCTTGTCCCAAGAAAGTGGCATCACAGTCGCGGTTGCAGCCGATCCGTTTATTGCGATGACCAAAATCAAGCAGCACCGCCCCGATGCGATTATTTTAGATCTGGAAATGCCGCGCATGGACGGGCTTACTTTTCTAAAAAAAATAGTCAGGGAAGATCCCATTCCAGTAGTCATTTGTTCGGCGCTCACCGGACCGGGTACCGCCGTCGGTATTCAAGCGCTCGAAGAGGGCGCAGTGGAAGTTGTGACCAAACCGCGCCTGGCTGTGAAACAGTTTCTCCATGAGTCCGCGGTCATTCTGATCGATGCGGTACGCGCGGCTGCCAACTCGCGCGCCACACCACGGCGCCTCAATGACCGCCCGCCAACGCCGCGCTTCACTGCCGACGTTGTCCTGCCGTCCTCAGCCAAGCCCGTGCAACGCGCACATACCGAAACGGTCGTTGCCATCGGTGCCTCGACCGGCGGGACCGAAGCCTTACGAATCATTCTCGAGGCCATGCCCACCGACGCTCCCGGAATCGTCGTCGTCCAGCATATGCCTGAAGGTTTCACCGCCGCCTTTGCGCAACGTTTGAATCAGGGCTGCGCGATCGAGGTCCAAGAAGCCACTAACGGCGATTTGCTGACCACCGGCCTCGCGCTGATCGCGCCGGGAAACCGCCATGCGCTCCTGCGCCGTGACGGCGCGCACTACACCGTAGAAGTGATCGATGGCGCTTTGGTGTCTCGCCATCGCCCGAGCGTCGACGTGCTATTTCGCTCGGTCGCTCAGAGCGCCGGCGCCAACGCGATCGGCGTGATCTTAACCGGCATGGGCAACGACGGCGCCGAAGGCATGCTCGAGATGAAAAATGCCGGCGCCTTCACGATCGCTCAGGACGAGTCGTCATGCGTTGTTTTTGGCATGCCGAAAGAGGCCATAGCACGCGATGCCGTCGATCGGATCGTCGGCTTGTCGCGCATACCCCATGAGATTTTGAGCGCCGATTTACAAAAGCCTCGGCTCCAAAGCGGACGCCGATGACTCAGAATGGTGCGCGCCGATGCAGCGCGCTTAACAGTGTAAAACATGCTTGAACTTGGTCAGGAAAAGAAGGGAGAATTCCATCATGAGCGAGAATAAGAAAGTAAGCGTGCTGGCCGTTGACGACTCCAAGACCATGCTCGCTATGATTTCGGCCCAACTGAGGGGCAGTGATTTTGAAGTCGTGGCGACCGCCAGTAGCGGGCTGGAAGCCCTCGAAAAATACCAGCAAATAAAACCCCAACTTGTCCTCCTGGACATCGTGATGCCGGAAATCACTGGGATTGACACGCTGGAGCGTCTGCTGCAGGCCGATACCGGCGCGCGCGTAGTTATGGTCAGCTCGGTGGGAACCGAAGACACCGTGCGCGATTGTCTGAAGAAAGGTGCCAAAAGCTTTTTACAAAAACCGCTGCAAAAAGAGGGCATGCTGAACATTTTGAAAAATGTTTGCCAGCAGACCGGAGTGGAACTATGAGCACGAGATTCTTTGGACAGTACTTGCTGGAAAAAGGGCGCATTACGTCACAGCAACTGCTTGACGCATTGGAATGTCAAAACGATATCACCGCGCCCATCGGCGCGATGGCTCTAGAGCAAGGCCTGCTAACGCCGGCTCAGATAAGACAAGTGCTCGATCAGCAGAGAAAAAAAAACCAGCGCTTCACCGAGGTCGTGTGTGAAATGGGGCTTCTCAAGCAAGCCCAGATCGATGCCATGCTCCAGCACGGCGGAGAAACGCCTCATCGGCTGCTTTTGGGCGAAGCGCTGGTCTTGAAGGGATTTGTTACTCCCGAAACGCTCGATAAAGAGCTCAAGGAATATCACAAGGAATCTGAACGAGAGGGCGCGGAAATCTCGCTCGCCTTCAGCAATCTCGCGCATAAAAACATCGTCAAAACTTTCACAGACTTGATCCTGATGATGTTTACCCAATTTGGCAAGCAAAACATCATCATCGAGCGCTGCGAGACCGGCAAAGAGAAAGTCCGGTTGTTTCGCTGGGTGATCGCGCAAAAGATCGCCGGAGAAAACGTCCAATTCAACTGTGTGCTTTCCGTACCGCCTAAACTGCTGTTGCAGATGGCTTCGACGATGTTGGACGAAACCATCAGCACGCCGGACGAGCTCGCCTTGGACGCGACCAAAGAGTTCCTCAATATCGCCAACGGCACGGCTTGCGCCAAACTCTCCGAAGACGGCGTGTCTCTGACAATGCTCCCGCCGGAAGTCTACGAAACCACGACGACGCCCTACCCATTGCAAACAAAAGACGTCGTCTGTGTTCACCTCGCCGCGCCGGACGCGAAGTTAGAAGTCGCTTTCGAGTTCTGAAGTCAGTGACGCAAACGGAAGGCTCGCCAAGAGCCTTCCGCC
>CAVWLW010000055.1:0-34129 GCA_963755715.1 uncultured delta proteobacterium
AAAACGGGTCAAGTCCGCTGTTAGCTAAAAACGCAATGACAGAAAGCAAAACGCAAAAGTTTGAGGGTCAGGTCCTGCGCCGACATTCGGACGTTCACAGGCTGTCGTGCATTCAAGCTTCAGGAACGAAAGCGAAGCTGTCCTTAAGCGCGCGCTCAATTTTTGTATTCGATGACGTCGAGACCGCGCTCCTTGTCGGTCACCCACAGCAGACCGCGGTCGTCCTTGAACACGTCGTTGGTCAGCGGCGCCGCCACGCCATCTCCCGGTTTCGGAATGAAGTAGCCGCGCTCTTTGGGATTCGCGGGATCGTTGATGTCGATGATGCGCAGCCCGCCGGCGAACCAGGTGACGTAAAGCAGATTGTCCTCGTCCACCTTCTCGCGCAGCTGATGCGTGCCGAAGCGGACCTTGCCGGCGGGGTAAGGCGTCGCGGACTCCGGCAGGTAGTACGAGTGGAGCAGCTTCGGCCGGGTCGGATCGCTGACGTCCCAGGTGCGCAGCGGCGCGTGCGGCTTGCCGGCGTCGGCGCCCCGGTGCGAGCGTTCTTCTTCGGTCGACACCGCGATGCGCTTGCCGCCGATCGGGTGCGCCACCTTGAGGAAGGTGTGGGTCGGCTCCGGGCAAGGCGGGTCATACTCGTAGCGCGACAGGGTTCGCGGTTTTTTGATGTCGCTCACGTCGATGATCGAGATGCCCGACATCCAGCAGCCGGCATACATCTCGGTGCCGCAGCGCATCGCATGGTGCAGGCGGTGCTCGGCCCGCTTGGGGTGCGGCTCGTCTCCGCCCGCCACATTCTGCCGTTCCATCGACCAGCGCGAGACCTCCACCGGCTTCGACGGATTGCGGATATCGTAGATGACCAGGATGTTGCCGACGAAGCCCTCCATTTCGGTGGAGATATAGGCGTAGTTTTCGTCGACATCGAAACGATGCACGCCCTTGCCGTGGGTTTTCACGAAGGTCACAAGCTTGGGGTTTGTCCTGTCCTTGATGTCATAGATACGAAAGCCGCCATCGGGGTATTCCTCGCGCCGACTACCATCACCGCGCTCGAACTCTGAATTGACCACCATGAGGTCGCCGACGACCCGCGCCTTGTGCGAGTGCGACCATGGGTGGCCGGGCGTGAGAGTGCTGAGAATCTTCGGCTTGCGCGGGTCGGAGATGTCGAGAATGGTGGTTCCCTGCGGCCGGTGTTGATGGCCGACATAGGCGTAATTGCCGTCGATGACGATCTGTCCGCCTCCGGCAATCTCCATCCGGCAGAGATGGCGGATGTTCGACGATGCGCGCGGCGCCGTGCCGCTATCGCTCTCAGCCGCAGGCAAAACTTCGCTCATGTTGCACCTCCCATGGAACCCGGCGGCGACTGTGGCCGGCGGTGACTAAACGTTTGAACCTTTGAAACCGATTTTCCGTTTGCAGGCGTTGATCATTGAATGCTAGATCGGCGCGTGGTGTTACTCTGCCGCGTACATAGGCCAGAGCGGATCGTTGTCGCCCCGTGTTTTGATGTAGTCGAGCGCTTCATTCGCCGCCGCCAGAGGGAAATAGCGCGTCGTAATATGGCGCGTATCGATGACGCCGCGCTGCACCAGTTGCAATAATTCCGCGACATCCATGGCGAACCGTCCCGTGACGCTGGTGAATTCGATGGAGCGAATCATCAGATAGCGCAGCGGCAAATTGAGCGGCTCCGGGTTGGGTGCGATCAGTGCGACGCGGCCGCCCGGCTCCAAGTTACGGATGCATTCGATGGTTGTTTCAATGCCGCCGGGAGCCAATTCCGCGAGCACGCTGGCGCCTTGACCATTGGTCAGTTCTTTCACTGTGTTCGTGATCGATTCGCCGCGCCCCAGTGCGACAGTTGCGATTCTCTTCGGATCGATGGCGCGCACGCGTTCGAGCCGCGCCGGATTGCGCGCCACCGCGATAATCAGTGGCGCGCCCATGGCTAAAGCGGCAAGCACGGTGCCGATGCCGGTGATCCCGGAAGCGCCGTTGACCAGGACGGTTTCTCCGCTATGCAGCCGCGCCCGTTTGAGGGCGCGGTAGCCGACGTTGATCTGCGAGACCTTGCACATTTCGTTGATATCCGCGTCGCGCGGCAGTGGTACCAGGTTGCCGGCCGGCACGCGGCAGTACTCGGCCCACAGTCCGTCTTTGTAGCGACGAAGATAGGCCGGTCCTTCGCCAAACTTGGTGAGAAACCCCATGGTCTTCTTGGTTTGACAGAGGTGTTGCCTTTCAGTCCGGCAGTATTTGCAAGAGCCACAGGTGATCGAACAAATCACCACGACGCGGTCGCCGACGCGAACGCTCTCGACATCCGGGCCGACTTCGACGACCTCGCCCAGTCCATCGTGGCCGATGGTCATCGGCAGATCGGGAACCGTCTTCACCTCCGGGCTGTACTGTACGGCATCTTCGCGCATGTGCAGGTCGCCGTGATTGAGACCGGCACGCAGCACGCGAATCAACACCTCGCCGGTGGCGAGGTCGGGAATCGGCACGTCGTCGACGCGGACAATTTCGCTCGAGCCATGGGTGCGCTCGAAGCCGTGCAAGCGGGCAGCTTTCATCGTACCGTGCATGAACGAACTTCTCCTGTAATGAAATCCCGAACCACAGACAGAGTTGAGCTTCGAACTAAGGCTGGAGTAATGGAGTGGTGGAGTGATGGTTTAATCAGGAGCCCATCACTCCACCACTCCAGTATTCCAACACTCCATTCTTTCCCGTCACGCGCTGGCTCTTTCCTTCTGTGTGCACCACCGAACCATGGAGCCCATGTGGCAGGGCGCGCCGGCTTTGGCCAGGGCTGCCTCGAAGATCTGATGAATTTTTGGATCTTCGTCTTCGTATTCGATCTGATTTCCACCTTGCTTCACGTCCACCTCGATGGGCTTTTCGTCGGTGAGCGCGACAAATCGGTAGCGCCAACTATTCCAGCGCAGGGCAAGATAGCGAGCGGGCTCGGCGCCGGAGTTGAAATGTTGGTGAAACCATTGGTTCGGCGGCACGACCACGCACCCCGGTTTCCAGTCGACGCGCACCATTTCGCCCTCGTTGGGGGGCCAAAGCAGGGAATAGCCCTGACCGCCTAAGATGATCACATGGGCGCCCGGGCCGTGGCGATGGGCCTTCTTGTAGCGGCCGACCGGAAACTCAGAGATATGCGAGCCCATGACGTTGCCGGCCAGTTCGAAGTTCACGTTCCTGCCGCCGGCGCCGCGCTCTTTCCACTCGTACAGTTGAATATCGCGCACGTTGGGCACGAAGTTGACTTCCAGCTTGCGGCCCCAGAGCTTTCCTTTGCCGCTAAAATATTCCTCTTCTTCGGGCGGAAAACGGTCGGCGAAGGTAAAGCTATCGCCAAAAATGAAATCCAGGTTGTGAAACAGGTTCATCATGAACGGCGCGTTGGTCACGGCAAAATATCGGGCAGGGGCATGGCCCTGACCGTTGAAGAGTTGGTAGTGGGCGTTGAGCGGAATCGCAAAGAGACTTCCCGGGTGCCATTCAAAGGTGTGCTTTTTGCCGTCCTTTTGCCAAATAGAAGTCGCCCCATGTCCGTCGAGAACGTAGACCATCTCCTCGTAAAGATGTTTTTGTTCTTTTAACTGTTTTCCTGGCGGGATCTCGCACACGTAGCCGTCATTGGTGCCGCCGGTGCCGTCAAGATTGACGAATGCTCCGAGGCCGCCTTTATGCTCCCAGGGCGCAACCTCGACCTTTGTCAAATCTTCGATGAAAAAACCGCGATTGATGGGGATTTTCTGGGCCTGCTGCCAGGTGGTGTAAGTGTCGATCTTATCGTCGTGACTGTACCTCATGGTGCTTTGGTCTCCTTTTCACCGAGTGATTGATTATCTCAACGTCATGATCCGGCGCGCTTATCCGCCGCTTTGCTGGCCTCGCCGGCGGCAACGCCGACCGGAAATTCATTGCCGCAGTAGGGGCAATGACAGTAAGCTTGCGGCAAACGAAAAAATTCCTCACCGGCCATAAACTTGTCGTGGCACTTCGGGCACGCGACATATTCAAAATCAGCCATAGTTCGCTCCTCTATTAGGATTGAAATATGGAGTATTGGAGTACTGGAGTGTTGGGCTCTTGTTTTGACCATTACTCCAACATTCCATTTCCCCATTCTCCGTCATCCCCAAGGCTCGACCGGGATCCGTTCCCATCTTTTCTCGCCGATAATTTTCAGCGGATCGATGCGCGACAGCACTTCTTCCGAGATTGCCAGCCGTTCGGCGAACGGTTTGCCCACCGGCTTGGTGCAGTCGAAACCGGCTTTGGCCGTTACGTTACGCTCGGGCGCGCTCGGATCGAGCGGCGATCCATTCATTCCCGGGAGCAACACCAAGCCGCGATCCGCCTGGAACCGAGTGGCCAGGGCCAGGAGCACTTCGCGCTCGTCGAAGATGTCCACGTCCTCGTCAAATACGAAGGCATGCTTGATATCGAAGAAGCCGCTGAGCGCGGCAGCCGCCGCGGTCTTTCCCTGTCCCTCGACGGTCTTGCGCATCTGTATATAGACGTGCGACACGCCGCAGCCGGACATCGGCACATGCACGGCCTTGATGTTTGGGACACTATGCTTCACCAACTCTAGAACCGCCCCCTCTTTAGTCAGACTACTGATCCAGTGGGTATGACCGACCATGACGTCGTCCCAGTACGCATCCTTGCGATAAGTCACCGCCGTGACTTTGAGTAGCGGACACCAACGCTGCGGTCCGACGTGGCGCGTGTATTCGCCGAAGGGCCCCTCGGGTTTGCGCTGCCCGTTCGGCACGTACCCTTCGATCACCACTTCGGCATCTGCAGGAACCAAAAATTTATCGCCCAAAGTTTCCGAAGGCACCAGGCGTAGCGGCGAGCCTAGGGTTCCCCCTGCCGTCTCATAGTGGCTTTCGTCGGGCCCGACATGGGTCGCCGCGCCCAACAGCACGAGGGGGTGATGGCCGATCCAGTAGGCCGCCGGCATGTCCTCGCCGGTTTCTTCATACTGCCGTAAATTATGCGCGTTGTGCGTGCTCGGACCGAGGAAGACGCGTATTTCATCTTTGCCGGCGAGCCAACCGCGCTGCAACGCCGAGTTGTCCAAACCGTTATTGCGATTGAAGGTAAGAAAGTGACCTTCGGTGACATAACGTCCCGGATCCATGCGGTGATGCCGCGGCGCGGGAAAACGGCGCACGTCGATGCTCGCGCCTTTTTCCACGACCTGTTTCACGGGCGCCTGGTCGCGGGAGACGACGATCGGCTTGGCGCGCTTTTGCACGCGCTCATAACAGGCAGCTCCGGCGCTGCGCACATCTACGCCGAAAGTGCGCGCCACGCGGAGCCGGCTGGCCATCAAGAAAGTCACCAGCGGCAACTCGGCGCGCTTGCCGTCGACGATGACGTTATGACAAACGAGAACCGGAAAGCGCTGCGCTTTTTCAAGCTTCATCGCGAGCGCGGTAATCTCCCACTCCGCGCACAGCGGCTCCTCGACGTGAAGTACCTCCTGCGGATAGGCGGCTTCGTATTGCTCTAAGAACTGATGTAAATCGGCGCCAAAGCCATGGGTTGAAAAATCCGTCGGTGCTGGTCTGGTTTTCGCCATTGGCGTTCTCCGAACTTCTCGTGACTCAAAGCGTCGATAGCATAGGCGCTGCGCTCGCGCGTTGCTAAATCATGTTAATTGAAAGATTGATAACTTTTTCAGCGCGAAGCATCCGGAACGCTTTGAAGCAATTGGCCGTAACGTACTAACCGAATTTCGGCCTGTCAAGCTACGCTCTCGCTACCATCCCAAAAAATCCGCCGCGTCCGAATGCCCAAAGAAGGTCAGACCGAGTTGCGTTTATCAATGTGTTTGCGCGCTAGCTGAAACCGATTCTTTTTTATTCGCTGAGCAAACACAGCGACTGCCTGCGCTTTGCTTCTGATCGACAATCTCGATAATCAACTGAAGCATCTATCGCGCTTGCGGTTCTTCAAAACAAATTTCTGCTGCTGGTCATATTTTCGCGCCAATTACAGAATTGTTCTGAGCTCCCGGGTAACTCAGTGGATTTGCTGTGTCTATATGACTGACTTTTTCGCGCAACGTTTACTGGATATCGTACGGTGATTGGCTTGACACTATCTGCTCCGGACGATTATATAGCTTGGCGTGATTTTGGCACCCGAGAAATTATCTAATCGGAGGTTTTTTTGGTGACAGGCGCGAGTGTTTGTAGGGCGAGGATTTTCGGACTCGTGCTACTACTCAGCGGATTCGCTCAAGTCGGTTCTGCGGCGGAATGGCAGTCAGAGTGGGAGACCACCTTAGCGGCCGCTAAAAAAGAAAACGTAGTGACGGTAATCACCGACGTGACGGCATCGATGCGCGACGCCCTGACGATGAGTTTTCAATCGAAGTACGGTCTTCAAGTAGACCTGTTCGGCGCCTTGGGCCGAGAGATTCCGCCGCGAGTGCTCGCCGAACGAAAAGCCGGACGTTATCTCTGGGACGTTTTCGTTCATGGCACGACCACAGGGCTCGAATCGATGATTCCGGCCGGAGCCTTCGATCCCCTGGAGCCGGCGCTGATCTTCCCGGACGTTAAGGATCCAAAAACCTGGCGTGGTGGCGGATTGGAATTTCTCGATCCAGGCAAGACCCTGATGGTGATGACTCCGTTCCAGCGCGGCATCATTTTTTATAATCCCAAGCTCGTCAACTCCAAAGAATTCAAGTCTTACAAGGATCTGCTCGATCCGAAGTGGAAGGGCAAATTGATTCTGGACGATCCGCGCCGCGCCGGGCCGGGACAGGCGACCTTCACTTTTTTTTATCTTCACCCGGAACTCGGCGTGGATTTTATTCGAGCGTTGGGCAAGCAACAAATAACTATTCTTAAGGACTACGCGCAGGAAGTTGACGCCATCGGACAAGGCCGTTATCCGGTGCTGATCGGCACGGCGGATTTTGTCGCGGTGGCGCGCGCCAAACAAGGTATCCCCATCGCGATCGTCGACCCCCGCCAACTTAAGGAAGGGGCGGACGTAAGTCCGGCCAACGGAGCGCTTGCGCTTTTCAACAAGGCGCCCCATCCCAACGCGGCTAAAGTTTATATCAATTGGTTGTTGTCGAAAGAGGGACAAACCGTGTTCGCTAGCGCCAACGGTTACGTCAGCGCGCGTTTGGACGTGCCGACCGATCATGCGGAGCCCTGGCGGGTGCCGCAGCCCGGCGCCATCAAGACTTATACGAAGGCTGCCCAGCAGGCGAAGGACAATCTGATGCCGTTGTTAATCGAGGTATTTGGTAACCCATGAGCCAGACTTTTCTCGAAGTAAGAAATCTCGTCAAAATCTTCGGCAAGCTGACCGCCGTCGATAATGTTTCGTTCAAAGTCGAGCAAGGCGAAGTCGTCACTTTGCTCGGACCGAGCGGCTGCGGCAAGACGACGACCCTGCGCATGGTCGCGGGCTTCGAAAAGCCCAATGCCGGAGAGGTGGAGATCGCGGGCCGCGTCGTGGTTGCGACCAATCGGCGCATCAACGTGCCGCCGGAAAAACGCGACATCGGTATGGTGTTCCAGTCCTACGCGATCTGGCCGCACATGACGGTATTTCAAAACGTCGCGTTTCCGCTCAACGTGCGGCGCGCCAATCGCCAGGAAATCAAGCGGCGCGTCGAAGAAACTCTCGAACTGGTCGGCTTGGCGAATTTTTCGGATCGGCCGGCGATACTCTTGAGCGGCGGACAGCAGCAACGGGTGTCGCTGGCGCGCGCGCTGGTCTACTCGCCGAGCATTCTCCTCCTCGACGAGCCGCTCAGCAATTTAGACGCGAAGCTGCGCGAGCAGATGCGCATCGAGATCAAGCGATTGCAGCAGCAACTCGGATTTACCGTGCTGTTCGTCACCCATGATCAGATCGAAGCCATGTCGCTTTCGACGCGGCTGGCGCTGATGAACCAAGGCCGCATCGAGCAGATCGGCGCGCCGCAAGATGTCTACGAGCATCCGCAAACGCCTTTCGTCGAAGATTTTTTGGGGCGCATTTTGCGCTTCCGAGGAAAAATCATCGAAGAAAAGCGGCACGGCTTCGACGTCGTCGAGTTCGACGGATTGAAGAATGTACAAGTACGAATACCCGAATCCCTTGACGGCGCCGGCATCGGCAAGCGAGTTTTGGTTGCGATACGCCCGGAAGACACGCGAATTGAAAGCAGCGACAGCGCTAATCGGCATAACGTCGTTCCGTGCGACGTGGAAAATATTCTTCATCTTGGACGCGATCTCGAACTCGTGCTCCGCGTCGGTGGCCGGGTTTGCACGCTCACGGTGCCGCGCGAGCGCGGCACGGAACTGTGCCGCTCTATCGGACTCCATTTGCCGGCGGAACATCTGCGCGTTTGGGTGACGGAAGCGGAATTAGAAAACGACCTCGAGACCGGCTCTCCTGCAAGTTCCCTTGCCGAACGTCATTGATCTTACCGCAGAGCGCAGATTAGATCGAATCAGGATTATGGCCAAAGTTTCAACCGCCGACGCAATTTCTCAGCCCAGATTGCTCGGGATTGAGCCCGCAACAATTTGTATCGCGGTGCTTTTCTCCATAGTCGCGTTTTTAGTCCTGACGCCGCTTTTGTTGCTGGTGGTGGGCAGCTTTCAACTCGCCCGACCCGGCGAAGCTCCAGTTTACGGCCTTGCCGGCTGGCGCCGCGCCTTCAGCGATCCGTCGATTCTCCAAGCCCTGTGGAACACGGTATCGCTCTCGGTTGTGCGCCAGTCGATCGCGCTGGTGATCGGCGTGCTGCTCTCCTGGCTGATTGCGCGCACCGATCTGCCGTGGAAAAAGGGCCTGGAGTTCATGTTCTGGATTTCCTTCTTTCTGCCGCCGCTGCCCGTCGCGCTGGGCTGGATCTTGCTTCTCGACGGCAAGTTCGGTTTGCTCAACCAATGGCTGCACAATCTGTCGATTGTCAGCGGACCGATTTTCAATATTTATTCCTACTGGGGCATCGTCTGGGTGCACATGACGACCAGCCTTGGCGTGAAAGTGCTGCTCTTGGCGCCGGCGTTTCGCAATCTCGATGCGAGCCTCGAAGAGAGCGCGCGCAGTTGCGGCGCCAATCCGGCCGTGACCCTGATTCGCATTGTCATCCCACTCATGATGCCGGCGATATTGGTATCGACCGTGTTGGGATTGATCCGCTCTATGGAAGCATTCGAGATCGAATTGTTGTTGGGCGTTCCCATCAACCTGTTCGTCTATTCGACAAAAATCCGCGACCTGGTCGCTTATGAGCCGCCGGAGTACGCCCCGGCGACCGCTCTCGGAAGTATTTTTTTATTGGTGCTGCTGATCATGGTCGTGCTGCAGCGCCGCTATCTCGGCCAGCGTCTTTATCGGACGGTGAGCGGGCGCGGCTTCAGCACCAATCCAACCAGTCTCGGCCGCTGGCGTTGGCCGATATTTTCGGCGGTGGCTTTAATTGCGTTCACTGTGACCGTTGTGCCTTTGGTGGTGCTCCTGATGGGCACGTTCATGCGCGCCTTCGGCTATTTCAATATTCCCCGACCTTGGACCATCGAAAATTGGCAGCGAGTGCTCGCCGATCCGAGCCTGATCAAGTCGCTGTGGAACACGCTGATCGTCGGGCTCGGCACCGCGGTCAGCGGCGCGGCTTTTTACGCGCTGATCGCGTACGTGGTTGTGCGACGGCAATTTAAGGGAAAAGCGATTTTGGATTTTATCTCGTGGCTACCCTGGGCGATTCCGGGCATCCTGATGGGACTGGCGCTTTTGTGGACTGTTTTCGAAACGCAGGATTCTCTTGCCTCTGTACGGCTCGGTTTACCTGCTGATCATCGCTCTGTTCATCAAGAGCATGCCTTTCGGCGTTCAGATCGCCAAGAGCGTGCTAGTCCAACTTGGACCCGAGCTCGAAGAAGCCGCGCGCATATCCGGCGGTTCTTGGCTGCAATGTTACCGCCGCGTGCTGATCCCGCTCTTGACGCCGACGTTCATCGTCGTTGGCCTGCTCGGCTTTATCTCGGCGGCGCGCGATATCAGTACCATCGTATTGTTGGGTTCCAGCCAATCGCGCACGATGGCGCTGCTGGCGCTCGATTATGCCTTCGGCGGGCAATTCGAGCGCGGCGCCGTGGTCGCCTTTCTGACATCGCTCGTTGTCATCGTCATCGCTTTGATCGCTCACGTCGTCGGCAGCAAGGTCGGCATCGGCGGTCACCGTTAGAATGTTTGGATCTTCCGGATTTGCTGTAAAGATGTTTTCACCACGAAGGACCCAGCGCGGCAGAGCCGCAACCGAAACTCGGAAGTATCTCACCGCAAAGACGCAAAGGGCGCAAAGTTCGGAGATTGAGCGTGAAAATCATTTATAAGAGTTTTTGTCCTTTCCCCATAACCTTGGCGCCTTTGCGCCTTGGCGGGAGAAATTCGACTCGATACTCGATGAAAATTTGCGCAGGCCGCGCAAATTTTTAACTATAGTAATACGAAGAGCACGAAGGAGAGAAGATTTAAGCGCAAAGCGCCCGAAGGACGAGAAGAATTCGCGTTTCACAGCTTTAGGGGGCAGCCCGCTGTGGCGGCCTTTTCGAAATTCCCCGCGTAGCCCACGACATTGAGAAGCAGAAATATCCGAAACCTTCGTGTCCTTCGTGCTCTTCGTGGTGAACAAAACAAGCTGAACGTGACACATGTTCCACACAAAGGCTGAAATCCGAATTATTTTTTCGATTTTCTTAGAGGATCACCCATGACCACTGCAATCGTCACCGACTTGAGGAGTTATTTAAACGTGCTGGAACAGGCCGGCGAGCTTTCGCGGGTCAGGGTTCCGGTCAGTTTAGAGCAAGAAATCGGCGCCATCTGTTTGCGCAACTTGCGCGCCGGCGGTCCCGGCTTGTTGTTCGAACGGCCCGGTGAACGCGCGATGCCTTTAGCCGTCGACCTGCTGGCGTCGCGCCGGCGTTATGCGTTGGCGCTCGGCATCGAAGCCGATCAATTGGCAACGGAGTGGAACCGGCGCACGAGCAATCCGCTTCCCCCCGTGATTGTCGAGCGCGGGGCGTGTCAAGAAAACGTCCTGATGGGCAAGGAGATCGATCTCAACAAACTGCCGGTGCCGATCTGGAACGAGCTCGACGGGGGACCATTTCTGACGTTGTCATGCCATATCACTAAGGATCCGGTGACCCAGGGTCGAAACGTCGGGCTGTATCGAAATCAAGTTCACGATGGAAATACGCTGGGCATTCTTGCCGCTCCGTACACGCATCTAAATCTCCAGCGCAACAAAGCTCCGAACGAGCCGTTTCCGGTGGCGCTGGTGCTCGGTGCCGATCCCACCGTGGTGATGACCGCCCCCGCGCCGATTCCGTTTGGCATCGACGAACTCGCCATCGCCGGCGCGCTGCGCGGCAAGCCGCTCGAGCTTGTGACTTGTAAGACGATTCCACTGGAGGTGCCCGCCTCAGCTGAAATCATTATCGAAGGCGAAATTTTACCTGACGAATTACGAGAAGAAGGTCCGTTCGGGGAATTCACCGGGCACTACGGCGGGCACAAGGCGCCGCGGCCGGTCATTCGGGTTAAAGCGATCACGCATCGAAATCAGCCGATTCTGCAGGCGAGCTACGAAGGGATGCAACCGAACGAATCGGGTTTTTTGACCGCCGTGCCGCGGGAAGCGGAAATAATCCGGCAAGTGTCTCTGCCGGGAATAAAAAAAGTCAATGTGACCGTGCCAGCGGGGGGAGCCTTACACGCGGTGGTCGCGGTGGAGAAACCGTACGAGGGATTCGGCAAGTACGTGGGGCTTGCGGTACTCGGCAGCGTCGCCGGGCGTTACATCAAGCAAGTCATCATCGTCGATGCCGACATCGATCCCTTCGATCCGATTCAAGTCGAGTGGGCGGTTTCCACACGGGTGCAGGCCAATCGCGATATCGAGATTCTCAAGCAGCTCACGGGGATTATTCTCGATCCCTCTTTGCCCAAGGAAGAGCAGTGGACCACCTCGCGGACCTCGAAAATGATCATCGACGCGACCCGCTACGATGCCAAGAATTTTCCGCCAATTTGTTTGCCGGCAAGCGAAGCGATGGCCAAAGTGGAAAAAGAATGGGCGCGCTACGGCATTCCACTCGACGTTCGAAAGGATTGAAAGGTCTGCTAGCGCTGTTTGATCACTGCCGGATCGCTCTCTAGCCGGAAGCCTTGTCGCAGCGGAAACTCAAATGGCAGAATCGGTTCCCGCGCAAGATTTGCCCAGCTTTTTGCAATTGCTCGAAGACGAAGGCGAGCTTGCGAGAAAATGAAAAAGCTGGGAAGCCCGCCGAACGCGGGCCTCCCAGCACTGAAAAAAATCAATCGACGGAGATAGGGTCGTTGCGGTAAGTGATCGGCGGCATGTGGCACTCGACGCCGTTCTTTTTGCACCGCTCGACGAACTCCCGGCGAATTTCCGGATCTTCATCCTCGTATTCGATCAAGGTGCCGCCTTCGCGCAAGCTCGTCGTCGGTCCTTCGCGGTTGTTGCGCGTGCTGGCGTCGTGGATGGTCGTCGGATTCTTGCGGCTGCCGAGACGGAGCGCGATATGCCTGGCCGGCTCGGAGCTGGTATTCAGATGAGTGTGGAACCAGCCGTCGGGAGGACTGTAAATACTGCCGGGCTTCCAATCGCATCGGACGACCTGATCGCCTTTGCCATTCTGGAAGGGACGGACGCCCAATTCTTTTGGCCACATGTAGATATAGCCCTGTGAGCGCACGACGAGAAGAATCGCGCCTGCCGCGTGATAGTGGGCCTTGTGATAGATGCCGGACGGCCATTCCGACATATGTCCAATCAGGCTGTTGTCCGCCATTTCGAAGCAGGTGATCCCCCCTTCAGCAACCTTGTAAGGCGCGCTATCGAGGGGCGCGGTTCTCGCGTCAGCGATGAAATTCGTGTCCCACATGCTCGTCCGTTTCGCTTTATAGCGCTTGGTGCTCATGGCGAAGTAGGAGTCTTCGCCCTGGTAGCGGGATTTAAACGCGTAAGGGTTTTTGAAAACAAAATCCGAGTCGCGAAAGAAATCCATGATAATCGGCGCGGTGGTGACAGCCAGCAGAAAGGCTGACTCGCGTGCGCCGTTGTAGAGGCGGTGCCAGGTGTTGAGCGGCGGAGCGAAGAGACTGCCTTCGGACCATTCAAAAGCCTGCTTGCGCATGCCGTCGTACCAGACCTCGGTGCTGCCGCGTCCCTTCAAGACATACAAAAGTTCGTCATACATATGTCTTTCAGGTTCCAGCGCGCCGCCTGGCGGAATCTCGACGACGTACATGCCGGTAACGCCGCCGCCGCCCTTGAGCTGGATGAATGAGCCGGTACCGCCCATGCGCGGCCACGGCTTGCGCGGTAGTTCGGTCACATCCTCGACTGCAAGTCCCGCAAAAATCGGAATACCTTCCTCTTCCATCCAGCGCAGATAGGCGGCTTTCTGCGGCGTGTATACGATTTCGTCCATCCTAACCCCTCCGTTCTCGAAAGTGAATTTTGATTCTTTAATAGTGTCTAGTGCGTTGCCTTGTCAAGCTGCTGTGGACTCGAAGGTTTGGTTACCAATCCTTAATAGAATAGAAGCGGCTTGCGCGGATTGGTTTGAGCTTTTAGCCCGGACTAAATCCGTCGCGAGACGCGGTGATTTCAGATCTTCGTCTACCGCCACCTTGCTCGTCATGACGGCGCCGCCAGTTTCTCGGGATCGAGCCGGGAAATCATTTGCGCGGTGGAAGGTGGAGTTGATATGAACGGATGGTGCGCCGCTGAAGTTGGCGTCGGTTATCTGCGGCGGGGAAGAGGTCTTTATGCGCATCGACGTGCACGCGCACTATTACCCGGAGAAGTACATTGCTTACGTGTCTCGCTTGCGCGGCGAAACGAATTATCGAATCCGCGCGTCCTGGCGCCGCGGTCACCCTCGAAC
Source organism: uncultured delta proteobacterium (assembly GCA_963755715.1). GTDB lineage: Bacteria > Desulfobacterota > Binatia > UBA9968 > UBA9968 > DP-20. Next base: position 14,001 of record CAVWLW010000055.1, read on the forward strand.
AGCGCGTTGATCTGCTGAACCAATCCGGCATCCGCGTGCAGATCCTATCCGTCGGCGCGCAGCAGCCGTACTCTACCAACGCCCAGGAAGCGATCAGCGCGGCCAGGCTAGGCAATGACCTATACGCCGAAGTGTGCGCTCAGCATGGCGGCCATTTTGCGGCCATCGCGGCCTTGCCGTTGCCCCATGTCGATGCGGCACTGGCCGAGATGACGCGCGCTCTTGACGATCTTGGCATGGTCGGCGTCAGTCTTGGTTGTTCGATCGTTGGCCGTCCATTGGATGAGGCGGCGTTCGAGCCTATGTTTGCCGAGCTGGATCGCCGCGGCGCGGTTTTATTTCTTCACCCGGTCGGCCGCGGCTGCGGCTCGCTCCTGGAAGGCTTCGACTTGAATTTTCCCCTGGGAGCGCCTTTCGAAGATACCGTTGCCGCGCTCCGATTGATTTTGGCGGGCATCGTCGACCGCTATCCAAGGCTCCGCATTATCGTGCCTCACCTCGGCGGCACCCTGCCGTTTTTGATCGAACGCCTCGACGGCTCGCTGGCCGAGCGCACCCAGTACAAGCCCAGCGAGTACTTGAGACGATTGTGGTATGACACGGTTAACGGAAGTAGGGCCGCGCTGCGCTGCGCGCGTGACGCTTTCGGAGCGGATCGGTTGCTTTTGGGCACTGATTTTCCGCATCTGGCGGGGCCAAGGTTCGAACAGTGCGTGAGTTACATCGAGCAATCGGAGCTGGCATCGGAAGAAAAGAGCGCCGTCCTCGATCGCAATGCCCAGTCGTTGCTCGGCCTCAGAGAACGTTAGAGCTGTTTCCGCGGGTCATTGTCCGCGCCCACTCGCAAGGAGGATACGATCCATCATGGCGAAGAAACGTTCCGCAAAGAATTCTACAACGCGACCTATCGACGACGTGCGCAGCTATTTAAATAGCGCAGGCCAAGGAGGATGGATGGCTTACCATCGGATTCTTGCCGTCGTGGGTTTTGTGCTGGTTCTTGGCGTTGCTCCGGGCGTCCAGACTGCCGAGCTGTCGCCGATAAATTTTGTTTCTTCGGGTTCCGGCGGGATCGTTGAAGTGATCCGGTTCTCCCAGAAACAGGGCTTCTTCAAGAAACAAGGGCTCGACGTGACCATGATCTACGTCCCGAGCGGCGTGCTGGCGGCGCAGACGGTGGTCTCCGGGTCGGCGCTGATCGCCAATAATTCCGTCAGTGACATTTTGAATGCAATCGCCGCCGGCGCGCCCCTCAAGATCCTCACCGTGAACATCGACCGGTTCCAACATCTGTTCGTCGCCCGGCCGGGCATCAACTCGCCGAAGGACATGAAGGGCAAGAAAGTCGCCGTCAGCCGCTACGGCGCTTTTTCCGACATCGAGACGCGATTTCTGATCCGCCAGTGGGGCATGGACCCGGAGCGGGACGTCCAAGTGCTTCAGATCGGCAATTCGGCGGCGCGCTCCGCGGCATTGATGAGCGGCGGCATCGATGGCGCCGTGGTGACGCCCGCTTTTGTGCCGGTGGCAAGAAATGCCGGCCTCAACGTCATCTTCGATCTTTCGACGATCAAGACGAGATTCGCGAACATCGGCTTGATGGCGCAGGAACGACTGATCCGCGAACAACCGCGGCTCGTCAAGGGGGCGGTGGCCGGCCTGGTCCATGGAATTAAATTTTGGAAGACCAATCCGGAGGTCGCCAAGGCCTATCTGAAACAGATCCACAAAGTCTCCGCCGCGGATCTCGATAGCATCTACGAGGACGGCAGCAAGAACGTCCGCTCCGAGCCGACGCCCGATTTAGACGGCATCCAGACCGCTTGGGAAAGCATCCCAGAGTTAAAGGCGCGCGGCCCGGTGGATTTTAAAAAGTTTGTGGACTCGCGCTTCATCGAAGAAGTGCTGCGGGAAATGAAATGAGTCTTGCCTGGAGCGCGAAGACTCGGGAGCAAAGATGAAAACCGATTTGCGATCCTGGCTAACTGATGTCGAAGCGCATGGCGAGCTCAAGACGGTCGACGGCGCTGACTGGAACAAGGAGATCGGCACCGTGGTCGAGCTCAACGCCAAGGCGCGCGGCCCGGCGTTGCTGTTCGACAAGATCAAGGATTATCCGGCGGGATTTCGTCTGCTCGCCGGCGCGATGTCGAGCGCCAAGCGCTTGTCGCTGACTTTGGGGATGCCGCTTGATGTTGAAGGCTTGGACTTGATCCGCAGCATGAAGGACAGAATGCGCGGCTGGAGCGATGAGCTCGATGAGTTTCCACCGATGCCGGTCAAGGATGGAGCGATCTTTCAAAACGTCGACGAAGGGGAGCAGGTCAACCTGCTCAAGTTCCCCGCGCCGTTGTGGCACCACGATGATGGCGGGCGCTACATCGGCACTGGCTCGGTGGCGATCATGCGCGAGCGCAGCGGCGATTGGGTCAATCTCGGCACCTACCGGGTGATGATTCATGACGAAAAGTCCGCCGGCATTTTTATTGCCCCGGGCCATCATGGGCGGATTATTATGGACAGCTATTGGAAGGCGGGAGAGCCCTGTCCGATTGCGATCTCTGCCGGACACCATCCGGTGTTTCTCTTCGCCGGCTCTTTCTCTTTGCCGCCGCGGGTGCCTGAGTATAATTACGTCGGCTCGGTGTTGCACGAACGCATCCCCGTGGTCGCCGGACGCTTGACCGGTCTGCCGCTGCCGGTGTTCAGCGAAATCGTTCTTGAGGGATTCCTTTTTCCCAATGAGCTCAAGAGCGAAGGAAAGTTCGGCGAATGGCCGGGCTACTATGTCAGCGACGCCAGGCCGGAACCGGTCATCCAAGTAAAGGCGGTTTACTATCGTAACGATCCGATTATTTTAGGCGCATGGCCGGGGCGGCCGCCGCACGACAGCACCTACCGCCATTCGATCATCAAATCGGCCAATCTTTGGGACTTGCTCGAGCGCGCCAGAATCGGCGGCATCACCGGCGTGTATCGGCCGGAGTCGGGCGCGGCAAATCTTCTGACCTTGATCAGTCTCAAGCAGACTTATGACGGTCAGGCGCGCCAGGCGGCGATCGTCGCTTCGCAGCTCCTCCAACCTTCGCATCCGACGCGCTACGTGATCGTCGTCGACGACGATATCGATGTCATGAACCTCGAAGACATTATGTGGGCGGTGTGCACGCGCAGCGATCCGATCCGCTCGATCACGCTCCTCGACCACACCCGAGCGAATTTTCTCGATCCGATGGTGCGTTCGCGTTTCGACGAAAATGCCGGCCACACGAGCTCCTGCGCGGTGATCGACGCCTGCCGTCCATTCGCTTTGCGCGATCGCTTTCCCAAAGTGGCCGAGTCGAGCGCGGAGTTCAAAAAACAGATCAGGGAAAAATGGGCGGGAATCTTGAATCTTTAAAACAACGGGAGCAGGTATCCCGGCGGTTATATGCGCGCGTCGAGGAGAGATGCAAATCGTCTTCTCCGAATCGAGAGCCACATGGATATGATTGCGAGCGAAATAGAAATCCGGATCCCCTGGAGTTTCGCCTCCTCAATGCCTGTGCCTGACCAGCCTGCCAATCTCTTGTGAAAAAATTTACCAAGGGCTGCAGCGAAAACAGTAGAGCCGAACTATTTGCCGAAGAAATTATCGCTAGATCATGAGCACGAGATTTCGCGCCGATAACATCGGCAGTCTGCTGCGCCCCGCCGAGCTATTGCAGGCGCGCGCGGATTACGGCGAGGAACGCATTGATTTGAACGAACTGCGTCAAATCGAGGATCGGGCGATTGTCGCGGCGTTGGCCATGCAGCGCGCCGCCGGCAACGAAGTCTTTACCGACGGTGAATATCGCCGCGGCATGTTCACCGCCGATATCACCCAGGCTGTCGAAGGATTTGTTCGCAGCGATCGTTCGGCGACGGCCAACTGGCGCGGCCCCCATCGCGACGTCGCCATGGCCGCGCGGCGCGGTGACCGGCAATTGGTAGTGGGGGGAAGACTTCATAAAAAAGGGCGGCTGGTGCCGGCCGAGGCGCCATTTTTAAAGCAGCACGCGCCGGGCCCCTTCAAGGTATGCGTGCCGAGCCTCTCTTATTGGTCGAGCCGATATCAGCCCGGAGTCACAGACAGCTACTATCCCAGCCGTCAGCGCCATGATCGCGGACTTGGCGGCGATCTTATGCGATGAAGTCGGGATGCTCGCCCAGGAGGGAGCCTCCTATATTCAATTGGACGCGCCCTCCTACACGGTGCACCTGATGGATCCACGCGGCCGCCAGGAGCTTGTCGACGCCGGACTCGACCCGGATGAAGTGCTCGACGATACCCTTGCCGGCGACAATCAGTTGATCGCGGAAATCCATCGGCGGCCCGATGTGATAGCCGGTATCCATCTCTGCCGCGGCAACAACCGCAGCGCTTGGGCCGCCGAGGGGAGCTACGAGCCGATCGCCGAGAAACTCTTTTGTTCGCTCCAGGCGGACAATATTTTATTGGAGTTCGATAGCGAGCGGGCCGGCGGCTTCGAGCCGCTGCGCTTTGTCCCCAAAGGAAAAAATGTCGTGCTCGGCCTGATCACTTCGAAAGAACCCCAAATGGAGTCGGAAGATCTGTTATGCCGCCGCGTCGATGAGGCTGCCAAGTATGTGCCGATGGAGAACCTGGCGATCAGTACCCAATGCGGCTTTGCATCCACCGCGCCGGGAAATTTGATTGGCTGGGATGATCAGCGCCGCAAGCTCGAACTGGTCGCGCGGATGGCGCGCAAGATGTGGGGATAGGATGGTAAATTCTGAACGGAGGAAAATCGCGTGAACGATTTCAGCCAGCTCATGAGCGCATTGAAGCGAACTCCCTACCATCAATGGATGGCGCAGGAGGGACTGCCGGTCGTCGTCGGCCACGGCGTGGAAGACGTCCGAGAACTGCCGCTGAGTCCCTGGCGGCGCACGGGAGGCAAAGGCTCCTTTATTCATCTTTATGGCATGGAAGGTTCGTCCGGGATGTATGTCGGCGAAATTCCGCCGGGCGGCGCGCTTCATCCGGAAAGGCACATGTACGAAGAGGTGATCGTCATCCTGGAGGGCAACGGCGCCACCGAGGTTTGGCAGGAGGGCGGCAAGAAGCACATTTTCGAGTGGAGTCGCTGGAGTCTGTTCGCTCCGCCGCTCAACAGTTGGCATCGGCTCGTCAACGGCGGCCGCGAGCCGGTGAAGTTTTTCGCGGTCACCACGGCGCCGATCGTCATGGACCTGTATCGCAATGATGAATTCATTTTTAACAGCCCGTTTGTTTTCCACGAACGCTTCGCCGGCGAAGAGGGCTACTTCAGCGGCCCCGGCAAGCGTTATGAAATTCGCAATGTCGCCACCTGGGACACCAATTTCATCGCCGACGTTTCGTCCGCCGCGATCGACACGTGCGAAGAAAAAGGCGTGGGCGCTTTGATCACCTGCTTCGAGATCGCCGGCAACTCGCTGGTCGGACATCTCTCGCAATGGCCCGCGGGGCTTTACCACAAAGCCCACTATCATGGGCCCGGTTCGGTGCTATTCGGGCTGCAGTCCAACGGTTATGTTTTGCTGTGGTCCAAGGATCTGGGAACGCGGCCCTATGAGAGCGGCAACGGCGGCGAGGTGGTCGAAATGAGCTGGAAAGACGGCAGCCTTTATTGCCCGCCGGGAGGTTGGTTCCACCAGCATTTCAATGTCGGCAGCGCGCCGGCGCGGCAATTGGCGATCCGCTTCGGCGGCCGAGTGCATCCCACGGGCTTCGCCACTGCCGCTAAACGTCATGACGAAGGCGTGCTGATGTCGATAAAAAACGGTGGCACTCTGCTCGAGTATGAAGACGAAGATCCGGAGATTCGGCGCCGCTTCGAAGCGCGCTTGAAGAGCACTGGCGTGCGCTGTGAGATGCCGCAATTTGCCAGGCTCTAAGCCGGGGCTCGAGCGACTGGATGCAATGATGAATGACTTGAAGTTCATGATCAAAGGCGGCAAGGGCGTGGCGATGGGTTGCTTGGTTTTCTGCCTTTGGTCGCTTCCGCTATCGGCTCAAACGACCATTCGAATGGGCGCGGGAGGAGCGCAGACAGCGACCATCCCGTTTACCATCGGCGCGCAGCAGGGCATCTTCGCCAAGCACGGGATCAATCTCGAGATCATCACGATCGCCAACGAACAAACCGCGAGCCGGGCGCTGGTGTCAGGCAGCGTCGAGTTCGTCACTTCGATCACCGTCGGATTTTTTTACCTGGCAAGACAGGGCGGCGATGCCCTCGGGATTGCTTCGTGGAATAATTCCTCGCCCTACAGCCTCGCCAGCCGGCTCAAGATCAAAGACCTGGGTGGCCTTAGAGGGAAAAGAATCGCCACCAGCGGCGCCGGCGGCCGCTCGGATGCTTTCATCCGATTCATGCTCAGCAAGATCGGACTGGACCCGCGCAGCGACGCGCAAATTTTGCCGCTGTCGGGAGGGTCCGGGATTCGGCTCGCCGCTTTGCTGTCCGGCAATATCGACGCGACCTTGATCTCTTACACACAGGAAAAACAGGCTGAAAAATTGGGACTGACGGTCATCCCGATACCGATGCAGTATATCCAAGGCCAGATCTCCACGCGGCGATCTTATCTGGAGAAAAATCCGAAAATGGTCAAAGCATTTTTACTGAGTTTGAGCGAAACGATGCGCGCCGTCAGAGCGGACCGCGGCGGCGCGCTGAGTGTCATCGGCCGAGTGCTGAAGACCGATGATAAGGCAATCCTGGAACACGCTTATGACGCGCTGCGCTCACAATTGGTCGGCGATCTTCTGCCGACCGAGGAGTCGATCGTGAACGTTTTGAAAATCATGAGCTACGAAGACGCCGCTTTCGCCTCGATCGCGCCTTTCAAGCATTTCGATCTATCGTTGGCTCAGGAAATCGCCGCGGAGCAGGCTCGAGCTCGGTAGGGATTTGCTCATGTCAATCCGGATCTCGAGTTTTACGATCGCGCGGTCTGTGCTCTTGTGCGCGCTTACTTTTGTCTTCTCTTCCGTCTCCCACGCGCAACCGCGAGGCGGCACAGAAAAGATCCGCATCACCTATGCCGCCAACAACCTCGGATTTCTCCAAATGTTCCTGGCCAAGGATCGCGGCTTCTACGCCGCTCAGGGTCTCGAGACTGAATTGATCCGGGTGAGCCCGGTGGCCGCGGTCTCGGCGCTGATTGGCGGCGACGCCGATTATACCGAGCTGCTGACTTCGAGTGTGCGAGCGGCGGCGAAGGGAGCGCCCATCCGGGTCGTGTCGATGGCCGTCGGCGCGCCTTTTTTTAGTCTCATCGGGCGCGCTCCGTTCAAAACCGTCAAGGATCTAAAAGGCGCGACCGTCGGCGTCAATGCGATCGGCGGCTCGAATTATATCAGCACGCGCATGCTGCTCTTGCACTACGGCGTCGATCCGGAGCGCGACATCAAGATGCTGCCGCTGGGCGACCACAAGACCTTGTACGAGGCATTGAAACTCGGGCGTGTCGATGCCGTGACGGTCAATCCGCCGTTTTCGGTGCTTTTGATCAGAGAGGGTTTTCCGCTGTTGGCGCACAGCGCCAAGATCGTATCGTTTCCGATCGGCGGCGTGGCGACGACGCTCAAGAAGATCAACCAGAACCGCGATCAAGTGAAGCGCGTCGTGAAGGCTGAGATGGAAGCGCTCAGGTACTTGCGCCAGCAGCCTCAGGGCACCATCGATTTGATCAGCAAGCGATTCGCCATCGAGCCGGCGGTGGCGGCAGACTCGTATCAGATCGCGGTCGACGCGTTCAACGACGGGCGAATTTTATTTCCGGCGATGGAGCGCTTGCTCGACGCTGATAAAAGGGACGGCAACATCGCCAAGTCGGTGACGGTGGATCAGGTGGCCGATCCTTCTTTGGCGGAAGAAATCTTCAAGGAATTGTATTCGGGCCGATAGCTGCGAGGTAACCGTGAAATTGCATCGCCGGCAAACTGCCAAGAGAAGTAAGGAGCCCGTCAGAATCGCAAACCGTACCCAGGCCGTCGGCTCGGCTGCTCGATCCGGCGCCGCGACTGACCTGCGCGCTGCGCTCGAGATCGCCGATTCGCTGGGAGAACTGTTGCGCATTCGGCGTGAAGTCGATCCGTTGATCGAGCTTCCCGGCGTGCTGCGCGCGGCGGCGGCGCTCAGGCCGATTCCTGCGGTGCTGTTCGAAAACCTGCGCGGCTATCCGAGCCGGCGCGCGGTGGGCAATCTTTTTGCCGAGCACCGACGCTTCGCGCTCATGTGCGGCTTAGCCGACCAAGAGGAGATGACCAAAACCAGTTTTCTCGCCGCTCTCGATCACCCGATTGCGCCGGTGCTCGTGCGCTCCGCCGCCTGCCAGGAAAATATCGTGATGGGCCCGGTCGCCGTCGAGCAATATATTCCGCCCACCCACGGCGCCCTCAAGGTTGAGCGCAAGTATTATCAGATGCTGGTTTTCCTGAAACATCCCAAGACCGGGGCGATGAATCTGGCGCTCAATCGAAGCTGCATCCAGGCCGATGGCCGGATCAGCATCAACATTCAGTGGGAGCAGCATGGCGGCATCTTTCTGAAAGAAGCCATGGAGCTGGGAAAGCCTCTGCCCGTGGCGCTTTGCATCGGCGTCTCTCCTGCGGTCTATCTGGCAGCGGTGAGCAAGCTGCCTTACGGTACTTCTGAAATCGAATTTGCCGGCGGCATTCTCGGCCGTCCGGTCGAGATGGTGCAATGCAAAACCGTCGGCTTGGAAGTGCCGGCGGCGGCGGAGTTCGTCGTCGAAGGCGAAATTCGGCCGCCCTACGCGCGCGGCGCCGATGGTCCCTGGCCCGAATACTTGGGCTACCTCGGCATGGAGATCCATCCGCCGATCGTCGACGTCACTTGCCTGACCCATAGAAACGATCCGCTGGAGAATATGATCATTCCCGGTTTGTCGCCGCACATGCTCGGCATGGGCAGCCAAGCGCAATTCTTCCGCTTCCTGCGGTCGATTTTCGGCGAATTCATCGTCGACACTCATCTCCTGCCCAGGACCAACGGTCACGTTGCGATCGTGAAGGTCCGCAAAAGCGAGCTGCATCACGAGGGTTTGCAGATCAACGCGGCGCTATCCGCGTTCGCCTGCCTTTTTTATCTGGACAAGGTCATCATGGTGGACGAGGACATAAATATCTACGATCTTTTGGAAGTTGAGTGGGCCTGCGCGACGCGCTGCGATCCCGCGGAGCAGCTCCATATTCTGCCGAAGGCGAAAACCAACCGGGTTAATCCCATCGCCGGAATTCATGAGCCCGAAGGCGAGCCGATCACGAAAGCGAAGCTGATTGTCGATGCCACCATCCCGTGGAAAATGCGCGCCGTTAAAAAGGCCGAAGGAATTAATTTCTTCACCCGCAGTGAATGGCCGAGACTCGATCTGGCTGACTATTTGGAAGCTGAAGACCGCGCGCTCTTTCTCAAACGGAATTGAGCGCCGGCTAAGTCGGAGGAGAATGGAAACATGAGCATGACCAGGGAAGAAAACGAGCTGATCACCAGAACCGGTCCGGGCACGCCCCTGGGCGAAGTGATGCGGCGCTACTGGATTCCCGCGGCGCTGTCATCTGAGTTGGCGGAGGCCGACTGTCCGCCGGTTCGAGTCAAACTGCTCGGTGAAAGTCTGGTGGCGTTCCGCGACAGCCAGGGGCTGATCGGGATGGTCGATGAGTTCTGCGCCCACCGCCGGGCATCGTTATTTTTGGGCCGCAACGAGGAATCCGGTTTGCGCTGCGTCTATCACGGCTGGAAGTATGATGTCGACGGTAACTGCGTCGACATGCCGAACGAGCCGCCGGCCACCGACTTCAAAGACAAGATCCATTTAAAGTCCTATCCCACGGTGGAATTGGGCGGCGTGATCTGGACCTACATGGGGCCGAAAGAGCAGCGCCCCGCGTTGCCAAAATTTGAATGGACGGAAGTGCCGGCCGCACAGCGGCTCGTGTCAAAGACCTGGCAGGAGTGCAACTGGCTACAGGCGCTCGAAGGCGGCTTCGACGACGCGCACGCTTCGTTTCTCCACTCGGTGGTCGACCCCAAGACTCCCCGGGCGGGAACGCGGCGGTTCTGGATCGAGTCAAGAACCTCGAAGGTAGAGGTAAAATTGGCCGACTACGGCTATCTGTGCGGCGCGACGCACCGGTTGAACGACAACCAAAACATGATTTGGACGGCGCATTTTGTCATGCCGTTCCATCAGCTGCGCGCCTCTTTCGTCGCCGGGCAGATCCAGGATGCCATGACCGAAGGACATATGTGGGTGCCGATGGATGACGAGAACTGTATGGTCTACAACTGGATGTACGGTTTTGCCGACGAGGCGATCAGCGCCGACAAAATGGCTGCCATCGAGCAGGCGCGCGGCCGAGGCGAGCAAGAGCAAACGGCCGATTTTCGCAAGATCCGTAACAAAGACAACGACTGGCTAATCGACCGGCGCGTCCAGAAGCTCGAGACCTACACAGGTATCGAGGGCATTAACACTCAAGACCATGCGATCACCGAAAGCATGGAACCGATTGTCGATCGCACCCAGGAGCATCTTGGCTCGACCGATCGAGCGGTGGTCATCGGCCGCCATTTGTTAGTTCAGGCCGCGCATGCTCTCCGCCAAGGCAAAGAGCTGATCGGGCTGCAACCGAGCTACTATAAAATTCGCGCCATCGGAAAAGTCATTCCCGCCGACGCCCATTGGTTGGATGTCATGAAGAACGAACTTTACCCCGGCGCAAGCTGACGCAGTTGACGTTAAGTTTAAGGTCGAATAGGGCGCAGCTTTGAACATTGAGTCTTGAAGCAATATTTGCAATGGAGACTTTGGGAATATTAATTTTGCGTCTGACACTGGGGCTCATTTTCGTCGCCCATGGTCTGCGCCAGTATCTCGGTTGGTTTGGCGGCGGCAGCATGGAAGACGTGATGCGACGGCTGGGCCTGCAACCGGCGAAGCTGTGGGCTTCGTTGTGCGGATTGGGCAATCTAGCCGGCGGATTGATGATCGCTCTCGGCGCGTTGACGTTTTTGGGTTGCGCTTTGATCATCACCACGATGGTCGTGGCCACAATGACGCTCAAGGCGCACTCGGGATTTTGGGAAAGGTTCGGCGGCTATGAATACAATCTGTGCGTCATCGGCACGGCCGTAGCGATCGCGTTGATGGGACCGGGGCCGATCTCGCTGGACGCCGCTCTGGCGCCGGGTCTCATCGATGCAAAACTTTTTTTGATCGCGCTCGTCGTCTCGCTCGCGGTGGCGGGACTGGGGTTGTACAGGGCGAATCCGCCGCTGCATAATGGCGACCATCATAACCGGAGAAGGTAAAACTTATTATTGGCTTCGCTCACGGATAGAGTTGCGATCGTTACCGGCGGCGGCGACGGTATCGGTCGGGCGACTGCACTGCTCTTGTCGCAGGAAGGCGCGAAGGTCGTGGTCGCCGATATTGCAACCGACGCGGCGCGGCGGGTTGCCGAGGAAATCACGCGGCAGAAACGCGACGCTCTGCCGCTTACGACGGACGTGACAAAAAAGCAGTCGGTCGACGAAGATGGTCCAGGAAAGCCTGCGGCAGTGGGGGCGCATCGACATCTTAGTCAACATCGTCGGCGGCTCGTTTCCCATGCCGGTGATGGAAATGGAAGAGGTGGAATGGGAACGGGTCGTCAACCTCAATCTCAAATCGGTTTATCTGTGTTGTCGCGGCGTCTTACCGGCGATGGCCGGGAGGCGCTATGGCAAGATCGTCAATCTGGCGTCGGCCCAGGCCTTCACCGGCTCCGAAACGCGGGCCAATTATACCGCCGCCAAGCTGGGCGTGGTCGGCTTTTCCAAATCACTGGCGCTCGAGGTCGTTCGCCTGGGCATCACCGTGAACGTCGTCTCCCCGGGTCTGGTGGCCACCGAGCGAGTGCGCTCACGATTCTCGGACGCGGAATGGCAAGAAGCGAATGCCTCTCGACCGATGGGCAGAGCGGTTTTGCCTGAAGAGATCGCCAGCGCGATTCTTTTCCTCGTCCAGGACGGCCAGGACTCCGTGACCGGCCAAACCATTCATGTGAACGGTGGTGCTGTAATGATTTAGCAACGCTATGGAGATTTTATGGCCGTATCAAGATCTGTCAGCGAGTTGGGGTTTAAAAGCACGTACCGATGGCGTCGAACTGTACTTCAATCAGTCCGGCATCGAGCGGGAATTTCACAGCTTGGGCATGGTGGAACAATGGGACACTGAGGAATTTGCGGCTTTCAGCCAAAGCCAGGCCACGGTGTTGCTCTCGCCTGCCGGGTACATCGGCCAAGGGGGAATCGGGCGCGGAGTTGTGCTTTTGGAGCTGGAAGGCAACGTGCGGCTCAGTGGTCGGCATTCTGGATGCCGGACACGGGAGTTCATGTCATCCATAAACGGATTTGTCGCGGAGATCCTCGGCATCGAGCCCGAGCGAGTTTTCGTGCAAGTCTCGGAAACCGACCCGGGCGCCTTATCACGATGGCATCAAAGGACAGGGCGCTACCCATGTTACGGGACAGGCCGTGTAGTCGGGCGACGCTGGCTTTAATCGAGACTTTGAGAGCACGAGCGGCGGTTAACTGGGGCATCGATCCGGCTCGCGTCGAGTGGAAGGAGCGGGCAGGTCTGGCTTGAGAGTGGAAATTTAACCATGGATCTAAGCCGCCTCGCAGCACTCGGCGCCGGGGAGCCTGGCCGGGGTATACGCTTACTACGACGGCCGTAAGCGACCGCGCGAACATATCTTTCAAGCCATTGTGTGCGACGTCGAGGTTGATGCCGAGACCGGTCTGGTCGACGAGTTTGCCAATCTCTTGTGAAAAAGTTTACGCCGGGTTGCAGCAAAAACGGTAGTCGACGAGGTATTTATTACCGCGGTATGATCGCGGGCGATGTTACCCACGCCTTGCGAACAACTTAACCGATAGTATTGATTGGAAAGAATCGATATGTTCCGGCCAAAAATTTCAATGGCTCTATCGTTGTACGACCGTCATATACCGTTTTTTGATGGTACCGTGGAAGTCAGGGATGTTGATCTCCAGGTTCTCGCCGTGGGCGAAGCTAATTCTCTCAGGGACGGGGGAAGACGTCATCATCGCATGTTAATCGATCGCGAATTTGATGCGTGCGAGGTTTCCTTGTCATCTTATATTATGGCAAAAAGCCAAGGTCTCCCTCGTTATTGCGATCCCGGTTTTCCCTCGCCGTCTGTTTATTCAATCAAATATTTGGGTCCACGACGAATCAGCGCTTCGCGAGCCGATGGAACTTAGTCGGCAGAAAAGTCGGTCTCATCACTTTCCAAACGACGCTCTCGGTTCAAGCCAAAGGAGACCTGCAGACCGAATATGGTGTGCCATGGCGCGAGATTGACTGGTACGTTGCAGCGGACGAACCCATCGAGTTTGCCGACCCTGGAACTGTCGTTCTCAAGCGTATTCCTCAAGATAAAAAACTCGGCGAAATGTTGGCAAGCAAGTCACTGGACGCAATCATCACACCACGACCTCCTGGGCCCACTTCTAATACGAAATCAAAATTCCGCAGGCTCTTTCAAAAACCGCGCGATGAAGAAGCTCGTTACTTTCAGAAGCATGCGTTTTTTCCCGGCAATGCATGTTATTGCATTGAAGGAGGAGACAGTTCAGAAGTATCCTTGGGTTGCTGCTGCGTTTCTTCAGGCTTTTCAGCAGGCGCATGATATTTGCCGTTCGTATTACACGCGATCCGAATTGGACGGTTCACGCTTGGACGCAACACCTGAGTGAAGAAGAACAGGATCGTTTGGGACCCGAACTGTGGCCTCTAGGGGTCAAGAGATAATCGAAACAATATCGAATTATTTTTGACTTATTTGGTCGAGCAAGGACTCATTACTGAGAAAATGCCGCTGGCGAATCTTTTCGCCGACGAAACTGCTGGTTCAAAATAATGTGCCCGGCGCAACACAGCTCTGCAGGTGAAATAAGTGTCGGACCACGGTTCAGAACATTAATTGATGGAGGCCCTTATGGCTTCAGGTTCAACCGGGAGGTGGCTGTAATGTTGAATGGTTTTCAAGTTTTTGACGCCGACGCTCACGCTCTAATGACTCCCGGCATGTGGGCCGACTTGCCGGATCAATATAAATTGCGTCGCCCGCGGCCCATCCGAGTGGCAGATTCAACAGACATGGGACGGTGGAATACCGGCTGGCTGATTGAAGGGGGGATGCATCCGCATCCATTTGGACCGGGTGCCAGAAGCGGCAAACACACCCGCTATGGTTCTTCCCGAGTTTGGCGCCTCGCCGCAAGAACGCGCCGCCGTGGTTGGATTCCCGGTGCCGGTTGGTAGTTCAGATTTTTCCGATCCCGAAGCGCGCCTTCACGATCTGGAGCGAATGGGGATCGATATTCAGGTTCTCTTCCCGACAACTCTGTACGCGCGCATGACCGCCGACCCGGGTTTTGAAGCCGCGTTGTATCGATCCTATAACCGCTATATGGCCCAACGTTGTAAGTTCAATCCAAAGCGGCTCAAATGGGCGGGACTGCTGCCGCTGCGCGAAACAAGCCAGGCGATCGAAGCGCTCGACGAGATGCAGTCTTTGGGCGCTACAGCGGCTGTCATCTTCGGGACAGCGGGCGACCGGTTGCTCTCGGACGCTGTTTTTACTCCCGTGTGGAATGAATTTGCCAAGCGAAAAATACCTTTGTGTGTACACATGGGAATGAGCTATCCGCCATTTGAACAGCTCTGCCATAGTTTCCAGGACGCCAATCTGATTGGCAAAGTGATTCCCGCCCAACTTGCTTTCGTGGCTCTCGTTGGCCATGGCATGCTCGATCGTTATCCCGAACTGAAGGTCGGCTTCCTCGAGTTCGGCGCCGAGTGGATCTTCTATATGTTTGGGAAAATGGATCATTACGTCAAGGTCAATAAGCAACGAATGCCGCTTGGCGTGACACTGCCTCAACGGGATATCGAAGACTATTTAAAGTCGGGGCGAATTTTCGTCGCAGCGGAAGCGGAGGACCGGATGCTTTGCCACGAGATTGCACTTCTGGGAGAGAATCAAATTCTCTGTTCATCCGATTTTCCTCATGGCGAAGGCCGACAGAGTTCGATCGCACAACTCTTGGCAAGAACGGACATATCTAGCGACGTGAAGAAAAAGATCGTCTTCGACAATAGCGTCGGACTGTTTGGAGAACCCTGAGGTCAGACTGTCGTTACCGGGTTCCGCGTCGATGGGAACGATCATGATCCTAGCAGCAGCGCGAATAGCCTCTGTTTTAATAGTTCTCATCAGTCTCGCAGCCGAAGCCGAAAGCAGAGCGGTAAACTTGGCTGCTCCAGCCGCGAGCCTTTCGCAGATCCCATTTTATGTAGCTCAAGAAAGGGGCTTTTTTAGAGACGAAGGACTCGATGTCAATCTGATCGTCATGGGAGCGCCGGTCGCCAATCTTGCGTTGATCGGACAGAACGTCGATTTCAGCTCGGTGCCCACCGCTGCGCTCAGCGCCATGCTTCGCGGCGCTCCGCTTCGAGTGATTTTCAACGCGTTTTATCGACCGCTTGGTGTGGCTCTATTCGAAAGCCGAAATTCGCTCGGTCAAAGAGCTCAAGGGGAAAAGGGTCGGAGTCGCCGGGATCGGCAGCGGTCCAGATCATCTCTTGCGCGAGCTGCTGCGTCAAAATGGCATGGATCCGGGCCGCGATGTGACCATTCTTGGTCTCGGCGTCCAATCCAATCTCTACACGGCATTATCGACGGGGAATATCGATGCCAGCGTATTCGTAATTCCCTGGAACTTTACTGCCGGTGATGCCGGCTTTTTTGAACTTGTTTCATTCGTTCATCAAGACACCGTGCAGTTCCAGGGGAGCATTGTGGTGCGTGACGAATTCATGCGCACTGACCCGCAGGTCGTGGAGAAATTCGTTCGCGCCGCGAGCAAAGGCTTGTTTTACTCCAGAGCAAACCGTAGCGGAACCATCGCTATCCTGGTGCGCCATCTCAAAGTGGATGAAAAGACCGCGGCCAAGATCTACGATATCGGCAAGGCCGCTATGACGGTGGATGGTTCGGTCAGCGAATCGGCGCAGAAAAGAGCGCTCGAATTCGTCGCTAGGGTTCAGGGATTCAAAGATCCCGGGCCAATGGATAAATTCTTCGATTTCTCGTTGACGCGCAGGGTGAGCGAGCAGCTCCAAGCGCAGAGTTGGAAGCCTTGACCCGTTGTGAAACCGGCATGATGGTTCTTCGAAAGAGCTTGTCATGGAATATAAAGACTTAACCCTGCCGTTGGATCACAACTGGATGCCTGACGAAGTTTTGCCCGTCGCCGCGCACTTCTATCTCGCCCCTAAATATCACCCGGACAAAGGTGTCATCCTAGGCTCCGAGACCGGTACCTGTCTTACGCTGCCGGCTGCATTTGCGGATTTCCGCAAGACGACGCGACTCCACGAAGTCACGATCGAGAAACTTTTCTTACGCGCGACCGCCATCCTCGACATCGCGGCGGAGGAAAGCCAAGAAATAACTGAGTCGGAGATGCAGCGAGCCATAGAGGTTTGCAAAGTTGCGCGAGGAAATGCTCGTGCTTTTAAGAACAGGTTGGGGCGACCGGGGAACTCACGCCAAACCCGGAAGCCAATATATTATGGCGAGTCCTCATCTGTCTCTCCCCGCCGCAGAACTGTTGGCAACGTTTATGGCTGAGAGCGAAAGTGACCTCCTGCTCACGGATTTAGCCCTGATTGGGTGGCCTGATAAACATTTGTTCCCGGAGTGGAATTCTCTGTTTCCACGGCCCGGCCCTTGGCCGTCCACGGAAGCGCAGATTTATCTCCACCTTTATACCCCGCAAAAGGCGAAAGCTGACTTCGCCGTGGAGCTCGCTCTCGCTCGGTCCGGTATCATGACAGTGAAGAGACTCATCCATTGTAAAGATTTGTTATCGGACCGACTTCGGGTGATCGTCTCTCCATTGCATATCGTCCGGGGCGTCTCTTCCACCTGCCGCGTGATCGCTGTCGAGGGAGCCATGTGATGAAATTGATTGATCTGACCATGCCGGTATGGCCCGGCGCCGGTTATGGCGAGATACTGCCGTTTACCAATACCCCGGTGGACTTCGTCGAGTACATGGATTACGCGAAAAATGGCATGCGCCAGACGCGCATGAAATTGAACGGCGAAACGGGGAGCCCGCTCATGGTACCGGCGCAGCACGCGCCTTTTGACATGAACCCGATACAGAAAAATCCCCGGTTTCATTGGACGTTAGATGAGATTCCTATCGAAGAACTGGTTCTCCATGATACCGCGGTTTTGGACATCAGCGCGGGAGAGGGACACGAAATCAACGCCGATGAAATGGCCGCGGCTTTGAAGGTGGCAGATTTTCGTGAGGGCGATCACGTGCTGCTGCGAAGCGGTTGGGGCACAATAGAGCGGGCCTACGAAATGGGTATTGATTATTTGAGAAAGAGTCCTTCGGTGCATTATGAAGCGGCTGTTTTGTTAGCAGACAAGATGGAAGAGTTAAATAGCCACATTTTTATGACCGACTGCGCTTTTGTAAACCCGCCGCGGGTTCAGGGCTATAATTGGTTTCTCGGAGATGCGCCTCTGACTCCGTTACCCAAGCCCTGGCCTTCGGCTGAAGCGCGAGAGCGACTGTTGGATATGGGCGGTTCGTACGCGTATGCGCATGCGAGCAAAGAACCGAGCAGTTATGGAGCGCTCATTAGAAAGGCGATCGGCTGTGGTAAGTGCTTGGTCAATTGCGGGCAGATCACAGAACGGCGAATTAAGATGATTATCCTACCGCTGAAAATCAAAAATGGCGGCGCATCATCTTGCCGCTTTGTCGCCGTAGAATAGTTTTCTCGTTTAAACTCGCTGCGACCCGTGGAGCAGATGCCGCGCGCAGAAGAAGGATCACCACTTAGGAGTAGTGCCGGTATATCCCGTCGAATTTACCAATCTTAAAGCGCACTGCGTAGTCTGCCATCTCACGAACGCGCTGTTCCATGGCGGGGGAATCCGTGAATCGAGCAATGATGTCGGAGGCCATCTTAATGTGGTCTTCGTCCACGGCCTTATGCACCAGGAAAAACTGCAATGCAGAGTCTCCCAAGTTGTAATACTTGCGCATGCAGATATCGAATTCCTGCGAGTAACGCTGCACCATTGTTTCATCAACTAAGCCAGAAACCCGATTCTCGGCCGGCGATCCAAGCATCATGCCACGAATCGTTTTACTCGTGTGCGCGAAACATTCAAAAATTTGCGTCGCATTGGTAAAATCTTCTTCTTTGAGCCCCAGGGCCAAGCCGAATCGCTTTGCCAAGTCGGGATGGGTTTGTTCCTCGTTAAATTGGTAGGCGAAGTAGTTATACAAATCGGGAATGTGTGCGTTTTTCACCATGCATAGGGCGAACCCTTTTAGTAGCGCGTTATTGTGCAAATAATGCTGAATCGACCATCCCTGTAATCGACGGATTGACAGTTTGCCTTGCTGAAGCTCAGCAAAAAACGGCGTACTCATGAGTTTTTCCACGCCCGGAGCGACAATATCACGAATCACCGAAGCGACGAATTGACTATTCACCATAAACTTGGGCTCTCCTTCTGTGATCGGTGAGCAATTTTTAGCTTATTGCTTGCCGGCTTTCTGCGCTGACCAACTTCGCTCACGTTGTTTTTTGCGTAGTCGCAATTTTCTTCACAATAGCACTCATGGCTTGGTTTTTCGTTGGCGCAGGTCGCAACGCAAGCGGCACCGAGAATATTAGCGAGCTCCTTATAAATCAAGCGCTACGCGAAGTAAGGTGAACCGCCACTCGGATAGGTCACCAGCTGGCTTTGCTGGATTGCGACACGATGGGCGCACGATTTAGGCAAGTTAAGACCGTCGAAATCGTGTATGCAAGCCCACGCTGCTGGTGTTTTCACGGTAAACGTATGATGAAGTCCGACGGGCGGCGGTATGTCGCGAAACCGACTTTCCTTGATTACTCTGGCGCTCTCTATTCTAGAGGCATGTTGTCTTCGCTTCGTGGGGTACGTCAACATCCACTTGACACGTAGTTTTTCGGTGGACATAAGCTCGAGTTGAAAATAGAGTAAGAGCAGATTTGCTTCGAGCCGATTAAAAAAGACAGCCCGATAAAAATACGATGCGGAAAGAACTAAAAGAGTTCCAAGGGTGAAGCGCGATGGGACGAAAGATGGGTTTGTTCTCGATGGAGATCATTGATTGATACCTTCGACCGCCAAGATGGAGGAAGCAATGGATCAAGATAGTTTCGTCGGCTCACTGATCAATGAGATCGTGAAACCCGGGCTTCAGAGTTTAATGCAAACACAGTACTTCGTAGAATTACGGCAAGGCACGCTTTCCATCCGTAGACTCCAGGGATTTTCGCTTCAACATTACATTACCAACATCGCCCTAAACAAAGGCTTTGCTCTTTGCATGGTCAAGTACGCCCACGACGTCGATTTGTACAAGCATTTCGCCTATCAGTACAACGAAGAGCAGTATCACCCCGATCTGGTTAAGCGATTCGGCGTAGCGTTAGGCCTCAAGGATGACGACTTTGAAAACGTGTCGTTTATTTTTGAATGTTTGTCGCATACCGGCGCCGCTCTAAGGGGCATGCTTGCGGGATCGCCAAGCGAAAATCGCACTTGGGCATTGGTCAATGAAAGCATGGTCTGCCGATATTCTGAAGAGTTCGCGACCTATCTACCGAAGCACTACCCAGTGCCGGAGAAAGCTTTGGAGTTTTTTAAGGTTCACTGGGTTGCAGATCAAGATCATACGCAACGAGCCATCGAGGTTGTAAAACGTTTTGCCAATTCAGCCCAAGAGCAAAACCGAGTACGCGAGATCGCCAAACACGCCGTTAGATTCAAAATCGCGAAGTTCGACGGCATCTATCGCGAATACGCATGAATAGTGCGTAGCCGAGGATGGCGATTGGCTGAATGACCAATTTGATTTATTGGCCTGGCAAAGCAACGGGTGCCGCGTGATGAACAGGGGAGAGCAATAGCGGCATTACGA
>CAVWLW010000056.1:0-133453 GCA_963755715.1 uncultured delta proteobacterium
GGCTAGCGAGCTGCGCCGCGAGATCGAGGAATTCTTATATTTCGAAGCGGAATTGCTCGACGACAGAAGGTTGCGCGAGTGGTTCGATTATTCGCCGACGATATTCGCTACTGGATGCCGATCCGCTACAACCTGTTCGAGCGGCCCGAAGATATCCGCGACGAGCTGTCAAAGCCCGGCGAAGGTTTCTACTTCGACGACGATAGGAGAGCCTCAAGATCCGAGTTGAGCGCGCCTACGCCAAAAACGCCTGGGCGGAGATGCCGCCGTCGCGCACGCGCCATTTGATTACCAACATTCGTATCAAGAAAGATGACGGCCGCGAGATCGAAGTCCACAGCAATTTCCTCGTTTACCGCACGCGCATGGAAAACGACCAGGATATGTTCGTCGGAGAGAGGCAAGACATTCTGCGCCGCGTCGACGGCGGCTTTAAGATCGCCAAGCGGACGATCATCTTGGATCAGGCGGTGTTGACGGCGAAGAATATCAGCGTGTTTTTGTAGCAGTTTTCCTTGTTGCTTTTGATCTAATTATTTATCCGACGTAGGTGTCATTGATTACGTCCCTGGGCCTTCGTGCCGAGACGTGCGATAGATCCAAAGAGGGCGCGATGAATCGCGCCCCTACCGATGCAACGTATGAAATACGACGGTGAAAAACACAAAAGGCGGTCGGTTCGATTGTCTGGATACGATTACGCTCAATCGGGGGCGTACTTTGTGACCATCTGCACACAGAATCGGGCTTGTTTGTTCGGTACTGTAACAGACGGTAAAGTGCGGTTGAACGATGCCGGGCGAATCATACAAAACATGTGGTCGGAGTTGCCGGGTCGATTTTCACAGATAGATGTAGATAGCTTCGTTGTTATGCCCAATCACATTCATGGCATTATCGTGGTAGGGGCGCAATTTATTGCGCCCTCAAATTCGTTGCCTAGTATAGGTCGAAGACGCCGCCCGGGGCGCGATGAATCGCGCCCCTACAGTGGGAGAGATCATACGCATGTACAAGGCTGTATCGGCGCGTGCAATTCGATCCACCATAAACGCGGATTTTAGATGGCAGCGCAATTACTACGAGCATATCGTTCGCAATGAAGAGTCTTTGAATCGCATCCGGCAATACATCGTCGATAATCCGATCCGGTGGGATTCGGACCGAGATAATCCGGCGGTAATAACTCCCGAACCGAAAGATGCGTGGCAATTGCGATAGTCTATACGCTCAACGGGAAGAAAGAGGGCGCGATGCATCGCCCCCTACACAGAAATTACTGCTTCTCATTCGATTGCAGCGCGTCCAGCGCTTTCTGCACCAGTTTTCGCCGCAGCTCTTTTTCCTCCGCGGGCGGCAGTTTAGCATCGCCGGTGACGTGCACGATGCCCGTGCCCAAGACGACGCGGTTGGAACCGACCATTTTGGCGATCGGCTTCGCGGCGGTAATTTGTACCACCGGGATGCCGGCTTTTTCCAGTTCGGTCGTGATCGCAGCGCCGCTGCGAGTGCTGGTTCCTCACGTCGAGGTGAGAATGATCGCATCGATGCCGTCCCGTTTGGCCTTTTCCGCTATCTCTCGGCCGAGGCGGCGTGTGTTTGACAGAGGATTGGATCGGCCGCAGGTGGAGATGAATTCGTCGTGCAGTTTGCCGATGACGCCGTTTTTCTCCATCTCGCGCATGGCGTCGAGGGGCACCAGCCGGTCGGGATCTTCCTGAACGAATCGGGTGTCGTAGCCGCCGTGGGAAACTTCATAGTCTTCCCCGCGCAAATCATCGCTCCCTTCGATGTTGTAAGAACCCCAACGGGTCGCCGCGGTGCCTTCGATCCGATCGGGATTGCCCTTAGGCACAAGCCCGCCATCCGTGATCAGCATGACTTTCGCCATCGATAAATCCCTGATTGCCGCCGGCATGGGCACCGGCGCGAAGGAGGTCGCCGGCATCTCAGATTCAAAGGCCTCTCCTTTCATTTTGGCCAAGAGCATGTCGACGAGCCGGGTTCCAGCCCTTTTCTCGACCAGTTGGTCGCGCAGCCAGCCCCGGCGCAAATAACCTTCTTCGGCCGGCGAACCGATCGGCTCGTTGGCTGAAAGTTTTTTGCCGAGCGCTGCCATCTCGGTGACCACGTCGCGCAGCTTGGTGACGTTGGTGCCGGAGTCGATGATATAGAGAGCATCGCGATAAAGATCGACGCCGGGATTCTCCTCGCTCATGGCGGTGACGACGGGAATGCCCAATTCAGCTTGGACTGCGCGGCAGAGCGCGCCGGCTGCCATGCCGTAGCGGCCGGCATCGAAGCAGGGGCCGGCGACAAACAGATCCACGTTCACCTCGCGGAGTTTTTTCAGGACGGCAGCCGTGAGCTCGTCTTGATGCTCGACGGCGTAATTATCACCGCAGACAAAAGTTAGCGCGACGTGCGCACCATCGAGCGACGATTCCAATAATTTGCCGGGACCCACCGCGCCGTCGCGAATTTCCAAGCCGATGCCGGCGTGCTCTTCCGCGCCGATGCCGCCGAAGAATTGATTGAGATAGTGCGCGATTTGCATAGGTGACTCCTAAGGCAATAGGCACAGGCAATAGTCGGAAACACATTTCGGGCGCTTTGCTCCTACTAATGCCTATTGCCTGGTGCCTAATGCCTTTTTCAGTAAACCATTGCTCTCATTCTCGATGCGCCCTGCTGATTGGTTACGCCGACGATGTTGGCGGCGTCGACCGTCATCGGCCCCGCGAGCAATTCAGTGAATTCCGCCGTCGCTGCGATGATCCGGTCGAGCCGCGGCACCTGCCATTTCGTGCCGTTGCCGCCGTTGTAGACGATCGCGTCGACTTCCGGGACGTTGAATAGCAGCGCCGACTCGACACGCCGGTCGCGCGAAACGTCAGACACCATCACCGCCGTTCGTATTCCCATGTTTTCGAGCAAGCGCGCGGTTTCGGCAAGATCGGCGTGGGGCAAGCCACCGCCGTATTTTGACAACACCGCGCCGTCGGCTTGCAAGTTCCATTTGACGAGATTGGCAGCGGCACGGCAATGGCGGTCGCGATCGAAGTTGTCCGAACCGGCGATGGTCGCGACCGTCCCGACGAAATTTATTTCGCGCGCGTGATGGCGGCGGTAGAGATCGAGAATGATCGGATGATTTTGATAAAAATAGGTTTCCGTGCCGCCAAACCAGGAATGCAACGACGGCACGACGGCGCCGTCGAGCCATTCATCGGGATGAAGCATGATCGGCAACATGCCATCGGTGTTGGCGCCGTAAAGAATCGGCTCGTCGACCTCCGGTTTGCGCTGGCGTGAAAAAATCTGTCCGACATAAGCGACGCGCGGCAGACCTTCTCGCGTCTTATCCGCGGGGCTCACGGGCTCGAAAGTTTCCACCGTTGCCGAGGGATGACTGAGCGCAAGCCGTGCTAGCGCGACAGCGACTTTAATGCCGGCCACGCGATAAACTTTTTCGATTGCTTGGCGCGCCAGTCCAGGTTTGGTGTGCGGGATCACCAGCAAGTGCATAAGCGCCGCGTAATCGCTCGCCGCTGCCGGCGCTCCGCTCATCTCCAACACCCGGCCGGTGGCACTGCGCGTCAGGTCAGGAGAAATTTCGGCTAAGACAGATACTGCGGCGCCCCGCAGAACATGTGTCGTTCCGATACCCGCGGTGGTCGCCGCTCCCAAAATGCCGGGAAAATCAGAACCGTTGCCGGGCGCTTTCGCGCGCGGTTCGATGACATCGAAGATCGGTCCGGCACGGCACGCTTCGCCGGGGCGAACGATGTCGAAATCGATGCTGACGATGGAGTCGTCCTCGAGAAGCAGCGAACGCAGCACGGCCGGATCAACGGTCAAAACCGTCTCGTCGAGACGTGTCGGAGAACCGAACTGCAAATCGGTGATTGGATGATCCGCCAAAGTTAGCTGCATGGATTCTTACTCTGGCTCGGCTACGCCGAGCAAAATCAATCGCCGCGACTGGCGGAATCTTATGCCTTGGCGCAGAAGCTTGTCAACGCGCGATAAAAGTAAGGTTGTGGGTTCATTTTCAATCCACCATGGGTCTTAACTCGAGAAGTATTCCTTGCCGGCCGGAACCACAACCAAATCAGCATTTGTCATCTCGAACCCTTCGGACAGACTCAGGGTAAACTCCGTGAGAGATCTTTCCCAAACGGAACCATCACCTAAATTGCTCCGAGGCTTTGAGAAAGAAAGATCCCTCACGTTCGTTCGGGATGACAAGAGCTTGCATGTGATTCAAAGCAGATGTTTATCGAGTGAAACCACGTATGACCCCGTGCCCTGAGATTGGAGGGGTTCTGTATGTTTCTCATGAAGCTGAAAGAATGATAATGAACGCTTGCGGACGTATGAAGCCATGAATCGCTTTTCACCAAATCCAAACTCGGCTCATTTGATTCATTGGACCGAGTCCGAAGACGACGCCTTTCGAAAAGCGCGCGAACAAGACCGGCCTATTATGCTTTTTTTGGCGGCGTTCTGGTGTCGCTACTGCCAGCGCATGGACGAGGGGGCGTTTTCCGACCGGGAAAACATGGCTTTGCTGAACGCCTATTTCATCGCGCTCCGAATCGAAAACGCCAAGCGGCCCGACATCGACGCGCGCTATAATCTCAACGGCTGGCCGACGATCGCCTTTCTGACTCCCAACGGTAAACTTCTCGCGGCGGCCAATTATCTTCCCAGCGACGAGTTCAAAGAGTTTTTGCTTAACGTGTACATGGAGTACGAGCAACGGAAAGACGAGTTGCGAATAAGCGACACTACCGAAACCGCAGACGTGCCGGCGCTCCAGACCACTGAAAAAATTGCGCCGAGCGTCTCCAGTCTTCGACAGATTACGAATTCAATCTTAACGCTGGCTGATCGCGTGAACGGCGGCTATGGCAACGGGCAAAAATTCATTCACGCTGAAGCGAATGAATTCCTCCTTTCTTGTTATGAAGCGACCAAAGACTCGGCCTGCCTCGATCACGCGCGCTTAACGCTGGAGCGGATGCGCGCAGGCCCGATCTATGATGAAAAAGAAGACGGCTACTTTCGCACGACGACCGGCGCCGACTGGACGCAGCCGCACCGGGAGAAGCTTTTGGCCGAGCAGGCTGGCTTGCTGGCCAATTGCCTGCGCCTGTTTCGTATCACGCAACGCCCCGATTATGCGCGTATGGCTGAAGAAATAATCGGATATCTGAATAAAAAACTCTTCGACCCTTCCAAGCCGGCATTCTTTGGCTGTGAAGATTTCCTGCGCCGGGACGAGAGCACGAGGACCGACGAGTTCTTTACCATCATCGACGAATGCATCTACTGCGATGCCAATGCAGCGGCGATCGTCGCGTATTTGGATGCCGCGCGGATTTTGCATCGAGCGGATCTTAGAACGCAGGCGCTGGGTGTGCTTGAGTTTCTTTGGGATCGCTGCCGCAGCGCCGATGAAGGCATGTATCACTGCTTTGACGAGGGACCACGAGCGCCCGGATTGCTCATCGATCAGGCGCGCATGGGAATGGCGCTGGTGCAAGCGTTCCACGCAACCGGCAAAGCTGTTTTTCTCGAGCGCGCGAAGGAACTGGCGAAGATTATCGTATTGCGACTCGCCAATTCAAAAGGCGGTTACTTCGATCGTGGGCAGAGCGAGCTGGCCTTTTTTGGCGCGCCTTTGACGTTGATCGATCAAAACGGCGTCGCGGCTTCGTTCTTTCTCAGGCTCGCCGCAGCGAGCGGCGAGCCTGCATACCGCGATGCCGCGCTTCGGGCCTTGGGCGCCTTTAGCGGGGACTTCGCGGCTTACGGTATCGATGCGGCTCCGTACGGCCACGCGTTGAGTGAATTTTTCGCCTAACAAACAGGTCGCCCCAATGCGCGTATCAGTTTGTTTCCCTACCTGATCTTCATATCGGCAACGATGATTTCGTTGTTCGGATTGCCTTGCCAAATAATATTTCGCGCTAGGCCGTAAATTTCCGCGAGCGTGTAGAGCGGCACGACCGGGGCATCTTCCATCACGATACGCCCGGCCTGCTGCAGCACGGCAATCCGTTTTTTATGATCGCCGGTCTGCTGTTCTTCCTCGATGAGCTTATCCAGCTCAGGATTGCTGTAGCCGGTGCGCTTGGTTACGCCGGTGTGAAAGTATTGATCGTAAAAAGTATCAGCGTCATATGCGGAGCGGCCGGCATAGTAGAAGGGCAGCTTGCCGCCGTTGACGCCGTCGCGTCCCCAATAGATCGGATACTCTTGCGGCACGAGCTCTGCTTTGATGCCGCTCTCGGCGAGTTGCCGCGCGATCACCTGGCAGACTTCCTTGCCTTTGAGATGACGGTCGGGCGCCAGGTAAAGCTTAACCTCCAAACCGTTCGGGTAACCCGCTTTGGCGAGCAGCTCGCGCGCTTTTTTGGGATCGAACGGGTAGCGCTTGATCGCCGGGTCGTAGCCGATCATGTTCGAGCTTAACGGGCCGTTCAGCGCATAGCCGTTTCCCTCGAAGATGTGTCTCAGAATGACCGTCGGGTCGACGGAATAATTGAATGCCTGGCGCACGAGCTTATTGTCGAACGGCTTGTGGGTCACGTTCATCGTCAAAAAATACATGCGGTAACCCTGAACTTTTTCGACCCGCGTACGCGGGTTCTTAACCACCCGTTCGATTTCTTCGATCGGCAGGTTGCTGATCGCATCCGCCTGACCGGCCAAGAGCCCGGCAACGCGCGCCGATTCTTCCTTGACCGTCTTAAACAGAACTTCTTTGATCTCCGGCTTGGCGCGCCAATAATCGTCATTGCGCGCGAGCACTAAATTCCCCGCGCGCTGCCAACTGACGAGCTTGTAGGGCCCGGTGCCGATTTTATAATTGTCGAGCTCATTCGCGGTTTTTTCGACCGCCGATTGGCTGACGATGAAGCGATTATTCAAGCGTTCGAGCAGCACTGCGTTAGGCTGTTTGGTCGCGATGGTTACGGTGTAATCGTCGGGAGCCTCGATATTTGTCACTTCGTTGAAATTGGACGCTTGTAGACTCTTGCGGTCTTTGACCATGCGGTCGAAGGAGAACAACACGTCTTTGGACGTAAACGGTGAGCCGTCGTGAAAACGAATATTCTTGCGCAAGCGAAAGAGCCATTTTCTCCCCTGAAACTCCCACGACTCGGCCAATACACCGACATATTCGGCGCGCGAATAGTCCATTTCGATCAACGGCTCGATGACGTGCTGCCAAATGCCGCTGATGCCGCCGCCGCTATAGGCGTAAGGGTGCAGCGAATCCAGGCCGACGCCTTGAAACACGACGACGCGACTTTTCGAGGCGGCGAATGCCGTGCCCGTGCGGGCGGCGACGGTTAAACCGGTGAGCCCTAGAACAGCGGCGCTTTTCAAAAACTGACGACGATTTAACTGGGAATCATTCGCACCCATGGGCGACCTCCGTATTCGATCGAGGCGAGATGCGGTAAGGGATTGCTGTCCGCTTATAGCTGCACCGCAGGATTATCGTCAAGGTGTTTTCGTTGTGTGGCAGAGGGCGCGATGAATCGCGCCCCTCCTAGTGCACGTGATCGTCGGGGGCCGGTGCGCGGGGTTTTTCTTTGCGCAGGAGATCGACCTGCGCCATTAATAATTCGCTCTTTCGCCATGCGTCATTTTCCGCGGGCAGCCAGCGCGCCCGAATGTAGCCTTGCTTGTCGATCAGATATTCCACGTGGGGTGTATTTAAGACGGGGTTTTCATCGTTGAACGATCGGGCGAAGAGTTTATAGGTCTCGGTGATTTCCCGGCCGCCTTCACTGACGATGGCTCCAGGTAACTTGTCGGCGACGTAGAACTGATCGATGAGGTTGGGGATGATGATAATCTCGACGCCGGAGGATTGTAATTGGGGCAGAATACGGTCGAGTTGCTTCAACCGTTCTTCAGTGTCCTGCAGATTGAGCATGACAAGCAGCACGATCTTGGTGCCGCGATGATCCTTGAGCGTTTTCGGTTCTCCGGCATTGGTCCCATAGGCAAAATCCGGCGCGACGAGCCACGGGTTATCGTCGATGATCGGCGCCAGCGCGCGGGCTCGCTCGCCGCTCGAGAGCGCGCGCAGGTAATTGATCAGGTCCCAGCGTTCTTCTTCGCTCAGGCTCGCGCTGAATCCCGGCATGGCGGATGATTGCTTGACGCCATAACTCAACCACCAAAAAAGATCGCCAGCAGTGTGCGCGTTGGCGTGGGGCGCAGTGAGATCGGCGGCTTTTGGATTTAGCTCCTGCCCGGCGGGGCCATCGCCGTAGCCGAGGGCGCCGTGACAAGCGACGCAACCGGTTTCTTCATAAAGTCCTTTGCCGTTGGCGACGGAGATCGCGTGGTACGCGACGGACGGTCGCTTGTAGGTCGCGGGGTAGGCGTCGATCGAGACCGCGGTATGAACAGCGTCGCCGCCATAGCCGAGCGCGCCCAAGCCGATTACCATCATCATCATGCGCCGACGTCGGCGCATGAGACCGGCGATCAGCGCGACGGCGCCGACCGCCATCCAAACCATGCCGCGTTCGACTTCAGCGCGCGCTTTGGGCGCCTTGTCGAGAATGCTCCAATCCCAACGGACAGAAAGCGGCCAGTCGGGCTGGACGTGGCGCGCCGGCGGCGTCACGTTCATGTGGCCGACGATCAACAGGATGAATAAGCCGAGCACGACTTCGATCATCACATTGCGAGTTAGTTGCTTTAGGTGATCGGTAGCTTCTCTAAGCTGAGTTGAGGGTGCCTCGAAAATGTTCGCCTTGAGCCGCAAACGATTGACGGCGGCGACAGCCAGCAAGGGAATCAGGAGGGCGATTTTTAGGAGCAACAAATTGCCATAATGCGTGCCGAGCAACGCTGCGAAACCACCGACCAAGTTCCAAGCGTTGTAGGCGCCTGTGGCGATAAGAACTGCGACGCTGAAAACGCCGATGCGGGAAAAGCGTCGCGTCGCTTCTCTCGCAATCGCTAGCGCTGTGCTGTCATGGTCCCGATCACATTCTCGGAGTAGAACCGCGAGAGGAACGAGTCCGCCCAACCATATGCCGCTCGCCAACAGATGAAGCGCGTCGGCTGAAATCTGCATCGCCAAGGCTGCGCCCTCTGCTGTCGCGGCATGGCCCGAGAGTGATATTGAAATTAGCAAACACGCGCTCAAGCCGAAGCCGCCGGCGAGAACAAAAAACGAATCGTACCTAAGGCGATTTATTTCGGCGTGAAATAGAAGCGCCGGGAGCAAACTGAGCAGAACCATGCGCCCCAACCAGACTTTTCCAAATTGTGTATCAGTCAGTAGAGATACAGGGTCAAGCCGATCGAAGAATGTCTGAGCTGTGGAATCGCTGACATTGATGACTTGGATACAGAGACTGAGAACAGCAGACACGGAAAGCACGAATATGCTCCAGATTACGATCTGTCGGTGAAATCTTAGGTTTAGGATATCTCGACCATCGATTCCGATGCCGGCTTTTTCAACGGCGGAGCGAGCAATGAGCAAATTAAAAGCGAAGCTGCCGGTCAGGACCACAGCAGCTACGATCTGAACAAAGCGAACGACAGCCGATAGCTCAGTCATTGCTTGACGCTGAAGGGAAGCTGATCTTGAACGACATGGCCGTCGACGGACAGGACGCGATATTTGATCAGATAGCGTCCGGCGGGCAGAGTTTTGACCGACGCAGAGAGTTGCTTGGGATCGTCCCCGTTCACCTCGGCTTTGCCTATATCGACAGTTTTACCTTCAGCATCGCTCACGGTGAATGAAGAGTAGCGGGGTTCTAATCGCTCGTTGAACCAGAGTTGAATCTTTGCGGGCGCGCGAAAAAGCACCGCGCGTTGCGCAGGCACTGACTTGACGAGATAGGCGTGCGCGGAGACGGTCGATGGCGCAAGCAGCAAAATGATCAGCAGCGCGGCGCACGATCTAGACATTAGCGGCGGGTGGTTTCCAGCGGGTAGCCACGCTTGACCCAGCCGGCGTAGCCTTCCGGCATCACGAAGATATTGCGATAGCCGCGATATTCCAAAAACACGGCACGATCCGCAACATCGTACGGTTTGCAGTCGCAATAAAGCACCACTCGGCCGGACTTGGGAATCTCGTTGAAGCGGTTCGCCATTTCAGCGAGCGGGATCGAGCGCGCTCCTGGAATACGTTTTTCTTGAAACTCTTTGGCCGGTCTGAGATCGATGAACGTCAGCTTTTCGCCGGCGTCTATCAGCTGTTTCACTTTTTCCACCGGCAGCGTATCGACGGTATCTTCCACGCCATGGCCGGCCAGTGCGACGGCAGGAGGGAAGACACCGAGCAGCAGCAAAATGACGAGCAGCTGGCGTTTAATTCTCCGGCCGCTTTTCATATTTTATTGTCACGTTTTTATTGTCCGCTGTCCATTCCACGGTGCCTTTGGTACCGGGAGTGTGGCGCATGATCCAGAAACCGCCGCCAGGATCAGACGAGCTGGCGAAAACCAGACCGTTCTCATGGACGAACACGTCGTCGGCGTGACCGGCGTCAGAATTCACGCGACGAAAAACCGGCGGAACAAAATGGCCAACCGATTTCGGCCGATAGGGATCGGAGATATCGATTGCCCAAAACCCAGAATTTTCCCAGGCGCTGAAGACGATGTTTCCTTTGACCATGCGCTCGATGTCGTGAATACCGAAGCGCCGCCCCGGCCGGTCGGGCGGGCAGAAGCGATTGAGCGGCAAGCGGAAAGTCCCGATCTGCACCGGATTCGGCTCATGACGCACGTCGATCACGTGCAGGTAGCCGAACGGGCATTGTTTCGCCGAAGTAATTTCGTCGGTGGCGAGGATGACGTCCGGTCTGCCGCCGTGCTGCGGCACGACGATGCCGATGCTGTGCGTGTTGCCTTCTTCGGGCGGCGACCATTTGATCTGGCTGATTTTGGTCGGCTTGCGAATGTCGCTGATGTCGAGAATGATCACGCCCTGATCGCGATAGGCGAGATAAGCGCGGTCCTTGTAGGTCGTCATGTCGTGGAGCGAAACCCAGATCTTCGGCAAGCCGTCGCGCAAGCCGCCATCGTCGATCCAGTTCTCGCCGAGCTTTTCTCCGCCCGCGGTGTGCTGCCCGGGAAACCACCAGCGCGAGATTTCCTTCGGGTTCGCCGGATCGTTGATGTCGACGATCATCAAGATCGCGCCGAAGTAACCCTGCAGGGTGGTCGCAATGAATGCGAACTTGCCTTGCTTCGGATCTTCGTGGAGCCAAAAGCCGTGCACGCCGCGGTTGGGAGCCACGTCGGTTTTAAAAAAGCCGACTTCCTTGGGCTTGGCCGGGTCGGAGACGTCGAAAAGACGAATCCCCGACGTCCACGTCTTGACGTCATCGGAGCGCACGCCCTCCTGGTTCACGACGAGCAGATTGCCCAGGACGTCAATATACTGGCTTTGCACGCTCTTGTCGTTTTTAATTTGCGAAACTACTCGCGGCCGCGCCGGGTCGCTGACATCGACGACGCTGAAGCCTTGATAGTTCGAGATGTAAGCGTGCTTGCCGTCTTTGCTGACGCGAAACTCGGCGGCTTGGTCCCATCCTTCGAGATCGCTGTAGGAGAGGATCGTGAAATTCTCCAGCTCGCCGTAGCTGGGCTGGCGCTCCTTGGCGCCGCCGAGGATGTTCGGACTTTGTCCAAACGCGCTGGGAACCGCCGTCGCAATCGACAGCAGCAAGAATCCAATGCGCACACCTCGTGAAAAAAGCGTTGAGGTCATAGAGCACGTCCTCCTGAAGATTGATCACTTGAGCGGGGTTGGGTCATATCGAGCAGATGCTCACATACCGCTGCTGGGTTTAGCTGTCAACTAAGAAAGCGGCGGAGGTGGCACCTGGGCGCGCGGCGATTGTTAAATCGGCAAATTAGCCAGTGCCTCGCGCCGACAAAAATGGTACTTTTAGCGCGATTTGAATGAAGGAGGCGGCCATGGCCTATAAGATACGGACTCGCGACGAACATTTCCTCAACGATGGAACGCCCAAACGAATCTTGGCGCTCGATGGCGGCGGTCTGCGCGGCATTCTCACGCTGTCGTATCTCGCAGAAATCGAGTCGGTGCTGCGTGAACGGCACGGCGGCTCTCAAGATTTCCGATTGCATCACTACTTCGACCTGATTGCCGGAACCTCGACGGGCTCGATTATTGCCGCGGCCTTGGCGCGCGGCATGGCGGTGGCGGACATCATCAAAAAGTACAACGACCTCGGTCAGCGGGTATTTCAAAAAAGCTGGTTGCGCCAAGGCTACGTCCGGGCGTTTTATGACGAGGCGGGGCTGATCAAAGAACTGAAGGATGTCTACGGCGCCGATACGACGATGGGCGATCCGTCGCTGCAGACCGGTTTGTTGGTGATCACCAAGCGGCTCGATAGCGGGAGTGCGTGGCCGATCTCGAACAATCCGCGCGGCCGCTATTTCGGCGTGCGGCCGAACCAGAGCGTCGTGGCTAATTCCCAATATCCGTTGTGGCAAGTGGTGCGGGCTTCCACGGCGGCGCCGCGCTATTTCGATCCGGAAAGAATCGTGATCGCCCAGGGCAGCGGCGAACAGAAATCGGTGCAAGGCGAGTTCGTCGACGGCGGCGTCAGCCCGTTCAACAACCCCGCGCTCCAGGCCGTGATGTATGCGACTTTCGATGGCTACCGTATCGGGTGGTCGACGGGCGCCGACAAGCTGATGGTGGTTTCAATCGGCACCGGCAGCCGCGACCCGAAAACGGCGCCGGCTAGTCTAGCGATGGAAAATGCGTTGAAGGCTGTGATTTCTGTGATGGACGACTGCGCCGATCTGATGGAAATCGTGCTCCAATGGATGTCGAACAGTCACACCGCTCGCGTGATCGATCGCGAGATGGGTGATCTGCGCCATGATTCGATCGCGCCGGCGCCACTGATTAATTATCTGCGTTACAATATCACTCTGAGCAAAGAATCATTGACCCCTCTCGGCATCGATTTGCCGGACGCCAAATTCGAAAGCCTGAGCGCCATGGACGATCCCGCCAACATGCCAACGTTGCAAGATATCGGCGCGCGGGCGGCAAGGCAGCAAGTCCGCGGCGAGGATTTTTCGTCGAATTTCGATCTCACAAATTAGGCCCTTCAGGTGGATTAGGGGCCAGCATTTTGCGGCGTTGTTAAATGCCCAGGCCGAAGCCAAGCCGATGAGGTGCAGATCATGAAAAGCGTTTTTATCGTTCGTCCATTCGGCACAAAAAGCGGCATCAATTTTGATCAGGTTGAAGAAGATCTCATTCGCCCGGCAATGGCGCAGGCCAACTTGACTGGCGGCACCACCGTCGAATTCATACAACAAGGCAACATTCGAGCCGACATGTTCGAGCAATTGCTTGTCGCCGATCTGGTGATTGCCGACATCTCGATCCACAATGCCAATGCATTTTACGAACTAGGCATCCGTCACGCGTTGCGCGATAAACGGACGTTTCTTATCAAATCCAAACAAGCTACGCCGGGGGAACGTGATGCAAAGGATACTGATGTGCCGTTCGATCTGAAAACCGACCGTTATCTTGCCTACGATCAAAATCAACTTGGTGGGGCTGTGGAGATTCTTGCCGCGGCGCTCAAACTCACTATGGATGCTCAAAGAGCCGACAGCCCGATTTATCAATTGCTGCCCGCGTTGAAGCCTGCTGATCCGGAGGACGTGCTAGTGGTGCCGCTCGACTTTAGCGAAGAGGTCGAACGCGTCGAAGCGGCGACAAATTGCGGTGATCTGCAATTGTTGGCCGCCGAGGTCGACGGCTTCGCCTGGCGAGTCGCCGGCTTGCGCATGATCGGCCACGCGCAGTTTCGCTTGAAGGACTGGACGGGCGCCAAGGTCACTTGGATCGCCGTCCGCGAGTATGGCGACATGGACGTTGAAGCCAACACGATGCTCGGGACGATCTTTCAACGCCTCGGCGATCTGGTCAGCTCGGATCAAGCCGTCGAGCGGGCGCTTCAGAACAATGGGATTTCTGCGAGCGGACGCGCCGAGATTCGTACGTTGATGGGACGAAACGCCAAAAATAGATGGGAGCAGAGTTGGGCAAATTTGACGACAGTTGACGCGGCGCAAAAGGCGGCTCTGGCCTCGCAGTATTTGGAGAATTCTTTCGACCTTTGCCGCGCGGGTTTTATCGAAGACCGGAATCATTTTTACTCGGGCCTTAATGCGTTAGCGATGGTCACCATGCTGACAGAGCTGGCGCAGGCGCAGCCGCGGGGCTGGGAAGATAGCTTCGATACTGGAGAGGAGGCCGCGCAAAAGTTGCAAAAGCTCAAAGAATTGCGCAACGACCTCGCCGCGGGTGTGCGGCTGGCGATCGAGTCCAAGCAAACGGCCTTGCAACGCAGCGGCAAAAGCGACGTGTGGGTCGATATCAGCACCGCGGATCTCATTTGTTTGACCTCCACGCGACCGAATCGGGTCGCACAGTCCTACAAGAAGGCGCTCACCGTCGCTTCGGATCAAGCGCGCGACGCCGTCCGGAGACAACTGCTGCTCTACCAGCGTCTCGGGATACTAAAGGAGAATATTCAAGCTGGCCTCGAAAGCATCGCGCCGGTGGCGGCGCAGGTCCAGGAAGCGCCGCCGCGGGTGATTTTGTTTACTGGCCACCGGATCGACGCGCCTGCTCGCCCGACGCCGCGCTTTCCGGCCGTCAAGGAAGAGCAGGCGCGCGCGATGATCCGCGATGCAGTCACGAACATCAAGGCCAAAACTGATGGCAAGCTACTGGGCATCTCCGGCGGCGCCGCCGGCGGCGATATTTTGTTTCACGAAGTCTGCGAAGAATTGAACATCCCGAGCCAAATGTATCTGGTGCTGCCGAGAAACGATTACATCAAGGCTTCGGTGGCGGACAGCGGGCCGGGTTGGGTGGAACGCTTCAATCGACTCTACGAAAAGCTCAAAGCCAAAGTCTTGTCCGATTCAGATCGCTTGCCGCGCTGGTTGCGTGCTAAAAAAGACTACAGCATCTGGCAGCGTTCCAACCTCTGGATGCTGCATAATGCACTTTACATTTCGCAGGAGCATCTTACGCTGATGGCTTTGTGGAACGGCAGCAGCGGCGACGGTCCCGGCGGCACCGAGGATATGGTGAAGCGGGCGGTGGACCGTGGCGCCACTTTTATTCATCTCGATACCCGCAAACTGATCGAATAAAAGGAAAGGATTTTCTCCTGAGGTCGACAATGACGAATCCGGCTTATCGCGGTTCGGTTATAAAGATCATCTCTATTGCGCTCGCTTTCTGGTTGGTGTTGGCCGGAGGCGCCGCCGCCGCGCCGCTCGTCGTCGGTTATTCGGCGGTGACATCGGTGTTTTTGCCTTTTTGGATCGGCAAGGAAAATGGATTCTACAAGAAAGAAGGTCTCGATACCCAACTCGTGTACATCGCCAGTTCGACGACCATGGCGCAGGCGATGTTTGCGCGACAGGTAGCAATCTCGACGGTCAACAGCGGCAGTGTCGTCACCAGCACGTTACAGGGCGGCGATCTGGTGCTCATGGGCGCGGTCATGAACGCCGCGGCTTTTTACATCATGACTCGGCCGGAGATCGCCAACGTTCAGGATCTTAAAGGCAAGAAAATCGGGGTGACGCGATTGGGCTCGTCTTCCGACTTCGCGATTCGCGAGTATCTGCAGAAAAACAAACTGCAACCCAACCGCGACGTCAGCATTGTCCAGGTGGGCGGGATGCCTGAACTGGCCGCCGCATTGAACAACGGTTCGATCAGCGCGGCGCCGCTGTCGTCGCCCAGTTCGCACATCGCTGAACAAAAGGGCAACAGAGTCATCGCCAATCTGGCCAACGAAGGAATTTACTTTGTCATTGCCGGTCTGACGACGACGCGGCGGTTTCTGCGCGAGCAACGCAGCGACGCCAAGACGTTTCTGCGCGCGTTCGGACGGGCGACGCATTTCATGTTTCAACAAAGAGACGAGGCGAAAAAGATTCTGACGAAATACGCCAAGATCGATGATCCCGCTATGCTCGAAGGCAGCTTGAAGTATGCCCACGACTTCACGGAAAAAATTCCGCTGGTGAAGCGGGAGGGCGTGCAGGTGGTGCTCGAACAAGAGGCCGCGAAAAATCCGCAAGCCAAAGAGTTCACCGCCGAGCGATTTTACGATAACAGTTTGGTGCAAGAGCTGATCAACGAAGGATTCTACAAATCGCTCTGGGGCAAGTGAAAGGGAGAGAAACCGCGATGAACTACGCGCCGATCGATGCCGATGGACATGTGATGGAAACCGACGACGAGCTGCGCCGTTATCTGCCCGCGCCGTTTGAAGGACGGCGCGCGTTGACTGCGCTGTTCCCATCGTTGGACGGCTGGCCGCGCAGCACGCGCAAGGCGCCTGACAATACGCCGTGTTTGCAAAAGTGGCGCATGTTTTTGGACGGCTCAGGCGTCGCCGGATCGGTGCTCTATCCGACGATGGGATTGGCGATGGCGCACATCAAAGACGTAAAGTGGGCGGCGGTGATGGCGCGCTGCTACAACGATTATCTTTACGGCGAGTATCTCGAGAAGGAGCCGCGGCGTCTTTGGGGTGTCGCGCTGTTGCCCGTTCAAGACATCACGGCGGCGGCGGAAGAATTGGAACGCTGCGTCAAGGATTTGAAAATGGTCGGCGGTGTTATCCCCGCGGCTGGTTTATCGAGAGGGCTCGGCCATCCGATGTACGATCCGCTCTATCAAACCGCGGTGCGTCTTAATGTGCCGCTGGCGGTGCACGGCGGCTCGAGCGCGGGACTTGGCCTCGATCTCTACGATTCCTTCGTGAAGATCCTTGTGATGGAGCACGCCGTCGCGCAGCAGATTCACTTCACGAGCTATCTGCTCGATGGCGCGCCGGTGCGCTTTCCCGCATTAAAAATGGCGTTTCTCGAAGCCGGGGTCGGCTGGGTGCCGTATTTAATGGAGAGGCTGGACGAGAAATACGAAAAGCTGCCGCAGCAGGCGCCGCTGCTTTCGAAGGAACCAAGCTATTACGTCAAGAATCATCCGATTTATTTTTCCTGCGAGCTCGAAGAGAAAATCTTGCCCTACGTGCTCGGCCTCGGCCTGGAAAAAAAGATCATGTATCCATCGGACTATCCGCACGAGCGGCCGACACTGGAAGAGTTCCTGGCTGACATTCCCCGCTTTCGCGCCCGAAAAGATCTGTCAGACGAAATTAAAAAGCTCATCCTGCGCGACAATTGCATCGATTTTTATTCCTTAAAGCTTTCGAAGTAACCGGACAGACCTTCGGCTTTCATCGCCCGGTCAGATCTGCGCGTCGGTAAACTCGTCTTTTATTTC
The DNA here is from genome assembly GCA_963755715.1 of uncultured delta proteobacterium. Lineage (GTDB taxonomy): Bacteria > Desulfobacterota > Binatia > UBA9968 > UBA9968 > DP-20. Next base: position 17,389 of record CAVWLW010000056.1, read on the forward strand.
TGTACGATGTGAGCGTGCACGCTCTAACAAAAATTTGACCGACTCTGGAGGGAACTCTTCAGAGCAGGTAAAGTAACCACGCGATGAGCCGAAAAGCCGTTCGATGAATCTAGATTCGCATCCAGACAGAAGCAAATCGGGCGCCGCAGTTGTCGGCGAGGAGATTTCGCGCGCTTTTACCGGCACCGGCTTGGTGCTCGACCGGATCAGTTTCCAAATACGACCCGGTGAATTCGTCGCTTTGCTTGGCCCTTCCGGCTCCGGCAAGTCTTCTCTCTTGAGGCTGATCGCCGGACTCGATCGAGCGGATACCGGACGGCTGGCGATCGAAACGATGGACGGCGCGCTTTCGCGCGGTTTTGTTTTTCAAGAGCCGACCTTGATGCCCTGGCGCACCGTGCTGCGCAACACCACTTTGCCGTTGGAACTCGAGGGATGGTCACGCGACAGTGCGAAAGCGCGCGCTGAAGAAGAGTTGCGGCGCGTTCGCTTGGCGGAGTTTGGCGCGCGTTATCCCCACGAGCTTTCCGGCGGTATGAAGATGCGCACCTCGGTGGCGCGGGCTTTGACGACGCGGCCGAACCTGCTGCTACTCGACGAGCCCTTCGCCGCCTTGGACGAGCCGACCCGCCACGGATTGCAAATGCAGCTGCGGGAAATTTGGACCGCGCTGCGCATGACCGTGCTGTTTGTCACCCATTCGGTCATGGAAGCGGTTTTTTTAGCGGATCGGATCATCGTCTTGTCGCACCGGCCGGCGCGGATTATTTTGGATGAATCCATCACATTGCCGCCGATACGATCCACGGCTCTGCGCACATCGATCGAGTATATGAATGAGGTCAGGCGAATCAGCGGCGCAGTGCCGGCCGTGGCAGAGGCGCTATGACGTTCAGAGCGCGGATGGCGGCGTTTTTACCGCCCTTGCTGCCTTTGATTTTATCGATCTGTGTAGCCGAGACCGCGGTGCGTATGGCATGGGTTCCATCCTATTTGATTCCCGCGCCGAGCGAGGTTTTCCATTCTCTGCTGGACGATCGGCGCGAGCTTGCGCTGGCGGCATGGGAAACTCTCAGCTCGGCCCTGGTCGGTCTCCTGATCAGCTTTGCCGCAGGCACGGTATTCTCCGTGGCGCTCTCCTCGTCCGACTTGGCGCGCCGCGCCTTTTACCCCTACGCGGTTTTCTTTCAAACCGTACCGATTATTTCGATCGCGCCGCTGTTGGTGATTTGGTTCGGTTTCGGGCGGCCGACGGTCATCGCCTCCGCCGCCATCGTTTCAGTTTTTCCGATCATCGCCAGCACCTTGCTCGGCTTGAAATCCACGGAGCCGTCGTTGGTCGACCTTTTCAAGCTCTATTCGGCAACCGGCCGGCAAACGCTCTGGATGTTAAAAATCCCCTTCGCTCTGCCGCAAATTTTTTCCGGTTTGAGAATCGCCTCGGGGCTGGCCGTGGTCGGCGCCATCGTCGGCGAGTTTATCGGCGGCGGCGGTCTCGGCAGCGTGGTCGACTCGGCGCGCACGCAGCAAAGGATCGACCGGGTTTTTGCGGCGGTGCTGATTTCTTCATTGCTCGGCATCGTACTTGTCGGCGCGGTCAATCTCGTTTCATCTCTTTCATTGGGTTCATGGCATACTTCGGAAAGGAAATCTTCATGAGCATTGTCTTGTTTCTTCTTGCATCGATTCTGCTTGCATTCCCTGCCACGGCGGCGCAATCCGCGCCGGTCAATTTGCAGTTTGCGCTCAATTGGAAAGCCGAGCCGGAGTTCGGCGGCTTTTACGCTGCCAAGCTCTCAGGGTATTTCGAAAAACGCGGGCTCAACGTCGATATCACCGAAGGCGGCGCGGGCACCCCGGTCGTGCAAATGGTCGCCAACAGCAAAGTTCCTTTTGGCATCGCGGCGGGCGACGAAGTGGCGATTGCGCAAGCGCGCGGCGCTGACGTGATCGCGCTATTTGCCGTCTACCAAATCAACCCGCAGGGAATCATGGTTCACCCGGAGCGGGGATTCAAATCCATCGCCGACGTATTCAATTCGCCGGGAACCCTGGCGATCCAAAACGGCGCGCCGCATACGCTGTTTTTGCAAGCCAAGTTCGGCAAAGCCAAAGTAAAGCTGGTTCCATACCCAGGCGGGATTGCGACCTTCCTCACCGATTCCAACTACTCGCAACAATGCTTTGTGACCTCCGAGCCTTTGTTGGCGAAGAAAAAATCGGTTCCGGCAAAAAGTTTTTTGATTGCCGATGAGGGCTTCAAACCCTACGGCACCGTCGTCATCGCGCGCCGCCAGTATGTCGAGAAAAACCAGAAGCAAACCCGCGATCTGATCGATGCTATTCGTGCAGGCTGGCAGGAATATCTGCGCGCGCCGGAAACCGCCAATGCCCGAATGGCAAAACTCAACCCGGCCATGGACGCTGAAACCATGAGGGAAGCCGCCGAAGTGCAAAAACCGTTTATCATCGCCGCCAACGCGCCAGCCCAGGAGCTGGGCAAAATGACGGTCGATCGTTGGACGACGTTGGTGGAGCAGCTTTATGATATCAAGTTGATCAAGACCAAACCGGCCGCAGAAAAACTTTATCAGAATTTCTGATCGGCAGATTGACTGATCTCACTCCGCAATTCTATGATGCCGCGAATAAAAGGAGAGGCACTATGACAATCGCAGGACTGCGTTTCGGACACGTCGCTTTCAAGGTCGCGGACACTGAGCGTAGCGTGCGCTGGTATGCCGATGCTTTCGGGGCGAAAAAAATTTACCACGTCGAGGCGCAAGGCGAACGGCCGGAATTGATGTTTCTCGAATTTGCCAACGGCCAATGCATTGAATTGTTTCCCGGCGGCAAAAATATGTTGGCATCGCCGCCTGATCCGATCGGCTACATCCATTTCTGTCTGGTATTGGACAACTTGGAACAGGCGCTCGAACATCTGGCCAAGATGAACATCAAACCGGAAAGAAAATTTATCGGCCGCGCCAAACAGCGCATCGCTTTTGTCTCCGACCCCGACGGCAATAGCATCGAGCTGATGGAAATACCGCCCGAGTCGGAAATTTATCGAGCTTAATGCTGTGTCGCGCGCTTCGACGCACGCCGGCATTTTCTTTTTTCTCGTTGCGCTGCTCGCTTTGCCGCTTGCCCAAGCGCAGACCGCCGGCGCAAAAAAATTCCCGATCAAGATTATCTACAGCGCCTTGACCGCATCGAACGCGCCGGTGTGGGTCGCCGGCGATCAAGGGCTTTACGATAAATACGGCCTCGACGTCCAGATCGTGCACGGCCGCGGCGCTTCGCCGATTCAAGCGCTCGCCGGCGGTACGGTGGAGCTAGGGCATTTTGCCGGCGCTTCGGTGATCGCCGCCAACCTCGCGGGCAGCGATCTGGTGTTCGTCGCGGCGCAATCGAACTATGTCGTATTGTCGATGTGGACGAAGAAAGACTCGCCGGTGAAGAACCTGGCGGATTTAGCCGGAAAAAATATCGGTGTCAGCGCGCCAGGCTCGGCGACTCATACGATCGCGCGCATCACGCTCAGGAAGATTGGCGTCGCTGAGAAAGACGTTAAATTCATCCATCACGGCGCCCTACCGGATATCTTTGTGTCGTTGGACAAAGGTTTAGTCGATGTCGGGATCGCTTCCGCGCCTCGTCCCGGACTGCGCGAACTGGTCGACCTGGCGACGCAGAAGATTCCGTTTCTGCAAGGGGCGATTATCGTCAACCGCAGTTATTTACTGCGCGAACGCCCGCTGGTGCTCAATTTCGTCAAGGCTTTCGTCGAGGGCATGAAAGTTGTCCGGGAAAAGCCGGACGTCGTCGTCGCTTCTCTGGTGAAACATTTGCGCATTCCACCCGATGTTGCGCGCGGTGCGTATCGTTCTTTCGTCAATGTGTGGGAAGAAGTGCCTTACGTGCGCGCGGAGTCGGTGCAAGCGATCTTGGATTTTCTGCCGAAAGAGCAGGTGAAAGACATCAGCGCGGAAAAGTACGTCGATAACAGCTTAATGAAAGAGCTGGAAACCTCCGGTTTCATCAAGAATCTTTACCGAAAATGATTTGCTATTCAGTACGGCTCGAAGTCGCGTAGCGCGGGTATTACCTCTGACCCGAAAAGTTTGATCGAGCGCATTAGATCCTCTTCGGCGATCGCGCCGATGTTGAACTCGCCCATCACGGTATTGAAGACGCCTTCGCGGGCAGCGGCTTTGATTTGTTCGATCACGGTTGGCGGCGAGCCGACAAACGCTAAGTTGCGTTCACGCAGGTAATCGACATCGATCGCATGACGCGCGATCTCGGCGCCGCCGGGATTGCCGCGTTTGGCGTGGTTTTCCGCCAGTCTGAGATAACCGATCCCACCGTCAGCTCGGGTGCCGAAAACCCTGGTGAAACAGTGTTCGAAGTAGGGTTTTGCTTTCGCCACGGCCTGGGCGTCGGTCTCGTCAACATAGACCAACACCCAATAGCCGATGTTCGGTTTGCCTGCATGACGCGCGTCATTCCATAGCCGTAAATATTCGCGATAGCGCGGCGCGACATCGCCGCGCGGCACCAAGAAAAGATAACCGGTGTGCGCGCCTTCGCGCGCGAGCAGCGCCAGCGTGTCGGCGTCGCGCGAGTGAATCCAGATCGGCGGATGGGGTTTCTGCAGCGGTTTTACGCCGAGTGTGACGTCTTGATACCGACGGGATTCGCCGGCGAAGTTGAACGCGCCGTCGCTCGAAAGCGCTTGCTTGATGAACAGCAGCGCTTCGTGGGTGAGCGCGCGGCGGTTTTGGAAGTCAGCGCCGTAGGGACCGAAGAAGTCCGGCACGATGCCCGAAACCAAGCCGAGCTCGAAGCGGCCGTTGGCGACGTTGTCTAAAACCGCCGCGTCTTCGGCGATGCGCAGCGGATCGTAGAGCGGCACGATGTTGCCCATCGTGCCGATGCGGAGCCGGCGCGTGCGCGCCGCCGCCACCGCGCAGTAGATCGACGGCGACGGCATCCAACTTTCGTTGGGATTGAAGTGATGCTCGACGCAGAAACCGAAGTCGAAGCCAGATTCATCGGCGAGCGCCAGCTCACGCCACAGCTGTTCATAGCGGGCGGCCGCAGTCATGCCCGGTTTGTTCCAGACGTGAGAGAAGTGCGCGAACTTCATCCTGCTACTCGAGACGACGCCTCAAAAATCACCGCAGAGACACGGCGGGCGCGGAGCAAAGCTCTTTAGAACAAAATTCCGAACTCTGTTTGCTCTGCGTCTCCGCGGTGAATTACTTCTTGAACGAGTCAGTAGCCGTATTTTTTTTCCAACGCCTTAAGCTCCTCATTGCCCAAGTTGGCGTACCATTTGCGCGTGTCTTCGATGCCCGGTGTTTGTTTGAAGTAGGCTGCTTCGGTGCCGCTCTTTTTCAGTTCCTCCAAGCACTGGCGCATGCCATGCAACGCGGCCACTTGCAAGACGGTAGGAATGCAGCCGACGCGCCCGCCGAGCTCGCCCCAGCGTGAAAGCGGCATGAGCTGGCGCGGCGGAACGCCGACCATCGGTTTGCCGATCTTGGCAAATGCTTTGATCTCGTCTTCGGTGCGGGCGCTCAGCCAAACGGCGTCTGCTCCCGCCTCGCAGCACGCCGAGACGCGATCGATGCGTTCCTGCAAAGAATCTTTGGCTTCGGAGCGCGCGATGATGATCAAGTTCTCGTCGCGCCGCGTGTCGAGCGCCGCTTTGATTTTGTTAACGAACTCTTCGCGCGAAACCAGGCCGACGTCGAAACCTTCGTGGCCGGCGCGTTTGGGCGTCATCTGATCTTCGATGTGCAGCGCAGCGACGCCAGCCTTCTCGAACTCGCGGACGCTGCGCACCGTGTTGACGGCGTTGCCATAGCCGGTTTCACCATCGCTGACGATGGGAATGTTGACCGCGTCGACGATGTCGCGCGCCTTGTTGACCATTTCCGTAAGCGTCAGCAGCCCGGCATCGGCGAAGCCGAGCGAGCGGTGCTGTCCGCTGCCGGAGATATGCACGAGGGGAAAGCCCAGCCATTCGACCAGACGAGCTTGAATGCCGTCGTTGCAGCTCGGCGCAATATGACAGGTCGGCTCGCCGAGCATTTTCCTCAGGGCTTGACGTTTTTCTGCTGCGGTTGATTCCATGTTTTCTTCCTTTCAGGTGATAATGTTGCTGTTTCTGTGCATGGGCGACCGCCGGTCGCCCCTACATATTGTTGCGCCAAAGGCTTTGGCGGTGCAAATTTATTACGCTCGTTGCGTGCCCGCGCTTGGCGAATTCGTCTCTGCGACCGACAGTGGCTTTGAGCAACTCAGGCGGAATATTTTTCGCGCCGCCGAGCACTTCGGCGAAGATCGCCATCTGCGCCGCTTCCTCGACGATCAGATTGGCGCGGGCTGCCGCGGCGGGATTCGCGCCGAACGCCAGCACGCCGTGATTTTCCAGCAGCACGGCTTTGGTATTTTTCGTCGCGCTCAAAGCATCGGCGATGTTCGATACCGATTCAGCGGAACCGCGCGGCCCATATTTGGCGAGCGGGATGCCATCGGTCATCTCCGAGCGCACCAACGCTTCGTAGGAACAACCGATCGAGCGGCTCGCCAACGCAAAACTCGTCGCGTAGGTCGAGTGAGTGTGGACCACCGCGCCGGTGTCGGGCCGCTCTTTGTAAACGATCGCGTGCATGTGCACGATCTCGGCGTTGGTCGGATTGATCTCGCCTTCAATCAGCTCGCCGTCGAGATCGAGGATGGCGAGATTTTCCGGTTTCAAATTGTCGAAGGAGCTGGTGGCCGTTAGCAGGATCGTGTCCGTATTGGGCACGCGGACACTAAAATTGCCGTGGTGGCTCATCGAGATTGCGCCGGTGCGAACAAGCATGTTCGCGCTATCGATCACCGCCTGACGAAGCTCCGAATGATTCATCGCCATAATTTCTCCTTCGCATGTGCGCAGAGACCTTCTGCTGCTTTCATGACACTTCCGCTCGGCTGCTGAAATATTCCCAGGCCCGGTTGGACACTTCTTCGCCAGAGACCTGGGCGTAAATAACTTCCAACTCTTGCGGAGTGAAGTAGCGCGGTTTGCCCGCCGCCATGGCGCGCAATTGATAATTGGCTGCTTCTTCCATCCAGAGAGTCATCACGCACACGCGCCGGACATCTTTGTCGGCGACGTTGACGCCGTGGCCGCGCAGCAGCATCGCGCCATGGGGCCCGAGGGTTTTGGCGACCTGATCGCCGAGCTCGCGCGTGCGAATCAAGGTGATCGGGTCAAAAACCTGGACGTTGTTTTTAAAAATTGCGCCGGAAGCGTGCAGCGGCCGAATGGTTTCGCCAAGCGAGCCAAGCACGACACAGCTCGGCGGATGGACGTGGCAGACCGACTGAACGTCGGGACGCGCTTTGTAGATGCGCGCGTGAATCCAAAATTCGGTATTCGGCCGGCCCTCGCCGGATAGTTGATTTCCTTCCACGTCAAGCTCGAGCAGATTATCCAGCCGGACCAGCGCCGGACTCATTCGCGGCGGAAAGATAAACCTTTCGGTGCCAGGGATGCGCCCACTCACATGGCCGAACGCCGCGGCGATACCTTGCTGGTGTAAAATATGACTGGCGGTGACGATGTCTTGCTTAATTTGTGCGAGGTCCATTATGCAATTAATTTTGTCTCCAGCGTTTTCAACTCACATACGCCAGGAAGTTACAAATGTCCACCGGCGGCATTCGCGAAGTTGTAAAATTGACAGCACCGTCGTTTGTTCGATATATCCAAGCCCATGCTGACGCAAACCTGGAAAACTTCAGAGCGAAAATATCGCGTGTGCGAGGAACGGGATTTTTCAATTCCGACCTCTGACGGTACCAGGCTCAACAGTTATCTCTACCGGCCCGACGCCGACGGAAAATTCCCCGTGATCCTGGGAGTGTGCGCTTATTCTCTCGACGATCAGGTGGCGCCGGTGATGCCCGTCGGCGCCGGCGGCATCCGCGGCCACATGGAAGCGGGTGATCCGAATTTTTACGTCTCGCGCGGTTACGTGCATGTGATTCTCAATGTGCGCGGCACCGGCAAGTCCGAAGGCTATTACGACTTTCTCGGCCGCCAAGAAATTCAGGATGTTTACGACGCGATCGAATGGCTGGCGAAGCAACCTTGGTCGAACGGCAACGTCGGCATGTTCGGCCCGTCGTATTTCACCATGGTGCAAAAGCGCGTTGCCGCGCTCAATCCGCCGTCTTTGAAATGCGTTTTTGCTATGTACGGTCTTACGGATTTATACCGCGATCTCGATTATCACGGCGGCATTTTGCATCACAATTTTCGTACGCGCTGGATTCCCAAGCTCGCCAACCTGCGCTTTAAGAATCGGATGAAAGATAAACTCGGGGACGAAGAGTATCAGCGCCGGGTGCAGGGGGCTTTGAGCTGATCCGGAAGTGACGGCGATTCCCGCGCTTGTCGATGCTCTGCGCGATCCGGACAAAGGGCGCAACGCGTGGATCGTCGAGCCACTGCTGTTTCCGCAGTATTCGGAGTTCTGGCAAGAATGGCACGCAGCGACTCAAGGCGAGCTAAAAATTCCCGCTTATCTCGGCAGTTGCTGGGGCGTGTACGGTATTCATCTCGCCGGCGATATGCGCTCGTGGGAGGAATGGCAAGGACCGAAGAAATTCACCGTCGGCCCGCCGATCTATCTCGACCGGCCGGTGTATCAGTATCATTACGAGTCACTGCGCTGGTTCGATTTGTGGCTCAAGGGCAACGACACCGGGCTTATGGATGAACCGCCCGTGCACGTGTTTCTCGATGGTGGCGAAGGTGAATGGATCGAAGCGAACGAGTGGCCGCTGTCGCAGACGCGCTGGACGCCGTTCTATCTACACGAACATGGGCTTCTCTCTGAGCATGAATTCTGGGCGAATGAACCGTCGACTGTGTACATCGATTCGCCGTACGAGCGCGGCAGCGCAGTTTTCCGTACGCCCGCGATGGTCGAAGCCACTGACGTCTGCGGTCCGATGGCGCTGACGCTTTACGGCTCGACGACCGACAACGAGGTGTTGTGGTTTGTGCAATTGCTGGAAATCGATCCGAAGGGCAATGAACGTTTGTTGACGCGCGGCTGGCTCAGAGGCTCGCAGCGGCGGATCGATCCCAGTCGCTCGAAGCCGTGGGCGCCGTATCACACCCACGAGCAGCGCGAACCGCTGACGCCCAATCAGATTTACGAATTCAATATCGAGATTCGCCCGTACGGCATTCGTCTCCGTCCCGGCTATCGGTTGGCAATCCGCATTTCCGGCCACGACGGTGATCCGCCGACGCATCACCTGCACGGCATTGCGTCTGGTCACGTGGCTCGGCAAGCGAGCTCGCGCGTGACGATCTACCACGACACGGATCATCCATCGCATCTGCTCGTGCCGGTGACACGCGGCAATCGCATCGGCACGTTTATCTCCGGCGGCAATATTACGACTTAATGACCGACGGGTTGGTGATTTACGGTTTCGCCGTCGCGCGCGATAGGTAAGTTCGATCGAAGAATTGTTCGGGCTCGCCCTTGATTCCCAGGGCTGAAAGTAAGGCGGCGATGTTTTCTCTCTCAATATCGACGTCGAGATCTTGGGCGAAGTAAGTGAGCGCTCTGCGTTGGGTGTCGGGATTGCCGCGCAGTTTCCCGGCCACGGCCAGTTGTATCGCTTTGTCTCCGTTAGTTTTAATGAATTGCATCGACTTGCCGAGAGCGCGAATGAAGCGCACGACAAGATCCGGATCTTTCGCCGTAAATGCTTTAGCGGCGACCGCCACTGCGAAAGGAATTTCCGGAACAACTTTGCCGACTTCCAACAGCACCGGATAACCTTCGTCTTCGAGCGTGTGGCGTTCGCCGGAACTGAGGGGAATGGCGTCGACCTTGCCGCCTTTGAGCGCACCGATACGCAATTGAGTGCTGCCGGCGGCGAGCAATTTGTAATCTTTGTCTCTGACGAAACCGCGCCGTTTCAAGGCTTCGAGCACGGCGAACTCAGAAAAGCTGCCGGCGCTCGTGACGCCGACGGTTTTGCCTCGTAAGTCTTCGAGCCGCGCAACTCGCTTGGAGCCGATCAGCGCGAAATCTATTTTATTCTGGTAACCAGACACCACGGTGACCGGCGCGCCGCGATCGATGGCGCGCATGATCGCGGCGACGCCCGAAACGACGAGGTCGGCGTGGCCGCTGGTAAGGATCGCTACCATCAACGTCCCGCCGCTGGCGATCGTTACGCTATGAACGTTTAAGCCTTCTTCTTTGAAATATCCTGCTTGCTGAGCCACGACGACCGGCAACTGCGTGCTTATATTCGGCGATACCAAACCAAGTGTGATGGTGCGCAGCTCCGCGGCTTCAGCGGTCGCACATAAGAATAGCCCTAGCACTAGTCGCAGGAGAGATGTTTTCACCATATGGAATCGGCACTCCGCGTTCGTCCGTGCTCGGTTTATCATAGGGCCGCGTCAATTTGCTAGAAAATTTGCGCTGCCCTTCCTGTCCCGTAAATGCGCAATTGAATCGCAAGCAGCAATTCGGCGGCTAGGATCGGAAGCGGTGGTTTTTTGCGCCGTCAACAAAAAAAAGCCGGCTCGACTTAGACCGTCGAGCCGGCTTTGTTCGGTGGACGTGGATTAGACTGGTTTACTTGGCTGTCGCGCTGGCGATGTTCGAATAGGCCGAGTTCGTTGCGCCGGAATAGGCGCGCACGCGATAGTAATATTTCCTGCCGGAACGCAGGCCGGTGTCGGAGATCGTGGTGATGTTGGAGCCCACGGTGGCAAATTGCGAATAGCTCTTGCCGTTGGTGGATCGCTCGATCTTAAAACCACTCTCGCCGGCAGATTTATCGGTCCAGCTAAGATCGATTGTCTTGGTCACGCTTGAAGTGGCGGAAAGCGCGCTCGGCGCCGACAACGGGGCGACGACGGTTATCGGCAGCGCGGCGGTGTCCGAGCCGCCTCGGCCGTCCGAAACGCTGACCGTAAAGGAGTTGAGCCCGACATCTGCACTGCCGGGCGTGCCGCTCAAGCTGCCGCTCGACGCAACCGACAGCCATGCCGGGCCGCTGGTTTTGGCGAATGTGAGCGGATCGGCGTCGGATCGCTAGCGTTGCCGGCGATGCTGCCGCTGTACGCCAGTCCTTGGGTCGCGTTGGTTTTGACGATCGGGTCGCTGGTGAATGCCGGTGGATTATTTGTGCCGCTGCCACCGCCGGCGCGGAAGTTGGCGACGATCGGCGCGGTCAGATCGCCGGTTTGAGCGTTGTCGCGCTGATTCAAAATCCCGGTGGGAATCCCGTTGTAGAGAACATCCGGATTGGAATAATGCAGCACGCGCGGACAACTGAGCGAACACACATCGTAAGACATGATGGTGCGAAACGCGCCGTTCACGTAATGACCGAACGACCAGGGATAGGAAGCGCCCGATGGTGAAATGCCGGCGCTCGCGGGATCATGTTCCATGCCCATGTTGTGGCCGTGTTCATGGGCGAGGGTGCTATTGGATAAACAGGCGAGCCACGTGACCTGGAAGGCGTAGCCAGCAAAGCTCGATCCGGGATTTCTCTGCACCCAACCGATGCCGCAGTAGCCGCCGCCGTTGTTAGTGATCAGCGATACCATGTCGGCAGAGTATGTGTTGCGCAGCGAAGCGACACTGGAGTTGGAAGTTACCCAATTCAAGTCGGTCTCGATATTTCCCGAGTCGTTATAAGCAACTTCCTCGGTGTGGGACAGAAAAAACCGGGTGATCATATTGCTATTGACGAAAGCGGTGTTGGCTTGGTCGATTGCCGCTTGGATCTGCGCCTGAATTTGCGTTATGCCGCCGGCCGCTGCGCGTGCCTGGGGAGTGTAAACCGACATCAGAACGATTTGCACCGTGCCGTCCGCAGCGGTCGCGTTGGGCGCGCTCGACGAGTCTTGTTGCGGCATATCGCCGCCGGTCGGCGGCGGGACTTTTTCATGACCATGAGTCGCGGCGTCATGTCCCCACTCCGGCGCGAAACTGTCGGAATTGAGTTTTTCAACCAACGTACGACCGTTCGCTCCCGGTCGGATGGCAAACACGTCGCTACCGCTCTCAATGCGACCGTAGAGGAGACCTTCGTGCAGCGTCAGCGTAACGTTGCCGCGATCCAATTGACCGCGGCCGCGCCAAACCATGCTTTTCGGTCCGCGCCGCTCGTGACCTGTGCGATCGAATCCGAGATCGGGCTTTCCGGGCACGACAATAGTCAAGCCTGCAGGCCCTGCTGTCAGCGCCGCTTCGTCGATATCGCCGACTTCAGCCGCCACGCCATGGCTACCGGGCGTAGCCGTTACGGGGCGCTGGCGAAACAAATTAGGATGCGTTTGCGCCTGGGCGATGGCGCCGAGCGAAACGAAGATCGCAGCGCTCAGCAGCACTGAAAACCGCCTGAAGATTACGTTTGCATTCATAAATGCTTTCCTTTCCTCTTGCCGTCGTAGCCTGCGGTCAAAGTTTCTCAGAAACTATCGACGGCGCCTTAAGTTTGCCTGGCATACTTGCTTTAGAAATCATCAATCGAGACAGCGCAGAAATCTGAGCACGCCCCATGCCAACGAGGAGTGGTCCAACGTTGTCCTTAGAGTTTGGTCGTTGACACCTTGTGTCATCTTTTACGGTCATCGCTAAGATGAGAAGCGGGCCGTCATTGACACTTTGTGCCATCGACATTTGCGCACACGACAGATCGCGCCGAGTTTCGACGCTCGCGCAATCGTGCCATTACTTTGCCGGTCTCCGACGGTTCATCGCGGTGTTGTAGCGGTGGCCGTGTTCGAGTAAGCGGAGGCACCTGCGCTGTTGAAAGCGCGCACGCGGTAGCGATAGGTGGTATTTCGCTTGAGGCCAGTGTTCGTATAGTTTTTGATATTCGCGCCCACCGTGGTGATCTCGATAAAATTAGTGCAGTTGGCTCCGGCGCAACGTTCGATCCTGAAGCCGGTCTCGTTGGCAGAATTGTCGGTCCACGACAGACTGATTTGAGTCTTGGATAACGCGCTCGCAAGCAGATTACTCGGAGCGGCGGGAATGGTTGGCGGAATGGTATTGACCTGGATCGTTGCCGTGCTCGAACTGCTCGCGCCTTGGTTGTCGGTGACAGTGAGGCGCGCGATGTAAGTACCCGGCACGGAGTATGTATGGTTGGTTGTTACCCCGGAGCCTGTTGCGCTATCGCCGAAGTTCCAGGCGTAGGAAACGATCGAACCGTCGGCATCGGATGAGCTACCGCCGTCGAAAGAGACATTCAGGGGCGCGACACCAGAAGTTGGCGCAGCTGCCATAACAGCAACGGGCGACTGATTGCCGCTCGCCACGGAGAGCACAAAAAGCGTGATGCTTTGGGCTGGCAGAGTGGCGCCGAACGTATTTCCGCTGAAGCTAACATCCGTGAGACGACTGATGGCGTTCGCCCCAGTTAGCTGCCACACCTGCGCCACACCGTTGTGCGGAAAATTCGCGATATTGAAGCTTGCCGGCGTGTTGCCGGAGAGATATTTGCTGATGACCATGATGGTCAGACCGCCATCAGCTGAGCGTTCAGCGGCGAAAACGGAAACATTATCGGGATTCGGCCCGGTTGCAGCGATGCTGGTGTCGCCGAAGCTGGACTTGTTGCCGTCATAATTCCGATACATTTTCATCGCCTTGTACGTTGGCGTGCTTGGGTCCGGCGTCGTCCAGCGCGCCGCCATGTCCAAACCCTCGCGCCCGAAGATGCCCAAGATATCCGCTTGTGCCGTAGCGCCATTGATATGATTCTCGGCGCCCCAATTGTATTCGGTGACGCCGGTGAGCGTGCCGGAATAGTAGCTATTCACCCAGGATTTAAGCCGCGGTACTAGTTGAACGCGATCGTTGATCCAGGTTTCGTCGATGTAGCTCGGGTCCCAGAGCGAGCGGGTCGAGCGATTGCGCCTGAGTTGCATGGCGCTGGAAGTGTCGTTGCTGAATTCGCCGCCCTGCGGATAGTAGTGCACCGTGAAAACATCGAGTAACCGTTTGCCCGTGGCATTATTATTCTGCCGCAACTGATCGAGGAGCCAAGGCAAATAATCCCAACCGCCGTGATTGCTGCGATCGGGCATGAAGCTCCAGCCGTGCAAGCTGCCGTACTGTTGATCGTAGCCGCTCAAAATGTAACCGCTCCAACCCCATTCTTCGGGGCCGACTACGAGCGCCGTCGGGTCAATCGCTTTGATCTTGCCCGCGTAGTCGATCATCTTATTTTTGATTTCATCCATCGTCGCGCCGGTCGGATGAACATCGCGGTGAGTGGAATGCCAAATGCTCGGCTCGTTGTCGAGAATGTAATAGCGCAAGCCACCATTCACGTTCGTACCCCAGCGGTTGACGAGATGTTGCGCCCAACCTTGCTGATAAATTGAATTCGACGGCACATTGGCGTCGGTGGGATCGTTGCCGGTGACGTATTGACCGCTGGTTCGAATGCCATTGCCCGCGTCCGCAAACCATTGCCAGTCGTTGCCGGTTTGCGCGCCGTATTTGGCGATGGAAAAACTCGCGAGCTTGCTGCGGTTGACGCCGAGTTTAGCGACCCAATCGATCATCGGAATCGTTAACATCGCTTGAGCGTTTGCAGCCTTCGCATTTGTAATAAACGTATCCCCACGCTCGCCGGCGACGGCGCTTGGCTCCGGAATGCTTTCGAAATACCAATCGTTGGCCCGATTATCGGCGTTCAACTGCCAGTTATAGCGCGTGGTGTTGTTGCCGCCGTTACGGTTGAGCGGGCTGTTCAGATCGTTCAATTGCGCTGTCGTCGCGTGCGCTACTCCATAAATGTTTGGATTGATCGCGCGGCGGCTCGCGTTGGCATCGACGGTGATTGTTACGGCAGCATTTTGCGCGCTGAGCGAAAAGGGAAAGAAAAACAGAGAGAGAACGAGTAGCAGACAAAAAGACCTGACGATGTTCCTAACATGCATGGCATCCACTCCGTGACCCGGTGAAATCGAACGGCGGGATGAGGAGCACGATCTATGCCGCGCTAACAGCGCATGGTCGCCGCGAATTTTGTAAGAATTTTTGTCAGGCCGAAGCTCAATAATCGTCAAACATGACGTCGCAATTGCGGCCGAGATGACAATGCTCGGCCGTGTTGACGGCGTGCCTGGTTTTTGGATATTTTCGTCAACATCGTGGCACAGCAGACGTGCATGGAGAATTCCTGCGACTGCTGATGACAAAAGGAGAATTGTGGCCAAACTTCATCAAGCGCATGGGTTCGATGCCTCCATGGTTTCGTCGTCGATCGAGCGACAGATGGTTTATTGCCAGGCCCCCGAAGTGGCACGACTCCTCGAGGGAGACGGCTTATTTTGGCAGATCGCGCCGCTCGCTGAAGATTTCGCCAAGGAGATCAATGGCCCGACGGTTATCGTCGGCTCCGATCCAGGAATTTTCTCCAGCCCTGTGCGCGTAGCCATCGGGCTGGATCAAGCAAGACTCATTTACATTTCGGAAGAGGTGGCAATGCTGCCGCCTCGCGCGAATGACGTGCCGATCTTCGGTATTCTCTCTCGAACAGTGGGCGCGGAAACGCTTCGGAGTATGGTCGCCGCGGCGTTCGACAATCTTTCGCGCAGCCGTCGCCAAGCGAAACTCGAACAAGACCTTCGCCGCGCCAAGGGCGAGATCGATCAGTTGAACGAGATCGGCATCGCACTGTCAACGCAACGCGACCGCGAATCATTGCTCAACCTGATTTTGCAAAAAAGTTGCGACATTACCGATAGCGACGCGGGGTCGCTTTACTTGGTCGAGGAAAATGATCAGGGCACCAAGCAGCTGCGCTTCAAGACAACGCAAAACAACAGCATGAGACTGTATCTTGGCGAATCTCTCCTGCCTTTGGATCGCACGAGTCTGGCGGGCTACGTAGCGTCGACCGGCGACGAAGTTCATCTCCCGGACGTTTACCAGATCCCGTCGTCTTATCCCTTTACCTTCAATCGCAAGTTCGACGAGGAGAGCGGTTATCGCTCGAAGTCGATGCTCGTCGTGCCCATGAAAGATCCGCGCGGCGAGATCCTCGGCGTCATTCAGCTCATCAACTGCAAGCGTGACCCCGGCGCCGGGCGCCGACCAGCGACCGAGGCAAACGTGGTTCCTTTCCCTGAAGAATGCCGCGCGCTGCTCAGATCTTTGGCGAGTCAGGCAGCCGTCGCG
Source organism: uncultured delta proteobacterium (assembly GCA_963755715.1). Taxonomy (GTDB): domain Bacteria; phylum Desulfobacterota; class Binatia; order UBA9968; family UBA9968; genus DP-20. The sequence goes on from CAVWLW010000056.1 coordinate 33,651, forward strand.
CTCGAAAACATTCGGCTCTATCAAAGCATCGAAACGTTATTCGAAGGTTTCGTCCGAGCGTCGGTGAGCGCCATTGAAGCGCGCGATCCGACAACCTCCGGCCATTCCTTCCGGGTCGCCGATTTGACGGTGGCATTGGCGGAAGTCGTGGACCGCGCCGCATCGCACCGGTTTCGCGACATTCGTTTTAGCCACGCAGAGATGAAGGAAATTCGCTACGCTTCGCTGCTGCACGACTTCGGCAAGGTCGGTGTGCGCGAAGAGGTCCTGGTCAAGGCAAAAAAACTCTATCCTATGCAACTCGATATCGTGAAGGAGCGCTTCGCCTACGCGCGCAAGAGCCTGGAGCATGAGCAGAGCGAGCGAAAACTCGCCTATCTTTTGGAAAAAGGCCGCGAAGCATTTCTCCAGCGCAGCGCGGCATTCGAGCGCGAGCTTGAAGAACAGGTGCACGAGCTCGACGAGTTTCTTAAATTCATCGTGAAATGCAACGAGCCGACGATTTTGCGCGAGGACAATTTCGCTCGATTGGGTGAGTTTGCTGCCCACCAGTTCGTCGATTCGGCGGGGCGGCGCCGCCCTTTGCTTTCGGCGCAGGAGCTGCGATTGCTGTCGATTTCACGGGGTAATTTGGACGATCAGGAGCGATCGCAAATCGAGTCCCATGTGAGTCACACGTTGAACTTTTTACGCCAGATTCCCTGGACCAAGGAGATCAAAAACATTCCCGCGATTGCGTCAGCGCATCACGAAAAGCTCGATGGCACCGGCTATCCGAATAATTTATTCGCGCCGGAGATTCCGATTCAAGCCAAGATGATGACGATCTCGGATATCTATGATGCGCTGTCCGCAACCGACCGGCCGTACAAGAAAGCGGTGCCGGCGGAGCTGGCGCTCGATATTCTTTTTGACGAAGCCAAACGTGGGTTGGTCGACGCCGAGCTCTTGAATCTGTTCCAAGAAGCGGAGGTTTTCCGATTGACATCATCGTCCACCACCACCTGATCGGCGGAGCTCAAAGTGCGCCTCGGAGCGGCGAACCGACCGCAGAGAATGAAATTAGCAAAACTCGATGGCAGACCATGTGAAATCGGCATGGACGGACGATGGCGCAGAATAATGCCGTCGTAAGAACCCAGCACTGCTGCGATTTCACTTTGAATACATTTGCCGGATAAAGCCCGACGCTTGCACTTCCTGGACAAAACTTAGGTCGACAAACTCTTTTGGATTCACCTTGGCGGCTTCAGGTCGAGTCGCGGACAGATAATCAAGATATGTCTTAACACCTTCAGGCGATGGTGTCGGTGTTTCGGGCAATAATTTCGCGAAAGCCTGATGAGTCCGTTCGAGGCTGTCGGGATTCGTGATTCGGGTGAACTTGCTGATGATCTTCATGGTGGAATCTTTGTCCGTTTTAAAGATGTGAATGGCTTCCGACCAACGCGCGTACAAACTTGGTCATCAACGAGGCCTTCGACCGGATCGTGGCCTCTCGCGTGAGGGCGGCGTTCCAGTGAAACGGGATATTTAACGCACTGATGTCGACGAGAGACTTGAAGCCGAGTTTCTCCGCCTCGCGAACGAAGGGTTCGACCAAGATGCTGAATTGCACGACTCCTTTTGAAAGCGCAGCGAGCGCGTCGGCCGTCGCTCCCACGGGCACAAGTTTGACATCGGTGTTGGGATCGATGCCCAGCCGGCTCAGCCCGAGGCGCATGCCGATTTCCGTCGTGGTCCCGGCGCGCCCGACTCCGCCGATTTTGCCTCTGAGCTGTTTTATGTCCGTGATGCTCTTTGGCGTGACGATGTGCGCGGGAAACGTCGGCACGATCGAGGCGATCATGACCACGTCGGCGCCGGTCAAACGCGAATTCACCAGCGTGGTTACCGATGTAACGATTACATCGAGCTCGCCTGCGATCATTGCCTGCAGCGCCATCGGGCTGGCGTTGACGGAAATGAATTCTGCATTGACGCCTTGCTTTTTCAGCAAGCCTTTCTCTTGAACGATCCAAATGGTGGCGTTGGACGCGCCGCCTGCCCAGGCCACACGCAGCCGCTCCTGCGCTGTGGCGCGATCGCCAAAAGCCATCGCGCCTAACATTAAGGCGAGAGCGAGGATAAACTTACTTGATGCAAAATTCATCGATGCATTTTGGCGTAGGTACGAGTTTCGTGCGGGATTCGTCCGTGTCACTTTTCGTAAAGCTTTTTAATAAATCCCGTTTTGTCGAGCTCTTCGACAAAGCTTCGGTCGACATACTCCTCGGGCTTGTGCTCCATCACTTCGGGCCGAGTCGCGGAGACGTACTCGAAGCTGGTCTTCATGCCGGCCGTGTTCGGATAGGGCGCGGGCAGAAACGCTTTCGCGAAAAGATCGTAGGATTCGTTGGCCAGTTCTTCATTGTCCAAGCGCAGCGTCTTCTTGATCACTTTCTTGCCGAACTCGCGGTCGCGCTTGAATAGCGCCGTCGCTTCCAAATGGGCCTTCATGTAATTCATCACCAGCTCGCGGTCTTTCTGGATGATCGAGCGCCGAGTGGTGATCTCGATCCACGGATAGTCGATCTCCTTTGCCGAGTTCCAGAGCATCGGAAAACCCATTTTCATGGCGATGCCGTAGCCGGGAAACGACAGCGACGCCGCGTCGATGGAGCCTTGCTTGAGCGCGCCGATGCGCTCCGGGTCGCCGCCGATCTGGATGAGCGCGACGTCGCGCTGAGGGTTGAGGCCTTTCTTGCGCAGATGAAATTGGACGAGAAAATCGGTGAGCGAGCCGAAGGTGGTGACGCCGATCTTTTTGCCCTTGAGATCTTCGACCCTTTTGATCTCCGGCTTGACGATCATAGCGTGGACGACGCCCGGCAAAGTGTGGCCGAGGATCACGAGATCGGCGCCGGAAAGGCCGGCATTGATCACCGTCGGAGTCGCGATCGGCGAGAATTGGATGCTGCCGCCGATCATCGCCTTGGACGACTCGCCCGAACCGCGCATGGCGACCGGGTCGGCGTAGAGCCCGTATTTTTCGTAGAGCTTGGCTTCTTTGGCGACGAAGATGATGATGTTGCCCATGCTGACGGAGGAAACGCCAATGTAAATATGCTTGAGCGGTTTGGACTGTCCGAGAGCGCTCCAGGGCAGAGCAAGTGACAGTAAAAGTGCAGTAAGCAACCACGCTGAAAAATGAGGAGAAAACCGGCGTGCGTTAACCATCTTTCACCTCCCACTTAGGCTGGTCAATCCAACGAGGAGAGCGTTGACGAACCGCGCTACTTGATCACACTTTCGGCGCGCAGCGCGCTTAGCTCGGTGGTGCCCAATCCCAAAACTCTACCGAGAACTTCGTCGGTGTGCTGTCCCAGGGCCGGCGAGTCGTCGCGAATGCTCGCCGGCGTTTTCGACATGTGAATCCAGGGCGCGAGCAATTTCGTCGGACCGGCGGTGGGATGATTGCGGTCGATGAACGCTTTTCGTTCTTTGATATGCGGATCTTCGATCACTTCGCCCATCGACAACACCGGCGCGCCGAAATAGTCGATTTCGCGCAGCCCGTCCCATAATTCCTGGCGTTTCTTGCCGCGTATCCACGAGCGGATGAGCTCGTACAATTCGGCGCGATGTTGTTTGCGCGCCGGCGCCGTCGCGAAGCGCGCGTCCTCGAGCAGATCGTCGCGCTCCATGAACTTCGCGAGCTTTACCCAGCCGCGGTCACTGAGATCCGGAATGCGCAGAGTAAAATAACCGTCGGCCACGGGGACGGGCTTGTTGCCGATCTCGATGCCGATAAAGTGCTCGTGAAATTCGCTGATCATGAAACCGAGCAACGCTTCCTGCATCGACACGACGATTCTTTGCCCCTCGCCGGTGCGCTCGCGGGCGTGGAGCGCGGCGAGAATGCCGCACACCATGCTGACGCCGGCGGCCTCGTCGCCGATGCCGATCGCTTTGGTGCCCGGCGCGCCGCTGTAGTTCCAGCCGGTGTGCGTCCAGCCGGTCATGCTGTTGTTCGTATGCGCCGTGCTGCCGTAGTCCTTGTACGGCCCGATTCGCCGAAGCCGCGCGAGCAAGAATAGATGATGCGCGGATTGATTTTCTTCAGGTCGTCGTAGCCGAGGCCGAACTTTTCCATCGTTCCCGTATGATAATTTTCCACCACGACATCTGCTTTCGCAATTAGCTGGCGCGCTAAATCGGCCCCTCGCGCATCTTTCAGATTGAGCACCACGCTCTTCTTGTTGGCGTTGATCCATAAAAATTCGTAGCCGTCGATCTTACTGTTGGGCGGCATCCACGAGCGGCGAAAACCATCGCCCGCGGGCGGCTCGATTTTTATGATCTCCGCGCCCATGTGGCCGAGCATCATCGTGCAGAACGGACCGTTCAGCGCGTGAGTAAAGTCGATCACGCGAATGTCTTCCAGTGCGCCGGGCATGATTACCTCCTCGATTTAGGAAAGGATGAAGATGAAGGCGGAAAGATGAAGTGAACACGAGAGCTGATTCGGCTTCGTCGATTGTTGATGGCCCCAATCATCGTAGACGACCGGACCATACCACGAATGGATAAGGAGGCAACAGAAATTCCGCCGGCGCGATTCGCAATTCTTCCCCGCTCGAAAACCTTGACAGCACGGCGGCGCCGGTAATAGCGTGCACAACGGTCGCAGCCATTCGGGAAAAAGCCAGGTCGGAGCATGAAAATTCAGGAGGTATGATGGCGATTCAAATTACACGCGTATGGGTTCTAACGGTCTCGGCAGTCATGCTCTGCCTTCTGGAGAGTTCGTGGATTTCCGCCGCGACTGTCGAGGAGATTGCCTTGATGAAATCAACCAATCGGGAAAAACTTCTCGTCGAAGGCGCAAAGAAAGAAGGCAAGGTCGTGTTTTACACGGGCCTGATCGTCGATCAAGTCGTTCGGCCGGTGAAGGCCGCCTTCGAAAAAGAGTATCCGTTTGTTCAAGTGGATTTTTTCCGCGGCAACGCGGAAAGGTTGGCGCAAAAGATGCTGGCTGAGTATCAGGCGAAAAGATACGACGTCGACATAGTCAGCGGCAGCGCCACGTCGACGATCGTGCAGCGCGCGGGCTTCATGCAGCGCTTCTACTCGCCGCATCTGGCCGAGTATCCGGCGGAGCTGAAAGATCCCAAGGGATTTTGGGGCAGCACCAACGTTTATTTCATGACCCTCGGATACAACACACGCAGCGTTAAAGCGGCCGACTTGCCGAAGAGCTACGAAGATCTGCTCAACCCGCGCTGGAAAGGCCAGATGATGTGGGCGACCAGCCGCGGCTCCGGCGCGCCGCAGTTCATCGGCAACATTTTTGTGACGATGGGGCAGGAAGCGGGTAAGGCGTATCTGCAAAAATTGAAGCAACAAAACATCGCCAAAAGCACCGCCAGCGCGCGCCAGATTCTCGACATGGTGATCGCCGGCGAGTATCCGATGGCGATCCAGATTTTTAATCACCATGCCTACATCAGCAAGACGGCCGGCGCGCCGGTCGATTGGCAGCCGCTGGAGCCGGTCACGGCGACCAACAATACCATCGGCGTCGCCAAGAACGCGCCACATCCTTACGCGACGATGCTGTTTATCGACTTTGTGCTGTCGCGACAGGGCCAGAAAGTTTTTCAAGCGTCCAATTATCTGCCGGCCCATCCGGACGTGCCTGCCTTGCAGGCTGATCTCAAACCGGGCGGCGGCCGCTTCAAAAAAGTGAACTATCTGAGCCCGGACCTGATCTATGACAAGAGCAACGAGTGGGGCGACTATTTCGACAAAGAGTTTCTCCGGTAACTTAAATTCTCTGGAAACTCGTTGTGGTATGAACCCTCCGGTAGTGGCATACTAGGGAAACAATCCGTTGTATGGTGCGCCTGGTAATTCGGTAGTTCGAGATTGGATGAGGGTAGCAACCATGTCGAAGGTAGAAAAGCTCAAGATTGAAATCGAAACACTTCCTAAAGAAGAGTTCGCTGAACTCATCCGCTGGTTGTCAGAGAAAGATTGGGACACCTGGGATAGGGAGATCGAAGCCATTCTCAGGCCGGCAATCTGGATTTCCTAGTACGCGAAGCGCATGACGCTAAAACGAAAAAAACTCTCAAGAACCTGTGAGGCACCGCACAACCTCTCGATTCTGGTCATGCTTTGGAATATTACCGGATGCGGTCCAGGCAGTGGCTCGGCGAAATTTCAATCTCCTCAAACAAAATCCTGCACACCCATCTCTCCATTTCAAAAAGGTTGGCAAACTTTGGTCCATAAGGGCAGGGCCGCATCATCGAGGTTAGCTACCGAAGATGGCCCAGATTTCATCTGGGTCTGGATCGGGTCGGACGATGAGTACGAGCGTCTCATCAAGCAGCAGGGATAGAACTTTTCATCGGGCTATTGGAGCCGGTGACCGCGACAAACAATTCCATCGGCCTCGCCAAAAATGCGCCGCACCCCAATGCCGCGATGCTTTTTTTAGATTTCGTGTTGTCCAAAAAAGGCCAGAGGGTTTTTCAAGCTGTAAACTACCTCCCCGCGCATCCTGAAGTTGCCGCGCTGCAGGCGGACTTGAAGCCCGGTATACGATTCAAAAAGGCCAACTATTTGAGTCCGGACGTTCTGTTGGACAAAGGGAATGAGTGGTCGGATTATTTTGATAAGGAATTTCTCCGGTGAGCGGCGTTAAATGACGGAGAAAGTATCGTTGTCGTGATTTTTAAAATTCCGTTTACACAGGCGGTAGGTTGATAGTTTGGGATCGACGTCCATGATTCTCAAAGCGGACGCAGCGTGGCGATTCATAACGGGGTACAAGAAACTCCTCTTTGAGATCGACGGCGAAAGTAGGAGCGCCAAGGATGGTATTGTCCCGAAGCTGGCCGAAGCCAGAGCGAAATTGATGGAACAGCCCGCCTTGCTTCAGGAGGCGCAAGCCCGCTTAGTGGCCAGGTCAGAGTCAATTGATCCTGAAGTGCTCCAGGCTGTGGAGGGCTTGGAAGTGAGAGACTGGGTGTATCTGAAGGATACGAAAGTTTATTCGATCTTCATGGATGCTGAAGCCAAGCGAGCGTTCGGTGTGCTAGGGCTGACCGATCGTCTGCGCGATATCGTTGGCGGTTCGGGGATTGTGCTTGAAACCGGTCTTGTACGCTATCGAGGACGCTTTGTTTGTGACGGTCTGATGTACAAAAAACTGTGGCTTGGGCCGGGCTACAAAAAGAGTTTTCACGCTGCTTTTTCGGAAATGAAAGCAGCGGGGCGATTTTATGTTGCGTGCGATGCCGACAGGGTGTCGCGTACTCTTCGATTGAGCGTGCCCGCGGACGCTTGCACTGCTTCGAGAATCCGGAAGCGTGTCGTAGTGGGAACGGTAAGCGACAACTTGAGGAAGGGCTGGCGGCCTGATGAAGGATCAGTATTTTGGTGACATTAACGACTTCCGCAAGTATGGCTTGCTTCGCTTGCTGTGCGTTTCTGATCGCCTCCGATTGGGTGTTTGCTGGATGCTGACGGATACTGACAGCAGAACGGACGGGAAGTTTCTTAACTATCTTCATCAGCCGAAGAAATACCGGCATCGCGATCCTGAGCTATTCGATTGGCTGCAAAACGTGGTCGGGGTGGAACAAGATCGTCGCACGGCGCGAATCGAAGCCTCCATCCTCCTCGGTTCAGTGTTATTCGAGTCTGGGATTTTGGCGGATCACAAAGATAAACGGAGCGCCTATTTCTCTAAGTGTGCCACTTGTTTCGCTGGTTGTGACTTGGTCTTCTTCGATCCAGACAACGGCTTAGAGATCAAGTCAACTCATCTAGGACACAAGGACTCCAGTAAATTCCTATATTGGAATGAGGTGTGCGGCACCTTTGAAGCGGGGTCATCGGTGCTGATTTACCAGCACTTCATTCGTGAAGAGCGAGACGGGTTCATTGCTAGAATGGCTTCCGAGTTGCAGCGCCGAACGAAGGCAGCTGCCGTTTTCTCATTCAGGACGCCACACGTTTTGTTCGTATTAGCGTCGCAAGAGAGACATGCTGCTGGCTTCCGGAAGAAACTCGGCGTTATTAAGTCGTTCTGGGCGCCAGAAGGAGATTGTCGCCCTGGAGCATGCGTCGCCGAACCATGCGCTGCATCTGACCGGGGTCGCCATTCCGATTTCGCAGAATTCTTAGCCGCTCAGGCGGCACCGGCATGTGGGTTTGGTGGTTACGACAATGGCACAGACGGATCCAACTGCTTCGAGAAAAAGCTTCTCTGGTCCATTACCCCTCTTTCTACAATCCATAAAACGTCTTCGCATTGTCGTAGAGAATCTTCTGCACGGCGGACTGTGCGTAATCTCGCCTTGTCCGCGCGTTCTTTGAGCAAGCGCGGAAATTCGTATTCCATCGATGAATCGCGGTGGGTGTAGTCGGAGCCGACCATCAGGCTGTCTTCGCCGGCGACTTTTAGAATATAGGGCAGGTCTTCATCGACCTGGCAGGTGACGTACATGCGGTTGGCTTTGAGCAAATCCGAGGACAGCGAGTAGCGGGCGAACTGGCTGAAAGTCCCGGAACCGTCGGCGGCTTTTTCCATGCGCCGTTTGAGTTCCCAGGCGATGAAGGGAATCCATGAACAGCCGGCTTCGATGATGCCGAAACGGAGCTTGGGATATTTCACCGGCAGTTGGTGGCGGATGATCGTGTGAAAGGCGTGCACCGTCGGGAGCTGCGAGCGCATGAACGAGCCGAGGGAAAATTCGCGCGCCGGAACGAAGTCGGGCGTGCCGGAGCCGATGTGGACGCAGATCGGCAGGTCCAGGCGATTGGCTTCTTCGTACAAAGGAGAGAAATACGGATCGGCGGGCCACTTGCCGGCTTCCAAGTCGCCTTTCTTCAAGAATGCCGCAGGCGCCGTGATCTTTGGCGAACTGGAGTTCCTTGATCGTTTCGTCCATGTTCATCAGCGGCGGCAGGCAGACCCAACGCAAGCGGCCATGGGATTCGGCGCAGCGGTCGGCGAGCCAGCGGTTGTAGCTGCGCCGTAGCGCAGTGGAAACTTCCGGGCGCTCGGTTGCTTCCATCAAAAATAGCGTCGGATAAAGCACTTGCACTTCGGTGCCCATGGCGTCCATGTCGCGCAGCCGTTTCTGCACGTCCAATAGTTCGCGAGTCTCCACAGTCGTGCGCGTGTTGTTGTCATCGCGGACAAATCTCATCTGGCGGTGACCGTCGACGAGCCAGTAGCGAGTCGGGTTCTTCGAAGGATCGACACGGCTCGGATACTGGGTGATCGGTTTATACTCTTGCTCAAATTCGCGCAGATATTCCCAGGTCGCCTCGGTTTCGTCGATATGAGTGTCGGCATCGATGATTGGCATGTTACACCTCTCGGTCGAATTTAAGTTTTGCGTTCGCCCCATCAATTGATAATCCAATCGCGATCACTTTGTAAATAACTTCTCTTGCAGGGCTTGCCACCTGTCGCTTTGCTCCAAAACCATGTCCGGGCGAAAAAAATTGGCCTTGGCGAATCGGCCGCCGCCTGGTTTCAGCTCTGGAGTTTTTGCCGCGACCTTCGGATGAGCCGGCAGATAATCGGCGCGCTGCAACACTCTTTGTCCTTCTTCGGACAAAAGAAAATCGGTGAACAACATCGCGGCATGGGGCCGCGGCGCATTCTTCGCCACGCCCGTAGTCCCCATGGGCGCGGGCACCGGCTCTAGAGGTTGCCAGTCCACCGGCGCGCCGGCGTTTTTGCTGATCTCGGCATGGTTGTTAAAAATATTGATGGCGATATCGTACTCGCCAGCGACCACCAGATCGACAATACCGCGGGCGCTGGCGGTGGCGGAAATAACATTTTGTTTGGCCAGATTCTGCAAATAAGCAGTGCCGGCTTTTTCTCCAAGCGTCGAAATAATATTACCGATAAACAGCGGCGTGCCGGTGTTGGAAGCCATGTGCCAGGCCATGCGGCCTTTCCATTTCGGCTGCAATAAATCAGCGTAAGTCTTGGGCGCTTCGTTGGGTTTGATCCGGCGGGTGTTGTACGCCAGGGCCATAAAATACAAGTTGGTCGTGCTCCAATAACCCTGAGCGTCTTTCAGTTCTGCAGGGTAGTCGCGCAATGACGGCGAAGCAATGCGCAGCAGCAGACCGGCTTTCTTGCCAAGCATGGTCACTTCGCTGCCGCCAACCACATCGGCTTCATAGCGCTTTGCGGTATTTTCGCTAAGCCACTTTTGCACCAGGCCGCGCGAGTTGGCGCGGTGGAAATCGACTGTGATGAACGGATACTTCTTCTCGAAGGCTTCTTTGAGCGGGCGCACCGCCTGATTGACGATCAGGGGCGTGTACCACACCACCTTGCCTTCTTTCTTGGCCCCTTCTTCGAGAATTTTCTGACGCTCGGGGCTATTGAGCAAGGCGACTTCGGCGGCGGTCAAGGGTTGGGCCGCAGGACTAACTTGCGCCTCGGCCAAGGTTAGAAAAACACCGAGCAGACACGCGCTGACAAGCCTGAGTCTTTCAGACCCGTATGTCATTGCTTTCGCTCCGTGCAAAAAATCTTGCCTATCGCCCACCGAAACTGCGCGGGCCACTCGCTAGGAGTGGCCCGTAACAACCGTGATCCGAATTTAGCAGGCCAAAAGACTAGCCCGCCGACTCGGCAAAGAATTTGCCCATTTCGATGGGCGGCTTATTGCGGTTTTCCGGTGTGCCGCTGATGAGAGGTTTGCCGTCCGCGCCGAGGCGTGTTTCCTGACCGGCTTGCTGCTGTCCTTTTGTACCTGCGCCGACGCGTATCACGACCAGATTACCGTCGCCGGTATTGAGATAGCGGTAGTAAGCGCCCTTCGGTATCATCACGCCTTGATACTGTTTGACTTCGATCTCATTGCCGTTTTCATCGAACACGCTCATCTGGCCTTCCAGGACAATAAACGCGTGATCCTCGTTCAGATGCTTATGAATTTCATTTTCGCCGCCTTCGGCATTGATCTTGGTGTGAATCCATAGATTCGGCGTCTCGGCGACAAGTTGGGTGACGCGACCCTGTTTCATATAAGGCGTCTTCAATGAGAAAAGCTGTGTCTTTGGCTTGTCTTCAGCGCGGATTTTCGCTGCGGTCGCACTGGTTTGCATTTTTCGTCTCCTTTGAAATTTTTTTCGGTGGAGATCCTTCGCATTCGCTCAGGATGACTTGCGCACGCTTTTTTGCGTGCGCAAGTCAGTTGTTAATACCGTCGATCTTCAGATCGTACAGCTTGATCACGTTTTCGCGCACGACTTTGCGCAGGACGTCTTTGGGCAGATGGCCAAGCTCGCGCGCGATTACGTCCCGCGAGTGCGGCCAGGTCGACGCGGCGTGCGGATAGTCGTTGGACCACATAAAGGTATCCTGGCCGAAGCGGTTCATCAGCTGGCCGCCGCACGGATCGCTAAAAAACGTCGCATACACTTGATCGTTGACATATTCGCCGGGCAGTTTTTTCATGAACGGCAGCGGCACTTTGTTTTTGAAGCGCACATAATACTTGTCCCATTCATGCATGTAGAAGGGCAGCCAGGCGACTTCGTTCTCGACATAGACCAATTTCAATTTCGGAAAGCGCGCCAGCACGCCGGTAAATACCAGATCAAATAATGTGTTCGCCGCGTCATTGACCTTATCGTTCACGGCGGTCTTGTACGTATCGAGTCCCTTGCGCTCGAAGCGGCTGTAGTTAAAGCCGGTCAAGATGTGCAGGTTGACGGGCATATTCAGTTCGGCCGAGGCTTCCCAAAAGGGATCGTAATAATCGCTGGTAAAGGGCAGATGTGCGGGCGGCACCTGCCAGATCAAGCTGCCGATCAGCCCCGCCTTCTTGCAGCGCTCGAGCTCCTTGATGGCATTCTTGATATTGTAAAGCGAGATCATCGGGATGCCGATCAAGCGCCCCGGTGTCACTTTGCAGTAATCGATCATCCAGTCGTTGGCGATCTGGAAGCAGGCTTCCTGAAGTTCGGCGTCTTCTAACGCGAACAACCGCAGCCCGAGCGTGGGATAAAGCACTTCAGCGGAAACTCCGTCGACTTCCATCTCGCTGATGCGCGCCTTGGGGTCCCAACCGCCGTCGCGCTCGCCGGGCGAATTCCGTTTGGGAAAGTCGGGATACTTCGGTTTGAGAGACGGAGTGAGATTCTTGACCCACAAATCGTCCGCCTCCATGATGTGTGAATCCGCCGAAATGATTTTTTCGCCTGCCAACACCGAGTCGGCGGTATACGCTGCGGCTGTGCTCATCGCTAAATCCCTCGCTTTCAGTCAATCTTACCGTCGCCGATAACAGAAAATCTGCACATTTCAAACTGTGGAAACTTGCTCTTTCCTACGAAACCCACGTCATGAAGTCAAACTCACTTTTTCTTCAACGGCAGCTTGCCGGCGCGCCACGGGGTTAGCCGGCTGTTTCCCGGAGTGACGGCAGTGCCTTCCATCTTCCCGTCGTTGATATTGCCGGTGAACTGATACGGATTCGCGCCGATCGCTAGTTTGAAGCTGATCTCGTTTCCTCGCAACAATGGCTCTTCGATTTTCATCGCACCGAGCCCGTAATCCGCCCATGCGCTTGTCAGCCGCTGATACTGTTGATCGAACGTCAAGACGACCATCTGTCGTTTGCCGCCGCCCAAATCGAGCTCCATGCGCCAGTCGCCGGTGACCAGGGTGGGAACGATCCATAAATAAATATATGCCTTGTCGGTGCCGTTGGCCGCCCTTTTTTCCGGCACGGTGAGGCTGACCTGGCGGTCCGGGTACCATTCGCTCATGTAATAATCGTGCGCGACAATGCGCGTACCGGGTTTCAACTCCGCCATGAGCTTGGGACGAAGCTTCTCCATGAAGTCCGGCAAAACATAGAGCGTCACCACCGTGGCTTTGCTGATATCAGCTTTGAACATGTCTTGCTCAATGAACTTAGCGCGATCGCCGACGCCGTCGGACGTCGCCTGTTTGTTGGACAAGTTCACTAGCTTCGCATCGATGTCGACGCCGACGCCGCTGGCGCTAAAATTTCGGGCAGCGGTGATAATCATCCGGCCGTCGCCCGAACCGAGATCGATGACAAAATCTTTCGCCGTGACACCAGCCAGCTTCAACATCTCATCGACCACGATTTGCGGCGTTGGCACGTAAGGTAGCTTGCTTAACTCCTGGGCGTTCAGCGAGCTGGATAGAACGAGCGCAAATCCCGCCAACCAAAGTTTATTGAGCACGCGGATAAAAGCGGATGTCACGAGCTGCGATAGTTTCATGTAGGTTCCTAAAAGGCCCGACCCATAATAACCCCATTTCATCGTGTGATTGCAAATCACCGCGGGCGAATTTGTCGCGCAGTTACTTGACGCCCTTAATAAATCCCCCTATTTTCAGTGTTCCGACGTGGGACGGTGACGGGTCGCTAAAGTCGTCCGGCTGATTGTCGAAGCAAGGAGATCTGAGACCGTGAAATTCGGCTATTACATTCTCAACACCTATGTTCCGGAATTGGACGGCGGCAGCAGCGACGTGTACAGCCATTGGTTGGAGCAGTTTGATGCGGCGGAATCGCTGGGTTTTGACACTCTTTGGGTGACCGAACACCATTTCCGTAATTTTGGCGGCATGATGCCGAGTCCATCGGTGATTCTCGCCGCTGCGGCCCAGCGCACCAAGCGCATGCGTCTGGGCGCCGCGGTCTCGATCATCCCGATGCACAATCCACTGCGCATCGCCGAAGAATTTGCCATGGTGGACCAGCTCTCCAGCGGGCGCCTGAACTTCGGCGCGGGACGCGGCATGCACCCGACGGAGTACACGGTCTTCGGTTATGACTGGAGCAATGCGCAAAAGCGGCTACCCGAGGCGCTCGACATCGTCACGCGGGCGTGGAGCGGTGGCGAGTTCGAATGGCAGGGCGAGCACTATCGCTTTCCCAAGCTTCGGGTTTATCCTCAACCGCGTCAGAAACCACACCCGCCGATCTACGTCACAGCGAACCGCGATCCGGAAAGTTTCCAAATGATCGGGAAGCGGGGCTATCATTTGATGACGCTGCCGTGGGTCGCGACCAATGAGGAGCAGCGACTGCGCGTCGAGATATATTTGGCCGCCCTGCGCGACGGCGGTCACGCAGTCGAAGACAAAGACGTCTTTACGATGTATCCGATTTACGTCGGCGACAGTGACGCGCAGGCGCGCGCCGAAGTGATCGAGCACTGGTATCGTTGGCGCATATTTGCCCTCGAGGCGCAGAATTTCACTCCAGACAATCCGATGTACCAACGGGTCTTCGGCCACTTGGATTACGACGCGATGGTGCGCGACAGCCGAGGAATTTTCGGCGGACCGGAAACCTGCGTGCGAATTCTCAAGCGCGTTATCGAAGTTGTCGGCACGACGCACGTCGGCTTGACCTTTCACTTCGGCGGCTTGAGCCAGGAAAAAGTGCTGAAGTCGATGGAGCGCTGCGCTAGGCTGGTCTTGCCCGAGCTGCGATGATCCGATATTGCCTACTCTAACTTCGCATACTCTTAACGCAATTTTGCGGTATCCTAATTGACTGGGCTTCAGCACCATGTTACGAAGCCGAAAATTTTACGCGAATAATGCTGTGAAAACCCCACCATTCGAAGAACTCAGGTCATTGGATTTACAAAAGTGCAACAGCGTCGGCGATATCGTCAACGCCATGCGCTACTGCGCCTTCGGCGCGCGCATGCTTGGCGAAGTCGCCCACACGATTTTCGAGATGGTGACGGCGAAAGACAAGCCGATTCTCATCTATAGCGGCATCGCGGATGCGCCGCTCGGATTGCTATTAAAAAAATTCGTCTCGAATCGGTGGTGTCGCCGAATCATGCTGCCGTCGCAGTACGCGCGGGCGAAAAGCCGGGGCGAAAACGTCATCGTCGTCGGCGCTTTTTCCGAGCGCAACGCCGAGGCCATCTACAAAAAACCGGCGCGGGCGATCTTTATCAATCCATTCGACATGGCCCGCCCCGGACAGATTCGCGACGGCTATTTCCCCGATGCGGTTTTCGCCGATCCGCGCTATGTGGTGCCGGTAATTTACGCGGCTCTCGATGAATGGATCAATGGCAAAGGGGGCAAACGGGGTTCGATCGGTGCGTTGCTTAGCGGGCTGGCGCGCTTCGGCGGCCTGGCGGCGCAAGTAGCGCGCGGCGCAAAGGCGCTCGAAGCGATGATTCACGACAAGCATTGCGCGCGCTTTTTAACCGTCAGCGGCGCGATGACCGTCGGCAAGATGGATCTGATCATTTGCGACATGATCGAGCAGGGGATGATTCAGGCGATCTCATCGACGGGCGCGCTGATGGCGCATGGTCTGGTCTCGTCGATCGGCTTGAAGCACTACAAGTACAATCCTAAATACGATGATACCGAGCTCGCCCGGCGCAAGCTCAACCGAGTGACGGACACTTTGGAGCCTGAAACCAACCTCGATACGGTAGAGGAAGTCATCGGCAAAGTGATCGAAAAGATCGACGGCAAAGAGATGTTCAGCCCGATCGCGCTGAACAAGCTGATTGGCAAACATCTCGCCGAACATTATCCGAACGACCGCGGCATTCTGAAGTCGGCTTATCTCCACGGCGTGCCCGTGTTCGTGCCGGCTTTTGTCGATTCCGAGTTGGGCAACGACATTTACATCCACAACATCAAGCGGCGGCGGCGCGGCAAGAAACCGGTCCTGATGGATCTGGAGCGCGACAGCAAGGAGCTGATCCGGCTCGTCACCGGCTCGAAACGCTTCGGTATTTTTTCCATCGGCGGCGGCGTGCCGCGCAACAACGTGCAAAACGTCGCGCCGCTGATCGAAATTATCAACGAGCGGCTCGGCCCGACTTTGCCCAATCGCCGCTTCAGTTACGGCGTGCGCATCTGCCCCGACAAGCCTCACTTCGGCCATCTCTCGGGCTGCACCTATTCGGAAAACGAATCCTGGCGCAAGGCGGATAAGAACGGCATCTATGCCGAGATGCTCGCCGACGCGACACAAGTGTGGCCGTTTCTGGTCAAGTCCATCATGGAGAAAAGAGACGGCGGGTCGGCGCGATAAGCGAAACCATCATGAGGTCTCGCTCTTTCCGATAAACGGATTAGGTAAAGTGTTCTGACTCCCAAAGGATGGATTCAGCGAAAACGGCGATCGGAGGACGAAAATGAAACGCAGCACCGACCGAATTCTCATTACCCATGTAGGTAGCTTGGCGCGGCCCAAGGATTTAATGGACATGCTTTTGGCGCGCAACGAAGGCAAGCCGTTCGACAACAGTGCTCTCGCTCGGCGCACCCGCGAAGCCGTCGCCGAAGTCGTGGAGAAACAAATCGAATGCGGCGTCGACGTCATCAACGACGGCGAATTGGGAAAATCGAATTTCTCCCGTTATACGAAGGAGAGACTGGGCGGATTCGTCGAGCGTGCGGCGGGCCCCGATTTCAAACCGACGTCGATTTTCGGACGCGACCTGTTGGAGTTCACCGAATATTTCAACCGCGGCGGCAGGACGTCCATCGGCCACCACGCGCGGGTCTTCCATTGCGTGGAACCGCTGAAATACGTCGGCCAGGAGGAAGTGAATGCCGACATCGCAAATCTCAAATTCGCGCTTCAGGACAAGAAATATGAAGAAGCATTTTTGCCCGCCGTGGCGCCGGGCACCCTGGAACATTGGATGAAGAATGATTTTTATAAAACCAATGAGGAATATCTCTTCGCTATCGCGGACGCCATGCGCGAAGAATACAAGGCCATCGTCGAAGCTGGCTTTATCTTGCAAATCGACGATCCGGACCTCGCCGACGCCTGGCAAATGCATCCCGAAATGAGCGTCGCGGATTATCGAAAGTATCAGGAGATGCGCATCGACGCGCTCAATCACGGGCTGCGCGATTTGCCGATCGATCGGATTCGTTTTCACATGTGCTGGGGCAGTTATCACGGCCCGCACAAGTACGACATTCCTCTGAAAGACATCGCCGATCTCATCCTCAAAGTGCGTGCGGACGCTTACTCCATCGAGGCGTCGAATCCGTGTCACGATCACGAGTGGCGGGTGTGGGAAGACACAAAATTGCCGGATGGAAAGATTCTTATTCCCGGGGTAGTCGGTCACTACAGCGATTTCATTGAACACCCTCAGGCGATCGCTGATCGCTTGGTGCGTTATGCTAAAATCGTCGGTCGGGAAAATGTCATTGCCGGCACCGACTGCGGCATCGGTTCACGCGTCGGCCACCCGCAAGTCGGTTGGGCAAAATTTCAGGCGATGGCGGAAGGCGCGCGCATCGCGACCAAGGAATTGTGGGGCGAGTGACCTTTTTTGATGATTGCCCCGACCAGGGCAGTGAATCGGATTGCGCGCAATCCAAAACAACTTATTTGGTTATAGCCAAGATCTGCGTGCCGTACAGTTTTATCAATTGGTCGCGCTCGTCGGATTCCGGTAAGTTTTTCAAACGATCTTCGATCCGGCCGCGTTCTTCCTGTTTCAGTTCGCTCCAGCGCTCCAAGTCTTTTTGCATTTTATCCCGCTCATCGGCAGACAGCGGTTGTACCACTGGCTCGATTTTAGCGGCCGCTGCTCGTGCATCGGCAACGTCCGGCCGCGCGCTAAGCACAACGGCGCGGTGTGGATGTCCTTTTTCGTCATACATGAAGGCGAAATTTTTGTAACCGATTGAAGAAATGAGCGAGCGCACAGCGGGCTCCAGGGGTTGGTGATCTAGCTTGAGGTTGACCATCTTCGTCGCCGATGCAGGCGGGACAACTATTTGAAATCCCGTCGTGGCGTGGATCGCGGATAGCGCGAATGGAATCGGCGTCTGATCAAATGCCAGAGAAACCGCGCCGTTTCGATAATCGACCCAGGGTCGGTAAAAGTCATCCGGGCCGGTTTGAGCGAGAGCTGGCGAGAGCCGTGATATCCAGCAGAGCGCCAGCAGCGAGATTATCAGCTCACGTGTTTTCATGGATTTGACCTCCGCTAGGGTCAAACAGAGCAACGTCCATACCGCGCTGTTCTATGCCCCCAAGAGCCAAAAACTCACTTTTTGCGCTCAATCTTTCCCTTTCGACGCCAGATGTCGTTCGACTTGGAACAAATTTGTGCTGATTATTTGTCAATCAACGGAGGAGGTCTGAAGCGGTCGACCGTTTAGAGAGGCTTGACGGGCACCGGATTCACCCGGCAAATCTCTTGAGCGTATCACCTGACAGCGCGGTCACTGGAGAATCGTCCCATGTGCGCCACGTTCAAAATGCGACTTGCGGCTCCAGCCCTCGACGTCGAGATAGGCGAGGGAAGCTTTCCATTGACCCGTCGACGTCCGCTTCAAATTCGGCCACAGCAAACCGTTTACTCACATCCGGATGGCGCTTTGGAAAGGAACTCGGTCGTCTGACTTGCGACTCACAGGAGCCGGATCACGCCATTCTATACCCCGCCGAATCCTTCATCTTGCGCTTCGGCGAGAAGCCACGGATCTTTGATCTCCGTCGTCGGGCCTTTGCCGCTCAAGACGTTGGCGACTTCGCGCGCCGCGTGAGTTTGGCAGTCGACATAGGATTCGTCCGAGTTCGCCGCCGTGTGGCAGGTGACGATGACGTTGGGCAGAGTAAGCAACTTGTGATCAGCCGGCAGCGGTTCGGGCTCGGTTACATCCAACGCGGCGCCAGCAAGTTCGCCGGCGACCAGCGCGTCATAGAGCGCGTCGGAATCGACCAAGCCGCCGCGCGCGCAGTTGATTAGGTAAGCCGTGTTTTTCATCGCTTTGAATTGTGGCGCGCCGAACATATGGCGCGTCTGTTTGGTGAGCGGCGCGTGTACGCTGATGAAATCCGAGGTTTTTACCAGCTCATCGAAGGAAACCATCTTGACGCCCATTTTTTCCGCGACCTTCGGGTCCAGATAGGGATCGAAGGTTTGCACGTTGAGCCGCATGCCTTGAGCGCGCGGCGCCACTTGCTTGCCCACGTGTCCCAGCCCGACGATGCCCATCGTGCATCCTTGGATGCGATAGACTCGTCCGCGGTAGGCGTGCAGCTCGGCCGTATGGCGCCGCCATTTGCCGTCGTGCACGTACTGGTTCATGCGCATGAGCTTGCGTGAGATAGCGATCAGCAGGCCGATCGCTTGCTCGGAGACTTCGATGGAGTTACAGCCCGCCGCGTTGCAGATGATCAGGCCGTGATCGCTGGCGGCTTTGAGATCCATGCGATCGACGCCGACACCGGTGCGGGCGACGACTTTGGTGCGCTTGAGCTGCGCAATGATTTCGCGCGTCAGCGGCACCGACCCGTGCATGATGATGCCGTCGGCGTCTTTGCCCATCTCGACCACTTCGGCGTCGTTGGTCGGGCGGCGAATCGTCATGTCGGCGTCGATCTCGGCCAAAATCGGTTTGATCAAATCGACCGGCACGTCGTTGCTGCCGAAATAAACTACGTGAAATTTGCTCATGGGAATTAAACCTCCAGTCCGTATAAGCGCACCGGGTTGTCCCAGAGAATTTTCCGCCGCGCTTGCTGTGAAATGTGATTGTTCTTGGTGAGATCGCCCACGGTGCGATCGGGGAATTTGCCGATGCAGTCGCTATGCGGATAGTCGGTGGCGATGGTCAAGTAATCGTCGCCGACATGCTCGATAAAAACCGGCGCGAGCTCTTCGCCCGCCTCGCAACTCGCCCAACATTGGCGCTTGAAATAATAGCTCGGCTTTTCTTTGGTGGTCTTTGCCTGGCCGTGACCTTCGTGTTCCCAGTGTTCGTCCATGCGCTCGAGCCAAAACGGCACCCAACCGCAGCCGGATTCCAAATAGGCGACTTTGAGCTTGGGAATTTTTTCCAGCACGCCGTCGGCGCAGAAATTTAAACTGGCGAGCATCTGTTCGAGCGGATGGCAGGCGATATGGCGGCCGAATTCGCTGTAGCGGTCGGAGCCGGCTTGTTCGAGCACCGTGCGCGCGCCTTCATGGACGCAGATCGCGACGCCGAGGTCCGCGGCGGTTTCATAGATCGGGAAATAGTCGGGGCTCGCGAGCGTGCGTCCGCATAGTTTGTTGGGCCGCCAGAAAATGCCGACATGGCCGAGTTTCTCTTTGGCGTATTTCAGTTCTGTCCACCGCGCGCGCCGGGTCTTGGAGTGGAACCAGGCAAACACCGTGCAGCCGTTTGGGATCGTAACTGCAATAGTCGGCGAGCCAAGTATTATACGCCCGGCAAATCGCCGCGCTCAGCTCCGGATCGAGATTGTCGCGCCACATGATGTAGAGGCCAAGAGTCGGAAACAAGACACTGACGTCGACGCCTTCGCGATCCATATCGCGCACGTTGGAAGCGGCGTCGAATTTCGCCGCCAGCGCTTCGGCGAAAGTCTCGCGCCAGCGCTTCGATGCGCCGAAGGTAAAGCCGTAATCTTCCTGCTTGACTGTCGGCCGCATCTTATCGGCATCGGAGATCGGCTCGCCGTCGATGGCGCGGCGCGATTGGTTCGGCCCTTCGATTTTCACCCGCCCGCGAAATTTAGCGGGTAAATATTTCTCGAACAAGTCGCTCGGCTCGAGCACATGGCGATCGGCATCGATGACCTTGAAATTATCTCGCATGATTTCACTCCTTCTCTCTTTGCCCGCACGTTGAGGCGATTCGGTCGCTGGATTAATGCTCGTCTGATTAGCTCTTCATAGATAGGCACGAGTCGCAGTAGACGAAATCAACAGCGAGTTGACGACGGCATGGTATGGCACGAGCCAGAGCGTGAATGAGAAAGAAGTCGCTGATGACAACAGAGCTTGTCGCTCGAACGAAGTGGCCATCGTTGCCAACTCCTGAGTTCGGCAACATAGACGGCGGCCGCGGAGTCGTAGTAGATTGGCCACGCACACTATGAATATACGCCGCACGCGCCTGACCACCGGATTGGTTTTGCTCACTTATTTGTCGACGCATTTGCTCAACCATGCGCTCGGCTTGATCTCGCTCGACGCGATGAACGACGGTCGAGTTTGGTTTCTGGCCTTGTGGCGCAATCCGGCGGGGACGGCGCTGCTATATACGTCTTTACTCACGCATTTTTCGCTGGCTCTCTGGTCGCTTTATCAGCGCCGCCATCTGCGCATCCCGCTATGGGAAGCGCTGCAATTGACGCTCGGCTTGTCGATCCCGCCGCTGCTTTCGCTTCATTTCGTCGGCACGCGGATGCAGCATGAATGGTTTGGCGTGGATGATTCCTACTCTCTGTTGGTTCTGACACTGTGGCATGCCCAGCCGTGGGATGGACTGAAGCAAGCGACTCTCATCACCGTCGCCTGGCTGCACGGCTGCATCGGCTTTCATTTTTGGCTGCGGCTGCGACCGTGGTATCGCCGGGTGGCGCCGATTTTTCTCGGCTGCGCTTTACTGCTGCCGGTCTTGGGGCTGCTCGGATTCACGCAAGCCGGTCATGAGGTTGACAGTCTAGTGGCGCGCAACCCCGACTGGATTGCCCAAGTTGTGCAGCAGTCGAACGTGCCGCCGCGCAGCCAACGCGAATCTCTTTATCGTCTCGACGACGCCATTGTGGCGACCTATGTGCTCGCGGTTATTTTGACGCTGCTCGCCCGCATCGCGCGCGATATCTTTGAGCGGCGCAGCAGAATCCGTATCAGATATCCGGGCGAGCGCGAAGTCCAGGTGCCGCGCGGTTTTTCAGTCCTCGAAGCGAGCCGCTTTGCCGGTCTCCCCCATGCTTCGGTTTGCGGTGGCCGCGGCCGCTGCTCGACTTGCCGGATTCGCGTCACCGACGGACTTTCGAAACAACCGCTGCCGAGCACTGCGGAGCAAAGGGTGCTGCAGCGCGTCGGCGCGCCGCCGAACGTGCGCTTGGCTTGCCAACTGCGGCCGGTGGAAAACCTTTCAGTTACGCCGCTCGTGCCCGCCAATGCGCACGCGAGCGACGGTTACGCCCAGCCGTCCTATCTTGCCGGTCAGGAAAGAACCATCGCGGTTTTATTCGCCGATCTGCGCACGTTTACCGGCATCGCTGAGCAAAAACTGCCGTACGATTTGGTTTTCCTGCTAAACAGTTATTTCGAAACGGTCGGCGAGAGCATCGCCAGCGCCGGCGGTATGGTCGACAAATTCATCGGCGACGGTGTCATGGCTTTGTTCGGCATCGAAGCGGGGCCGGCGGAGGGTTGCCGCCAAGCGCTGGCGGCGGCGCAGCGCATGGTCGACCAGGTCCAAATGCTCAGCCAGGCGCTCGCCGAGGAGTTGGCGGAACCACTCAGGATCGGCGTCGGCATACACTGCGGACCGGCGGTGGTCGGCCGCATGGGTTATGGCGCCACCATTCATTTGACGGCCATCGGCGACACGGTCAACGTGGCGAGCCGCCTGCAGGATCTGACAAAGGAATTCAGTTGCCACTTGGTGATCTCCGAAGAAGTGGCGCAGCAGGCGGGATTGAACTTGAGCGCGATTGCCGAGGCACGAGATCACGGTGAGAAATCGCCGTGAAGCGCTGGCGATCTTTGTCGTTGACGATGTCGCGGCGTTAGCAATTCATCAGGATGCCGCGATTACTTAGGGCCTAACTTTATTCTCTCTTGCGATTCGACCCACTGCAGCGGCGTGTCCAAAACGGGGCAAAAGTCAGAGCGACGGAGTGATGTCAATCTAACTTACTGGCCGGCGCCAGCCCCGCAGACGTGTCGCCGAGCACCGCGCCGTGATCGATGCCGAGGGTCTTGATCCAGCGCTGTTGGCCGAGCGTAAGGCCGATGAAAAAGCCGAGCTCGACCAGTTCAGGAATCGTGAAGTGACTGATGGAGTTTTTCCCAGAGCGCGTCATCGGCGATGTCGGAATTCCAGGCGATAGCGCTGGTGTAAGTCAGCGCGACTTTTTCCCGCTCGGTGAACTTGTCCGAGTCGGCGAAATTGAGCAGCTCATCATACTTCTCTTCGGTGAGGCCCTGCCGTCCAGCCTGGACGGAGCGTTGCACGCCTCAATATTCGCACTGGATCGATTTCGAGACGTAGACCCGGCAGAGCTCTTTCAACGCGTGATCGAGGACGCCGTTCCGAAAGGTAAGCTCCCATGCTTGGGAGAAGGCGCGGATGACGTTGGGCACATGGGCGCGTACCGCCTGGCTTTCAGGCCGCGGCGTGCCTTCGCGGCGGGCGCGTTCGAGATAGCCTTTGATTTCCGGGTCGGTGACTTTATCAGGATCGACGTAAGGAATTCGCGGCATGGATCACCTCTTTCTTGTGTAAATCCGAAATCCGAAGCTCGAAATGCCAAACAAACACTCGGCGAGCAGCTTCGAGTTTTGGGTTTTTTGATCATTTAGAGTTGTTTCGAGTTTCGGATGTCCAGTTTGTTTCTAGGTCTTGACGTTCGCTGTCACTACAGACCTAGTAATCTGGCGGCATTGCCGCCGAGCACGTTTTCTTTGTCCTTCGCGGTAAGCCCATCGATTTGATTAACGAGCGAAACCTGATCGGCACCCATCATCGGCGTTGGATAGTCGGTGCCGAGCAGGACGTGATCACTCCCCATGGTTTTAATCAGAAACTCAAGGGACGCCGGATCGAAAACGCAGGTGTCGAAGTACATGCGGCCGAGATATTCATCGATCGGGCGGGTAATCACCTCCCTCGCTTCATACCGGCTTGACTGACCATGGCGCCAGCGACCGCGAATCCACGGCGAATAGCCGCCGCCGTGAGCGCAGCAGATTTTCAATTCGGGCAATCGCTCGAGCACGCCGCCGAAGATCAAACTCGCTTGCGCGATGGTGGTTTCCAGCGGGTTGCCGATTAAATTAGCCAGCGCATATTTCTTTAATCGATCGGCGGCGGCGACTTCGTGCGGATGTATGAAGATAAGCACGCCGCGCTCCTGAGCGCGCTCGAAGAACGGAAAAAATTCCGCTTCGTCCAAATTCTTGCCGTGGTGGCTCGCCGGGATTAACACCGTGCGCATGCCATGTTCCTTGACGACCCGGTCGAGCTCGCAAATCGCCTCGCCGACGTCCTGAAAGGGCACGATGGCCATGCCCACCATGCGTCCGGGATAGCGCTTCGCGTCTTCGGCTATGGCGTCATTGACTACCTGGCAAACGCGCACGCCGACCGCCGTCGGCGCCCACAGCGGCAAGAGCGGCGGCAATAGCGACTCGACGATGACGTCGACTTGCTCCGCGGCCATCTCGCGCAGGCGGAGCTCCGGCTCGATCAGATTCGTACGCACGCGCGTCGAGCGGCCGTTGTCCTGCACGACCGATTCGCGTCCCTGGTCGTCTTTTTCGACGCGGCAGCCCATGCTCCTGGGGTCGCGCCGGATCGCTTCGAGGTACTTCGCCGGCGCGGTGTGGCTGTGGATGTCTGCTCTCATCATTCTTTTCCTCGTATGGTTGATGGTACGGTTATATTCGTCTCTACTTCGCGGCGAACTGTTTGAAGAAGCCTTCCTCTTCGAGTTTTCTGAGAAATTTTCGCTCGATGAAGTCGGCTGGATTTTTACCCTTGAGCGCGGGGCGCTGTTCGGCGAGGTAGTCGAGAATAAACTTGACACCCTCAGGAGACGGCGTCAGCGTTAAATTCAAATGTTTCGCGAACGTCTCCTGCGACTGAATCAACGCCGGGTCGTCTTTGGGCACCCGCATATATCTCGCGATCACCGGGAGGGTCTGTTCAGGACGAGTTTTGTATAAATAAATCGCTTCCGAGGTTGCGCGCAGAATGTTCAAGATAGTTTCCGGATTCCCTTCGCTGTATTTTCTCGTGCTCACCACCGAAAGAGTCGGGAAGGGAAAATCCAAACTTGCAAGATCAAAAATTTCCCGGAAGCCATTGCGTGCCGCTAAATGAGTCGTCGGGGCCGTCAACACGCCGGCGGGAAATCTTCCTTGCATCAGTGCATTGAGCACGTCGGGCGAGCCGCCCGAAGCGAAGAGCATCACGTCCTTGTTCGGTGCCCAGCCGAAGTTGTTGAGAAACAGCAGGGCTGCGAAGTAGGTATTCCCGCCCACGCTGCCAGTAGCGAGTGCTTTCCCCTTGAGGTCGCTGATCTGCTTGATCTGCGCGCTAGCATGTACGGCGAAGTTGAGCCGAGTAAATACGGTGCCAAGAATGGCAACGTCCGCACCCTGCGCCGCGGCCGCAACGGTTGCCGCGCCGCCGACTTGCGAAACATCGATCGAGCCACCGAGCATCGCTTGGATTGGTCTGGCGCCGGAGACGTAAACCAACTCCGTATCGAGACCATACTTCTCGAATAATTTCAGCTCCTGAGCAATCCAGAACGGCGGGTTGGCATAGGCGAAAGCGCTGTACGCCAAGCGTACTTTCTTCAAAGGCGTCGCGGCCATGAGGCGCGGCACTAATATAACTGCGGCAAGCAAAAGCAGCGCGTGTATCGTGGTGAGGCGAATAATCGTTGCGACTTTGGTCATGCCGCCCATAGCGAAAATAAATTCACCTTTGCGTGGACTGTTCCCATTCTTTGAGAATGTCGTTGAGCTGATCGCGAATTTCGCCTTCGCTTTTGCTCAGGTCCATCGGTTTGCCGAAAGGCTGCGGCACGTCGACGCCGCTCGGCCAATAGACTTCCACCGAATTGCCGTCGGGATCCTGCGCATAGACGCTGACTGTATTGCCGTGGCTGACGACGCGGTTGATCGGCACGTGATTATCGACGAAGGTTTTGTAGAAATCTTTGACGTCTTTGAGCGTCGCGCAGCGGAAGGAGATTTGCTGCAGCACGTGAACGTCGCCCTCGTCGTTGCGGCCGGGCGCAAGAAGCAATTCGTGATGTTCCACCGCGCGGTCCTGGGCGGTCATGAAAACACCGCCTCTCGGGCTCCGGTCGCTCACTTGCAGGCCGAGAATATCGCGATAGAAAGCCACCGAGCGTTCGATGTCGCGCACGTGAACGCCCACGTGGCCCAACGAATTGACTTTCGGCATAGGACCTCCTTTGGACGGCTGGATTGTTAAATACTCGGACAGACGCTGTCAATGCTTGGGCGGTTTGGCATTTTGGATCTTTGCGGCCGAGTTCTACTCTAGCTGCGGCGAAGAAGCCGGGCGAATCTTCCAACGACGGCATTTCTGGCCTCGTTCAATTCCTCGACTCGCAATAAGCGACAGCTCCAGTAAAAAACCATTGCCGCTAAACCGATCGCGCCGATCACTTGGACTAGATGAAGCGCGAGCCCGCGGAGCGGCAGTCTAGATAGAGATTCGCTCACGAGCCATGCGACGGCCGCCATCGCGAGCGATGCGACGGTGACGCGCAGCACCGTACTGCCGAGTTGCCGTCCGCCCAATCTGCCGAGACGGCGGCGCATGAAGAGCGCCAGCAGGAGAAAATTTACAAGGGCGACGGTCGACGTCGAAAAAGCCAAACCGACATGGCCGAACGGACCGACGAGCAGCGAATTCATCACGAAGTTGACCGCGATCGAGCCGAGGCTGATCAGCATCGGCGTGCGTGCGTCGTTCAGCGCATAAAACGCCGGGGAAAGCACTTTAACGGCGGCATAGCCGGCGAGACCGATGGCATAAGCGGCCAAGGCATTCGCCGTTTGCATGGTATCGAAGCTGGTAAACTTGCCGTGCTCGAACACCAGCGCCACGATCGGTCGGCCTAAAACCGCCAGACCGACCGCGGAGGGAATACACAGGAGAAAAACCAGCGCCAACGAGTGTGCCAGTGTTTGGCGAAATTCGACATAGTCCGGATTCGTCGTGCTGCGCGACAACGGCGGCAACGCTGCGGTCGCGATGGCGACGCCGAACACGCCGATCGGAAACTGCATAAAGCGGAAAGCATAGCTTAACCAAGACACCGGGCCGTTGAGCACGGCGCCGGTCGCCGGATCGACGATTTCCGAAGCGAAGTTGGTGTTCACGAAAACATTGATCTGAACTGCGGCGGTGCCGATGATCGCGGGGCCCATGAGGCGCATGATCTGACGCACTCCCGGATCGGTGAAGTTCAGCATGGGCCGGTATCTGAAACCGGCGCGGCGCAGACTCGGCCACTGCACGGCGAATTGGAGAAAGCCGCCGACGAGGGTGCCGTATGCCATGCCTTCGATGGCACTGAGACCGAAAAACGGTCCCATTGTAAAACCGAGGAATAATCCGCCGATGATCGAGCCCAGATTGAAAAACACCGGGGCGATGGCCGGAATCGCAAAGTTGTTGCGCGCATTCAATATGCCCATCGCTTTTGCGGCGAGCGCGATCAGCAGCAAGAACGGAATCATGATGCGGGTCAGGTGTATGGTCAACTCCGCCTTGCCGGGCACGTCGAAAAAACCGGGAGCCAGTAAATAGACGATGGATGGCGCAAAGATCCAACCGACAATGCAGATCAGGCCCAGCAGGATCATCAACGCCGTGGCGACCCGATTTGATAAACGAAAGGCTTCCTCTGCGCCTTTGCTTTGCTGAACCTGCGTAAAGGTGGTGACGAAAGCCGCGGACAGGGCGCCTTCGGCGAACAAATCGCGCAGCAAATTCGGAATGCGGAACGCGGTGAGAAAAGCATCGTACTGGAGTCCGGCACCGAATAACGCGGCAAACACCTGATCGCGCACCAATCCCAATATACGGCTCGCCATGACTGCTAGGCTGATGACACCGGCATTGCGCGCGACGCTGGCGCGGCCTTGTTGAATGCGATCTTTTTCCATGATTATTGCGACGGCTATTTGAATACGGGTAGCATGAAACGCGCGGTGCGTCGACGCGACACCTGCGAGCGCTTGGCGCGCAGCTCCGAGCGCTCACAAATATTTTCACAAAGCACAACACTGATCGTTGACAGGACGCCCGCTCTTCGCATAGCCTCCGGCATCTCGCAACGATGAAACCTTGGACTTGGCTATTGCTATCCAGCTCACGCTTCACAACTCTATTGCTGCGTCAACGCGAACGATTGAAAGCAGCGGAAGGAGCTGACGAAAATGCCTGAGCGCTCAAGACAATTGTGTATTTGCGTCGTCATGTGTCTGATCACGGCTTGGCTCGCGCCTCTCGCCTGGAGCCAGAACGAGCCTTTTTACCAAGGCAAAACGCTTAGATTCGTGGTCGGCTCGGCGCCGGCTAATTTCTACGACTCTTGGGCGCGGTTGATCGCGCGTTATTGGGGCAAGCATATTCCGGGGAATCCCAATGTGATCGTGCAAAATATGCCCGGCGCGGGTTCCATTACGGCGGTCAATTATGTTTACGGCGTCGCCAAGGCAGACGGCTTGACGGTGGTTCTGCCGAACAACAGCATCTACATCGAACAACTGATCGGACGCCGGGAGGCGCAGTTCGACCTGCGCAAGTATCACTGGCTCGGTTCGGCGGCTCAGGAATCGATCATGTTCTACATGCGCGCGGATACGCCGTACAAAAACATCGGCGAAATCATCAGGGCTAAACAACCGCCCAGTTGCGGCGGCTCGGGAACCACCAGCTCGGATTACATCGTGGCGAAGATTCTGGAGCTGGCGGTGGGCGCGAAGATCAACTCGGTTTCGGGTTATCAAGGCGGCAGCGACGCTGATCTGGCGGTGGAAAAGGGCGAGATCGTCTGCCGCGCGCATACGCTCGCGTCCCATTTCGGCCGCGAGCCGTTCAATTCCTGGCACAAGAAGGGATTTGACCTTCACCTGCTTCAATCCGGACGCAAGCGCGATCCGCGCGCGCCGGAGGCGCCGACTCTGTATGAGGTATTGGAGGAATTTAAAGTTCCTGACGGCAAAGCGGCGCGTCGCCCAGGCGCTGTTGTCCGGCGGTGAATTCGGCCGTCCGGTGTTGGTGACGCCGGGAACGCCGCGGGATAGAATTAAAATTCTCCGCGATAGCTTTCGCAACGTCATGAAAGACGCAGACCTCTTGGCAGAGGCGAAGAAGAGCCGGATGGATGTGGAGTACACCGCGGGCGAAGAGTTGGAGGCATTGCTCAAAGAAGTCTTGACCCAGCCTCCCGAGGTAATCGAACAAGCGCGAAAAATCTTAGGCAATTAACCGGAGGAAAACATGGACGTCACCGCAAAGCTGGCCGGGTTCGTGACCGATCTTAACTACGAAGCCATACCGCGCAAGGCCGTGGACGCCGCAAAAATCGCCGTGCGCGATGGTCTCGGCGTGGCGCTCGCCGGCAGCAGAGAAGAGGACGCGAGGATCGCGGCCGAAATCGCGCGCCAGGAAGGCGCCCGGGAGGAGACGAGCGTCATCGGTCAAGGCTTCAAAACCTCCGCGTTGAATGGCGCGCTCGCCAACGGCACCGCGGCGCACGCCCTCGACTTCGATCACAGCTTTACAATGATGGGTCAACCGACCGCGCCGATCGTTCCGGCGACCTTTGCCCTGGGAGAAACGCTCGGCGCGAGCGGCCGTCGGATGATCGAAGCCTACGTCGCCGGTTTTGAAGTCACGGCGAAACTGGTTCACTCGTTGCGCGACAGCGGCCACGACGGCTGGCATGCGCCGAGCACGTTGGGTTCCTTTGGCGCCTCCGCGGCGTGCGGCAAACTGCTCGGTCTCGATGCTGCGCAAATGCAAATGGCGTTAGGTATCACGGCGTCGATGGCGAGCGGCATCGTCGCCAACTTCGGCACCATGACCAAACCTTTGCACGTCGGTCTGGGCGCGCGAAACGGCGTCCTGGCGGCCAAACTCGCGCGCGGCGGTTACACGGCGAACGCGAAAGCGATCGAAGGCGGCTTTGGATTTTACCAAGTGTTGCATCAAGACGCGCCGATTAACGAGCCAGCGATCGAAGAGCTAGGCCGCTCCTATGCGCTTGTGACCGATGGCTTACGCATCAAGCCCTATCCTTGCGGCGGGCTCACCCATCAAGTGATCGATTCGGTGCTCGAGTTCAGAGCCCAACACGGCTTGACTGCGGAGATGATCGAGCGGATCGACGTCGACGTGGTCAAGCATACTTTCGACAGGATCGTTTTCCGCGTGCCGCAAACCGGCATCCAGGGCAAGTTCTGCATGCCTTATCTGGTGGCGCGGGCGATCATCGACGGCAAGATCGGCCTGCATATTTTCACCGACGGCGCGGTGCGCGATCAAAATGTGCTAAAGCTCGCCGAGCGAGTGCAGATGAATCTGGATCCCAATCTGAAAAAGACCGACGCCGCAGGTCGTCCCTGCCGCGTCACGATTCGCTTGAAAAACGGGCAAACCTTCGTTCGCGAAGCGCAGCACGCCAAGGGCGGCCCCGAACACCCCATGACCGAAGACGAGCTCCGAGGAAAATTTACCGAATGCGCGCGGGAAGCGCTCGACGCGAGCAGCGCCGCGCGGGCTTTGGACACCATCGAAAAGTTGGAAACGGTTGCCGATATCCGTCCGCTGTGCGAAATCCTCAGGAGCTGATGTTTGTTCTTCCCCTCCTCTAGGTGCGTCACACGCTCGGCGTTTGCCTGATTCGAGCGATTGACGCTATAAAGTTTCATGCTCACGGAAACGGCGACGCCGGGGT
Source organism: uncultured delta proteobacterium (assembly GCA_963755715.1). GTDB lineage: Bacteria > Desulfobacterota > Binatia > UBA9968 > UBA9968 > DP-20. The sequence continues at coordinate 64,175 of CAVWLW010000056.1, forward strand.
TGGAGGATTATTTTCATGGCCGTTAGAACAGGCGCTGATTATGTCCGCGCGCTGCGCGACGGCCGGGAAGTCTGGCATGCCGGGCGGCGCATCGAGGACGTGACGGCGCACTCGGGATTCACCGGCACGATCAAGACGCTCGCCGATTTGTACGACAAGCAGCACACACCCGAATACCGCGAAGTGATGACGCTGGAGCATGAAGGCGAGAGGCTATCCTGCAGTTACCTCGCGCCGAAAAATGCCGAGCAGCTCGCGCAGAAGCGGCGCAATATCGAATTCTGGGCGCAGCAGACCTTTGGCCAAATGGGCCGTTATCCGGATTTCTGCGCGCAACTTGTCGTCGGGCTTTTCGACTGGGCGCATGTCATCGAAAAGTATGACAAACGATGGGCCGACAATGCCCGGAATTACTATCTTCATTGCCGGCGCAACGATCTTTGTTTGACCCACGCGCTCACCGACCAATATTACGACCGCTCGAAGCGGGCGAGCGAACAGCAAGACCCGGATTTGATTCTGCACATTGTCGGCGAAACCAACGCCGGCCCGGTGGTGCGCGGCTTGCGAACGCTGGCGACCTTGGCGCCGATCTCCGATGAAGTGTTGGTTTATCCCAACCGGCCGCGCGAGCCGGATGAAGCCGACTATGCCATCGCCTTCGCAGTGCCGATGAATACGCGAGGATTGAAAATCATCTGCCGCGATCTTTACGCCGAGCACGCCGATCCCGAGCGCCATCCCTTGACCACGCGCTTCGATGAAGTCGACGCGGCGCTGATCTTTGATGACGTGGTCGTGCCGTGGGAGCGGGTGTTTGTTTACAAAAATCCGCAACTGCTCGCCGGCATCATGTACATTCACACCTGGGCGCAATACTCGACGATGCTTCGGCTGATCACCAAGCTCGAGGGATTTCTCGGCATCGCGCAGCTCTTGACGCAATACGGCGGACGCAATAAAAGCGCCGCGGCGCAAATCCAGCTTTCGAGCTTGATGCAGGACATCGAGATCCTGCGTTCTTGCATTCAGGTCGCCGAAGCGAAAGGCTATTTGAGTCCGGCCGGCACATGGGCGCCGCTCTTGAGCGCTGCTTATCGCGTGCACAGTATCGAAGCGTCGGATCGAGCCGAACGGACGATGGAAGGCTTGTTGACGAGCACTTTGATGTTGAGCGCCGGCGCATCGGACCTTACGGACGCCCAGATCGGTCCATTGATCGAGCGCTACTTCCGCGGCGGCGCGCCGAGCACCCAAGCGCATCTGCGCTTGATGGCGATTGCCGCGGACATGGTAATGAGCCCGTTCGGCAAGCGCAGCCAATTGTACGAGCGCTTGCAGAGCGGCGAAGTCGACCGGATGCGTCAACGCCTTTACGGTCAATACCAAGACCCGGCGCCGGCCCAGCGGATGCTCCAATTCATCAAGCGCATGGACGACGACCGTTAATTGATCTTTTACTGATTGCTTTCAGGAGCCAGCAATGGCGAAACTAGAAAAAAAACGCCGCCGTATTGTCGTGCGCAATTCGTCGATCCATGGCCGCGGCGTGTTTGCTTTGAGACGCATTCCCAAGGGCACGCGCATCATCGAATACAAAGGCAAGCTGATCACCGACAAAGAAGCCGATCGGCGCTACAGCCGCATGCACGAGCATTCGCCGCATACGATGCTTTTCTCGCTCGAAGGCGGTTGGGTGATCGACGCGACCCGGCGCGGCAACTCGGCGCGCTGGATCAATCATTCGTGCGCGCCCAATTGCGAGATCGAGGAGGAAGGTCAGCCGGATTTTCATCGAATCGCGCCGCGATATCCGCCTCGGGCGACGAACTTACTTACGACTACAACCTGCAGATCGGCGAGAAGCACACCAAGGCGGCGAAGCGCGAGCACGCCTGCTTTTGCCGCGCGCGGCGCTGCCGCGGCACGATGCTCGGCGAAGAAGAGTGAGATAACCGGGTCCATTTATTCAGCGATACAAATCGTCCTTAGCGAGGCCGTTGTTGAACCATTGAACATATGCTTTGAGCCTGTTTTCCAGCCCTGAAAGGATTTCCGGTTTATCCGTGAGCGGCGTGTCGAGATTGTCGATACGAAATAGTCTATTCGATTCGCTCAAGCGAGACTCCAAGTAGTAATTTCCTGTGGAGATCCAGTAATTGCCTCCTTTTTGACCGAGCGCCAAGCCGTCATAAGCGGCATCGAAAATCGTGTGTCCGAACGGCAACATGGGGGCGCCTGCGATTCCCAGGAAATCCAAGATACTAGGCTCGATGTCGACGTGTTGCACGATCCGATCGCGATTTACTTGCGGTAGTTTTCGCCCCGGATGAAAGAAAACGATGGGAACCCGGTAGTTGTCAAACATGTGCGCAGCATTTGTGCTCGGTGGCCCGATGTGGTCGCCGGTGATGACAAAAAGGGTATTCTTATACCAGGGCATTTGTTCCGCGGTCTCAAAAAATTTTTGCAAAGCGTGGTCAAAATAAGCGACGGTTTCATGAATCGGCAACTCGCCCTTCGGAAATGTGCCCTGGTACTGCGTCGGAACTTTGTACGGATTGTGCGTGCTCAGCGTAAACACCACCGAGGCGAAGGGCTGCGGTCGCCGCGCTAGCTCGCGCGCCATAAATTGCAAGAACGGTTCGTCATAGATGCCCCAGATACCGTCTGAATCTTGCGGCTTCGGATATTCGTTCAAACCGTAATAGCTGTCGTAGCCCATTCGTTGCGAAAAGACGTCGAAATACATCGTGCCGTTTTTACCGCCGTGGAAAAAGCTCGTGTTGTAACCATGTTCTTTCAGGATCGAGCCGAGACCGCGCAGGTGTTTAAACTGAGTGCAATAAAAAGTTTCGTCCTTTAAATGAGGCAGTCCAACCAGGATCGAGGGTGGCGCGTCGATCGATCTGCGGCCGTCGGCAAAACTGTTTTTGAAATAAAGGCCCTTTTGCGCCAGTGAATCCAGAAACGGCGTGTACCCGTGATTGGAATTTCCGATCCCGGTGTACTCGGTGGAAAGGCTCTCGACGATGATGATGACGACGTTGTCGAGCCGCTCGCCGCCGGTCGCGACCGGGGATCGCATACGAGGGAAATTGCCGTTTGAGCTCTTCATCGGTGGCGAAGTAATGCAGCTGCGCGATGCTGCGAGTGTCGCATTTGCTCTGGCTGTTAATCAAGGTGTAGGTCGAATTCAAGGCGAGATGGGAGAGGCTTTCTCTGTCGCTCACTGCGGCGAGGGCGGTGGTTAGACGCCGGTGTTGCCATCCGCCTCTGCCACCAATGTACGGCGAGCGTCACGACAATGAGCAAGTCAAAAGTCGCGGGACCATCGCGCCGATTTTCATGCCGGTTCGCTAGAGGCGACCGCGGAGTGGGAGACGTCGAGAATGGAAAAAATAGTGAAGACGCCAAAATAAACAGAACGGAGATCCCAGCGAGATACCAATAGTGAAAAGACAACTGGCCGATCTGGTTCGGAATATCCGCGCCCATGTCCAACAAGCTCAAGGTTGAGCGCTGCCCGGTAAACTTGTGATATTCGTAGTCGACGACGTTAATAATCAGGAACGGCACATTGGTGAGCAGAAAAATATATTTAAGAAGGCGTTGGTAGCGAGTTTCTCAACGAAATGCAAAAGGCAGCATCAGAAAGAACAATGAATGGGCTATTGATTCGGCAGATCGCGGCGATATCGAAACGAAGTCCGACGGCGAATGCGATCAGGATCTCGTGCAGCGACGCCTGTTCGATACGTTTGGAAATTAAACGCAAGAAACAGCACCCGTGAAAAACTGTAAATGAGACACAGCAGACCGAGCCGCGACAGTAAGAGTTTTAATTTAGCGCTTGGCAATTTCCGTTCGTTCACTTGTTTAGTCAGTCTCACGATGGCACTTAGAAATCGCGAAGTCAAAGGCACTTGTCCGTGCCTGCGGTGAGATGTTTCTCTTTTGTTGGAGACCGAGTCGCAATGTCATCCTGATGAGACCATAGTCGAAGGATCTCGTCTTCGTCAGGACTGAAAATGCGGGATGCTTCGCTGCGCGCAGTCTGGCATCCATGGGATTGTTTCTCATTCCGACACAGTCTCCATTGGGCAGAAAGATCGAGGCGGACAGGGCCGCTAAAATATTCTGACTGAATCACTAGCGGTACATTCCCAACTTCTGCACGGCGGATTGTAAGAATCTTAGATCCACCATCCTGTTCACATCGACCTTGTTTTTGATCAGACCCTTTTGGAAATACCAGTCTTGATCGTCCTGAATCTCTTTGAGATCCATCTCGCCGTTGGGTGTGAGCTCGGTCCCATTCAGAGCGAGGCGGAGTAACTTTCGATCTGCCGTACGGGAAAATTTGGCGACGATCTCGACGATTTCGTCGATGGATCCCTTCTTTTTGACGATAGCGTCGTAGAAGTAGCGTTGTCCCTTAAGAAAGCCGACCGTGAATTTATCCGCCACGGCTGAACGGTTGCTGATAAACGAATCCGAGTAAAATAGGTTGTTGGTCATGTGACCGGGAAAGAGATCCCACAGATCGGCGATACCGGCGCCGATCCCTTTCTCTTCGGCAATCGAAATGGAGGGTTGTACTAGAAAGGCCACATCGACGGCGCCCTGGGCCAGCGCTCCGACCATGTCGTTGAACGGCATCACGCGAACCACGACGTCGGTCTCTTTGAGCCCGCCTTTTTTTAGCAGGCCGTCCATGTAAAGCCGCGACGATCCACCGACGCTGTTCAGGGCGATCACTTTGCCTTTGATGTCTTTGATCGAGAACGGCTTCCCGGGTTCGAGCAAGCCGCGCCGCACCATGTACCGACCGCTACCGCGCGGTCCGACGCGCGATTTGCTGGCGACCACTCTCATGCGAACGCCGCCAGCGACAGAGTTATAAATTCCCGGGCTGACACTACCGCTGCCCGCGTCCAACTCGCCGGTGGTCAACGCTGCCATCTGCGGTCCGCCGGACGAGCTGAAATAGGTCACTTCGACGTTCAGCCCTTGGTCACGAAAAAAACCCTTCTCCAACGCTACGAATACGCCAGCGTCGGCGTTGATCATCAGAAGTCCGACTTTTACTTTCTCTTGCGCCTGTACGACCGACGAAGAGAGCAGACAAAGGCCGAGCCAGGCGAGGATAAGCAACGGCAGAATAGATTCTTGTCTCACGCAGCGACCTATAATATGGGTTGACTTGTTGTTGCGTTCATAACGCCTGCAGGTTTTCGGCGCAAGGTGAGGTGCCAATTCGCTCAACCAATCCAGCTAACGGATTAAAGAAAGGAGAGCCCATGCTCCATAGTACAGATCGAATACTCTACGTCGGCACTGAAGATGGTCTTTATCTGGCTGAGCCGGATGGAAAAGAATACAAATCACGCCCGTTGGCGCTCCAAGGCAAAGGGGTATTGAGATCACCGGTGCAGATTGACCGAGATAACCCGCGCCGCATCTACGCAGCCACGAGTCGCTGTGGCATGCAGCGCAGCGAAGACGGTGGTCAGAGCTGGCGCGAGATCAACAACGGCATCCTTTATAAAGAAGCTTGGTGTGTGGTTCAGCATCCGCAAAGCGCCGAGCTGTTTGTCGGCACCGGTCCGTCGTCCGTTTTCAAGAGCGAAGACGGCGGCGAGAGTTGGGTCGACTGCGAACAGCTCAGAGATTTGCCCGAAACCATCGATTGGACTTTCCCACGACCGCCCCACGTGAGCCACGTCAAAGGTCTTGCGCTCAGGCCTGATGATCCGCTTGTCATCCTCGGCGCCATCGAAGAAGGCTGGATCGTTCGCAGTCAGGACGGCGGCAAGAGCTGGCAAAATATCAAAGAAGGTGTCGAGTTCGACGCTCACTCCGTCGCGGTGATGCCGGACAATCCAGCCGTGGTGATCGCGACTTCCGGCCAAGGCGTATACAAGAGCACCAACGGCGGCGACAGTTTCGTCGAGTCCAGCAACGGACTCGATCGTCGTTACATGGCGCAACTGGTCTGCCATCCGGCGCGACCCAAGGTGCTTTTTTCCGCCGCCGCCGCGGTGCCCCCGCCATTCTGGCGCCGGCCGGAAGGCGCGGCCGCCGCTTTTTTTCGCAGCGACGACCAGGGAGAGTCCTGGCGACGACTTTCCGGCGGATTGCCGGAACATTTCAAAGCAGCGCCGCGCGCGACGGCGGGCGATCCGGAGGAGGCCGACGCATTTTTCGTCGGTATGACCGACGGCACGATCTGGCTGAGTGAAAACGGCGGCGAATCGTTTCGCCAAATTGTTGGCGGTTTGCCTTCTGTGTTCAGTATTCGCGTCGCTTACCACTGAGCGCGCGAATAATTCATGAAAGCCAGTAAAGACTTCGACATAGCGTAAGGCGATGCGGAAGTCTGTAATCAAACGAGAAGTCCTGCCATGCCAAATGGCAAATCGTAAGCTTTGCAGCGCAAGTCATCGCCATTGTCGTTATGCCACCTTCTCAAATTGAGATCGGCCTCTTGTTGCATACGCGCCATCTGATCCGTGACGGCGGCAGCGGCTCCCACGTAAGCGAACTGTGGAAAACTGCAGAGCGCGCCGATGAAATGGGCTTCGATCATCTGTGGGTCGGCGACAGTCCGAGGTTGTCACTGCAAGACCGAGCCCACGCCGACTGCCTCACGATCACCGCGGCTTTGGCGGCGCGAACGAACAAAATAAGGATCGGCACGGTGCCGCTGATCTTGGCGATGCGCAATCCGGTGTTGACGGCGCACAGCTTGGCAACCTTGGATGTGATCTCCGGCGGGCGCAGCATGATCGGAGTGAGCGCGGCGCATCAATATCCATTTGCCCAACGCGAGTTCGAAGCGTGCGGCGTGCCCTTTCACCAGAGGGCAGGCCGATTGAATGAATCGATTCAACTGCTGCGGCGGTTGTGGACCGAGCCCTCGTTTGCCTTCGAGGGAAAATATTATCGCTTCGAAGAGCTGGGCATCGAGCCCAAGCCGATACAGCGGCCGATTCCCATCTGGATCGCGGCTTCGGACAACGATAACGCTCTGCGCCGCGTCGCGCGTTTGGCCGACGGCTGGTTCACCGTAGCGCATACGCCCGCCCAATTCGCTGCGCGGCGCCGCAAGATAGATCAGTATCTCAAAGAACAGGGCCGAGCTGATAAGATTATTCCTTCGCTGCTCTTCGCCACCTTTCATTTGAGTTATGACACCGCGGCGGAGGCGGAGGGATGGAATCTTGCAGAGAAATATTTTCATCAGCCGCGCGCAAGGCTCGGCCATCTCAGCGCTTTCTTTGGCACGCCCCGCCAATGCGCGGAGCAACTGCGCGCCTATATCGATCGCGGCCTGACAGGCATCGTCGCTCGCTTCGTCGCCGACGATGCCCACGCGCAAATGCGTTTGATGCTCGAAGAGCTGCGACCCAGATTGTCGCTGTGATCCGTGAGATGAATGAATCAAGTCTGCAAAGAAGGTCGCGCGATTTTGTGATCGAGAATTGTTTTCTTCGTCTGGCAGCGAGGAATTGAGTTTCAGGAGGTAATATGGCGCGCTCGAGTAAGCTTTTAGTGGCGATGCAAGGCAAGGGAGTCTTTGTCGTCGATCTCGCGGAGCGGAGCGTTGTCTCCGGTCTCCATGATTGTATCGTTGTGGCGCCGAGTCCCGACAATGGCGAGACTTTTTTCGCGGGAACGGACAAGGGCCAGTACAAGAGCATCGATGGCGGTAGAAACTGGCAGCTCAAAGGATTGGAGCAATACAAGATCTTTTCCCTGGCGTTTCATCCGTCCGATCCGAAGACAATCTACGCCGGCACGGAGCCGGCGTTGCTCTTTCGCAGCAGCGACGGCGGCGAAACCTGGACGGAACTCGATGGTGTGAGAAAGCTGCCGGGACGCAGTAAATGGTGCTACCCCGCGCCGCCGTACATCGCGCATATCAAAGGCATCGCCATTCATCCCGAGGATCCGGAAGTGATGTACTGCTCGATCGAGGAGGGCGGTGTGATTCAGAGCCTCGATGCCGGCGAGAGTTGGCGCTACGTGAGCAAAGGGCGAGGCCGAGACTTTTCGTCCGGTAAGCCGCGTCACCGGAGTCTATCAAGATTGTCACGTGGTGCGCATCTCACCCCATGATCCGGACAGTCTTTTTCTGACAACCGGAGACGGCCTTTACCGCAGCGACGACTGCGGCAAGAGCTGGCGCAGGATCGATCGCGGTTACCGCATGAAAAAATATTTCGGCTCCGTCGTGCTTCATCCTGACGACCCGAAAGTCATCTATGCGACGGCCTCTGCCGCGCCGCCGAGCGGCGCGAAAAACGAAAGCTCGGTGTACAAGAGCACGGACGACGGCGTGAGTTTCAAAGAGATCGCCACCGAGATTCGCCCGCTCTATATCGTCGGATGGAACGGTCTGGCGATGGACCCGTTGGACGCCGACTCGCTTTATTTTGGCGCGGCGGACGGAAAGCTTTATAACAGCGCTGACGGCGGTGAAAGCTGGCGCAAGCTCGACGTCGAGCTGCCCAGCGAGGGAAGAATTCGCACGATTGCATGCGCGCCATAATCCCGCGCAAGCGCTCGGGATGGCGGGGTCGCGCCCGTCACTTTGCGTTCTTGGCATCGTGACGCAGGGAAAATGTAGGAGAACCAGCATGGAAGCACCGGCTGATATTAAATGGACGGGATATTCGTTAGCCGAGCGCGACTGGCGCTGGCGGCGCGTGCGCGAGGGCGCCGCGCAGGCTGGCTTCGATTGCATCCTCGTGCCGCTCTGCGTCGATGGACGCAATTTACATCTCTCACTAGAGCAGGCGCGCGGCACGCGCTCGGATTGCCGCTTTCTCACTTGCCTCGACAACGCCGCAGTGATTTTGCCGAGCGACGGCCGCGAGCCAATCATTGTTTCTGACCAAGAGTCCGGCAACGACTGGGTGCCGGAGCCTCGGCCGGTGGAGAATTCCTGGGGCGAAAGCATGACGCGGGCGCTGTTGGACGCCGGTATGGAGCGCGCGCGCATCGGCGTCTCCGGCATTCGCCGCGGCTTTTATACCCACGGTCGGGCGTTTCACGGCGTCGTCAATCACAGCTCCTACGCGGAAGTGCTGCGCCGTTTGCCCAACGCGCGATTCGAGAACGCCACGGAAGTGGTCGGTCATGCGCGCTACGTCAAAAGTGCCGAGCAGATCGCCTGCCTTAGACGTGGCGCGGCGATCGCCGCGGCTGGCATCGACAAAATGATCGAGCTTGCCAAGCCCGGCATGGATGAGGGCTTGCTCTACACCCGTGTGATGCAGCGGATGGTCGGGCTGGGCAGCGAATATTATCCGATGGCTTTTTACAGCGGGCTGCACGGCGGCGGCCGACTGCCACGCTTCGAAGATCCGACAGAAGGCAGAACGCTGCAACCGAATTATCGCATTGCCAACGAAGTGGACGCCGTGTTCGGCGGCCTGATCGCGCAGGAGCAGCAGCCGATTTTTCTTGGCCGGATTCCCGATGCCTGGAAGCCGGCGATCGACCTTCAGCGTGACATGTACTACGCCGCTTTAGAGCATCTGACACCGGGTCAGCCGTTCGCGCAGTTCATGGATTTAGTCAATAGCTTCGGTGAAAAGCGCGGCATGAAAAGCCAACTGCTCATGCACGGGCGCGGTTACGGCGACGACGGCCCGCTCTTCACGCCGCAAAACCGCGGCGGGCGCAATCGCGACCTGCTGATCGAAAAAGATTGCGTGTTCATCGTCAAGCCGATTGCGCACAGCGCGGACGGAACATTCGATACCAGTTGGGGCGGCTGCGTGCTCGTGACGGAAAACGGCGGCGAGCCTCTGGTGAAGCGTACGCCGGGAATGGTGTCGATCACATAGAACGAGTCTAGAGTTTGGCGTCTGGAGTCTAGGGTTTACAGAAAATCGGAAACAGCCGGCTTCCTTCTGCCTAACGCTAGACCCTAGACTCCAGACACGAGACCGAAGGAGTTAATCATGCCTTGGACAGCACCGCCGGGAGCCGGCGCGACGGTACACATCTGGAACGGTTATTCGCTTGGGGAGCGCGACCGGCGCTGGAAAGCTGTGAGAGAAAATGCCGGTAAGGCCGGCTTCGACTGTATTCTAATCCCGTTGGGCAATGGAGCGGACGGACGCTACATGACGCAGCTCCGATGCTCGGCCATGGCACTGCCAACCGACGGCCGCGCGCCGATTATTATCGCTGACCGCAGCTCCACTAACGCATGGGTGCCGGAGCCTTGGCAAACCGGCCGCGAGTGGGCCGAACCGATGGCCGAAGCACTGCTTGATCTCGGCATGGAGCGCGCGCGCATCGGCGTCGCGGGCTTGAAAGGCGGGTCTGTCACGCACTGCGACTCGATCGATGGCGTAGTGAACCATACCGCGCTCGAATATGTGAAGAGCAAAGTGCCGAACGCGACTTTCGATGATGCGACGGACGTTATCGGCTTCGCGCGCTACGTCAAAAGCGCAGAAGAAATCGCGTTTGTGCGAGAATCGGCGCAGGTCGCGTCAGCGGGACTCGATGAGTTGATCAAGCTCGCGCGTCCCGGTGTGGACGCCGGCGCGCTCTATTCCGACGCGCTGTCACGCCTGCTCGAGCTGCGCAGTGAATATTTTCCATTGACTCTGACCATCGATTCCATCGGCGCGCAAAAACCCAAACGCTATGTCAATCCGCCGATTGGGCGGCGCCTCGAGCCCAACGCGCTGATCACCAATGAAGTCAACGCGATTCGCGGCGCGCAACTGACCCAAGTGTGCCAACCGATATTGCTCGGCAAAATTCCCGACGAGTGGAAACCGGTGATCGCGCTGCATAAAGAAGTGTATGAAGCGGGCTTGGCGATGATCAAGCCGGGCACGACGTTCGGCGCGTTGAGCGATTTCGTAAATGGCTTCGGCGCCAAACGTGGAATGAAAACAGTCATGCAGCTGCAAGGCTGCGGCTATGGCGACGACGGGCCGCTGTTCACCGCGAAGGCGCGTAGCGACCGTGTGCGCGATATACCGATTGAAAAAGGCAACGTGTTCGTCTGGAAGCCACTGGCGATGTCGGCCGATGAAAAGATTCAATTCAGTTTCGGCGGGCCGGTGATCGTCGGGGAGCGTGGCTGCGAAACCCTTTTTAAGCGCGAGCACGGGATGGTGGCGATTGCTTGAGCAGCTTCAGCGGAGGCTTGATGTTTAGGTCTGTGTTCACAACCGCCGTCTTGATCTTGATTGCTCACGCGTATTCAGTCGAAGCGCAAGAGCTTAAGAGAATCACAATGGGGTATCCCTCGCTCGCTTTCACGCAGAGCCATATCTGGGTGGCGAAGGAACAGGGGTTATTTCGAAAATACGGTTTGGAAGTCGATCCGGTTTTTTTGCGCGGCGGCCAGGTAGCGACGCAAGCGCTCGCCGCCGGCGAACCGCCGATCGTGAACGTGGGCACGGTGATTCAAGCTAATCTGACGGGATATAATCTGGTGCTCATCATCAGCATGGAGAACAAATTCTACCAGCTCGTGTTCGTCCGGCCCGGCATCGCCAGCCTAGAGCAGTTGAAAGGCAAAAAACTTGGGATCAGCGGCTTCGGCTCGATCACGCACTATGCCGCGCAAATTTTACTCAAACATCTCAATCTCGAACCCAACAAAGACGTTGCATTGATCGCCGGCGGACCGGACGCGGAGCGACTGGGCGCCATGAGCGCCGGCAAGATCGACGCGTCATTTTTCAATTTATCGACGGCACCGATCGCGAGAAAAATGGGCTTCGTCGATTTGCTGCAGATTGCCGACTTGGGAGTCGAAGTGCAGGGCAACGGCCTGGCGACTTCGCGCGCCTATTTGAAGACCAATAGAGATACGGTGAAGAACGCCATGAAAGGATATCTGGAAGCGATTCACTTTATTTACGCCAACAAAGCGGAGGCGCAAAAAGTGTTCGCCAAATACATGCGCACCAACGATACTGAGGTGCTGGAGACTTCGTATCAGAATTACGTGAAGACGATCCCGCGCAAACCGGCTTTCACGCCGAAGGGGATTCAGTTCATCCTCGACATGCTGGCGCCGCAAATGCCGCAGGCTAAGACGGCCAAACCCGAGCAGTTCTTCGATGCCAGTCTGATGAATGAACTGGAGAAAGAAGGGTTCTTCGTCGAAATGGCGAAGCGGTATCCGGCGAAATAGAGAACGACGTTCCCTGTCGGGTCAAAATGTTTTGCTTCCTTCCGGCGGTTTTACGTCAAACATTCTAATGACGGTCCCGATGGTCATGTAGTGGCCGAGGAGTCCGACGGCTTCGATAAACTTGGCGCGGCCGAATTCGCTTTCCATGCGCGCAAACAACTCGTCCGACAGCGTGTGTTCGTGCATGCAGCGTGCGGGTAAACTCGACGAGCAGCCGCTCTCGGCCGGCGAATTGGTCGAGAGGCGCTTTGGCGCGCAGAGCTTCGATGACTTCCGGACCAATTCCGAATTTATGGGCGCGAATTTCGTGCCGTGACCAGGCGTAGCGCGCGTCGACTTCGCGCGCGGCGGTCAGGATGATGATCTCGCGGTCGGCGTCGGCGAGCAGAGAGTGATCGCGGAAGTAGTCTTCGGTTGCCGCCAAGTGATCGGCCATTGCCGGGGAATGCATCAACATGGAATAGGGGCCGCCACCGCCGCTGCGCTTGGCGTGAATGCGGTCCCATATTTGCTGATGATCGGATGTCAGGTCTTCTCGTTTTACGGCTGGCAGTCGGCTCATATTTGCTCCTTAGTGCAAGGTCATCGTTAGATTCATCAATTTCAATGCGGCCCGGCCGGCGATGCCATAGGGATTGCCTATGGTTTCTTGCATTTCGAAGTGATTGAAGCCTTCGCCGACAATCAGCTCGACCGGTTTGCCCGCGGCTTTCACCGCGGCGGCGAAATCGCGATTTTGCCGCTGGAACTCGGGAGTCTCCTGAGTCCCGTAAGCGACGATGATCGGCGCGTTCAGTTTATCCAAATGACGCTGCGAGCTGAGCGCTTGTTCGATCTCGTCGGTAAAGTTGACGTATTCGCTTCGCTTCGAAAGTCTGACCGGTTTCAAATCGTACATTCCACTGACCAAAAGGCCGCCCTTAATAACGTTTGCAGGCAGGCCGAAATCTTTCTGCCAATCGGTGACGAGAGTGCATCCGGCGAGATGCGCGCCGGAGGAATGCCCGGTGATGTAGATGCGATTCGGATCGCCGCCGAAACGCTGCGGCGTTCCTGTAGACCCAAGCTACCGCGCTGCGAACTTGCCGCGCCATCGGCATTAGATTGCCGCCGGCATTATGCACCTGAACGAAGTCGGGTATGACAAAGTGGGCGCCGGCGGTGATAAACATTTCGGCCAAATACGCCGAGTCTCTCGCTTGACCGTTGCGCCACGCGCCGCCGTGAACGAAGATGTTTATCGGCGCGTTGGGCCGCGAAGTTTTGTAGATGTCGAGCTTTTCATCTTCGGAGGCCCCATAAGCAATGCGCTCCGGCGTGACCCGTTTGAGCATCGCTTCGCTGGCAAGCCTGCGTCTGGTGGTGATGAATTGTTGGTTGGGTGCATAAACGCTCTGATCGTAGGCGTCGTCGAGCTCCTTTTGATCCATGTCGAGCCAGACAAGCGGACCTTTCGTGCGGGGAGAGGATTGCGACAGAGTTTGTCCCGCAGGGGAATTTTCAGCCATATTAATTTCCTGTACTTTCATCGTTCAAAACGTTCAAGTCGTTCAAACCGTTAGCACGTAAAGGTCAACGCCATGCAGTGCGACGACCTAATTGATCCCATAAAACTTCTTCGCGTTGGTCGCGAGGATCGCTTCTTTATCATCTTGGTTAACGTCTTCGCGCGCGAGCAACTCGTCGATCTCGTGGCGGCAATGCTTGGCGTCGAAGCTTTCGTGCGGAAAATCGGTGGCGAAAAGAAACGCTTCATTGCCCGCTTCCTTAATGGCAAATCCCAAACCGCGGTCATCGCAGTCGAAGCCGACGAAAATTCTGCCGGCCTTCACATGCCGACGAAAATATTCGCTCGCCATGACATCGGGTTGAGAGCTAGGCAAGAAGTCGCCATGGATGTCGACCTGCAAATGGTGCGGATAGGAGCGGTCGAGGCGGTCCATGAAAAACGGCACCCACGTGGCGCCGCCTTCGAGAAAACCGACGCGCAGTTTAGGGAATCGATCGAATACGCCGTAGGACAACATCGCAGCGGCTTGCGCCATGATGCCGAACGGATGACCGAGGGCATGCACGGGGTAATAAACGCCGATCGAATCCATGCCGAGGTGATGGAGCGCGCCGACGTGTATCGCCAGCGGCGCGTTGAGTTTTTCCGCTTCTTCGTAAATCGCCCAGTAGATCTTCGCGCCGAAGTGGCCTTTGATACCCTCGCCGTTGGACGGCAGCATGGCCCCGGCCATGCCGAGCTCTTTCACCGCGCGGCGCATTTCCGCGCATGCGGCATCCGCGTCTTGGATCGGAATCAGCGCCATCCCTTTGATGCGCGGGCTGACGTTGGTGAATTTTTCGTAGAGCCAATTATTGTACGCTCGACAGGCGGCGATGGCCCAATCTTCGGCGATGATCCGGCCGACGGCCAATCCCGCGGTTGGATATACGACGGTCCAGTCGATTCCAACCTCGTCGAGAAAATTCACCCATTCCTGGGGTCCGACGGTGCCGGTGCGCGAGCGCTTTTCGCCACCCTCCAAGAAATGGAAGTGGATGTGGTCGAATGCGGGGAAAACTTGGCTGCGATTTCCCGGCGGCATGTATTTGGAGATTTCGTCCATACAGGGCCGATCGTTGACGTGGCCATCGGCGTCGATGATTTGCATCAGGTTCGATCCCTTTCACCCGCGATACTGTCACGGCTATAACAAGCCGTCTTGATAGCTGTCAACGCTGGGCCATTTCGAATTTCGCATTGACGGCAAAATTCCGATCATGTTAGGAGCAATGCGCAGGTAATGGAGGCAGAAATGAAATGGGTCCGATGGATTATCGTCTTCGGCGTGTTGTCATCCCAGACTTGTGTCTTCGCTCAAGACGCCAAACTTGTCGAGGCGGCAAAGAAAGAAGGCGCAAAGGTTATCATCTACGGGTCGCTGGAGACTCCGGTGTTGGAGGGAGTGATCCAGGCGTTTCGCAAGAAGACCGGGATAACGGCTGAGTATTGGCGCGCCTCGGCGATGAGCGTGATGAATCGGGCGATGACCGAATATCGCGCTGGAAAACCCGGGTACGATGTCGTGCTCAACAATTCCGATCCGCTCGTCATCATGGCGAATGAGGGCATACTGGCCCAATACGATTCTCCCACTGCAAAGAAGTATCTCAAAGATCAGATCGACCCCCGCTTTGGCCCGATCACTCGGTACGGCATCGTCGGTGTCGTTTATCACAAGGGATTGGTCAAGCCGGATGACGCCCCTAAGTCGATCGAAGATCTCGTCAATCCAAAATACAAAGGGATGCTGGTGATGGCCGATCCGACACTGCACGTGACCACGATCCAATGGCTGAGCAGCCTGCATAAGATCATGACCAAGGAAAGAGTCGACAAGTTCATCCGCGACCTGGCGGCAATGAAGCCGACGCTGGTAGAGTCGATGTTGCCGGCGTCGGAACGGGTGGCCAACGGAGAAATTCCCATCGCCCTCACATTCGTCAAATTTGCTTACAGCGCGGCGCAAAGCGGCGCGCCGCTCGATTATGTCAGGGTTGACAGGATGCTTGGTGACAGCCACTTTGTCGTGCTTGGCAACAAGGCGCTGCACCCCAACGGCGGCAAAGCGTTTATTGATTTCTATCTCGACGACGAGAGCATGAAGATTCTCGCCCAAAACGGGGAGTTCGTTAACCGCAAAGGAATTTACCCGCCGCTGCCTGGCGCGGAGAGGATTCAGTACGTGCAGATGGAAGTGCTCGAAGCGAAAGCATTCGAGGATAAGAAAAAAGAATTCGGCAAGATATTTTCAAAATGATCACTGCTCGGGCGACCGCCATAAGCGCAGGATTGCTTCTTTGGTTTGGAGTGTCGGTTGGCAGCGCGGCATCAATCGAGCAAAATTCCTCCGTCCAGTTCGCAGTCACCGATCCGCGGGCCAAGATAACCGAATCCTTGAGTCCGCACTTGGTGCTGAAGATCCGCGGGTCCGTCGATGCGCAAGGACGCCGATACGGATGGGATATTGCGGTTATCGACCGGCGGCTCGGCGACTATCCGAATTTTCTGTACGATTGTTTATGTGGGCACGGGCCGCGGCCCAACGATCTCTACGCGTGGCACTTTCGCGAGATGCTCTATCCGCCGAAGCGAGTTCTGCCAGTGTATGGTTATCCCTTTGAGATTCGCGTGGCCTGTAAGGACTGCCGAATTGACGGCGACACCGCCGCAGACGCACACTTTACCGCGGGAGTAGTCGAAGTGACATGGCGACGGCTGCCAAAGTCTAATCCGCGGCAAAGTACCCTTGCGGACTTTCGCTGATTATTTAATTGTTCGGAATGAGACTTGGGCGATAATTATTTAGGTCAAAATCCCAGCGCAATGGCGCTGCATTCTCTTACCAACGGAAGAGCGTCATCGGATTGAGTGGCTTTGGTTGCTTATTTTTCGCGAGCTGCTCGTTGGATTTCGAGCCCGCATCTTTCGCATCCCGTTGCGCGGCAGTGGCCTGCTCCTGAACGTACTGTTCGAAGTCCTTCTGCGGCGGTGTCGGAACTACTTCGAGCTCGATGGTCATGCGACGCTTGTCAGCTTCCGGATTTTTCAATTCCAACGCAGAAGCGGTAGCTGCCCTGACGATAAAAACGAATGAAAATATAAAAATGCCGAATTTCATTTTTGTACCTTCGCACTGTTAAAGTAGCAATCCGCGAGCCAACAGAAAGTAGCTGAAATGATGGGATTTGCGTATTTTCGGCTGATAGGGAAGAAGAGAAATTCCTGCTCCGGGAGCCGTAAAATTTATGCGGTAGCCAAAATTCGAAGATTTTGTTTAATAGTGGAAATCTTTAAAATTGATGGCAGGAAAAATCTATCTAAGGCCAAAAAATGCGCGACCGTATTTTCCTAGCACTTGTTTTCTAAGATCCGGGCTCGTCTCGGCTACTTCGGGAAATTTGCTCATCCATTCGTAGGGCCGGCATGCTTCGATCACCGCACGCGAATTCAGCAATACTTTAGAGTCCGGATGAATCATCGGATCGAGAGAGCTCGACCAGCAGCGGCGCTGGATATCGATGCCGGTTTCCGGATCGCAGCGCGTCGAAAGCGCCCAGACGACGTCATCGATGCGAGTCGGATCGATATCGTCGTCGACGACGATGGTGAAGCGATTCTGATAGCCGCCGGAAAAACACTGCGACGCGATCACACCGGCTTGTTTGACGTGACCGGGATAGCGCTGCTTGATGGCGACGACGGTAAACTGCCGCGGTCCGGGCTCGTGCGACCAGACGCCGCGAATGTCCGGCACGCCGGCTTTCTCCAGCTCTTCCCACACATGCGCCGAACGCGTGATCGCGCGCAGCAAGGTCAGCGTGTGCGGCGGCCGCGCCGGATTCGCACAGGAAAGAATCGGATTGTTGCGGTGGAGGATCCGCTTCACGCGGATAAATGGCTCGAGGCTTTTCGGGCTGGCGTAGTAACCGGGCCACTCGCCGAACGGTCCTTCTTCCTTCAACTCACCGGGTCTGATTTCGCCTTCGAGAACAATTTCCGCATCCGCCGGATACGGCAAGACCGGTGATGTCGCTGCGAATCACTTCGATCGGCTTTCCCTCGGAGTCCGCCGGCGAAGTCGAATTCGCTGATACCCGCAGGCACAGGACAAGACGCGGCAAACCAAATCAACGGATCGCTGCCGAGCACGATGTTGACCGGCATCGGCTGATTTTTCTCGAAGTATTTTTGTTTATGAATGTAAGCGTGCTTGCCCGGGCCGATATAGATTCCGGCGGTGTTTTGATCCTGCGACATGATCCGATAAGTGCCGACGTTCACCCAATCGGAATCGGGATCCTTGGTGATGACCAAGTGGCCGGTGCCGAGGTAGCGTCCGCCGTCTTTTTCGTGCAGCAATGGGGCGGGGAAATCTAAAAGATTGACGCGGTCTCCCTCCCGGACGTTTTCATGCGCCGGCCCGGTTTTCACTTCGGTTCTCGGCACCGGTACGCAATGCTTGATCTTCTCATGATAGATTCGGGTAAACTCCAGCACGTGATTGAATTCTTCGTTGACTCCGAGCGTCAGCGCGATGCGTTGCGGGGAGGCGAAATGACCGAAGAGCGTGCGGTAACCAGGCTTATGATCTTTAATGTTGTCGAAGATCAGCGCCGGGGGATAGGGTGGATGCTCGCGATAGAGCACGTCGACGATGGCGCCCATTTCGAGATTCCAATCGACGTTTTCGAGCGTCGTGAGCTCGCCGCGCTGGCCGATTTTATCGAGCCAGTCGCGCAGGCCGTCATAGTTCATGATGGCTCCTTAGGAAAATTCATTAACCGCAAAGATCGCAAAATAGGGGTGGTGTTGAAACCCGCTGCTACGTCGGAATGATTTCATCACACCAGGTTTGTGGACTTGGCTGATTTTCCAAGCGTCAGTGAGACTCCGTCTCTGCTGATGTAGAGATGATTGCAGTCTTTCTTTTTGCTGAGTCGTTCGATCAGGTGCAACAGCGATTGTTTGCCGTCGAGTTGCGGCTTGGGCGCGCCGTTGGCCAGCAGCGCATCGACCGCATCGGGGCCGGCGTAGACGCGCAGCAGGAGTTCTTCGTCTGAAATAGTCGCGCCGAACTTTTGCCGTACCTGGTGCAAACTCAGATCCGACGGCTGCCAGGCTTGCCAATCCTTGGCGCGAGCGCGGCTCAGTATTTTGTCTTTGACGTCGGCGTCCATGATTTCAGTGGCTTCTTTGCCCCATATCCCCAGCGCGTATTGAATGACTTGATCGGTGACTTCTTTGTAGCGCTCGCCGACGATGACGTTGATCGCCGCCTGGCTCACAACGAATTGTGAAAGCGGCGTGACCATGATCGGATAGCCAAAATCCGCGCGCACTCGCGCCGCTTCTTCCAGCGTCTCTGGCAACTTGTCTTCCTTGCCAATCAGGCGCAGCTGATGGCGCAGATTGGAGATCACGCCGCCGGGAACCTGATGCAGATACTGCGACTCGTCGTAGGCGAAGGGTTTGCCGATGGCAAGTCCTTGGGCTTTAGCGACGGCGGTGAAATGTTCTTCGACCGGCTTTACTTCTTCATCATGCACCACCGGCGCGTAGCCGAGGGCGCGCAGATTTCTCGCGACATTCAAAATAGATGGTTGCGACGAGCCGTTGGCGAGCGGTGGCACCGCCGTGTGCAGCGAAGTGATGCCGAGCTTCACCGCCTCGATATAGCAGAGCGTCGCCAGACCATTGTTGCAATGGGCGTGATATTCCACCGGAACGGCGCCGGCGTTCGTCAAAATCGCCGGCAGCAAAGTTCGCGCGCGCGCGGGTGTCAGCAGACCGCCGACGTCTTTAAAACATATTCGATAGGGCGCGATGGCCGCCGCTTCACGGGCTTTTTGCGCGTAGTATTCATCGGTGTGACGCGGTGAAACTGAGTAGATCAGATTGACGACGGTTTCCATGCCGATCGCGCGCAGCTCGCGCACTTCGTCTCTCATTGCTTCGAAATCGTTCCAGCAATTGGAAGTCCGGGTCAGCGTGATGCCGTAGGAGACGACGCGCTCGGCTAGGAGCTTCAGCGCTGCATGCGGCAGCTTTTCCATGGCGCCCGAGCCGTGCAGTCCGCCATGATTGCGCAATCGCGTGTGGCGGAAGCGTTTGGTTCCCTCGCGCACCCAATCCCAAGGATTTTCCTTGAGCTCGCGGACGTATTTCTTGATCATGATCGAGACGAAAAATTCCATCGATTCGAAGCCGATGCGATCCATTTGCGCCGCCGCGCCAAGCATCGCGTCGGTTTTCATCCCCAGCGCCCAGAGACTTTGCTGGCCATCGCGCAGGGTGGTGTCGACGAAGGAGATTTCGCTCATAGGTAAGAAATTGGATTACTGGAGTGATGGAGTGTTGGGTTCAGGAGCCGCAGCACTCAAACACTCCAGTAATCCACTACTCCAATTCATTTCTTCGTCGCGGCTTTGCTTTGCGCCAATTCTCGCAAGATCGAATAGTCCGCGAGTTTGCTTCGATCCACCGTCGCCGCCCGTTTGTCTACGTAGGTCATCATCTTCACCAGATTTTCGACCGCGGCTTCCGGCGGAATCAAATCGACGGTGGCGCGGGCGCGCATCTGTTCATAGGCGTAATCGAGGGTTTCTTTGTCGTCTGCCGGGACAATCCTTTTAAGAACTTCGATGGAGCCTTCTTTATTAGTCGTCATGTATTGCGTTGCTTCCAAGTACGCTTTGACGAAACGCAGCCATTTGCCGCGGTTCGCCTTCAGGGACGCAACCGTCACCGTGATCGGGCCGTTCATAAACGGCGTCTTGCGGCCCGGGACCAGATGAAAGCCCATCTGTTTCATTTTGGGCTCGAAGGCGAAATCGACGGGCGCGGCGTCGATGCCGCCGCGGATGAGCGCCGCCAATCTTTCCTGCGAGCCGCCAAGCTGCAGCAAGGTCACGTCCTTCGAAGTATTGAGACCGGCGTCTTCGAGCATGACGCGCAGAACCAGAGACGACTTGCCGCCGAGGCGATTGATGCCGACTTTCTTGCCTCTTAACTGCGCTAGATCGTCGATCTTGTCGCGAGTGATCATCGTGTAAGAAACCAGATTGTCCCAACTGCCAAGTGAGACCACCGGCACGCCCTGGATATTCGATTGGACCAGTCCGGTCGGCGCGCCGGAAGTCGCATCGATGTCGCCGGAAATGAGCGCTTGATAGGTCGTCGGCTCGCTGTTGATCCGAATGATCTCGCCCTTGAGTCCGTTCTTGTCAAAGAAGCCTTTCTCCTGCGCGATAAACACCGGATACGAAACGGTGGGAAAAAGCGGCACGCCGATACGGATCCTGTCCTGGCCGAGGGCGATAGATGGCGCACAATTGACGAATATGAACAGGAGTAACAGGGACAATCGGCGGCGGCTGGCGTTTCGCATGAGACCTCCTTAGCGGGCAAAATCCTCGATATTGCTCGCACGATCGATCATTTGTTTGAATGAGAGTGGATTGAAACCTATTATTGTCCGCCCGATGATGCAAGCGCATGATTACGGGTTGACATTGCGCTTTTCTGTGCGTACTATGCAGTATCTTCTTCAGTATACGGCCTTCTGATAGAAGTCATAGCAAAGGTTGAAGGCCCTTGTCAGTCTCTCTCCTTGTGAACTGATACCTAAAAGGAAAATCCGATCAGAGTGTGGTTGAGCATTTTAGAGCCCCCATGTTCGGCTCCCATTAGCAGTTAATTTCTCAGGGTCAAAGACACTAACATTCTCTAATAGGAGGAGAACATGGGTAGTAAATTATATGTCGGCGGTTTGCCATATTCGGTAACCGGCGACCGGTTGCAGGAAATTTTCGCCGAGCATGGGACCGTCGAATCGGCCAATGTGATTTCCGATAAATTCACGGGCCAATCACGAGGCTTCGGCTTCGTCGAGATGAGCTCTAGCGGCGAGGCCCAGAAAGCTATCGATAGCCTGAACGGCACACAGCTTGACGGGCGCACGCTGACTGTCAACGAAGCCAAGCCAATGGCCAAACGCGATAACTTCGGTGGTGGCGGCGGAAATCGTGGTGGTGGTGGTGGCCGCGGCAATCGCGACGGTGGCGGCGGCGGTGGACGCAACCGCTGGTAGTTTTTTCGTTAGCGAATTAACTGCAAAAAAGGGCAACCAATCCGGTTGCCCTTTTTTTGTGATTTCGCAGCAATATCACCGGGCGCATTTTCCATGGAGAGATTTTTCGCTACCTGTCCGCGCGGCCTGGAACTGCTTCTTGCAGAAGAATTACGTCAACTCAAAGCTGAAAAAATTCATGCCGTTGGCGGCGGTGTGCAATTCGGTGGCGATTTTTTTCTTTGCTACCGAGTCAATCTGGAAAGCCGCATCGCCAGCCGTGTTCTTTGGCAGGTGGCGCACGGGAATTACCGTAGCGAGGACGACATTTACCGCACCGCCTACGCGCCGCGCTGGACCGATTGGTTCGATCCGGCGCGGACCCTTCGCGTCGATATCTCCGCGACCAAGAGTCCGCTTACGAGCCTCAATTTCGTCACGCTAAAAATCAAAGACGCGGTGTGCGATAAGATTCGCCGGATCGCGGGACGGCGCCCTAACGTCGATACGCGAGAACCCGATATTCCGATCCAGGGTCATCTGAGTGATCGCGAGTTTACGCTTTATCTCGATACCACGGGGGAGCCGCTCTTCAAACGCGGCCAGCGCATTTCCACGGGTGAGGCACCGCTCAGGGAAAATCTCGCCGCCGGAATTATTCGTCTCGCCGGTTGGGCGCCCGGCATTCCTCTGCTCGATCCAATGTGCGGCAGCGGCACGATCCTGCTCGAAGCGGCGCACATGGCTCTCGATATCGCGCCTGGCTTAGGCCGGGGCTTTGCTTTTGAGAAATTCAAAAATTTCGATTCGCGCCTCTGGCGGGATCTCTTGCGCCAAAGCAGGGCGCGGCAAAAGCCCAGGGCGCCGCTAGCCATTTACGGCAGCGATCTCGCTGCCGATGTGTTGAAAGCGGCGCGCGCCAATCTCATGGCAGCCGGTCTAGAAAAAGTTGTGAGCCTGAAACGGGCCGACGTTCTGGAAACCGCCGCGCCGGCACAGGGAGGCATCATCGTAACGAATCCGCCTTATGGAATTCGCCTCGGCGAGCAGCAAGCGATGGCTGAGTTTTACCCCAAACTCGGCGACGTGTTGAAAAAACAATTCAGCGGCTGGCGTGCCTATCTGCTCAGCGCCGACATGCGTCTGCCCAAGCTGATCCACCTCGCCGCCTCGAAGCGTACGCCGCTTTTTAACGGCGCCCTCGAATGCCGCCTTTTCGAGTACAAGATGGTGGAAGGAGAAATGAGAAAGAAAAAAGCTGGAGTGTGATTCGTCTCACCGGACTACGAGGCGGCCTCATCGGCCTGAAACGTATTGACAGGGTTGATGCGCGCCGCAAGCAACCCGGCCGTTTGCTTTCTGCTCGAGCCCTGCTAGATCACCGTGCCATCAGGAATGGTGGCGTTCTTTATGATGACGACAATGCCGTTTTGAATAACGAAGCCGAGATCTTCCCGGCTCGCCTCCTGCACGTGGTCTCTGTTGACGATTTGCACGTTGCGGCCGATGCGAGCGTTTTTGTCGACGATCGCTTTTTGGATCGTCGTGTTTGCGCCAACGCCCAAAGGAACCTTTCCGGTCTCCAAGGCTTTCATGCGTTCCGCCGGGGACTCGTAATAGTCTGAACCCATCAATAATGCATTATCGATCAGGCAACCCGTCTCGATGCGCGAGCGAATGCCGATGACCGAGCGCTTGACGGTGCATTCCTTGAGGATACAGCCCTCGCCGACCATCGATTCTACCACTTTGGAATCGAGCAGCTTGGTGGGTGGAAGATAGCGCGATCGCGTATAGATGGGCGCCTTCTCATCGTAAAAGCTAAACGGCGGATCGGGCTGGGCGGTGAGCGCGAGGTTCGCGTGGTAGAAGGCTTCGATCGTTCCGATATCTTCCCAGTAGTCTTTGAAAAGATAGGCTTGCACGTTGTGACTACTTAGCGACGCGGGCAGGATTTCTTTTCCAAAATCCGTTCGGTCCGGCGCCGCGTTTAGCAAATCGTGCAAAACTTGCTTTTCAAACACATAGATTCCCATAGAAGCGATGCAGGGAAATTCTTTCGCCTTTTCTCCGGGGAGTCCGAGAACGGTGGTATTGACTCGCATCTCTTTCAAAGCGTCGCCCTTGGGCTTTTCGCTGAAAGAGAGCACGCGACCGCCGCGATCGATTTTCACCAAACCGAAGTCGTGCGCCCGACTCTCCGTCATCGGTACCACGGATAGGGTGACATCCGCCTTAGTTTCGCGATGGCGCTCAATAAAATCCGCGTAATTCATCCGATACAAATGATCGCCGGATAGAATCAAGTATTGATCGACGTCCCATTCGGCGAACAGCCATAGATATTTGCGCACGGCATCGGCTGTCCCTTCGAACCAACTCGGGCTGTCCGGTGTTTGCTGTGCTGCCAGCACTTCAACAAATCCTTGAGTGAAACCCGCGCCCGCCAAGTGGTACGTGCGCGCGATATGCCGATTGAGCGAGGCTGAGTTGAATTGCGTCAAAACATAGATTCTCTGGATCTCCGAGTTGATGCAATTGCTGATGGGAATATCGATCAAGCGATATTTGGCACCGAGGGGAACGGCCGGCTTGGCGCGAAGTTTGGTAAGAGGGTAGAGCCGCTTTCCGGCCCCTCCGCCCAGAATAATGGCCAATACTCTTTTCACAAAAGTGGTCTTAAATGTCCAAGTCTTTCGTCCGCGTCAAGTTTCTGCCGTTTTTCTCGGCGCCTCCAAACACTATTAAACACAGCGTGTCTATGTCAACCGGATTATGAAAAGCGAACTTGAATAAAGGTCAGGAATGGGAATTTATGTTGATCTGAGGCGAACCTCGCAATCAGGAGACAGTAGGCAGTCCAATCGAAGGCAGCGTTGCTGTTTTTAGACATGCAATAGCGGCCTTTCCGTAAATTTTCTCATCCCCGTGATCGGGATCATCGAGCATTGCCGACTTGTCGATCACGCATTCTATCCAACCGTGGGTGGCGTTGCGGATAGGGTCAGTGCGAGAGCGGAGCGTAAAAGCCATCGTCGAGCGGTTCCGCGCGAGCAAGCTCGAATTAATTTTCCTGTGAGAGAGTGGGCCAGCTCCGGCGTGGTCGAATCGCGGATCGCATGAGAACCGCCATTGCCGACGTCAGAGTCCTGGATCAAGCCGTCTACTTCTTCAATCTCCGGCCGAGCAGGTGGAGGATTTCGTTGAACTGGCGCTGCATGGCGATCATCTGTTCGCGCATGTTGAGGGCGACTTCGGCGCCTTCGAGATTGACGCCCATTTCTTCGATGAGCAGCCGGGCGATGCGCACTCGATCGACTTGATCGATGGAATAAACTTTTTCGCCCCGCCGGACAATCGGAGAGATCACCTTCTCTTGTTCCAAACGGGAGACGAAAATCTTATCGACGTTGCAGATCTTCGTCACCTCGGTAATGCGCAGATATTTTCGTGCCATCGTTCGATTCCTCTATAACCGAACGTCCTTGCGCACGTCTTCGTCATAGGCCCGGTCGATTTTGTCGACGAGCTCTTGGGCGATCTTTTCGTTGGGCACGCGCACCATCAGCCGCAAATATAGATCGCCGGCGGGAGTTTGGCCGTGGGCGGCGACTCCTTTGCCTTTGATGCGCAATTGCTGGCCGCTCTGGGCACCCGCGGGCACTTTGACTTTAATCGTCCCGCTGGGTGTCGGCACTTCAATGCTCGCGCCGCGGATCGCTTCGGCGATCGTGATGGGCAGCTCCATGGTCAAATCTCTGCCGGAGCGCGTCAGTAGCGGGTGCGGGCGGATGCGCGGCGTGATGTAGAGATCTCCCGCCGGGCCGCCGCGAACGCCCGCTTCCCCTTTGCCGCGTAGGCGAATCCGTTTTCCCGCTTCGGCTCCGGGCGGAATATTGACGCGGATAGTATCGGACCGCATAACTCTGCCAGTGCCTCTGCATGCGCTGCAGGGATCGCCGGGCAACTTCCCAGTTCCCCTGCAGCGCGGGCAGGTCTGGCGAAATTGCATCGGCCCTTGAGTGACCGGTTTGCTGCCGCTGCCTTTGCAATCCGGGCAAGTCGTCGGCCGGCTGCCGGGTTTTATCCCGGCGCCCTGGCAGACCTCGCACGGGACGGGCCGCTGCAGGGTAATCGCGGTCTGAAAGCCACGCACCGCGTCCAGGAAATCGATGTCCATGCTGGACTCGATATCCTGACCGGGCGCCGGACCCAGCGGCGCGTTTCGGCCTTGTCGAAACATGCCGCCTAGGCCGCCGAAGATGTCGCCGAGATCGTCCATGTTAAATTCAAAGCCGCCACCGCCGCTACCTGCCTGCGCCGATTGCTCTTGCCAGCGCTGATAGCTGCGCGCCTTGTCGGCGTCGAATCCGGCGGCGAGACCGGCCTCGCCGAATTCGTCGTAAAGCTTTTTTTTCTTTTCGTCGCTCAGCACATCGTAGGCGACGGAAAGCTCTTTAAACTTGTTCTCGGCGTCTTTATTACCCGGGTTGATGTCCGGATGGAATTTCCGCGCAAGCTTGCGGTACGCTTTGCGGATATCGTCCTGTGAAGCGGCGCGATCAACGCCCAGTACTTTGTAGTAGTCACTGTTAGCCATTGTTACTCTAAAATAACCACAACGGCGGGACTTTCAAGAGAATAGCTCGATGTTGTCCTCGCGCCGGCGTGAGCTCACCAATTACATTAGCGGTGAGGAAGGAACGAGAAGCGACAATGATTAAGCGCGGGGTATCTTTGCGCATACACTCTGATATAGTGTGTCTCGATGTAACCGTTGGCATCCCGAAGTCCAATCAGCGCATGCTCGGTCCAATCTGACCGGGTTCTTAAAGAGGCGGTCCCCTTGGGTACCGCCTCTTTGCGTTTCTGCACCCGGAAAATAGCGAACAACGAGAGTCGATGGCGAGTAAGGAGATAGATTTATGGACCGTTATCCGAACCAATTGGACAGTGATCGCATTGCCTTTATCGGTAATTACTTGCCGAGACAATGCGGTATCGCCACGTTCACAACGGATTTATGCGAGGCGGTGGCCGTCGAGCACCCCGGCGCAACGTGCATCGCTCTGCCGGTAAACGACAACGAAGCCGGCTATGAATACCCGTCCAGGGTGCGTTTCGAGTTGGCCGAGAAGGACATCGACTCTTATCGCCGCGCCGCTGATTTCTTGAATATCAATAGCGTGGATGTCGTGTCTCTGCAGTTTGAGTACGGCATCTTTGGCGGCCGGGCGGGTAGCCACATTTTGGCATTGCTGCGTGAATTGCGCATGCCCATCGTAACGACGCTTCACACTATTCTGCGCGAACCGGATCCGCACCAGCGCAGGGTCTTGGAGGAAGTGGCGGCGTTGTCGGATCGAGTGGTCGTCATGAGCGAACGCGGCGCGGCATTCTTGCGCGAGGTTTATCGCATTTCACCGGCGAAGATCGATCTGATTCCGCATGGAATTCCTGATCTATCCTTCGTCGACCCCGGCTTCCATAAAGATCTGTTCGGTGTCGAAGGCAAAATTGTCTTGCTCAGTTTTGGCTTGCTGTCCGCGAACAAAGGAATCGAGAATGTTATCGCGGCCCTACCTGCGATACTCGCCAAGCATCCCAACGTCGTGTATTTCATCGTCGGCGCCACCCATCCGCAGGTCAAGCAGCATGACGGTGAAACCTATCGTTTGTCCTTGCAGTGGCTGGCGCAAGAAAAGGGCGTCGAAGGTCAGGTTATTTTTTACAATCAGTTCGTCACGTTGGATGAATTGGTCGAATTCATCGGCGCAGCCGACATCTATATCACGCCTTACCAAAACCCGGCACAGATCGTCTCGGGCACCTTGGCCTATACGCTCGGCGCCGGTAAGGCGATCATCTCGACGCCTTATTGGTACGCTGAAGAGATGCTTGCTGATGAACGCGGCGTGTTGGTGCCGTTCCGTGATCCGCCGGCGTTGGCGGCGCAAGTCATCGACCTGTTGGACAACGAGGCCAAGCGTCACGCCATGCGCAAGCGCGCCTATATGTTCGGACGCGATATGATCTGGCCGCAGGTAGCGCGCCGTTACCTGGAGAGTTTTGCCCGCGCCAGAGCCGAGAAACGCAACTTCACGCCGAGTGTTTTCACGGTGAAGCCGCTCGATAAGCGGCCGGCGGAACTGCCGCCGCTCAAGCTCGATCACTTGCGGCACATGACCGATGATACCGGCATGCTGCAGCACGCCCTTTTTACTTTGCCGAACTATCGCGAAGGTTACACCGTCGACGACAACGCCAGAGCGCTGATGGTGAGTGTTTTAGCGGATGAACTGGGCCATTCCGAAGGGGCAGAGATAGTGTCGCGCTATCTTGCTTTCATCTGCTACGCCTTCAACGGCGAGACCAAACGCTTTCGCAATTTTATGGATTACCAGCGCAATTGGTTGGAGGCGAGCGGTTCAGACGACAGCCACGGCCGCACCCTGTGGGCGCTGGGCACGCTGTTGGGCCGTTCTAACACACCCGGTCTCCAGAGCATGGCCGGACGGCTGTTCGAGCAGGCATTGCCCGCGATTCTCACGACCACCAGTCCACGGGCCTGGGCCTTCGCGCTGATCGGCATTCACGAATATCTGCGCCGTTACGACGGCGATCGCCGGGCAAGTCAGGTGCGCGAGGAATTGGCCGGGCGGCTGCTCACGTTGTATCAAGCGAATCGTTCGAAAGAATGGTGCTGGTTTGAAGAAAGTCTGAGTTATTGCAATGCCGCGCTGCCCCACGCTTTTCTGATGTGCGGTCAATCGATACCAAGCAGCACCATGAGTGACGCCGCGCTCGAGTCTCTCACGTGGCTCGCTGATCTTCAGCGAGACAAGACGAACGGCGGTCATTTTGTGCCGATCGGCTCCAACGGCTTTTATAAGCGCGGCGGTGTGCGTGCCCGCTTCGATCAGCAACCGGTGGAGGCTCAAGCGATGGTGTCCGCCTGCCTCGAAGCGCATCGGATCACGGGCGACAAAAACTGGTACAAGGAAGCGCGCCGCGCTTTCGACTGGTTCCTGGGCCGCAACGATCTTCACCTTCCTATCTACGATCCGACGACGGGAGGTTGTCGAGACGGCTTGCATCCCGACCGCCCGAACGAAAATCAAGGCGCGGAGTCTTCCCTGGCGTTTCTTCAGGCCGTGTTGGAACTGCGTCTGGCTGAAAATACACTCCTGACCGTGGAGGCAGGATCTTAATGGGCAACCATCATGTCGAACTCTTCCAGCGTTGCGAGCACAATCCGATCTTAACTGCCGCGGATTGGCCTTATCCCGTGAACAGCGTGTTTAACCCGGGAGCTACGTTACTCCCCGATGGCACGACGCTACTGCTGTGCCGCGTGGAAGATCGCCGCGGACATTCCCATTTATGTGTCGCCCGTTCTGCGAACGGCGTCGATCATTGGGAGATCGATTCCCGGCCGACGATGCCGGCCGATCCAGAACATTATCCGGAGGAATTATGGGGTATCGAGGATCCGCGCATCACTTACATTGCGGAACTGAAAAAATATGCCATCGTCTACACGGCGTTCTCGCGCGATGGCCCGGGCGTATCTCTGGCGCTCACTGAGGATTTCCACACCTTCGAGCGCTATGGCGTCATCATGTCGCCGGAAGATAAAGATGCGGCGTTACTTCCCCATCGGATCGGCGGTCAGTGGGCCTTGATTCACCGGCCGGTGAGCGCGCCGCGCGCGCATATGTGGATCTCGTTTTCAGAGAACCTCTACCACTGGGGCAAGCACAAGCTGATGCTAGAGGCGCGGCGGGGTGCTTGGTGGGACGCTAACAAAATAGGTCTCTCACCGCCGCCCCTACTAACACCTCAAGGCTGGTTAGTGATCTATCATGGCGTGCGCCAGACAGCTTCCGGTGCGATTTATCGCTTGGGGCTGGCGTTGTTTGATTTACAAGCGCCGGAGCGTTGCCTGAAACGCAGCGATGAATGGGTCTTCGGTCCGCAAGAAGATTACGAGCAACGCGGGGACGTTGACAACGTGGTTTTTCCCTGCGGCACGACGGTCGCCGCCGATGGCGACACCCTGCGGTTCTACTACGGCGCCGCCGATACAAGCATTGCGATGGCCACCGGCAGCATTCGCGCCATGCTCCAACGCCTTGAAAACACACCTGAGGGAAACAAAAGGTTTGAAGATATGGATGGTTGAAGAGGATCCAATGACGTTCAGCATCGGGAATAAGGTCGTTTATCCGTCTCAGGGCCCCTGCCTGATCGGTGCAGAGGAAAACAAAATTGTTGCTGGTCGAGCGACGCGCTTTTACCGTTTGACGTTGTTGGACGACAGCGGCGACTCGGTTTTTGTCCCGGTAGATAAACTCAAAGCGCTCCGGATGCGGCACTTAATGGGCAAATCGGAGATTCCGAAACTGCTGAACCATTTGGAAAATACAGTCACGACATCTAAAAACTGGAAGCAGCGTGCGATCGACAACTTGAAACTGATGAGCTCGGGGTCGGCATTTGACTTGGCTGAAATCGTTGAGTCCCTGACGGTGCTGAACGAAATCAAGGCTCTGTCTCTGCGCGATCGGCAAACGCTGGATAAGGCGAAAAAGTTCCTAGTTTGCGAAATTTCCGAGGTGATGGAAGAGACAAAAAGCACAGCGAAAGAACAGGTCGACAAAGCACTCGGACGCAAAGAGGCTGAAAAAGACCCACCAAATATCCGAGTCGAGTTTGAATAACTAACAGCATAGGGTTCATGCCAGACTTTCCCAATAATTGAATTGTTCAAAAAATAACCCTCTACGCGGGCGCGGCCTAGCGGACCTGGTGTTTCGGGCTGTGCGGCAAAGTTCTCGGTTCCGGCGCGCGAGCAAAATGTTTTGGGCTGTGCGCCTGCGCTGTATAACGCCAAATCCTGCTCATATCCCAATCGCTTAGCGTCTGTTGACCGATTGACACTCAATTAGAACAGCAACAATTGTTCAATATTGGACATTAGTTCCTTTTGCGACGTGGTAGCATTTCACAAATTTGCATTGATGAGGCGACGAGTTCTTGAAACATTGGATAAAACTACGATCGTCCAGTCAGAGCGCAAGGCCGCGCAGCTGATGGGAAATTCACGGCTGTTAGCAAGCATGGCGAGGCTCTATTTCGGTATCGTTATCGGATCATGGGGGATAAAGCGTGAGCAGAACGACGCAGCAAATGATCGCTGAAGTGAATGTCGCCGAAACTAAATTGACCAAGCCCGCCTGGTATCAGACCACTGCCAAGTATGCGCAGTCGAATCTGGGCCGATCGCTGTGGCAAATCTTCGATACTCTTGTTCCTTATTTCGCGCTATGGGCGGCGATGGTTTATACGGTTCAAATGGAATTGCCCTATTGGATTACCCTAACGCTCGCCGTGGTGGCTGGCAGCGTTCTGGTTCGGATTTTTATCTTTTTCCACGATTGCTGCCATGGATCCTTCTTTGCGTCGCGCCGGGCAAACGCCATCTTAGGCTACATCACGGGTATTCTGACCTTTACTCCGTTTGAACATTGGAGATACACCCACAATAGGCATCATGCCACGACGGGAGACCTGGATCGACGGGGAGTTGGCGATGTCCGGACGATGACGACTGAAGAATATCTGGCGGCACCGCTACTCAGGCGGTTCGCCTACAGGTGTTACCGAAATCCTTTCATTTTCTTCGGTCCCGGATCGGCGCTGCTGTTTTTATGTTTCAATCGATTTTCTCGCAAAGACGCGGGACAGATAGAGCGCCGGAGCGTGCTTCGCACCAACATGGCACTCTTGTTCGTCGTCGGATTGGCGACGTGGACAATCGGTTTTCGGACCTATCTCCAGATTCAGTTGCCCATCATTCTGATCGCCGGGAGCCTCGGGCTCTGGTTGTTCTATATTCAACATCAGTTTGAGAGCGCGTATTGGGCGCGTCACGGATCTTGGGATCCGATGAAAGTAGCACTGGAAGGCAGCTCGTATTTCAAATTGCCCAAAATCCTCCAGTGGTTCTCCGGCAATATTGGCCTGCATCACATTCATCACGTTCGTCCGAATATTCCCAACTACAATCTGCAACAGTGCCACGATGAAATCCCGGCGTTTCACAGCGTCAAGGTCATTACGCTGGGGACAAGTCTCAGGTCACTGCAACTAGGCCTATGCGATGAAAAAAGCAAAACGCTGGTTAGTTTTCGCTCGTTGAAGGCTCGTGATCGGGAAGCTGACCTCAACATGATCTGATGTTGCAATTCATGCTTCGATATCTCGTTCTCGCAAGTCGCCGCAGCGCAGATTAGATAGAGATAGGGGATTTTCGGACATCATTTAGCGTCTGCACAGCTTGACTTGCTATCACGACTTAATTCACCTAGGCTTAATTCTCTTCTCGCAGTCGTAGGGTTCCTCTCCGCGGTTACTTGAAATTCTTCAAGTAAGCCTCTCTTCATCACCCCTCCAAGCAAACGGCCGTCAGCTCCGGCCAAAAGGGGAAATAGATTGAGTTCTTTATTCGTTATTGCCATCCCTATGGCTTTGATAGTCATCGGAATCCTATTGAACAGTTTTCACATTGTCCACGATCAACCGGCATTTTCATTTGAAGAGGATCCGACCCATAAACTGGCAGCCGAACGGCAAGCGAATTATCATTTCTTCCAACTCCAGCGGGCGCGACTTCTAAAGCGTCAAAAGAGGGTCGGTCAATACGGCTGGTTAGTTCTGGCCGTGTTTGTCGGGTCGTCTTGGTTTCTCTATTCCGACGCCGTGAGAGCCACTACGGTGTCAAAGCAAATCAGCGCAATCCAAACATTCGCCGTAGCCGAAAGTAAAGAAGCGGTTTTGTCGCTGACTCTGAGTGACGGCAGTAACGTTAAATATGTCGTCAAAGCATCAGAACCCTACACCGCGCAATCACCAAAGCAAGCGGAGCACTCGGCAGAAATCCTGCAGGACTGGCAACTGGCGAGCGCGGGAACGGCAGTCAATGTCGGCGATGCCAAAGTGCCGCTTGGGATTGCTCTAAGAATTTCGAATTGAACCGCAAGATCAATGAGTGGAATGCAAGAATTGCACGGTCTTAGCTTCACGCAAATAGCGAACACGAGACGATCTTCATCGACGATGAGGCAAAGGAACGAAAAATGAAAAGCAGCATTTCATACAAGAACTGGCTCATTCGCAGTGAATCGTTTCAGCGAGAAAGCAAAGGCGGCTGGATTCCGCAGTATACCGTGACGCGTCAGGATGCCAAAAACCAGACCAGCGGTGTTCCAGCGCATCACGCTCAACTCGACAAAACGTTTTGGAGTGAAAATGAAGCCGACGAGTTTGCCCTGCAAGATGCCATGCATTGGATCGATAAGAATTGACGGTTATCAAGCAGAAAAGATGACCAGGAGGTTTTTACGTCGTTATTGAACCAGTTACCGGAAACCGTTTTTACGACAAAGGTCGACGAGCTGCTCAACTGGGGCCGCGCCTCGTCGCAGTGGTACATGCTGTTTGGCTTGGCCTGTTGCGCTATCGAGTTGATGCAGACAGGAGGGCCGCGCGCCGATATCGATCGATTCGGCGCAGTGCCGCGCGCGACGCCGCGACAATCCGATCTGATGATCGTCGCCGGCACATTGACCTACAAAATGGCCAAACGCACCAAGCTCCTTTACGATCAGATGCCTGATCCGAAATACGTCATTTCGATGGGAAGCTGCGCCAACTGCGGCGGGCTTTTTCAGCTCGCCTATTCGGTCTGCAAAGGCGTGGACAAAATCATTCCCGTCGATGTTTATGTTCCCGGCTGTCCACCGCGCCCGGAAGCCTTGACCGAGGGGCTTTTAAGAATCCAGGACAAGATCATGCAAGAGAAATGGCTGGTGAAAAATACTCAGGTATCGGCCTGAGCTATGGTTGGACAAATAACGATCACCGATCGCGCCGCGGAAAAGATCCGCAAGCTTCTCACCGGAGCAAAAGACGGATATGGCCTGCGCGTCGGAGTCGTCGAGGGTGGCTGCTCCGGCTACGAGTACAAAATGGAGATTGATTCTCCCGCGGCAGAAGACAAGGTCTTTGAGAAAAATGGCGCCCGCGTCTTACTCGGCGCGAAAAGCATCCATCACCTAGACGGCACCGAGATGGATTATAAAGACGAGTTGATGCGATCGGGATTCGTGTTCAACAACCCCAATGTCAAAGGAACCTGCGGTTGCGGCACTTCTTTCAGCACCTAAGGAAGCCAAGGCCACAGGACCTGTCTATAGAGTGGTGTCTTAGAAGGCCATTGCACAATTTGATTTGATTTCCTGTCAGGATGGATGCCCTTCTACCGATCACGAAGATTAGCAGCGCACGGCGAACGACCGCAAGATCGACATTCCTTTCCTCGGACAAGTGGATTTGCTCGGGACGTCTTGGAGATTCGGGTTGACAATGGGTGCTTAGTGACTACTGTTAAGGAAGTTAGTCCTAGGGTTCCCTTCCTCGGTTACCTGAAATTCTTCACGTAAGCCAAAAATCCTCCACCCTATCACCAGTCCAACCAAGGAGGTTGATATGTATACTCGCAACGTCAGTATGAAGCTGAAGGTCAATAGCGCGAAGGAGTTTACCCAAACTCTTGAGAACGAAGTGATTCCCGTGCTCCGCAAACAAAAGGGATTTAAGGATGAGATTACCCTCATCGCCCCAGAACGTAACGATGCCGTAGGGATTAGTTTCTGGGATAGGAAAGAAGACGCGGAAGCTTACAATCGCGAGAAATATCAAGACGTCTTGAAGACCCTGTCCAAGGTGCTTGATGGCACTCCGAAAGTGGAATCCTTTGAGGTCGCCAATTCGACTTCCCACCACATCGCAGCCAAAGCAGCCTAACTAGAGAGGCCTTCCGGTTCGGGGAGGGGGGGCTATCCCCTCTCCGGGTCGTATTGAATAGCAGCGGAAAAGCACAAGTTTGAAAGGGTAGTAACGCATTTTGAATTGTCATGTGGCTAACAATAAGCGGTGCATTGCATCCGGTAGCAGCATGCTGAAGCGAATCTAACATTTGTCCGAGCTTAAAAAACCGGGTCAGCGGTGACCGGAAGCCCGAACAGGGGGGCCGCATGGCCAATTTGTTCTCCAAAAATCCGCTCATCGTTGTCTCCGCTCGGTTCGACGAAAATACTCGATCTTGGGTTCCTATCGCTGACATCAGTTGGGAAGCTGACGGTCAGCGAGGATCGCACACGATAATTGGCCCTCTCTATAATTTCGAAAGTTGGCGGGAAACAGAAAATCACATGATAGGCTTGGCGAAGGCGTGGATCGATGACCTTCCCTCGCCTTCATAAATCGTTGCGCTAACCCTGCGATGGAAGTAAGAGTGTCGAATCATGTTGGGTCGGTTTGAAAAAATTGCGGTCTTCTTCGATTCAAAATGAGTCACTACCGAAAAGCCGTGATTCGTGCTCGTGCACCTAGCAAAGTCTGCGTCGTTCAGCGCGGCTGTTTAGGCAATCGGGTCCGCGCTAATTCTTTTTAAACTCGTTCAATATTAGACAGTAGCCCTTTTCGACTCAAGGTAAGGTTAGATTGAAAAGGCTTGATTTTGGCAGGCGTTCGACGCGGTCAGCGTGGGCGAGCTATTCTCTGATTTTGCGCTTGATCCGTAGTCGAACTGCTGGAGAGAAAGCATGGCAGATTTGACGGCGCAACCTGAAGAGAAGAAAAAACGTAAAGGCACCGCTCTCCTTGCCGTCATGGACGAAAATTGCAGTAGCTGCGCCGGCTCGCCTCTATGCGAGCTGCACTGCCCGGTAGAAAACTGCATTAACTTACTCTATGAGGAAACCCCCGCTGGAGGACTGAAGCCGTATCGGGTTTGGGTAGACAACGACAAGTGCATCGGCTGCCAGATGTGTTTCAGCGATGATTTAACCAAGGTCCATCGGCACAAGGAGACCGGCGAAATCTTCCGCGAGTATGCCGGGAGATATTACGACAGCTCGAAAAAGCCGGTCGAAGAGAACAAGCTGCCGAAGAAATTTCAACTCGAGCTGATTGGCACGGAGTCGGACGATCGGCTCGATAAAAAAATCTGCCCTTGGGACGCGATAAAAATGTACGAATTCGACGAAGGGGCGGAGCTGTCCAAAAATTTCTACGAACCCGAAAAAATCGATGCGGTGAACGGCGTGTACGTCATGGATGCTGCCGAGAAAAAACGGCTGGAAGAGAAGCAAATCGAACTCTACAACGGCGGCGAGTTGGCGGATAATCTTTGAGGTAGCCTACCAAATGACTTTTCCCGACGGGGTGAGCGATGAAACGAATTGAACAGATGTCGCTCTGGGAAAGAGCGTACGTGCCTGAGATCGTGCGCGGTCTCTCCGTAACCGGTTATCACTTTTGGCGCAATCTGAGCATTCACATTTTGCATGCCTTCGGTCTAGCGAAATCCAGTCAGGCTGATGTTACGGTGCAATATCCGGAGGAAGGAGCTTCTACCGGAACCTTAGCCCCTACCGAAAAGTGTAGCACGAAGGACACCGAGCTGAACTTAAAGAGCGTCAGGAATGAGGCGTCGCCGATAGTTTTACCCTGCGCGGCGGATTTACCTTCTGTCGCTCTTATCAATCTGCCGGAATCCGCTTCGGAAGACTAAGAGTCCCTCAAAAAGAAAGCTGAGTTACACATGAAATTATCAATTCACAAATTTGCCAGCCGGATACTTCCCGTTCTACCCGACCGGCACTTCGCCGAAACCCCGCTTGAGCCCGGGCCGCGAAAACGCGTGGCGAATTTCATCGCCGATATCCGCAAGCAGTATGCTGAGAAAAAGAAGAATTTATCGCCTAACGACAAAAAATACCGACCGTCGCCGATTTGGTACTTTTTCGTCACGGTTTTTCTCTTCCTATTGGTGCAAAATTTTCTCGGCCGCTCTCATGTCGAGATCATCGGCTATAGCCAATTCAAATCCCTCGTCAAGAAGGATTTGATCAACGATCTTGTCATTCGTGAAACGACCATCGATGGCAATTTGAAGGCAGCGGCAGTGAAAGAAATTTTCACGCCGGAGAAATTAAAGGAGATGTCTCCGGACGTACTGGCAGGCAAAACCCGGCTTCCCTTCCAAACGATAAAAGTGGAGGATCCGGGTCTCACAGCGGAACTCGAAGCGGCAAAAATACCGTTTAGCGGAGAGGTAACCAGCAATTGGCTGCCGACGATTCTATCCTGGGTGGTTCCCGTGGGGTTATTTTTTCTGCTGTGGAGCTATCTTGGCAGGAAGATAGGGTCGGGAAGCGGCGGTTTAATGCAGATCGGCAAGAGCAAAGCGAAAGTCTACATCGAGAAAGAAACCGGTGTTACCTTCGCCGATGTTGCGGGTATCGACGAGGCCGAGGAAGAAGTCGCCGAAGTCGTCGGGTTCCTCAAGGATCCGGACAAATATCAAAGATTGGGCGGCCATATTCCCAAAGGCGTCTTGATCGTCGGACCGCCGGGCACGGGAAAGACCCTGCTTGCGCGCGCCGTCGCCGGCGAGGCGGGAGTTCCTTTCTTCAGCTTGACGGGCTCTGACTTCGTCGAAATGTTCGTCGGCGTCGGCGCGGCACGGGTCAGGGATCTTTTTATGCAAGCAGTGAAGAGTGCGCCCAGCATCATATTCATCGATGAGCTCGATGCCATCGGAAAGGCTCGCGGAGTGAGCATGCTCACGGGCAACGACGAGCGTGAACAAACCCTCAATCAGCTCTTGGCCGAGATGGATGGGTTCGATCCTAATCAAGGAGTCATTATCATGGCCGCCACCAACCGGCCGGAGATCCTCGACGCCGCGCTGCTCCGTCCCGGGCGCTTCGATCGGCAAATTCTGGTGGATCGTCCCGATATCAAGGGAAGGACGAAAATCCTCCAATTGCACGCGAAGAAGGTGAAGCTCTCGGCGGATCTCGACCTCGCTGTCGTGGCAGCCAAAACGCCCGGCTTTGTTGGCGCCGATCTCGCCAACATCGTCAATGAAGCAGCGTTGCTGGCGGCGCGCCAGGACAAAGAGTCGATCGATATGGCGGAATTTGATGAGGCGATCGAGCGGGTGGTCGCGGGACTACAAAAGAGGAGCCACGTCATCAATCCCAAGGAGAAGAAAACCGTTGCCTATCACGAGTCGGGTCACGCTCTCGTGGCGGAGCTCGTGCCGGGCGCCGATCCCGTTTCCAAGATTTCTATTATTCCCCGGGGAATCGCCGCCCTGGGTTATACGACGCAGCTGCCGACTGAAGACCGCTATCTTATGACACGTTCCGAACTGCTCGCGCGCATCGATGTTCTTTTAGGCGGGAGAGTCGCCGAGGAGATCGTCTTCGGCGATATATCAACCGGGGCGCAGAACGATCTACAGCGCGCCACAGAGATTGCCCGCACGATGATCACCCAATTCGGCATGAGTGAGAAGCTCGGCTTAGCTACTCTCGAAGGACCGCGCCATGCCACGTTCCTGATGGTGCCCACCCAAAGTCCCAAAGAGTACAGTGAGGAAACCGCCCGGCTCATCGATGCCGAGGTCAAACAAATATTGTCGGAAGCGCATACTAAGGCGCGGGATATCTTGCTTGCGCACCGCGCCGCGCTGGAGGAATTGGCGAAGCTGTTGCTGGAAAAAGAAGTTGTCGACAGGCCAGCCTTGCAGGCGATCCTAAAAGTACGAAGCATCGACAGCATGAAAGAAAAAAAGCGTGCCGCGGACATACAGGGGAGCGAAGCGTTCTGCCGAGCGCTGAGAAGGAATAGCTGCTGGATTGGCGATGAGTGGTGCGTTGACCGGCGACTGATTCAATGAAATCAGGAGAGCGAAATATGAAGAGCGAAACGCGGCGGCCCGGAGATGAACCGCAGTTCGACGAGCACGCTAATGAAGATAGTTATTTTGCCGCGAAAGAACATGAGCTGGTCGAAGATATGAAGTTCGAATTTCACAAGACCGAAGCGGCCCGGCGGGAAACGCAGATGGCGACTTGTCCCAAGTGTTCAGGACAATTCGCGAAGTACCGATTTATGGGATTCGATTTAGAACGCTGTGAAAACTGTGAAGGGATCTGGCTCAATAAAGGCGAGCTCGCGGGGATTCTCAGACAGCAGGCGCGCGGCCCGCTGGGAGTTTTTTTGGATCGCTGTTTTTCCAAGAGTGAAAGAGCAAAGAAGATTTAGCGCGGTGTGTCAAAAATCAATCATGTAACTTCCACGTCATTCCGGGCCAGCTTGCGATAGCGAACGCGATGCGGAACCAAGAATCCCAAAGCGTCGCCATGCCCGCGTTCGCAGTCATGGCGACGGCTTAGAGGGGAATGACCGATTTTACAAACTTTAGCGCCAAATCTACCGGCACTTCGTCGGCGATCGCTACCCGGGTTATTTACGCTTTGTCCGCAAGATGCTTGGCGCAGGCGTCGGCAACTTTGCTATCGGGCTTATCCTCACCCGGCATAACCGCCCAACTCTGCTTTTCTATATAGCGGCCTTTGTCCCAAGAATCTTTTCCTTTCATTTCTTTGACCTTATCGCCCTTGTCCGAGTCGCGGTTAAATTGCGCGACACAAATCGTACCCAAGCGGTCGGCGACAGCATCTGCAGCGATCTCCTTCGCCATTGACGCAGCAGTACCGCTGGTAACCCATCCGCCATAGTTGAATCCAACGACGGCTAATACCGCCGCGCCACCGAGGGCACTCCACCCACCTAGCTTAATTTTTTCCCAATCCATGAGACACCTCCCTTAACGACAAGTTTGGAACACGCCGATTTAATTCGCCGCAGCGGTGACAAATCCAATAGTCCGAGCATTGTTTTGTGACGGAGCATTCTTCACAAACACTGCAAAAACGGTGACGGCAGCATTCGCATTCCGCACTGCCAATCTGAACGGACGAACGGTTGGCTTTGGCCCACGCCCGTTTCGCGGAACCGGCTTCGATCCGAACACGACCCTGGCTGTCCACGTCGTTGGATTCCTCTGTCACCCGCTGCACCACTCTGTCCCGCAGATCAACCGCATACCAAGCCATGTTACCTTCCTTCTTGCACGCGAGCGTTG
Source organism: uncultured delta proteobacterium (assembly GCA_963755715.1). Lineage (GTDB taxonomy): Bacteria > Desulfobacterota > Binatia > UBA9968 > UBA9968 > DP-20. The sequence goes on from CAVWLW010000056.1 coordinate 104,049, forward strand.
CGCTCGAGGCCGGCCATAGGAGGCTATCTGATCTTCATGCTGGGCTTACTCAGCCACAGTTGCTGTCTAATATTGAACAATCTCGAAAAGAATTATTGCCAGGCTCACAGGTAGGCGCACGTGGAAAGAGCGCTGATCCAAGTCATGGCCAGAAAATCGAGATCTGATCGGCAGGCACCCAGGGTTTCAGACATGCCTGGGGGGCAGTTATACCGGCCTTTGGGCTTGAGTCAATTCTTTTCAAAAGGGTTCAATATTAGACCGCAATCTCGCCTCAACCAACCTAAGCTCAATGCAAGCGGAGAGAATAGGTGAATATGGCGCCGGAGGGTCCGCGGAGCGGTGCTTATTGCCGGCTATTAACCGGCCGGCTCTAAACGGTGTCGAACTAGGCGACCCAGCGGTTGTGCTTCGTGAAGGAAAGGAAAAGGGCAATGATTAGCAAGACGGAGCAGAATAAGTGGCGGATCAAAGACGCGGTGGGGGAGCTCTCGTGTGATGATCGCCGTCAAAGGGAGGGAAAGCTCGATCACATCGAGACGGTAAGAGCACGGCGGCGAGGGCGGTGAGTAAGATCAAGCACGTTGTAATAAGCGCAGCGATGAAAGCAATTTTACTGGCTCGATTCATCATGGTAGGCCTCTTGTTCTTGCTTTGCTGCCTTGTGCTTCCCGCAGCTTCGAGAGCCGGCAGCCCGACGGAACAAGTGCGCGCCACCGTGGACAAGGTGCTGACTATTGTCAGAAGTCCAAACTCAAAATCGAAGCCGCAAATGGACGAGCAGCGGGCTAAATTGATTGAGGTCATTTATCCCAGGTTCGATTTCCCGGAGATGGCCAAACGTGCCCTCGGACTGAACTGGACACGCCGGACTCCGGAGGAGCAGCGGGAATTCATAGGAGTTTTCACCGCGCTGATGGGAAGAGCGTACGCCGAAAACATTGAATCCTATACCAGTCAAAATGTCCTCTACACGCGCGAGAGCGAGGATCAGAACTATGCGCAGGTGGACACCAAGATCGTCGGCGATAACCAGCCCCCTTTAGCGATCAACTACAAACTCCATCGCGTCGACAAGGAATGGAAGGTCTACGATCTGGTGATCGAAGACATCAGCGTAGTCAACAACTACCGATCCCAGTTCGATCGCGTCATCGCGCGATCTTCTTTCGCCGAGCTCGTTCGTACGATGAAAGAAAAGCAGCCATAGGATTCGGTAAACAGCGGCTGTTCTTGCATATGCTTAGAACAGAATGCTTGTCCCGAAAGGGCGTAACATTCGAGAGTAAACAGTGTTCGGTAAATTTGAGAGTAAGCGCATGACCAGTTCTAGTTGCATTACGAGAAATAGTCGACGATCGGAGTTTCTTAATATCGGCCGCCATATGACTAAAACGCCACGCACAAATACTCGTCATCGGTTAGGTTCCTATCGTTAAGCAGTGTGTCAGGTAAGGGAGCTGCAATGGACGATGAGACGGACAAAGTCGTAAGGAGCAACGGGAATGAAGAGAGTTTGCGGGCTTCCGAAGTTCGCTACCGCCGACTGTTCGAGACGGCCAAGGATGGCATACTGCTCCTGGATGCGGACACGGGGCGAATCACCGACGTCAACCCGTTCCTGCAAGACATGCTGGGATACTCTCACGCCGAGTTGATTGGCAAGGCGCTCTGGGAGATCGGCCCGATCAAAGATATTGCCGCGAGCCAGGACGCCATGCACCAGTTGCAGAAAAAGGAATATGTCCGTTACGAGAATCTGCCGTTGGAAACCAAAGCGGGACAACACATCCAGGTGGAGTTCGTCAGCAATGTCTACCTGGTCGATGGCTGGCGCGTGATCCAATGCAACGTCCGCGATATCACCGCCCGCAAAACGGCCGAGGAGGGTATGCGGACGGCCAATGACGATTTAGTGGCTTCGGTGGCTGAACTGCAAAGGCGTGACGAGGAAATGAAGTCGCTCATCCGCCTAAACGATCTGCTTCAATCCTGCACGACCCAGGCCGAGGCCTACCAGGTGGTTGCCCACGTAGCCATCGAACTATTCGCGGGGCAGAGTGGTTGTTTAGCCATCTTGTATGCGCCGGATCACCATTTGGAGACGGTCGCCTGTTGGGGCGGTGAAACACCCCTGAAGCCCAGTTTTTCATTGGAGGACTGTTGGGGGCTACGGCGCGGTAAATTGCACGAAGTTAGCGATCCCCGGACGGATTTGCTGTGCCATCACTTTGTCCATGAAGCCCAGGCAGGCTATTTGTGTGTGCCTTTGACAGGCCAGAGCGGAACAATCGGACTGTTGTTCCTCGCGGGAGCGGCGCGGAAAGGGATGGGTTCAGTCACCAGGCAACAACTGGCCATAACGGCGGGCGAAACGATCAAGCTGTCTTTGTATAATTTGAAACTAAGAGAGGAGATGCGCGAACAGGCCATCCATGATCCACTGACCGGGCTGTGCAATCGGCGTTATTTGGACGAGAGTCTGTCGCGCGAGGTGCATCGGGCGCAGCGTGGTAAATCGCCGCTCTCCGTCGTGATGCTCGATCTCGATTACTTCAAGCCATTCAATGATACCTTCGGTCACGATGCCGGCGATGCGCTATTACGCGAGTTGGCGCAAGTGATGCACGACAAGCTGCGCAAGAGCGATATCTGTTGCCGCTATGGCGGGGATGAGTTTGTCCTCGTGCTGCCCGATTCATCACTGGCGGACACCCAGCAACGCATGGAGCAAATCTGCGTTGCGGTTAAAGAGAAGCAGATTCGCAACGGTGGCCCACCACTAGACGCGATAACAATATCGGCCGGTGTTGTCGGCCTGCCTGAACACGGTTCCACGGCCGCTGAATTACTCCAAGCGGCTGACAATGCCATGTATGCCGCCAAACAGGCCGGGCAGGAACCGGATCGTTGTCTACCAAGCGAAGGAGTCTTAGCTCGAAAAACGGAGAGGCTTGCTTAACCCTAGGGTTTACCGCCACCGAGATTGACCAGCTCTTGTTCGATTGATTAGTAGCTCAGATCGCCGAGACCGGCGCTGGGCGTGTCCGCCTCACGATCATTTTTTTAAAATGGTTCAATATTAGACCGAAATCTCATCAGAGTCAGCGTAAGTTTTCGCACAAAAAGGGCGGCTCCATCGTAATCATCACGATGGGTAAAGCCTGGTTGCGGAGAAGGGCTGTTGATGTCAAGGAGATACTAATTGTCGAAGATTCTTTGTGATCTGCCGGATCTGAGCATCTCGCGCCGATGAAAAAATAGTCCGGAGAAAATCATCGGATGCGTTCTCTTTCACCCAACTCGTTCGGGTGATGCGAAAAATAGAGCGCTAAAGGCCGTGTCGAAGAGACTGCACGGCGAACCGGCGGTTTGAGAATCAACGCTGAATGAGGTCGAGTTTGGTGTAATTTTGTTTCCATTTGTTCAATTTTAGACAGATTTTCACCCGGAGGCATAGTAATTTACGTTCGTTCACGAAAGGGATCCTCATTCACAGGGAAAAATTCCAGGCCGGAGGCAACATGAATTTGCACCAATCTCGCTATTGCGGTTAGAAGACGTCGTCATAAATTCCGAACTCATAAACAGGCCCTCCAAAGCACCCAACTATGAAGCCGAAAATCAGGCTTTGTTAGCGCTGGCGCAGACCCTTGCGGATGCGCCGGATAAAATTTTGCAAAGGCTTGCCGAAACAGCCTTGCAACTTTGCCGCGCCGATACCGCTGGGATCAGCCTGTTAGAGCAACAGGATGGCGCGGAAGTTTTCCGTTGGGAGGCGCTGGCGGGAGTTTTTAGCGACCGCCTTAACGCCACAATGCCTAGAGACGCAAGTCCTTGTGGCACCACAATCGACCGGAACGCAACCCAGCTCATGTACATGGCGGAGCGAGTTTTTCCGGCTTTAACATCGGAGCCGCCCGTCGTCGAGGCCTTGCTCATCCCGTTTCACGTCGGGCACAAACCGATCGGCACGGTATGGGTCGTTGCTCACGACGAGCGCCGCAAATTCGATCGGGAAGACGAACGGATCATCAAGACACTAGCTCAATTCGCGTCGGCCTCCTGGCAATTATGGCAAGCACGGGCCGGCGCCGAAGCCGCAGCTCGAGACAAGCTTCAACAGGCGCTGGACTTAGCTGCCGCAAACGCAGCATTGCAGGCGCATCTTGAGTACAAGACGACGGTGGAAGAGAAGCTGCAGCAGCTCAATAACGAGTTGCAGGTGCGGATCGCTGAAAGCAAGGCGAAATTGACCAAGGGGAAGGCCGACATAGATACGCTCGCTGCCGGCATAGCTCACGATTTCAATAACGTTTTAAATGTTATCCAGGCCTATGCAACACTGATCATGACGAGTCCGACCGAACCCAATAATGTTGTCGAGCACGCGGAAGTGATCAGGACAATCGTCGAGGAGGGTGGGGTGCTGGCGCGGCAGATGCTCGCGATTGGAAGAAAGCCAGAGACAAACTTCGAACTTGCCGATGTCAATGGCCTGCTCCAACGAACGATTAAACTATTGTCCCCGATGTTTCCGCCGGCAATTGAAATCGCCGCAGATCTGGATCCGCGCGCGCCGATGGTCATGATCGATGCCGGTCTCATAAATCAGGCCATACTCAATATCTGCATGAACGCGCGGGACGCGATGCCGGACGGCGGGAAAATTCTTTTGCAGACTCGAACGACCTTGGGTGCCGTCCTGTGCCAACGTTTCTCCGAAGCCAAAGCAGAACAATACGTACACATCAGCGTCGCAGATACCGGCGTTGGAATGGAGGCGGACGTCAGCAGCCGCATTTTTGAATCGTATTTTACCACTAAGAAGCCGGGCCAAGGGACCGGTCTCGGCCTTTCGATTGTTCACGGTATCGTCAGTGCACACGCCGGCTTCATCGAGGTAAACAGTGAGCCAGGTTGCGGTTCGACCTTTCATATTTATTTGCCGCTTCCGCCAGAAGAAGCAGCGACAGACGCCATAACCGCTTCATGGGCGCAAAGCAAAATAGAAGATCGAACGCGGCAGCGTGAGACGATTCTCTACGCTGAAGATGATGCAAGGCTCTCCTATTTGATGCAAAAATTACTGGAAAAAGAAGGATTCCAGGTCTTGGCAGCCCAAAACGGTGCCGAAGCCGTGGAATTGCATAGCCGTTATAAAAACGAGATCGGCATAGCAATTCTTGATCTTGGTTTGCCAAAAATGAATGGCTGGGAGGCTTTTCAAAAAATGAAAAAAATCAATCCAAAGCTAAAAGGTATTCTTGCCAGCGGCTATGTGTCCGCCGAAGCCGAGTCGCGGTTGGCAAAAGGAGAGCTGAACGGTGTGCTTCAAAAGCCCTACGCTGCAGCAGAAGTTCTGGCCACGATTAAGCGGGCATTTCAGAGCCAATAAAACAGCGGGGAGTTTTGTATCCATCGCCTTGGATGTTGGTATTTATTTATGTGACGGAACTTCAATCCTTAGGACGGAGGATGATATGTACATCGAACGCATCGGTGCTCGTAAAAAGAAGCGCAGGATCCATACCACCTTGGGAGAGCTCGTCGCGACGATCAGCGACATTGCCTTTGAATATGCCGCTGACGGAGAAGAGGCCTATGAAATTGCTCGCTGGGTTTTGGTGGGCTTTCTCAAAGACGCATCGCTCAGAAGCGAAACCATTGACCGGCACTTTCCCGCCAGTAAATACCTGCATTAATCTGTTCCAACGCTCGCTCCCTCATCCGACCGTTTGGTCGAAAGTCGCGACGCTTTCGACGAGCTTTCTGTGATTGCTTTCCTGACGGATTAAAAATCCATTCAAAACATTTAGTTTTTTCTTGATACAAGTCGTGGCACAAGGCTTGCGCCTACTTAGCTTCGATAGCCTTAGAGAAGCTATATGCTCGCAACTATTTTGATCATCGTCATGATTTTGCTGCAGACGGGTGCATTGTCACTTGGCCTCATGGCCATTCCCCGGTTTGCAGCCGCGGCGAGCTTGAAGCGCAAATCGGCTCTACTTAACAAACGTATCCGGGAACGGCCCTAAAGGCGCCGGCTCCGGGAACAGGGAGGTGCTTTATGCCTTTAGTTCAACTCGTAGTGATCTTGATCGTAATTGGTGTTCTCCTCGGGATGGTTAATCGCTACATACCGATGGCGGGATCGATTAAGTCGATCTTGAATGGGGTTGTGGTCATTAGCGTAGTTCTGTGGCTTCTAAATGTTTTTGGACTTTTCACCTCAATCTCAGCGATCCATGTCGGGAAGTTATCTTGACTCAGCGCGAGCGGCGCATAGTTGCGGCGAAAAGGAGTCGCGATGAGCTTCCAACGTACATGAAGAATTAGAGACCATAGAGTACAGCTATGTTGTATTGGTCGCTGATGTTTCTTCTTGTTGCTCTAACCGCCGGCCTGCTGGTCATTGCTTTCACTGCGGCCGGCGCGCGAAAGATTTTGCCGGGGCCCAATCCACACCCCCGCTGGGACTCGGAGACTCATAATTCAACTTTGTTCAGACGAATGCGAGTGAGTGCTCTGGCGGCTCGGAGAATCCGTAGTACCCGCTTCGCCGTTCCACATTGGCGGAGACGCGTCCTTAACCTTGCAATTTGCACAACGCCGATTATAGCCGCTCTCGTGTCAATCGGGTTTTATCACGTCTATTTCGACCGAAGTGATTTGCCTGACATAGAAGCATTCGCCCGCTTTGAGTTTCCTACCATCGGCACCGTCTACGATGCCAACGGCCAGCCGCTCATGGAACTGGCAAAAGAGTACCGAAAGATCGTCAAATATGAGGACATCCCGCCGATTGTTCGCGATGCAATCCTCGCCACCGAAGATAAACACTTCTTCTCACATAGCGGCGTTGACTATTCGGTAATTCCTCGCGTGCTGGGCAAAGTCAGGATTCGAGCTCTGGCGGCACGCCTCGTAGGACTCGGACAGCAAGACGAAAATGAAAGTCCGGCGCTTCTCCCGCAAGGCGGATCGACGATCACTCAACAGCTCGTGCGGGGACATTTTCTCAAAAACCTAACGACGAAAGAAAACAGCAACGAGCTCCGCTATGCCGGACTCTTTCCTCGCTCGCTGTCAAGCCTGGTCGGCGCGCGCAGTGTCAACATGCTGGTTCGCAAGCTGGAGGAGATTCGCCTGTCGTTGTGGATCGAAGAAGAGATGCAGAAGCGTTTCGGTTCGAAACGCAACGCTAAGGAGGAAATTCTCGCCCGCTACGCCAGTTTCATTTACATGGGAAATGGTCAATACGGATTCCCGACGGCAGCCGAATACTATTTTGGCCGGTCTCTCGCCACGTTCACCGCCGATGACGCCGACAAGGCAGCGCTGCTCGCAGGCATCGCGAAGTCGCCGCGTTACTACGCCCCCAATGCGAAGGACAGCTCAAGGGTGTTGCGCCGCAGAAATCAAACACTGGCGCTTATGGCGGCAAACGGTTTCATTCCCCAGGACAATGTGAATTCAGCCGAGCAGCGCCCGCTTCAAGTGATCGCGCCGCGCAAAGACAAGATGTTTCAGGCGCCCGCGGTCCTTGGAACTATCCTTCAAGGGCTCAGAGGCCGTGGCGACCGCAGCGTTGAAGATCTTCTGCAGGGACGTATCCAGGTTTACTCGACGGTGGATCTCCGGGTGCAGCAAATTGCCAACGAGGCGCTCGAGCGCGGCCTCGAGCTTTACGAGAAACGACACCCGGGCGCCAAAGGGATAATCCAAGGCTCTGTCGTTGTGCTACGGAACCGCGATGCGAGCATTCTCGCCGAAACTGGCGGTCGTCAGTTTTACCAGGACCGCTCCGCCGCATACAGCGACTTTAACCGCGTCATCAAGTCCCTGCGGCAACCTGGGTCAACGATGAAACCTATGGTCTATCTTGCGGCGTTTCGACAGGGTGGCGTTAATCTGGAAACCATGGTCCCCGACGAAGCGATCGGTGTTCCGGATGCAGAGAAACAGAGTACAAAATGGATCTCAAACTATGATGATCAATTCCGAGGCATGATTCCGGTCCGCGAGGCGCTCGCGGAATCCAGAAACACCGTCGCGATTTGGCTAACAGAGCAGATCGGGATCGGCAGTGTTTTGCGAACATCGCAAACGTTAGGGATCCAGACACGGTTGCAGCCCTACCCCACAACGGCGTTGGGCGCGTCCGAAGTGAATTTGCTGGAGCTGGCCAATGCGTACCGCACCATGGCATCGGGGATGTCCGCCGAGCCGTATGTGATCCGAAAAATCGTTAGCGATTCGGGCGAGGTGGTAGCCGACAACGAACACGCGGGGACCCCGGTCGATGTCGACGACTCCGCGCTTGCGCTCATTCAGGAAGGCCTTCGCGGTGTCGTGCGTATGCCCACCGGCACGGCTCATACGCTTGACTCGAGCGTTTTCCCACTCGCGGTCATGGGCAAGACGGGGACGACAAACGAGTTCAGAGATGCGCTCTTTGTCGGCTCGACCTTCGGCCTCGAGGGAATCACCGTCGCCGTTCGTATAGGCTTCGACGACAACCGTTCCCTTGGAACGACAGAGACCGGCGGCCGGGTCGCGCTGCCGGTGTTTAAAGAACTCATGCTCAGAGTGTATCGCGAAAAGCTGGTAGGCCCAGCGCCGACATTCCCGGCGCAAATGGAACAGAACATTAATGATTATCTGGCAGGCGGCTCGATCGCGAAGGGCGAATCCGTAACTGTACTTAACCCTTCAAATCCGCCCGCGCCGTTTTCGGTCCGCTTCACGGATCGTGGCGAAGCGATTCAAGAACGGCCGTAGAATCGCCTCCTTGAACCGCTTCGAGCTCAAACGGCGGCTATCGCCCCATGGCGCGCGACAATTCTTTGCAAAATCGTCCAATATTAGACTGCAACTCGTTTTGGATCGGCCTAAGCTTCCTGCCATTAATACCATGAAGCTTCATCCCCGTGGATTGGTTGAAAATGTTCAAAGCGCCCGGCTTGCGCGCTAGTCATGCCAAACGAAGGATGCTGCGATGAAAAAATTAATGTTTCTGTTGGTGCTCACGATGGCTCCCAGTCTCGGTGGGGAAAGACGTTGCATTTTCAAACCACGCGGCGGCCGCCCGCGCTCCCCGAGAGGAGGTTAGCGCACGACCCCTGTATGAATATGGCACCGAACATCAGATCAACGCGTTCGACGAAAAGAATCATCGGAACGAAAAAAGATTGCTTCGCGCCGGTCCGACTAACGAGGTTGAAGTGAAGCGATTAAAGTTGATGTTTCTGCTCATGATGAGTCTAGGTCAATACCGCACTCCAGTGCATTAGGAAACGGAAAAACAGTTCAAGTGATGCGACTCTTTGGTCGAAAGTTTCGACGCTTCCGACGAGACTTTAATGATTTTCTTTTTCACATCTTAAGAAATCCATAGGTAAATTCAGTCTTTCACTCACAACGCGGTACGGCACAAAAGTTGCCCTTTAAAATTCTATCTAGTCTATGGGTCGCGACCGCACAGACAGAGAGGGTTTTCATGTACGCAATCATTTGGCTTGTACTGATAGGAGTTGTCGGTTGGTCGATAGGAAACATGGCAGGACAACACCAATACGCGCAGATCTTAGGGGCTGAGCCTAGCGCGATTGAGATCACACTGGGAATTGCTGTCACCACTGTCGGCTGTCATCTATTCTTACACACTTCTTCGACTCGATGACTGAATAGTCCGCTCACGGCGAATGAGCGCAAGCTGGTCGATCGCGCTCGCGGGAGCAGAAAAACAAAGATTATTCGTAGATATCGTCTGGTATTGAACAGCAACTTATTTCAACCTGACCGATAATTGAAAAATCATAATCAACATAATAACCCGATCCTTGAGTAAGGATCCGAACACTTAAAAGGAGACAATTATGTGGAACAAAGATGAGATCAAAGGTAAGGGCAAGCAGATTTCTGGGGCGATCAAGGACAAGACTGGGGAATTGATCAAGGATCCTAAACTCGAAGCCAAAGGGGAAGCAGAACGCGTAGCAGGTAAAATTCAGGAGAAGAGCGGAAAAGCGCGCCGTAAAACCAGTGAAGCGGTACAAAAGCTCGGCAAAGTGATTGCCGGCAAAATTTAGTCTACGATTCTTTTGAAACGCCCTGCCCCAGATTGCTCCGGTGGCAGGCGAAAAAATTTTAGTCGCCTGTGTGGCGCCGTAGGGAATTCGTTACCGTTTGTAACGGTCACTTCGGCTTGGCCATCGGCGACAAGGATTGTGAGAAGTGCGAGTTCTAATCGGACAATGGGAGAAATATTCTAATGGAAAACCAAGACAAAATACTCAAAATGCTCAATGACGCTCTAGCTCAGGAACACGCATGTCAGATTCGTTATCTTACCCATGCAGCGGTCATTACCGGGCCGTATGCGGAAGCGGTGGCTGCTCGACTCAAGGAAATAGCCGAAGACGAAAAGACTCATGCAATTCAGTTGCGCGACCGAATCACCGCTTTAGCTGGAACTCCGACGATGGAGATTGCCACCAAAGATCTCATTCCGGCCACGACCTTGAAAGATATTTTGCGGGTGAACATCGCCGAGGAAGAAGCAGCTATTAAAATGTACCGGTCGATACTTGATTCGGTCGGACATGACGGCACAATTCTTTATGAAACCATTGAAGATATCGTTAAAGATGAACAGCAACACAAAGAAGAATTACAGCGCTTACAAGAATAACTTCAACACAGTGTTTTTCGTGTCGTCACTTGACCGCGAGTCGAAGCAGGCCCCGGGTCTGCTTCGATCTCTATTCCGGCTGGGTTACTAGCCGCCCGGTAATGAGCAGCCGATCTGAAGCCCGAAAGAAGATGGCACCATGATTTATTCTTCATCGCCTTTTTCCCGCTTCGCCAAATGGACGGCACGAGCCACGGGCCATCCGGCGGCATTCATGGCTGCGGCTTCGATCGTCGTGGTCTGGGGGGTCACAGGCCCGATATTCAAGTTCAGCGATACTTGGCAATTGGTCATCAACACAGGCACGACGATCGTCACATTCCTGATGGTATTTTTGATTCAGAATACCCAGAACCGCGATAGCCACGCCGTCCAACTCAAACTCGACGAGCTGATTCGCGCGGTGAGCGGCGCGCACAATGCCTTACTCGACCTCGAAGGCCTTGAAGAAGCCGATCTCGAGCGGTTTCGCGTGCGCTATGAAGAGCTCGCGCGCACTGCACGCGAAGCGCTAGGGCGCGGCGAATTGGACACCGACACTCCGGAAGTCAGGCCGGATTAGATCACGCCGATTCGTTAACCGCCGTTCTCTAATCAATCTTCGACCTTTTGGTCGAGCGATTCGACCGCCGCGACGGTTCTTTTATCCTTGTTTCTCTAAAGCCCGAAAGAAGCAGTCGGAAACTACAGCCTTTTTCGAACAACAAGTTCTGGCACACAACCTGCTCCTACACAGTTAAGATATAGATAACCCAAATAAAGGAGAGACTATGGACACTCTATTGATCGTTATTTTACTGGTGCTTTTGTTCGGTGGTGGGGGCTGGGGATATTCTCGTTGGCGCCGGTAGCGAGAGTTCATTGATCCGGCTCTCAGTGTGGCTAACGTTGTAACGCAAATCGGGAGAGCACAAATCACGTCGCAACAAAACGCGGCGAAGAAAGGAGAAACTGACATGAACAGTATTTTCTACATAGTTGGTGTTATTGTCGTAGTGGTTTTCGTCGCCGGCTTTTTCGGACTGAGGTAGCCCCGGAGCCTCACGAGGGACTTTCCCGATATTTTTTTCAAACCTGTCTAATACTGGACGGCAATCCCTGGCGAGTCAGCATAAGTTTCAAATCATTCTGGGCATAGGGTTTCACTCCTGACGTTAACCGAGGAGTTGAAATGGAAAGAGTTATTTTGGCTCTAGCGTTCTTGATCGTTCTCGGTCAAAGCGGTTGTGCGTTCTTGGGCGGAGCGGCGTTAGGCGCCCTGGGCACAAGCGCAGGTTACGAAATTAACGCCAAGAGTAAGATGGACCAGCTCGAGGATGATTACAAAGCCGAGAGAATATCCCGTAGAGAATACGAAGGCTCGTAAGTCGCAGATAGAAAAAGGCTCCATCATTTATTAGGAGAAATCTAAATTTCAAAGAAAAGGCACGGAGGTGATTTATGATACGGGCATTCAAAAGGTTAACAGTGACTTTGGCACTTCTGTTCTTCATGACCGGCTGCCAAGCAATGACCGGTGAAACCGCGGGGCAGAACATCGATGACGGCACCCTTACGACATCTGTGAAGTCCTCACTCGCGGGAGAGCGGCTTAACACCCTGACACGTGTGGGCGTCGAGACCAACAACGGCATTGTGTACCTTACCGGCGAAGTCGAGACCGCCGCGGAGAAGTCGCGCGCTGGAACGGTTGCCGGGCAGGTAAAGGGCGTCAAACAGGTAGTCAACAACCTGCAAGTCATCAAGCGTTAGAGGCTGACTGTTCCAACGGCCAAAAAGCAGGGCTATCGGGAACCGAGAAAATCTGGGGGCTAAGAATTTCGACAGCAGGCTTTCTAGAAGAATATTCCAAATTGTGTTGATCAGTGCTCTGGTGGTGCTCGGGATCCCTCGCTCGGCGGTATCGAGTGGATTAGCCATTTTGGCTCCAAAAACGGAGGAAAAATATTATGCGTAGCAATCCGATAACGCTTGTTGGAATCGCTCTCATCATCCTTGGGATAGTGGCCTTTGCCTACCAAGGCATCACCTATACCAGCCGCGAAAAGATTATCGATATCGGCCCCATCCAAGCCACCGCCGACACCCAGAAGAGCATTCCGCTCTCACCTCTCTTGGGGGGATTGGTGCTTGTAGGGGGGATCGCTTTGGTTGTGGTTGGAGCCAAGACATCGTCTTAGTGCGTCTGAGGGTTGCCTGCCACGGGCAATGTCGCGGCCCAATGATCGTGGATCAATTTCTAAAAAATTGGATAGGGGGAAATTGACATGGCGAGCTTGGTTTTGATGCTTGTCGCGATTTGAGCTGGGAATACAGATGATCAGGGGACGAATCTGATCGTCGACTTCCTCCACGGCCGCGGCTCTCGTCCCTAACGTTTAATGGTGTACCCGAGTACACGATCGATGTCATCCCGCACGGGATTTCGAGCGTGCCGTTCGCGTCAAGCAATGAGAAAGAACTCGGGATCGAAGGCAAGTCGGTGACTTTTACATTCGGACTGCTGTCGCCGGACAAAGGTATCGAGCATGTCATCGACGCGCTGCCCGTAATTCTTGCCCGCTATCCGGATCGATTGACCGTGCTGACAAAAATGACCGGCTCAAACGGCAGGCCAAGTGATTGGTGCGCCAGAGATTAAACCGAATTAAATGTTTTTCTCAGTGGGGACACTAACTCGGATCGAACTAAAGCGGCAAGATTTACTCTATGAACAAACTCTCTCTATCAAACGGAGCAAATGAATCATCCGTATACCCCGCGCGCTACGTCCGCATGATGCGCCGGGCAATGTAGGAGGGCTCCACAGGACACGGAAAGCCATGAGGGTGAGGTATTGCGCGCAGAGTCCGATGAGGAAGAAGGGCTAAAGGAAATTAATCATATTGGGTACATTAACGACGAAGGCCGATTAAGGAAAAAGAAGGGAAGAAAATGCAAAAAAGTGTAAAAGATCTAAAAGGCTATGCCATCGGCGCAACGGACGGTGACATTGGAAAGCTGGATGATTTCTATTTTGACGACGAAGCCTGGACCATCCGGTATCTGGTGGCCGACACCGGTAATTGGCTTCTGGGCCGAAAGGTACTTATCTCGCCTATCGCTCTCGGCAAGGCGGATTTATCAGAGGAGCGGCTCAATGTCACCCTGACAAAGAAGCAAGTCGAGGAGAGCCCCAGCATTGATACCGAGAAGCCGGTTTCTCGCCAGCACGAGGCGTCTTACCACGACTACTACGGTTACCCATATTATTGGAGTGGTCCTTACTTGTGGGGCCCCATGTACTTTCCTCAGCTCCCACAGGCCGATCAAAAAATAATTGAAGAACGGCGCGCGGAGCGAGAAGAAGCAGGCGATTTGCATCTGCGCAGCGCTACTGAAGTGACGGGCTATCACATTGAGGCTACGGATGACGGCATCGGTCATGTCGAAGACTTTATCATTGATGATGAAACCTGGGAGATTCGGTATATGGTTGTGGATACGCGTAATTGGTTGCCGGGAAAAAAGGTGCTGGTTGCGCCACGGTGGATCGATCGGGTGAGCTGGGACAATTCCAAGGTATACGTAAACTTATCCCGGGAGGCGATCAAGAATGCACCCGAATATCATCCGGACGCTCTCAACCGGGAATATGAAGGGAAGCTTTACGATCACTACGATCGGCCGAAGTATTGGGATCTTTGATCCAGGCTTCAAGGAGCTGATCGAAGTAAGGGGTAAGGAAAGGGACGAAAAAGCGGGTAAAACGCGAAGACAAGCAAAGGCAAGCAAAGGCAGAAGTCCCTGACTCAAAGCCGATCAAAGCTCTCGAGACAATCGAGAGGAAAGGCGGAAGGCAGTTAGGCCCTGACGAAGAGGAAAGCCAAATGTCGTCGCTCCAGGCTTGGATTCTGACGGCGGAAGGGCGAGAAAGAAAAGTCGAAAACAGACTTGGTGGAAAAAAAGGAATAAAGGAAAAAAAAAACAAAAAAAAACTGCCAGCTCAGCAAGGGAGAATCCACTGAAATTAAAGACGCGAGAAGAGAAAAAAGAAACTCTGCGATTAGTCGGGCGTACAGTTTAGATTTATTCGTCTCGTTTTCGTTTATCAAATTGCTCTTTCGCGATAATTGACAAATTCGTTGCCTGACGTCCGAATCGCATGGAGAGATGTCTGGATCGGAGCGTCGGCCACGACCTTATTGCTATATTCGGTTGGAAAATTTTTAACCGGCTTTGATCTGGACCAAAGCACGATCACATCCATCTATGATGCGGCCGGTTCACTCGTTACTCTTTTGTTATGGGTCGATCATTCATCTCTCATGTTTCTTCGGCGCCGAGTTAACCCAAGTCTACGCGACCCGGCACGGATTGAAAGTCATCCCCCGGAAAATGCTCAAAGCAATAGGCCGGCGAGTGAATCGCATAAACTCTTCGAGGAGCTACTCTCTATGTATCCCGGAAGAAAGCTAGATGAAAAATCCACGAGAACGCAACAATCTCCGGGGCACTAGCGGTCACAGCACCGGAACACTACCAACTCTGATCGCCGTCGCGACCTTCGTTCTGATAATTGCGTCGCTCTATTGGGCGCAAGCTGTTCTGATTCCGGTAGCTCTGGCGATTTTGCTGACCTTTTTGTTGAGTCCGGTTGCCGGCGCCCTGGAACGGATAGCTCTTGGACGACTCCCTTCGGTCATCCTTATCGTAGTTCTTACATTTTCCCTCCTGGGAGGAATCGGCTGGATCGTCACCCTTCAATTTGAAAGCCTGGCTAACGAGCTGCCCACATATAGAAAGAATATCAGGCAAAAAATAGCCGACATACGTGAGGCGGGTAAGGGAGGTGCTCTAGAGAAACTCCAAAAGACTGCCGAGGATGTGAAGGAACAATTTCAGAAGAAGGACGAACCCGCAAGGGTCCAAGAAAAGCCCCGTGAGGTTGTCGTGAAGGCCGAGGAGTCGTCCACATTTTGGCCCGTTCCACCGGCCGTCGGCCCGACGGTGGAGCGGTTCGCCAGCGCTGGCCTTGTGATTGTGCTGGTGATTTTTATGCTCATTTATCGCGAAGATCTGCGCAACCGCCTGATCCGTCTCATCGGTTATGGCCGCCTGACGGTTACCACTAAGGCGCTCGAAGAGGCGGGCGACCGGATCAGCCACTACCTGCTCATGCAGACGATCATCAATGCCTCCTTTGGTTTAGCGATAGGTTCGGCATTTTTTCTGATTAGTCTACCTTATGCCGTCCTCTGGGGTTTTCTTGCTGCCGTGTTGCGTTTCATTCCCTATATCGGACCCTTTTCGGCTGGCGATCATGCCGAGCGCCCTTAGCCTGGCGGTTTTCCAAGGTTGGCTGTGGCCGATCGTGGTTGTCGGACTCTTTTTGGTGTTGGAGCTTCTCAATAATATGGTTTTGGAGCCTTTGCTCTATGGCGAGAGCGCAGGCGTTTCAAAAGTTGGACTCCTAGTTGCAATCGCGTTCTGGACATGGCTTTGGGGACCTGTCGGACTGGTCCTCGCCACCCCGCTCACGGTCTGTGTTGTCGTGCTTGGCAAATATGTACCCCAGCTGGATTTTATCGGAGTGCTTATGAGCGATCAGCCGGCCATGGAATCAAACATAAGCTACTATCAGAGACTGTTGGCTATGGACCAGGCCGAAGCGGCGGAAATCGTCGAAGAGCATCTCAAGACCCATCCGCAGGAACAGCTCTTCGATGGGGTGCTGATTCCGGCACTGAACTACACCCGGAGAGACCGGGAACTTGGCCGGCTGACGGAAGATGGCGAACAATTTGTTTTCCGAGCGACACGGGAGATCCTCGAGGACCTGAATAGTTTGAAGCCTCAGAGTTCGTCCGAAGTATCAGACTCTTCAAAAACTACGACGACCGACGAAAACTCCCCGGTTATCCTTCCGAAAGTTCCCATCTTGGGATGTCCTGCTCAAGACGAAGCGGACGAACTGGCACTCCTCATGTTCCGGCAACTGCTTGATTCCAGCAGATATGAAGTCGAAATTATGTCCGACGCGATGCTCACCGCCGAAGTTGTTGCTCGGATCGGCGAGAAGGGTCCGGCTATGATTTGTATCGCAGCCCTGCCGCCCGGCGGACTGGTGCAGGCACGCTACCTCTGCAAGCGGCTGCGGGCCCGGTTTCCCAATCTCAAGATCGTGGTAGGGCGATGGGGTGTAGGAAGCGAAGATAGTAACAGTATCCTGATCGCGGGTGCTGACAGGGTCGGGACTACCATGATTGAAACGCGCGAGCAGATGATCCAATTGAGCCAAATCAGCCCTCATTCCGAAGCTCAGTCCGGCACGACTGCAAATCCTTTCTCTCCTGTTGATGCGTTGCTTCCCCAGAGGTTGTCGCCTAATTAAAATGATTTGGCAAAATACTTCAGGAATCAGATTGCCGTCGTGAGCTACTTAACTGATCATTATTCAACAGACTGCTTAAGCAGAACGGGTTCAGTCAACGATCGCATGATTTGTTGCTGCGTGAGAACGTAAATTCTCGTCGTTCGTGATTGCATTTATCAATCTTTTGAACTCACCCTCCACCTGATCTAATTCGACCTTTTGGTCGAGCGATTCGACCGCCGCGACGGTTCTTTCATCCTTGTTTCTCTAAAACTCGAAAGAAGCAGCCGGAAATTACAGCCTTTTTCGAACAACAAGTTCTGGCACACAACCTGCTCCTCCACAGATATAGATAACCCAAATAAAGGAGAGACTATGGACACTCTATTGATCGTTATTTTACTGGTGCTTTTGTTCGGTGGTGGGGGCTGGGGATATTCTCGTTGGCGCCGGTAGCGCCCGCGGGCATCTACCTGCTCCGCGCTTGGAACAAAAAACCGATCTGAAAGGGCAGCAGCTTGCTGCGAACTCTCTTCGTCAGAGGATTCGATACCGATCTGCGGGTGGCGGGATAGTTCATTGATCCGGCTCTCAGGGTGGCCAACCTTGTAACGCAACTCGGTTGTGCACAACTCACGTCGCAACAAACAGCGATGAAAGATTAGGAGAATTTATGACAAAGAAAATCGAAATCCACGGTCAGCGCGTTCAACTCTACAGTTTAGACGAAGGCCGTACCTGGTCGAGCAGCCCGCAATCGATCATTGCTTATGGGCAAAGGAAAACGACGCTGCGCTTGGAATTACAAAAGAGATTTGAACGCGTAAATGGGCTGCAGTACCCCGATCCGAATAACATCGCTGAACTTGAAATCCCAACGAGCTTCGCTAGACGGTGAAGATAACTAGGACGTGTCTTGATCCCGCTAAAAGGAGGGATAGCCGTAACTGCCTTAGATTTAGAATTCGGTTATTTTTATCTGCCTGTGGGATCGCCAAGCGGGTGACGGGCCGGGTGGGACGAGGCATTTACACGACGCCGTTGTCCAGGGTTCAGGCAAGGCCTACGTGCTCGATACGACAAACTCTGGTAAGCCCCTCGCAATCATCAGACTGCTAAGACGAATGACTTATTTAGCGCAGCGCGAGAACTTAAATTTTCGTGCAGTGAGGACTGTACTAAATTAATCGCTTCCAACGCGTCCTTCCGGAAAATCTAAGCCGACCTTTTGGTCGAGAGTTTCGACGCTTCTAACGAACCGTTTCTTCGTTTCCCTCTGACAACCTCAAGAAGTTATCGGAAACGCAGCCTTTTCCCTGTGACACGTTGTGGCACAGATAGTGCTCTACATACCTAATGTCAGAAAACGAAATCCGAAAACTGGAGTTGTTACACAATGCGACGAATAATCTTTGCAACACTAATGATGTTGATCCTCTTAGGCACTAACGTGGCTTGCAACACGGTTCACGGTCTCGGCCAAGACGTTGAGCGGGCGGGCGAAAAGACTCAGGACGCGGCGAACGCCGTGAAGAAGAAATTGTAGAACGCGCCGGAGTATTTGACTTTGGCCGGCTGGAGCTCTCATCGCGTGCATGCGGACTTGACGATATTTCTTTTGAAAGTCGTCCAAAATTAGACAGCAGTCCCCGACTCGTCAGCGTACCGTTAAAGACGTTACGGCGTGGGTTTTACGGCTGAGGTTACGTGGTTCTCAGTCAAAGCGGGAGGGTTTTATGAACACATTCAGAATAATCATGTCCGGAATTATGGTGGCCGGCTTCGTGCTGGTTTCGAGTGGATGTTACGAGTGGAATCGCAGCGGCGACTACGGCGGGTATGACAGGGTCGGCAGCAGCTATGACAGGAACGATCGCCGCTGGGATGGAGATCCTTACCAAGGCGGGGGTTACTCACGACCAGATCGGAGGGACTCGAACTGGAAAGAAATTAATTGACGGAAAATCACGTGATGCGCTGAGCAAGAAAACAAAACTTTCAGAACTAGTGAAGGAGAATTTTATGATCCGGACAATCAAAAATGTGACAGGTGCGTTGGTAGTTCTTTTCTTAATGAGTGGTTGCCAGGCGATGACCGGCGAGACCATGGGACAAAACCTCGATGATGGAGCTCTTACTTCGTCCGTAAAGACCAAACTCGCTTCAGACAAGCTTGTCACCCTGTCGCGTGTGGGAGTCGAAACCAACAATGGGATTGTTTATCTGACCGGCGAAGTCGAGACCGGCGACCAGAAGTCCCACATCGGATCGGTTTCGTCGCAGGTGAGCGGCGTCAAACGGGTCGTCAACAATTTGCAAGTCATCCAGCGTTAGTCGCTGACGGTTCCAACGCGAGAGCATTCGATCAGAGGAGAAATTTATGACAACGAACGGTGAATCGAAATTTTCGTACTTACTTGTCGGTCTAGGTCTGGGAGCCATCGGCGGGTTCATGGCCGCGATTCTTGGTCGTAAAGAGACGCGCGAGGTGCTCCGTGAACGCGGCGGTAAAAGCCTGGACTACCTGAATCAGCAGGCGGGTAAGCTGCGCGAGACTGCCGACGTGATCGTGCAACAGGGAAAGAAGCTCATGGCTTGCAACGATTCCGACTCAGTTGTTCGCACTACGGAGGCCGAAAAGCAGGCTTTTCAGGAAGGCAAGCGAGAAAACTTGGGTGGCTAAGAATATTGACAGAGGGTTTTCCAACAGAACGGAGCCGAAAAATGCTTTGGGCTATCTTTGCGATGCTTGTGGTCCTGGGCGTAGTGAGCTTCCTCGCTTCCTATACGTTGGTTGGCGGGGTCATGCAAATTTTACTGATTAGCGCTCTGGTGGTGCTCGGGATCAATCGCATTCGAGCGGTATCGACTCAAATTCGGCGGTCTCAAGTGGATTAGTCATTTGGGTTAAAAAACGAAGGAATAAACACGATGCGTATTACGCTGATCACGCTTGTTGGAATCGCTCTTATCGTTCTTGGGATCGTGGCCTTTGCCTACCGAGGAATCCCTTACACTAGCCGCGAGAAGGTTATCGATGTTGGCGCCCTCCAGGCCAGCGGTGACATCCGGAAGACCATCCCGATGTCACCGCTGTTGATAGGGTTGGCCCTTGTGAGTGGCGCAGCGCTGATCGCAGTTGGCTCCAGGAAGTCGTTTTAGCGGCGCTTGGGGGGAGGCAGCACAGCATCGCAAATGTCGTGGCGAAAATGACTCGCGGATCATTTCTAATAAGTTGGTTAGGAGGAAATTGATATGGTGAGCTTATTTTTGGTGCTGGGGGTCTTACTCGTCGCGATTTGGTTGGGAATAGAGATGATCAGAGGACGAATCTGATCGTAGGCTTCTCCGGGTGGGAGGAATCATGAACCACGGAACCATTGCGGGAAGGGTTGGTCGAATCGCGATCCTCGGCAATCATTTGCCGCGGCAGTGCGGCATCGCTACTTTCACCACCGATCTCAGCGGCGCGGTCGCCGCGGAGTTCTCGAATGCCGATTGCTTCGTGGTCGCGATGAACGACGCCGGCAAACATTATGCGTATCCACCGCGGGTCCGTTTCGAGGTGGCAGATAGTGATATCGCGTCATACCGCGTCGCCGCGGATTATTTGAACGCTAACAAGATCGATGTCGTGTCCGTGCAGCACGAGTACGGTATTTTCGGTGGCAACGCCGGTAACTACCTGCTCACGCTGCTGCGCAAATTGCGCATGCCGATCGTGACCACCATTCACACCATCCTCGGCGAGCCGGATTCCATGCAGCGTCGGGCGATGAACGAGATCGCCCGACTTTCGAAGCGGCTCGTCGTCATGAGCGCCCACGGCGCCGCTCTCCTCCATAATGTTCACGGTGTACCCGAGCACAAGATCGATATCATCCCGCACGGGATTCCGAGCGTGCCGTTCGCATCAAACAGTAAGAAAGAACTCGGGATCGAAGGCAAGTCGGTGATTTTTACATTCGGACTGCTATCGCCGGACAAAGGTATCGAGCATGTCATCGACGCGCTGCCCGTGATTCTTGCGCGCCACCCCGACACGGTCTACGTCGTGCTCGGAGCTACCCATCCACATATCAAAGAGCAGTACGGCGAGAGCTACCGGGAGAGCCTAGAGCGCCGTGCCCAAGGACTCGGCGTGGAATCCAGCGTGATCTTTCACAATCGTTTCGTGAGCCGCGGCGAACTCGTCAAGTTTCTTTCGGCGGCTGACATCTATGTGACGCCGTACCTCAAGCCGGAGCAGAGCACGTCCGGGACGTTGGCCTACGCGGTAGGATCCGGCAAAGCCGTCATCTCGACGCCTTATCTTTATGCGCGCGAGCTCCTCGCTGACGGGCGCGGTATACTCGTGCCGTGGCGAGACTCCCAGACCATCGCACGCGAGGTCGTGGATCTCCTAAGCGATGATGCAAAACGATTGGCCCTCTGCGCACGCGCCGCCGCTCACGGCCGCAGCATGGTCTGGCCCGCGGTCGCGCGCCGCTACCTGCAGAGCTTCGACCAGGCATGCAGTCGAGGGCAATCAGTGCCTCGGGTTAGCCGGGAACTACCGGTTCGAGCTCATCATGTCTCAACGTAGGGGGACGTGGCGAGGCGCGCCGACGTAACAGGAGACAGACATTGGAGAGTCGCCGACTTTTTTGTCAGTCGGGAAACTAACTCGGATCAGCTAAAGCGACACACAGGAGGTTTACGCCATGAACAAACTCTTGCTCTATCAAACGGCGCATATGGATTATCCGTATACCCTGCCGCCGCTCGATTATGCGTATGATGCGCTCGAGCCGCACATCGACGAACAAACGATGCATTTGCATCATGACAAGCATCATCAGGCTTACACCGATCACGCCAACGAAGCGGTCGGAAAATATCCTGAGCTGCAAAAAACAGATCTGGTGACCCTATTGGCTCATCTTAACGAGTTGCCTGCCGATATCAGGGCGCCATTGCAAAGCAACGGCGGTGGCCATCTAAATCACGCGTTATTCTGGGAATATCTGACACCAGGAGGTGGCGGTGAACCTCAGGGCAAGCTGGCACAGGCGATTACAAAGACGTTTGGCGGATTCGCTCAATTTAAAGAAGGGTTTGATGCCGCTGCCAAAAATCGCTCGGGCAGCGGGTGGGCGTGGCTTTCCGTGACGTCCACCGGCGACTTGGAGATTGGCTCAACAGCGAACCAGAATAATCCGTTATCAAACGGCCAGCTGCCAATTTTAGGTCTCGATGTGTGGGAACATGCGTATTATCTCAAGTACCACAACAAGCGACCCGAATACATTACCCATTGGTGGCACGTGGTGAACTGGAAGAAAGTCCAGGAACAGTTCGAGAACATCACAGGTTAGCAGGTCGAAAAAACGAGCGACGATCGACCGCATTTTTGAGTGAAAGGATAATCGCCGTGAAAACAAATCGTAGCGATAACCGGATCGACACTACGCCGTTGGGAGAGCTTATGGCAACCGTCAGCGAGTTCGCCTTTGAATATTCCGCCGACACAAGAGAGGCCTATGATCTCGCCCGTCTGATTTTAGTTGAGTTGCTGAACGGGGCTTCCCTCGAAAGGGGAATCACCGACCGGCACTTTCCCGGAACTGTGCTACTGCATTGATAGGTTTGAACGGGTCAATATGGAGAGTCTAATCAGCATAATTCTTTTAGCACTTTGTCCAAGAATGAACTGTGAGTCTTCTAGGAAGACGTATTCTATTAGAAGTAACGGCATCGAGGTTTAGCAACTCGTAGAAATAATCATATTACGCTTTATCTCAAATTTACATGCCCGAACACCAGGAGGAGTACCGTGAAAATTAATATCTTAGATCGGATGGTGATGGCCCTCGTCATCGCCACCCTGTCATTGGCGGGGATCAGCATAGCGGCCGATGGGCAGCGAGAACCGCAGGAAGAGCAAAAAGAGCAAAAGCGCGATCCGCATGAAAAGCAGCAGGAACAAAAGCAGCAAAAGCAAGAAGAGCGCGTTCAAAAAAAATCAGAGCAGGACCAGAAGCAACAGCAACATCGCGTTGAGCAGCAACAACAGCAGCAAGACCAAAAGCAGAAACAAAAGCAGCAGGAGCGCGTGCAGCAAAAATCAGATCAGGACCAGAAACAACAGCAACAACGGGTTCAGCAAGCAACAGCAGCAGCAGAGGCAAGACCAAAATCAGCAACAAAAACAACAACAGCGTTTGTCACAGCAGCAGCAACAAAAGCTGATTAGTCAGCAACAACAACGTGTGGTGCAATACCGTCAGCATCTGGAACAGCAGGATCGTCTCGCACAACAGAATGCAGCACAGCTGCAGCAACAAAAGCGTGTAGCGCAGTATCGTTTTCAGGAACAGTATTTAGATCGCGTACGTCAGCAGCAGATCCACCTCCGGGACGATCGGTTCGATTACGATCGTGACCCGTATTTCTTTACGCCTCCGATCTATCGATACAATCGTGGCGGCCACTACTATGAAACGAACGAATACGGTGCGAAGACGCTGCGGCAGGCGGTGAACTATGGCTACGAAGAAGGCTTCCGCGCCGGAAAGGCAGACCGGGACGACCGTTGGGGTTCCAACTACAAAGACTCTTATGCCTACAGGGACGCAAACTTCGGCTACAGTGGCTATTACGTAGACCGGAGCGACTACAACTACTACTTCCGTGAGGGTTTCCGTCGCGGCTATGAAGATGGCTACAACAGCCGCTATCAATATGGTCGCTTCACTAGTGGAAACTATTCCATCTTGGATACCATTTTGTCACAAATCCTCAATTTCCAGGCTCTGCGCTAAAGACCCAGAGGATGGAGCGCTGAACAAGCGCCTGGCTACTCATGAGAAACGTGAGCGGAGCCAGGCGCTTTTGGTCATTGCCCTGGTGGTGCCAGTGATTACTCTCGTTCAGGGACGAAGAATATACTAGCCGTTTCGGCTTTTAACGAAGGAAGGAATTTTATGGCTATCAATTCGATAACGCTTGTTGGGATCGCTCTCATCGTGTTAGGGGTCGTGGCTCTTGCGTACCAGGGCATCACCTACACAAGCCGCGAGACGGTGATCGATATTGGCCCCATCCATGCCACCGCCGACACCCAGAAGACCATCCCGCTTTCCCCTCTACTGGGCGGGTTGGCGCTTGCAGGCGGGATCGTCTTGGTCGTGGTTGGAGCCAAGAAATCGTCTTAGGGCCACTGAGAGTCCCCCCTTACATACGGGTCCATGCCCGCTATCGGCGCTCTTCGCGCTTTGAGAACCAGGATAATCGGAAAGCCTGGGTGCGGAAGGAATCGCAAGTAGAGTTTGATGAGGGGAAACAGGACGTGGCTCTACGGACGATCCTAACGGGCGCGAAGTCGGAAACGATCGATACCGCCAAGGATCGACCTAGCGAATGATGCGCCTGCTCTCCACTCTACTTACGTCTATCTCTTAGCAGGCTAATCGACCCTATTCTGATCGGATCATTTAACAACGAGCGAAAAGGATGTGTTCTCTTTCTTAGCCCTTTTCGCGGCTCTTTTTTCCATCAAGGTCTTCAGTGGCTTCTTCTTGTTTTGTTTCTTGCTGTCTTTACCTTTGCTCATGATTGTTAATCCTCATAGCCGAGTTGATAGTTTAGAACACGCAGTTTTTAGTTCACTTTAAACTTCATGCTGCGCCGGATCGACTACCGTTGCTGTCCAATATTGAACAATCTCGAAAATAAATATTGCGACGCCGCGGCGGGCGGGTCAACGCAAGTCATGCGGATGAGCGAGACGTATACACTGCGGGAACGGAGTGAAGCATCGTCGCAAAGAAAGGGTGGTGGGGTCATAGTGTGTTGCTGACCCGATATTATGCTCTGTCGAATCACTTGTAAAAAGACACCGTAATCATAATATGAAGCGATGAATGTTAACATTTGGAAATTGGAATGCCGGAGTTGCCATGCAACTTTCGAGGTTGAAACTAAACGGGATACGCTCACTAAAGATATTAGAATGATGACCTGTCCTAACTGCCAGGCGAAACCGGAAACCGAAAACCAGTATCAAGTAACCGGTTTTCGCAACACTGAACGTTGAACCCATGCCACGCAAGCGCGACGAAAACGAAACGGCCTTCGATACCCTTCAAGAAATTCTCAGACGCGATGCCGAGCGAGACGGCATTCCGGTGTCACCGAAGCCCAAGCCGGAAAAGATGGCTGTTAGGGTGAAGGCGGGACGGAAGGGCGGGAAGATCGGGGGAAGCGGTGATTGGGTCCTCATATGCCGAATAGCCATCTATCCAACAAACCCCTTACAACGGTCATTTTTTCGAAATACAATTGGGTGATCATGGTATATCGAAGGCTGAAAGACTCCCTAGATTTGGACTGGCATTTTCATACTAAATGCCCGAGTTGGCCAGAACTCGGCGTAATTGACGTACAGCTTAACAGCCCTGGTAGTGATCGCATCTGTCCAGAATGCATAGAATTGGATGCCACAATGCCCACTGAAAAACCCCACTGACGATTCAGCAACACATTAATACCCGACTACCAAAGAAAAAGGAATGTCGCTCGCGCGGTTCCGCTCGCCGCACGCTGATAACCCGCGTGATCTGTTCATCCTAGTGTCTCCTGTACGGGAGGCGTTGTTCCATAGCACAAGGCATTCTCTGTAATTCGACCATTTGGTCGATCGTTTCGACTCTTTCGCCGATCCGTCCCTCCGTTTCCCTCCGGCGCGTTAAATAATCTCCAGCAATATGCGGTACCTACCTGATCGTGAGCACTGGCACGTAAGCTGCTCCTTTTTACTCACTGGGAAAAGAAGAATTGAAGGAAGGTGACTGACTATGAGCCTGATACTGTTGATCTTATTAGTTCTATTTCTGGTGGGAGGTCTGCCTAACTGGGGTTATCACAGGTTTGGCTTTGCACCCTCGGGCATCGCCGGTGTGGTGCTGCTAATCGTTGTTGCTCTGCTCTTGACCGGCCGGCTCTAAACGGGTCGCAACATGCGCATAAGGTTAGAGTAATTTAAGGCATAGGGTTTCATTCCTGAGGTTGCAAAGTGGTTGCGCGTTCTTGGGCGGCGCGCATCGGGTTTGGGTGTGAACCGATGATTCAACAGACTCCCGAAGCGGAACGCTTCAAACAGCAAATGCGCGATTCGTTGCAGCACGAGACGCTGAACTCTCGCGCCGTGACGATCGCGCGGCACGCGAATGTTTACACCTGCGGCGACCAGGACGAGATGGTCTATTTCATCGAGACCGGCCAGATCAAACTGCTTCTGCTCTCGCCCGAAGGTAAAGAATGTCTGCTGGCCATCCATAGCGGTGGAGATATTTTCGGCGAGCTGTGTTTAGCCGGGTTGGGCGCACGTCACGAAACCGCCGTGGCAATGAAACAAACGAAGATAAAACAAATACCCTGTGCCCAGTTCTTTGCGCGTCTGAGCCGCGACTCTTTGTCTGAGGGATTTGTACGCTACCTGGCGGTGCGCATCGCCGACCAACAGCACGTCATCGCCAATCTGGTGACGGCGGACAGCGAACAGCGGCTGGGCCAAACGTTGTTACAATTGGCCCGCACCATGGGCAAGAAGGACCCGCGCAGCATCCGCATCGAGCTGAAGATTTCCCATGATGAATTATCCTCGATGGTAGGCACGACGCGGCCTCGGATCAGCTTTTTCATGCAGAGATTTCGCAACCTGGGATTGATCGAAACCAATAGCGATCATTTTCTCATCATCAAAGAAAACAAACTCACCGATTACCTCGCGCAGATCGCTTAGAAAGGCCGTGCCGCCCAACCCAGTCGGCATTTACTTGCAACAAATCCTGCCGCGTTCCTATGTTTTAATAGTCAGGAAAAAAGAGGTTTTCGGGAAGAATCCAATTTAAAGAAGTAATCAAGGAGACATACCGATGTCATTTGGAATTTACCTCGTCGGATACATCATACTGATCGCGGGCCTGGCAATCGGAGCCAATCTGCTCCACGTGCCGATGCAGTGGATCGGGGTGGGCAGTCTGTGTTTGGCCGGCGTGGCGATCGTCCATGGCGTGACGGCAACTCGGCAAAAGGATCCACAGTCCTAGAGGACAGCATCTCTCGTGCCGGCGTTACCACGAACAGCGCGAGGTTAGCCTCTTCTCCGGCTAGAGTAGGAGGACGCGCTGATGATTCAGCCGCCGGCTTTTCTGCCGCAGCAACAGCCTGCGACTGATCGCAATCGAATGCATGTGTCGTTTTCTATTGGCCCGATGGCAGTTCGAGTCGAACCGTGGCGGTGCCCGATTCTATCATATCCAAAGCTTTTGCCGCCGCCTCCGATAGATCGATGATACGATTTCCTGCAGCGGGTCCGCGATCGGTAATCTCTACTTCCACCGATTTTCCGTTGGCGAGATTAGTAACCTTGATCTTGCTACCGAACGGTAGGCTTGGATGTGCGGCTGTAAGCCCCGCTTGATCATAAATTGTTCCACTGGCCGTCTGCTTCCCTTGATGTTGCGCTCCATACCACGAAGCTTCCCCGGTTTGTGGCAACTTCGCAGGCACAGCGGGATTTTTTTTAGCCGTCGGTGGAACGGGCGCAGGCTGGACACCGCTTGAAGTGTTGGGAGCGGCAGGTTGCGCCGGAGTTTCGGCCGGCGCGGCGATATCCGACGGACGTTGCAGCAATGCGCAGCCCTGAAAAAGCACTAGACCTAAACACATCGTTAATAGGCACGGACGCCTGTCGGATAAACCGCGGACCACGAATTTAAGCAGCGAAAAAGATAAATCATTCGCCATCTGTAATAGTTCCTCTCCGACTAGCTACGTTTGCTCTTTGCAATGATTAGAGAATTTCCAACACGTAGTATGGCATTTCGCCATACTTAACAAGGGAAACACTCGGAGGTCGAAAGCAAAAACCCCTGTGCCCGCCTGCGCCCTTCGCAATAAATATTTTCGGCATTGTTCAGTATTAGACAGCATCACCCGCCGAGTGAGCGCACGATGAACATCGGTAGACTCTGATGAATCAACCTCAGAGTACGGTTGGCCAAAGAAAGAAGGTTATAAAAATATGTTGGTATTACTTGTTGCAGTTATTTCCGGCGTCGCGATCGCTTACTTTGGAATGCAAAACATTAGCCCGGTTACGATCCGGCTCAATGACTATGTCTGGAATGATGTCCCCTTGTATCTGGTTATCGTGGGGTCGTTGTTTGTGGGACTTTTCATGGCGTGGATTCTCTATTTTGCTAGGTCGGTTTCCTCCACGCTCACCATCTATGGAAAAGATCGAGCGATGAAAAAAGCCAAACATACGGTAGCCGGTCTGGAACAGCGGGTCCACGAACTCGAAGTGGAAAAGGCGGGACTCAAGACCACAGTCCCTTCTCCGTCTGAAATTCCGCACCATACATTGTCCTAATACCAAGGTGGGAAGCGCGCGATTGAGTCGCGCCAAACTCTCCGGAGAGAAAAACAGTTGGGAGAACTAAATATTCCAGTCCGACCTTTTGGTCGATGCGCTCGACGTTCCTGACGAGCCTCATCTTCTTCATCCTGAACGCCTAAAATAAATCTAAGGGAGATCCAATGGTTTTCTTACCAAAGGGTCTGGCACACAATCTGCTCTGACATAGTACAACAATGAAAACAGGGGATTCACTGTAAAGAGCGTGAAACATAGACAAAGAAGAGGAATAAAACTATGAAGTGTCCGCGTTGCCAAAATTATATTGTCCCCGAGTTTTATTGCATAAACTGTGGTCACGTACCTCCAAGGATACAGGACCCCGTTCCGAATAATATTTCTCAACTTGAGATTCCATTGAGCCTCACCGGACAGTAAGACATCACGCGAAGTCGCTAGCCTGCGCTTATTTTTGAAATACTGTTATGGGCATCTGGCTCAACGGTAAATCCGCTCACGCGAAAGAAAGGAGAAACTGCCATGAATAATATTTTCTACATAATCGGCGTTATCGTCGTAGTGGTATTCGTTGCCGGCTTTTTCGGGCTGAGATAGCCCCGGAGCCTTGCGACGGTCTTCCCCGATATTTATTCAAACCTGTCTAATAGTGGACGGCAATCCTTCGCGAGTCAGGTTAAGTTTCAAATCCAATACAACCCAGGCGCCGAGCGCGTTAGGCGCCTGGGCACAAGCGCAGGTCGCGAAATTGACGCCCACAGGAAGATGGCGCCGTAAATCGCGGATCGAGAAACGCTCGATCATTTATTAGGAGCGATCATGAATCTAATTAATCGTGGAGTGTTGGGTTTAGCTCTGGCTCTGGCGCTGACACCAATCGCAGGCTGAGGACAATGTTGCGCTGGTAGGCAGACCTACGCTGGAACTGAGCC
>CAVWLW010000057.1:0-127831 GCA_963755715.1 uncultured delta proteobacterium
TCACATGGCCTTTCTCGAATAAATACGCCCTCACCCCCTCCCGCCATGAACGAAGCTCACTCGGGGCGATGCTCGCTCCGAAGCGCCGAGTTCTTGGGCCGGCGTGCGGGGCTCCTGAATTCCTTGCTCGAGACCGGATTAATGGCAGCGTCGAGCCGATCATTCCAGTATCGCTTTTGCAAACTCGTACCAAGTGCAAGCCCCGCTATTTGTCAAGTGGAATAGCCCCGTTGCTCTGTTGAGTTCCATCAGCGCCAAAGCCGCCGATGCATCTCGCGCGTAAGTCGGTGACATGGTCATGTCGTTTACTACCTGGCGCAAATCGCCTGCTTGCGCTTTTCTGATAACAGTCTCGACGAAGTTACCGCCCTTGCCGCGCGCGCCGGTTTTGCCGAACAGGCTCGACGTTCTCACAATCAGTGAATGTGGCGCGGCCTGCTGGACCAGATGCTCGCCCGCTAACTTCGATGCACCATAGACGTTGATGGGGCGAGTGGGTCCGATTCAACATACGGTGATCCCTTGGAGCCATCGAAAACGTAATCCGTGCTGATATAAACGCACAGCGCTTCCACTGCCGCGCAAGCGCGGGCGACGTTGAGCGCACCAATGGCGTTGACCGCAAATGCTTCGCGCGCATGATCCTCGCAATCGTCGACGCGAACGTAAGCGGCGCAATTGATCACCACATCGGGATGCAATTTGCTCAGGATCTCGCCTACCTGATTCGCGTCCGTGCAGTCGCAGTCCGCGTGGCTCAACGGCAAGGTTTCGCCTTTATCGTCCAGCCGCAGGACTTCAACTAAATCCGTTCCGAGCTGTCCAGTACTGCCGATGACCGCAATACGTTGTGAGGCCATGAACGTTAGCAGGTTGCAGTTAGCAGCAGGCAGGGAGCATGAGCAGTTAGCAGGCCGTTGGTGACAACCGAGGACCGCTGCCAGCTGCGATCTGCCAGCTGCCTACTCTGCATTCCAAGCGTGCCGGTAGACCGAATCGTAATAATTGCGATACTCACCCGAAGTGACACGCGAAATCCAATCGAGATGATCGAGATACCAATCGACGGTTTGCTTGATTCCAGCGGCAAAATCCATATTGGGTTGCCAGCCGAGCTCCGCGCGAACTTTTGATGTGTCAAGGGCGTAGCGACGATCGTGCCCCGGACGATCGGTGACATAGCGGATTCGTTCCGCTATTTTTTTTGGATTGAGTTTTTTCCGGTCAGCAATGGCGGCACATATGCCTTCCGCGACATCAAGATTTGTTCGTTCTTCCCCCGTGCCGATATTGTAAATACAACCGATCTCGCCCTTTTTCAAGAACGCTAAGAATAGCCCGGCAATTGTCCTCGACGTAAAGCCAGTCGCGAATCTGCTTGCCGTCACCGTAGATCGGTAATTCCAGGTCATTGAGTCCGTTTCGGATCAGCAGCGGAATCAGTTTTTCCGGGAACTGGTAGGGACCATAATTGTTCGAGCTCCGCGTCACGATGATCGGCAAACCGTAAGTACGTCGATAGGAAAAGCACAGTAGATCGGCCGCAGCTTTCGTAGCGGCATAAGGACTGCTCGGCAACAGTGGCGATTCTTCGCTCGATAACTCTTGTCCTTCTTTGTCACCGTAAACCTCGTCGGTGGAGATGTGGAGAAAGCGCTCCACCGGATATAAGCGGATTGCTTCCAGCAGTGTTTGTACTCCCCCGATGTTTGTTCTCAGGAATGGTGCGGCGTCGAGAATGCTTCTGTCGACGTGCGACTCCGCGGCGAAGTTTACAATAGCCCAAGGTTTTTCGTCTTTGAGAATCCGTTCGACGAGCGCTCGATCGCAAATATCCCCTTGCACGAAGCGGTTGTTCTCGCCGGCGAGATCCGCAGTATTTTCAAGATTACCAGCATAAGTGAGTTTATCCAGATTGACGACGCGATAGCTACGCTGGGCGCTTAACAACCTGACAAAACTACTGCCGATAAAACCGCAGCCTCCGGTCACTAGGATGGTTTTCATGATTTGTTAGGTTTCAGCGATCAGCTTTCAGTTGTCAATACTGAGTTCTGACAACGGACTAGGGACTCTGTCTACTCAAAATTAGTATCCGTGTCGCGCAGTCGCGGCCAGGCGCGGTCTCGCGGCGAAAGTATGGGCTCAGCGACCGGCCAATTGATTGCTAAATCGGGATCGTTCCAGATGACGCCGGACTCAAAATCCGGCGCGTATTCCTCGGTGGTCATGTACTGGATTTCGGCATCCTCACTGGTGACGCAAAACCCATGGGCAAAACCCGCCGGTACATAGAGCATTCGTTTACTTTCCGCCGAAAGTGCAACAGCCACCCATTTGCCGAACGTCGGAGATCCCTTGCGGATATCGACTGCCACGTCATAGATCTCTCCGCCGAGCGCGCGAATCAGCTTGCCCTGCGCCTTTGGTTGCTTTTGATAGTGCAACCCGCGCAAAATTCCTTTCGCTGATTTTGAGTGATTGCACTGAACGAAGACGTCGCTGATTCCGACGGCCGTAAAGTCCGAACGCTTGTAAGTTTCCATAAAAAAGCCGCGTTGATCGGGGATCACCTGGGGGTCGATCACAATTACGTCGGCAATAGCCGTACGCGTAAACTGAAACGGCATCAGAGCTGTACCTCGGAGTCGTCACCGATCATCAGACGATAGGCTTGGTGAACCTTGTCGTCTTTTAGGACAACGGAATTCTTGCCGATCAAACTGTCTTCCAGCCGATCGACCTGTTCAATTCGCGCATTTTCAAGCAAGACACAATGCTCCAGCACAGACGAGACAATCCGGCAGCCGCTTCCAATGGAGGTAAAAGGACCGATGAACGAATTCTCGACCAATACGTTTTCACCTACCACTATGGGACCACGAACCGTGCTGTTGATGACACGGCTTCCTCGGCCCAGTTGAACTCGCCCGGTCACCTGGCTCTGCGCATCGACCTCGCCCTCTATCCGCCGGGTCACCCATTCGTCGAGGACAACCGTGTTGGCAGTCAGCAGATCATCCTTTTTCCCGGTGTCGAGCCACCAAGAATCGATGCGATCGCTCAAAACCTCTCCACCCGCATCTAACAAATTTTGAATCGCGTCGGTGATCTCGAGCTCGCCGCGCCACGAGGGTGAAATCCGGCTAATCGCTTCGTGGATGGCCGGCGTAAAAAAATAAATTCCGACCAAAGCCAGATTGGATTTCGGCTCCTTGGGTTTTTCCACCAAACGAACCACTCGTTGCTGGCTATCCACCTCGGCGATGCCGAAGCTGGATGGATTTTCGACTTCTTTGAGCAGGATCGACGCCTGCGCGTCCGATCGCTCAAATCGACCGCGATAATCGCTGATTCCGGAGCCGATCAAGTTGTCGCCCAGATACATCACGAAAGAATCGGAGCCCAAGAACGGCTGCGCTACCTTGACGGCATGGGCAAGTCCCAGCGGTTCGCTTTGCAAGATATACTCGATGTTCATTCCCCACAATTCACCCTTACCAACAGCTTCTCGGACGGCATTGCCAGTCTCCGGTGAAATCACGATACCCACTTCCTTAACCGCCGCCCTTTTCAAATTATCGAGGACATGAAACAGGATCGGTCGATTTCCGACCGGCACGAGTTGTTTGGCGGCTGTATGCGTTAGCGGACGTAGCCTCGTTCCTCGTCCGCCGCTCAGTACCAGCCCTTTTAGCTTAGCGGCCATTGCCAAAGGCGACCTGTGAATTGCCGATTGTGATCTTTTGCACTGACTGGTTTCGCTTGCCTGGGTTTTCCAGTGCGCCGTCGCCACTATTCCGCGCAGGCTTCCGCCATTGCCGCATCAGCAGCTCTTGCCTGCCAAGCACCCCGATCGGAGCGACTTGACCTAAATTGTACACGAGTCTCCACTCTAGCCGATCTTTTCGTGACACAATTTGCCAAGCCACGAAAAGAAAATGACCCTAGCGCTACTAATTCAACACAAAACAGGGCAAAAATGCTTTAGCTTAAACAAGCTGAAATCAGACGCTCCGACGAATGGCAAAAAGCATTCCAAGCTCGCAAATTTGAAACAATTTTTCTGCTCGAAGCACACTTACCCGGAAGTTACATCAGCGTGATGGCGATGCCAAAGTTCAAGCATCATTAGGTACCAGATATAGGAACCGTAATAGCCGCTACGCTCCTCATCGTGCAGCCGGAGCAAGCGTTCGAGCGCCGGGCGCTTGAAATAGCCGCGTTGAACAGCACGAGGTTCCAGCAAAAGTGACCGCGCCAGATCCCTAAACCCAGGGTGATGTCTCAACCACTCGCCCGTGGGCAGGCCAAACCCATGTTTTTTCTTACGCAAGATTTCGCGGGGCAAGAAATTCTCGAAAGCCTTTTTGAATATGTATCGCTTCGACCATCCTTTGACTTTTAAACCAGCGGGGATCCTACCCGCGGTGGTCCCGACGTGAGTATCGAGAAAGGGGTAGCGAACTTGAATGCCGTGAGCTTCCGCCATGCGGTTGACCTTGAATAAATCGTTGTCGGCAACGGCTAGCTTCAAATCCATGTACAGAAGACGATTCAGCGGCGCGCAATTAGCCACTCGAGCGTAATGACGCCTCGGGACATCAAGGGGAAATTCGCGATCGATTGCGTCTCTAAACTCTTCCGATAGCAATTCGTCGGCGTTATCTCGAAAATACAACTGATAGGAAAAAAATCGGTCGACGGGATTCTGGTTGGCTTTACGAACGTAATTTTTGACTTTCCGCCACGGATAGAAAGCGGGAATGATTTCAGTAGTCCGATCGATCGCCAGTCTTATCGGGCGTGGTACCTGCTGATACAGCGTAAAAAATTTTTCGGTAATATAGCGTTCATTCCCGCCATAAAGCTCATCCCCACCATCTCCGGCGAACATGATTTTTACACCCGCTTCACGCGCCATCTTCAAGCAGAAGAACGTAGGAATCGCCGAACTATTCCCAAAGGGCTCGTCGTACGCCGCTGCCAGAGTCGGCATCGCATCGAGCGCTTCTTCGGGTCGAACAAAATATTCGTGGGGATCGCTGTTGAAATGCTGCGCCGCCACTCGGGCATAATGAATCTCATTGTACGCAGCTTCTTCGAAACCAACAGAGAAGGATTTGACCTGCCGGGACGCAGCTTTGCCAAGTAAGCCAAGAATCGTGCTGCTATCCGTACCGCCGCTTAGAAATGCTCCCACTTCCGAGACTTGAGGAGAGCCGCCCGCAGGGCAAAACGGACGTAATCTTCCACGGATGTGGACAAACTGGCCGCAACCGCTGCTTGGTTCAGACTGAAATGTTCGGCATAAGCAACATCCCAACACATTCGTGACAGCGGCGAAGATATTAACTCTTATCAGCACATGACCAGGTTCCAATCGTCGAATATTCTTATAAATCGTGTAAGGCGCGGGGATGAATGAGTGGTTGAGATAGAAATACAGACTATTCGGATCGACTACCTTCTTTAATTCCGATGCAGCAGCGAAGCAACTGATACGAGGCGCGAAACCGAATGAAGAGTCAAGATTCGTATAATAGATTGGGCGGGTGCCAAAATGGTCCGTTGCAAGAATGAGTTTTCTCTCTCGCGCGTCACACAACGCGATGGCAAACGATCCACGCAGAGAGTCGACGAAGCCAGATCCTTTGCACTTATATAAATCGATAATTTGGGCTGCGTGATTCTCGATGCAGTCGAGTATCGTTTCTAGGTTCAATGCCCGGGTCTGGAGCCGCAAATCCATCCAGAAACAAATGAACGGAACCGTCGTTGTACGCTTCCTTCCAGCCGTTCCAACTCCAAGAAAGGATACCGCTTTCCATTTCATCCACGGGTTTTGCTGCAGTCGATTTTTTAACGGCGTTGATCAATCTTCAATCCTCAGAGTTATTAGCTTTACCGGCTAACCTGTCTATTCCGTCGATTTGAAGCTTCAGTACTTGTTTCAATGAATTAAGATTCACGAGGCTCCCACCATGCGATACCCGAGCTAAACTCAATCCTGCACCGTTAAGGAATATGCCTGACGATATGCGGCCCCAAAGAGTTTGTAATCGCGAGCGGCAATCCGCGCCAAATACGGATCGCCCATTGAAGCTTAGGATTGAGCGGACTCGTATCCGGTAAAGCTTGTCCATTCGGCGCGTAATACCAGTAAGGTAGTGCCATGGGCTCGAAACCCCAGTGCCGCTTGAAGTTGTAAGGTCCGGTTCCCTCTTTGCTTCTACCAAAGTCAAAAATCTTGCAGCCCTTGGCTCCGGCATAACGCATGAGCTCCCAGTACATGAAATCATTGGGCGCTAGGTGAAAATAATCCTTCAAGGCCCCGCCATAGTACGGCAGAACTTGCTCTCGATAAAAAAAAGACAGTACTGCGGCGATTATTTTTTCATGGTATTCGACGAGCAATATTCATTGATCGCTGAATGACGAGACGAGATTTTCAAAATACGAATATCCATATACGGGCGTCCCCAGATTGCGCACGCTCTCTGCGTAAACATCGTAAAATTCCCGCAAACGGCCATTGTCGAAAATCGCTTTGAGACCGTGCTTATCCCCCTGGCGGACCATACGGCGCTGTTTGCGCGGAATCCGCGCCAGGTTCGCCTCGTCTGTAGAATCGATCTGGCCCTTGAAAGTGACGTAAAGATCTTTGCGCGACCAGCGCGAAGAATCGCCGTCGACGTGCGGCGCGATCGGCGTTTCAGCATACGGATTGCCGCGGATCTCCAAATAACGGACGTGGCGTTCTTTGGCGAGCTCAGTCGCTTGCTGCAAGAGCATTCGATAGGATTCTTCGTCACTGGCAAGCGGCCCGCCATAAACTCCGACCGGCATAGCGACTAAACTACGACCGAAAAGCATGCTTTTGACGAGAAATAAGGGCAGCAAACCACGAATGCGGCCTGAAGAATCTCGAACCCAAAGATAGACCGGCTCGTAGCCAAAACTCTTTCGGAGGATCTCGCGCCACGCCAGCAAATGAAAAAACGTACCCGAGGGATGACCGATTACGAATTCATCCCACGAAGGATCGTTATCGCGAAGAAAAGAACATTCCATCGATCTAGAGCTTCGAATCAGGCATGCCGAAGGTCGCCCGCGACTGCTCCAGGGCGCCAGTCCGAAAGATCGACTTGCTGCGCCGGGATCTCATCCTCGATGAGAGTTTGGATAATTCGTTTAGCCGCGCTACCGTCCCAGAATTGCGGTGGCCGCGGAGCTCCCGTATGCCTGTCAAGACACGGGCAAATTCGTGCATGATTCTTTCCGAGTCCGAGCCGACCAGTACGTTCGTTCCATGGGTCAAAGTCACCGGTCGTTCGGTATTCTCGCGCAAGGTAATACAGGGAACCCCCAAAATCGTGGTTTCTTCCTGCACGCCGCCAGAGTCGGTGAGAACGACTTTGGCGCAAGACATTAGATGGAGAAAATCGAGATATCCCAACGGCGGGACGAGTCGAATTCTCACGCGGGAATCCCACGGTTCCGGACCGTCCAAAAAGTGATCGACGAAGTAATCGCCCAAGTCCGCCTCTTGAATTTGTTTCAAGGTACGCGGGTGTGCGGGAAAAATAAGCGGCATATGCTGTGAAATATCCAAAAAAGAGTCGAGGATCTTTGAAAATGTTTGGCCGTCATCGACATTTGCTGGACGGTGCAACGTTAAAATCGCATACGGCTTGATCCGACCTTCCGCGGAAAGTAGCAAATCATTGAGAATCGTCGATTCCTTCGCTTTCGAGCGATAGCCGCAGCAGGGTGTCGATCATGACGTTTCCGACAAAATGGATTTTATTGAGAGCGATCCCTTCGCGCTCGAGATTTTGGTTGGCGCTGTCTTCCGTCGTAAAAAGATAGTCGGAAAGCGTATCGGTTACGACCCGGTTGACTTCCTCCGGCATCGTTCTGTCGAAACTCCGCAAGCCCGCCTCCACGTGGGCCAATTTAGGAATAAAATCTCGTCCATCCTCGCCGACACACCATGTTTTTTTGGTCACCAGCGCGCAAGCCACTGTCGAATTTACGTCACCGACGACGATCACGATCTGCGGTTTTTGCTCCTCAAGAACCTTCTCGAAGCCTTCCATCACCTTCGCAGTCTGCGTCGAGTGAGAACCCGAGCCGACTCCCAAGAACAAATTTGGCTTGGGAAGCTCCAGGTCATTAAAAAATGCGTCCGACATGTTGGCGTCGTAATGCTGGCCGGTGTGCACCAGGACGTGCTCGATCTGCGGGTTTTTGCCGTTTGCATTGTATTCTTTGATGGCTTCGCAGAGGGCGGCGACTTTCATGAAATTCGGTCTGGCGCCGACCACTGAGAGAATCTTAAAGGCCACGGTTCACCTCGTTCGCCGGTTCGATCGCGCTCGCGCAACATGATAGGACCTCCGACATGGGCGCCCATGAAAATTCGTCCAGGAGCCGCGCGAATTTTTTCTCTGTTGTTCGCAAATTTTGGTAGTGACGAAATCGTGAGCGCCAA
This sequence comes from uncultured delta proteobacterium, assembly GCA_963755715.1. Taxonomy (GTDB): domain Bacteria; phylum Desulfobacterota; class Binatia; order UBA9968; family UBA9968; genus DP-20. The sequence goes on from CAVWLW010000057.1 coordinate 8,498, forward strand.
GACGCAGCGACTCTGGGTTGACCGGGATCAATCTCCCAGGGATGGAGATAAACCATGGCCGGCTGATTTTCTTTTTGGTTGATGCGGCGAATCGCCCAGGCGGTCAGCCGATACGGCAACAGCCTAAAATATCCGCCTCCCGCAACGGGGAAGTTAGTCGCGCCGGCACGCAGAGTTGACGGCGGGAACTCTAACAGACGCGCTCCGCTGCGGAGCCGTTGATAATGGGGAAAGCGCGGCGCATCCGGAATGCCGTAATAATCGTGTCGTACGGGAAAGATGCTCGAATCGTATTCGAAACCCAACTCGCCCAGAACTTCCAATGCCCAAAGCGTCTTCGAGGTGATCGAATAACTGGGCGCGCGGTAGCCTTTGATCTTGGTGCCCGTTTGATCTTCGAGGATCGATTTAGCGCGACCCACGTCCCTACGAAAAGTCTTTTCGTCTCCCCGACTGATCATTTGATGACCATAGCCATGACTGCCAATTTCATGGCCGCCATCGAGGATATGGCGCACGAGACTCGGACACCGTTCAGCCACCCAGCCCAGCATGAAAAATGTCGCGCGAACAGCGCGCCGGTCCAAGAGCTCCAACAGTCGGTAGGTATTGCTTTCAACTCGCATCGGATACCGGCACCAATCATCCGGTACAATGACGTTCGCAAACGCCTGCACGTGGAAATAATCTTCGACATCGATTGTCAGCGCGTTCATCACGTCGAACCTCAGCGAGCGCCCGAACCGAAAAGAATAACCTTGAAACTCTCGAAAATGATCTGGAGATCGAATACCGGCGACATATGCTTGATGTAGTACAAATCGTATTGCAACTTCTCCACCGCATCCTGTTCGCTATCGCCGTAACGGTAACTGATTTGCGCCCACCCCGTGATCCCCGGTTTGACGGAGTGACGCAGATCGTAATAAGGAATATTTTGTTTCAATCGTTCGACAAAGAACGGCCGCTCCGGCCGTGGCCCGACAAAACTCATTTCACCCTTGAGGACGTTGATCATCTGCGGGATTTCATCGATCCTGAGTTTTCGGATAATGGCTCCGACCCTTGTAACTCTAGGATCGTTTTCCGTGGCCCAGACGGGTCCCACTTTCGCCTCGGCGTCTTGCTGTCATGGAGCGAAACTTAAAGAGAGTAAAATGCTTTTCGTTCTGGCCGACGCGCTCTTGGCGGTAAAAGATCGGCCCCGAGCTCTCGAGTTTGATGGCGAGCGCCGTCATCAGCGCCAATGGCATGGCCAAAAGCAAACCCAAAAACGCGACGATCACATCGATAACTCGCTTCGCCGCGAGAACAATGCGGTCTCGTCGAAAACCCTCCGACAGCGCAATCCACTCGGGCGGCAGATCGGTAATAGCGATTTTGCTTACCAGCCGTTCATAAAAAGAATGGCAATGCTCAATCGGCACGCCCATCGCCCGCACATTCACGAGCTCCTGGAAGTACGTCAGCGGACAATCGTCCGTGCCGGACAAAAGAATTCTGTCCACGCGGCGGCTGGCGACTAGGCTGGCGAGCGATGATGGGGCGCAAAGATTGGGAGCTCGACTTTTTTTGGATTGCCGTAGGATAACGTGATTAGACCCGCTTCGGCGCCGACAAAACCTATCACTTCCATGCCTAGTTTTCGTTTTAAGTAGAGTTCCTCAGCGATAAGCTTGCCAATACCGCGAATGCCAATAATCAGTACATTGGCACGAATAGCGGCTTGTTTGATCACTCGCATAAAACCGAAACGCCATATGCCCAATGATATTCCCATCATCAGCATTTCGCTCATATAAATTGACTTACCAAAGTTCGGAATAGGGTAACTAATAACACCGATGACAATACACGCCGCGCCCAACCCTGCGACGAATCGATGCATTAACTCTTGAACGGAAAGCGTCTGATCGATTGCATATAAGTTCGAATAGTAAAAGGCGATCACGACAACCAAGGCCATCGCCATCCCGTGCAGCAAGAAGTCTGAGCCAGTGATTATTCCCGGCTGGATCTGCCGCGTCCATAATCCCGCGCAACACGACGACTCGCGCCAAGCGCGCACACGATATCGCCCAGCACGTAGGAGAGAATCGAACCGGGTATAATATCTATTGAAGATCCTCAATGTTTAGCCGTGACCGTTGCTCGAATAGTAGTAATAGTATTTTGAACCCAGCCCGAGATCCGCCCCGTTCAGCACGACACCCAAAACTTTGTCGGAACTGAACGAGCTCAAAGCCTTTGCGAGATAATCTTTCGGTGTTTTGCCGGCGCGGATGACCATGATCACGCCGTCTACCTGTCTGCTCAAAACCAAGGGATCAGGAGTCGCTAGGACCGGTGGCGAGTCGATGATGATCGTATGGCCGGGCAGCGTCGTATGAATTTCATCAATCATTCGTCGCATTCGGTCTTTCGCGAGCAATTCCGAAGCAAAGCGCGACGGCTTCCCGGCAGGAATAATCCGCAAGCCGCTCAAATGCGTAGCCCTAATCAGACTCTTCACTCCTGCAGCTGAATTGGAGCTGAGATAGTCAGTGAGTCCGGGGGAAACGTCGCCCTTAAAATATCGATGGACGCTCGGTGCCCTTAAATCAGCGTCAATCAACAGCACTTTCTCCTCGTATTCTAAAGCAATTGACGCTGCCAGGTTGACGGCGACCGTGGTTTTTCCGTCCCTCTTGACAGGGCTCGTAATCGCAATGGTCCGAATACCGGCTTCCGTGCGCAATCTTTTAAGCTGTTCGCGCAGAATCTTGTATTGCTCAGAAGCCGGCGATTCCTCCTCCAAGGCGACGATTGGATGAGTCGCATAACGGCCAAGATCCCAACCAAAGACCAGCTCCTCTATTGTTTCACGCCAAGATCTCGAACCGTTCGTTGACCCTGCTAAAGGCCGCTGGAATTTCATTATGGTGGCCATTATTGTGGCCATTAGGGGTGATCGACCAATCCGCCGTGCTCGAAGGCACACTCTCCAAAACCATGCCTTCATCAGCGTCGGGATCAGCTTGCATTGGCTTCGGCTTCCGGCTGGTGCTCTTTCTCATGGCTTGCCTTGGTTAATGCCTCAAACACTCTGCTCATGCGTTGATCTCCTAATCTATTCGTTCGATGTCAGTCTTGGCCAAAGTCGATGATTCTCTTGATGACCGGAAAGCTCGATGGACACAGCCGATTTCGCCTCAACACTGTTCAATTCTAAGCGATCTAAAAAGAAATTTTCAAGTCCTTTGCAGGGCGCTTATCCTCTCGGACATGTTCTGGCGAAACCGCGCTCTGATCGACTCATCAAAGATTTCTCGGCTCACGGAATCAACTAAGCGGTCAATCTTTTCCCGAGGAAAACGATCCGAAGACGCGCCAAGAAGCTTTACATGCTCCGCTAGGACGATATGAGCCATGGGACCCATGGCATCGACTAACGCCTCGCGAAGAGAAAGGAAAAATTTTTCCGGGACAACACCGCTCGCGGAAACGATATTCGAATGATCCGCAACCCGATTGGCCTGATTCCCTTTGACAAGCTGTACAGCCTGAAGCCTAGTTCCCTGGGGTTCCGGTAGAGCGCTGCGCTCAACCCGCGGTGTGCTATCTCGTCGAGGTACCGGTGGCCGAAAGGACACACCGGAGAGACACAAATCATCAGCTACTTCTTGGATGATTAACTGGCTCAATCTCTTTTTTATCAAGAGCATAGGCGTTGATCATCGCGTTATCGCATATCACGTTAATAAGTCGTGGAATCCCGCCGGAATAATGATGAATTCTCTCGATCGCCCTAGGGGTAAAAAGACCCGGCCCTCCGCCCGCGTGCCGAAGACGACTGACGATATATTCCTGACATTCGCTAAGTGAAAACGGCCGGAGATGATGACGCAGCGTTACCCGCTGTTTCAATTGCCGCAATTGCGGAGTATTCAAGCGTTCGTTCAGTTCCGGTTGTCCCACGAGCAAAATCTGTAAAAGCTTATCCTTAGTGGTTTCGAAATTTGAAAGGAGTCGAATACTCTCCAACACATCGGACGCTAAATTCTGCGCCTCATCGATGATAAGCGCGGCGTTCTCCCCTTCACGGTAGCGCTGGAGTAAAAACTCATTCAGCAAAAAAATATAATCGTGCGTGTCGTGGAGTTCTCCAAAAGGTTCAACGAGTTTGAACTCTTCACAAACATAACGAAGAAGATCCAGCGGACTTGCGATCGCGCTAAAGATCAATGCCGTTTGAGTGCCTTCGGCAAGCTGGCTGAGTAACGTTTGGATCAGCGTGGTTTTTCCGGTACCGACCTCTCCGGTCAATACGATAAATCCTCGGCGCGCGTTAATACCATACTGGAGCTGGGCCAATCCCTCCCTATGACTCGGGCTGAGGTAGAGAAAGCTCGGATCGGGAGTGATATTAAACGGGACTTGGGCGAGCCCAAAATGCTGTTGATAGACGGGTTCCATGAGACGCTCAGAAGTAAATGGGTCCGAATATTCGAAGACAGATAATCCCGACAAGGAGAGCACCCAGAGAAGCCAGCACCAGCACACCTTGCGACCGTCTTTGTTCGATAACGCTACCGCGCGTCATCAAAGCGGGGATGGTCACGAGCAACGGCACATTGACGTAAGCGCTAATTTCATCGCTCCTCTTAAACGACGTATCGAGATTCTCCCACACAAAGGCTAAGCCGAAACCGCCCCCCAAGCCGATTAAGAATCCCATCAGAATGATCATCGGTCGATTGGGACGAACAGGCTTGAGCGGCAAGTTAGCCGGATCGAGAATCTGGAACCGTTCACCCTTTTGTTTTTTTTCCATATTTTCCGACAATTCCGACTCAAGGCTCTTGGCCAGCAAGTCTTGATATTTTCGCAGCGTGATCTCATAGCCCCGACTAATTTTCGAAAGCTCTATGGCTCGAATCGGAGTGGCAGCGACCCGCGATTGTAGGCGTGCCAATCTGATTACGAATACGATCGCTCTGGGATCGGAGCGTCTGGATTTCGGCATCGATATCAGCGATCTGGGTTTGCAAAACCTGTTTCAAGGGATTATCGCTCGATGCACTCGTCGAGGTCGTAGGCTTGTTGGAACTTACATCCCGGCCCTCAGCTTCTAGAGCGTCAATTTCCTTTTTGATCCGAACGACATCGGGATGCTTGCTGCTGTACCTTTGCAGCAAGGAGTCCAGTTCTTTTTTTCTCATTTGAACTTGTACACCCTGGGTTCCAGTCTCTGCTGGTCCTGTAAATGCGCCGCCTAAGAGATCCACTCCGAGTATGTCGGATTCGACGGTTTGTTTTTGGAGAATACCCTTGCGTTCCTGTAGAGCGGTCAGCCGTTGATTGCCGGCCTCCATCTCCCGTCGAAGCTGCTCGAGTGTTCGCAAGTTACTATCCTGCTGGTCGGGAAGTTCATAACGATTAGCGGCTTTGTACTGATTTACCACGACTTCCTGCTCTTCCAATTCCTTTCGCAATCGGTCCGCTTCCGCGGACATAAAGGCTTTGGTTCCCATGGCCTGCTGTTCCCTGACCTGCAGATTTTGCTCGATGAATAGCGATGCCAGACGGCCGGTAACCTGTTTCGCTTTTTCCGGATTGTCTGATTCAAATGACAACTGAAAGACATTATTGCGGCGAAATTCCACTTTGATCGTTTTGCGGAGTCTTTCAATGCGGTCCTCTAACATTGATGACTTGTCAGAAGGATAAAGATCAAATTCTTGAACGATCTTTTCGAGTTGAGTTCGACTGAGAATTTCCTGGATGATCGCCTGCATGCGCTCTGCAAGATCTGTCGTGATGGTTGAGGTTACAAAAGAGGAGGGAACTCTTTGCGGGCTCACAAGTATGAGGCTGCTAGACTGATAGATATTGGGGAGAATGGTCGCCGTATATATAGCCAATAAAAAACCACAACGGCATACACAGATAATGAGGCCCTTTCGTCTATAAAGGCTATTGAGTATTTGTGAAATATCAAAATCTGCCATGCCGTTCATGAAAAAAGCCTCCCGGCTCTACTGTGTTCAATTTGTAAATTCGGCGGGCTAAGGAACTATGATTCTATCGCCAGGTCTCAACAATACGTCTTGTTTGAGATCTCCCTTAATGATGGCGTCATAATCCACAATGTACTCCGTCACCCTACTCCCGTCCCGTCGCACCACACGAATGTTGCTGCGGTCCGCGAAAACTCCGAGCCCGCCTGAGCGCGTGAGAAGTTGGAGCAAGGTCTCGTTGCCACTCAGAGGAAACGCACCTGGTTTTCCGACCTGCCCAACCAAAAAGACCTCACTTGAAGCAATTCCTTCGACCCGAATCGTAACAAACGGATCTGTGGTAAATTCCTTGTACTTATCCTCTAATGCTTTTCTCAACTGCCCGGTCGTTTGGCCGCTGACTTGGACTTCGTTAATGAGCGGCAGTGTCACGTAACCATCGGGACGAACTTTAACGGTTCCCGAAAGCGTCGGTTCCTTCCAGACATTTATGTTAAGCGTGTCGCCTGCTCCGATTTGATAGAACTCCTCCGGAGGTTTAGCAGGATCCGGAGTATCGGCGGCGACCCGAAACTCCTGCACGCGCAGATCTTTGGTTGCGCACCCCGAAACCAAAGCAACAATCACAATGAAAACCGTCAACAAACTGCTCCGCATGGCCGCCCCCAGAAATTTCTTCATTAGTAATGTGAGTACACTCAAAAACTGTCACAATTTTTTACAGACTTAGGCACTCACGCAACTTCCGCACCATATACTTGTGGAGACCTAAACGACAAAAAGATCTGAGTTTAAGCCCCTTCATTCGTTTTTGACGAGTTCGCAGTCGCAATGCAGCTGCGATTTTTTGCCCTAATAAAGTAATTGGGCGCCGGAATGGGCAATCTCGCCCGGCGGCGACAATTTGTCCTGTAAACCAATTTTACGGTGAAAGATCTAGAATGCAGTTAGGGAGAGGGTTGTGGAACGTTGTATTGGGAACGGCGTTGTCAAAACTGGCGATAAGGCGGAAGAAGATATGCTTCTGGCGAGGCCGGTGTTGGGCCAAAGATCAAAGCGGGTCGTTATGGATAAAAACACGCTATTCGACTTAACAACTCCCTTTTGTAGCAAATCCGTCGAATTCGCGCCGGACCCGCTATCGATCCAATTGAAGTTGTAGCTGAGCGCGGAGGAAAGCCAGGTCGTAAATAAGTATTGCAACCCTAAACTAGCCTGAAATGTCTTGAAGTTGACGTCGTCGGTGTCAAAAAACGAGAAGTTCGCGCTGGAATAGGTCGAGAGCTTTTCGGTAAGACGCCAGTTAAAATTTGTGAATAAACTGGTGGTATCCGAGATTCCCGATACCCCGAGACTGGGAGTCAACCCTTTTCTCAAACCACCATTTAACTGCGCCGTCTCCCAAAGCTTGGTTATTGTTATGCTCGTATTGTTCGCTACTCGCGGCCCGCTATCGCCCGTGTTGAGCGATAACCCGGTGCTGGCAGCCAGAGAGAGGGTGGGCGTGAGTTGTATGTTATAATTTGTAAAATAATCATCGCCCAAGTCGAAATTGTGAATGACCCCGTTGTCGCCATTGCGCGAGTTATTGATCGAAATTGTGTAACCGGCATGGAGATTGTGCTCCTGCCTCCAGTTGTAAATTCCGCGAGCGCCAATCGAAGTAAATACGTCTGTGCCACCAGCGCTGCCGGTGAAACTCGTAAAGCTGTTTGCAACCCCGCCAGTGAAACTGATGTCCGGTCGATACAGATATGAGCCTTGCAATGAAACGTAGTTACTTGTCTGCGTACCTTGTGTAAGGCCGTTAAGATTTTGGGACAAGGACGGCGTTGCAACGCCGCCTACTGGCGGAGGCGAGGTCGGCCCGGTTCAGAAACTGGCCAACTCCACCTAAGCTTGAGGTGCGGGTACTCCCTAGGCGTTGGAATGAATCGGATAAATTAAAATTCAGCCGTGGGGAATATTGGTAGGTATATCCGGCGTTTGCCGATACGTTATCAAAGTTATTCAAATCACTATGACGCGCAAAGAGCTGATAACTGGGGCTGATATTGGCGGTCAGAGTTGGAGCAACCTGACCTTCCGGCGCATAAAGCAAGGTCAGGGTTGGGACGAAAAACGTAATGAAATCATGTTCCCTACTTTTCGAAAAAAAAATATTGTCGTTATACTCTTCCCCCGTTGTCAAAGAAAATTGGGTTGCAAAAGCAGCCCAAGACTCGGCGGGAATCAGCAGGCAGAGAACAAGCCCTGCAACAATACTCCACTCAACCCAGATCCTTGAATGATTCCTTGTGCAGCCCATGCCTCCTCATCTTTCTGTAGAGCGTCTTGTTGTCGACCTTCGCCTCGATTGCAGTCAAGGAAATGGCACCTTTGTATTTGATTAACAGACTTCTGAGATATTCCTTTTCACTGCGCAGCAACCATTGCTTGAGTGAAAGATCGCCGTCGCCGTTGCCGATGTAGGAACGATCCGGCACCCTTTGAGGCGGCGCCGGGAGATCAACATCCTCAATAATTTCGCCTTGGCATTTGACGATAGCCCGCTCAAGGATATTCTCAAGCTCTCGAATATTCCCCGGCCAACGATAGGCGAGCATATGATCGAGAACTTGAGGGCCCACGTAGCGGATCTTTTTCTCCTGCGCCACTGGATGTTTGCCGAGGATGTGGTTGATCAGCACGGGAAGATCTTCCAGCCGATCCCGTAATGGCGGCAGTTGCAGCGGAATCACATTGATTCGATAGTAAAAATCTTCACGCAGCGTTCCGCGCGCCAAGCAGATTTTCAAATCCACGTTGGTCGCCGCCACCACCCGCATATCGACTTTTACCTTGCGGTTGCCGCCCAGCCGCTCAACCTCTCTCTCTTGCAACACGCGCAAAAGCTTGACTTGCATCGGCGGCGCCATGGTCTCAATTTCGTCGAGAAAAAGGGTCCCACCATCGGCGATTTCGATTTTGCCCGCTCGGCTTTGTACCGCGCCCGTAAAAGCTCCCTTTTCGTAACCGAACAACTCGCTTTCCAGGAGGGTGTCAGGAAAAGCACCGCAATTGATCGCGACGAATTGCTTTGCTTTACGCCGGCTCAAATTATGGATGGCACGAGCGACCAATTCTTTTCCGGTTCCAGTTTCGCCCGTGATCATCACTCCCGAATCCGTCTCGGCCAGAGATCGAATCAGATCGAACACCTTAAGCATTTTGGGACTCTTGCTGAGGATGTTTTCGAGATGATGTTCCTCCTCATGAACCTTTTGGCGAAGCTCTCGAACTTCATCGAGTAAACGTCGCTTCTCGATCAGTTTTTCACTTACTAGTCGAATGGCCTCGGGCTGGAACGGCTTAGTGATATAATCGCTCGCTCCGAGCTTCATGGCTTCGACCGCTTGTTTAATATTTCCAAACGCAGTGACCAGGATAACATCGGTATCCGGGCACTTTTCACGCACGTGGCGAGCCAATTGAAATCCGTCCATGCCCGGCATTTTAACGTCGGACACAACGATTGCAAATTTTTCCTCGGACAGTATCTTCACGCCCTCTTCACCGCATGACGCAGTGGTGACCCGAAAACCCTCCTGCTCATAGAACTGCCCGAGTTGCTCTCTCAACCGATCATGGTCTTCAACGATTAGGACGTTATACATAGAGATAGCGCTGGAATTGCCGTCGCTCTTATCGCTCGGAGCGCGCAAGGGCGTCGGTGAGCGGGAGCAGAATTTCCACCTGGCTTCCGATTTCCTCTTGGCTGGAAATACTCAAGAGCCCGCCGTGAATCTCGACGATGCGCATTGCCATGCTCAGTCCGATACCATTTCTTTCGGGTTTGGAGGTGAAAAAAGGTAACGGAGCCTTGGCCAATAGTTCTTTTTCCATGCCGCTTCCAGTATCGCCAATACAAATCTTGGCAATCGCCGGCGAGGTTCTCGTTGATGCTTCCCGGCTCGCGGCCAGTATGACTTGATCGGCACTTTTTGTCGCATCCAAGGCGTTCTGGATGACTTCGATCAACGCAAGCTCCAACAGAAATGGATCCGCAGAAAGGACTGCCCCATAGAGCGATTCGTGGCCGAGCAACTTATAGGAAACGTTCTTTTCACTAAAGAGCGGAGCCGTAGATTGGAACACCGAACGAATGACATCGCCAAGATCGACCGCCGCCAAATAAACCGGCGTCTGGCTGTAATGTGAAAACGAACGGGTGAACTCGACGGCTCGGTCGACCGTATCTTGCAAACCTGCTATTTCATCGACGGACGCTCCACTTCGCTTTAGCGAACCGATCAAAAGATTAATCAACTGAAAATGATTGCCAATCTTATGAATGAAGTGCGAAATAACGGCGCAATCGAGAGACTTTGCCCGAGCTCTCCCTCGGTATAGGCGTGATGCAACCACGTATACAAGCGTCGTTATTTTTTCCGATCTTTTGAAATCGATGGGACACCCATACCGGTAAACCTTGATCATCGAGGAGTCTATGATTTTCCGACACTATTTCCGATGATTGAAGTTGTTCGAGGCGCCCCAGAAGCCGCATACGATCCTCATGGTATAGTCTCTCGCCCCAAAGTGCACGTGTTCCTTGCAAAGCGTCCAGCTGAATACCGATCAAATCGAAGACATTTTGCGAAATTACCCGGATGGTCAAATCTGCAGCCGACTCATAGACGACGCACGGCAAAGAGGTTAGGAACTCGACAAGCTTAGGCTCGGTGTTGAAGGGAGACGACGGCATGAGGCGCTTCGCGCGGCTAGCCGCCGTTGAGATGTCCGAATCAACATCGTCATCAGGGACACGAGTTAGAATGCCGGGCAATACAACCTCCTCTGAGCCTCAACTGAATTCGGGACAAACTATCTGGCATTTTTGCCATAACCTCCAAAATTTTTCAAGAATTTTGTTACTAGTTTTTACACATTTTAGCGAGCAAGGTGTCTAAATATAGTTAAGGTAAGTGATTAACTTGACTTGGTTTCCACTTGAACGCTTCCAATAAGCTTCCTGAGCTGCCAACTGTTCTTGTAAATTCTCTTTACACTGACTTATCTATCTGCATTCACCAAGCTCCCACTGCCTTCATCGCACTTCCACGCAATGGCACTTCCAAGAACGGAAATTCTCTGATACATAAAAGACGTGGCAGCGAAACGTCGAAAGAATGGCTCATTCACCAGTCAAGGCAACCAACCGCAGAAAATAGCAAGCTTCGCATTAACAACGGCGTTCGTAATTATGAAATTTGGATCGGGCACAACTGACTCAGCCGAATTGTCTCCTTGCGAGTTGGAATCCACGTTTAAATCGAAGTGAGGAGTTTTGTTAAATCGATTTTCGGTTCTGCCGAAGCCAGGAATGGTCACCCCGAATCACACTATTGCCCAAAGCGCTATGCCAAGACGTTTGAGAATTGTTTGTTTTTTTCATCTGTTAGAGTCGGTTAATGATATGGGTTTCAACCCTCACGGACATGCCGTCGCCGGAAAAAGCGGCAAGCGGGAACCATAATCGGCAAAGAGTTGACAAAGTAGTGCAGCTGAATTTGTTTGGCATATGCCTTGCTCATCATGGTAAGGATTTTCCTCTTTCCAAGTCATGACTAGCTAAACTAATGGACGCTATCTTCAGCTTCAACACGCTGCTCATTGTGAACTTAAGCCTCTTGGGCGCGTTGTTCCTCTATTTGTTGACCAAGATTAAAGCTCATCCAAGCGTCGGTTATCTGGTTGCTAGCCTCACGCCTTTGATTGGGTTTCAGCTCGGCTGCTATCTTTTTACTAATCGGCCGACCTCGCCGGAGGGCGCGACGCTGATCGTGCTAGGCGTTGCCCTCATCCCGATTGCAATCACGCCCGTGAGCCATACGCTGGGGCGCGCGGCGCACAACGCTCGATCGATTGGCTGGACTGCGTACTATGGCCTGCAGATCGTCTTGCTCATTCTCGTGCTCCGCGGAGTTTTCGCCGGGGGAATCATTGAATGGGTGACGGGAATTCTCGACCAGCCGATCATCATCATCGGCGAAACCTGGCGCTATGTTTTCATCAACGTGGTTGGCGCGAGTGTTCTTGCCTTGTTTTGTTTTGATAGAACGCTTCGCGACGCGAGCAAAGCACAGCGAAAGGAACTCAAGTTCGTTTTGATCGCCTTTCTCGGCTTCGCGGTCTATTTCAGTTACTTATCGATCTCGGTTCTGTTTTCATCTTATATCTCACAGTCGATGCTGCAGTTAGGATCGCTCGTTGTCTTTATCGGATTGGTTCTGCTCGTGTATGGATTTCGCAAAGTATCCTTCCTGGGAAGTAAAAATACACGTTTCCAGGCGCCTCGTTTTTGGTTGCCTGTCGGGCACCGCAGCTCTGATCTATCTCATCATTTCAGGAAGCATCCTCGACATCTTACGGTTGATGCAACCTCTCGGTTTCAATGTCTTGGTGCCTGCGGCAACTATTACTCTCGGTTCTTTTTTTCTATTATTTTACCTGTCGCCGAATTTTCACAGCAGCATCAGAGGCTTCATCACGAGAAATTTCTTTCGTAACAAATATGACTACAGAGACCTTTGGATGAAATTTTCGGACAAATCCAGCGGCTCACTCAATATCCGAGATCTTTTGCCGAAGGTCGGAGATTTTGTCGCCGAAGGGATGTTCGTCCGACAAGTGGCCTTTTGGCTTCCGGCACCGACATCGGAAACGTTTCATCTCGCTTATTGTCATGATTCTTTTTATGCCAAGAAGGTCGGCTCTGCATCTTTGCATCTCGATCGCTCGCGCACCAAAGATACGAATGGGAGCATTTTTCGTGTTCCCGCAGACGATCTCGAAGCGCTCGCAAGTGGCTTCCCGATCGACGGTGTGAGGACTCTTCAAAGAACTGGGGATTCACCGCTTAGTGCTCGTTGAGAAGGGAAATCAAGTGCTGGCGTTGATCGGCATCGGCGCCCCGCCGCATGAGCAAGAGTCATCAAGCGAGGACAATCAGTTTTTATCCAGTGTCAGCACTCAGCTGAGTCATTTGATCTTAACGCACAAATTGTCGGAAGAACTCTTGCTGGCGAGAGAATGGGATTCTTTCAACCGGTTCGCCTCGTTTATCCTGCATGATTTGAAAAATCTCGCGACACTTCAGGGCATGACGCTGGAAAACGCCAAACATCTGCGCCACAATCCGAATTTTATTTCCGATGCTTTTGAAACTTTCAGCCAGACGACGGAAAAAATGATAAATCTAATCGCCAGCCTGTCGGTCCAAAGAGGGCAATTCTCCTTGAAGCAGCAACCGGTCAACATTCTTGAGGTGATCGCTCACACCTTCGATGATCTCAAACTCGATCAGAGAAACGGTCGTAAGGATTTCGACTGCTTTTCCGCCGAAAGATCAACTGTCGACGATCTCCGGCGACCCCGACCTTCTTCAGAAGGCTTTCACCAATTTGCTCCTCAACGCAATTCAAAGCCTGCCGAAAGGTGAAGGCGCGGTAGAGGTCTCGGTTTCGCAGCAGAATCGCGGCAAGATCACCGCTTCCATCCGCGACAGCGGATGCGGCATTCCTCCCGAACAACTGGAAAAACTATTTCGCCCCTTTCAAACAACCAAGGAAAAGGGCCTGGGAATCGGTCTCTGCCATACGCGCTCCATCATCGAAGTCCACGGTGGACAAATCCGCATCGAAAGTCAGGTCAATTCCGGCACCAAAGTAGAAGTTGAATTGCCGACGCTGTAGTCGAATAAAGAAAGGAAACCAAAATTGTGAATCCAAAAATTCTTCTCGTCGACGACGAGGAAAATATTCTCAAGCAGATGCGCTGGGCCTTGGAACCGGATTATCAGGTCCTGACGAGCTCGATCGAAGGCGAGGCCCTGAGCTTATTTGAAACAGAAAAGCCTGCCGTCGTCACGCTAGACCTGTCGTTGAATCCGCATAACCCGGCGGACCTCGGCGGCATGCGCTTGCTCGAACAAATACTTTCCCAGGAGCCGTCGACCCGCGCGATCGTCGTCACCGGCAACGACGATGAACAAAATGCTCTGCGCGCAGTCCGACTGGGCGCCTTCGATTATTACGCCAAACCCGATTCGGCTCGAAGAGCTGAAAGTCATGATCAAGCGCGCCCATCGAATTCATGAGTTACACCAGCGCGTCCACCAAGACACGCAAAGCTTTGGCGACGGATTTCACGGCATGATCGGCATATCGAAGAGCATAAAAACCATCTTCCGTTTCATCGAGCGCGTGGCCGTGTCGGATATTTCCGTTTTGATCTGCGGTGAAAGCGGCACCGGCAAGGAAGTCGTTGCTCATGCGATCCATCTGCAGAGTCAGCGAAAAAACAATCCCTTTGTCGTAGTAAATTGCGGCGCGATTCCCGAGAATCTATTGGAAAGTGAATTATTCGGTCATGAAAAAGGCGCCTTCACCGGGGCACACGCGCAAAAGCGCGGTAAATTCGAGCTCGCGCACACCGGCACGTTGTTTCTCGACGAAATCGGCGAACTGGCGGCGCCGCTGCAAGTGAAGCTTCTGCGTTTCCTGCAAGACCGAAAGATCGAACGAGTCGGCGGAACCCAACCCATGGAAGTCGACGTGCGGATTATTGCCGCGACCAATCGCGACTTGAAAAAAGACATGGAAAACCATTTGTTCCGCGAAGATCTTTATTATCGATTGAAAGTCGTGCCCCTCGAGATGCCGCCCCTTCGCGAGCGCAAGGAAGATATCATTCCCCTGGCGCAGCACTTTCTCAAGAAGTTCTGTAAAGACCACCGCAAGCCGCCGGTCACGCTTTCACCGGAAGGGGAAGGCGCGCTGCTAATGCATCCATGGCCGGGAAACGTCCGCGAGCTGGAGAATTTGATCAGCCGCGCGGTGGTTCTCAGTTCTCGTTCCGTTCTCAAGCCAAGCGATTTAGGCTTCGCTTTCGATCAAATTCCGACCGACGTCAATTTAAAGTTTGCCAAAAAAGCCATCGAGATGGATTTCGTCAAGAAAGCGCTGTATCGAAACGGCGGTATCGTCAGCCGGGCGGCGCGCGAGCTCGGCATCAGTCGCGTCAATCTCTACGAGCTCATCGAGAAGTACAACATTCGGATCCAGGAATTTAAAGCGCTGCGAGCCGGGAACAAATTCCCTATGAAAACACGGGAGGTCTCGTAAGTTGAATACGTTAAAGACCAAGCTCGAAACTCGAAAAGCGACCGCGGCCGTGATCGGACTCGGTTATGTCGGCTTGCCGTTGGCGATGGAGATCGCGGCGGCCGGATTCAAGGTGATCGGCATTGATCTCGATGCGACTAAGATCGCCGCGCTCAAACAGGGTAAATCCTATATCTTGGATGTTCCCGAAAAACTCATCGCCGACACGATTCACACCGGCCAGTTTACGCCGACGTCGGATTTCAGCGCGCTCTCACGAGCCGATACCGTCAGCATCTGCGTACCGACCCCTCTCAGCAAGAGCCGCGATCCGGACATCTCGTTTATTCTTTCAGCGACCGAAGAGATTCGGAAGTATTTGCATGAGGATCAACTGATCGTCTTGGAGAGCACGACCTATCCAGGAACGACCGATGAACTGATCGTGCCGGAGCTCGAAAGCTCCGGGCTTAAAGTTGGCAGTGACTTTTACGTCGCATTCTCGCCGGAGCGGATCGATCCCGGTAACGCGACGTTCAACACCCACAACACGCCAAAAATCGTCGGCGGGATCACGTCCCAGTGCACCGAGATCGCCCGGCTTTTTTATTCGCAGTTTATTGAACGGGTCATTCCGGTGACGAGCACCAAATGCGCCGAGATGGTCAAGCTTCTCGAAAATACTTTCCGCAGCGTGAATATCGGCATGGTGAACGAGCTCGCGTTGATGTGTGACCTTTTGGGAGTCGACGTATACGAAGTCATCGACGCCGCCGCCACCAAGCCCTTTGGGTTCTCCCCTTTCTATCCGGGTCCCGGACTCGGCGGACACTGCATTCCGATCGATCCGCACTATTTGGCGTGGAAGCTCAAAGCGCTTAACTTTCAAGCCCGGTTTATCGGGCTCGCAGCGGAGATCAACGGCATGATGCCGTCGGTCGTCGCCACTTTGGTCGCGGATGGGCTCAACCGTGCGTCCAAGAGTATTCGCGGCTCGAAAATCATGATTCTGGGCGTGGCCTATAAGAAAGACGTGAGCGACTGCCGTGAGTCGCCCGCTCTGGACGTCATGCGGCTGCTCAAGGACAAAGGCGCGCTTCTTTCCTACAACGATCCGCTCGTGCCGAGCTTACGGCTCGGACGGAGCGTGCTTGAAGTCGATCGAAGCATCTCCGGAGGAAATCGCCAAGCATGATTGCGTGATCATCTTGACGGACCACAGCGCCTATGACTTTCGAAAAATCGTCGGCGCGGCAAAGCTCGTCGTCGACACGCGAAACTCGACGAAAGATCTGCATGAATTCAAAGATCGCGTCATAAAGCTCGGCGCCGGCAACAAAGTTCCAACGGAAGCGCATCATGACGACGGTCATGACGCAACGGCTCCGGAAGCAACGGCGCACTGAAGCTCACGCGGATTCGTCGAGTCAAACGCAAGGTCGGATAGTCAATGAGCTCGGGCTGGAGTAGATCAGGCTGGGACGGAGTCGAATAATATCGGGGCGCAGAACAAGTTAATTGACGCGAGAGAGAACCGCCAAACTGGGTTCCGGCACTTCATTCACGGCCGTTATTTTCCGTGACAGCGTTTGTATTTCTTGCCGCTGCCGCATGGGCAGGGATCGTTGCGGCCGACTTTCTCCCCTTCTCGTTTGGCCGCGTTGCCGGCACGCGCCGGTATCGCGTCTTCGCCGTGGCTCAGCACCATCCGCTGTGGGCGTGGTTGCTCAATCTCGATTTCCCGCGCGACGGTTTCCCGTGCCAGCTCGACCGTGAATAGTTTTTGCACGACATCTTCTTCTTTTCGCCGAACCATCTCTTCGAACATGTCGAATCCCTCTTTCTGATACTCCTGGAGCGGATTCTTTTGCCCGTAGCCGCGCAAGCCGATGCCTTCTTTCAAATGATCCATATTCAGCAGATGGTCTTTCCATAGGCTGTCGATGGTTTGCAGCATGATAATTTTTTCCAGCTGCCGGAGCATCGGCTCGCCGAAGCGCTTCTCCTTATCTTCGTAGGCTTGGAGCACCCGCTGGTTCGCCATTTCCCACAGACTTTCCGGCGATAAGGAGTCTTCCTCTTCGGTGGAAAAATCCAGGCGCAGATTGAACTGATGATATAAACTTTCGCGCAAACCGGCGAGATCCCAATCGGAAGGATGGGTTTCTTTATCCGAGTATCGGCCGACGATGTCTTCGACGAGGTCCTCAGTCATGTCGACGACCTGCTGCTTCAGCGCTTCGCCCTTGAGAACCTCGCGGCGCTGGTTGTAGACGACCTCGCGTTGCTTGTTCAGCACGTCATCGTATTCCAAAAGATGCTTACGAATGTCGAAGTTGTGTCCCTCCACCTTCTTCTGGGCATTTTCGATGGCGCGGGTCACTAGTCCGTGTTCGATGGGAACGCCTTCCTCCATGCCGAGCCGGCTCATGATGCCCTGGATTCGATCCGCGCCAAATATCCGCATCAGATCGTCCTCGAGAGATAAATAGAAGCGCGACGATCCGGGATCGCCTTGACGGCCTGCGCGCCCGCGCAGCTGGTTGTCGATGCGCCGGCTTTCGTGACGTTCCGTGCCGAGAATATGCAAGCCGCCGGCCGCGATCACCCGCTCTTTCTCCGCGCTGCATACGTTATTGTAGTTTGCCAAAATTTCACCGAATCTCTGACGATTTTCGTCCGGCGCTTTATCGAGCTCTTCACGGACCTGTTCCACCATTCGAAGATACTCTTGCCGCTTCGCTTCGTAATTTTGTTGAGCCTGTTGGATCGATTCTTCATACGGCACGCGAATCTCTTCGCAGCGAGCTTCGGCTTCATCAAAGGCTCGATGAGCCTCCTCATATTCCGTGATTACCGCAGCATGGTCACCGTCCGCGAGGGCCGCGCGAGCATTTTCGAATTCCAGGTCAATCAGGTATTGCTCGTAAACCCGGCGTTTCTCATCCAGCGCCTCGATCAGCGTTTCACGTTCACCGCTATTTTGTTGCCAACGTTCCAATGCCTCGCTAAACCCCTCACGCGCCTCTTGAAATTCGCCGGCAATTTCTGGCGCCGTGCCGCCGGATCCATTGAGAACTGCCGTTTCAAGGACCTCCTTCGCGCGCAGGTACCCTTCCGGAATTGGCCGCATGTTATGAAGCGCTTCTATGAGCTGCGTAGCCGAAAGATCCTCGTAGCGCTCCCGCGCCTCGCGAAAAGGAGATATGGAACGAATCTCACGCTGCAGCTCTGTAGTCCGCTTTAAGGCCTCACCACGTTTTTGGTCAAAACTTTCGCTGTCCTTAATATATTTCTTTTCGATCCGTTGCACTTCTTCTTCATGTTTTTCCCGGAGCTCGCGCAAGGCGTCTTCATAGCGCGCCGCACCTTGAATCGGCAGCTTTGCGGCACGGCTGATCCACTCGTTTTCCATATCCGAGCGAGAGAGAAATTCCGGATTGCCGCCGAGCAAGATATCCGTGCCACGCCCCGCCATATTGGTAGCGATCGTTACCGCGGCGAACCTTCCGGCCTGAGCGATAATGCTCGCCTCCGCTTCATGGTTCACGGCATTCAAAACATTGTGCTTGATATTCTTCTTCTTGAGCATGCGCGAGATCCGCTCGGACTTGGCCACGGACGTAGTTCCAACCAGTATCGGCTGCCCATTCTTGCTTCGCTCCTCGATCTCCTGCACAACCGCGTCGTATTTTTCATTGTCCGTGCGATAGACGACGTCGGGAAGGTCCTGGCGCACCATGGCGCGATGAGTCGGGATGACAACCACATCGAGTTTATAGATTTTTTTGAACTCTGGCGCCTCGGTATCCGCCGTCCCGGTCATGCCCGCGAGTTTTTTGTACATGCGGAAATAATTCTGAATCGTAATCGTCGCGAGCGTTTGGTTTTCCTCGCGGATGTGCACCCGTTCCTTGGCTTCGACCCCTTGATGCAAGCCATCCGACCAGCGCCGGCCGGGCATCAATCTGCCGGTGAACTCGTCGACGATGATGACTTCGCCATCCTTGATGACGTAATCGACGTCGCGCTTGAAAATCGCGTGCGCTTTGAGCGCCTGTTGCACGTGATGCAAGGTATCGATCTGGCGCGGATCATAAAGATTATGCACGCCGAGTAACCGCTCGACTTTCGCCACGCCGCCCTCGGTCAACGTCACGGAGCGGCTTTTCTCGTCGACCGTATAGTCGCCCTTGGCTTCGATCGCGGCGCGATCTTCTTGCGAGGGGTCGCCCTGAATGACCGCGCCGCGTTGCAGCTTGGGAATGATGCGATCAATGACGTAATACTTGTCGGTGGATTCTTCGGCCGGTCCGGAGATGATCAGCGGCGTGCGCGCTTCGTCGATGAGAATGTTGTCGACTTCGTCCACCACTGCGTAATTAAGCTCCCGTTGGACGTATTCCTCCAAGGAAAATTTCATATTGTCGCGCAGATAATCGAAGCCAAACTCATTATTGGTGCCATAAGTGATGTCCGCGAGGTAAGCCTCTTGGCGGCTGATCGGGCGGAGGTTCAGGTAACGATAGTCCTGCGTGATAAAGGCCGGATCGAAAAGATAACTCGCTTCGTGCACGATCGACGCGGTGGACAATCCCAGCTTGTGAAATATCGGCCCCATCCACTGCACGTCGCGCCGCGCCAAGTAGTCATTCACGGTGATCAAGTGGACGCCGCGCCCCGTCAAGGCATTTAAGTAAAGCGGCAAGGTCGCCACGAGAGTCTTGCCTTCGCCGGTTTTCATCTCCGAGATCTTGCCCTCGTGAAGCACGACACCGCCGATTACCTGCACGTCGAAGTGGCGCAGACCGATGGTGCGTTGTGATGCCTCGCGGACCGCCGCGAACGCTTCCGGCAAAAGCTCTTCAAGAATCTCCGCCTCTTTTTCACGTACTTGCTTATCGAGCTCTTCGCATTGGGTCTTGATCTCTTCGCGTCGCTCCGGTTCCGCGCTCGCGCTCTCGGCGCGCGCTTCTTCGAGCTCTTGTTTCAAACTTGCGGTGGCTTCGGTAAGACGTGCTTTGAACTGGTCGGTTCGAGCCTTGAGTTCGGCATCGCTGAGGCCCTGATAGTCCTGCTCCAAATCATTAACCTCATCGACGTAAGGATGAATCCGCTTAATTTCGCGGTCATTCTTTGTCCCGACGATTTTTTTAATCAAATTAAGCATGCGTCGAATTTTCTCCCTGCATGATGGACAACGTAGGAGGTACAGGTTTAGCCGAGAATATTAAAATACCTGATTCCGAGGTCAACTTAAAGCCATTCTTGAGGAACACAAAGCATCCTCAACGCTCGATGCGCACTGCCGATTCGACCTTTTCACCGAGAAAGCGGCGGCCGACTTTAATGAAACGGTCCGGCGCGTCGGTGACAAAAAAGCTGTGCGCCCCTTTGCCTTCTTTTCTCACGATCGATGTCTTTTTCAGCACCGACTCGACCACCTTGGCCGTTTCCTCGGCGGAATCGACCAGGCGCACGCCAGGGCCCATGAACTTGCGAATGGCTTTCTTCAACAATGGATAGTGCGTGCAGCCGAGAATCAACGTGTCGATACCGCTTTGCTTGAAACCTTGAAGATAGGCTTTAGCCGTCATCTCGACGACTTCGTTATCCGTCCAACCTTCTTCGACCAGCGGCACGAAGAGTGGACACGCGCGGCTGTACACTTCGATGGCGCTGTCCGCGGCCTTGAGAGCGTGAGTATAAGCGCCGCTTTGAATCGTCGCCTCGGTGCCGATCACGCCGACCTTCTTATTTTTCGTGCGCTGGATCGCGCGCCGCACGCCCGGCTCGATCACGCCGATCACCGGCATCGCCAAGCGCTCTTTCAGCTGGCTTAAGGCGATGGCCGTGGAAGTATTGCATGCAACGACTACGACCTTGACACCCTTTTCAACGAGAAATTCGCTGTTTTCGTAGGAATAGCGCAGCACGGTCTCGACGGATTTCGTGCCGTAGGGCGCGCGCGCCGTATCGCCGAGATAGACCGTATTTTCCTTCGGCAGCGCTTCGATAATCTGATGTAACACCGTGAGACCGCCGATGCCGGAGTCAAACACGCCGATGGGGCTGTCCTTGTTCGTCATGAAAACGTCAAGCGAGTGGCGCCATTTGATTACCGAGCTCTTTTTCGCAGGCCGGCGCAAAGCCAAAGACCTGCTGCCAAACTTCGCGGGACTCCATGCAAAGATAAATCTTGACCGTCGGCGCCTGCCGGCGAATCCACTCGACCATCTTTCGGTACATCTCGACGCGCAAGGGCTGGAAGTAACGCATCTTGCCGTCCGGGCAGAGCACTTGCTCGCCGGTCAAAAGCCGGCTTTGCGGATAACGCTGACGCATGGTTCGTTTAAGCCCGGGCGTTTCGCGCAACACCCCGAGGCTCAGCCAGGAAAGCCGCCGCCAGTCGACGACCGCAAAAATCGCCTCGAGCATCGCCTGGTAATCCGCTTGCCAGCCTTCGTACTCGATCATCGGATCGAAGTGAAAGCCAAGACGATAACCGGCATCCTGACAGCGACGCGCCGCGGCGAGCCGCTCGCTGAAAGAGGCGGTATCGTGTTCTTCAAGATCGATCACCGGTTGCGGGTTCATCGACCACGCGACCACGACCCGCCCTTTCGGATCGAGATCGAGCAAGCTCTCGACGCAGTCGCTCTTGGTCTTCAACTCCAGCAACACGTTCGCTTGCTCGGCAAAATAGGGGATCAGCTCGCGCGCCATGCCGGTGTACGGTTCCAGCGCGAGGCTGTCGGTGATTTCGCCGGTGCCGATGCGAAAAAAGACGCCGCGGTGCTTTTGCAGCGTTCGCTCGGCCTCATCGATCAAATCGCCGACATTGCTGAATACCTTGAGCGCAGCATTGTCTTGTAAATATTCCTGTAGGTAACAATAACTGCAATCCATCGGACAGTTGCTGGCGAAATTGATCACGAAGTAATTACAGCAGACTTGGCCGTCGCTGCCCGGACACTTTTTGAAAAACTCGCCGCGATGGCGCATCAAATAAAGCTTCTTCTTGGCCGCGCCGAAAAAATCGCCGTGGCGGAAATCACCGACGTTCACAGAGTCGACATCCTCGACAATTTTCACCGGAACTTGCGGCAAGGTCCGGCGCAAGTTTTGGTAGATCGGGCTCGACTCCGAACCGGTCTCGACGATCAGCTCTGCGGGGAGAAATTTTTCCATGTTTTCGATACCGATTTGTAGTTACTCTGGTTTTTCGTCGGCTGGCCGCCCGGATAATAAGCCGAAGATTTCCGCCACCGAGGGTGCCGCCACGGTTTCGCAAAGTTTTCCGGCCAGCGCGCGCAACTCCGCCGCGCTCGTGGCGGCGAATTCGACCTGGAGCCGCCCGCCTTCCAAACCGGGCGGCACGCTCAAGCGGATCTGCGGATGAAGCTTCAACGCTTGTACCCTTTTGTGAATCTCTTCCTCGGTCGCGGCTAAGCGCGGATACCTCAGCCGGCGGAGCTGTTCTTTGATTTGCTTGAGCCGATCGGCCCGGCCTAGGCGCGGGTCGGTTTTCAACTCTTCGATCTTTTTTGCCGCCAGGATGTCGCCAATGCCCACATGATCGCGCAGCGCGATCTCTTCGAGCCAATCCATCATGTCGCGCAGGTGATTTTCGCTGGCTTTGAGACTGACGGCAAGATCTTGCAGTGCCGCTCTATCTTTTGTCTCCCAGCCGAGCCAGCGTTCCAGCGTCTGTCGATGAAATCCTCTTTCCTGCGCGTAAGCCCGAATCTCGCTCTCCGACATTCATTCTCTCCTGATTGAATTGCGTGAGCACCGCTTCGTAGCCGCGCGCTTCCTGCTCACGGCCGCGCTTGCGCGCTCCCTGTGCGAGGATAGCGACTTTACGCCGCAGCACTACTATCGTCGCCGCCCTTTGCGCTTCATCAAGACAACCTGAGCGCAATAGTTTTTGCAAGGCCAGGATCCGATAACGATCCATGCCCCAGGTGGAACGCGATAACTGGTCGGCATGACCGCCGTGCTTCACCACTAGCGCCTCGGCAATCAACGGCACGGAAAATTCAGCACCGATACGCAACCAAAGGTCGTAATCTTCGCATACGGGGAAAAATTCATCGAAGCCGCCGGCCCGCTCGAACAACTCCTTGGTCATCATCACCGCCGATGGACTCACCAGGCAGAGAGCCAAGCTTGGCAGGAAAATGTCGCCGGAGGGCTTTCGATGGACTGCTCTCGGGTTGACTCTGACGCCATTACGAATCCAGATCTCCTCCGTCTGGCAGATCTGAAATTCGGGGTGGCAAACCATGAATGCGGCTTGTCTCTCGAGCTTGCGCGGGAGCCAGATGTCGTCGGAATCGAGAAATGCGATATAGCGGCCGCGCGATTGGCTGACGCCCAAATTACGCGCTGCGGCAACGCCTTTTCTAGCCGTGACAAAAAGGCGCAAACGAGGGCCGATTTTTTTTAGCTCTTCGGCCGTGCCATCAGTCGATCCGTCATCGACCACGAGCAGTTCGAAATCCCGAAAGCTCTGCGCGAGCACGGAATCGAGCGCTTGCCGAAGCAGCGGCCGACGGTTGAAAGTCGGCACAATGACGCTAATCAGAGGCGTCACAACGGAATCACTGGATAAGATCGGGTTAGCTGAATCGCAGGGCACGGCGGTCGACAAGGGTTTGCCGGCGCGGCTAGACAAAAGTTTCCATCTTCTTGAAAAACTGTTCGACCATCATTTTGGCGACGCCGTTCATCATGCGTTGTCCGACGCTGGCGATGAGACCGCCGATCTTGGCGTCGGTGCTGTATTTGAGCACGGTTTGACCGTTGCTTTCTTCCAGGTCGATGGCGACGTCGCCCTGCATGAAACCGGGTCCGCCCGAACCCTGCCCGCTCAAAACATAATGCGACGGAGCTTGCTTGTCCTTGATCGCCACCTTGCCTTTATACGTGCCTTTGACCGACGCAACGCCGACCTTCATGATGGCCTCGAATTGATCCGGCGCCACTTCGTTCATGCTCTCGCATCCCGGCATGCACTGCGCGATGATTTTTGGGTCCAGCAAGACCTGCCAGACCCTATCCCGTGGTGCGTTGAACGTGTAATTGCCTTCGATCTTCAAGAAAAGCTTCCTCCTCGCTCGTCCGAGCCGGCTATTTCAACCACGACCCGTCGACCAAAAGCCACCGGCTTCGATCGAAAAAACCATAACTGCCATCAATGTAAAAAACAATACGGCCATCGACCTGCGGTTTTTCCGCCAAAATCCCGCCGAGCGTGCTATTTGTCGACAGAGATTTAATTGAATCAACGCGCCGGCTTCGCTAAACTTGCCTTAAGTCATGATGCGCGCGATCGCCGTACTATTGTTGGTCCTATCCGTGGGAGCCTTTCCCGCGCCGCTCCTTGCCCAGACTAACGAGCAAAACGATACCTTTGCCAAAGCTTACGCGCTTTATGCCAACGGCAAATCGGCCGAAGCCCGGGAACTCTTCGAGAGGACTCTCGAGACAAGGTTCCGCCTGATCGATTACAGCTTGTATTATCTCGCCGTGATCCATTTCAGTGGGTCGAATTGGGATCAAGCGCGCCAGCTTTTGACCCAACTCAGGCAGAAGTATCCGCAGAGTATTTGGCTTCAGCCGGCAACCCTGCTGCAAGCCAAGATCGATATAGCGGAAAAAAAATACGCCCAGGCCGACACAACGCTTCGGCAAATCCGCGCGGACAAAACCGCGCCGCGCGATACCACCGATGAAGCGCTTTACCTACAAGCACAGATCCAGGAAAACCGGGACGATCCGAGCCGCGCATATGCGCTTTATGATGAGCTGCGCGACAAATCACCCAACTCGCGCTGGACGGCCCCGGCGCGCAACGGCGCAAGCGCGCTTGCGCGAGGCCTTTCCCGAGCTTTTCGCCTTCCACACGATCGAATCCCTTGCCAACGATGCCGACCGTCTGACCCGCGAGCGGCAAACCGGCGACGCCGAAGTTCTCTACAAAAAAATTCTGAACAACGTTTCCGATGCCGACTCGCGGGCGCGGTTCTTGGGCAAGCTCGCCAACCTTTACCTTTCCACCCGCAGCCGAAACGACGCGATTCCGATCCTCGAGCAGATCGCTCGCGATTTTCCCGACAGCAGCGAAGCTCCGAAGGCGCTTTATCAGATCGGGCAAATCTTCTGGAACCGTCACGAAAACTCCCAGGCGCTCGGCTATTTTAAACAGGTATTAGAAAACTACCCGAGCAGCGACTACGTCGACCGTGCCCAGTTTGCCGCGGCCGATATTCATGAATTCTTCGGCCGAAAAGAAGAAGCGATTCAGCTCTACAACAGCGTCATCCGGCAGTTTCCTAAAAGCCAAGTGCGCGATGATGCCGCCTGGCGGCTCGCGTGGCTCTATTATCAAAACGGCGATCTCGCAACCGCAGCGGCGGCTTTCAAAAGCCTGGAGAGCCAGTCCAAGAATGGTCCATTCGCCGTGGCGGCGCTGTATTGGCAAGCGCGTGTCACTGAAAAATTGGGCGAATTGGAATCGGCCCGGCAACTTCACCGCCAGATCATCGACGGCGCGGCCGAGTCTTATTATCAAATGCTGTCGCTGCGCGCGCTGAAGCGACTTGGCGAAACCGTCAACGAAGTCAAATCAAATAAAGCCGCCGTGACGCCGGAAGCCGATCCGCCGATTGCGCCGGACCTGATGTTTCACTTGACTCGCGCGCGCGTGCTTGCGTCGCTGGCTTTGCGCCAGTTGGCCGTGGCTGAGTTGGACGCGGTTGATCGCCAGAGCAAACCGAACGGTGCTTTGCGCGCTTTCCTCATGCGCGAGTATTTTCAGACGGCTGCTTATGGACGGAGCCTTCAGCTTGCCAACCAGTTGCCGAGCTCGCGCCCGGAGCGCGATCTTTACCGTTACCCGCTCGCTTTTTGGGACCTGATTCAACAGAAAGCGCAGGACCGCGATCTCGATCCCTATCTGGTGCTCGGACTGATTCGCCAAGAGAGCCTATTCGATACGCGCGCCCGTTCACCCGCCACGGCGCTGGGTTTGATGCAACTGATACCGCCGACCGCGGCGCGAATCGCCAAACAGTTGGGCTTGCCCGCGCCGACCCAAGAAACCCTCTTCGAGCCAGAAACAAACCTGACGCTCGGCACGCAGTATCTCAAAGATCTGCTGCAAAGATATTCGAACAACTGGCACAAAGCGCTCGCTGCCTACAACGCCGGCGAGGCCGCGGTGGATCGATGGGAAAAAGAAATCGTCACCGATGATATCGAGGAATTCGTCGAGCGCATCCCCTATGTGGAAACACGGGGCTATGTTAAGCTCGTGCTACGAAATCAGCAGATTTACAAACGGCTCTACGACACGCAAAAATGACGAGGGACGCTCGGCCGTTCATCGGCGTCACCGCGGATCTTTCCGAAGCTCCCGGGAAACTCGACAATTATCAAGAATCGACCCTGTTCGTACCGCAACGGTATTTGAGTGCCATCGAACAAGCCGGCGCGATTGCGCTGGTTTTGCCGCCGAATCAGTCTGAGGCGGCGCTGCACCGGATGATCGGTCTGGTGGACGGTTTAGTGATCACCGGCGGTAACTTTGATATCCACCCGCGCTACTATGGCGAACGACCGATTCGGGAACTCGGCGCGATCAAAGCGCGCCGGACGAAGTTCGAGCTGGAAATGACCGCTGCGGCCTTAGAACAAGACGTGCCCATCTTGGGCATCTGCGGCGGCGCGCAAGCGATCAACGTCGCCTTGGGCGGCTCGTTGTATCAAGACATTGAAAAACAGGTTGCCGGCGCCGGCGCCCACGAACAAGGCGCGCGCAAAAACCATGGCGGCCATCAAGTGAACGTAACAGCAGGCACGCGGCTTCACGCCATCGTCCGCCGCAGAAAAATGGAAGTAAACACCACCCATCATCAGGCGGTGAAAAAAGTCGGCCGCGGTCTGGTGGCCAACGCCGTCGCCGAGGACGGCATCATCGAAGGCATCGAGAGCACCCAACATCGATGGGTTCTCGGCGTTCAGTGGCACCCGGAAGTTTTGGCGCCGCGGCGCAAGGACCAGCAACGCATTTTCTCTCTTTTCGTCGCCCATTGCGCTCGGCGACGCCGCGGGGCTTGATGCCTCCCATCCGCTCATGATCGTCGAGATACTCAATCCGGATAACTATCAAACGAGTCTCTTCGCTCTGCCGACCTTGCTCACCGCGAGCATCATGTTGGCGCTCGGTCTTCGCGTCCTCATCGGCGAACACCGCTCACGCGTCACTATTTCTTTCTTCGTCATGACCACGACGGCGGCGCTTTGGCTGTCGAGCTATTCGCTGATGTATTGCGCACTCGACGAGCGGGTGGCGGCCGGCTGGAGCCGGATTGGCCAGGTCGGCATCCTGTTTATTCCCGCGTCGGTTTATCACTTTACCCTAGCGGCTTTGGGAAATTATGAGCGCCTCAAGCGCCGGGTCTGGTTGATCTGGGAGATCTCCCTCGGTTTTTTGCTGACTGTTTTTACCGGCGATGCATTTATCGGCGGCATGCGGCACTATGACTGGGGCTACTATCCCAAGTACAACTGGATGGGAACGCTCTTCATTTGCTTTTTTTGCGCCCTGATGGCGTTGAGTTTGCACGGCTACTGGCGCGCCTACCGCGCGGCGCCGGCGGGCGCCGCTAGATTGCGGAGCCAGGGATTACTACGGGCTTTTGGTATCGCTTACCTGGGATCTTTTGATTTCTTTGCGGCGTACGGCATCCCGCTCTATCCCTTCGGCTACATTCCCGTGTTGGGGTTCATCCTATTTGCCAACCGCACAATTCGACGCTACCGCTTGGTCGATATCACCCCGGAGCTCGCCGCGAAACAAATTATCAATGCCATGGAGGATGCTCTTTTGATTCTCGACAGCGACGGCATTGTGCGCGTCGCGAATCACAGCGCCTGCGAAATCTTTTCTCGATCGGGAAGCGACCTCGAAGGCTCGCCGTTATCAACGCTCGCGCCGGCCTTTGCGCCGGTCACGGATTCTTTCGCGCGTGAGCTTCTCGACGGCAGGTTACGCAACTCTGAATATTCGATCCGCCACGGCGCCACCACCGTGAGCCTGTCATCCTTCGTCATGCGC
Source organism: uncultured delta proteobacterium (assembly GCA_963755715.1). Lineage (GTDB taxonomy): Bacteria > Desulfobacterota > Binatia > UBA9968 > UBA9968 > DP-20. Next base: position 36,769 of record CAVWLW010000057.1, read on the forward strand.
GACGCGGACCAAGCTCCGATCGCTACGGTTTGCATGATCCGAGACATCACCAAAGAAAAATCCACGCAGCGTGAAATCCAACGTCATATCGAGCGCCAAACCGCGCTCTACGAGCTCAACCTGGCGGCCACCTCGACGCTCGAGCTACGCGCCGTACTGGACGTTCTTTTGGAATGGCTCGCCGGCTTGGTCCCCAATACCGCCACAACGGTCTTATTGGTCGGGGAAGCCGGCGAACCGCTGCGACGAGTCGCTTGCCGCGGCATCGATGAAGCGGCATGGCAATCGACATCCCCGCGCGAAAGCGCGGCGCTTCACCCGGTACTGCGCTCTAAAGACGTTATTTTGGTATCGAATATCCAGATCGCCAATGACGGACTGGACTCGGCATTTTTTGTCGCCCGAGGATTTCGTTCTTACCTCGGTTTACCTTTGATCGCGAAAAATCACGCCGTCGGCATTCTCTCTTTTTATTCCCAACAAGAGCGCCACTACAGCGATGAAGAAGTCAATTTTCTCCGCAGTCTGGCCGGCCAAGTGGCTGTCGCGATCCATAACTCTCAGCTCTACGAGGAGACCAGCCGACAGGCCTCGGCATTGGAAAAAGCCAATCTGGTGAGAGAGGATTTTTTGGGCGTTATGTCCCACGAGCTGAGAACGCCGCTGAACGTTATCTCAGGCTACGCGCGACTTGTTCAAGAAGGCGTGATGGGCGAGGTGAACGCCGAACAGAAAAAAGCCTTGGATAAAGTCGGACATCATGCCGACGAGCTCTTATTTATGGTCAACAGCATCATGAACGCGACCAAGATCGAAGCAGGAGCGCTGTCCGCGGATCGTGAAAGCTTTCTCTTGTCCAGTTTTTTGGACGAGCTGAGGATGCTTTACGATTATCCGTTCGGCAAAGAAATCACTATCGAATGGGACTGTCCGGAGGATCTGCCTCAGCTGTTTACCGATCGGGACAAGCTAAAACACATCTTGCAGAATCTCATCAATAACGCGCTCAAGTTTACCGAAGAAGGCTCGATCACGGTCACGGCTCGCTACGTGGCCGAAATAGACCAGGTCGAGTTGACGGTAACCGATACCGGCGTGGGCATTCCACCGGCAGATTTGCCGCTCATCTTCGACCGTTTCCGGCAAATTGATAGCACAAGAACGCGGAGTCACGGCGGGGTTGGCTTGGGACTACACATCGTCAAGACATTCACCGACCTTCTTAACGGTCAGATTCTGGTCACTAGCAAACCCGGCCGGGGCTCGAGCTTCTCGATCACATTGCCCTGTGTGGGCGAGGAAACCGACGCGGCAAACATTTCAGGCGGCCGCTAGTTGGCCTTTTGTTCGCGCTTACCAGCTTCCTTCATTGCCCGCGGCCAATAGTTCTACTCTGCTCCCGGCTTGTGGTTGCAATCTACCTTGGCCTGGGGCAAACAGAAGAACGAAAACATTTCTGCAAGCGCGGGAAGGAGAAGATTCATGGTAAACAAAACCGGTGGAGACGTGTTCGACCGCGCCGAAGCGGAAAAGCTGCTCTTCCCCGCGAGCGGCTTGCCGGGCGGCGGCCAACTCGAAGTGCGCATGGAAATCTCGCCCGATCATCCCGATCCGGACATTCGCGGCGTCGCGCGCCGGGTCAAGTTTTTCAATCTCGAAAGTTGGCACAAGGAATGGACTGAAGTCGCCATTAAGAACGAAGAGCTGGCCTCCGCTTTCGAGCAGGACAACCGCAAACAGACCGCCCATGAGTTCTATTTGCGCGCCGCCGATTTCTATCGCCGCGCCGTGGTTTATATGGCTGAGAGCGATCCGCGCATGTTGCCGACGTATAAAAAACTCGAAGAGAATTTTAACAAAGCCTGGAGCACTGCGACGCCGCCTTTCGAGCGGGTCGAAATTTCCTACGAAGGCCACAAGCTGCCGGCCCATTTCTGGCCGGGACGCGGCAAGCCGGGATCGAAGCTTCCGGTTGTCTACAATTACGGCGGCGCCGACGGCATTTTGCTGCGCGGCGAAGACGGCGGCGCGGGCCAGTACGTCCGCCGCGGCATGTCGTTTATCGACGTTGACGGTCCCGGACATGGCGGCACGCTACGTTATCACAAACTCTACGCGCCGCCGGATTCGGAGCGTGTCGCCAAAGCGGTGATCGATTACCTCGTCACTCGCGCCGACGTCGATCCCGAGCGCATCGGCCTGCACGGTTCGAGCATGGGCGGTTATTCCGGCCCGCGTTGCGCCACGATCGAGAAAAGAATCAAAGCCGTCGCCGTCTGGAGCGGCGCATACGATCTGGTCGATGATATATTCGATAATTATCCGCCGATACAGGAACGTCTGCGCTGGCTGATAGGCGCCAAAGATCTAAAAGACGCCCGCGAAAAGATCAAAGAGTTTACGCTCATCGGCAGAGCAGACAAAATCGAATGCCCCCTGCTCGTCGGCTATAGCATCGACGACCGGGTGATGGACCCACGCGGCGCCCTCAAGCTCTACGAGAACGCCGTCAACTCGCCAGACCGCTCGATGGTCGACGGCGTCGGCCATGGCCAGAAAAAATTCGAAAGGCGGACTTACATCGCCGACTGGTTCATGAAGCAGTTAAAGGCGGGGTAAGCCGCCAAGAAAATTGGAGTAAGCCATGCCATCTCTCAATTTCGCCGAGTCTTTGGATCATTTCGTCGTGCCGGTCGACGACATCGTCGTCGCCGAAGAGTTTTACGCGCGCGTCTTCGGCGGCGTGATCACCAAGCGCAACGGCCTGAACGTCCGTCAACGCAAGCGCGGCGCGGTGCCGCACACGTTTATTCAGATCGGCGGCAAACGCATGGGCGTGTATCTGCAAAGCGACGAACGACCAGCGGCCGACCCATGCTCGCGGTTTGCCCACCTATTCGTTTACGACGACGCCGCAAGGTTTGGCTGAAGTGGCAACAGAGCTGCAAGAGCTGGGCACGGACGTTGAAGGACCGGTAAAAAACACCTATCCATTTACTGATAAGTGCCTTTTCTTTTTCGATCCGGCAGGAAATCACTACGCGGTTTACACTCCGAAGCGCTCCGACTAAAAATGCAAATGGCGCCATTGGCCGCATGACTGGAGTCGGCTATATCGAGCTCGAAGCTCCCGACGTAGCGGCTTCGATCCAATTTTACACCACGGTTTTGGGCTTTGAATTGATGAACCGCTCGGAAGACATGCGGCAAGCCACGCTCAAGATGGCTAGTGGCCAGACTTTGATCTTGACCCAAGCACCCTTCTCTTCCAAGGGACTCGTCATGAGCCGCAAAGTGCCGGGACCGCATATCGCTTTTTACGTTCCGGCTGCGAGTTGGAGCGCCGCGATATCGCGGTTGGAGCAATTGGAGATTGCCAATGGCGACCGCGGTGCGGCCAAGGAGCGCCACGATGGCCAAGGCGGCACGTACATGGACGATCCCGCCGGCTACGTGATCCAATATATTACGGACGGGATGGAGTAAGTTTTTGCCGATGAACGATCAAGACAAGCGTGCGCTGCTTCGTAAAATTTTCGACGACCCGAAAGGCGCGATCGCGCCGGGGATCACAGACGCTCTGTTCGCTCGCCTCGCCCAAGACTGCGGCTATAAAGCGCTGCATCTGTCGGGCAATGCCATTCACAGAAACTTTTGTCTCCCCGATCGAAATCTCTTGACGGTCACGCAAATCGCTCAACGCGCCGCGCAGATCGCCGAGGCGACCGACATCCCGCTAATCGTGGACGGTGGATCGGCCTGCGTCGAAACGATCGCGCTGGCCCGCGCAGTCAAGCACTATGAGCGCGCCGGCGCCGCCGCGTTGCGCTTCGAAGACGCGCTTGTGAACGAGTATGGGGCTTCCGTCGACGCGCTGGCGATCGCACCAATCGCGCTTATGACGGAGCGCATCAAGGCGGCCGCCGATGCGCGCCGCGACCCATCGCTCGTGCTGATCGCGCGCTGTGATTCGCGTCCGCAAGAATCCCTCGCGCAAGTTCAAGATCGCCTGGCGGCGTACGCCGAAGCCGGCGCCGATGCGCTCGGCGTGCAGCTTTCCGAGATCGACGATTTTCGCCAAGTCGGCGCGGCCGCGCCGGCGCCGCTGGTCAGCATGTGGCCGAGAGGGACTCATGACAGCGCACGAATTTATTCAAACAGGTTTTCGTGTCGCGCTGCTGCCATCGAGCGTGCCGCTCGCGGCCCTCACCGCCGCGCGGGCAATGCTGATCGAATTGCAGCGCTCCGGACGGGACCGAGATTACTTCGCGAGACAAAGCGAATTCGCCAAGACCGAAAGCTGGTATAAAGACTTGGGCTCAGGTCTGAAATAACCCAAATCATTCACTGGAGATTCCATGCTGCAAGAAGTCGCATTGCCACAGGCCTACCGCGTCACACCCACCGGGCTCTACCTGATCTCGACCGCCCACGAAGGCAAGCGCAACGTGCAATTCGCCTTCCGCGCGCTAGGGATTTCCGACGAGCCACCGCTGCTCGTTATCGGCATTCAGGACAAAAATTTCAGCCGGGAGGTCATCCAGAAAAGCGGCGAGTTTGTTGTCAACGTCTGCTCGGAGAATCAGCTGCATGCGGTGGACAAAAGCCGCACGCTTTCCGGACGCGACGTCGAAGATAAATTCTTGGCCCTCGGCCTGGAAACCATTCCAGCAAAACACGTACAAGCGCCGCTCGTGGCCGGCTGTCACGCCAATGTAGAATGCCGGGTCGTGCATGAATTCACCGTGGAGGGATTGTTTCTTTTCGTTGGCGAGGCGCTGGTTGCGCACGTCGACAACCAAGTCGCACCGATCGGCCGATTGGCCGGAAAGAGTTTTCGCCTTGGCAGCCCGATCTAACCAGCCTCAACGAGGAGGCATACCATGAGGAATCGAATCCGGCTTTGCGCTGCATCTTTTGCTCTCGTCATCGTCTGCTCCATGGCATTTTCGCGCGCCGAAGCTGCCAGCGCCGAAGAAACTCTGGCGAAAATCAATCGGCTGCCAGCCGCCGAGCGCCAGGCGGCGTTGGTGAAGGAAGCTAAGAACGAAAAAACCGTAATCTGGTATGCACCGATGAACCGCGAGGATCTGCGCCAGTTCACCGCCGGGTTCGAAACGGAATACCCTTTTCTCAAGGTCGAAGTCCTGACCGGCGGGCCGCAGAGCCTGCTCAATCGCATTTTGACCGAGCGCCGCGCCGGCAAAGATAACTTTGATATACTCAATATTCGAAGCTCCGCGCTCTACACGCTCAAGAAAGCTGGCGCCATCGGCCGCTACGACTCGCCGCAGCGGCGCGGCTTGCGCACAGGCTTTTACGACAAAGACGGTTATTTCAACGGCATCTGGGCGTCGCTCATGGTTTACCTGTTCAACACCAAACAGGTCAGCCGCGCGCAGGCGCCCAAATCCGTCGACGATCTGTTGCAACCCAAGTGGAAAGGGAAAATGGGCATGGATCAGGACGCCGACGATTACCTCGCCGCGCTGCTCGATTATTACGGCGACGACAAAGGTAAACAGATCACGAGGAGCCTCGGAGCGCAGCAGTTGAATATCCGCAAAGGCCGCTCGCTGGTTTCTCAACTGGTCGCCGCCGGCGAATTTCCCGTTCAGATCGACGCGCATCATCACGAAGCCGTCGCGCTGCGCCAAGCCGGCGCGCCGGTTGACTACGTATTTCCTGAACCGTTCATCCCGGTAAAATCCGTCTCCGCGTTACCGATGTCATCCCGTCCGCCTCATCCCCATGCCGCAGCCCTGCTCGTGGATTTTATGCTCTCGAAGAGAGGTCAGGAACTCGCCTTCAAGCAGCGCCGCTGGCCGGCGTTCAAAGAACTTGCCACCGGCGGCCCCGACGACGTCGGCAACCGCAACACGCTGGTCCCCGACGCAGACAAATGGGGCAGCCGCTATGAAGAGCTGGTGCAACTGACTGCATTACTGGGACGCTAGAAATTTCAGCCATTGGTACCACCCTGGCGTCCATGGACAAACGAGAGACACCTCTAAGGGGCGGACGGACGATCCCAGCCATCGTTCGCATCGAGGATAGCGTGCACCGTCCAGTCAGCCCGCACTCCGCTTTCGTTCATCAACTGCTCATTAATCTGGAAACGCGAGGGTTTTCCGGTGCGCCACGATTTCTCGAGATTGACTCATCGCACCGAGAGATACTTAGTTACAACGTTTCGGAAGAATAGCACGAAAGGAAATTCCGATGCGGCAAATTTCTTCGATGAAGGCAAAATTTTTTGCACTCGTCTGTCTCATCATTCTTTTAATGATTGCGATTGGTCGTTCGCTCTATGCCGCTTCCCCGTCGCCGACCATCGTTCGCGTCGGCTACCCGCAACTGAACGGCGCCGTCATACCGCTCTGGACCATTCAAGAAGGCAAGCTCGATCGGCCTTACGGCGTCGACTTCAAGCCGATTTATATCCCAGGAGGCTCGCGTCTGACGCAGACCGCGGTTTCAGGCGACGTCGACATCGCCTTGACCGGTGGCGCGGTGATCAACGCGATCTTGAGCGGCGCCGAGTTGATGTATATCGCGCTTCAAGTGCCGACCTATGCCTTTTCGCTGTACGGCCGGCCCGAAGTCAAAGAGGTGTCGGACCTGCGCGGCAAGATTCTCGGCGTCATCACCAAAGGCGCGGCTTCCGACCACGCTTCCATCGCGCTTTTGCGGCTACACAAGATGACTCAGAAAGACATGAAGGTTTTATATTTTTCGCGCCAGCAAGACGCCCTCGCCGCGCTCGATAAAGGCATCGTCAATGCCGCGGTGCTTTCCGCGCCGACCACACTGATGGCGCGCCGTCTCGGCTACAAGCAGGTCGTCAACATTGGATCGCTCAAGCTCCCCTACACCTTTATCGGTGCGGCGGTAAACCGCTCCCTCGCGCGCCAAAATCCTGAGGTGATCAAGTCGTTCTTGAAAGCCTTCATGGCAGGTTTGAAAGCTTCTAAAGACCAACCGGCTCTCGCCAAGCAGTCCTCGGCGCGCCATTTCGGCAGCCAAGATCCGGAAATTGCGGACGAGGCTTACAATTCTTTTGTCCCGCTGTTTCCGAGAGTGCCTTATGTCCTCGAAGAAGCCGTGCGCGGCACCCTTGCGGCGACGGATCATCCCAAAGCAGCCACGGCAGATCCGAAGATGTTTTTCGACAACCGCTTCCTTCAGGAACTCGAGTCGAGTGGATTCGTTAAAGAGCTTTACGGCAACAAGTAAAGAATGGATTAGCTTTTCTTGGCGTGGCGCGGCTCATGGCCGGCTTTGTGATCAGCTCTCGCCGCCCAACCGGACTAACGCCGCCTTGATGCTCGAGCGCATGCGTTCGAGCGCGCGCGATAGTTCGCCGAACTCGCTTTTGTCGTCGGTCCCCAGCGCGGGAGCATCGAGATCGCCGCTGCTGATTCGGTGCGCCGCTCGGACCAAACGCAGGATCGGCCGATTGATTCTCCAAGCGAGATAAACGGCCATCAAGACGCCGCCGCCAACTACGAGCAACAGAACTTTGACAAGCGGCATCACGTCTCGATTGATCTCGGAGGTGATTTCATCACGCCATAACCCAAGCCGCACTGCGCCGATTTTACCATCCATCACCGGTACGGTCACTTCATAGACAACGCCATCGCCCAGTCGAAAACTCCGCTGGCTCTCGGCCCGGATGTCGCCCAAGGCTGTCGTGTTTTGAACTTCCTCGGGCAAGATGTCTAAACTGTGAGCGAAGATTTTACCGGCGCGATTCTGCACAATGATATAGGCCACCTCCGGTTGATTGACGTGCTTGCGCAATAGTTCGCGGAGCCCTTTGGCGTTATTTTTAAATAGATACCCGGCCGCATTGTCGCCGACGTTGATCGCCGTCAGCCGAGCCCTTTCAATCACCTGCCGGCGCAGCGAAGCGAACAGTGTAAAATGAACCAGAAAAATCGTGAATAGGCCGAACATCGCAACCACGCCGGTGAAACTAACAACCAGCCGGCACGTTAGGCCGTACCTGTACGACGCCCAGCGTGCCCACACGCTGCTCGGCGCAGATCGGCGTCTCCCCAATGCGAAATCGGCGCGGGTCTCGGCTGAGGCGATGGGCCGCTCGGAATAAGTTTCTTCGGTTTGAGCGTTTTGCCGCCACTGGCGGTTTCGGACTATGACTACTTCCGGTGCTTGGACAATGTTTGACCGGGCCGGAGCCGGCATTTTTCGCGAGCGCTCTTCCTTGATGATGTACAGAGCCGAAATGATGGCCCGCAACGCCAGGAAGATACCACAGACGCCGAGCACTCCATAAAAGAACGATTCCAGTCCCACGCTGGCCAACCAGGCTCGCCCACCAACCGGCTCATTGAAGCTCTTTGCTGAATTAACGCCGCTCTTCTGCGGCGTTGAGAGTTCCGCCAAGGTTATCGAATTGCTTCGCTCGAAGTATGCGAGCAACACGGCAAAGGATCCAAAGGCGAGAATGAAAATCAAAGTCAAAATGAAGAAACGGCTTCTCATCGAGATGGTCCGTTAGAAAGCAAAAGCTGAACTCAAAACAGCCTGACGGCGCCGACAGTCCTTCCCATAATGACCGAATCTTGCAAAAATCGCTGAAAAACTCAATCACGACAAAATTCCATACACGACGATGCGGCGCCAGCAAGCGCAGAGACGCGTCAATGACCACTGGAAGTCAGCGCTCAAAGCTCCAAAAGTCAACGTGTGGCACGGTAGCGATTTACCGGACGCTCGAAGGTTTCGCCGCAGGGCCTGCGCCGCCCCGGATAGCCGGAACGTAAGTGGCGCTAGCGCTTCGGCTAGATCAGTTGGTTTTGATCGAGACGGCTCATCACCGCGCGCAAGCTGGATCGCATCCGCTCCAACGATCGCGCGATCTCGCCGATTTCGTCCGCGCGCTTGAGTTGGAGGGGCACGCCGAATTCGCCTTTACTGATTCGGTCCGCATGCTGGACAAGATCAAGGAGGGGCCGATTTAGAGACCACGCGATGTAGACGAATGCCACCGAGATGCCAAGGAGCGCAACCGCCATCATTGCGACCATCGGTGCCAAAGCGCGCCGCGATTCCGCTTCAATTATCCCGCGCCAAAGACCGAGATGAACGAAACCTTGTCGGCCGCTACCAACGCGTTTGGCAACTTCATATACGGCCGAGCCGCGATATTGGACCACAGCACCGGGCAACGCGCGTTCGGCCGATCTGGGAAAATCTCGATCCAAATAGATCGGCAAGTCCTTGGGATGGTGTACGATGATCCTGCCTTGAGCGTCCTCGATAAAAATAAACGCGACCCCGTCTATCGAAGCGTACTTGGCAATTATGTTGGCAAGGCTCTGAATCGTTCCCGCTGCCAGATTGCGTGTTGCGATTTCATTGATGCCAAACGCCATGTCATCAGCGCGACTCTCGACTTGCTTGTCCATAACCCGGCTTAGAAACCCGTAAACGATGATGCCGGCGCTGATGCCGAAGAAAATACCGACCGCGCAAAATGAAACCGTCAGCTTGCCGAGCAAGCCGTATTGACGCCGTTTGTTTTGTGGCGGCTCTTCAGCGCTAGGCAGCGCGCCCGTCGGCTTGTTCTCGACGTACGCTGTCGGCACCGCGCCTGTAGGTATAGCGGCATCCGGCTCGGGGGTCGCTTCTCTCATGGCCCTTTTTGCGCGGGTTACGACCAATAAAAGGGAAAATATCGCCGCGCCGACTATCGTCACCGGGACAACTATGTCATTCATCCAACCGTAGTTGGTGCGGTCGAGCGCGGGGGCGAAAATCGCGCCGAATATCGAGACAACTTTTCCTAGTAGGCCGACCACGCTCCAATGCGAATCGGTAAAATAGAGATAATCTGCCAGTAATCCGCAGAACACGATCGAAAGGATGGTGGGACCGATTAATCGTCGCTTATTCATGAAATGCGCTTATTGTAATCTATCCGGCGAGCTACTCAAAGCGATCGATTCGCGCCGTCGATTTGAAATGAACGTTCCGCGGCAAGACAATCCGACAGCCAACATGCGTCGCGAATTTAGCAGTAAACAACTAGATCTCGACCGCAGCGCGCAGCTTACCGCATACTTTTTATTGGCAAGCAGCGAGGCAAGCAATTCCGATACGGATCAGGCGCTGAGTCAGGCGAGTGAGCCTCAAGCGGATTTGTCATCGAGCTGTAAAGCCGCCAGCGCTTTTTCGATCAACAGGCGTCGGACTTTCTTTTCCTCCGCCGCCGATACTTTGGCATCGCCCACAACGTGAACAATGCCGTTACCAAGCACCAGTCGATTCGCGCCGACCATCTGGGCGACGGACAGCGCCGAGGTAATTTGCACGGTGGGGATACCCGCCTTCTCCAACTCGGTTGTGATCGCAGCGCCGCTGCGCGTGCTCGTCCCTCACGTGGAAGTAAGGATGACGGCGTCGATACCGAGTCTTTTTACCTTGTCGGCCATCTCGCGTCCCATGCGCCGCGTATTCGATAATGGGTTGGCCAAACCGGAAGTTGAAATAAATTCGTCGCATAGCGCGCCGATGGCGCCCTCACTTTCAAGCTCGCGCAGGACATCCAACGGCACGAGGCGGTCGGGATCTTGCCGGACGAACTGCGGATCGTAGCCGCCGTGTGAAATCTCATAGTCTTCGCTCTTCAAGTCGTCGCAATCTTTAATGCTATACGAACCCCAGCGTGTTGCCGCCGAGCCTTGGATCTTGTCGGGATTGCCCTTCGGTACCAAGCCGCCGTCGGTAATCAACATCACCTTCGCGTTCCGCAAGTCTTTGATGCCCGCAGGCATGGGCACCGGTTGAAACGTCGCCGGCGCCATTTCCGTCTCGAACGGCTCGCCTCGGGTTTTCGCGAGCACCATTTCGACCAGCCGCTCAGCAGCGCTCTTTTCAACGAACTGATCGCGGATCAGACCGCGCGCAATATAACCCTCCTCGGCGGGAAAACCGATTGGCTCGTGGCGCATCAATTTGACCGCGAGATGCGCCATCTTCTCCAACACGTCGCGCATCCGCGCCGCGCTGTCGCCGCTGTCGATGATGTACAGCGGTTCGCGATAAAGATCCGCGCCGGGATTTTCCCGCGCCATACCGGTCACCACCGGGATGCCGATTTGCGATTGTACCGCCGAACCAAGCGCACCCGCGGCCACGCCATATCGCCCGGCCAAAAAACAGGGTCCGGCGACGAACAAATCGGCCTTGCACGCGCGAATTTTTTCCAACGCCGCAGCAATCAACGACTCTTGATTCTCGACCGCGTAGTTGTCGCCGCAGATAAGGGTCATCACCAGTCGGGCTTCGGCCCCAAGCAACTGCTCCAGAAGCTTTCCGGGACCTATCGCACCGTCGCGCGTCTCGAGCGGAGTCCCCGCTTTCTCTTCCCCGCCAAGTCCGCCGAAGAACTGATTTAGATAATGAATGACGCGCATGATTCCTCCGGAAAGGCACTAGGCATTGGGCAACAGGCAACAGTAAGAAACTTTTGTTCTACTTTTGCCAAATGCCTTTTGCCTCATGCCTTCTCAATACACCATCGATCTTAGCCGCGACGCGCCCTGTTGGTTCGCAACGCCGACCACGTTCAGCGATTCAATTTCGAACGGTCCGGCAAGCAATTCGGCCAGGCCGCTGTTCGCCGCGATCACGCGCTCGACCGGGGGCAGAGTCCAGTTCGTGCTATTGCCGCCAACGCAAACAATCGCGTTCACCTCAGGAAAATTGAACAACAGCGCCGACTCGACGCGATGATCGCGCGCCAGATCGGTAACCTGCACGGCGGTCTTGATGCCGTCGCATTCCAATAGCCGCGCTGTTTCGGATAAATCGGTGTGTGGCACTCCGCCGCCGAATTTTGTCAGCACTGCAGCATCGGCTCTGAGCGCCCATTTGACCAGATTGGCGCTAAAGCGCGTGTTGCGCTCTCGGTCGAAGTTATTAGCCGAGGCGATGGTCGCGACCGTGCCGACAAAATTTATTTCATCCGCTCGATGGCGCCGATAGAGTTCCAGAATCACCGGATGGTTTTGATAAAAATAAGTTTCCGCGCCGCCGAGCGAGGTGTGATACGAGGTTACGACTGCGCCATCGAGCCATTCATTCGGATGCAGCAGAGTTGGCAGCAAGCCGTCGGTGTCCGCGCCGTAAATAATCTGTTCATCGGCTTCCGGCTTTCTCTGGCGTGAAAAAATTTGCCCGATATAAGCGATTCGCGGCAACCCGCTTCTGTCGCCTGGGGCGGCAAGCTCGAAGGTCTCCGCGCGCTCGGGTGACTTGTCGAAAGCCGCCCGCGCCAAATGCACGGCGACTTTCAATTGCGCGGAGCGATAAGCTTTGTGGCGGGAATGGATCGGCAAATCGCCGCGCGTATGCGGGATGACGATCAAATGATGCAAAGCCGCGTAACGCGAGCCCGCCGCCGCGGCGCCGCTCATCTCCAAAACATAACCGGTGGCGCCACGGGAATCGCCGGGCGATTCTTCGCGCAATGCGGTGACCGCTGCACCCGACAAGACATGGGTCGTGCCATTGCCGGCCGTCTGCGGCGGACCGATAATACCTGGCCAATCGGGACTTCCGCCCGGCGCCTTAGCTCTCGGCTCGACGATATCGAAGATCGGTCCCGCGCGGCAACTCTCGCCGGGGCGCGCGATCTGAAAGTCGACGGCTTCGATCGCGCCATCTTCGAGGATCAATCGGCTGAGCTCCGCTGCGTCGACAACTAGCCTCTTCCCTTCGAGATCGAGTCTTTTTCCAAAACAGATTTCCGTGATCGGGTGGATGGCAAGTGTCAGCGGCATGAAAGAACCCTGCAAGAAATTTGATATGAATCTAGTTCTGAACGGACTGCCTTGTCAATTCGCATGATTGGCTTGACATCGGGCCTTTGGCGGCATTACGCTCGTGACAAGAGAGGTTAACGTCATGGCGAAACAAGGATTCAAAGTATTCGACAGCGACATGCACATCATGGAACCACCCGATCTTTGGGAGCGCTACATCGATCCGCAGTTTCGTTCCCAAGCGCCGCGCGGCAGGACTTCCGAGAACGTGCGCGATCTCGGCACGATTTTTCCGAAGGTACCGGTAGATACCCGACGCACCGGCGGCACGCCTCATCGCGGCCGCAACTTTGACAAAAACCAGGACATCTATCGAAACCATGCGGAGCGTGGCTGGACCGGCGAAGTCCAGCTCGAAGCGATGGACACCGAAGGCATCGACACCGCCGTGCTGTTTCCCACCCGTGGCCTCGGCATCCTCACGTTCCCCGACCAAGACCCGCGTTTTGCCGCGGCGATGGCGCGCGCCTACAACGATTGGCTGCACGATTTTTGCCAAGCCGACCCGAATCGCCTGCTCGGCGCCGGCATGATTTCCGTCTACGATATCGACGACGCCGTGCAGCGAGACCCGCCGAGTCGCAGAAGAATACGGTTTTCGCTCGGTGTTTCTGCGCTCGAATATCGTCAACGGCAAGAACTGGTACGATCCTTACTACGAGCCGCTGTGGAACCTGCTCGAAGAACTTAATCTACCGCTCGGTTTCCACGAGGCGTCCGCGTCGCGCTCGCGCCAATGCGCGGAAAATTTCGAGCCGAACTTCGGCCTGCGCCGGGTTTACGCGCAACCGTTCGAGCAGATGCTCGGCCTCGGCAGCTTCGTCGGCGGCGGCATTCTCGAACGCCATCCGAAAATGAAAGTCGCGTTCCTCGAAGCAAACTGTTCGTGGCTGCCTTGGCTGCTTTGGCGTCTGGACGAAGGCTACGAGCGCGAGGGCGACATTTTCATGCCGGACTTAAAAATGCCGCCGAGCGAATATTTCAAGCGCCAGTGCTTCATCTCCGTGGAGCCCGACGAGGCGCCCGCGCGCCATACCATAGAAGAAATCGGTTGCGACCATCTGGTCTTCTCCACCGATTATCCGCACGGCGATTCCAAATATCCGCATGCCGTAGAGAGCTTTCTCAAGCTTACGTTGCCCGACGAAGACAAGCGCAAAATTCTCTGGGACAACTGCGCGCGCTTCTACGGCGCAACCGATTCGGCAAACGAAAACAAATCCCCTGCGGCCAAAACGATTCCACAACAACCGCATCCATAAGGAGGAAAAATGGAAACACAGACCGAGAGCCAGTCGCAGCCGCAAACCCAGAGCGAGAACGCAATGGATCGCTTTATCCGCAAGACGCGGGCGCTTTTTGCCAAGGAACCCGATCTCGACAAGCGCTGGAATGCGCTGCGGCCGATTCTGGCGGAATTGCTCGCCGATCCGCAAGTCATCGCGGCAGCGAAGCAATGGCCGGACTGCGTGCCGGCGAACGGCCGCGCGGAAAATTTACTTTTCTACGAAGATCCCGATTACGGCTTTGCGATCAACGGCCTCACCAAAGGCGAGGCCCGGCACGGCCAGCGCGCGCGCATTCATGATCACGCGCATATCTACACGCTCTACGGCGTGCTCGACGGCCGGGAGCGAGTCGTGCGTTATGATCGCCTCGACGATCGCTCGAAACCCGACTATGCAGAGATCCGCGAGAGCAGCAACGTGCTCGTTAGTCCTGGCGAAATCGACTTGGTCAAGCCGTATGAAATTCATACCGAGCTAACCGTCGGCGAACGCACCGTGGCCGTCATCATTCGCAGTCAAAAAGGCGGCGATTTCAATCAAGGCCGTTACATTCCGGAGGAAAACAAATACTACGAGAGTCTCGGACCGCGGCAGACTCCATGTGAAATGCTGCCGAGAAACTAGGGTCTGATCGGAGCACCCACAACGTTACGGAGAATTTTATGTCACGACCCGAAAGAGTCGAAGAATCCCTGCCCGCCTTCGAAGCCTTCGTCAATTATTCGGTCGATACCGGTGAGAAGCCCGCCAGCTACGGCGGCATCAACACTTTCGAAGCCGACAAAAAGCGCACAGGGAAGTATCAAGAATACAAGATGCCGATCTACAATGGCCGGGCAATCGCCAACAATCTCTCACTTGAAAGAGAGGGATTTATCCTTGTTCGCCATGACACCAGGGTAAAAGATTTTTACGAAGAGAGTGAAATCCGTTCGGTTTACTATCCGGAGATCGAGCAGCTGGTAAAGCAAACTGCCGGCGCGAAAAGAGTTCTGGTGTTTGACCACACGCTCCGCTCGGCCGACAGCGCAACCCGCGAAGCGAAACAGATCAGCGGTCCGGTGCGCAATGCGCATAATGATTACACCGAATGGTCGGGACCTCAACGCGTGCGCGACCTATTGCCGGGCGAAGCCGAGGAATTGCTCAAGCGCCGCTTTGCTGTCGTCCAGGTGTGGCGTCCCATTCGCCATCCAGTGCAAAGAGAACCTCTGGCCATTGCCGACGCGAGAAGCATCGGCATGAAGGAGCTATTTCCCAGCTCGCGCGTTTACCCGGACCGGGTCGGTGAGGTGTATCATTGCGCTTATAACCCGGAACACCGTTGGTATTACTTTCCCAATATGCAGCGTCACGAAGCAGTGGTGTTCAAAACCTTCGACTCGATAAAAGACGGCCGCGCCCGGTGGACGGCTCATACGGCCTTCGACGATCCAACCAGTCCGCCCGATGCCCCACCGCGGGAAAGCATCGAGATGCGAACCTTGGCTTTCTTCTGATTTCGGTAGCCGACTCGGATAAACAAAAAGGCCTGCGTTTTAGTATCGCAGGCCTTTTTAGTGTGGGTTTTTGCGAAGCGCAAATTTAAAGATCTTTTCAAGATCTTGGCAACTCGGAGACCATCCGATTATTTGCTGGTTTGTTTCTTTCTCGGCCGTTTCCGGCACGTCATACAGTCGATCTTTGCAGCCATGATTTCCCTCCCTGTAGTGCGGTTCTTTGTATCATCCAATCCTTAGACGTCAACCGGCTAAGCTCCATCAAATCGCCCGCAATCGTACACTTTCCATTGACTGTCTAGGCAGTTAGGCCATTCTAGAAAATTCTACGCCACCACTTAGCAGAACATCTTGAAGTAAAAAGCCATAAACCACGGTAAAGCGCCTTGAAATACAGGTAATTTGCCGGATCGAAGACGACGTAAAAAACTGTCTGGATGGGGGATTGGACGGTTTCGCGCACATTCGACAAGCACTTGTCTTGAGGTCCCAACTTCCGGTAAAGTCCGTTAGACATTGAAATCTAGAATCAACTTACAGGAGGGAAAAGATGGCTAAGATAGACAAGATTACGGTGGTGGACGTGGAAAAACAGGCGCAATGGGGCCGGCCAACCGGGCGCAACTACGCGCGCCCAACTCAGACCGACCGCGTTCACATTGCACTCAACAGCTACGAACCGGGAGTCAACGATGAGCTGCATTGCCATCCCGGCTCCGATCACACCTTTTTCGTAGTCCAGGGCGAATGCACCATGAAGGGCCTGAAACCGGATGAAGAGTTCGTTTTAAAGCAGCACCAAGCGGTACATGTTCCCGCAGGCTTCTTTTATCAGCTCAACAATACGGGCAAGGAACGTTTGATCCTCTATCAGGTCAGCACCGAACCCAAGCCACGACCGAAAATCGGCAAAGTCATCTACGGCGTTCACACCGGCCTCAAAGAGCATCTCCTCAATCCCGTCGAAGCGAAAGTCGCGCGCCCATGACCTTTGCCGAAGTTCTCGATTGGTGCCGAAAAAATCATGCTGACGTGCGCGGTGTTTACCGCGGCAAAGATGTTTCTATTTCGCATAAGGATAGCGCACTTCCTGCGGAGCTGCCGTCTATCGGCGAGATCTTTCACTGGGATGTCGAAATGCCTGAGTTGAATCACTACGTGAGCAGCTCGGACTTTGAGCGCATCGTGACCGGCAAGCTCACCATCGACGGCTTCAAGAGCACACTGCGCGGCAGCGATTAAGCGAATTCTCGACTGTGCATAAACAAAATCGCCACCCGCGGCTTTAGCCGCGGGTGGCGATTTTGTCTTTGCAGCGTAGATCTATTATGCGGGCAGGTTCGGATTCCCGACCTCGGGCGAGTTCCACTTCAGGTGGCGCTCTAAGAAATCAGTCACCAACGGCCACGAAAGGTCGGCGGTGTGAGCGTTATACCCGGGCGCTCCGGGGTCGACGTAGCCGTGGCCGCCGAATGGAAAAAAGTGCCACTCCAACGGCTGGCCGTTCTCTTTAAATGCCTGCCACATTTGCTCCTGCACCGGCAGCACCGTAGTGACATCATCAGCGCCATAAAGATTAATCGATGGACAGCGAATCTTCCGTGCGCTGACCGTTGGGTGCACCGGCCGGAGCGGCGAGTCGGGCTCGGCGCGCACCGTCGGATAATAGCCGACGAAAGCGCGCACGTCGGGAGTCGCCGCGACGAAATGGATCGCGATGCGGCCGCCCATGCAGTAACCACAGACCGCCACTCGATCTTTGTTGACCGTTGCTTGCTTGAGCAGAAAACGCCAGCCTTCCGTCAGCACACGGGTAAATTCAGGATCCGGCGTTTTCGCTTGAATCTGCGAACCCGTGACAATATGGGTTGGCTCTGGATAACCCAGTTGCTCGAAGACATTGATCGCGAAAGTGGTATAGCCAAGCTTGGCGAACTTTCGCGTTTCGGTTTTGATATATTCGCCAAGCCCTCCTTTTGGATGAATTAAGAATAATGCCGGACCGGGCTCAGACCGCTCCGGGTAGGACAGAAATCCCGCCACTCCATGATCTTTGGTGCTAAAGGCTTTCTCAATAATCCGCATTACCGACTCCTCGGAAATTTGATATAGAAACGCAACCTAACACGATCCCTCGAGATCGGTAAAGAGCTGTGCGTTAACAAAGCATCGATCACAAGTTTTTATACGACAGTACGGCCGATTTCGGGTTTGGCGCAGCCCGCGGGAGAGAAACTTATATGCCCGTATATTGCAAAAATGCCGATCTGGCACCCCTTGAGGTATAGTCTCGCTAACGCGCAGCTTCCTCTATCGTGAAAAAGTGAACATTATTGGCCGAGCAAACAAAAGAGACGTGGCCACGACCAAAAAGACGACTACGCTCAACCCTGATTTTTTAAGCATTTAGAAGAACTATTTAATGCCAAAGCTGATGGAATGAGAATTGCTCAGTTTCGCAGTGAGCAAAAGCTTGCCTCGAGACCACAGGAGAACTTTGGCGCAATGCAAGACCAGGGATCCATACGACCGCTACCCCCATCAAATAAGAACCAAGAGAATAAAGGAGATCTGATAGCGTTTCCGGCTACTCCGTCGTTTTCTCTCGCCGAGGCCAATTCCATCGTCGACATAGAAATTCAGGCCGACCAACTTCTCGCCTACATTAATAAACTTACTTCGCTCGCCGATCGGGCGTGCAGCACGGCGATAAGCCAAAACGAAACGACGCACCTAATCGAAGAAAACCGGCGCAGCGAGATGATCAACTTGCGCAGTCATTTGGATCAGCAGAGCGCTCAACTGCGCGAACAGCAACTTGCCCTGCTCCGTCTCGAACATGAATCAAAAACCAAAATCGCAAGTTTGGAGAATCAGTTACAACAGACCAAGTTTCACCGAAACGAAGAAAACAGACTGGCGTTATTGCGCGACGAGAATGCGAAACTTGCCAGCCAGCTCCGTGAAGCCGAGTCGCGGGCCGAGCAGACCCAGTCGCACACTCAAGGCGATCTCGCACCCCATAGCCAGGAAGTCGCCGAATTGAGGCTACAGCTCGCCAAACGGGATGAAACGATTCAAAGTAAAAACAACGCGATCAAAAATATCGAAGTCGATTTTCGCGCTAAGATCTTGGCGTTGGAGCAGAGCCTGCGGGACACCCAAGCCGAATTAAGAAATCACGAGGCGCAACTCAAAGAAAAAGACGCTCTAGTTCAAGCAACTGCCGCCAAAGAGGCGGAAATGGGCAATCTCATCAAGCGTTTATCCACCGAGTGCTCGACTCTGAGTAAGGAACTTCATCAAAAGAACCGCAAACTCGCGCACACCGAGTCAAAACAAGGGCAACCTATCGCTGACGCAAGAATTTGGCGCCGAGTGATCGGACGCCTGCAAGAAGATCCGCAATAAGTCGTTCTGGCATTAGATCCGTCCGTTGCCAGAGACTCATCGATCAAAAACCCCTTCTCTTTCCAGCTGCTCGACGAAAGACGAATCGACCAGTGATGCCAGGTCGATGTTCCTTGCCTTGGGATTCGCTTCGGCAATCATCGCTGTTAGAATTTTCATCGCGCTCGGATCGGCGTATGGCTTCTTGAGCATCAGCTCGCGATAGGTTTCGTAACCTTCCTCAATCATCGCGCGGTTTTTCTCCAATGGCATGCGCAAGTACTTGGCCAAGATCTTCGACTTGTTGCGATTAAACTGCATCCCTTCAGCCAGCGCCGCGACGAATCCCGACACGGTGCGCGAATCTTCGCGCAAAGAATTCTCCGAAACCGCGACGATATTGCGCAGATAGGGCACGTCCATCGGCGCCAGATCCACGAGCAGTTTGTAACCTTCCTTGGCTGCCATCGTTGTGTACGGCGGATCCAATATCGCCGCCGGCACTTTGTTGCCGAGCAACGCTTCGAAACGCGCCGATTTGCCGCCGATATTGAGCGGCACTACTTAATCCTTCGCGAGCCCGAGCCCAAATGCGTTTTGCGCCATCAGAGCGAACCCAGCCAACCAGACAAACCCAGGAATGATTTGCCTCGATTCATTGAAACACCGGTTATTCCACCATTCCAATACTCGGTCATTCCAACCGTTCCTGCATCACCGCCACAGTCTGCATATGTGTTCCGGTGCGTCCCGGCAGATACGCCGATTTGGCGCCCGCCCCACCGGCGACGACGAGCCAAATATCCTCCGGTCGGTCCACGGCGCCAATTTCACGAGCTGCGCCATTTTTTTGAAACCAGCGCGGCCGCCGCTTGGACAACAGTTCGAGATTTTCATCTGAAATCTTTTCATGAGGCAGTCGCGCCATAGCGAACAATTCCTGGCGAATGGCATCTTTCGAGTATCCGCCGGCAGCGAAGATCGCCGCGTGCTCCGGGCAAATTACGAATAGAACCTCCGTCGTGGTCACGCCGCTCGCCAAACCGCCGGTCATCGTCAGCGCGAAGGTCTTGAGCAGTCCTTTGGCCGTCTGGCTCGCCATATCGACGGCGCTATACACGCCGCTGCAACCCGTGACGCTGACTGTGTCCACGCCCTTACCGACGCTGCGTTCGACATGCAGCGGCTCCCACGGACTCGCCTCTTCGTTCTCACCGAAGCAAAAGGTGTACTTGGCCGGCTGCCCGACCGTCGACTTGTCGAATTGCCCGGGAGTCGCCCCGCCGATATTGGCCATAATCAATCGCAGCGCCCTGCCGATGGTCGCATTGGCGCGCCATCCCTGGCCGAGCACATTCGCCCCCGAATTGATTTTCAAGCGGTGCCGGCACGGCCCATTGACGATAATCATCGGTGCGACATTGCCGGTGGTGGTTTGCACGCCGTCGAGATTGAATCCCGGCAGCAGCACGCCTTTTGTCGCGGCGACAACCAGCGGAAAATATTCCGGCAAACAGCCGGCCATCACCGCGTTAGCAGCAAGCTTTTCGATCACCGCCCTGCCGTTTAATGGTGGCATCGCGCCGAGGGAAAAATGCTTATCCAATCCGCTCGCCGCGACCATTATTTCAACCGCCGCCCCCGTCGGCGGCAGAACCGGCAGGCCGTCGCTCCAGCCGCGCTCGATCATCTCGTTGAATAATTCAGCGGGCTCGCTTGAAACCATAATGAGTGAATCGGAATCATCGCCGTTCGTCCTGTTTATCGCCGTCGCGCCGGCAGCAAATTTACTATTGCGCAGCAACTGCTCCGCAATCGCGTCAACCGTCGACTCCGCCAACGAGCGCAATCGGTCGAGAGCAATCGATCCCACCGGGTGCGGCACCTTCACCAAAGGCAAATCGGCCATGCCGCGATTTTGCGACTCGCTCTGAGCCAGGGAAAAGAACTCGTCGGTGACCACCGTGGCGGTCGGAATCGCCGCGCTTTCGAGTTTGACGGAGTCGTGGACACTCCACGACGTGCACGAGCCTCAATCGGCAAAGGCGTTGATCACGACATCACAACGCGCAATCAGCTCGGGCAAACAGTCCGCCTCGGTCCGGCTCATTTTGCACAGCGCCACGAGCTCGATGTCGCCGGCGCGCCGCTTGAGCAGGTCACCGACAAATTGCAGAAACTTGTCGGCATTGGGCTTGTTGTTGTCGAGCAGACCGACACGCAATCCGTGCAGAGAATCGTGCTTGCGCCGAGCCAGACCGGTTTGCTTGCTCTCGCCGACTCCTACCGGATTGACGATTTCGATCGATGTCTCGCTCATAGAATGCCTCCGATTAGCCGCGCCGAAATTACGCGCCCGTGGGGATTCAGCGAATTTTTAACATGCGCTCGATGGGCACCCGAGCGCGCGCAGCCAGCTCCGGGGCCACGGTAATCTCGTGGACGCCGTCGCGCAAGGATTGATAGACTTTGCGCAAGGTATTCTGCTTCATGAAGGCGCAGACCGCCTCACGGCTCGCCGGTACGATAGTCTTGTCCGGCGCCGCTTTTGAAAGTGGATAAATATTCCCGACCTCGGTCGCCATGATGACGACTTTTTGCGGCGTGTCGCGCACGAATTGCACCATCCCTTGGGTCGAACGAAACTGCATCATCTCCACAGGCGTTTTCTCTTGCGCCATCTGGCGCATGCAAGCACTGGTGCAACCGCACTCGGGATGGACCACCACCGCCGCATCGGGATAGACGCGCCGTTGCTGCTCGACATGATAGGGACGAATCCGATCGTGCACGTGGCAGGCGCCCATCATCAGCCACAGCCGGTCCAGCGGTTGGTTTTGCTGCTCTAATAATTTCGCCGCATAGAATCCTAAATAAACATCCGGCAGAAAAAGGATCGGCTGGCTCGTCTCCGAGTGTCTCAACACGTGGAGAATGACCTGAGCGGCATTGGCCGATGCGCAGCAGTAATCGCTCTCCGCCTTCACGTCTAAATACGTGTTCACGTAACTGATCACGATACCGTCGCGATGCTCCTGCTTCCAGCGGCGGATCTTGTCGACGTCGGCGTGGGCGGCGAGGGAACAGAGCGCGCCGAGATCGGGCGCGAGCACGCGCTGGTGCGGCTTTTTCATAATCGCGAGAATTTGATTCATGAACAGGACGGAAGCTTCGAGCAAGATTTCCGCGTCCGACTCGGCGCCCTTCTGCGCTAAATAGAGCGAATCGCCGACCGCGTCGGAGACGTCCTGGATGTCCGACGGCGCATAGTTGTGCGCCAGAATGTAAGCGTTTTTTTCTTTCTTGAGACGGGCGATTTCTGCCAAAAGCCAGCGATGCTCTTCCGTCGGCACATTCTTCGGCTCGGCTTCCGGCGGCAGCGGTGGGATTTCGAGAGGCAAACCAAGATCGATCTGATCAATCAAATCGATCGCCTCGCGGGCGGGGAAAATATCACCAGACATCGGTCCGTCCATGGTAAAAGCCTCGGTTTCTAAGAGCCTAAATCCTGACGGGAATTTAAACAGGAGTTAGAGGAGAGTTAAAGAGCGCCCAAATCAAATTACTTGCACCCCAGGTCGGATATCGGCGCAGCAAAATAACCCGCGAAAGCAAAACGGATTTGGCCTGCGCCCGTACCGTTCGAGTGCATTCAACCAGTGGCTTACGAAGAAACAATCGTTCTTACGTCGTATGGGGACGCGTTCAAAAGTCCGGCGCGCCGTCGCGCAGCGGTTCCCTTTTACGTTTCGGTTGGCCGGGCGCGGCGGCTTGGATCGGCAGCGTGACCGTAAACGTCGAACCCCGTTCAAACTCACTTTCCACGGCGACGGTTCCACCAAGCAGCTCGGTAAACTTTCTGACGATATAAAGTCCCAATCCGACGCCGCCGAACTTCCTCGTCGCCGAGCTGTCCACCTGTTGAAACATGTCGAAAACAGTTTCAACCTTTTCTTTCGGAATCCCGATGCCGGTATCGCTGATTTTGAATTCTATCGCGCGCGTCTGCGCCAAGTGGCGCACGGCAACAGTGACTTTTCCTTTCTCGGTGAACTTGATCGCGTTGTTTATCAGATTCTGAATCACTGCCTTCAATTTTTCATCATCCGTCCAAAGGATCGGCAGGTCCGCCGGGTAGTCCCAGCTAACGGTCAAATCTCGGCCGAGCGGAATACCGTAGTTGGATCGTAGTTCGTCCAGGAGCTCCGCGAGATTCACTTCCCAGGAAGCCGCGCGAACGGCGTCGGCCTCGATCCGGGTCACTTGCAACACGCCGTTGATCATGTTGAACAGCTCCATCGACTGATTGCTGATCGTTTCAACGGCCTTTTTTTGCTCCGGAGTAATTTCGCCGAGTACGCCTTGCATCATGATTTCTGTATATCCCTTGATGACGTTCAGCGGCGTTCTCAATTCATGGGAGATGACCCCCAGAAACTCATCTTTTCCCCTGCTCGCGGTTTCGAGCTCAATGGTTTTCTTGTTCACTTGGGAAAAGAGCCGCGCGTTCCCCACCGCCACGCCCAGATGATAGGCGATGGCGTTGATCAGTTGAATGTCGGCTTCAGAAAAATGATAGCGCTCCTTGCCGAGAAAATTCATCACGCCCAATCCCTCTCCCCGGACTCGAAGGGGAATAAGAAATGAGCTGTGAAATCCTGCCTTCAACATATTCTTGTTATGAGCCAGCTTGTTATAGAGCGTGTCGGTGGCCATATCATCGACATACATCGCCTCGCCGGTTTCGATAGCCCGGCCTAAGTGACCCTCTCCAGCTTTATAAACCGCGACCAGCGGCACACCCGGGGGAATGCCGTAGTGCGTGACCAGGTGCAGATCGCCGCTATCTTCATTACAGAGATAGATTCGCGCCGCATCGAAATTAAAAATCGCCAATAGCTTTTCCATTGTCTTTTTCAAAACGACGTTGATATCCAAGGACTCGCTGGCGATGCCGGCGACCGAATAAAGCGTGGCGAGCTCCTTGGCCTTGGCGGCCGTCTGCTGATACAAGGTGCTGTTCTCCACGGCGATGCCAATCTGGTTATTCATAGACTCGAGCAAATTAATTTCGTTGGCCTTGAGCAGGCGAGGCAACGTTCCAGCGCATACCAGCACTCCCCAGGTTCTCAGCTTCGTCTTGATCGGAAACATCGCCAGGAAATGAGCGCCCGCCTGACTCGCGCCGTGATTTCCGCTCATTGCCCAATAGCGCGGATCGAGAGCAATGTCGGCAGAGACAAATGCCTGGCCGGTCTCGGCGACCTGTCCGACGAGAGATTCTCCGCGCCGAAAGTAACTGGCTTCACGCCAGAATTCCGGCCGAGCCTCGAAAGCGGCTTTTACCCCTAGCTCGGTCATCTCCGCATTGAAAAGAAACACGCGGGTAAGGTCGAAATGGAACAGCTGCGTGATCTTTTGGATCGTCTGATGGAGCACCACGTCTAGGTCCAACGATTGTGTGGCTGCCACGGTAAGCGTATGCAAAGCCGATATTTCAACCTCGCTGCGCCGAGTCTCCTCGTAGAGTTTTGCGTTTTGGATCGCGATCGCGGACTGACCCGCCAAGGTGCTCAAAAATTCGATCTCGTCGTCGTTGAAGGCGTGTTC
Source organism: uncultured delta proteobacterium (assembly GCA_963755715.1). GTDB lineage: Bacteria > Desulfobacterota > Binatia > UBA9968 > UBA9968 > DP-20. The sequence goes on from CAVWLW010000057.1 coordinate 61,414, forward strand.
CTCTTTCGTGTAAAAGGCGATGAGTCCAAGCAATTGATCCTTAGCGACGAGCGGAATACCGAGGTAGGAGACCAGACCGAAGTGCTTTGCGAACTGGCGTTTATCGTTGCGCGGATCGGTTTGCACGTTGGCCACGGTTAAGGGAATCTTGTTTTCCAAAACAATCTTGGCGAATTCATGAAGCGACCCCGAATTGGCGGCGCGCCATTCGGTTTCGTCGAGGTTTCGACAAGCCACGGCCTCCAGCTTGCCGCTCTCCTTGCTGATCAGCCGAATCGTGGCCACAGCGCCGGGCAGCACGAGATCGACCTTTTCCATGAGAATTTTCAACACGGCGTGCAAATCCAGCGTCGAAGTGATCGCCATGTCGATATCGTGCAGAGCATTGAGACGCTGCAGGTTTCGCTCCAAACGTTTTTCGGCGGCAACGGCTTCGGATCGACGCCCTTGGAGAGACTTTGCCATCTCGTCGAAGGAAGTGGCGAGACGGCCGATTTCGTCGTTTCGGTGCGGCAGTCCCGTGCGCGCGCCGAGATCACCGGTGCGCAAGCGCTCCGTTACAGTGAGCAATCTTCTCAATGGACCGAGAACGAACGCGTCGCCGCCGTACCAGGCAGCCAGGAGCGCCAACAAGCCTACCAGGAACAGAGCCGCCAAATTGCGCCAGAGTAAACCATCGGCGTTGGCCAATGCGACTCCGATCGGAACACCGATATGGAAAAAAATTTGTCCTTCGCGAGAGCCATCCCCGATGCTGGTAAATCCGTAGATGCGCCTTTGGCCGTCGGGGCCGGCTGCCTCAACCACCCCCTCGGAGCGCGCTGAAACGATTTGAGCAAGCTCGCCTTCTGGGACAGGTTTACCCACCAGACGGTCGGCGTCCGGATAGCGCGCGAGGATGGTGCCTCGGCGATCGTAGACGGCGAGCGAAGCATAGCTCGGTAAATTGAGCGCGCCAACGGTCTGTTGGAACCACGCTAAATCCAGCGCGGCAAAAACGACGCCAGTGACGCGTCCCTCGGTAGCACGGATCGGATAGGCCAGGTTTAAGGTCGCCCGGTCGGTCGCGCGGCCGATTTGATACTCGCCGATGGCGAAATTGCGCCGCTGCAGCGCCTGGCGGAAATAGCTTCGGTCAGAAATATTGACGGGCATCTTGGCAAGACGAGCGCCGCAAAACTGCTCACCGTGAACATTCGCGGCGCCTAGGTTGGCATACATCGGATATTCGGCGAGCAGACTGCTAAAAAGATCGCTGCACGTCGAACTGTTATGTGCGCGTACCTCGGGAAGCAGAGATAACGCGACAAGCAGATGTTGAGTGCTGTCGATGAGCCGCTGCTGGCTGGTGGAAACGATTCGCACCAGCTTGAGCGCGTCGCGCCGCGCCTCTTGACTGTCTGTGATGCGTTGTTCACCGGCGCTATAAACGATGACACCGAGGGCCGGAAGCACGGCAAGAAGAACCAACTGGATCAAGCGCGCGCGAAGGCTTGAATGAAAGTGGCTTTGCATGGAAAAGTCAGTTGGTTATGGGGCGTTCATGCTTCTGAACAAGTTTGCTTCAATACCTTTTTCGCCAATCGAGTCACCTTCATGGAATTATCGTCACTTGGCCGCGGTTCACGGCCAGCTATCGACGCGCCGCAAATTGAATCCAGCCAGCCGATTCAATTCAAGCCCCGTGCCATCGCCTCGTGAAGCGTAACGATTGAATAATGAATGGATTATCGAACAGCGGGAGCTAATTGCCGGTGAATAAATGGCAAAAAGTTGGCATCAACGTGCAATAAACGCCTAGAGTAAGGGCTGAGTGTCACTTCAAAGCCTAGAACGGCGATAAATCACGCCCGTCCGCTCTCGCCAACCAAGCGAAGAACGGAGTTTACGCTCCCGCGGCGCCTACAATGAGGATAACAATCCAAGTTGACAGTGCACTGGACTTTACACTACCCTCCGTTTCGCCGCGCGCCGTGAGAGCAACCACGGTTTGCAATAGCGCCAAAGGCAAAGACGACGAGGCCGCAGCACCGATCCATGAAGCACCGCTTGCAAGCGCTCTTTCGAATGATTCTAATTATCGCAGTATTCGGCGTCCCGCCGGCCGTTTGGGCGCAAACCCAAAGCAAAACTAAAATCAGAATCGCCACAGCGTCACCGTCGCTGAGCTATCTGCCGATTTACATAGCCGTTAAAAAGGGCTTTTTCGCCAAGCGCGGCTTCGACGTGGAAATGATTCAGATGAACGCGAGTCTGACCGCTCCTGCTTTGCTCAACCGTTCAGTGGACTACACGACTATTCCCAGTACGATCGCTACCGCGGCCGCTCGTGGCGCGCCCGCCAAAGTGATTTTTTTCGCGTCGGTGAAGTTGCAACACATGCTCCTCGCCCGCCCGGATATCGCCACGGTCAACGACTTGGCCGGCAAGAAGATCGCCGCCAGCGGCTTTGGCAATCTCACTTCCTACGAGATTCAGTTTTTGATCGACCGCTACCGTCTTGGTCCCAAGACAACGATCGTCTCGGTCATAAGCTCGACCGATCGGCTGATCGCGATGCATAAAGGAATCGCCGACGCGGCGATCATTTCCGCTCCCCTCGATTTGAAAGGCGAAGAGATGGGTTTGAAGCGGCTGTTGCATATGGGAACGATCTTGCAGATTCCCCAAGCGGGTCTCGCTACCACTGAGGAAAAAATCAAAACGAAACGCAGCGAAGTGCTGGACGTCCTGAAAGCCAGCATCGAAGGGCTCGAATACACACTGTCTGAACGCGAAGAGAATAGCGAGATCATCAGCAAATGGATGGCACTCAACCCCAGCCAAGGCGTAAGAGCCTATGATTCCGTGAAGGACACCTTCTCGCGCAACGGTATTCCCACCGACGAGCAAAGCAAAGCCTACATCGCGATGCTTGCCGCGACTGCAGGCGTGAGCGCGGAGCTGAAACCCGAATCGATTTTCGATTTTTCACTCGCTGCCGCAGCGGCCAAAGATCTGGCGCGAAAAAAATAACGACCTCGTCGAGCCAAGTCTGTCTTTACCTTAAGAATTGCCTCGGGCAATGATAGAATGAGGCACGACAGCGTGTCGCGCCACCAGCCGCGAACAAATCCCGGATCATTGAACTTGACGACGGAGATCGACTTGCCCAAAGCCTTCGGACTAGACTTCGGCACGACCAATAGCGCCCTCGCCCACGCTGCACCGGACGGAACTGTTCGGCTGGCACAGTTCAGCGGCGACGCGACGTTTCGCTCGGTGATTTATTTCGATGAGGACGAAGCTCCCGCATCGCGCAAGTACCGTGTGGTCGCCGGACCGGACGCGATCCAGAGTTACCTCAATGCCAAAACACCGGGTCGACTCATCCAATCGACCAAGTCGTATCTCGCTAGCCGCCTCTTTACCCAGACACAAATTTTCGGCGAAACCTACTCGCTCGAAGAGCTGATCGGCATATTCTTGCGCTATCTACGAAAGTCCGCTGAAGCGCAGTTCGGCGATTTAGGAACCACGCTCGTCGCCGGCCGCCCAGTGCATTTCAGCGGCACTCAAGACGACGGCGACGACGAGTTCGCTGTCGCTCGACTGCGCAACGCCTTTGCCAATGCCGGTTTCACCGACGTGCAATTTTTACCCGAGCCTGTGGCCGCAGCTTATAAGTATCAGCGTCAGCTTGACCACGAGGAGTTGGTGCTCATTGCCGATTTTGGCGGCGGCACCAGTGATTTCTCGCTGGTGCAATTGAAACCCGGTGCATTGAGTGCAAGAGAAAGAGCAAACCAAGTCCTCGGCACCGACGGCGTCGGCATTGCCGGTGACGCCTTCGATAGCAAGCTGGTGCGCCGCCTCGTCGCGCCGATGCTCGGCTTGGGGTCAGAATACAAATCTCAGTTTGGGAATATCTTGCCAGTACCGAACTGGCTCTATGAGCACCTGGAACGCTGGCATTACTTATCTTTTTTAAAGACCCGGAAGAACCTGGATCTGCTGCGCCAAATCCTCTTTCAAGCCCTGGAGCCAAAAAAAATCGCCGCCCTGATCGAACTGGTCGACAACGATCTTGGCTATCGACTTTATCAAGCCGTCGAAAAAACCAAATGCCGGCTCTCGGACAGTACAGTCAGCGAATTCCGTTTTCGCGAAGCCGCGATTGCGATCAACGACAGCGTGCGCCGTGAGGAGTTCGAGGGTTGGATCGATCGAGAGCTGCGACAAATCAGCGACTGCGTCGATCGCCTACTTGCGCACTGTCAGGTCACGGCGAAAAACGTCGACGCGGTGTTCATGACCGGCGGCTCATCCTTTGTCCCGGCGATCAGAAGAATTTTTGAGGATAAATTCGGCGCCAAAGTCCCGATACGGGTCGGCCAGGAGTTTACTTCGGTCGCCGAAGGGCTGGCGATCTATGCTTTGGAGTTGCTGGAAGGATAGGTCAGGAGCGATAAAATGATAAATTCACCGTTGTCAGATCCGATTTACCTTTTTAATACTCTGACGGATCATTCGTCGGTTTCACGGCCTTTTTTGTTTCCTCGCTGACAGCTTTCGCCGCATCACGAGTCCCCTCGCCGATCCCTCTCACAACATCTCGTGTACCGTGACCGATCTCTCTCGTAACGTCCCGAGCACCATGACCGATTTCTTTGGTCACATCACGAGTCGTGTGGCCGATCGTTCGACCGGCTTCTTTAACCGGAGCGCAACCCCATAGGATGCAGCCGACCAGCATCAAAAAAACAATTTTTAGTGAAGGATTGAACATTATCCCTCCAATGTGTCGCCACCGGATTCGTGGACGTTAGTATACCACGATGAAAATCCTTAATCCCGCTTAACTGTCCGTTTCGGAGTAAACGACCTTCGGCTCTAAGCCGAGGGGTTCTGAATTGGTCGACTAGAAGTCAACGGTTGTTCCTGTCATTCCGGCGTAATCCAGGCTCTTTCATGCCTGATTCAATTCAAAACGACCTGGTTGCCCTAAATTCACAGATCAACTGCAACACTTGTTGTACAAGGCGTTGAACGGGACGGCAGGATGGGCAGCTTACATTTGGAACAACGTTGCACGATTGCCCGGCATAGCCAAGCCGGGAAACAACCAATGTACACCTTCAATACAACTCACCTTCACTCTTGCGTTCCTCGCGAGGACGCCAGCGGAGGAGATACGACTCCGCGCGATTGATCACTTCGTTACAGATGACAACCACCATCGCGAGAACGAGAATCCCGCCGAGCGCGCCGGTAGTCGAAAACAGCGACGTATTGTAATTGATCAAATATCCCAAACCTTTGCTGGCGGCGATGAACTCCCCAACGACCGCGGCCACGATCGCGTAAGGCAGACTGATCTTCAGCCCCGTAGTAATCCACGGCACGATTGCCGGCAGCGTGATTTTCATCAGGATCTGCCGTTCTGTCGCGCCCATGATACGTAGAATATTTTTGAGCTCCTCGTCGACGCCTTTCACGCCGGCATAAGTATTGAAGAACGTCAGAAAGAACACCACGCTCACAACCAGAATGACCTTTGAAGTCGGCCCGATACCGAACCAGATGATAAACAACGGCGCCAGAGCGATGCGCGGTATCCCGTTGAACGCGACGACGTAGGGATCGAGAATTTGTGCGAGTGTTTCACGACGACCGAGGGCGAAACCGACACCGATGCCGAAAATAGCCCCGATGAAAAATCCGGTGAAGGTCTCGTAGAGAGTTATCGCCAGGTGGCCAAAGATGGATCCATCGGCAATCACGCCGTAGAGATACACGAAAACGAGTGACGGACTCGATACCCAGAAAGGATCGATCAATCTTCCGGAGCTTAGCTCCCAAAAACTCAGTAGGAGTAAACCAAAGATCAGTCGATAGAGAAACAGGCGCGTGCGGCTGATCATTTCATCAGAAAGTCGTTGGTGACGATTTCGGAAAACACGACGCGCTTTTTTAATATCCCCGCCTGTTCGAGAATATCTTGCGTGATCTGCACGCTGCGTTCACTGGTCCGCCCGTCTTTACTGAGCGCCGGTCGAACAGCCTGGACTCCGGCCAGAAGAAGATCCGGTTGAATCGTGGTCATCGACGGTTTAAGTGCCTCGGCCACCTGTTCCGGCGTGCTTTGCAGCGCCCATTGGTTCGCCTTAGTTAAGGCACGCACCATTCGGCGAATCGTATCTCCATCCTTGGCAACGGTCTCGGGACGCGCAATGAGATTTTCCATAAGGAACTCGGGAATCGACGGGTCTTCACCCTTGGCGTTATTGATCAGCAGAATCGCGAAACCGCGGCTGATTGCGGTATCCGGCACGGGTGGCGCCGTCAAGGCGACATCGACCTTGCGATTTTCCAGGGCGGCAAGCCAGGTCGGCCCCGAACCCACCGGAACAATGTTGACGTCCTGTTGGGGGTTGTAACCTGCTTTGCGAATCACGAACGCCGCGAGGTGCGCTGTCAGCGCGCCGGGATTCGTCACGCCGATGGTCAACCCCTTGAGCGCTTTGATTTTGTCGGCGAGCGGCATGGATTCGGTAACGCCTTTGGATTTTGCTACATCTTTATGCATCGCCCAGTTGATAAACAATTTATTCAAGCCGCTCATCACCATGATCAATTTCTTGCCTTCCTGCTGGGCAAGAACAACGTTATCACCGGTGGTAAAACTGAAGTCGACATCGCCCGCGATCAGCGCGCGAATGTCAGGTCCGCCACCGTTTGTCGACGTGACGTCCACCTCCAATTTTTCATCCGCGAAGAAGCCCTTATTCTGTGCCAGAAACACCGGGGTCATCGAGTGTGCGATCACCGGGATCGTGATCTTAACCTTTTTTGGAGCTTGCGCTTGCAACGGCAAAGACGAGAATTCCAGATAGAATAAGGCACTGGCCAAAATAATCATGAATCGTTTCATATCAATTCCCCTTTCGCCGATTCGCTTAAAGTGACTTCGGGACGGAGCTGCTGCCACAATCTTTCATAGGCCGAACGAAACTGTGCGTCTTCGTGAATCTTGAATACATCCCGCGGCCGCGGGATAGCGATCTCCTCGATGGACTTGATCCGGCCGGGCCGCGCGCTCATCAGCACGACGCGGTCCGCCAGCGTGATCGCCTCGATGAGATCATGGGTGATGAATACGATCGTCTTTTTCGACGCGTACCAAAGTTTCAAGAGCTGATCCTGCAAAACGATTCTGGTTTGCGCATCCAGAGGGCCGAAGGGCTCGTCCATCAAGATCAGCTCGGGGTCGTAAATAAGCGTGCGAATGATATTGGCGCGCTGGCGCATGCCACCCGACAACTCATGCGGATAATGGTCTTCGAAGCCGCTCAAGCCGACTTGATCGATCAAGTCCTGCGCTTGGGTGCGCCGCGCGCTCTTCTCAATGGCCCTAATCTCCAACGCGATCTCGACGTTTTCGATCAGGGTGCGCCAAGGCAGCAGGTTATCCTTCTGCGTCACGTAGCCAATTTTTGTAGTGATACCTTCGATGGGCGCGCCGCGAAATACGATACGCCCCATGCTCGATCGCATCAGGCCGACGATCAAATTGAGCAATGTCGACTTGCCGCAACCGGATGGGCCGACAACGGTGACGAATTCGCCCTCGGCGATCGTCAGATCCACCGAGTCGAGAGCTAAAACTTTTTTGCCTCGAACTTGATACTCCTTGCGAACGTTTTCGATGGAGAGCAGTGCCACTGCGGCTCCTAAGGAGTGATCTGCGCGATCGACGCGCCAATGCCGTCCAAGGCGGACTTGCCGTTCGCATCCATGTTGTCACGGCGCGGCGTATCGTAGTTCGCGATATATGCGGTATCGCCGATGAAGACGATGGCGGCGGGAAATTCCAGCGGACCGCTGCTGCCGTTTTTGGCGATCTCCTGCACCTGGCCGTCCGGCGTAACGGTGACTACGGCATTGCGCTCATTCGCCGCGACCCAGAGCTTGCCGGTGCGATCAAAGTCAAGGCCATCGGCGCCTTCGAGCAACGGACTTTGCGCCAATAGAGAAGGCTTCCCGCCTTTGCCGTCGGGGCCGATCACCACCGTCCAAATCGCGCCCCGCGAAGTATCGGCAATGTGCAGTAGGCCCTTCGCGTCAAATGCCAACCCGTTGGCAACGGTCGCCTGCTGTGTCTTGCCGTCGGGAAGTGTGCGCGTGTGCTTTTCTATTTGAACCGCCGGTTGGGCGGCACCGCCACTCGCGCCGACTCGGTAGACGATTCCGCTGGCGCCGCCTGAGATGAAAAGGTTTCCTTGGCGGTCAAACGCGATTCCGTTAGCGCCGGCTGTCCCTGTCGCAAATGTTTGCGCCACCCCCGGCTTCGCTGGATTTAGATCAGATCCCCTGACACGCACGACTTCGCCGAAGGGGCCCACGGCTACAAAAAGATCGCCCTGCTGATTGAAAGCGATTCCTGCGCCGTCGGCATTGACCTTTTTTCCCGTGATCTCACGCGCTTCGATCCGCCCCACCACAACGGGCTTCGGAACTTTCGGATCGACGCGAAGAATATTGCCCGTGACCCGATCAGGTAAGTAGAGCCTGCCGTCTTTGTCCGCTGTGATACTTTCCACGATTACGGTGCGGTCGGCGCTGGCGGGATCGAGGTCGACTAGGATCGAAACCGCCGGGCTCCGACTTTGGACGGTTGCGCAGGCGCCGAGAAAAAGCGTCAGAACGGCAATCGAAATCAATTGCATATCGACCTCTCCCCTTACGAGCTATCGAACGATTAAGGAGTCATTCCTCTTGATTACAGGACCGGATGCATTATCGCGTTAGGGTCAAAGATTCAAGGCTTGCGCCGCGTTGCCACCGAGGATTTTTTGCCGTTCGCCATCGGCAAGATCGAGCTGCATTACCTTGTTCACCGTATCAAAATCACCCATCCCCATCGGATAGTCCGTGCCGATGACGACCCGATCCGCGCCGACGACTTGAACTAAATACTGCAGCGCCGAAAGCGAATGAACAATGGCGTCAAAATAAAGTTTCCTAAGATACTCGGAAGGTTTTTGCGGCAGGGTCTTTCTCAAGTCCGGACGCAATCCGTACGAATGATCTAGACGCCAGATGTTGAACGCAACCAATCCGCCGCCATGAGAAAGGCACAGGCGGAGGTTCGGATATTTCTCGAACATACCTTTCAATATCATGCGCTCGATCATCAGGGTGGTGCGAAAAGTAAATTGCAAAACGTTGCCGAGGATCGGCGCCAGCGGATCGTCGCGATCCAGCCCGCCTTCGAGAGGATGAACAAACAACAGCAATTCCAACTTCTGCGCCGCTTCAAAAAACGGCTCGAAGATCGGATCATCCAAAGGCTTGTCGCCCACGGCATTGCCGATCTCCAACCCTTTCAAGCCCATGCTCTTCGCCTCTTCTGCGATGGCGATGGAATCAATCACGCTTTGCAGCGGCACGCTGCCGAAACCGACGAAGCGATCCGGATGCGTTTGCACGACCGCTTGAATCGCCGCGTTTTGCTTGCGCGAAAAGTGGGCGGCCACAGCCGGCTCCTCCCAGTAAAAAAGCAAAATCGGCGACGGCGAAATCGCCTGCATGTCAATTCGCATCTCGTCCAGCGCCTTGATCCGCGCCCCAGGATCGTACGCCCCGGCACCAAGGCCGGAACGAAATCCGATCTGCGACGTGACCGACAGCTTGCCCTTGTCCAGCACAAGCTTGGGCGCGTGCCTCTCGTACTTGCCGGGGTTCTGCAACGCTTCCACAGGAAAGAAATGAGAGTGTAGATCGATGTTCATGGCGTACTGTTGCCTTTGAATGCTCTCTGCTGGCCCGTCCTTTCACATACTCTATACACTAAGGCGTGATTTTCACACTAGCGATTTTCAGAGCCGCCGTCGGCGCGTGATCCGGACCATCGGTGCTCCGATCGAGGTCTCGGATTTGGTCGTGACTTTCAGTAACGATTAAAAGTTTAATCCGAAATTGCGTAACCGCTTTCCCGAAGCATCGGGTAATCGGGTGTTCGACCTGCCAGGCGAGCACCGAATGATCAAGCCAATCGATTTTGATTATCTCAGCATCGACCGATGCGAGGGACGAGGCAAGGTCGAAATCTACGCCGGCTAAGATTTCTGATCGTGGTGCGGCCGGAATCTCCACTTCGATAGTAGAACCACACTATTTCTGTTTCGCCTTGGCCAAAACCTCGTCGACGAGTTTCTGCAACGGCTTTATGTCTTCGTATTGGGGTAAGCTCGACAAGAGATATTTGCCGCCTTCTTTCGGCACCTGCTCGTCTTTGTAACGAATCATATCTTTCGGGATGTCGGTTCGAAATGAATTTCGGCCGGTCAATTTCTGCCAAGCCAATTGCCCGTCGCGGGATAGAAACCAGTTGAGGTAGACTTTGGTCGCGTTCGGATGGGGCGCATTCTTGAAAGCAATGATGTGCCCCGAGCCTGAGCTGATCGTATCGCCCTCTTTTTCGCTGAAAATTTGCCTTACCGGCAAGCCCTGACTACGGGCGTTTTCCGTGTTCTCGAATTTTGCCAGAACGTGCATGTAATACTTTCCGGCGCCGAGCCAATCCATCATTTGATGTTCATTGCCGCCGAAAACCACTTGCGCCTCGGTGAGCAAACGGGTGATAAACTTTGGACCGAGATCAGGGCTGTAATAGATAAACCGCCAATTGCCGATGTTGCCCGCAGAGTCGGGGTCCGTCATGACGAACTTGCCTCGATACTTGGACGCGAGCAGATCCCACCACGAGTCGATTTCACCGGCCTTGATAAAGTTCGTGTTGATGGCTCCGATACCCGATCCCGCGTCCCCTTGCGCCATGAAGACATGCTGCCTTTCGGGATCCGAATAAAGGTGCTTCTTCGACCACCATTTCGTCTGATCCACGACTTCAGGGAGAATCAGTTGCGGCGGCAGCGCCTGCAGAAGGCCGGCCTTATGATAGACCAGCACCATCGTTCCGCCGCCGCCGATGCTCAGGTCGACGAGATGCTTGTCCGCCCTTTTCTCGGCCATAATCTTTTTCGCCAAGTCGCTTCCCGATCCGCCGATGAAATTGATCTTGATCTTGGGATAGGCATCTTTGAACGCAAGAATCGCCTTACCGACCCCCGCGCGCGATTGCCCATAGATCGTCACCTCCCCTTCCTTTTCGGCCGCGGCGACGGTCTTATCCCAGTCCTGTTTCCAATCACCGCGCACGCGATCCACCACGATCAAGTTGAGCAGGAACACAGCTAATAGGCTTACCCCGAGTGAATTCTTCACATGACACCTAACCTTTTCAAAGGGTCACTTATCTCAATCCAGCCAAGGTCGCCTCGCGCTATACGCGACACTCATAGCCAGACCAGTATCTTTAGCCGTTATTGGTAATCAAGAGAAGTGGCTAAGGTTTGGGCACGCTGGAAAGAAAAATTTCCTGGAAACAACGAACTGATCACTGGCAGCGCGCTCTGCTAAAAATGAATGAGGGGATTTGCCGGCGGCGTGAAGGACAAAAATCCAGCCGCTCAGCATGGAAGCGGCCGGATTTTCGCACACGCGATAATGATGAACAAATAGAACCGACCTTCAGTTGACCGGTTTACACTCTTCGCTGGGTCTCGTCGAGCCTTATTTCTTTTTCGATTTCTTGCGCGGCACCTTTGCGCCGGCGCGGCGCGCTTCCGAGAGACCGATCGCAATCGCTTGCTTGCGACTCTTTACCTTTTTTCCTGATCGCCCGCTTTTCAGCGTGCCTCTTTTGCGTTCGTGCATTGCCCGCTTAACTTTTTGCGCCGCTTTTTTACCGTATCTCGCCATAATGCGCTCCTTTAGAATACTTGTGAGAATATTGAGCACGTCCAAAGGTAAGACCGTCGGCACCGTTAGCTCGCCTTACGCATTCGTTTGTGTTTGGCTTCCTCGATTTGTTCGCCCAACTGCTCTAGCTCCGCGCTGTCGATCAGCCTGCGAATCTTGGGAAACATTTTCCCTTCCTCTTCCTCCTCCGCGTGGTGCTCGACATCGTCTTTCAGTACTTTGAATTTCGGCTTAAACCGCTCGCTGCTGGGCGAGAGCCGGGACATCTCACGGAGCACCGTTTTAACTTGCTTGTGCTCCTCCAAAGATTCGAGCACCATGTCCTTCAACTCTTCGTATTCTTCGATCGCTGGATAAAAAATCGTCTCCTCGAGCCGGGTATGTGTTTCGAGCTCGGTCTTGATCTCTTTAAAAATCTGTTTCTGCTGCTTTTTGTCTTTGGCTGCTTGACATTGTTCGAACAGTTGCTTGACCTTTTGATGATCCTGTTTAAGAAGCTCCAATGCGTCCATTTTTAATACTTCCGTGAATGACCCTGATACTCAAAAGTGGCAAGTCTTATGCCAAACGGGTTGTGCTATCGGCGAGTGCTGCGATAAGCGCGTTCCGAAAACACTTTTCTCCTGGGCCCGTTGATCCGCGCTGGTTTACAGACCCACGCGCCAAGAGTTTTCCTGTCGGCATTTATCCGACGAAGCTTGATTTTTGTATAAATTTCGCGACAGAAATTTCTTGTTCGCAAGCATGCATGGTCTTGCCGTCCGGCTTGACATCACTCACAGCCGAGGCTCTGCGCAAGTGATTACTTGACCCAAGGGCTCACCCTGCCCTATTTTACGCCCACGTCGACTCAACGGAGTCCGGTCAGTCGGCGCAAGCTTCAGAAAAAGAGGCGAGCTATGCGACGATTATCGATCTGGGCCCTTGTTTCGCTTTTCCTGCTGGAAACGAACGCAGCCGTGCGCGCGGCGGACGCTATGCGCGCGGCCAGCGGCGGCTTCACCACGGCGATTCACGCCGTCATGTGGGCCGCCTATGATGAAAAGCTTTTCAAGAAATACGGTCTCGATGTCGAATACCTGGCGCTCAACTCCGGTCGATTAGGGATGCAGATGCTGCTTTCCGACGACGTACAGACGCTGTTTTCAACCGGCGTTACCGTGGTCACGACCAATTTGCAGAAGGCCGACTTGGCGATCATCGCCGGCGGACTCAATTTTTTCCCGACGAAGCTCATCGTTCGTCCGGAAGTAAAAAGAGCCGCCGACCTTAAAGGCAAGGTTCTCGCCGTCGGCGGCTTCGGCGCAGCCAATCACATGGCGCTCTTGGTCGCGTTGGAAAAGCTCGGCGTCAATCCGAAGGATGTCACAGTCATCCAAGTGGGCGGCGCAGCGGCACAACTGACGGCGCTCGCCAAAGGCGTGGTCCATGGCCTGATGTTCAATGAGCCCCAAGCAACAATCGCGGTGAGAAAGTTCGGCATGCAAGCGCTCATCGACCTGATGGAAAGCAAAACCCCTTTCCCGCAGAACTGTTTTATTGTCAAACGAAGCTATCTCGAAGCCAACCGTGAAAAAGTCGGCAACTTCATGAAAGCGGTGGTCGAGGCGATTTATCTGCTCAAGAAAGACCGGCCGCTGGCGCTGCGGCTCATCAAAAAATATATCCGTGTGAGCGACGAGGAGGCGGCGCTCGGCTACGATTATTACCTGGCCAAGCACAGCGAGGGCATCTTGGAGCTGCCCGACCGACGCGGTCTTCAGTTTGTCATCGATGAGACCGCGAAGACCAATCCCAAGGCCGCGGGACAGACGCCGGAGTCGCTCAAACTGCTCGAACCCGCCGTCCTCGACGAGCTGAAAAAAAGCGGTTTTGTGGAGCGCGCAAAAAAATAATTCGCGCTTGGCGCAACGATGAACGCGTAGCGATCAGCCCGTTGATGGGCTAAAGACAGCGCCATTCTATGAAATAAACCGCGCCCGTGACAGGTATTCCTTCAAGGGGCCTGCCATCTTGACGGCCATCGTCGGTTTGCCGTATTCAAGAGGTGAGAATAGTGATAGCGTCTCGGACAAAATTACTTTACGGATAGCAATCAAAAGGAGGTTTTTATGAGTCTACTCAAAGTCGAAGGCGTGACGCACTGGTCGATTCCGGTGAATAGTCTTGACGAATCCGAAAAATTTTACGGCGACCTGCTCGGCCTCAAACCTCTCGGTCGACTGGGCAATTCCGGCATGTCGTGCTTTAACGTCGGCGACCACAACATCCTGCTCTGCCAGCGTGCAGCGAACGTCGATAAATCCTTTACCGAGGACCAGAACGTGCACCATTCCTTCACCGTCAGCCCGGAAACGTTGGTGCAAGCCTGCAAGATCTTCAAAGAGCAAAAAATACCTATTGACCGGCTGTACTATCGGGCGAAGGGTTTTTTCACCGGTAGGGAGCTTTATTTCTTCGATCCGAGCGGCAATCGCCTCGAGCTGCGTGATCCGACCTGGAAAGCGGGCATGCCGGAACCGAGCTTTGAAGAGCTAGCGCACTCTTAGCACGATAGTAAACAGGCAGGAGCAGTCTGGCTTGTACCGCTGGGACGCGGCCTGCCCTATTTTGCCGACGAGCCGCAACGTAGCGGGAAGCGACGGATTATTTCTGCACGACGGCCCAAGACCACCGCCCAAAAAGCGTATAAAAACCCTCTCCATAGACTCGGCGTTTCGTGAGGTTTGATTGACAACCTCACGAAGCGCCGATAAACTTTTGATGTTTTCGGGTTTTTCGCCGGTACGAGTGACGCACCGCGAGATAAGGAGCCCCGTCATGATTCTCTCTAAAAATGCTGACGTCCAAGGGGTGATCGTTAAATCCATCGAAGGTAAACCGATGTACGGCGGCGATCTGATCGTCAAACCGCTGCTCAAAGGCGACGAGATGACCTTTCTCGAGATTCATTATACGCCCGGCGTGGGCGCGCCGCTGCACGTGCACACGCATGAATCGCTCGCTTATGTCGTCAAAGGGAAAGTGAAGATGACCGTAGGCAAGGAAGAATATATCCTCGGCCCCGGCGATGTGTGCCGCCATCCCAAAGGGGTGCCGCACGGCGTCGAAGGCATCGAGGAATCGATCGTCGTTGAAATCAAATCGCCCGCCCCCGAGATCGGCAGCTTTCTCGGCATGTGACATTCGATGCGCTCAAGCTAGTAAATCACTCGAGGAGATGAAAAAATTATGGCGGGCAAGGCAAAATATTTGATGATCGCGACGATGGATATCGATGCCGAGCATGAAGCGATTTTCAATGAAGTGTACGACAAAGAGCACGTGCCGAATCTGAGTAAAGTGCCCGGCGTGATCGGCATCACGCGCTATAAACGCGGCACGCTGAAGATGAACATCGGCGGTGAAACCAAGACTATCGAGATACCCAACGAGCCGGCTTATACGGCGATCTACGAACTGGAAAGTCCGGACGTTTTAACCAGTCCGGGCTGGGACAAAGCGATCGAAGAGGGCCGCTGGCCCAGTCAAGTAAGACCTTTCACGAAAAACCGCCGCCACGTTCTGCTAAAAATCATGGACTAACGACGTTGTCGTGCTGGTTTATCGAGCGGCGCCACCGGCCAAAATTTTTTCAAGCGACGCGCCGATCGACTCCGCTTGCAAGCTTTCAATATGGCGTTCGAAGAGTGGAAATAATTCGCGCTCTTCTTTGCGGATGTGGCGTTCGAGAAGATCCCCTAAATCGAAGACGAGCTTAGCGACACCGGTGCCGGCCTCAAGCTGGGGCACTGCCTGGCGCATCGCGGCGTGATCACGGATCAGCTCGTCGATAACCAACCCGATCTCGGGCAGCGCCGCGCGCAGCGCCGGAAACAGCACTTCCTCCTCGGCGCGAAAGTGCGCTTGCAAGTTGTTCGTATAAAAAGCGACAAATTCGCTGGCGCGCTCGCGTAAACCGGCAGCGCCCATCGGCTTGATCTGCCCCAGCGCCTGTTTGCGGCAACGCAGCGCCAAAGCCAAACCATGGTGATGATCGTGCGATAGCGGAATTAAACTGGGGTGGCGGGCGGTCATAAGAAGCCGAGGCAATGGAGTATCGAGATCCCGACACCTCCGGTACTCCAATCTTTTTATATCGCTTCCTTAGCGCGCAGATCCGAAATCGCCGCGCGATCGAATCCCAGCCCCGTCAAAATCTCTTCCGTGTGCTCTCCCAGCATCGGCGGCGGCCGATCGATGCTGGGCGGCGTACGGCTCATGTCGACGGCGTTGCCGAGGAGCTTCATTTTGCCCATCTTGGGATGCTCGACTTCTATGGGAAAGCCATAGGTCTGCACTTGCGGATCGGCGAACACCTCGTCCAACGTGTTGATCGGCGCGGCCGGAACATCCATTTCGGTTAAACGACGTAACCAGTCCTCGCGCCGCCCGCCGCGAAAGATCGGCGTCAGTTGCTCGACGAGCGTGTCGTAATTTTCTATCCGTGCTTTACGGTTATTGAACCGCGAATCTTCCGACCACTCGGGCTTGCCGACCACCTCGAACATGTTGCGCCAGAACTTATCCGGCGACGACATATGCAGGACAAACGGCAAGCCGTCGCGATCTTCGAATGCGAAAACTCCCGCCGTGGTCGTGCGGTGCTTGCGCCGCGGCACATGTCCGGTCTCGAAGTAGCGCGCGGCGTTTTCGCCGACGAAGGAAACCGAGGCGCGCAAAAGCGACGTCTCGACGTGCTGTCCTTCGCCGCTGAGCATGCGGTTCATCAGCGCACTCAACACGCCGTAGCATGCGTACATGCCGGTCAAGTGGTCGGAGAAGGAAATTCCCATGCCCTGCGGTTTTCCTGGGTCCGTGAGCAGGCTTAACAAGCCGCTACGTGCCTGGCCGACCGTGTCATAACCGGGCATATCGCGGTAAGGTCCCGTCGGACCGAAACCGGAAATCGAGCAATAGACGATTTTGGAATTTAATTTTTTGATATCGTCGTAGCCCAAGCCGCGCTTCTCCATCACGCCCGGACGGAAATTCTGGATCAGAACATCCGCCTCAGACGCGAGCCGGAGCGCGATATCGCGCCCCGCATCGACGCGCAAGTCCAGTGTGATGCTTTTCTTGTTGCGATTTAGACTGCAAAACGTCGCGGCATAATTTCTCTCACCCCAACCGCGAAACGGATCGCCGCGCTTTGGTTCTTCGATCTTAACGACTTCCGCTCCCATGTCCGCCAGAAGCTGTGAAGCAAACGGACCGGTAACGTAGCTCGCCGCCTCGACGATCCTGATGCCCGCCAGTGCGCCATTCATGAGAAAACCATCCTATTTCTATTTAAATTTGAAAAAATTGCCGCTCATATGTCGTAGGTTGGACGGCCCGGTAAGTCAAGGCCAAGCGGGCAAACGGATAGCGCGCCGATCTGCCCCTCGGTGGCAACCAGCGCGCTTCGGTACTCGTGATGGGTTCTAAGTGAGTTGTAGAACTAACGTTCTTCAGTGTGCATCTTGCGCGGCGGCGGGGTCGTACCCTGAGGTGATACCATAGCGATGATCTCGCTCCGGCTAAAGCGCCAACCGCCACCGAACTTGCGACCCGGTATCGAGCCCTCTTTAACCAGCTTGTAGACAGTTCGGGGGTGTATCTGCAAAAGCTCCGCTACTTCGCCGGCCGTTAAAATCTCATCCATAATCAGGTCTCCCGCCTTTCGTGAAATCTAGAGTTCCATATAGGCAGAATCCGTGCCAGCTCGACAACCTAGAATTAGGTGGCCAAAAAACGACAAATTCAGAAATTGAAACCGCGTCCCGTAGGAAAGTCCTACAGATAAGTGCAGGAAATGCGAAAAAACGAACAATTGTAAACAACCCTATGAATACTCCGAGCATATCGATCAGGCCGATGAATCCGCGATCACAACCGGCAGTTTGTCGCAAAACAGACTTCGCGCGCGCTCTTGTACAACAAACGAAACTATTCATCCCCCTAAGTAAGCGTCGACGATTTTCGCATCTTTCAGCAGTGCCGCGCTTGCACCGCTCAGCGCAATCCGGCCGTTTTCCATGACGTAGGCACGTTGGGCGATGCTGAGCGCCTGACGGGCGTTTTGCTCGACCAGGAAAATCGTCAGGCCTTGAAGATTCAGCGTGCGCAGGGTGTGAAAAATCTCCAGCACGACGAGCGGCGCCAAACCCATGGAGGGCTCGTCTAAGAGCAAGACACGCGGCTTGGCCATCAGGGCGCGGGCTATCGCCAACATTTGCTGCTCGCCGCCGGAGAGGTTTCCCGCCGCGCCATCGAGCCGCTCGCGCAAGAGAGGAAACAACCCAAGCAACCGTTCTAGATCGGCGGTGATCTCATTTCGATGGGTACGCCGGTAGGCGCCCAAAAGCAGGTTTTCCCTTACCGTCAGCGTGGTGAGAATTTCCCGCCCTTCGGGCACCTGGACGAGTCCCCGGGCGACGATCTCGTGCGGCGCCAATCGCGTCAACTCGCAATTATCGAATCGAATCGATCCCGCCGCCGGCTTGATTAAGCCCGACAACGCCAGCAAGGTGGTTGATTTGCCAGCGCCGTTTGCGCCCAAGAGGGCCGTGATCTCGCCTTGTTCCAGTGTCAGGTCGATGCCTTTGACCGCTTCGATGACGCCGTAGCGAACCTGCAAGCCGGTAACGTTGACAATGGCATTCATTGTTTCGGACTCGATACCGCGTCGCCATCGGTGCCCAAATAAGCTTCGATAACCTGGGGATTCGCGCGCACTTCAGCAGGACTGCCACGGGCGATGATCTGGCCGAAATTCAACACGACAATTTCCCGGCACAGGCCCATGATGAAACCCATGTCATGCTCGATGATCATGATATTCAAACCGCTCTCATCGAGCTTGACGATTTCACTCATCAACTCGCGTTTCTCGGCGGCGTTCATGCCGGCGGCCGGTTCATCGAGGAGGAGCAACTTGGGTCGGGTCGCCAGCGCGCGGGCAAGCTCCAATCGGCGCTGCTCCCCATAAGAAAGCGTGCCGGCTTGGTGACCGGCTTTTTCCACAAGCCCGACGCGCGCCAAAAGCCCGCGCGCCGCGTCCCTCTCGCGCTGCTCGGCGTCACGATAACCGGGCCAGCGCAGGAGCGCGCGTACGGTGCCGTAGCGCGTCTGATCGACCATCGCTACCAGCACATTTTCGAGCGC
The DNA here is from genome assembly GCA_963755715.1 of uncultured delta proteobacterium. Lineage (GTDB taxonomy): Bacteria > Desulfobacterota > Binatia > UBA9968 > UBA9968 > DP-20. Next base: position 80,407 of record CAVWLW010000057.1, read on the forward strand.
CGTCATCTCTTTAAACAGACGAATGTTCTGAAACGTCCGCGCGACCCCGCATCGGGTAATCTGATAGGGCCGCCGGCCGTCGAGCCGTTGTCCGAAGAACTCAATAGCGCCGGCGTTTGGAGTCAATAGGCCGGTGACGAGGTTGAACAAGGTCGTTTTGCCGGCGCCGTTCGGACCGATCAAGCCGAAAATGCCGTGCTCAGGAATCGTCAAATGGATATCTTGCAAGACGTCCAAGCCGCCAAAGTGTTTGGAAACCGATGAAAGCGTGAGCATAGCTAGCTTGTCGTGCTTGGGCGCGGCCGGCGCATCGCGAATTGTAAAAGCTCCCAAAGCCCTTTGGGCGAATAGAGAATAATCACGATGAGAATGACGCCATTGATCAGCGATCGATAGTGGCCGAGCCCACGCAGGAGCTCCGGCAAAAGCGTGACCAGTGCTGCGCCGATCAACGCGCCCCACGGGCTCGTGGCGCCGCCGAGCACCCCCATGGCGAGGATTTCCACGCCGCGCTCGAAGCCATATTCGTTCGGGCTGATAAAAAACGTGAAATGAGCGTTGAGCGCTCCCGCTAGTCCAGCCAGCGCCGCGCCCAAAACAAAGGAAAATAATTTGTAGGCGCGGACATTGATGCCCATCAGCTCGGTGGCCACTTCATCTTGACGGATCGCGGTCATCGCGCGGCCGATCCGCGCATGCGCCAGTCGCAGGAGCACATAAAGCGTAACGCCGACGGCCAGCGTCACGTCAAGCCAGGTGGTGAGCAGCGGAATACCGTTGAGGCCGAGCGCGCCACCGGTGATCGACTCGGCGTTGAGGATCAAGATACGCACGACTTCACCGAAAGCGAGAGTGGCCATGGCCAGGTAAACTCCCGACAGCCTCAGCGTTGGACGACCGATCACGAGCGCGATCAATGCCGGCAGGAGCGCGCCAGCCGTGATGGCGAAGAAAAACGGAATGCCGCCGTTGATCGTCAGCAGCGCCGCCGCATAGGCGCCGATCCCCATGAACGCGGCGTTGGCCACGGTGAGAAGACCGCAGGCGAGGGTGAGATAAATCGACAGCGCGAGCAGTATGTTGGTGCCGACGGAAAGCACCAAGGTGCTGTAGGTCGCCCAGAAACTATCGAGCCATTCCATAAGGTTTTGAATCGACGAGCCGATGCCGCCGTCGCGCTCAAGCGCGCCGCTGCGCCGTGTGGCCGAACAAACCTTGCGGGCGAAACAGCAAGATCGTGAAGAGCAGGCCGAACGCCACGGCATCGCGCATGGTCGAGCCGATGTAAGCGATTGAAAATACCTCGGCGAAGCCGAGAAAAAAGCCGCCGAGCAAAGCGCCGCGGATATCGCCCATGCCGCCGAGGATCACGATCGCGATCCCCTTGTGCAGCATCGGCTGGCCCATGTGCGGGAATACGGCGTTGGAATAAAGCGCGATGAGGACACCGGCCACGCCGCCGAGCATCGCGCCGACCACCGAGGTCATGCGAAACAAGCCCTCGACATCGACGCCCAAGAGCGCCGCCGCTTTCGGCGATTCCGATAGGCCGCGCAGCGCGCGACCGAGGCGGGTCCGCTTCAAGCCCCACAGCAACAATGCCATGAGCGCGAACGCGAGCAAGATAATTCTCAGCTCGAGCCAAGTGATCTGCACATCGGCCAAGCTCAAAACTTCAGTCGGCATCAGCTCCGCCGGAAAGCGTTTATTCTCGGCGCCGAAGGTGCCTTCGATGGCGCTGGTCAGCACCATCGCCAAGCCGATGGTCGCGATCATCGGCGCCAGATGCGGCGCTCCGCGTGCGCGGAGCGGCGCGAAGATCCACCGATCGAGAATCCAGCCCGCGGCTCCAGTCACAATCATGGCCAGGAAAATCCCGGCGAGCAACGGCAGCCGGAGCGCCACCACCGAGTACAAGGCGGCGTAGGCGCCGAGCATAAAGAGCGCGCCTTGGGCCAAGTTGATAACGTTCAAGACGCCGAAGACGAGAGTAAAACCGAGGGCAAAGAGAGCGTAAACTCCGCCGAGAGAAAGCGCGTTGATGAGTTGTTGCGCGAGCATGCGCTATTTTTGAATCACGTACTGATTCGCCTTGGTCACCATGACGATCGCGGTTTGCACGGCGTCGTAGCCCGCCGGCTTGCCGTCGCGCCCGACCGCCTGGCGAAACTTGAAAGGTCCGGTTGCGCCGCTCCATTGAGCCGCGGGCAGCGCATCACGCAGCGTTTTGCGATCCGCTTCGAGCTGTCCCGTGAGCTTAATTTTTTTTAAGGCTTGCGCTGCGATATACATTGCGTCATAGGCCTGGGCCGCGAATTGATCGGGGAGTGTGCCATGGGCTTTTTGATAGGCTGCGATAAACCGTTTGTTCTCAGTCACCGGATTTTCCACCGACCAAGGACTACCTACCCAGAGATTATCCGAATTGTCTTTAGCGAGCTCGAACACCCGCGGTGAGTTCATGCCGTTGCCGCCGATAAACGGCAAAGCGATACCTAATTGACGGGCTTGAACCATGATCGGCGCGCCCTCCGCCACCAGCGCCGACATTACGATGGCATCGGCCCCGCTCGCTTTGATCTTGGTCAACTGCGGCTTGAAATCCACATCCCCTTTCGCGAACGTCTCCGTGGTCGCGACCGGGATCTTTAAATCCTGCAGCGCTTTCTTAAAATTATCGTAGCCGCTCTTGGTGAAAATATCGTCGTTGCCGTAAAGCACCGCGACTCTCTTCAAGCCGGTCTTCTGCGCCGCGATTTTGAGCGTGACCGGCAAGATGTCCGCTTCCGTGACCGAATTGCGAAAGACGTAGTTGCCGATCGAAGTAATGCCGTCAGCGGTATTCGAGGTGCCGAAGACGACGACTTTTGCGCCTTGAGCGACGGGATCGGATGCCTGGGCGGAGTTGGATAGAGTCGGGCCGAACAACATCAGCACCTTGTCTTGAAAAATCAGTTTTTTGAAAACATTGATCGCTTCCTCTTTCTTGCCTTGCTCGTCCTCGACTACCAGCTCGATCTTGCGACCGTTGATGCCACCACTGGCATTGATCTCACTCAGCGCCAGCTCGAAGCCCTTGCGAATCGGCAGGCCGTATTGGGACGCGTTCCCGGTCAAAGCTTCTGCGGCGCCGATTTTGATCTCAGCGGCGCGGGTCGGACCCGGCAAAACACCGAACACCAAGAAAATCCAGAGAATTACGATTCGCGACCTCATCACTGATTCGGAAACCTCAGCTGTGAATTGAACCGGCGCCCCGAAACTTGTGCCGCGTGGCCGATCCACGGGCGAGCCGTGAAGACGACTCGCGGGAAGCAACCTCTCGCATGACAACACGTCGCAATCACGAGCATAAACTACGCGCGAGGAAAATTACTTCTTACCGGCTTCGACGTGCCAGAGATAAAGAGTATGATCCCAACTCGAGTCGTCCTTGATCTCCTCGGTTTTAAGCGGTTTCCAGTCGCCCATGTCGAAATCGTGCGAAACGATCCGCGAGCCCGGCTTCATCTGCTTCCAAATATTGGGGCGAATCATCAGATTGACTTCTGGAAGAAGATACATGGTCAGCACCGATGCCTGCGATAAGTCGACGGTACGGATATCTTGCTGGCGGATCTCGACCAAGTCTTCGACCCCGGCCTTTTTGATATTTTCATGCGATTCTTTGATCCGTTGCGGATCGATTTCGAAACCGATCGCCTTGACGCCGTACTTTTTCGCCGCGGTGACGACGATGCGACCGTCGCCCGAGCCGAGGTCATAAACCACATCGCCTTTTTTGACTTGAGCAAGCTCAAGCATGCGATCGACGACGGCTTGCGGCGTCGGCACATACGGTACGATCTTGCCTTCCTGCGCCTGCGACAAGCTCAGATTTACGCCGCTCGAAACGAACAAACACAGCGCGATCGCCGATAGTGAATTCCGTCCAAACCATTTCATAAGCGCCTCCTGCTTTTGTCGGGAATGGTTGTTCGTCAACTATTTTTCTGCCAAAACTTGCCCAACCAACTCGCGCTGTCTTTCTCCGCCACCTGCTCGAGCTCGCCGGCGTCGAGCCAGATGCCGCTGCACCCGGTGCATTGATCGATCTGAATTTTTTGGAAGCTGCGCTCTTTAAGTGACGCGCCGCATTTGGGGCACTTCATAGAGGACGCTTTTTGGGCCGCCTCTTTGGCTTCAGCCTCCTGCTTCGATTTTAATTTCTCCAGCAACTCCCGTTCCTTTTTGACAAAGTACTCGTCTTCCTTCGCCTTCTTGCGCTCGTCCCACTTGTTCGCCACGGCTTACCTCCTCGCGTCACAATCGTTGAATTTACGCCAGCACTTTGCGCAGCCATTTGGCCGTTTTTGCCACCGACTTCTCGGCGGCTTCCCGATTCGCCACATTTTTTGTCTGCGGATTATTCAGGAACGCATGTCCCGCTCCCGGATACATCGAGATCTCGTATTTCTTTTTGTGCTTATCGAGGCTCTGGCGAAACAGATCGATTTCGGTCTGGGTCGTGCCCGGGTCGTCGGTGCCGTAGTGGCAAAGCATGGGCGCAGTGATGTCCTTTAAATCTTCTGGATCGGGGAACATGCTTTGATAGTAAATCACCCCGGCAGCGAAAGCTTTGGACTGGGCGAGGGCGTATAGCGCCAGGCCGCCGCCCATGCAGAACCCCAGCACCGCGACTTTTTTGTCGCCGACCCACGGAAGCTTGCGCAAGTACGGCACGCTGTCGACAATGTTATGGACAGCCCGTGGAATATCGAGGGATGTCTTTTTCAGGGCGCAGTCTTCAAGGGTATGATACGTCTTGCCATGAAAAAGATCCGGCGAGAGACAGACAAAACCTTCCTGGGCAAAGCGGCGCGTCACCGCTCTCTGGCCATCGTCCAGGCCGCGATAACCATGAGCCAAAACGATCGCCGGCCGCTCGCCGCCAGCGCTCGGCCGGGATAAGAACCCGTCGACGACCTCTTTGCCGCTCCGATGAGCGGCATGCATAGAGACGATTCTTTCAGCCATTCGGGAAAATCAAAGTTGCGCGGAAAAACAAGAAACAACTGCCGAGCGCTAAGCGGTAAATCCAGTCATATAAGGCAACTTCGCCGCGGTTTTTTTGACCGCGTCGAGATTAGCGCGCAATAACGTCGTGGAGTCCCAATAACCCTGGGTCAGCGCCGTGCGATAAGTCTCCGGTAGATCGATAGGAATTTTTTCACCGCCATAGGAAATCGTCCTGCTTTCCAGATCGACCGTATATTCCGTGCGCGGATTGTCCTCGACGCTTTTCATCAGTTGCGCGATTTCCTTGGCGTCGACGACTACCGTGGGCAAGCCCATCATCGTGCAGTTGCCGGCAAAAATCGCCGCAAAGGATTCGCCGACGATCGCCTGGATGCCGAAACGGTACAACGCCTGCGGCGCATGCTCGCGGGACGAGCCGCAACCGAAGTTCTTGTTCACGAACAAAATCGACGCGCCTTTATACTCCGGGTCGTTGAACGGATGATCTTTCTTTTTTTTCGAAGCATCAAAGCGTTCGTCGAAAAACGGATACTCGCCCATGCGCGCGAAAGTGACTTCCTTCAGATAGCGCGCTGGAATGATGCGGTCGGTATCGATATCGTTGCCCCGGATCGGCACCGCGGTGCCGGCGACTTTGGTAATCTTGACGATCTCGCTCATAGCTCCTCGCTTACTCGTATTCGCGTACGTCGACGACTTTGCCGTTCAACGCTGCCGCAGCCACCATCACCGGGCTCATCAGCAACGTTCGCCCCTGCGGGCTTCCCTGCCGGCCGATAAAATTGCGGTTCGACGAAGAGGCCGAAATTTCCCGGCCGTTGAGCTTGTCCGGATTCATCGCCAGACACATCGAGCAGCCCGCTTCGCGCCATTGAAATCCGGCTTCGATAAATATTTCATGCAAGCCCTCTTGCTCAGCGAGCTTTTTTACCTCCGCCGAACCGGGCACAACCAGCGCGCGGACAGCAGGATTAACTTTTCTTCCCTTGGCTATTTTCGCCGCGGCGCGCAGATCGGCGAGACGCCCGTTGGTGCAGGAGCCGATAAACGCCACGTTCACCGGCGTGCCCAGGATCGGCGCGCCGGGCTTCCAACCCATATGCTCGTAGGCTTTCTTTACACTCTCGGGATCGACGGATTGCTCCGGCGTCGGCAGTGTTTCGGAAATCCCGACTGACTGTCCCGGATTGATGCCCCAAGTTACGGTCGGCTCGATTTCTTTGCCCTCGTAGGTGACGACATCGTCATATTCAGCGTCCGCGTCGGAGGCAACCGATTTCCAATAGGCAATCGCGCGCTCGAAGCCAGCGCCTTTGGGCGCATGCGGCCGCCCCTTGAGATAGTCGAACGTGGTCTGATCGGGATTGACGTAGCCGACCAGCGCGCCGCCCTCGATGCTCATGTTGCAGACGGTCATCCGCTCTTCCATGTTCATCCGGTCGATCACCGGGCCGCCATACTCGTAGGCAAATCCTTTACCGCCGCCGACGCCGAGACGGCGGATGATGTACAAAATTACATCCTTCGGATAGACACCCGTACCCATCTCACCGGTGACATTGATCCGGCGCACTTTGAGCTTATCCATCGCCAGCGTCTGCGTCGCCAACACGTCGCGCACCTGGCTGGTGCCGATGCCGAAAGCCAAGGTGCCGAAAGCGCCGTGGGTGCTCGTGTGGCTGTCGCCGCAAGCGAGCGTCATGCCCGGTTGGGTCAAACCCAATTGCGGCCCGATAACGTGGACGATGCCCTGGTTCATGCTGTCCAAGCCGAAAAACTCCACGCCGAATTGTGCGACGTTTTTCTCGAGCGCCTGAGTCAACTGTTCGGCCTCCGGATCGAGAAACGGTCGTTTGCGAAGGTCCGTCGGCACGATGTGATCGATGGTCGCGAAGGTGCGCTCGCGAAACGGGACATCCATACCTTTTTCGCGCAGCATGTCGAACGCCGGCGCGGTCGTGATCTCATGAATTAAATGGAGTCCAATGAAAAGCTGAGTCTGTCCCGTCGGCAATGTGCCGACGCTGTGCGATTGCCAAATCTTATCGTAAAGTGTCCGTCCGGCCATTAAACACTCTCCTTCGCGGAGATAATATCGGTCGCTACCAGTGAGATCAAGAGAGGCGAAGAGTCGCGAGATTCCTACTTTCTGGTTCTAGGTTTCAATTTAAAGTCCTCGCAATCGCTCTGCAACGCGCACATCCAACTAGAAACTTAAAACTGGGAACGAGAAACTGCCCAGCCTCACAAACATTTTTTCTTCACCCAATCGACGATCTCGCACCGTTTCGCGAACCAAAGATCAGGAAACGACTTGGCATACTTGATACACTCGTCGTAAACCTTGCCGGTCGCCGGAAAGGCCATTTGGCAATGCATCGCCAAAGTCAGCATCTTGGGCTCGTCCGCCGATTCTTCGTACAATAGGTCAAATTCGTCCTTGAATGAGTTGAACACATCACGGGCCGTAATCCCGCGGCGATACATGCCGGTGTCGTTGAGTCCGCTGACCGCGTTCTTATACGGCACGACGATCATCGTCTTACCGTTGATATTCACCGGATAGGGATTGTCATCGTTGACCGCGTCACCATGCCACGCGAAGCCTTCGTCGGCGAGAATTCCTAATGTTCGCTCCGTATGGCGCATGCCCGACGTGAGCCAGCCCGTCGGCCGCACGCCGACAAAGTCCTGAAACATCTTCGCACAAGTGCGGATCTCGTCGCGCTCCTGCTCTTCGGTCAGCTGCGTCAGTTGAAAGTCTTCGGCATAAGAATGACCGACGATCTCATGGCCGCGCTGGTGAATCGCTTTGACCGCCTCGGGATAACGATGGATGCAAAGAGCATTCGTATTGAACGACGCCTTCACACCGTATTTGTCCAAGATGCGCAAAATGCGCCACACACCGGTCCGCCCGCCGTAGTCATTTTCACTCGCGGTGCGGCAATCGTACTGGGAGACAACATCGTCTTCCTTGATCGGATTCGAGCCGCCGACATGATGCGTGCGCCGGTGCTTGGGATTGGGGATTTCCGTCCAGGCTTCCAAGATTACCCGCCAACGCGATCGCCATGCGCGCGCCTTGCGGCCATTTGAATCTTGAGTCTTTTTCGCCTTCGAATAAACGTCGTAGAAGTTATCGTGTTGCGGCATCATGGCCCGCTCAAGCCTCCTTCAAAAAAACGCCGTCTTGTTTATTTCCGGTTCCGGTATAAGTAAATCACCACAGGGTGTCAATCTAGAATCTCATTTTGGCAGCGCGCCCGTCGTCGCGAGCAGAGCGATAAACACCGATCAAAAACGCGGGAAATTGCCCGCTGCGAATCCCCATGTCAAAGCCATGAGTGCTTTGGCGACCAAGGAAGAGCAGATCCACTACGTCAGCCGTCCGAGTCAAGTTTGTTCCCTTTGTCTTCACAACCAATTGATTCGCCATTCAGTATTTGACTTCCACTAAAAACAATCCATGCGGAGGCGCCGTCGCGCCGGCTTTGGTTCGGTCGCGCGCTTCCAATAATTCCTTGAACGATTCTGCCGTGCGCAAGCCGCGCCCCACTTCGACAAGCGTTCCGATGATATTGCGCACCATGTGGCGTAGAAACGCCGTCGCTTCGATCGTGTAAACGAGCAAATCCCCACGCTGGTCCAGAGACGTCCGGTAAACCTCTCGAACCGCATGCTCTGCGTCGCATGCTGCCGCTTGGAAGGACGAAAAATCATGCTCCCCGAGGAGGCATTGAATAGCTTCGCGCATCGCTTCAAGCTCCAACGACTCATGCAAGTGCCAAGCGCGATGCCGATAAAATGGCGACGCCGTTGCGCGGTTGAGGATGTGATATTCGTACAACCGGCTGCGGCCATCGCGCCGGGCATCGAATGAGTCGGCAACAATCTCCACTTCCCTGATAGCAATGTCGTCGGGCGTGAGCGCGTTGAGCGCGCGGCGAATTCGGTGCGGGTTATAGATTTCCGCTGAGAAGAAATTGGCCACCTGTCCGAGCGCATGAACGCCGGCGTCGGTCCGTCCGGAACCGGTTACACGGGTGGGCGTTTTGAGAAAGGTCGAAACCGCTTTTTCCAAAACAGCTTGAATCGTCTCGCCGCGGGGCTGAATCTGCCAACCGTGATAGTTGGTGCCGTCATATTCGATGGTGATCTTGACGTTCACACAAGAATGGTTTCGGATCTTGGGTTAGCGCTGAGTCATCCGGTCTTCGGTCACCGGTTCTATAATCGCATTCGTCATTGCGGGCAATCTAAATATAATCGCGGATCAGAATCTCGGCGATCTGCACGGCGTTAAGCGCCGCGCCTTTGCGCAGATTGTCGGCGACGATCCAGAGATTGAGGCCATTGGCGACCGAATTGTCCTCACGAACTCTGCCGACGTAAATAGCGTCTTTACCGGTCGCATCGATCGCCATCGGATAAATGTTTTCTTCCGGCACGTCGGCCAGGATGATACCCGGCGCTTCGCGCAGAATCTGCTTGGCCTCCGCCGCCGAAAGCTTCACCACGGTTTCGACATTGACGGACTCCGAGTGGCTGCAGAAAACCGGCACGCGCACGGTGGTCGCCGTGACCGGCAGGTTCGGTTCGCCAAGAATCTTGCGCGTCTCGTCGATCATCTTGATCTCTTCCTTGGTGTAGCCGTTTTCCAAGAAGACATCGATGTGCGGGATGCAATTGAAAGCGATCTGATGCGGAAACTTGTTCTTTTCAATCTCCTTGCCGTTGAATAACGCCGCCACTTGCTGGCTCAATTCATCCATGGCCTTGCGCCCGGCTCCCGATACGGATTGATAAGTCGACACGACAAGCCGCTTGATACGCGCCGCGTCGTGGATCGGCTTGAGCGCCACGACCATTTGAATGGTCGAGCAATTGGGGTTGGCAATAATACCGCGGTTTTTGTAACCGGCGATTTCCTTGGCATTCACCTCGGGAACCACCAACGGAACGTCCGGCTCCATCCGAAAAACCGACGTGTTGTCGACAACCACCGCGCCCGCATCTACGGCAAGGGGCGCGAATTTGGCGCTCACGGTGCCGCCGGCAGAGAACAAACCGATGTCGATTCCCTCGAAGGAACCCTCATTCAGCACTTCAACGCGAAGCTGCTTGCCTTGAAAGGGCAGAAGCTGCCCCGCGGATCTCTCAGAAGCCAGAAGCCGCAACTCACCGACGGGAAATTCGCGTTCTTCCAAAACTTCGCGCATCTGCTCGCCGACCGCGCCGGTAGCGCCGACGACGGCGACGTTGTACTTTTCTTTCTTCACGACTAATTATCCCTTTGCCTTTTCAATCTTATCGCGGACCAACCGGCCCATTTCCTTGCAGCCAACCAACTTGCAGCCCGGCTCTTGTATATCCGCCGTTCGGTACCCCTCATTCAACACTGCCTCGACTGCGCTATCGATCCGATCCGCCGCCGCCGCTTGATCGAAACGAATGACGCAACATCATCGCCACGCTCAAAATAGTCGCCAGCGGATTGGCCTTGTCCTGGCCCATGATGTCAGGTGCGGTGCCATGCACGGGCTCGTACATGCCGACCTTGCCGCCGAGACTGGCCGACGGCAACATACCGATGGAGCCGGTAAGCATCGCCGCTTCGTCGCTTAGAATATCGCCGAACATGTTCGTCGTCACCACCACGTCGAACTGCTTGGGATTGCGGATCAACTGCATGGCGCAGTTATCGACCAGCATATGCTCCAGTTGCACGCCGGCGTAGCCCTCGTCTTTATGCACCCGTGTCACCACCCTGCGCCAGAGCTCCGTCACCTCTAATACGTTGGCTTTATCGACAGACGTCACTTTCTTGCGCCGCTTGAGCGCCGCTTGAAATGCCACGTGAGCGATGCGCTCGATCTCCGGCGTCGTGTACACTTCCGTATTGACGCCGCGCTCGGTGCCATCCGGCAGTTTCGTCACGCCTTTGGGCTGGCCGAAGTAAATGCCGCCGGTGAGCTCGCGCACCACGAGCAAATCCGTACCCTCGACGACCTCGCGCTTCAGCGTCGATGCCGAGGCGAGGGCGGAAAACAATTTTACCGGCCGAAGGTTGGCGAACAAGCCAAGCTCCTGGCGCAAGCCCAACAGCGCTCTTTCAGGGCGAATCGAGTAATCGAGGCCGTCCCACTTGGGGCCGCCCATGGCGCCGAGCAATACCGCGTCGCTCTGTTTGGTTAAATTGAGCACCGGATCGGTGAGCGGCTTACCGTGCGCGTCGATCGACGCGCCGCCGACAATCCCGTATTCCAGCTCCACGCCGAAGCTATAAAGCTTCGCGACTTGTTGGAGCACCTGCGTGCCTTCGCCCATCACCTCAGGGCCGATGCCGTCTCCCGGTAAAACTGCAATTTTGTAGTTCATGGCCCCTCTTTCTCCACCACCTGCCGATAGTGTTTCCTTCCTTCCAATTTGTTGAGCGCGTTGATGTAAGCCAGTGCGCTCGCCATGATGATGTCCGTGTGCGCTCCCTGACCCGACACGCGGATGCCGTCGTCTTCGAGCACGCAGGACACTTCGCCTTGAGCATCGGTACCACCGGTGATGGCGTTGACGGAGTAGCGCACCAACTGTGACTCCGACCCGGTTATTTTCGTGATCACTTTATAACAAGCATCGACGACGCCGTCGCCGGACGCGTAATCCATAATCTCGCCGCTGTCGACGCGCATCTTCACCGTCGCCGCGGGGATGCCGTCGGAGCTCGAATTGACGTTCAGATAAACCAACTCGAATTTATCCGGCCGGCCGGGCACGCGGAGAATTTCTTCGGCGACGATCGCCTCGATATCTTCGTCGTATACGTTCTTCTTTTTATCGGCGAGCTCTTTAAAGCGCACAAACGCTTTATTCATGTCCTCTTTGCTCAGGTTGAAGCCCAGGTGGCGCAACCGCTCATCGAAAGCATGGCGACCGGAGTGCTTACCCATGACCAACCGGTTGCCGGGAATACCGATCGATTCCGGCGTCATGATTTCGTAGGTCTGTTTGTGCTTGAGCACGCCGTCCTGGTGGATGCCCGCCTCGTGGGCAAAGGCGTTGTCGCCGACCACCGGCTTATTGATCGGAATCGGGATGCCGGTGACCTGGGACACCAAACGGGAAGTCGGATAAAGTTGCTCGCTGGTAATGTTCGTGTCGAGATCGAGATAGTTTTTGCGCGTGCGCAGCGCCATCACGACTTCTTCCAACGACGTATTGCCGGCGCGCTCGCCGATGCCGTTGATCGTACATTCGATCTGGCGCGCGCCGTTGTGCACGGCGGCCAACGAATTCGCCACCGCCAGGCCCAAGTCATTATGGCAATGGGCGCTCCAGATCACCCGATCGCCGCCCGCGGTGCGTTCGATCAGGTTCGCCATCAAGGCGCCGAACTCCGAAGGAATCGCGTAACCGGTCGTATCCGGAACATTGACGACTCTAGCGCCGGCGCGGATCACTTCGCGAAATATTTGGATCAAAAACTCCGGATCGCTGCGCGACGCGTCCTCGGCCGAGAACTCGACATAGTCGGTAAACCGTTTGGCGTGGCTCACGGCTTTAACGGCAGCTTCGAGAACCTGCTCTCGGTTCATGCGAAGTTTGTGTTTCAAGTGGATATCGGAAGTCGCGATGAAAGTGTGGATGCCGGGATGAGTCGCATGCTCGACTGCTTTCAACGCGCGCTCAATGTCGGCCTCCTGGGCGCGCGCGAGGCTTACGACGCGCGGACGGCTAACTTCTTTACAGACTCGGCGCACCGAATCGAAATCGCCGTCCGAAGACGCGGCAAAGCCGGCTTCGATCACGTCGACGCCGAGTTTTTCCAGCTGACGCGCGATGATGACTTTCTGTTCGGCGGTCATGCTCGCGCCCGGCGACTGCTCGCCGTCGCGCAGCGTGGTGTCAAAAATCTGTACTACGTTTTGATTGTCCATTTTACTATCTCCTCGAGGTTTGATCCGTTGGCTCGCCCAGAAACAAAAACTCCCGCGGCAGGGCCAACGGGAGTATCAATTTACTTTTGACTAGAGCCAGGATCTTACGGCATCGCGTGCGCCGCCTCCCGTCTCCTCTCCCGCTGGTGCTTGTAGGTCGTTAAGCACCATAACAGAGGCCCGGATAACGTGTACAGTAAGACGATCGTGAAGAACATAATCTGCCTTTGAGCAATGATCAGTGTAATCAAAATAAACCCGGAAACCAACATCCAAATCGGATGACGCCTTTTAACGTCGTTATTTTTCAAGCTGAAGTACGGAATATTGCTTACCATCAATACCGCCAAGCCGTAAATAACCAGCAACAAGGTCAAATGCCGGCTGGGCGATCCTTCGCCACCCAAAAAGTAATATAGGATCACGGTCGAAGTGATCATTTGCGCCGCCGCCGGGATCGGCAGACCGACAAAATGACTCTTCGACACCCCTAACGACTGAACGTTGAAACGGGACAATCGCAACGCCCCGCAAACGACGTAAGTACACGCCGCCAGCCAGCCCCAAGTCTCCCACGGCACCAACGCCCAGAGATAGACCAAAACCGCCGGCGCAACGCCGAACGAAACCACATCCGCCAGCGAATCGAACTCGACGCCGAACTGGCTGGTGGTCTTGGTCAGGCGCGCAGCATAGCCGTCGATGCCGTCGAACACATTGGCTAACAAGATGAGCAACGCGGCGGTGATGTAATCGCCACGAAAGGTGGCGATGATGGAGAAAAAACCGCACATGAGATTGCCCGCGGTAAACAAGCTCGGGATCAAATAAACGCCGCGGCGCAGCTTTTCCTTGGGCATGCGATGGCGCAGCGGCACGCGCGGCCGGCCACGCCGGCGCAGCAGCCGAACATTGCCGCTCTCCTGGACTGGATTGGGGTCCATCGCACTCATACAAACCTCGCTATGATGGTTTCGCCGCCCTTCACTCGTTGTCCTTCCGTGACTTCGATCCGGCAACCGCGCGGCAGATAAGCGTCCGTGCGTGAGCCGAACATGATCAGACCGAAACGCTCGCCACGCTTTAGGTTGTCGCCGCGGCTAACCCGACAAATGATCCGCCGCGCTACTACGCCCGCGATTTGCACAACTGACAACGCGCGCCCCTGCTCATCGAGAAGCTTTAAAGCGTTCTGTTCGTTGTGCTCTGACGCCGCTTCTTTGTACGCCGCAAAAAACTTCCCCCGCTGGTAATTGACTTGTTCGACCTTCCCGCTAACCGGACTTCGATTGATGTGCACGTCGAGGGGCGAAAGAAAAATACTCACCCGCGCCGCCGCCTCGGCAAACTTGGGATCGTCTTTGATATTGGCAATACTCACCACTCTACCATCCGCGGGAGATACGATCAGCCCTTCGCCAGTCGGAATCGTACGTTCCGGATCGCGAAAAAACGCCGCGATTGCCAGCGTACATATTCCCAGTATAACGCCGATCGCCACCCAACCAAGCACAAATGCCAAAATCGTGACAACCGCCGCCGCCACGATGAGTGGATAACCTTCCCGTGCGATTTTCATCCGCTTTCACAGCCTGCTCGATCGATTCGCTCAGAATGCGGCGCCTAGTTCCGGGTTTTGTCGACCAGGCGATTTTGCGCCAGCCACGGCATCATCGCGCGCAAGCCCTCACCGACCTTTTCGAGCGGATGATTGGCCGCTTCTTTGCGCAGCTCGGTGAAATGCGGACTGCCGCATTTGTATTCGTTGATCCACTCCTCGGCGAATTTGCCGGATTGGATGTCCTTCAAAATCTGCTCCATCGCCTGGCGCACCTCGGGTCCGATCACTCGTTTGCCCCGCGTCAAGTCGCCGTATTCCGCCGTGTTGCTGATCGAATAACGCATGTTGGTCAAGCCGCCTTCGTAGATCAAGTCGACGATCAGCTTGACTTCATGGACGCATTCAAAATAAGCCATCTCCGGCGGATAACCCGCGTTGACCAGAGTGTCGTAACCGGCTTGGATCAGCGCGCAAAGCCCGCCGCACAAAACCGATTGCTCGCCAAACAGATCGGTTTCCGTTTCATCTTTAAACGTCGTTTCGATAACCGCGGCGCGAGCACCACCGATGGCGCTGGCGTAAGCCAATCCGATTTTTTTTGTGTCGCCCGATGGATCTTGATGCAGCGCGAGCAAACAGGGCACGCCGCGGCCTTTTTGATACTCGCTGCGGACCAGATGGCCAGGCCCCTTGGGCGCAACCATAAAAACATTTACCCCGGCGGGCGGCACGACGCGTTTGAAATGGATGTTGAAACCATGACCGAAAGCGAGATAATTGCCGTTCTTGAGGCCCGGCTTAATTTCCTTCTCGTAAGCGTCGCCTTGCAGCTCATCAGGCAACAAGATCATTACGATGTCAGCCGCGGCCGCGGCATCCGCTGTTTCCGCGACCTTGAGGCCGGTGGCCTCGGCTTTTGGCCATGAACTGCTATCGCGTCGGAGACCCACAACAACTTCCACACCTGAATCGCGCAGGTTATTCGCATGCGCATGACCCTGACTGCCGTACCCAAGGACGGCAACTTTCTTGCCCTTGAGCACGCCCAGATCGGCGTCTCGATCGTAGTAAACTTGCATTTTTTCTCCTCTTGATTCGCGAATTTCTAATATGCCGGTTGCCCGCCCGTAAGTCAACCGCAAGTGTCTGTAAAGACAACAACTTATTGGAACCGTACGGCAAATATAGTTTCTTAAAAAGCTGCATCGGTCTTAGGCTTAGGTGCGACGAGTGAATATCCCGATCCGAACTCAATTTGTAGTTTTTTACCTGGCAGGCAGGAAGCCTCGCCTTTCTGTTTACTATTGAGTAACGACAAATGACCGAATCATCCCGAGAACAGCGGACCAAGTAGGGGCGTGACACAGCCAGCGATGATCAGCACGCCCAACCCAAGCACTGGAACATTTCTCGTAGCAACTCTCACTTGCACTGATCCGACGATGCTATAAAGTGGCGGACCCGCGAGTCCAACGATAGAGTCATTCGCTTGAGCAAGCAGGAAACTCTGGTATGGATTAAGTAGACACAATGCAAAGGAGGTTCGCAACTTCCATGGAACGGTTAAGCACCTTTTTCTTGATAGCCTTTGCCGCCGCCAGTTTTTTTTCCTTAGCCGGCTGCGACAAATCAGATGAAAAATCCGGAGGTCCAGCGGAAAAGGCCGGCGCGACGATGGGAAGAGCCGTTGACCGAGCCGTTGAAAAAGCCGGACCGGTGATGGAAAAGGCCGGTAAGGCTCTGCAAGAAGCCGGAGGAAAGGCCAAAAAGGAGATCTCTGAGGCCATCGATAACATGAGGCAAGGCGCTGATAAGAGCAGTGAGAAAACTTCGGACGACAAAAAATAAAAGCGCGCCCAAGCAGAGATTCGACAATACCAAGCGGGCTTGTTCTAGTTCTCGTTTTTAACGGTTTATCGATTTGGCGGAGGCAATCGCTACACCCAGATGGGAGCGTTCGCAGCACTCTGTTGTCCTTGGCCCGTTTAAGTCGCGGGCAATTCACGTCGCCTGCGTGGCGCAAGCGAACACCGCGCGACCCATCTAGAACGGGAGTCGCAACACTAGGGCTTATATCAGCTTTTCAACAGTGCCGGTTCACGCCGCGGCGATGCCGTTCGCGTCGTTTCACGCGCTATCGCGATTCGCCCAGTGCGAACCAGATCTTTGATCCCCAAGGGCTGAAGCATACTGATCATCGCTTCCACTTTATCGACGTCGCCGGTGATTTCGATGGTATACGTGTTCGGCGAGGAATCAACGATCTTGGCGCGAAAGATGTCGGCCAGCCGGATCGCCTCGTCGCGATGTTCGGGTTTGGTGTGGACTTTAATCAGCGCCGTCTCGCGGTCGAGGAAGCGCATCTCGGTGAGATCGACGACTTTCAGCACTTCGACAACCTTGTTGAGCTGCTTCATGATTTGCTCGATAATCCGATCGTCACCCACCGTAACAATCGTAATCATCGAAGTCGTCGGATCCAACGTCGGCGCAACCGACAAACTCTCTATGTTATAACCGCGAGCGCTGAAAAGACCCGCAACTCTGGCGAGAACGCCAAACTTGTTTTCGACGAGCACCGATATGATATGTTCCATCCGCGAAAATCATCAGGCAGGAAGAACGCCCTCCCCCTCATCAACCTTTCTCTTATGTGTTCCACCCTTTTTGGCAACCTTGAGCTCAGGAGGATCCTCGAGCATCATTTGGTGCTGGGCGCCGCCGGCGGGAATCATCGGGTAGCAGTTTTCATAGGGGTCGGTATGAATATCCATCAACACCGGTCCCTTGTGCTTCAGACCTTCTCTAAGAACGGCTTCGACCTCGTTCGGTTTGACCGCGCGCAACCCTTTGATGCTGTAGGCATCGGCGAGCTTGACAAAATCCGGCATCTTTCCCAGCACGCTCGCCGAATACCGACTCTCATAAAAAAGATCCTGCCATTGTCTCACCATGCCGTGCACGCCGTTATTGAGTAAGACAATTTTCACCGGCATCTTATGCTCAGCGGCAACCACCAGTTCCTGCAAATTCATCTGAAAGCTGCCTTCACTGGTGATGCAGACAACTTGGCGATCAGGAAACGCAAACTGAGCGCCGAGAGCCGCTGGAAAACCAAAGCCCATCGTCCCGAGACCCCCCGAAGTCAACCAGGTGCGCGGTTTGTTTCCCTTGAAATACTGCGCCGCGAACATCTGATGTTGGCCCACGTCGGTCGCGACAATCGCTTCGTGTTTGGTCAACTCATAAAGCTTCTCGATGACGAACTGTGGCTTGATGATTTTGTCATCCTGAGTGTAAGTCAGCGGATGGCTTTCCTTCCACTCCTGGACTTGCCGAATCCACGGAGCCCTCAAAGCCTTGACCTGTGCCGGGTTGCCATCCAACGACCGCAGGATCACGTTGAGCTGACGCACAACGGCTTTGACGTCGCCGACAATGGGAATATGCGCGTGAAACGTTTTCTTGATCGACGTCGGGTCGATGTCGATGTGGATGACGCGCGCTTCGGGACAAAACTCTGAAAGCTTGCCCGTAACGCGGTCATCAAAACGCGCTCCGACGGCGATCAACAGATCCGAGTAATGCATCGCCATGTTCGTCCAGTAGCCGCCATGCATGCCGAGCATGCCGAGCGACAGTGGATGGGTGCCGGGAAAACTTCCCAATCCCATCAGCGTCATCGTCACCGGAATCTGCGTGATCTCTGCAAGCTCGCGAATTTCATCGGCGGCATCGGAAAAAACCGCGCCGCCGCCGACGTAGATGATCGGCTTTTTGGCCTTCAGGATCTCTTCGGCTGCCTGTTTGATTTGCTGTTTGTTGCCGCCGACCGTCGGGTTGTAGCCGCGCAGATTTACTTTATCGGGGTATTTGAATTCAGCCTTGGCCGTGCTCACGTCTTTCGGAATATCGACCAGCACCGGCCCGGGCCTGCCGCTGGTCGCGATATAAAAGGCCTCTTTGATGGTTTGCGCGAGATCGTTAACATCTTTCACAAGAACGTTATGCTTCGTGCACGGCCGGCTAATACCGACATTATCGGCTTCCTGAAAAGCGTCGTTGCCGATAAGATCCGTGGAAACCTGTCCGGTAAACGCAACCAATGGAACGGAATCCATGTAAGCATCGGCCAGACCGGTCACGATGTTTGTCATACCAGGGCCCGACGTGACCAAGACGACGCCCGCTTTGCCGGTCGCTTTCGCGTACCCTTCGGCCATGTGAGCCGCGCCCTGTTCGTGGCGAGTCAATATCAGATCGAGGTCCTTGCGCTGGCAGAGGACGTCGAAAATCTTCAACACCACGCCGCCGGGCAAACCAAAAATCGTTTTGACCCCTTCGCGCTTTAGCGATTCGCACAAAATTTCAGCCCCGGTCAATTTCATTATCGAGCTCCTAGTGAACCGCGCCCGTTTGACGATGTCGTTCGAGGATTTCCATCATGCGGTCCTTACCGACGAGTTTCAATTTTTGAATTCTTTTCATCTCGAGCTCTTCTTCCGGAGTCAAGTAATGTTTGTGTTGAAATTCGGCTAGCTTTTTCTCGAATTCCCGATGTTCCTCATAAAACTTTTTCAATTCTGGATCTTTGTCCAAAAGGGAGACAATCGCGTGTTCTTCTTTAAATTCCATACAGCGGCCTCCTTGATAAATGTAAAAAATTTTTGAGCGGGACTCAATTTAACGTACCGAAATATCTTTGTCAACGTAGGTTTCCGCGAGATTTCAACAACTTGGTATCAAGTTTTTTTGTTTTCCGCTTCCGAGCGACGAAGATAGACCGGTGCCAACGCACCGAGGTCATCGACCGACCCGACGCCGATTCGTTCCTGCGCAAGAAGCGCTACCCGCGAGGCTACCGTTGGATGATTCTCGCTTGGCGCCAGCGTCAAGCTGGCACCGAGTGAGTCGATCAGAAATTTTTCGTACACCTTCGCACCCTCGCCGATGGCGAGCAGCGACGAGCCATTACTGGTATATTTGCGCATCAAATCGACCGCGGAACTTATCGAAGTCACCGATTCACCGCTGACGGCATTGATCGTTTTCCTCTCGCGGCGAAAGAAGCCCAGGTAGACCTCGCTCTTGCGCGCGTCGAGCAACGCACAAATGGTCTCGTCAAAAGCCAACGCTAAAGCCGCCGTCGCAAGTAATGTCGAGATGCCGACGGCCGGAAGGTCCCAACCATACGCAATCCCCTTGACCGTCGCCAATCCAATACGAAGTCCGGTAAACGAACCCGGCCCAATCGATACGGCGATCCCGGAAAGATCAGCGACGGTCATATGAGCGTTGCTTAAAACCGACTGGATAAGCGGCAGGATAATTTCGCCGTGATTTTTCCTAGGTTGGGAAGCTGCGCCATCGGCCGCGCCCTTGGTGCCGCCGTAAACTTCCTCCCCGAGCAGCGCGCCATCCTCAACCAGCGCGACGCTCGCGCTCGGTGTTGCCGTGTCGACGCCAAGAATCCTCACCCACCAACCTGTTTCTCAAAGAATCTGACGATGTCGTTATAGAAGGCATAAATCATCAACAGCGCCAGGAGACAGATACCGACTTGTTGGGCCATTTCACGATATTTGACCGAGACCGGCTTACGGATCACCGCCTCGACCAGAAAAAACAGCAAATGGCCGCCGTCTAGCACTGGCACCGGCAATAAATTGAGCACACCCAAATTGATGCTCAAAACCGCCAAGAAAGCGAGAAAACTGCCGAGCCCCTCCTGCGCTTGTTGACCGGCCATCTGCGCGATGAGGATCGGGCCGCCGATATTGCGTGGTGAGACATCGCCGGAAATCATTTTGAACAACGCCAACAGCGTCAATTTTGAATAGTCGTAAGTTTGATAAAAAGCCCGCACCACCGCTAAACCGGGATTGCCTTTCTCGATCGAAACTTGACTACCGATGCCGATAATCCAATCGTCTTTGCGCTCGCCAAAAACAGTGCGGCCCTCTTTTTGGATCGGCTGCACAGTCAAGCTAACGGTTTCACTACCCCGGCTGATCTGCAGATTGAGCGGCTTGCCGCCGCTCGCTTTTATGGTTTTCGAAAGCTCGTCCCATTCTTTGACCGGTTTGCCGTCGATGGCGACGATCCGGTCACCCTTAGCAATCCCCGCGCGTTCGGCCGGCGAGCCCTTCTCGACGCCGCTGACTTGCGTCGACATCACCGGCACGCCGTAGAAGGTGAAAACAATCATGAGTAGAAATAACGCCAGCAGCAGATTGAATCCGGGTCCCGCGACCACAATCGCGATGCGCTTGAGCAGGCTTTTATGCGCGAAGGATTTCTCTACGTCTTCCGGGCGCACTTCTTCATCGGGGTCCTCGCCGACCATCTTGACGTAACCGCCGAGTGGAAAGGCGCTGAGCGCGTACTCGGTTTCGCCTTTTTTCTTGACCCAAAGCTTGGGACCGAAGCCCACCGAAAAGGTTAAAACCCCCACACCGCATAGCTTCGCCAACAAAAAGTGACCGAACTCGTGAAAAACGATGAGCAAGCCGAGTCCGATGATCGCTGCCCCGACTGAATAGACCAGATTTTCCATTGATATCTCCTTCGGCGCTGGCTAGTGGATCCAGGACGAGGCTTTTTCTCTCGCCCAACGGTCTACTTCCAGGATTTCTCCGACTTCCGTCGCGCGCCGATTGCTATGTTTATGCATCGTCCGGGTAATTATACGATGAATTTCGCGAAATCCTATCCGGCGATCCAAGAAAGCCGCGACCGCCACTTCATTGGCCGCGTTAAGCACAGTTGGCATGGTGCCACCCTCGCGTAACGCAGCATAGGCGAGGGACAACGCTGGAAAACGTCTCTTTTCCAGCGGCATAAAGTTCAGTTGACCGTGGCGCTTAAGATCCAGCGGCGGCCAACTGCCTTCGAGCCGATGCGGAAATGCCAGCGCATAAGCGATGGGAATACGCATATCGGCAATGCCGAGTTGAGCGATGATCGAGCCGTCTTGATAGCGCACCATCGAATGCACCACACTCTCAGGATGAATGACGACGTCGATGCGGTCGGGCTGCATATCAAACTCCCAACGGGCTTCGATGACTTCCAGGCCCTTGTTCATCATCGTCGCCGAGTCGATGGTGATTTTTTGTCCCATCTTCCAGTTGGGATGCTTCAAGGCTTGCGCAACGCTGACTTTATCCAGTCGGCTCAACGGTGTGCGCAGAAACGGACCACCGGATGCAGTGAGAATAATCTTATCGACCTCGGCGCGGTGATTGCCCTGCAAACATTGGAACACCGCGCTATGCTCGCTATCGACCGGCAAAAGTCGCACGCCTCTTTGCTTCGCGGCGTCGACGAACAGTTCTCCGGCCATGACCAACGCTTCTTTGTTCGCGAGTGCGATCTCTTTACCGGCGAGAACTCCTTGGAGACATGGCATAAGTCCCGCCCCGCCGACGATTGCCGCCAGCACCACGTCGACCTCGGCTGAAGAGGCGACGGCCGACGCGCCCGATTCACCCCACAAAATTTCAACTTTGTGATTGCCGAGCAGGCGGCGCAGCCGAGGCACATCCTGTTCATTGCGGATGGCGACACAATTGGGCGAAAACTCTTTGACCTGCTTGGCAAGCAGCATCAAGTTTTGTCCAGCCACCATACCGTGCACTCGAAACCGCTCGGGAAACTCGCGCACCAGCGCCAGCGTGCTGACACCGATGGAGCCCGTGGAGCCGAGCAAGGCGATTGTTTTCACGCGTGAAATACCCTTAGATAGGCCGTCGTAAATACCGCGGGAAAAATCAAGCTATCGAGCCGGTCAAGCATGCCGCCGTGTCCGGGCAGCCAATGGCCCGAATCTTTGACGGCAAAAATCCGCTTAATCCACGACTCGAAGAGATCACCGATCTGTCCTAAGATGCTCAAAGCCAACGCCAGTGCGAGGGTCTCGATCCAGCCGAGGGACTGGAGAAAGAACATTCGACCGATAATTCCTGCGCTCATTCCACCGACCAGGTACCCACATGCGCCTGCGACCGTTTTTGCAGGGCTCAGTTCCGGCGTAAGCTTGCGTCCGCCGAAACGCCGGCCGACGAAGTATGCCAGGGTGTCGCCTATCATAATCACGGACAAAACCCAGAACACCCAGGCCCGTCCATGCGGATAATGAAACAATAAAATCCAATGAGGGAAAAAGTATCCAATATAAAATCCACCGAGCAACGCAACTAAGAGCCGGTTGAAGCGATCGGGCAATTGCCCGGCGCCGAAAAGATAGGCTGAGAATCCAACCAGCAGCACGACATCGATCCAGACGACGGGATCAAATCGGTCGCCGAGAAACACCGCGCCCGACAAACAAACGCCAAAGGCTATGCCCACCCATTGGTCTTTCCACCGACGCGGAAAGGCCATGGCAAAATATTCTCGCAATCCGACGAGCGTCAGAATAAAAAAAACTGCCGAAAACAGCCACGGCGGGCTCCAACCGACCAGCAACACCAGCAACGGTACACCGACGGCCGCGGTTGCGACTCTTGAGCTAAGATCGGCGTCCACCGGCCTCCACCGAACGAGAGACGATGTCTTTGAGCTGTTCGTCGGTGCGGCCGAATCTGCGCCGCCGCCGCTGGTAGTCGAGCAGAGCCTGAAGATATTCCCTTTCGCGGAAATCAGGCCATAGCGTCGGCGTCACGTATAATTCGCTATAGGCGATCTGCCAGAGATAAAAATTGCTGATGCGCATTTCACCGCTGGTACGGATCAAAAGATCGGGGTCGGGCACCCCGTTCGTATCGAGGCGCGCCGCGACGCTCTCTTCGTCGATCTGATCGGGGTCAAGGTCCTGAGCGCGCGCCTCACGCGCGATTTGTTGGATCAAGCGCACGATCTCGTCGCGGCCGCTGTAACTCAACGCGAGAATCACGGTCATACGCTGATTATCGCGCGTGAGCTCGATGACCTTTTCTAAAATGGAGCGAACATTGCTCGGCAACCGTGACCGGTCTCCGACCGCCGTCAGGCGAATGCCGTAACGCATCATTTTGGCCTGCTCAACCGCCAGATAATGTTCCAAGAGTCCCATGAGCGCATCGACTTCATCATGGGGTCGAAACCAATTCTCGGTGGAAAAAGCGTACAGCGACAGGTAGCGGATGCCAATCTTACGGCTCATCTCGACGATCACGCGAACCGAGGTTTTGCCGCGCCGATGCCCTTCGATCCGGCTTTTGCCGCGTAGCTTCGCCCAGCGGCCATTGCCATCCATGATAATGGCGACATGTTCGGGCAAACGGGATTTATCTAAGCCGTCTAGCTCCATCGTGGCTTTATAAGTGGATTGGATTTCATGGGTGAGAGGCTCAAGCAATACCGGAAAGAACTCCGGATTATGCGATCAACGCGAGAGATTGAAAAAACGCAACGCCGGGGTGAGCGCGGCTAAACTGCCATGACCTCTTCTTCTTTCGCTTTAACAATCTTGTCGATCCGGCCGATAAAATCATCTGTCGCTTTTTGCACGCGGTCATGACCGTGTTTGGCGTCATCCGCGGTGATTTCCTTATTCTTCTCCGCCTCCTTCAAGTGCTCGAGAGCGACCCGGCGGTGATTGCGCACGGAAACGCGATACTCTTCGGCGATCTTTTTGACGTGTTTAACCAATTCCTTGCGGCGCTCTTCAGTCAACTGCGGGATCGGAATACGGATGATCTTGCCGTCATTGCTCGGCGTTAGGCCGAGATCCGACTTGAGGATCGCCTTTTCGATTTCCGTCATCGCGTTGCGATCGAACGGTTGAATCACGAGCAATCGCGGCTCCGGCGCGCTCAGCGTCGCCAACTGAATCAGTGGGGTCGAGGCGCCGTAATAGTCGACCATGATATGTTCAAGCAGCGCGGTCGATGCCCGTCCGGTGCGAATCTTGGTCAATTCCTTGCGCAAGGCACTAACCGAACCCTCCATCTCTTTTTGCAAATGGGTAAAAACAGCCTCGTTCATCGCTTTCCTCCGCTAACCAGAGTGCCGATCGGCTCGCCGGAAACGACTCGCTTAATGTTACCCTTTTCCATCAAGTTGAAAACGATTATCGGCAAATTATTGTCCATGCACAGAGAAATGGCGGTAGAGTCCATGACTTTGAGCTCGCGATTCAGCACCTCGATATAGCTGAGCTCCTCGAATTTGTTGGCACCCTCGTGCTTCAATGGATCGGCGTCGTAAACGCCGTCGACTTTGGTCGCCTTGAGAATCACCTCCGCGCCCACCTCCATGGCGCGCAGACTGGCCGTCGTATCGGTGGTGAAATAAGGATTGCCGGTGCCGCCGGCGAAGATAACGACTCTGCCCTTTTCCAAATGACGTGTCGCGCGCCGCCGAATGTAAGGCTCGGCCACTTGGCGCATCTCGATCGCCGAAAGCACACGCGTCGAAACGCCCAGTTTTTCCAAGGCGTCCTGCAAGGCGAGACTGTTGATCACGGTCGCCAACATGCCCATCGTGTCAGCGCTGGCCCGGTCCATGCCGATCTCGCTCGCGATCGCGCCGCGAAAAATATTGCCGCCGCCGACCACCAGCGCGAGTTCGCAACCCAGTTCCTTGACTTCCTTGATTTCCTGGGCGAATGCCTTGACCGTATTGCCGTCGATACCGAAATTGTGGACTCCGGCGAAAATCTCGCCGGTGACTTTGAGAATAATCCGTTTATACTTCGGCGCACCGTTATTCATGGAGGTTTCAAGGCGCGTGCTTATTGTTTCACTGCCGCTTCGCCCAAATGATAGCGCGAGAAACGCCTGATTTGAATATTTTCACCGAGCCGACCGATCGATTCGTTAACGATGTCGGTGACCTTTTTGTCCGGGTCCTTGATAAAAGCCTGTTCGAGCAAACAGGCTTCGGAGTAGAAGCGCTCTATTTTACCCTCGACAATCTTATCGACGACCTTTTCCGGCTTGCCGGTTTCCAGCGCCTGCTGGCGATAGATCGCCTTTTCTTTGTCGAGTTCCGCCGCCGGCACTTCCTCACGGCGCAAATAGCGCGGATTCGCCGCCGCTACCTGCATGGCGATATCTTTGAGCAGCGATTGAAACTCCGCCGTGCGCGCGACAAAATCGGTTTCACAATTGATTTCCACGAGCACGCCGATCTTGCCGCCTGGATGGACATAAGCGCCCACGGCACCGTCCGCCGCCACCCGATCTGCTTTCTTCGCTGCCGCGGCTAACCCCTTCTGGCGCAGATAATCGATAGCCTTTTGCACGTCCCCACCGGTCTCGGCTAGAGCCTTCTTGCAGTCCATCATACCCGCCCCGGTTTTTTCCCGAAGGTCTTTTACTGCACTTGCGCTTACTTCCATCGAATTTAAGCTCCTGCCGCGGCCACCCCTTCGTGCGCTCCGCTCGCCGAATCGGCTGCGGACCTATCGTCTTCTTTGCCTTTCACCAGCGCTTGCTCATGAAGCAGCTTACCTTCGTTAATCGCGTCGGCGATCGACGAGCAAAACAGCCGGATAGCGCGAATGGCATCATCGTTTCCGGGCACTTTGTAATCTATCATATCCGGATCGCAGTTGGTGTCGATCACGGCGATCACGGGAATACCGAGCTTGCGCGCTTCTTTAACCGCAATCTCTTCTTGCTTGGGATCAATAACGAAAATCGCGTCGGGAAGCTTACGCATGGTCTTGATCCCGCCGAGCGATTGTTCGAGCTTGGCCTTCTCGCGTGTGAGCCCCAACATTTCTTTCTTGGTTAAAGCGTCGACGATCTTGGGATCGTTCTCCATCTCCTCGATCTTGCGCAAACGCTCGATGCTTTGCCGGATCGTTGAAAAGTTTGTCAATGTGCCGCCGAGCCAACGATTGTGGACGTGAAACATGCCACAACGCTCGGATTCTTCTCGAATCGCGTCTTGCGCCTGCTTTTTGGTGCCGACGAAAAGCACATGACCGCCGGACGCCGCCAAATCGCGCACCACGGTTTCCAGCTCCTTGAACATCGTCACAGTTTGCTGCAAGTCGATAATATGTATGCCGTTACGAGCGCCAAAAATGTAGGGCTTCATCTTCGGGTTCCAACGGCTCGTCTGGTGGCCGAAATGAACGCCGGCCTCCAAAAGCTGTTTCATTGAAATATCGCTCATAATCTACCGCTCCTTTTGGTTTTGTCCTCCCCTTTCTTCATCTCCGAGTCAAACCGTAGGGGGCACCTCGACGCGGATCGGAAAGGGTGTGAATTTTTAACGAGATAGATGCTCGCATGGTGGCAAAAACCACTCATGCAAGTCCTTAGCACGCCAACAATTTGAAAAGGCTTTGGTAACCCTCGGGGTTTTAACAAAGTTCGGCGGACGACGCAAGAATGGAGAGGCGGCGCAGACGCTTACTGGTTCATGGACTCAAAAAATTCTTTGTTCGTCTTGGTTCCATGCATCTTGTCGAGCAGGAACTCCATGGCTTCCACCACGCTCAACTGCGACAAGACTTTACGCAAAATCCAGATTCGATTGAGGTCTTCTTTGGTGATCAAAAGCTCTTCTTTGCGCGTGCCGGATTTATTGATATCGATAGCCGGGAATACCCGCTTGTCCATCAACCGACGGTCCAAATGGATCTCCATGTTTCCCGTCCCCTTGAATTCTTCGAAGATGACTTCATCCATTCGACTACCGGTATCGATGAGCGCCGTCGCGATAATGGTCAAACTGCCGCCATCTTCTATGTTGCGCGCCGCGCCGAAAAACTTCTTCGGTTTATGGAGAGCGTTGGAATCGACGCCGCCGGAAAGAATCTTTCCGCTCGGCGGGACGACCGTGTTATAGGCGCGCGCCAAACGGGTAATGCTATCAAGCAAAATAACCACGTCCTTGCCATGCTCAACCAGACGCTTCGCCTTCTCGATGACCATTTCGGCGACTTGCACGTGCCGCGTGGCCGGCTCATCGAAAGTCGAGCTGATCACTTCGCCGTCCACTGAGCGCTGCATGTCGGTCACTTCTTCCGGCCGCTCATCGATCAGCAAAACGATGAGAATGACCTCCTTGTGGTTGTGTGCGATGGCCTTGGCGACGTGCTGCAGCATCATCGTTTTACCCGTGCGCGGTGCCGCGACGATCAGGCCGCGCTGCCCTTTGCCCACTGGGGTCAATAAATCGACTATCCGAGTCGTGTAGTCATCGGGCTGGCTTTCCAGGCGCAAGCGCTCATTCGGATAAAGCGGCGTGAGATTATCGAAGAGGATCTTTTCGCGCGCTCGTTCCGGGTCCTCATAATTGATGGTTTCAACTTTGAGCAACGCAAAATAACGTTCGCCCTCTTTGGGCGGCCGGATATGCCCGGAAATAATATCTCCGGTGCGCAGGTTGAACCGTCGAATCTGGCTCGGCGAAACATAGATATCATCGGGACCCGGGAGGTAGTTATAATCGGGGGCGCGCAGAAAACCAAATCCGTCGGGAAGCGTTTCCAAAACGCCTTCGCCGTAGATATGGCCATTCTGCTCGGTTTGCGCCTGCAAGATCGCAAAAATCAGCTCCTGCTTGCGCATGTTGGCAGCCCCTTCGATATTGAAGGTCTTGCCGATCAGCGCGAGATCGCTGATTTTCTTTTCCTTGAGGGCTTTAAGATTCAAACCGTTATCTTCGACGGCCTCCGGCTCGGCGGCACGAGTTCTACCACGAACCATACGCTATAACTCTCCTTTCAACTATCTAGACAGTACCAGGGACAGCAGCATTACACACAGTTGCCAGTGAAATCTGTCAAATCGCGCCGGGGCGGCACTTCTTCACGCGCCAAGGCAATCTCGGTAGCCAAACCTTCGTAGCGGTACGGCTTCAGGCAGAGGCATGTCAATGCGACACGGTATAAGACGCAGACAGAAATCTCTCTTTTAGTAAAAAATCAAACTTTTGAGCACTTAACGCCGGGTGAATTCGTTTTTCGTGTGGGGAATGATAAGAATTCGAATTGGGCTTCTCTTGTGTACGATAGTATTTTAAAGCGGTACGCTTGTCAACCCCTTTGCGCGCATTGATGACAATTCTAGCCCCCGATCTTCGATTTCACGCCCTCGCAAACACAGTAACAGCTTTTCAAGATCACTTGGCAGCGGCGCGACGAACTGCATGCGCCGCAGATTTTGCCCGATCACAAGAGTCAATTTCTCGGCATGGAGCGCTTGGCGCGGAAAGCTGTCAATAATCTGGTCGCCTACTAGCTTCGCAGCATTGCCGTTTCGCTTGCGGCCATAAACTTTATCACCGATCAAGGGATTGCCCATGTCGGCAAGATGCACTCGGAGCTGGTGCGTTCGCCCCGTGCGTGGCCGCAAGCGCAGCAGTGTGACGGCACGCAGCGGAGCCGAATGGTGATCAAAAGCGAAGCGTTCCTCAACCCACCATTCGGTAATCGCCTCTCTTGCTCGGCCACCCATGTGTAAGCTCGACATGCGCTTTCGGTCCGAGCGGTGCCGACCGATGGCGCGATCGATCGTCCCTCGGTCCGCCCTCATCCCGCCCCAAACCAAAGCAATATATTCTTTTTCGACCGTGCGATTCTTGAATTGGGCTACGAGCTGATGGAAAGCACGCATATTCTTGGCGACGATCATCACGCCCGAGGTGTCCTTGTCCAATCGGTGCACAATCCCCGGGCGCCGTTCACCGCCCACACCGGCTAAATCAGCACAGTGATGCAAAAGCGCGTTGACGAGCGTACCGCTGGATCGCCCTGCGGCGGGATGGACGACGATGCCTGGGGCCTTGTTGACGACAACGCAATCGGCATCTTCATAGAGTATATCCAAAGGCAGCGCCTCGGCGCGAAGCCCTGTTTCACGCGGCGGCAAAAAATAGATGTCGATCCGATCGTCGGATTTAACGCGTGTACTTGCCTTGGTCACCGCGTTGTTCAGAGTAATTTGTCCTTCGGCGATCAATTTTTGGATGGCGGCTCGGCTTAAGCCGAGCCGCGGCGCGGTACCATCCATGAATTGCCGGGCCAGAAACAAGTCCAGCCGCATGCCAGCCGCACTTTCGTCAACTCGTAATGGGTCAAGCGTCATTTAGCTAAAGCAATCAATCGAAAAACGGACAATTTGAGCGTTAGGAAAATAGATTCAAATCGCGAAAAACACCTCGAGCGCTACTTACGTCTTGCCCCATTTGTGCGACCAAAGCCTCGACCGACGAAAAGTTTTTTTCTTCGCGGATTCTCTTCACGAAAGAAAGCCGGACGGGTGCGCCGTATATCTCGCCATCGAAATTCAAAATGAAGCTCTCCACCGTCCTCGGTCCCGCGCCAAAAGTCGGATTAAGACCCACGCTGCTTACGCTTGGCAAATCTTTTTCTCCTAGATGAAATATCGTGGCATAAATCCCGTCTAAAGGCACCATTTCCGTGCGCGTGGAGATATTCGCGGTCGGAAACCCCAGATCCCGCCCGCGCCGATGACCCGTGACGACCCGCCCGGACACAAAGTGATAACGACCGAGGAGCGCTACGACTTCGT
The DNA here is from genome assembly GCA_963755715.1 of uncultured delta proteobacterium. Lineage (GTDB taxonomy): Bacteria > Desulfobacterota > Binatia > UBA9968 > UBA9968 > DP-20. The sequence continues at coordinate 110,400 of CAVWLW010000057.1, forward strand.
CCACATGACCGTCTTGAATCAACTGACGGACTCGCGAGCTGCTCACTCTGGCGCCGTTGACTAGAATCGGGTCGACGACCGCCACCGAGAAGTCAAACCCGCTGCCCCAACGAATAAGATCGTCGACTTGCCCTTTTCTTCCCTGACCAAACCGCAAGTCCTTACCAACCCAAACCTTCGCGGCCCTCAAACGCGCGACGAGAAACCGACGGACAAATTCTTCAGCATCGATCTTGGCAAAGCTCAAGTCGAAATGTTGCACCACAACGATGTCGACGCCGAGGCTTTGTAAAATCTGCATCTTGTCTTTGTGCGCGAGGATCATTTGAGGTGCGTGGGCGGGCGCCAGCACCTTCACGGGATGAGGCTCAAACGTCAACACCACCGAAGGTACGCCGAGCTGCCGAGAATCACGGATGGCGCCGCCGAGCAGGGCTTGATGTCCCAGGTGTATGCCGTCGAAGTTTCCCAAGGTCACGACTGATCTTTCGAGAGCCAGACCCGGGTCATCGATGTGGCGAAAAACCTGCATATTTTATACGGGCGACTGATAGAAACCGCGCACGCACCGGTGTCCTAGTCTGCGAAACGAAGAATGGTGGAATTCAAAAGCGCGGAGAACCGGCAGCTTCACGATTCGAGCGATTTGAGCTTCTGCCGTGCTCTCGCGGCCTCTGAAGATTGCGGATACTTCTCGACCAACTCTTGTAAAACCAACCGGGCGTTGAGCTTCTCTCCCAGTTCCGCAAAGGCAAATCCTTGCCGGAGCAGAGCCGCCCCAACCTTATCACTTTGCGGATATCGTCTCCGCACCTCGTCGAACTCGACGATCGCTCGGTCGAATTCCTTCAGCCCGAAATAACTCTCGCCGATCGAGTATTGCGCATTCGCAGCCAGTTTGCTTTTGGGATTGCGTTTGAGAAAGTCTTTGAAGCGAGCAATCGCCGTTCGGTAATCCTTTTTTTCGAAGGCACGCCAGCCGGTCTCGAAATCTTTGCGCACGTTGTCGGACTCCGCTAAAGAAAGGTCGACGTAGTTGCTTTCACTCTCGGCTTTCTGCGCTGCTTGTTGCTGCTTCAGCTCCTCCTCACGGCTCTTGAGCAACTCGGCTTGGCTCTTCGCGTCCTCTTCCAACTTAGCCAGACGCGTCTCCATGTCTTTTACCCGCTGATCGCCATCCCGATTTGTCTGGCCAATCTGGCGGCCAACTTGAACCCGGGTCTCATCGATACGTTCCTTGATCGCGCTTAGATCCCGCTGCATTTGCTGAATATTTGCCCGTGTGTCGGCGAGGGTCGAGCGAACATTATCGACATCGGAGCGCAAGGTAGTCATGTCGCCGCGCAAGCGCCGTTGCTCGCGCTCGAGCAATTCGACCTGCTGCGGGTTGACACAGGACCACAGCCACACGCTGACCAGCAGCACCGATGGCAAAAAGGTAATACTAAAAATTGAGCGTCTCACAACCTTGGCTCCAATTAAGAGGTTGAACGACCTTGGAGGATAACGAAACGCGCGCGCCGATTTTTTGTCCAACAATCTTCAGTCGGCTCTCGGCAAACTGGGATCTCTTCGCCATAGCTAATCGTCGAAAGCCGGTCGGCGGGGATGCCGAGCGATGTGAGAAATTCGCGCGCCGCCTGAGCTCTTTTGGCGCCGAGCGCGAGATTGTATTCGTTGGTGCCACGCTCGTCGCAATGGCCTTCGATCTCGACCCGCGCCGATGGATTGCTTTTCAGCCAATCCGCGTTGGCGCGCAACGTCGCCCGAGCATCCGCGCTCAGATCGTAGCGGTCAAATTCATAAAATACATCCTTCAATGGACTCGATGCCGGCGTTGCCGAAGACTTTCCCTCCTGCATTTGTTTCAAGCTGCTGCTGCCTGTCTCCGACTCCTTTGTCCCTCCGCGTTGACCTTCTCCGGCGCGTGGATCGTTAGCAGAAGTATCCGAATCCGATCGCGGCGCTGGAGTCGCGCCGGGCTTGTCAGTGGTGGAGGGAGCGCAGGCTGCCAAACTGCAAAAAAATATCAGGCCACAGACGTGCCCTGCCAATCTAATCCGAATTTTCATCTATGCCTCCTGCATTCACGTGGGGTCGCATTGAATCAGAACTGAAGTGGCGGAGTTGGAATCAGTCGAGTCGAGGAGACCAATGCGGTTTTGTATCATCCCCCCCAGAACCTGTCAATCTACGTTGGTTATCTCCGCCAGCTTGCATGACATAGAGATGATATTTGCCGGCTCGGTTCGACGTAAAAGCGATAAACCTACCGTCGGGCGACCAAGTCGGATCTTCGCTATCGAAAGATTCCGCAGTCAGCTTGCGCGGCTCACCGCCGTCAACCGAGATCGTAAAAATAGCGAAACGATTAGCGACTCGCCCGGTGTAGACGATGCGATCTCCTTTGGGCGACCATTCGGGCGAAGTGTTGTAACTGCCACTGTAAGTAAGTCGTCGCGAATTGCCGCTGGCTAAATCCAATATATACAGCTGGGGCGAACCGCTGCGGTCTGAAACGAATACGATTTGCTTTCCATCAGGTGACCAAGCCGGTGAAACTTCGATTCCCGGATTATTGGTCAGCTGGCGGATCACGTTGCCGCTTCGATCGAGCAGATAAAGATTGGTATTGCCACCCGACTCCATGGTCGCGACGATGGTCTGACCATCCGGTGAAAACTTGCCGCTGAGATACCGGCCGCCCCCTCGGGGCGTGAATTTGGTCTCTTTGCCGCTGTAGAGCTCAAACAAAAATAAAGTTTGATTACGGTCCTTGAAAGAAGAATAAAGAACGGAACGGCCGTCGGGACTCCAGGCCGGCGATAAATTAATTGTGTGATTATCGGTGACTTGAAATTTTTCACTGCCATCGAGGTGCGAGACGAAGATCTCTTTGAAACGGCCGCCGCTGTTCGACACGTAGGCGATTCTGGTATTGAAGACTCCCGGCACGCCGGTAAATTGATTGATGATTTCGTCGACGAACTTATGGGCAATGCGCCGATAGTCTCTGACCCGGCCCGTGTAACGCTTACCGATGCGCTCCTTGTTCTGGTACACATCAAATAGACGAAGCTCGACGGCTACTTCATCGCCTTGGACTGAAAAGCCGCCCTTGACCAAGCCTTCCGCGCCAATCGTTGCCCAATCTTTGAAATCAAAGGTTCCGAGCGTGATGCCGCTCGTTTGGGCATTTTCCATGTAGGCTGAACGGTCCAACACTTTGAACCAGCCGGATAGCTCAAGATCGTGAACCATCGCATCGGCAATTCCGGTCGACAATCGCGCTGACTCGGCGCTGTTGCCGGCGAGATTTTTTAACGGCGATACGGCGATAGGAAACCGTTGACCGCCTTGGCCAACGATCTCGCCGGTAACGCCGGGCGGCGCAGACGCAGCGTGTCCCGTTCCGAATGCCATCAATAGACCACAAATCGCCAGCAGCCATTTCAGTGTCATTATAATACTAAGCTCCCAAATCACGCGGCCGAAACGTCAGTTCCACGTCAGCAAAATCTTTCCGATAGCTTTCCGGTGGCGCTGGCAGCGGACTCGATTTCTTGACTGCCCGAAGCACCGATTCATCGTAGGACGGGTCGCCGGAGGGTTGGACAATTTTGAGCCCGACAATTTCACCTGTCTCTTTGACGCCAAAATGAACCACGACTTTCAAATTGCTGCGTTGCCCGACCCATGTCCAGTTGTCCTTGATCGTGCCCAACATACGGTTTTGATAAATAATAAAATCCATCCCTTTGACGATTCCGGGGCCACCCCGGCCGCCAGGGCCCAATCCCGCTGCTCCCTCGCCTTCGCCTGCGCCGGCACTGAGTGCGTCCTTCACCGGCTTTTGCGAATTTTCGCGTGACTTCGCCCGATCCACGGCGGCTTGTAACAGCCTTTCGCGTACGCTGTCGGCGGAGGCGGATTCGGACTTCGCCTCTTGTTTCATTTCCTTTGCCGGCTCTTTTTTGGCAAGCGCCGGATCGGGCTTGGCGGACTCAGGCTTGGTTTTTTCTTTGATGACTATTTTTTTCTCTTCCGCGGTGTTTTTCTCGATCGGTTTCGATTTTTCAGGGGTTTCTTTTTTGACCTCGGGTTTAGGTGCCGGCGCGCTGGCGGCTGGAGTCGGCTCCGGAGCTTTTGCCGCCGGTTCAGGCGGCGAGCGCATCTCGGTACCAAGCTTCATCCCGCCGATCTTTTCGCCGCCGACAAGATCGACGACGTAGACGGGAACTTCCGGAGGAGTGCTCGAGGGCAACAAAGACGCAATAAACAATGCCGCGACAAATATCCCGTGCAAGATTAAGGAAAATAACAGCCACTTGGGCAATCGATCTTCCGATCCCGCGACCGAAAAAGATCTTTCCCACAAGCTGATAGTTGCGGAAGAAGCCTTTTCTGCCACTGACGATTATCCTTCTTCAGAAGAAACCGGCCGAGTGACCATGCCTAATTTTTCAATGCCCGCCTGCTTGATTTCCGCAATGGTTTTCATAACGAGACCGTAACGCACATCCTGGTCCGCCCGGAGGTAGATTTGTTTATCGGCTTGGAGTTTTTTGATCGCCTTAAGCTTCTCGCCCAACTCGGCGAGGGACATGGCGTTATCATTGAGATAAATTTTGCCGTTTTTTGCCACAGTTACAACCAAGTGTTCTTCGGTGCCGGGAATCGCGCTCGATTGGGTCTGCGGCAGATTGACCTGCACACCCTGCTGGATGATCGGCGCAGTGACCATGAAGATAACCAGAAGCACCAACATGACATCGACCAGCGGCGTGACATTTATTTGCGAAATTGTCGTCGCTTCACGCGACGACGAGACATCTCCAGCCATAACCACCACCCCTATTGTGAAAAATAGATAGTTTCCATTTTACGGTGACGCCTACTTATAGCAAACACTTTCAGCGACCGCGGTTCGCCATACTCGCCAAACTTGCACGGCTGCGAGTCAAATGATCGTGGCAACTTTGTGACCCACCCAGCACAAATTAACTGTGATTATACTCTATTATTGACTTACTTGAAGAAGTGCCGCTCGGCGATATTGAGAAACTCATGGGAGAAATTGTCCATTTCAACGGCTAGGAATTTGACCTGTTGGACGAAATAATTGTAGGCCATCAAGGCCGGAATCGCGGCCGCCAAGCCCATGGCCGTGGCGATCAACGCTTCGGCGATACCAGGCGCCACCGCTTGAATACTCGACGAATGGGTAATACTGAGCCCGCGAAACGCGTCCATGATGCCCCAGACCGTGCCGAACAGACCCACGAAAGGAGCCGAGCTCGCGGTGGTCGCAAGAAACGAACAATTTTTTTCCAATTTGGTCGTCTCGACGCTGGTCGCGCGTTTCATCGCGCGAGACACGTTCTCCACGCCGCCGAGCTCCGTTGTTAAATTATCGCCGGCAGAATCCTTCTTTGAGCGGGAAACGCGCACAAGCTCCTCATAACCGGAACGAAACACTTGACCCACCGGGCTGGAGCTAAGCTCCCGGCTAGCATCGTGGATCGACGAAAGATTACGCCGCTCCCAAAAAATCTCGACGAACTTGGCCGACTCTCGTTTGGCGCGTCGCATTTGCCAGAATTTTTGTGCGATGATTCCCCAGCTCACCACCGAAAACAAGACAAGAAGGTACAGAATTGCCTGAACGACGAGCCCGGCGCTGCGAACGAGCTCAAGAATGCCATGCTGTTGCGACGCTGCGATACCGTCCTGTGCTAACAATTGGAGAGACCAAAAAGAAGACATCAGATGTTTTGAAAAGCTGATTGAAAAAGTATTACAAGCCTTGTAATTAGTCAATTGAGAAGCAGGATTTTCAACAATATAAAATCACCGAACGGAAAATACCATGATGCGCAAACTGCGCGACTTGGAACTCGGCGGCAAAACCGTATTCGTCCGTGTCGACTTCAACGTGCCGATCGATGACGGCAAGATCGGCGAGCCGCATCGCATCGACAGCGCGTTGCCGACGATCCGCTACATCCTCGACAGGGCGAAAAAGATCGTGTTGGCTTCTCACCTCGGACGTCCGGAGGGACAGAAGCTTGCAAAGTATAGCCTCGCGCCGGTGCGCGACTACTTGCAACAGCGGTTGAACCAAGCCGTCGTGCTCGCACCCGACTGCGTCGGTGCCGAGGTCGAGCACATCGTCCGCGACGAACAACATCGAATCGTTCTGCTGGAGAATTTGCGTTTTCATAAGGAAGAAGAAAAAAACGATGAAGGATTTTCCCGGGCGCTCGCGTCTTTGGCAGACGTTTACGTCGACGATGCTTTCGGCGCGGCACATCGGGCGCACGCGTCGATCGCCGGGATGGCGGCGTTTATCCAGGCCAAAGCAGCCGGGCTCCTGATGCAAAAAGAACTCGACTATTTATCGCCGCTCTTGGCGCAGCCGGAAAAACCCTTCGTGACGATATTGGGCGGCGCTAAAGTTTCCGACAAAATCGGCGTCATTAAAAATTTGCTGCCGAAGGTTTCCGCTCTGCTCATCGGCGGCGGCATGGCGTACACGTTTTTGAAAGCAACCGGCATCGAAGTTGGCAAATCCTTAGTGGAGCAAGACAAGCTCGGCCTTGCCGCCGATCTGATGAAAGATGCCGCTGCTCGCTCGGTCGAACTCATTTTGCCCGTCGACCATGTGACGGGGAACGCGGAAAAGAAAAATCCCAACACCTGCGACGATCGAATTCCGCCGGATCGAATGGGACTCGACATCGGTCCTAAGACCGCGCAGCGGTTTGTCGACAAAATCAAACCCGCCAAACTGGTTCTTTGGAACGGGCCGGTCGGTTTGTTCGAAGTTCCGCCCTTCGATCAAGGAAGTCGCGTCTTAGCTAATGCATTGGCGGAGAATTTTCCCCGCATCGTTAGCATCATCGCCGGCGGCGACACGGTCGCAGCGGTCACAGCCGCAGGTGTAGCAGAAAAAGTCACCCACTTGTCGACCGGCGGCGGGGCAACTTTGGAATTTCTCGAAGGCAAAGAGCTTCCCGGCGTAAAAGCTTTAGAGGATAGCCAATGACCGTCCCGTTGGTGGTTGGCAATTGGAAGATGAACGGCAGCCAGGCAGAATGCCAGAAACTCGCGCGCGAACTCGCCCGCGAGATCCAAAGGAAAGCGACCCGGGCACAGGTCGTCGTGGCCCCACCCTTTACCGCTCTGACGACGGTCGCGCGGGCAATTCGACATAGTAAAATAAAAATGGCGGCGCAAAATTGTCATTGGCAGGAAAGCGGCGCTTACACCGGGGAAATAAGCGCGCCGATGGTAGCCGAGCTCGGTTGTGAGTTCGTTATTCTCGGTCATTCTGAGCGGCGCCACATTTTGCACGAAAGCGATGAAATGATAGCCCGCAAGATCGCGCCGGTGATGGCGCACGGTATGCGTGCGATTCTCTGTGTCGGCGAAACCTTAGAGGAACGCCGACAGAAGTTGACGGGTCGAGTGATTGCCCGGCAACTACGCTCTGCGTTGAAGGGGTCAACGAAAGATGTTATAGACAACCTCGAAATTGCCTATGAGCCGGTATGGGCGATCGGCACGGGACAGAACGCCACCACGGCGCAAGTCCGCGAAGTTCACATTCGAATTCGACGATTCCTGAAAACATCTTTCGGCAAAGCGGTAAGCGAACGAGTTCGGATTCTTTATGGCGGCAGTGTTAAACCGGAAAACGCGGATACGTTGGCCCAGATCGACGAAGTGGATGGTTTATTGGTCGGTGGGGCAAGCTTGAAAGCAGAGTCCTTTTTGCCGATCGTCGCCGCATTCACGAACAAGTGATCGATTATGATAATTGCGATAACCATCGTCCACGTCATTGTTAGCATCGGCTTGATTCTAGTCGTCCTGCTTCAGACCGGAAAAGGCGCCGAGGTCGGCGCGGTTTTCGGCGGCTCCAGTGCGACCATTTTCGGCAGCAGCGGCGCTGGGAATTTTTTGACCCGGCTGACTACCGGCATGGCGATCGTCTTCATGATTACGTCGTTGACGCTTGGTTATTTCGCCGGCAAAAAACCAACTGCGACTATTTTCGATAATCGTGCACCGGCGGCGTTACCCAACTCTCCGGCACCGCAGTCTGCGCCTGCCCAGCCACAAGCTGCGCCCGAGGGCGGCGCGCAACCGAGCGCTCCCGCCGCGCCGGCGGACACGAAATCGAAAGCTCCATAAAAATGCGAGGGTGGCGGAATCGGCAGACGCGCTAGTTTGAGGGGCTAGTGCCGGAAACGGCGTGCGGGTTCAAATCCCGCTCCTCGCACCAATGTTTTTAAACACTTCCGTTGCTTCACTCACTACCGCCCACGGCGCTCTGATTTCCCTGGGAACACGACGGAATATTTTTTGACAGGCATCGGCGGATCTGGTCATCCGAAAAGTCGATGTACCGGCCGGCAATCCCGCGCAGCTTGTGACCGATGCCGCGCTCGCCGATCTCGAACGGCAGCCCGGCCGCGGGCCCATCTGGTGCGCGCGCAATGGCGAAAATCACGAAACTGGAAATCGCGGACCTTGGCGTCACTGACAGCCTTTTCAAAGGCATGGCGCAAAGTCGGCTTCGGTATCGGCTTTCCCAAATAAAAAATTAGCCGGCTCGGACTTTGGAGCTAACTACTAGTCTTTGTTGAACCGAGCTTTGGCAAGACAGTACTGAAGAACTGACCAAGCTCCCATCGGCCCCTCAGGTTTTGCGAGGATCAAATCCTTTGGTTCGAGCTGCAATACATCATAACATTGGTTTCGTGCACGCTGCTCAAAACGATAGCGGTCATAAACGTCTAAAACATAAACGAGACACGCTAGGGATATACAGGCAAGGCTCACCCCAACCATGATCTTGAGCGTTGTACCCATCAGCGCGGGCAATTCAACATTTTTGAAGAAAACGCGTTTCTCCTCTTTGACCGACATACTCGATCTTTACCAAATTCACCGGCAAAAGGGTGAGAAAAATAGGCCCACCCCTGCACGCCCTTGTAGATTGCCGCTGTCAATGCGGACAATCTGAGACCTAAAATCGGAAACTTGTCTAGCTAATCGACTCGGGATTGGGGACGCAAATCGCTGCGTCGAGAAGAAAAAGGCAGGAGTCCTCACGGCGGCTTCGATTCGTACCGGGACAATAAAGAGGCAAGGCCAAAAGCTCCCCCGCACGAATCTCCGCTGAAAGCCTCGAGCAGTCGCGACCAGAGATCTTTTAGAGCGTCCGAGGGAAACATCGAAACTCCGCTGCGACGTAATGTTACGTCGGCCCTTTAAAGTTAACGCAACGCAGTTTCATGACCCGCCGGCTCTGCGCTCTTGTAGCGAGGTCCCGGCAAGTAGAAGACCGAAGGCTGTCGCTCGCGTTCTTGCGGATGGCGGCGCCGATCGCCACCACCTCGTCCGGGGAAAAAGGCGGTCCATTGTTCGCGCGGGATTTCTCCGTGGGTCAGAATCCTTTTGCCCGTCGCCTTGTCCCCTCTCGTCAGCGAAACCGTCGATTAAAACCATGTGAAGAGTTAGCGATAATCCAAGCCCGGGGTGAGATCGCCGAAGACTTCCGTCAGGTTCTGAGCGCGGCCGTAATCAAACCGTCATAGGATCCCGCTTGGGCATTTTTGCTGACGGGCGTATGTTAACAACCATGCACATCCTCGTCGTTGAAGACGAAAGGAAAGTCGCGAGCTTCATCAAGCGCGGCCTCGAAGCCACTCACTATTCCGTGGATGTGGAACACGACGGCGAGGCGGGATTGAAACGGCTCCTGGAAGAGGAATATGACCTCGCGATCCTCGACGTCATGCTGCCGAAGCTGGACGGCCTCAGCGTGATGAAAAAAATACGTCAACAGCGGGTCAACGTGCCGATTCTTTTGCTCACAGCGCGGGTGACGGTGGCCGACAAAGTCCTGGGGCTGGATCTTGGCGCGGACGATTATCTCACCAAACCGTTCGTCTTCGAAGAATTGCTGGCGCGCGTGCGCGCGCTGCTCCGGCGCGGGGCTCCTGCTCAGCCGGCCATACTGACCATCGCGGATCTCAGGCTCGATCCGGTGACCCGTGAGGTTAGCCGCGGCAACAAGCGGATCGATTTGACCGCCAAGGAATTCGCGTTGCTCGAGTTTTTGCTGCGCAGGCGGGACCAGGTTCTCAGCCGCACGGTGATCGCTCAACATGTGTGGGGCATCGATTACGATAGCTTTACCAACGTGATCGACGTGTACGTGAACTACTTGCGCAAGAAAATCGACAACGACTTCGAGCCCAAGCTGATCCATAGCGTGCGCGGCGTCGGCTACGTGCTGAAGGAAGAGCCGTCGCCATCATGATTTGGCGGTCGACCACGCTCCGGGGCCGTCTGACTCTTTGGTATACGGGAATTCTGACGGCGACGTTCGCCGTGCTGGGCGCGACATCGGTGCTTCTGCTCGACCGCGGCCTGCGGCAAAACGTCGATGACTCGCTAGACTCAGTCGCCAACGCCATCGCCGACTCTGTCCAACGTCCGTCTTTTTTCGGTCCTGAACTTGAAGATTATCTACAGTCGATGCTCGGTCCCGAACTCGCGGAGCGGTTTTTCCAACTGCTCGACCCGTTGGGCCGGCCCGACCCGCGTCTGCTGCCGCGCACAAGATCGAAGCTGCCGCTCAGCGCCGAAGCGTTGCGCAATGCGGAAAGAGGCCAGGCGACATTCGAGACGGTACGGGACCAGCCCGGATCCGAAAAGTCATTCCGCCTGCTGACTCTGCCGGTGGTCAGAAACGGCGCGACGGTAAATATCGTCCAGGTGGCCATGTCGTTGGAAAATGTCGAAGCTTCCCGTAGAAGGTTTCTTCTCATTCTTCTCATCCTGGCGCCCGTGGCTTTGACTGCCTCGGCGTTGGGCGGATGGTTTCTCGCGCGCCGCGCACTCACTCCGGTGGATGCGATGGTGGAGGCAGCCCGGCGGATTGAAGCCGAAGATCTGACGCAACGAATCCCCGCTCCATCCGGCGAGGACGAATTAGCGCGCTTGGCCGCAGTGCTCAACGACATGTTGGCGCGCCTCGAGCGCTCGTTTGTCGCTGCGCGTCGATTCAGCGCGGACGCCGCTCATGAATTGCGCACGCCGCTTACCATTCTTAAAGGCGAGATCGAAGTCGCGCTCCGCGCCGCCGAGGCGCCCGCGGACATTCGCCGGACATTGGCGAGTTGTCTGGAAGAAGTGGACCGGCTCAATTCGCTGGTGGAAGATCTACTCCTGATGGCGCGCATGGAGGGCAATGCCTTAAGCGCACTTCCAAAGCCGGTCAACCTAGCCGAAGTGCTGGAAGACGTCGCTCCCGCCTTGACTGAGCTGGCGGCAAGGGCCGGAAACGTATGCACGGTCGCTGCGGCTCCGCCGCTGTGGATCGAGGGCTATGACTCGTTGCTCTTTCGCCTCGTTTTCAATCTCGCTGAGAACGCGATCAAGTACACGCCCAGCGGCGGCAAAATCGAGGTCACTCTCGAACAGCAGGACCACTCGGCGGTTTTGCAGGTCAAGGACAACGGCCCGGGAATCGCGCCCGACGCGCAAGAGCATATTTTCGATCGGTTTTATCAAGGCGATCCGGCCAGAGAAGGCAGCGGTACCGGGCTTGGCTTGGCGCTGGTCCGTGCGATCGTTGAGCTGCACCACGGCCAGATTCATTTGTCCAGCGCTGTTGGCAAGGGAAGCTGCTTTCGCGTGACCTTTCCGCTGGCGCCGGCCGCTTCTTCGTCATGAAAGAAAACTGAACGAGTCTCGGCTGTAAGCCGAAGGGTTCTAATTCGTCGACTGGAAACTCTGGTTCCAATCATTCCGGCCCTTATCGGCACCCCGGTGAAAACCGGGGTCCATTCCCATCCCCCTTAACCTCGATACCGTTTTCCAACGATGTGACGGACGCTGTCCGTCACCTGGATGCCACCGGGAGTTTATCCTGACTCGACGAAGGGCCGGCATGACGAAACTCTCACTTCGCCTGAAGGCGAGGCATTTTCAACCATCCCGAGAAAGACATTAGAAAATTCTAATCCGCTTTTAATTCTCCTCTCATCTTTTCGACTTAAACTCTTGTACGAAAACGTTATCGTGAATCATCGTCGTGGACAGACTCTACAAACCAGGAGGAGAAAAATGATATCGAAGAGAGAAACTTTTATCGCGAGTGCGCTGGCGGTCGCTTTGGTTGGCGGCGGGTTCGCCGTGGGGCACGAATCGCAGAGATTGACGGCCCGGGCGGATGGGCATGCGAATAATGCCGCTGCCGCATCCCCATCTCAACCCGGTGCTTTGCCATCGTTTGCTGATCTCGCGGCGCGGGTCGCGCCGGCGGTGGTCAATATCAAAGTAACGTCGATTGCCAAGGCCGATTTTCCGGACCAGCTTTTCGGCGAGAATTTTCCTTTTCCAGGCTTCCGCATGCCGATGCCCCAGCAACCGGAGCAGTTCAAACGTCAGGGCACCGGATCGGGATTCATCATTCGCAAAGACGGCCTGATCCTGACCAATAACCACGTTGTGGCCAATGCTCAGGAGATTACCGTGACCCTGAGCGACAAACAGCAATACAAGGGCAAAGTTCTCGGACTCGACCCGAAGACCGATTTGGCGGTCATCAAGATCGAGCCTAAGGATTCTTTGCCGGCTGTGACCCTCGGTAACTCCGAGATGCTTCGTGTCGGAGACTGGGTGATGGCGATCGGCAACCCCTTCGGATTGAGTAACACGGTGACCACGGGAATCGTCAGTGCCAAGGGGAGAACGATCGGAGCCGGTCCGTACGATGATTTCATTCAAACCGATGCATCGATCAATCCAGGCAATTCCGGCGGTCCGCTTTTCAACACGGCGGGTGAAGTCGTTGGCATCAACACCGCTATTTTCAGCCAGAATGGCGGCAATATCGGTATCGGTTTCGCTATTCCGGCGAACCTCGTGAAAAATCTCGTTCCGGAACTGGAAACCAAGGGCACGGTCACGCGCGGCTGGCTCGGTGTTTCGGTTCAGCCCGTGACGCCTGATCTCGCGCGCTCTCTTGGCGTCGACAAAGAGCGCGGCGCGCTCGTCGGCGATGTCGTGGCTCAAGGCCCCGCAGAAAAGGCGGGAATCAAACGCGGTGATGTGATCGTCAGTTATGACGGGAAGAAAATCGACGAGTCGACGACCCTACCCGGTCTTGTCGCTGCTACGGGGGTGGGTAAGACCGTCCCGGTGGAAATTCTGCGTGACGGAAAGATGAAAACCATCAATGTAGCCATCAGCAAGCTCAACGATTCGACCGCGGCACTAAACACAAAGCAGGAAAAGAGTGAGTGGGGATTGGCCTTGCAAGACATCCAGCCCGAAGAGCGACGCCAGATGGGTCTCACGGGAAGCGAAGGCGTGATAGTGACTGCGGTCATGCCCGGCAGCCCGGCTGCGAACGCAGGCATCCACGCCGGCGACGTGATCTTGCAAGTCAACCAAGCTCCGGTGACCTCGGTGCAAGGCGTGAAAGATGAAGTTGCCAAAGCCAAGGGGGACAAGCCGCTGCTTGTGTTGCTGCGCCGCGCCGATGGCAGCACGTCGTTCGCCGCTTTGTCGCGCAACGTTGGTTAAACTCTCGGAACAGGAACACTAACACCGTCAGACAGACATAGGGGGTAGGCCGGTTTTTCGACTCGGCCTATCCCCTTTGACGATTCTCGCCTCGCCATCACGAAAGAATTTTCGGATCTCGCATCGATGCATCCCTGGTTATGCGTCGTAGCGCATTGGAAACCCGCGAAAATACGGCAGGTCAGAATAACGGCTGTCGGCGAACGAAGTTGAGGACAGCGCAAAATTTTTTGCGCGTATCGACTGTGGATCTAAAAACCAAATTGCTGGAATTGTCGGGCGGAAATTACCTCATGATCATCGCTCGCGGACAAGTCGACGCAGAGGGACTCGAAGAAATTTTTCGCGAGGTCTCGGCGACAAGCAAATCCCGTTTAAATTTTAAGGTCTTGATTGATCTGGCGGACAGCAGAATAAGATTTGCTCTTCCGGATATCGATGTCCTTGTTAATAGCCTCGAGCATCATTTGTTGCACCGTAACATCCAAGTTGCATTTCTGTCGTCAACGGAGATCCACGAGTTCGATCGGCTGAGCGTCCTGTGCGCTTCCCTACGCAGCCTGGGTTTGAAGGTCGCGGCGTTCGATGACGCAAAAAGCGCTGTTGTCTGGCTCGCCGATATAACCTAGCGTCGCTGTGCTGACACGCGAGCAGCTTCAGATCGCCGCGCGAGAAAACGCGCAAGTGGGTAGCGGTCTTCTCCGTCGTCTTTGATCCGTCTCAGGGAGCACCAGTATTTGGGTATACATTGGTTTTCCTCCGCTTCAATCTTTTTCGTTCTGAGTGCGCAATCACTATGCCAGGTGATTGCCACGACTTCTCCGCGATTATAGAGGTGCGATGGAGAAAAAGTTTCCGTCCAACGTCTGTCTACGTCTGTCTCATTTGTGAGACGGCAAAACGCCTGGACTAACTTTTACACGCTGATATAGTCGCCGAGTCTGCCGCTGCCTATGGAAGCGTTTAGTCCGCAGTTCTTTATCCTGACCTTAGCCCTGGTGGGCGTGGTGATTATCGTCGCTGCGCTTCTATCCGGCTTCATCGATCGCAGCGATATTCCTCAGGTCGGTGTTTTCCTCGCGCTCGGCGCGATGCTCGGGCCTGCCGGGTTGCAATTATTGAATGTTTCTCTCGATTCCCCGATCCTGCGCGTCGTCGCAACCTTAAGCCTTGTGCTGGTGTTGTTTACCGACGCCGTGAGCTTGAGCATCGCCGAGATCCGGCGTCATCGTCTTTTAGCTTTTCTTGTAATCGGGCCGGGCACTTTGCTGTCGGCGGCGCTCATCGCGCTCGCGGCATGGATGCTTTTGGATTTTTCGCCGGCGTCGGCGGTGATGATCGGCGCTGCTCTGGCATCGACCGATCCGGTGATGCTGCGCGGCTTGTTGAGACGGCCGGGGCTTCCTGGAACGGTGCGCCTGGCGTTGCGTCTGGAAAGCGGCCTGAACGATATCGTCCTGCTGCCGATCATTCTCGTCGCTATGGCTACGTTGAGCCATAGCAATCTTTTCGGCGTCGAATCCGCGCGCCTTGGGCTTGAGCTATTTCTCCTCGGGCCCGGAGCTGGCGTCACGGTCGGTTTGCTGGCGATCGGAGCGCTGGAATTGGTGCGGCGCAAAACCGGCGTGCGCCGCGACTACGAATCTTTATACTCGCTGGGCGTGGCATTTGCGGCTTATGCGGCGGCCGAAGCCGTACATGGTAGCGGCTTCTTGGCCGCTTTCTGCGCCGGATTGACGATTGCCGCTCTCGACGTGGAACTATGCGACTGCTTTCTCGAATACGGCCAGACCACCGCCGAGATGACGTTGCTCTTCACCTTCATCCTGTTCGGCAGCTCGCTCATATGGCAAGGGCTGCTCGTGCTGAACCTAATGACTGTACTCTTCGCCGTAACGCTGGTGTTGATCCGGCCGATCGTCTTCCTCTTGTCTTTGTCGCGCACCAACCTTGAGCGCCGGAGCTGTTTTTTGATCGCATGGTTTGGACCGCGCGGCCTGAGCTCCTTACTATTGATCCTCGTGCCGGTATTCGCCGGTGTGCCGGGCAGCGAGCAGTTGTTCGTCGTATGCTGCCTCGTCGTCTTGCTCTCGGTGGCGCTGCACGGCGGCTCGTTGATGTTGCTGGCTCGAACACCGCCGCCGCCCGCTTCTTTGAGCACTGCTCAAATCGACTCGGCAACGCCGCCAGCGAATGACGGCGCGCCGCGGCCAATCGCCGCTGCGAACGACAGCGATCGTATATCGGTCGAAGAACTCCGCGCGCTGCAATCCGCCGGCGCTCCCTTGTTGATCGTCGACGTCCGCGCCGAGACCAGTTTCAACTCCAGCCCATTTCAAGCTCAAGGCGCGCTACGAATACCCGCCGACCAAATCGTCCGCCGAATCGCCGAACTCAACGTGCCGCGCCAAACCTGGATCATTACGTTCTGCGCTTGACCCGACGAAGCCACCAGCGCCCGTGCGGCGCAGGACCTAAAACGAGCCGGATGGGAGCGCGCGCGGGCGCTAATTGCCGGGTGGGACGCTTGGCAAGCCGCCGGACTACCGATCGAAGAGAAGCCAAGTCTGAATGTCTGATGACGCGCGCTCGCGAGAATCCGTAAATTCATGAGACTTCGTATTCTGTCGGATCATTATTCTTTTATTTCTAAATGATTCCGAGTGGCCCGCGACTTGCTCGCTTTAAGATCTGAAATTCAAAACGTCACGACGATTCCGCTGTATCGTCGCACTAGAGGGATTATCGCCAAGGCGCGCCGTCGATTGGTTTGGCGTGAACTATGACGGGACAATGCCGACCATTCTGCTCGCATGCGACGAGAATTGGTTTGCTCTCTTTCCGGTCGCGCCGCCCAATCCCCCAGCCCATTGTCCCGTCATAGTTCACGCCAAACCAGTCGATTACACAGACGTGGCGTTGTCTCTCCATACTTCCTCGTAATGCTGCTATTGCTCTCCGCTGTTCACTCAACGCGGCACCCGTTGCTTTGCCAAGCCAATAAATTATTGGTCATTCAGCCAATCGCCATCCTCGGCTACGCACTATTCATGCGTATTCGCGATAAATGCCGTCGAATTTCGCGATTTTGAATCTAACGGCGTGTTTCGCGATCTCGCGTACTCGGTTTTGCTCTTGGGCTGAATTGGCAAAACGCTTTACAACCTCGATGGCTCGTTGGTATGATCTTGATCTGCAACCCAGTGAACCTTAAAAAACTCCAAAGCTTTCTCCGGCACTGGGTAGTGCTTCGGTAGATGGGTCGCGAACTCTCAGAATATCGGCAGACCATGCTTTCATTGACTAATGCCCAAGTGCGATTTTCGCTTGGCGATCCGCAAGCATGCCCCTTAGAGCGGCGCCGGTATGGGACAAACATTCAAAAATAAACAACACGTTTTCAAAGTCGTCATCCTTGAGGCCTAACGCCACGCCGAATCGCTTAACCAGATCGGGGTGATACTGCTCTTCGTTGTACTGATAGGAGAAATGCTTGTACAAATCGGCGTCGTGGGCGTACTTGACCATGCAAAGGGCAAAGCCTTTGTTTAGGGCGATGTTGGTAATGTAATGTTGAAGCGAAAATCCCTGGAGTCTACGGATGGAAAGCGTGCCTTGCCGTAATTCTACGAAGTATTGTGTTTGCATTAAACTCTGAAGCCCAGGTTTCACGATCTCATTGATCAGTGAGCCGACGAAACTATCTTGATTCATTGCTTCCTCCATCTTGGCGGTCGAAGGTATCAATCAATGACCTCCATCGAAAACAAACCCATCTTTCGTCCCATCGCGCTTCACCCTTGGAACTCTTTTAGTTCTTT
>CAVWLW010000058.1:0-58330 GCA_963755715.1 uncultured delta proteobacterium
CGCGCTCGAGCGCTTCGGCCGCCTGGATGTGCTGGTGAATAATGCCGGCACCTTCTACAACAAGCCGTTCACCGACTACAGCAGACGTTGCTCGGCTGATCGAACAGGCGGCGAGATAAATGTGCGGCAAGCAAATGCTCGCTTGGCACTCGCAGTAAGCGCTTTGAACAACGGCTGAAAAAATTCATCGGAGACAAAATATGAAAACCGAAACTCAGATGGCAACCGCACAAAGCAAATACATCTTACGCGGCGCTCACCCCACTATTGGCGAGTAACGCTTGATCATCCGCCGCTCAACATCTTTGGTCCGGAAACGATTCCGCAACTCAACGAAGTCATCACAGCGATTGAAACTGACGAGCACGTCAAAGTGGTCGTCTTTGACAGCGCGGTCGAAGGATTCTTTCTGACTCATTACGACTTCCTTGCGACCTGAGGATACAACCCGACTACCGCCGGGGCCGACGGGGTTGCAGCCTCTACCCGACATGCTGGTGCGGCTGAGTCGTGCTCCGGTGGTGTCGATCGCTTCAATTCGGGGGCGCGCCACCGGTGTCGGAAGTGAGCTTGCCCTGGCCTGCGACATGCGTTTCGCCAGCCGTGAAAAAGCGATCTTGTCGCACTTTGAAGTCGGGGCTGGGATAGTGCCTGGAGGTGGCCCAATGGCACGGCTACCGCGTCTGATGGGACGAGGCCGCGCACTCGAAGTGCTTCTCGGTGCCGACGACATCCCGGGCGATCTGGCCGAACGATACGGATACGTCAACCGCTCATTGCCGGATGCTGACCTTGATGCGTTTGTCGAGTCTCTCGCAACCCGCATCGCATCGTTCGACAAGCGCGCGATCAGCGAAACCAAGCGCTTCGTCGACGTGGCCAGTTTGCCGCCTGACTACGAAATCGCACCGGAGTGGGATGTGTGTCTCGCCTCGATCATGCGGCCGGCCGCGCAAGAGAGGATCAAGAAGTTGATGGAGCAGAGGATTTCACAAGCCGGGTGATGTGGAAAACCGCTTGGGATACCACGTCGGCCAACTCGGACGTTAAGCGTCGGAAGAAAGGAGAATACCGATGTCACATCATGCCTCAGGTCCCAACTTTGGATTTCCGCGCGGAGATGCCCGGTTGGATATGACCGATCTCTATGTCTTCACCAAGCCAGGAGACCCTGCTAAGTCAATAATCGTCCTCAATGTGCATCCATCTTTCGCCTTGGCCTCGCCGGAGCCGACAACGAGCGAGCCGTTCAAACCGGGAGCGTTGTACGAATTCAAGATCGACACTAACGGTGATGCCGTTGCCGATATTTGTTACAGCGTGCAGTTCGCATCTTCCGAAGATGGGAAGCAGACTGCGACAGTTCGTCGTACTCAGGGCGCGCGAGCCGTTGGAGTGTGCGACGACGGCGAAGTAATGGTCGAGAACGCGCCGGTCTCAGTCGAGCGCGAAGCTCTGGTAACGAACGCCGGCGACTACCGTTTTTTCTTCGGTTGGCGCAGCGATTCTTTCTTTTTCGACGTAAACGGCAATTTCAACCACATGCAGTTCACAGGGGACGACTTCTTCAAGGACAAAAATGTTTGCAGCATCGTGATTGAATTGCCCAACTCGGCTTTGGGAACCAGTGCGGTAGGAATTTGGGCTCGCACAGTAGACAAGACTGCAGACGGCTGGGTCCAAGCAGACCGCGGTGGAAGACCATTGCAGGCGGTCTTCCTCGTTGGAGAACAGAGAGAGGCATACCTCAGCGGGGAGCCAGCGAATGATGATCGCTTCATCGGCGTCTTCGCACACGAACTGGAACACACAGGCGGATATTCGCCGGAGGACGCAGCAAGCGTCGCGAGAAAGTTGCTGCCAGACATTCTCTCCTATGATTTTCGCCGCCCGGTATCCTTTCCGCACAATGGCCGGACGCTGGCCGACGATGTTGTCGACGTTTTCTTTTCTATCTACACGAACCGAAACGTGACAGATAAGGTTGGGCCGCACCGCGATCTGCTAGACGAGTTCCCGTACCTGGGGCCGCCGCACAAAGTTTGGTCCGTCTTGTAACGGAGCAACATAAATTATGGAAACACCTCTAACTACTCAACAAACGAAGGTTCCCGAACCGAAGCCTTCTGCGGAGATGGCGACTCGTCCTCCACTACCTCCCTTTACTCGTGAGACTGCCATTCAGAAGGTTCGGTTGGCAGAAGACGGCTGGAATTCTCGTGATCCAGAAAAGGTTGCACTTGCTTACACAATCGACTCGCGTTGGAGAAATCGCGCGGAGTTTCCCAACGGGCGGCAGGAGATCATCCGTTTTCTGAAACGAAAGTGGGCAAAAGAGCTGGACTACCGGCTGATCAAAGAGCTTTGGGCTTACGACGGAAATCGCATTGCGGTGCGGTTCGCCTATGAATGGCGCGATGATTCGTGGAATTGGTTCCGCTCATACGGCAATGAGAATTGGGAGTTTGATGAGCATGGCTTGATGCGGTTGAGGTATGCCTCGATTAACGATCTTCCCATCAAGGAGTCGGAGAGAAAATATCACTGGCCGGTCGGGCGGCGGCCGGATGAGCACCCGGGATTGAGTGATCTCGGTTTGTAGAGGGGTTGCGATACCGATGAAAGACAATCATGTATCTCATCACATCCGATATCGAAGCCACTCGCGCTGAGCTCATGAATCGCGGGGTCGATGTGAGCAAGCCGTTCCACTCCAGGAAGTGAAGCAGCGTGCTCCAGGACGGTGACGGCATTGACGACCAGATTACCACGTTAGTTGAGTGAGGTGACGGGCACAACGTGTGTCCAATCCAGACCAAGTTTCAGTATAGGAGGCGCGATGAATTATAAAGCATGGGTTACAAAGGCGGCGAAACAGCCGATGGTGCTCGAAACCGTTGATCTCGGGCCGCTCGGAGCCGAGGAAGTTGAAGTCGCTGTAGAACACAGCGGTTTGTGTCACTCCGATCTCTCCGTCTTCAACAATGAGTGGGGTATTTCGCAGTACCCTGCGATTCTCGGCCACGAGGTCGTCGGTCGGATCACGGCCGTAGGTCCGAATGCCAAGGGAGTCAAGGTTGGGCAGCGCGTCGGCGTCGGCTGGTACGCGGGTAGCTGTATGCACTGTCACCAGTGCATGTCGGGAAGCCACCACCTTTGCCCGCAGGTGCAAGCGACGATCGTCGGTCATCGCGGCGGGTTCGCGACCCACATCCGCTCGCACTGGGCTTGGACGATCCCGCTGCCGGAAAAGCTGAACTTCGCTGAAGCCGGGCCGCTCCTGTGCGGGGGCATCACCGTCTTCGCGCCGCTGGCCATGTACGCCAAGCCGATCGACCGGGTCGGCATCATCGGCATCGGCGGGCTCGGGCACATGGCCGTGAAGTTCGCCGCCGCCTACGGCTGCGACGTGACGGCGTTCACGTCGAGTGACAGCAAGTTCGATGAGGCGAAGGGTTTCGGGGCGAACCACGTCGTCTCGAGCAAAGACTCGGCGGCGATCGGGAAGCTCGCTGGCAGCTTCGACCTTCTGATCAGCACCGTCAACGTGCAGCTCGATTGGGATGCGCTGATCGGCACGCTCGCGCCGAACGGCCGGCTGCATGTCGTCGGTGCCGTGCTGGAACCGATCCCGGTCGCGGCATTCCCGCTCATTCTGCAGCAGCGTAGCGTGTCGGGTTCGCCGACCGGCTCGCCGGTGGCGATCGCGACGATGCTCGACTTTGCTGCACGGCACAATGTCGCGCCGCAGACCGAGCACTTCCCGATGAGCAAGATTAACGAGGCCTTGGCCCGACTCGAATCAGGCAAGGCGCGTTACCGCATCGTGCTGGATGCGGATTTCTGATCCTGAACAGCGAAATTTTCTCAGGACAAGACATTTTCGAGGTAAACAACCATGAGCGACCCACGGAGGACAGCCATCGTGACCGGAGCTTCGCAGGGGATCGGCGCGGGAATCGTGAAAGGGTTTGTCGAACGGGGTTTCAACGTCGTTGCCAATTCCCGGAAGGTGACCC
This sequence comes from uncultured delta proteobacterium, assembly GCA_963755715.1. Taxonomy (GTDB): domain Bacteria; phylum Desulfobacterota; class Binatia; order UBA9968; family UBA9968; genus DP-20. The sequence continues at coordinate 4,020 of CAVWLW010000058.1, forward strand.
AATCCACCGAGGTCGCGGCTTCCAACCAGGTCGCTCTGGTGGACGGCCACATCGGCGAGCCGGCAACTGCCGCCAAGATCGTCGAGACGGCGCTGTCTCGCTTCAAGTCGATCGACGCACTGGTCAATAACGCCGGCATCTTCTTCACCAAGCCGTTCACGGACTACACGGCCGAGGACTTCAAGTCGCTCGTCTCGACGAACCTCGAGGGCTTCCTGTACATCACCCAACTCTCCATCAAGCAAATGTTAGCGCAGAAGACTGGCGGGAGCATCGTCACGATCACGGCAGCCCTTGCTCGCAACCCGATCCGGGGCGTCACGGCGGCGGTGCCGATGATTACCAAAGGCGGTCTTGAGACGATCACCCAGCACCTCGCGATGGAGTATGCGAGAGACGGCATCCGCGTGAACGCCGTTGCGCCGGGCACCGTCTATACGCCGCTTCACCGGGACACTCCGAAGGACGTGATGGAGAGCCTGTCGCCGATGGGTCGGCCTTCGACGGTCAAGGACATCACGGATGCGGTCATGTACCTGACCGACGCCGCGACGGTCACTGGTGACATCCTGTACGTCGATGGCGGCGCTCATTTCGGCCGCTGGTAATTGAAAGGGTCGGAGAAGGGGGTCGTGCTTTCTAATCTAGCGTTTCTGTCGAATTGCCAGGATTTCAAGAAATAAACTGAGTAGCAAATCTAAACAGTTTTCCGTCTACGACGAGGCCGTCCAATCCCACAACTCTAAAAAAGTGTCTGGAATAGAAAAGCATGGCCTCAAAACCGACCCTCGGGTGTTAATATTGTGAGTTTCTCACCGCAGCAGAGTCGATATTTCGACACTTGCCGATAAATAGTCACGTCTCCTTCGTAGCATCTTTCCTCCCAAATCCTAAAGTCCCGATTTCGTAAGGCACGGATATTTTTAAGCCTTCCATCGAGTTTGGTACGCAGCTTGCTGCCGTGCTGATGCAACCAATCTAAAAAAAGCTGAGATCATCAGTATTAGCAGTAACCGAAGGGATACCTACTCGGACTGTGGGTGGAGGAGAAAAACATGCGGCAGCGAAAAGTTATTAAGACTACCTTGGGCGATCTTATCGCCGCGGTGACTGACGAGGTCATGCCGATCCTCCGTGATCCGGCTGGCGCATACATGGTGGTGTCATGGGTGCTTAACGACGTCTTAACTCGCCAGCGTGTGCGCGATCACAAGCCGTCACGACGAAAATACCAAAGTTTATGGCATGCTAGATAAAGCGCCGCGATCCTGCCGGCGCGTGTCGCCGCCACGCCGAGTGTTGGTCAGCGGGACAGTATGCGATCTGACATGAAGCTCGTCTCGGTCAATGTCGGTCTCCCGCGGGTAGTCATGAGCCATGGCGATCCAGTATCGACGGGGATTTTCAAAGAGCCGGTGGCGGGCCCTGTCATGCTGAGAACCCTCGATCTCGACGGTGACCGGCAGGCTGATCTTTCCGTGCACGGTGGACCCAGCAAAGCGGCTTACGCCTATCCTTCCGAACATTACGACTACTGGACGGCCGAATTCCCTGAGATGAAACTACCCTCGGGCATGTTCGGCGAGAACTTCACAACCGCGGGACTTTTTGAAACGGAGTTAAACGTCGGTGACAAATTTCGCGTCGGCTCGCCATGGTGATGGCGACCGAGCCGCGCATGCCTTGTTATAAGCTCGGCATCCGATTCGGCCGCCCTGACGTCGTCAAAAGAGTCCTGGCGAGCGAGCGCACGGGTTTCTATTTCGCGGTGCTGCAAGAGGAGGAGGTCGGGGTGGGTGATCCGATTCGAACTCATCGAAAAAAGCAAAGACAGTTTAAGACTCAGCGATGTCACCGCACTTTATACCCACGAGAAGCACAACATCGGATTGCTTCGCCGCGCCATTGAAGTGGCGACACTTCCCGAAAGCTGGAAGAGCTATTTCCGGCATCGACTTGCGAAGCTAACGGAGTCCTCACAGCATTGACGCATGCATGCCAACCCAAGGCTCGGTTATCTTAAGCGCTCTGCTGATTTAGCCGATGTGCCGAAGAGATTGGTCTTTTGCCCACAATTCAGCAAATGCTGAAATTTCGGCAGTCTCTTCGATGCTCAGCGTAAACATTTCAGAAAGTTACGTTTGGTCTCTTCATTGCAGTTCCTTTTGCCGTCCACGTCGCAGAAGTCGCAAATGACATTGAAGATTGAAACAGATTCCGATGGGCAAAAGAAAATCATTCGCCTGAGCGGTCGACTGCGATCGGAGCATCTCGATGAATTGAAGACGCAAATGGACGGTGATCAGTCGCGGATTGCGGTGGACCTTGACGGAGTGACGCTTGTGGATGTCGAGGCCGTTCGATTTCTGAATACCTGCGAGAAAAGCGGTACCGAGCTGCTCCATTGCTGGCCCTACATACGTGAGTGGATCATCCGTGAAAGGGATAGAGAAGCATAAGGTCTAGCTGACAAGATGACGGCGCGTGCCTGACAACTTTCGATAAATGACAGCAGTTCCATGTGGTTTGTTCAAAGTTCGATGTTCAAAGTTCAAGATTAATGGTAGATCGATTTCGGTCGTTAAACGTTGAACATTGAGGCTGGTCGAACCCCGAAACCATCCGGTGATTCTAAGAAACCGCAAACAGGAGATAAATTTATGACATCAAATCACATTTTCGTTTTGATCTGTTTTTCAGTGTCGCTGTTCATCTCGGGTTGCTCCAGCGTTGGAGGCGATGTTGCAGCCGGTCGCAATGCACTACAAACCGGTCGCCCCAACGATGCAGTCGGTTACTTGACGCGGGCCGCCGCCGCCGATCCCAATTACAAGCTTCCCTACCGGGTTCACGTGAGCGTATTGACGTACCTGGGGCGGGCCTATCTCGAAACTGGCCAAGACACACAAGCTCGGCAAACTTTGGAAAAAGCGGTCAAACTCGATAAGGACGATCCGTTAGCGCCTCTGTACCTTGGGATCGTGTTGTTAAAGACCGGCGAGCGCGAGCGCGGTCGGAAAGAAATCGAAGAGGGGCTGAGAGCGATCGATGACACGATCGAGTTCTTCGTGCAGGAGGATAGCTTCTAGGCTTTTTTGGGATCCCAATATGCAAATTCGCAATGACATTCGAAAATCATTAGCCGCCAAACTGGACGACGCGCAGCTTGCCATGGCGGCCGAGCGCATCGGAAGTCAGTTCGACGAGGAAATCGACGAAGCGCGCCGCGACGAATCACGAAGACGTGGCGGCGGCGGTGACGGTGGCGGGGGCGGGAATTGATCGCGGGAGGTGCGTCGTGACCTAATCCACAAAGAGTTTCCGACATAGGGAAAAGAATGAAAGGGATGCGCTTGTCCGATTATCAGGCGCTACGCTTTGAAGAACCTATCCCGAAAATGGACGTCGTATTCGATACTGTCGGCGGTGAAACTTTGCAGCGATCCTGGGCGTACTCAAACCTGGCGGAAGGATGATCACGATCGCCGCGGACAGCGAGGCAACTACCGACGACCGAGTGAAGCAAGCGTTTTTCATCGTCGAGCCGAATCGTGAACAGTTGAGTCGGATTGGACACATGCTCGATGTGGGCGATCTCCGGATGGTCGTGGATGCGGTGCTGCCGCTCACTCAAGCGACCGTGGCTTACACGGGCGGAGCAGTGCAAAGGCGCGGCCGCGGCAAGGTCGTCGTTGCTGTCGCAGCGCAGGGAGGTGCTATCGGAAAAAATTAATTTGTCCTTTGTACGATCGCCATCGATGAGACCGAGTGGCGGATGTGGTTTTTGGCGGAAATAGTGTAGGACGTTTAGCGAAGAATTGAAAATCAAAACTAACTAATTTCAACAGGAGGAAAAAATCATGGTGGCATCCTGTTAATCATTGGCGCGCTGACTCCATTGGCTGCCCTCGGCATTGCAGGAACCATGATCACGGCGACGATTTTTTTGATTAGCCGCGGCGAGCCATTCATCAATCCCGCCGGGCACAGTTGGGAAAATTCGGCTTTCTATCTGGCCACCGGTATCTGCCTGGCTTTGAGCGGAGCCGGCTCTTGGTCGTTGGATGCCTGGTTCTTCGGTCCTCGGCACAACATTGCGGCACGCGACGTTAATCGAGCCGCACGGAGCGCGTTTGGCAGATAAGGCTAGTAGGCGAGACGGCTAAAAAAATAAAACCCAATATGAGTCGCCCTGCACAGACCGACCTTGCACAGTCCAATACTGAGCCGCCACTCGGACAAGAGAGTGTTTCACCGTGGAGCCCGCTTCGGCAGCCGGTATTTCGCGCTCTCTGGATCGCTTCGGTGGTATCGAACATCGGAACCTGGATGCAAAATGTAGGCGCAGCGTGGCTGATGACTCTGCTCACACCGTCGCCCATGGTGGTTGCGTTGGTACAAGCGGCGACGAGCCTGCCGGTTTTTCTGGTTGCGTTGCCTGCCGGAGCGCTTGCCGACGTCGTCGACCGCCGCCGGCTCCTCTTGTTAACCCAGGGTTGGATGTTGCTCGCCGCCGCCGCGCTCGGCGTAGCAACGTTGCTCGGCGCTATGACACCCATGATATTGTTAGGCTTGACCTTCGCGCTTGGTTTGGGTGCGGCCATGAACGGCCCCGCCTGGCAGGCGATAGTTCCCGAATTGGTTCCCCCTGCTGAATTGCAGGAGGCCGTGGCGCTAAACGGAGCAGGGTTTAACGTTGCCCGTGCCGTCGGCCCCGCGTTGGGCGGTGTCATCGTTGCCGCTGCTGGACCGGGGGCCGTATTCCTGCTCAACGCGGCTTCTTTTGTTGTTGTTCTCTTCGTAATCTACCGTTGGCAAAGAGAGTCGCGCGTGAGCCGATTGCCGCCCGAGCATGTACTCGGGGCCATCCGGGCAGGGATACGGTATGTGCGTCACGCACCACCTTTACAGGTCGTGCTTGTCCGCTCGGGAGCATTCATTCTGTGCGGCGCCGCTCTTTGGGCGCTGCTTCCGCTTGTTGCTCGAGACCAATTAGGTCTCGGCGCAGTCGGCTACGGTATGTTGCTGGGGTGCTTGGGTATCGGCGCAATTCTCGGATCCGCAATATTACCGAAAATAAAAGCAAAGCTTTCGCTCGACGCGCTGGTAGCCGCAGCGACCGTGCTGTTCGGCGGCACAACGTTAGTGCTCGCCTATGCGCGCGATGTCTACGTGGTAGGCGCGGCTTTGGTGGCGGGCGGAGCCGCGTGGATCGCGCTGATGGCGAGCTTTAACGCCGCAGCGCAAAAGACGGCTCCCGCATGGGTAAGAGGCCGTGCGCTAGCGGTCTACTTGCTGGTTTTTCAGGGCGGCACGGCTGCCGGGAGCATCGTCTGGGGCGCTGTAGCCGCGCGCTTGGGAATTCCAACGACTTTGTTGCTCGCCGCAGTGGGATTGATTGCCGGACTTACTGTGGCAACGCGATATCGGCTGGCCCGGGGTGAAAAGGTCGATCTAACCCCGTCGTTGCACTGGCCCGAGCCTCACATTCAGGTTGAGCCTCAACTCGACCACGGACCCGTGCTCGTGGTGATCGATTATCTTATCGAACCCGAACGGTCTCATGCATTCAAAAAGGCCATGCGCCAAATGCGGCAGCAGCGGCTTCGCGACGGCGCCATGCGGTGGGGGCTGTTCAATGATCCCGCTAGTCCGACGCGTTACGTCGAAACGTTTCTCGTCGAATCATGGGCGGAGCATATGCGCCAGCACGAGCGCGTCACAGTCGCAGACCATGAGGCCGAAGAAGTGTCACGGGCGTTTCACATCGGTGACCAACCGCCGGTCGTCGCTCATTTCATTGCTGCAAACGATTAAGGAGGCAAGATGATCACTGTGCGCTTTGGGGATAAAAGGGGGCATTCCAGATTTGACTGGCTCGACAGCCGTCACACGTTCTCGTTCGGCGACTATTATGATCCGCAAAATATGGGTTTCAGTCATCTGAGAGTGATCAATGAAGACCGGGTCGTTCCCGGCGCCGGGCTTTCCAACTCACTCGCACCGCGACATGGAAATCATCACCTATGTGCTCGAAGGCGCCTTAGCGCATAAAGACAGCACGGGCACGAGCTCCGTCATTCGCGTCGGTGATGTGCAGCGAATGAGCGCGGGAACAGGCATCAGCCACAGCGAGTACAACGCGTCGCAAACCGAGCCCGTGCACTTCCTGCAGATTTGGATCATCCCAGACGAGACAGGTTTGCCGCCGGGTTATGAACAGCGCGCTTTTTCACTCGATGAGCAGCGCGGCAAATGGACTCTTATCGCTGCGAAAGATGGGCGCGATGGTTCCGTCACCGTGCATCAGGACGTGGACGTCCGGGCCGCGCGTTTCTCTCCTGGAGAGCAGTTAAATTTTTCCCTCAAGCCAAGCCGCAATATCTGGACACAAGTGGCGCGCGGTGCCGTGAAGCTTAATGGCATGTTACTGAACGCAGGCGATGGCGCGGCTATCAGCGAAGAAAGCGCGCTGGAGCTCAAGGCTCTCGATCACGCCGAGATTCTTGTATTCGATTTGGCTTGATAGGTAACATGCGATCAGGGCAGCGCTGCTCGATCGCGGAGCTCGGACGAAGATTCGACAGAAAAAAAATCATATGACTACAACCAACTATCCCTCAGACAGAACCGGCCTGCTGTTCGTCGACCCCTACAATGATTTTCTCAGCGAAGGCGGCAAGCTTTGGCCCTTGCTCAAAGAGATCGCCGAGGAAGAGCACCTTCTCGATCATCTGCGCCAGATCGTTGCGGCAGCGCGCGCTGCAAAGATTCAACTTTTCATCGTGCCGCATCATCGCTGGGAGCCGGGTGATTACGCTAAGTGGAGACACCCAAACCCAAGCCAGATCGCCTCGGGTAAACGGCAGACTTTTGCCAAAGGAACCTGGGGCGGTGAATGGCATCCGGACTTCGTGCCCCAGGAAGGCGACGTTATCATCAAGGAGCATTGGGCCCAGAGCGGCTTTGCCAATACCGATCTCGATCAACAGCTCAAACAGCACGGCATCGAAAACGTCATCGTGATCGGTTTGCTGGCGAACACTTGCATCGAGTCGACGTCCCGCTTCGCGATGGAACTCGGCTATTACGTCACGTTGGTGAAGGACGCAACGGCGGCATTCAATCGCGAGATGATGCGCGCGGCGCACGACCTGAACGGACCGACGTTCGCGCATGCGATTCTTACGACTGAAGAACTGCTCGCCGCGTTGCCGCCGGTGTCTTCCCCTCGCTCGGTCGAGGCCAGCACAGCCGAGACTGGTTTTGCCGAGCGTTTCGCCGAGGTCAACGGAGTTCGACTGCGCTACCTCATCGGCGGCAAGGGCAGCCCAGTCGTTCTGCTGCACGGCTATGCCGAAACCAGTCACATGTGGCATCCGATCATGCCGCTGCTCGCCGAGCGTCACACTGTCATCGTTCCCGACCTGCGCGGTGCCGGCGGTTCGTCCAAGCCGGAGGCCGGCTACGACAAGAAGAATATGGCCGTCGACATCCACGAGTTGACCGCCTCGTTAGGATTGGATCGCGTGAGCATCGTCGGCCACGACATCGGATTGATGGTCGCTTACGCTTTCGCCGCGCAGTTTCCGCAGGCCACCGAGCGCGTGGTGCTGATGGACGCCTTTCTTCCCGGCATTGGGAACTGGAAAGACGTTTGGCTGCTGCGAGATCTTTGGCATTTTCACTTCTATGGCGATGTGCCGCTGGCGCTGGTTCACGGGCGTGAGCGGACCTACTTCGAACACTTCTGGAACGACTTCGCTGCCGATCCGAAACACTCGGTACCCGAGGCCGATCGGCGCATCTATGCACAAGCCTATGCGCAGCCTGGTGCCATGCGCGCTGGCTTCGAGTATTTCCGCAACTTCGAACGTGACGCGCAAGATTTCGCCCAGTTGGGCGCGAGCCCTCTCACAATGCCAGTGCTGGTGCTGACCGGCGAAAAGGCGAGCGGCAACTTCCTCATCGAGCAAGCCAAGCTGGTGGCATCCGATGTCCGAGGTCAGGTTGTCGCGGGCGCGGGGCACTGGCTGATGGAAGAAGCACCTCAGACGGTGATTCCGGCGATCCTCGATTTTATCAACGGTGTGCCGAGTTGAGGTGAAGGGGTGCGGAATGGTGATATTCCATTCCATCCGCAGCTTCACAACATGAATAACAAAACCAAGATACTGATCCTCGGCGGTGGCTTCGGCGGGGTGTACACGGCGCTTCGACTCGACAAGACGCTTGCTCGACGCGCCGGCGTCGAAGTGACGTTGGTGAGCAGCGACAACTTCCTGCTGTTTACGCCGATGCTGCACGAAGTCGCGTCCGGCGACCTAAACCCGAGCGACATCGTGAACCCGATTCGCCGGATGCTCAAGCGGGTGCAGTTTGTCCAGGCCGACGTGCGGTCGATTGACTTGGCCGCGAAGCGGGTGCATTGCACCCGCGGCCTGCGCCCAGTTTCGCTCGACCTCGACTATGATCACCTCGTGCTCGCCTTGGGTTCGGAGACTAACTTTTTCGGGTTGCAAGGCGTGGCCGAAAACGCGGTGACGCTGAAGACCCTTGGCGACGCCGCACTGCTCCGCGCACGCATACTTGCGATTCTGGAGATGGCGAGCCCCGAGCCCGAGGCCTCCGTTCGCAAGCGGATGCTGACGTTCGTCGTCGCTGGCGCTGGCTTCGCCGGTGTCGAGACCATCGGGGCCATAAACGACCTCGTTCACGAAGCTATCCGTTACTACCCGCAGCTCGCGCCACAAGAGGCGCGTGTCGTCCTGATCCATCCCGGCGAGGTTGTGTTGCCCGAACTCGGCGAAAAGCTCGGCCGTTACGCGCAGCAGAAGCTGGCCGAGCGCGGCGTGGAGATCTGCCCGAGGACGAAGGTGACAGGTTACATCGATTCGCTCGTCACGATTTCATCGGGCGAAGCGATCCCTGCGGCAACGCTCATCTGGACCGCGGGAGTGACGCTCAACCCCGTGATCGCGCAGCTGCCGTGCAAGAAGGAAAAAGGGCGGATAATGGTCGACGAGTTTTTGGAGGTGCCGGGTTTCGTAGGCCTCTGGGCGATGGGCGATTGCGCCGCCGTGCCCGACGCCAAGACCGGCGGGCCGCAGCCGCCGACAGCGCAACACGCGCTGCGACAAGCCCGGCACGCAGCGAAGAATATCGAGGCGGTTCTCGCCGGCCGTCAGAAAAAGCCCTTCCGCTTCTCCACCATTGGTCAGCTCGCGTCGATCGGCCACCGGCACGGCGTCGCGAACATCCTCGGCATGAACTTCTCCGGCTTTATCGCCTGGCTCCTGTGGCGCAGCGTTTACCTGCTCAAGCTCCCGCGATTGGCGAAGAAGACGCGCGTTGCGCTCTCCTGGTTGCTGGAGATGATCTTCTCGAAGGACCTCGAGCAGATGCTGACCCTTCGGGACGTCGAGTTGATCTCACGCATCGCGACGTCACTGCGCAGTGATGTCGCCAAGTGAAATGTACGAGGAGGTTGAAAGATGTCGAGAAGAACCGTAGCGAACGTTGCCTGGTCAACGGGGCGGACATCGTGGATCTTTTTGCGAGAGAGAGCCGTCGCGAGCCCGGCAGCGGCGGCGCGTAGCTGAGGCAACTATGGATGCCGCTATTATCACTGCAGTCGCTGCTGTCTCGGGCTCGATAGTAGGTGGACTCGCTTCGTTCGCGACGACCTACTTCACCCAACGCAACCAGGCGCACCGCGACTTCCTGTCACGAGATGTGGCGCATCGCGAGGAGCTGTATGCGCAGTTCATCAAAGAAGCGACGAACCTGTACGTCGATTCGCTGGATAAACCCCTGACGAACCCGACTGCGCTTATCGGCATGTATTCGCTGGTCGGTCGCATCAGACTGGTCGGCAGGGACAAGGTGCTGTTAGCTGCGGAAAAGGTCATGGACACCATTATCGATTCTTATAATCGTCCGCCGATAAAATTTGAGGACGTATACAAGGTATGGCGTGAAGAACACGTTGATCCGCTCAAGGAGTTCACCGAGGCATGCCGAGAAGAGCTAAAGCTTATGCTCAAGCTCCTATAGGTGTGGCAACAGAGTTGAGCGCGGCATGCCGTGACAGAGAAGTTGGTCGATGCGGAAAGATACAAAGTGTTCATCGCAGCTTAAAAATTATTGGCAACAATTGAGTGATTGATAAAAAGGTGGCGAGGATTCGCATGCGCATGAAATGCAGTGATGAGTGGTTCGTTGTTAAATTTTGTCCAATCGACAGGCCCGTGAAACGCCGTCCACGTTTCTGGCAGGTCGTTGCGAGCGTGATTCTGCTGAGTTCAATCGGCTGTGGGAAATCCGAGCAACCGCAGGCGCGTCCGCCGGAAGTCGAGGTGGTTCGGGTCGAGCAAAAGGATGTTCCTATCTGGAACGAGTGGGTCGGCACTTTGGAAGGGTTGGTCAATGCACAGATCAAGCCGCAGGTAACAGGCTATCTACTCCGCCAGACCTATCAAGAAGGCTCTTTTGTGAAAAAGGGCCAGTTGCTGTTTGAGATCGATCCGAGAACTTTTCAGGCGGCCCTGGATCAAACCAAAGCGCAGCTCGCCAATGCTGAAGGGCAGCTCGCGCAAGCCGAGGCGAATCAAGTCAAAGCCCAGCTCGACGTGAATCGCTACACGCCGCTGGCCAAAGAGCAGGCGGTCAGCCAGCAAGACCTCGACAACGCCGTTCAAGGGAATGTCGCAGCCCAGGCGCAAGTCCGGGCGGCCAAGGCTCAAATCGATGCGGCGACGGCCCAGATGGCTGCGGCTCAGCTCAATCTGGGCTTTACCAAAATCGTCTCCCTGATCGACGGCATTGTCGGCGTCGCTCAAGCACAGATCGGGGATCTCGTGGGGCCAACCAGTTTGCTAACGACTGTGTCCACGCTTGACCCGATCAAGGTCTACTTTCCCGTGAGCGAACGGGGATATCTCAATTATATTAAGGAAAATCCGGATGCGGTGAAACGCGCCGAGCAAGAGAGACACTTAGGGCTGGAAATGATTTTGGCTGACGGATCGCGTTACCCCCACGAAGGCAGTTTTTCTTTCGCAGACCGCCAGGTGGATGTGAAGACCGGAACGCTACGGCTGCAGGGACTGTTTCCCAATCCGGGGAATATCCTTCGCCCCGGCCAGTTCGCCCGCGTACGGGCGATCACTACGACAAAAAAAGGCGCCCTCCTTGTTCCCCAGCGCGCGGTGACAGAGCTGCAAGGCGGCTATCAAGTGGCCGTCGTGGGCAAAGATAACAAGGTTGAGATCAGGCCTGTCAAAGTCGGGGAGCGTATTGGTCCGCAATGGATCATTGAGGCGGGGTTGAAGCCGGGCGAGCGAGTTGTCGCCGAGGGGGTCCAGAGGGTGAAAGCGGGCATGACGGTCAACCCTAAGCCGCTCAAAGCGATGACCGAAGCCAAATCCACGCCCACAGCCAACTCGCAGCCGAGGTAAAATATGGCCAAATTTTTCGTGAACCACCCGATCATTGCGATCGTCATTTCCATCCTGCTGGTGATCGTCGGCATCGTTTCTATCGTGCGGCTGCCGATCGCTCAATATCCCGAGCTCGCGCCGCCGGAAATCCTTTTGACGGCGACCTACGTCGGCGCCGATGCCGAAACCGTCGAGCAGTCGGTGGCAACGCCGATCGAGCAGCAAATGCAGGGCGTCGACAACATGATCTACATGACCTCCGTCAACGCCAGTAGCGGACTCATGCGGCTGCGGGTCGATTTCAACGTCGGCACAGACGCAAACACCGACCAAATCCTCACACAGATGCGTTACCTTCAGGCCGAATCGCAGCTCCCGCTTGACGTCCGCAACCAGGGTGTCACGATTCGCAAATCGCCCACGAGCCCTCTGGCGCTGTTCTCTCTCTACTCGCCCAAGGGAACGTATGACGCAACGTTTCTCGCCAATTACGCGTACATCAACATCAACGATCCGATGAGCCGCGTGCCTGGTATCGGCCAGGTAACTATCTTCGGCGCCGGCCAGTACGCAATGCGTTTCTGGGTGCGACCGGACACGCTCGCGAGCCTCGGCATCACGGTCAGCGACATTGCCGCGGCCCTCACGAACCAAAACAAGGTGAACCCGTCGGGCCAGATCGGCGCGGAGCCTGTACCGCGCGGGCAGCAGTTCACCTATACGGTTCGGGCGCAGGGCCGTCTCTTGACCGCCGAGGAATTTGGCGACGTGGTCGTGCGCGCCAATCCGGACGGTTCGATTGTGCGGATGAAGGATGTCGCCCGGGTGGAGCTCGGAGCTCAGAGTCGTACAACCAGATCGGCCGCCTGAACGGCAATCCGTCGGCGATCATCGCCGTCTACCAGTTGCCCGGCTCCAACGCCATCGACACGATGAATCGCGCGAAGCAGTTGATGGATGAATTGAAAACCCGGTTTCCGGAAGACCTCGAATACACTGTCTCCCTCGATACGACTCTCGCGGTATCCGAGGGGATCAAAGAGATCGTCCAGACGCTCGTCGAGGCGCTGATCCTGGTGGTCCTCGTGGTGTTTATCTTCCTGCAGAACTGGCGCGCCACTCTGATTCCTCTCCTCGCAGTACCGGTTTCGCTGGTTGGCACTTTCGCTGTTTTCCCCTTGCTCGGTTTCTCGATCAATACTCTGTCATTGTTCGGTCTGGTCCTGGCCATCGGGCTCGTGGTCGACGATGCGATTGTCGTCGTCGAGGCCGTCGAGCAACACATCGAACACGGGCTTTCGCCGCGCGATGCGACTCTTAAAGCCATGGAAGAAGTTTCCGGCCCCATTGTAGCGATCGCGCTGGTTCTCGCTGCCGTATTTTTACCGGCCGCATTCGTCGGAGGCATTACGGGGCGACTTAATAATCAGTTCGCCGTGACCATTGCGATCTCAACTCTGATCTCGGCGTTCAACGCCCTGACGCTTTCACCGGCGCTCGCGGCGTTGCTGCTGAAGCCGGGAAAGCAATCGCGCGGGCTGCTCGGCTGGTTCTTCGAGCGTTTTAACTCGGGATTTGGCAAAGTCATGCACGTCTATCTCGTCGGCAGCGACGTGCTGCTCCACAAGGTAGTGTTTTCGGTTTTGTTGCTGGTTGTGGTCGCTCTTGCCGCGGGCTTTTTTGGTTCGCGCCTCCCCACCGGATTGCTGCCGGAAGAAGATCAGGGATACTTTTTCCTCAACGTGCAACTGCCGACGGCGGCATCATTACAGCGGACGGACGATGTCGCCAAAAAAATCGAAGCGATTCTGAAAGACACTCCGGGTGTTCAGACGTACAACACGGTTGTCGGCTTCAGCCTTTTGAGCTTTGTAAATGCCACCTACAACGCATTTTATTTTGTCACGCTCAAGCCGTGGGGTGAGCGCGGCTCAGGATTGACCGCGGACGCCATCCTGCGGAATCTGAACCAGCGGCTCGCGGCAGTTCCCGACGCGCAAATATTCGGGTTTCCACCTCCGGCGATTCCCGGCATCGGCACCTCCGGCGGAGCGACATTCATGCTTGAAGATCGATCGGGACAGGGCGTTGAGTTCCTGGCGCAAAACACTGATCGCTTCCTTCAGGCGGCGCGCCAGCGGCCGGAGTTTGCGTCCCTGACGAGCACGTTTATCCCAAGCGCGCCGCAAGTTTTCGCAGATGTCGATCGTGACAAGGTCCTCAAACAGGGTGTGGATCTGGATTCGGTCTATCAGACGCTCCAGACGTTCATGGGAGGACTCTTTGTCAACTATTTCAACCGTTTCGGGCGGGTGTGGCAGGTGTACGTGCAGGCGGAAGGAGAATTTCGCACGGAAGCGGACAACGTTGGGCTCTTCCGGGTTCGGAACAATGACGGAGACCCCGTGCCCCTCTCGACGGTCGTGACGATGAAAACGACGTCGGGTCCGGAATTTACGTTACGCTTTAATGGTTACAGGGCGGCACAAATCAATGGCAGTCTCGCGCCGGGTTACAGTTCCGGCCAGGGTAGGCAGGCGCTGGAAGAAGTATTCGCTCAAACGATGCCGCGGGAAATGGGCTTCGACTACTCGGGCATGTCATTCCAGGAGCAAGCCGCAGACAAGGGTGTGTCCGCAGCCACGATTTTCGGGTTTTCGCTGCTTTTTGTGTTTCTCATTCTTGCCGCGCTCTACGAGAGTTGGTCGCTGCCGTTCGCGATTCTTTTGACGGTTCCGATCGCGGTACTCGGCGCGTTCAGTGGTTTATGGCTGCGCCATTTTCCTTTCGATGCCTACTCGCAAGTCGGTCTGATCGTGCTCATCGGGCTGGCGGCGAAGAATGCGATACTGATCGTCGAATTCGCGAAGATCGAGTTCGAGAAGGGACGAAGTCTGATCGACGCGGCGCTGGAAGGAATGAGGATACGCCGTCGGGCAATATTCATGACATCGCTCGCGTTCATTCTAGGATGCGTGCCGTTGTGGATCGCTTCGGGCGCGGGGAGCTCAGCGCGCCAAATACTGGGCACCGTAGTGATCATGGGAATGGCCTTTGACACGCTGTTCGCGAGCTTACTCATTCCGGTTTCGTTCTACGCGATAGAGCGACTCGCGCGCCGTGGTCAGGAGCATGCGGTCCCAGTGCAGCAACCCGCGCCCGAAGTGGGGTGACGCAATAATGATCCGACATCTGAATATGAGAGCGCGCCGGTGGGCGACGATAATGTTGATGGTGCTTCTGAGCGGCTGCATGGTCGGCCCGGATTACCAGCGGCCTGCCGTGACAACGCCGGATTCATTCCGCGGCGCCTCTGCTGCGATACCTCCCGACCAGCAATCCATTGGCGAGCTTAAATGGTTCGAAGTTTTCCAAGACGAACAGCTCCAGGAATTGATCCGCACGGCGCTGCAGCAGAATTACGATCTGCGGGATGCGGTTGCGCGCGTCGACGCGGCGCGCGCCAACCTCGGCATCACACAAGCGGATCAGTACCCGAACTTCGGCATCGGGGCCGATGTTCCCTCTCGCGAGTTATCGCGGCAGGGAGAATTTACCATCCCCAGGGGAACCAGCCGCCAGCGCACATATGGTGAGGTCTTCCTAAACCTTTTCAGCTTCGAGATCGACATCTGGGGTCGCTTGCGCCGGGCGACGGAAGCATCGCGCGCCGATTTGTTGCGCGCGGACTGGACGCGAAAAGCGGTGGTCACGACCCTGATCAGCGACGTGGCCACCGCCTATTTCAGCCTTCTCGAACTGGATGCGGAATTGGAGATTGCAAAGAACACTTTAGCCACGCGTTCCGAATCGCTTCGTTTGATCAAGCTTCAACTGCAAGGCGGGGTGGGCACGCTTTTAGACGTGCGACAGGGAGAGCAACTAGTTTATAGCGCCGCGCAGACGATCCCGGACGCAGAGCGTCAAATAGAGCAAACCGAAAATCAAATCAGTTATTTGCTCGGCCGCAATCCAGAATCCATATCACGAAGCCATCTGCTAACGGAGCAGCAAACACCTCCGGAAGTGCCCGCCGGCTTGCCGTCAAAACTTTTAGAGAGGCGCCCGGATATTCAAGCCGCGGAGCAAAACCTGATCGCGGCCAACGCCATCATCGGCGTGGCAAAGGCCGCCTATTTTCCGCAGATCACGCTGACCGGGGAGTTCGGCTATCAAAGCACGGCGCTGGCGAATTTGTTCACGGGCTCACGAAGAATATGGAGTTTCATCCCTCAGATTACCCAGCCGATCTTCGAAGGCGGACGGATCACCTCCGGTGTAGAGCTGGCTGAAGCGCAACAGCGCAGCGCGCTGGCGCAATACGAAGGGGCCGTTCAAGCCGGATTTCGCGACGTCTCGGATGCGCTGGTCCAGTTCCAACGCATTAGGGAGATCCGTGCGCAACAGGAGTTGCTGGTCACCGCGTTGCAAGACCGAAAGCGCTTGGCTTACATGCGATTTCGCGGCGGCGTGGATACGATGCTCAATGCTCTAAATTCGGACCAGGATCTATTCGTCGCTGAAGTGAGCCTGACCCAAACCAGGCGCGACGAGCTGCTTTCACTGGTTCAGCTCTACAAAGCTCTCGGGGGAGGATGGCAGGAATGAAGCCTTCTCAACTGAAGAAAAGATATATCACCATGATGACCAGACGAATGTTCTCGATGTCGATTCTTGCTGGAGCGGCAACGGCGCTGCTGCTCACGAAAAGAAACGGCCTAGAACGATAACCGATCTCAGTTGCGATTTTACTGTGGAGTGATTTCTATGAACCTAGAACTCAATAAAAAAACCGCCGTGATTTCAGGATCCACCAAAGGCATCGGCTTCGCGGTTGCCCGCCAGCTCGCCGCAGAAGGTGCGCATGTCATTGTGAACGGACGCACCGACAAAGCCGTCACGTCGGCCTTGGAGCAAATTCAGAAAGCTGTGCCAACTGCCAATGTCGAGGGGTTTGCTGGAGATCTTTCCACGGCGGAGGCGGCCGAAGAACTGCTCAAAGGTTTTCCGGCAGTGGATATTCTCGTTAACAACCTGGGAATTTATGAGCCCAAACCTTTCGAGGAAATTTCCGACGGAGAATGGCGGCGATACTTCGAGATCAATGTCCTCAGCGGCGTTCGCCTCAGTCGCGCCTATCTTTCCGGCATGATGCAACGGCAGTGGGGGCGGATCATTTTCATCAGCAGCGAGAGCGCTGTTAACACTCCCAAGGAAATGATTCATTACGGCATGACGAAGACAGCTCAACTGGCAGTTTCTCGCGGCTTGGCTCAGTCCTGTGCTGGGACGGGTGTGACCGTGAATGCCATCCTGCCGGGACCGACTCATTCCGCCGGCGTGGAAGAGTTTGTGACGCAACTTGGTGGCGGCCAATCTTTTGAGACTTTTGAGAAGGAGTTTTTCACGAGTCATCGACCGAGCTCCCTCATCCAGCGATTTGAGACCCCAGATGAAATTGCTAGTTTGGTGACATTTGTTTGCAGTCCAGTCGCTTCGGCCATCACCGGCGCAGCCCTGCGTGTGGATGGTGGCGTAGTTCAGTCATGTTTTTAACGATGACAATCAAAAGAAAGAGAAATTCGATGAACACCATCGGATCAAGGTCTGAATTTCCCAAACCTCAAATCACCCAGCTATGACAACATCATTAAAAAGCATTCCCGACCCGAATGAATTCAATGGCAAGCGCGTGCTAGTAACGGGCGGCACGAAGGGTGCGGGCAAGGCGATTGCCGAGCGCTTTCAGCAAGGAGGAGCAACCGTCATTATTGCCGCGCGGTCTGCGCCAGAAGAAAAAACCAGCAATCATTTTATTCAGGCAGATGTCTCAACGCCCGAAGGCACGACAAAAGTAATTAACGAGATTCTGGAGCGATTTCACGGCGTCGATATCATTATCCACAACGTCGGGGGATCATCGGCACCCAGCGGCGGATTTATTACGGTTACCGACGAAATCTGGCAGCAAAATATCAATGAGAATCTGTTTCCCGCCGTTCGTCTCGATCGCGGCCTTCTGCCATCTATGATCGAGCGGGGTTCGGGCGTGATCATTCACATTTCTTCCATCCAAAGAACGCTGCCGCTATACGATTCAACCCTTGCCTACGCCGCGGCGAAAGCCGCCCTCACGAATTACAGCAAGGGCCTATCCAACGAAGTCAGTCCCAAGGGGATTCGCGTCAACACGGTTTCTCCTGGTTTCATTGAAACAGATGCCGCCACGAGAATGATTGAAAGAATGGCGGATAAGGACAAAACCAACTACGCAACAGCGCGGCAAAGGCTGATGGATATGCTTGGCGGTATTCCCTTGGGCCGTCCGAACAGGCCGGACGAGGTTGCAGAACTCGTAGCCTTTCTCGCATCGGACAGGGCCTCAGCCATCACCGGAAGCGAATACGTGATCGACGGCGGCACGATCCCAACGATTTAAGTCGTGGGAAGGAGAAAATATTATGCCGATCACCGAAAACGAGGATACGGAGAAAACTATGTCATCGGATGCCGGAATCGCTGTCGTTCGTCGCAATACCGAAGAGGTTCAGAGTCGTGGGAACTTTGAAGTGTTCGAAGAGCTGTTCGCCGCCGATTTTGTCGATCATACGCCCCAGCCGGGCGGCTTCACGCCGGATCGACCAATGGTGCGCCGCATCCCGACGCCAGTTCCTATGCTAAGAAGCTCTCGGGCAAATATTCGCACCGGATTATCAAAGGCGGCATCGGGCACAATCTGCCTCAGGAAGCGCCGCAGGTCTTTGCCAAGGCTGTCATCGAAGTCGACGGTTATTGAACGGTGTTAGCCTGCATAGGCCCTGCGGACTTTCGCTATGAAGTAACTGAGGACAACGAACGGGCAGAACAACGGAGAAAAAGATACAACAGCGAACGCAAACTGACTTTTAGCGGCAATGCGACTGGAGACATACAAGCGACTTAGGTTGTCGATTTTCGGCGGCCAAGCAATCACTTCGTAAAACGACACGTGAGAGGAAGCACTGATGGCGAGACTATTGTCCGTTAACGTTGGTCTTCCACGCGACATCGCATGGCGCGGGAAGACGGTTCATACGGCGATCTGGAAAGATCCAGTTCAGGGCCGGCGCATGGTCCGGCGCCTCAACATCGACGGCGACGGGCAAGGCGACCTCAAGGGTCACGGAGGCGAGCACCGGGCGGTCTTTGTCTACCAGATCGAGTCGTATCGATATTGGCAGGATCGACTCGGCCGAAGCCATTTCACTTACGGAGAGTTCGGGGAGAACTTCACCGTTGAGGGCTTGGCTGACGACGAGGTGTGCATTGGCGACCGGTACCGGATCGGCGAAGCCTTATTCGAGGTAACCCAGCCGCGCGTCACCTGTTACCGCGTGGGTATCAGGATGAACGAGCCCCAGATGGCAGCTCTGCTTACCTCAAGCGGCAAGCCAGGATTTTACTTTCGAGTGTTGCAGGAAGGCGAGGTCGAGACGGGCGACGAGATCGTCAAAATTGCTGACGGTCTAGAGCGCATGCCTGTGGCTGAGATCAATGCGTTGCTATATCTGCCCGGTCACTCGCGTCAACAACTGGAGCGCGCGCTGCGCATTCCAGCCCTGAGCGAGGGTTGGCGAACATCTTTTCAAGCGTTCCTCCAGCAGGAGTCAAGTGGCGGTCCAATGGCAGGGAATCCGGGGCTCGGGCCTGAACTCGGGTCGCCTCCCGCATGGCCGGGCTTTCGCCCCCTCAGGGTATCTCGGATCGACCGAGAGAGCAGGAGCGTACTCTCACTACTATTTGTACCCGTGGACGGACGTCCTCTGGTCGCTGCCCAGCCCGGCCAGTTCGTCGTTCTGCGCCTGCGGCCGAACCCCGATGCGCCAGCGCTGTTGCGCAGTTACTCGCTCTCTGACACGCCAAGTGCAGATCACTACCGCGTGAGTATCAAGCAAGAGCTGAACGGCGTGGCCAGTACCTACCTGCATAGTCATGTGCAGGTAGGCGACGTATTGGACGTAAGCGCACCAAGGGGCGTCTTCACTCTTCGAGCGGGTGATCGGCCCGTTGTTTTGCTTAGCGCCGGTGTTGGAGCGACCCCAGTTCTCGCAATGCTCCATGCGTTGGCGGCGGGAGCTTCGCCACGCCAAGTTTGGTGGCTGTACGGTGCCCGCAACCGAGACGACCACCCGTTTGCCCAGGAGTCACGCGGCCTTGTGCAAGCGCTGCCGCACAGCCGCAGTCGAATATTGTACAGCAGGCCTGGGCCTGACGATCGTTTGGGTCTAGAATTTAATGCCACTGGACACCTCGACATAGCCGTGCTCGACGAACTTGATGTGCCTCGCGACGCGGACTTCTACCTGTGTGGACCATCCGCATTCCTCCAGGACTTGAGTGCTGGTCTTGCGGTCTGGGGCGCCGCCGGCGACCGCGTGCACATGGAAATTTTTGGCCCGGGTGAATCCATGACTCCAGGCGTATCCGATGCGCCTGTACGCCCAGCCCACGCGCCGGCGGGACCCGCGGGCGACGGGCCCGAGGTTTCGTTCGCACGTAGCGGCCTCACCGTCCGATGGGATGAAAAATACCAGAGTCTGCTCGAGCTGGCGGAGGCCTGCGACGTCCCCGTACGGTGGTCGTGCCGGACCGGCGTTTGCCATAACTGCGAGAGCGGGCTGGTTTCCGGCGCGGTGAGTTATCGACCCGACCCGCTCGACCCGCCTGCCGCAGGCGACTTGCTGATCTGCTGTTCTCAGCCTCAGGAAGACGTCGTCATCGATTTATGACGGTGGAAGAACCAGGACAATGGCCGAAAAAACTTTATTGGCCAGTTGGCGTTGTCACCGCGAGGAGACCCGGTAATGAAATCTGACGCAAAGATTATCTCCCTTAATGTTGGTCCTCCGCGGGTCGTTATGAGCAATGGCGATCCAGTATCGACGGGAATTTTCAAAGAGCCTGTAGCGGGCCGCGTCCTACTTAGGACCCTCGATCTTGACGGTGACCAGCAGGCTGACCTTTCGGTGCATGGCGGACCCAGCAAAGCGGTCTATGTCTATCCGTCCGAACACTACGAATATTGGACGCACGAATTGCCTGAGATGAAACTACCCTGGGGCATGTTCGGTGAGAACTTCACGACCGCGGGACTGTTTGAATCGGAGCTAAACATCGGTGACAAATTTCGCGTCGGCTCTGCCATCGTGATGGTGACCGAGCCGCGCATGCCCTGTTACAAGCTGGGTATCAGATTCGGCCGCTCTGACATCATCAAAAGATTCTTGGCGAGCGAGCGTACCGGCTTCTATTTTGCCGTCCTGCAAGAGGGTGAAGTCGGCGCGGGTGACCCGATCGAGCTAATCGAAAGCAGCAAAGACAGTTTGAGGGTCAGTGATATCACCGCACTCTATACCCACGAGAAGCACAACGTCGGGTTGCTTCGTCGCGCAATTAAAAACGAGACTCTGGACGAAAGCTGGAAGAGCTATTTTAAGCATCGACTTGCGAAGTTAACGGGTGCTTCACAGGATTGACGCAGATCAACGGCTGAGCTAGCGCCATGGCGGGCGGTAAGCCTGAGCTGCTGGAACCACCACTTATCCCTGTTGTGTAGACCCAAGCGAGATTGAGAAACCATACGATAGGAGGAGCTATGTCGAAGATGCGTGTCGTGCAAGTCACTCGTCCGAATGGGCCTCTTGAAATAGTCGAGCGCGAAATTCCGCGAACCCGGCGCAGGACAAGTGCGAATTAAGGTTGAAGCTTGCGGCATATGCCACAGCGATTCCATGACCAAGGAGGGAACTTGGCCGGGTATCCAATACCCGCGCGTGCCCGGGGCATGAGATCGCCGGAATCATCGACGCGGTCGGCGCGGGCGTCGCCGGATGGAAGGAAGGCCAACGGGTCGGCGTCGGCTGGCACGGCGGGCACTGCGGATACTGTGATTCTTGCCGGCGCGGCGATTTTGTCACCTGCCAAATCGCGCCCCAAGTTCCCGGTATCGCCTACGACGGCGGCTATGCCGAATACATGATCGCGCCCGCCGGCGCATTGGCGCTGATTCCGGAAGGACTTTCAGCGGTGGACGCAGGACCGCTGATGTGCGCAGGAATCACGACTTTCAATTCGCTTCGCGGCAGCGGCGCGCGGCCCGGCGATCTTGTAGCCATACTTGGCATCGGTGGTCTCGGCCACCTGGGAATTCAGTTCGCCGCGAAGATGGGTTTTCGCACCGTTGCGATTGCGCGCGGCATGGACAAGGAACCGCTGGCTAGAAAACTCGGCGCCTGGTCTTACATCGATAGCAAAACGCAAGATCCCGCCGCGGAATTGCTGAAGTTGGGCGGCGCCAAGGTCGTCCTCGCGACAGTGACGAGCGGTGACGCGATGAGCGCGACCTTGGGCGGTCTCGGCGTCAACGGAAAATTAGTCATCCTGGGTGCCGCCGCTGAGCCGCTGCAGGTGCCCGGGGATTCCGCTGATCCTGGGAAGACGTTCGATCATGGGCTGGCCTTCCGGTAGCTCCATCGATTCGCAGGATACGCTTGTCTTTCAGCTTACTCACCGGCGTGCGCGCGATGAATGAAGTCTTTCCGCTGGAGCGCGCGGCCGAAGCTTACGATCACATGATGAGCGGCAAGGCGCGGTTTCGGGCCGTTCTCACGACCGGACGCTGAAGCGAGGTCTCCATCAGAGTTAATCCTCGGGAGAAAGCTATGGATAAATTAGCAGGTAAGATTGCGGTTATAACCGGAGGCAATAGCGGCCTCGGTCTCGCCACCGCGAAACGTTTCGTTGCCGAGGGCGCGCATGTCTTTATCACCGGTCGTCGTCAAAGCGAACTCGATGCCGCGGTGAAACAGATCGAAAAAAACGTCACCGGTGTTCAGGGTGACGTATCGAATCTGGCAGATCTTGACCGGTTGTACGCGACGGTTAAGGAGCAAAAAGGCCGCGTCGATATCCTCTTTGCCAACGCCGGCCTCGGCGAGTTCGCGCCGCTCGGGCAGATCACCGAAGCCCACTTCGACAAGACGTTCGGCGTCAACGTAAAGGGCACACTCTTCACCGTGCAGAAGGCGCTGGCGCTGATGCCGAACGGCTCTGTGATTGTGATGAATTGCTCCATAGCCTCGATCAAGGGAATACCGGCCTTCGGGGTTTACGCCGCTACGAAGGCGGCCCTGCGATCTTTTGCGCGGACTTGGTCAGTTGACCTGAAAGACCGCCAAATCCGCGTTAACGTTGTTAGTCCTGGCACGGTCATCACGCCCGGCTACAAGACCGAGCTAGGAATGAGCGACGAACAGATCGAGCAGGTCAAGGCGCAGACTGCCGTCACCACGCCCTCGGGTCGGGCCGGAACGCCGGACGAGATCGCCAAGGCGGTCGTCTTCCTCGCTTCCGACGACAGCAGCTACGTCAACGGCATCGAACTGTTCGTCGATGGCGGCCTAGCACAAATCTGAATGGGCTTGGTTGTCAACGATTTTATGGAAACCGCTCTAAATAATTTGATTTTATAGGTAGGATAAACTGTATGAACAAACTAACAGGTAAGGTCGCAGTCGTGACCGGAGCTTCCAAAGGAATAGGCGCTTCCATCGCCGAGCATCTGGCGGCAGAGGGCGCTTCCGTCGTCGTCAATTACGCCAGCAGCAAGTCCGGCGCAGATGCCGTCGTCAAGCGCATTCGTGAGAAAGGCGGCACAGCTCTGGCTATCCAGGCTGACGTCTCAAGTCATGACGACATCAAACGTCTTTTCGCTGAGACTAAGGCTGCCTATGGAAAACTGGATGTGCTGGTGAACAACGCCGGCATTTACGAGTTCGCGCCGCTTGAGTCCATTACCGCGGAGCACTTCCACAAGCACTTTAATCTCAATGTGCTCGGTCTGCTTCTTACGACGCAAGAGGCGGTTAAGCTGATTGGCTCCACGGGCGGCTCAATTATCAACATGAGCTCCATCGCTAGTTCCATGCCGGTCGCGACGGCCACTGTGTACAGTGCAACTAAGGCGGCGGTGGACGCCATAACGATCGTGCTCTCGCAAGAGCTCGGTCCGAGGAAGATCCGGGTCAATTCGCTGAACCCAGGGATGGTGGAAACGGAGGGACTCCACGCCGGCGGCTTGGCCGAAGGCGACTTCCGCAAAATGATGGAATCCCAAACGCCGCTGGGCCGCATTGCCCAACCCGAAGACATTGCGCGAGCCGCAGTATTCTTTGCGTCCGACGATGCCGGCTGGGTCACCGGTCAATCACTGATCGTTTCCGGCGGCCAGCGGCAATAAGCTTTCGGGCGACCACAAGGGTCGCCCCTAAAGGTGACTGATCAATGACAGAGACAGGTGCAACACAGGGAAGCGGCGCAAGGGTCGGGGTCTCGTCAACGCTGACCTCGGGTGTTGAACGTACGTTTCCGACCTTGACGCTGGAGCAGGTTGAGCGGATCGCGGTGCATGGGCGCGTGCGTCAAATTCGACCTGGGGAAGTGCTGGTTCAGCCGGGAGATCAGATCGTGCCCTTCTTCGTCGTCACGGCAGGCGGAGTGGAGATTGTCCGGCCATCCAGCGCCTCCGAGACGCTGGTTGTGCTCTATGGCCCGGGTCAGTTCACCGGTGAGGTCAACATGCTCTCGGGCCGCCCCGCGCTACTGCAAGTGCGCGCGAGCGAAGCGGGCGAAGTGATCGAAGTCGAGCGCGAACAGTTGTTGGCGCTCGTGCAGACCGACAGCCAGCTCGGCGAGATCATCATGCGGGCCTTCATCCTGCGCCGGGTGGAATTGATCGCGCACGGGCTCGGCGATGTCGTGCTCCTGGGCTCCAATCATTGCTCGGGAACGCTTCGCGTCAAAGAGTTTCTCACCCGCAACGGCCATCCGTACTCCTATATCGATCTCGACCGTGATGCGGACGTCCAGGTTTTGCTGGACCGGTTTCACGTGACTGGCGGAGATGTGCCGGTTCTCATCTGCCGTGGGGAGACAGTGCTGCGGAATCCGACCAATCAGCAAATTGCCAGTTGCCTCGGCTTTAACGAGGCCATCGACCCCACCCATATACGCGACGTGGTCATCGTCGGCGCCGGACCGGCAGGACTCGCTGCGGCCGTGTACGCGGCGTCGGAAGGCCTGGATGTTCTCGTGCTGGAGACCAACTCGCCCGGGGGACAAGCCGGCTCCAGCTCCAAGATCGAGAACTACCTTGGTTTCCCAACCGGCATCTCGGGTCAAGCACTCGCGGGCCGGGCCTATACCCAGGCGCAGAAGTTCGGCGCCCAGGTGATGATCGCGAAGGACGCCAAAAGCCTCGTCTGCGACCGCAAGCCCTATGTCATTGAGACTGACGATGATGTGCGCGTATTAGCCCGCACCGTCATCATCGCAACCGGCGCCGCCTATCGGAAACCGCCCATCGAGAATTTGCTGCAGTTCGAGAACGCGGGCGTATACTACGGCGCGACATTCATGGAAGCGCAGTTGTGCCGCGGTGAAGAAGCCGTGGTGGTGGGCGGCGGCAACTCAGCCGGCCAGGCCGCGGTGTTTCTGGCTCAGAGCGCGAAACGGGTGCACATGCTCGTGCGGTCGAGTGGGTTGGCGGAGAGTATGTCGCGCTATCTGATTCGCCGCATTGAACAGAATCCGGCCATCGTCCTCCGAACCAACACCGAAATCGTCGCCCTCGAAGGGGATAATCATCTCGAACACGTGCGCTGGACCGATCAGCGAGGCAACACCGAGACCCACGACATAAGGCACGTTTTCCTTATGACCGGCGCAGTTCCCGGGACGAAATGGGTCGAGGGATGCATTGCGCTCGATGCCAAAGGATTCATCAAGACGGGTCCGGATCTGTCCCCGGAGGATTTGGCCGCCGCGCAATGGCCGCTCGCCAGGCCGCCCCATCTTCTCGAAACGAGTCTGCCCGGAGTGTTCGCGGTCGGCGACGTCCGGGGCGGCAATATCAAACGTGTGGCGTCGGCCGTGGGCGAGGGTTCGATCGCGATCTCCTTCGTCCATCAGGTGCTGTCCGAATAGGAGGCGATAACCAATGGCAGATGGAGCTTGCGAACATATTCGCGGTATCACGACCGTCAAACATGCAAAGCGCCGTCAGTGCGATGAGTGCGTGAAAGTGGGCGCTCGTTGGGTTCATCTGCGCATATGCCAGGAATGCGGCGCGACGCGCTGCTGCGATGACTCGCCGAACCGTCATGCGACCGCGCACGCGCATGCGAGCAAGCATCCGGTGATCGCCTCCGCGGAGCCTGGAGAACGTTGGTTATACTGCTATCCGGATGAAGCTGTTGCGGAATATTGAGTCAGACAGAGTTTGCAAGTGACGACGGAGAAATGCTCCGGTGAACATTGGACTGCTATATAAGGACGGAGGAGAAAAAAATGATCGAAGAAGAAAACGAGAAGCGCGTTCGCGCTTTCTACGAAGCTACCGTCCCAGGACATCGCGAGTCGCTGCGAGGTCTCCAAGCGCCGCACGTCGTCTACGATATGCCGGAAGGGATGCCCATGGGTTGCGGCCATTTTGAGGGCCTTCAGGACGTGCTCGATCGGTTTCTCACCAGCTTCTATAAAGCTCTTGACGTTCACTTTGTCGCCGAAGAGTTTATTGCCGCTGGCGAGGAAGTCGTCGCCCTCGGTCGTATCGAAGGAAAAACGCGAAAAGCAGCCGTGCCCGTCAATGTGCCCTTCGCCCACGTCTGGACAGTCCGCGATGGGTATCTCCAACGACTGCGTGCTTTCACCGACACAGCACTGCTAGCCCATGCGCTGGCGAAGAACTGAACTGTTCAAGCTGACCTTTAGGCGCCGTTTTCGCGCTGCAGGAGCAATGTGATTCATAGTTATAGGAGTGAACTCGACGTTGGGCTAAAAGAATTTCGGAGGACTGAGTTATGCAAGAAGCAATCGAGATAGGATATCAGGCTTTTGTTTCAGACGGCGGTGAGGAGTTCGGGGCGGTTCGGGCGGTTTCTCCGAATGGCCGGCCCGAACTGGTGATCTACGTGGAGAATGCGGGGGACTTCGTCGTGCCACTCTCTGCGGTGGAGTCGGTACATTCGCAGAAGGTCATCTTGAGCTGCGCCAAGTTGGAGCATCGTCTGCGACAGGCGATCGGTCACGCGCACGATCGCCGAAGAGCCCAACGCTTGAACTGATTGGCATTTCGCACTGGAAACGCACGGTGAGGAGATTGCCGGGCGATTTACCGACTGTTGGTTCGAGCAGTAGATCATGAAGATCCGAAACGGTTGGTTCGCGGACATGTGTTGACGTTGATGCGTCGTCTGGTCATCACGCCGCTATTTAGTTGGTACTGCAGTGCAAAATTAATATTTGAGATCGGAGGACCCTATGGCCAAATCGTGTGAACATTTGGTGCGGGCTAACGCCCGAGGACTTTCCCCCGCAGAAAACTCCCGATGCCTGTGAGGAATGTCTAGCTGAGGGAACCGTT
The DNA here is from genome assembly GCA_963755715.1 of uncultured delta proteobacterium. Classification (GTDB taxonomy): domain Bacteria; phylum Desulfobacterota; class Binatia; order UBA9968; family UBA9968; genus DP-20. The sequence continues at coordinate 30,921 of CAVWLW010000058.1, forward strand.
TGGGTTGCTCTTCGCGAGTGCCAATCGTGCGGCCACGTTGGCTGTTGCGATTCCTCGACAGGCAAGCACGCGACTAAACATTTCCATCAGACGCAACATCCGGTCATGCGCGCTGTCCCGCCGGCGGCTTGGATATGGTGCTATGTTCACGAGACGCAGGGTGTGCTCAATTAACGTCGACGATCAGAAAACTCGAGTCTTAGGTAATATCCCTGGAAAGATGCGCCTCTTTTTTCGCACGATAAGAAGCGCATCGTGTTGTTGATCTGGAACAACCGACAATCGGCGAAATGACGGAGCAAGGAACCCTCTCATTCAAGCAAACGGGCGATGCCACGCTTGAGGTGCAGCTCGCGGGAGCCTGGCGGTTGCGCGGCGGCCTTCCATCCGCGGCACTGGTCAAACGCGAACTTGAATCAGCCCCGAGCGTGCGACACATCGGTTTCGAAGCCCGCGCGTTGGCATCGTGGGACAGCAGCGTTCTGGCTTTTCTCGTTGAAGTCTCCGAGTTATGCCGCATCCGCGGCATCGATATGGATCGCACGACCTTGCCTTCCGGCTTGCGCAGGCTACTCGATCTGGCCGAAGCGGTGCCGGAGAAAAAAGGCGCGCGCAAAGAGACTGTGGAGACGCCTTTTCTTGAACGCATCGGCAACACCGCCATAGGCGCCGGCACGTCTCTCGGAGAGATGCTGGCGTTTCTCGGGGACATGACGCTTACCTTTGTCCGGCTCTTTCGTATGAAGGTGCGATTCCGCGCCGTGGATCTCTTTCTCTTGATTCAACAGTCCGGCGTTCAAGCGCTCCCCATCGTCACATTGATCAGTTTTCTAGTAGGCGTGATTCTCGCGTTCGTCGGCGCGGTGCAACTCAAACAATTCGGAGCGCAAATATATGTGGCAGATCTGGTCGGTATCGCCATGATTCGCGAAATGGGCGCCATGATGACGGGTATCATCATGGCGGGCCGAACCGGCGCTGCATTTGCCGCTCAGCTTGGCACTATGAAAGTGACTCAGGAGATCGATGCCTTCACAACCATGGGTTTTTCGCCGTTGGAATTTCTTGTGCTGCCAAGGGTGATTGCGCTCGTGCTGATGATGCCTTTGCTTTGTCTTTATGCGGATTTCGTCGGCGTCCTTGGCGGCGCCGCGATCGGTGTGGGTATGTTGGATCTTTCCTGGACCACGTATTTTCGCGAGACCTCGAACGCTATCGACCTGGCGGACGTTTTTGGGGGGGTGTTCAAAAGTTCAGTCTACGGTGTGCTGATCGCCCTTGCGGGTTGCTTGCGTGGCATTCAATGCGGCAACAGCTCCTCCGCCGTCGGCGATGCGGCGACTTCCGCCGTGGTGACGGGAATTGTTGCCATCGTGATGGCGTGCGGCATTTTTGCCGTCGTGTTCTACGTCCTCGGGATTTAAGAATTTCCCTCTCCGGAGAAATCCCCATAAGGGGAGAAACAAAAAGGAAACCCCGTAAGTAGGCTTGATCTATATGTCAGACGGGCTCGGCAACGGAAATGGAGCGAAGGCCCACATCACTGTGAGCAATCTCACAATGGCGTACGGCAGTTTTGTATTGATGCACGATTTAAATTTTACCATCAACCACGGCGATGTGTTCATCATCATGGGTGGAAGCGGCTCCGGCAAGAGCACCTTGCTCAGACATCTCATCGGTCTGAACGAACCGGCGCAGGGAAACATTTTCTACGGCGACGAAAACTTCACCAAGGCGGATCCGGCCAAAAGGCAGGAGATCGTTAGGCGTACGGGTGTGCTATTTCAGAGCGGCGCGCTGTGGAGCTCGATGACGCTGGCGGAAAACGTGGGCTTGCCGCTGGGAGAATACACCGACTTGAGTCCGGCGGAAACAAACGAGATCGCCTCGCTCAAGCTGGCCTTGGTCGGGTTGAAAGGCTTCGAGGATTATTACCCGGCGCAAATTAGCGGCGGCATGCAGAAGCGCGCCGGGCTGGCGCGGGCCATGGCTCTGGATCCGGAAATCCTGTTTTTCGACGAACCGTCGGCTGGCCTCGATCCGATCAGCTCGCGCTTGCTCGACGATCTTATCCTGGAGCTGCGCGACAGCCTCGGCGCCACAGTCGTGGTAGTCACCCATGAGCTGGCGAGCATCTTTACCATCGGCAACAACAGCGTGTTTCTCGACGCGGAAACGCGGACCATGATCGCCGGCGGCGACCCCAAGGAGCTTCTGGCCCATTCGCAGAATCCTACGGTGCGCCGTTTCCTCACCCGCGGAGCAGAGAAAAATGTATGAGTAAAAAGATCAGCCCAACACTTATCGGCAGCTTTGTCCTCGGCGCTCTCGCCTTATTGGTCATCGCAGTGATCGCCTTTGGCTCTGGTAAGTTGTTCCGCCAGACAAAAGAATTCGTGGCTTACTTCGACGGCAACGTCAACGGCCTCCATATCGGCGCGCCGGTGAAGTTTAGAGGCGTCGAAATCGGCTCGGTCAAAAATATTCTGCTTCAGCTCGACCAGAGCATGGAAGTCCGGAGTATTCCCGTGCTTTTTGAAATCGATTTGGAAAAAATCACCAGCAGGGGAGCCACTGCGACGCTTGTGGAGGATCCCACCGCAGTGAAGACTGCCATCGATCGAGGACTTCGGGCGCAACTTCAAACCGAAAGCCTGCTAACAGGCGTGCTTTATGTTGGCATCGATTTCTTTCCCGGAACCCCTGTCAAGCTCGGCCAAGCTGCTCGATCTAAATATCCGGAAATCCCCACCGTCCCCACAGCTCTCGAAAGAGCCGAGGTTACAACCGGCGAAATCCTCGCCAAACTACGCGAGGTTGATTTCAAAGGAATGACGGATGCCGTTTCACGAGCCGTGGACGGGGTCGGTCAGTTGGTGAACTCACCGGCGCTGAAATCCGCTCTGCAGAGACTCGATCAGACCATGCCGAAGATTGACCAAGCGATAGTTGAGATTCGCAAAATGACCAGCAATCTCGACGGCAATATTACAACTCTGTCAACAAATCTTGAGCAGACTTCAGACGCGGCTCGCGGAGCGATGCAGCAAGCCGCCCTAACCCTGAAGCAAACGGACGCGGCTCTCAAGGAAGCCGAGGCGGCAATGATCAATATCCGCGGTATCAGCGATCCCGACTCTGTCACCTTTTACGAGCTTGGCAGAAGCCTTCGAGAAGTCTCCGCCGCAGCGCGATCCCTGCGCCTGCTGTCAGATTCTGTTCAACGAAACCCCAGGTCTCTGATCTTCGGTAGACCGGAGATGGAGGAGGGGAAATGAATCGCTCGATCAACTCAATATTCCGGATTGCAGTCGTGGGTCTGTCACTGGCGGGGTGTGGCACTTTCTCGCCAAGGCCCGATCCCTCGAGATTCTTCACGCTATCTTCGCTGCCGCAGGTGGCACAAGCTTCACTGAAAAACTCAACCGGGCTGGAAAAGATGTTTCTCGGGATTGGCCCGGTCAAGTTTCCCGGCTATCTCGATCGACAAGAAATAGTCGTCCGAAGCACACAGAATCGGTTGGAAGTTTCTGAAACCGACCGGTGGGCGGAACCGCTACAAGAAAATTTTTCCCGGGTTTTATCGGAAAATCTTGCGCTGCTTCTGAACACGGATCTGATCATAGTTTACCCGTGGTCACCCGCCAATCGGCCGCGGTACTACGTCGAAATCGAGGTGTTACGTTTCGAGGCCAACCGCGAACGCGACGGCCAATTGTTTGCGCGCTGGTCTGTTCTGGATGGCGCAGATAAGAAAGTGGCTGTTGTCAAAGAGTCACGCGTTATTCGCAATGCCCAAGAAAAATCGACCGATGGTTCGATGGCCGCGCTGAGTGAAGCTGTCGGAGATCTGAGTCGGGAGATTGCTAACGCTGTCAGCGCGATTGACGGACAGAGAAAATGAGAAGAAGGGGCCATGCCAGCGCTCGGCTTGAAGGGAAGAGTAGTCATCGTGCGGCGTGAGTCGATGCTCAAACTTTGAGTAGGAGATCTAAGGATGATGTTTTTTGCCTTTCTCATTGGATTCTTCGCCGGGTTGCGCTCGTTGGCCGCTCCCGCGATGACGGCATGGGCTGTGTACTTGGGCTGGTTGAAACTCGAGCGCCCGCTGTCTCTCATCGGCTCGCTGCCCGCCGTCGCTATTTTTACGTTGCTCGCGGTCGTCGAACTGGTGGCTGATAAACTGCCGCAGACCCCGAGCCGCACAGCGCCGCCGGGGCTGATCGCGCGCATCGTGATGGGTGGGTTAGCCGGTGCATGCGTTGCCGCCGGCGGAGCGCAAGAAATTTTTATTGGCGCGCTGCTTGGCGCCGTCGGCGGTGTTGTGGGCTGTTTCGGAGGATACCAGGCGCGAACGCGGCTCGTGAAAGCGTTGGCTACGCGGGACATCTATGTTGCGCTGCTTGAGGATTTGGTCGCGGTCGGCGGCAGCCTCTGGGTGCTTTTGCAAGTCTAAGCTTCGGGCTGGGCGCCTCGCTTTGTCCTACAAGTCGATCCGATGCGTGAGCTATAAGCCTACCCCTCGTTTTTTCTGCTTCTCCTTTTCGACGGCATGATGATGTAGTGTCACCTAATAAATCTTCACATTCTTACGTCCATGAATTCGTAGTTTGACAGATACCAGGCGCTGAAGTATCCAACGATAACAAAGCGAGGTTATTGTATGCTGAGGATCGACGCCGACGCGCATGTTTTAGAAACCGAAAAAACCTGGGAATACATGGAAGGTGACGATCGGAAATTTCGCCCTCAGGTCGTTATTTCCACCGATCGTTCGCCGAATGACGAGTATTGGCTGGTCGATGGCACGCTTCGACTCAAATCCCGCAACGTCGGCAAAAACACGCCCATGGAATCGCGCGAGTTGCGCGATCCGAGTGCGCGCTTGAAACACATGGACGAGCTCGGTGTCGATGTTCAGGTGATTTTTCCGACGATGTTTATCATTCCGCTGACGGCGCGGCCCGAGATCGAGCTGGCCTTATGCCGCAGCTATAACCGCTGGATGGCGGATATCTGGAAACAGGCGAAGGAGCGCCTGCGTTGGGCCGCTGTGTTGCCGCTGTTCAGCATGGACAAGAGTGTTCGAGGAAGCAAAGTTCGCCAAAGAGAACGGCGCCTGCGGTATTTTCCTGCGCGGCTCGGAGTGCGAAAGACTTCTAAGCGATAGTTATTTCTTTCCGCTCTACGACGCCGCCAGCCGCTTGGATTTGCCGATTTGCATCCACTCGGGCACCGGGAGCTCCGGGTTGTACGATTATTTTCGCTACGAAACCATCGGCTTTTCGAAATTCAAATTGGTGATCGTCGGCGCGTTCCACAACATGATCATGGATGGAATTCCGGAGCGCTTTCCCAAGCTCAAGGTCGCTTTTCTCGAAGCCGGCGCGCAGTGGCTGCCTTACGTGCTGAACGATCTGGGTAAACGCTACAAGCTGCAAGGTCGAGAGCTAAATGCGAAAGAGCTGCTGCAGCAAAGTCGATTTTACGTCGGCTGCGAGACGAGCGACGACCTCCCGTACATCATGGAAATCGCCGGGGAAGACAACTTAGTCGTCGGCACTGATTACGGCCACGCCGACAGCGCGTCCGAGCTCAGAGCTCTCGACGGCGTCCTGCAAAACTCTAGGTTAAGTTCATCCGTCGCCAATAAAATCGTCGGCGCCAACGCCAAGGCGCTCTACAGCTTATGATGGTTTTCAACGAAAGTGCATGAGCCCTTTCCACGTGCTTGTTAGATATTTCCCATGAAGCTTCTTATTACCGGCGGAGCCGGCAAAGTCGGCCAAGCGATCGTTCGCGAGCTGCTGAATAGCGCCGCTTACGAAATCACCGTCCTCGATCGCACACCCGGGCCGGAGCGCGGCCCGGTCAACTATTTGGTTGGCGACATCCAGGATCTCGGTCAAGTCATGGAAGCTATGGCGGGCGCCGAAGCGGTCATTCATCTCGCCGCGATCCATAACCCGAACATCGCTCCGACCACGGTGACTTATCAAACCAACGTCGTCGGCACGTTCAACGTCCACCACGCCGCTTTCCGTCTCGGCGTCAAGCGGGTCGTCTCGGCGAGCAGCAATGCCATCGTCGGCTGGAGCTACAGCGAGCGCTTCATGCCCGACTATCTGCCGATCGATGAAGATCATCCGCTGCGGCCCGAAGACGTCTACGGTCTATCCAAAGAGATCGGCGAAACCATCGCGCGCTCCTACGCACGCAAGGGTCTGGAAACCGTGATGCTGCGGCCGAGCGGTGTGGTCACTCCTGAAGAGCTCGAAAAGATCAAAAAAGACGGCGGGCGCAAGCCAACGGGTTTTTATGCGTACAGTTATATCGACGCGCGCGATCTGGCCATTGCTTTTCGCTTGGCCGTCGAGCGCCCGATTCCGAGCGGTACTATTTTATTTGTCGTCGCCGACGACAGCACGGTGGCTGAACCGCTCTGCGATCTATATCCGCGCGTCATGCCCAGCATCGGCGACAAAGCGCGCAATCTAACCGGCAGCAAAGGCTCGTACGCCAACGCCCGCGCAAAGAAATTGCTCGGCTGGCAGCCGGTTCATTCTTGGCGGTAAAGGATCAGCTGATATGCGACGTTTCGAGCTAGCGGAGCCAAGCAGTCTCCAAGAGGCTTGCGCGCTTCTAAGTGACAACGCGGAAGCTAAGGTTATCGCCGGCGGTACGGCGCTTTTGACTTTGATCAAGCACGGCATCTTCGTTCCCAAGACGCTCGTCAATCTAAAAAAAATCAACGCCGCGAGCGATATCAGCTATGACGCGCAAACAGGATTGCGTGTCGGCGCGCTGGCGGCGATCTACGATATCGAGGCATCGCCGTTGGTGCGGCAACATTATCCGGTGTTGGCCGAAGCGTGCCATGTGGTGGCGAATATCCGCATTCGCAACATGGCCACCATCGGCGGCAATCTGGCGCACGGCGATTATCAATCCGATCCGCCCACAGTGCTGGTGGCGCTAAACGCCGTCGTCGAACTATTGAGCCGTGCCGGAACCCGGCAGATGAAATTGTCCGATTTTTTGAAAGGCAGTTACGAGACTGCGCTGGAGCCGGGTGAGTTGGTTTCAGCGCTGATCGTCCCGCCGGCTGAATCTCTAAGTGGAACTTACACCAAGTTTACCACCGGTTCTTCCGAGGAGCGGCCGTGCGTCGGGGTTGCCGCATTGACGACCATGGAAAGCGGCATTTGTGCTGAACTTCGCCTTGTCGTCGGCGCGGTATCGCCGAAACCGGTGCGTTTAGAAAAAGCCGAATCGATGGCGCGCGGAGAGAAACTCACATCTGAGTTGATCGAGCGGATCGCCTCGGACGCGAGTTCTAGCGTCGAGCCGATCGACGACTTGCGTGGGACTGTCGACTACAAGCGCCACTTGGTCCATGTGCTGGTGCGCCGGGCGCTCGGCGCTGCGGCGCAACATTAAGAAGGGAACCATAAAGATGTCTCTGGTCGGTACAAATGTCACGATGGTGGGCGGGTTGGCCAAGGTCACCGGAGCGATTAACTATGCCCCCGACCTTGTTCTGCCGCAGATGCTTTACGCGAAGGCGCTGCGAAGCCCGTTCCCGCACGCGAAACTTCTGCGCGTCGACGCAAGCAAGGCGGAAAAACTCTCCGGTGTCGTAGCCGTTGTCACGCGCGATGACTTGGCCGGTTTGAATCCTTATTTCGGGCCCGTTGTCGATGATCAACCCGTCGTCGCTACGGATCGAGTGCGTCACGTCGGTGAAGTTGTCGCGCTCGTAGCGGCGAAGAGCCGGGAGATTGCGGAAGAGGCTTTGGATCTGATCGAAGTCGATTACGAAGAGTTGCCGGCGGTCTTCGATCTTCTCGAAGCCGCCAAGCCCGGCGCGCCGGTGCTGCATGCGCAGCGCAACGAGACCAACGCGGGCGTGCACCGCGAGGAATTCAATTTCGAGTTGGGCGGCAACGTTTGCAGTGTGTTTCGGGTGGAAGACGGGAACATCGAAAAAGGATTTCAAGAAGCGGAAGAGATCTTTGAAAATACTTACACGCTACCGCCGGTACAGCACGGCCACATAGAACCCCATGCCGCCACTGCCTACTGGGAGCCGGGCGGCAAGTTGGTGGTTCATTCCGCTTCGCAAAACCCCTCCGGCGTGCAAGAGCAACTGGCGCAGATCTTTAAATTGCCGGAAAATCAGGTGCGTGTAATCGTTTCACCTCTCGGCGGCGGTTACGGCGGCAAGACCCATGCGCGGCTGGAGCCGCCGCTTGCATTGCTCGCGCGCAAAGCGCGCCGTCCGGTGCAGTGGGTGTTGACGCGCGACGAGGTCTTTCTCACCGGCAGACGGTACGGCGCGGTGGTGAAAATAAAAACCGGCGTCAAACGAGACGGCACCATCGTTGCGCGCAAAGTCGAGTCTTTTTATGAAATAGGCGCCTACGCGCTCAATGGGCCGGTCAACGCTAAAACCGGCTGTTATGTATCGAGCGGGCCTTACAATATTCCCAACCGAAGTTTGTCGACCTATTCCGTCTACACCAATTTGCCGCCGACCGGTCCGTTTCGCGGCGTCGGCGTTTCGCACGTTTGTTGGGCTTATGAGTCGGAGATGGACGATATCGCGCGCCGGCTCGGCATCGATCCTTTCGAATTGCGTCTGCGACACCTTGTGAAAGAGGGGGATGTATTCGTCACCGGCGAAAAGCTGGTTTCCGTAGGCATCACCGAATGCTTGGAACGCACGGCTCGAGCTATCGGGTGGAACGGCAAGGAAGAACAGTCGGCGCCGCCGGCCGGACAAAACGTGGTCCGCGGCAAAGGGCTTGCGGTCACCATTAAAAGCACGACCACGCCGACCACTTCGTCGGCGAACGTGCGTCTTAACGCCGATGGTTCGGCGATTCTTCTCACCAGCAGCGTCGACATGGGTCAAGGGGCGTTGACTTCGCTGGCGCAAATCGTCGGCGACGAGTTGGGATTGGCTTTTGAAAAAGTTTCCGTGAGCTTCCCGGACACCGATCTTACGCCCTACGATAAGTCGTCGAGCTCGAGCCGCACGACCTTTCATATGGGCCAAGCGGCGCAGAAGGCGGCCCGCGAGATCAGAAACCAGTTGCTCGAAGTCGGCGCGAAGAAACTCGAAGCGCGGATCGAGGATTTGGAATTGCGCGATGGCGCTGTGTGGGTGCGCGGCGTGCCCGATAAACGGTTATCGATCACGGAGATCTTCAAGGCACGCTTTGGATCGTCCGTGGGCAGCATGTTCGGCGGCCATTGTTTTAAGACCGAAGGCGGGTTGAACCCGAAGACCGGAAAGGGAAAGGCCGCGGCATTCTGGTTCTTCTCGGCTTGCGGCGTTGAAGTTGAAGTCGACAGGGAGACTGGCAAAGTGCGGGTTTTACGCATCGTGGCAACGGCGGACGCGGGCAAGGCGATTCATCCCAAACAATGTGAATTGCAAAACGAAGGTTCGATGTTGTCCGGTATGGGCTCGGCGCTTTTTGAAGAGATGGTTTATGACAACGGCCAGCCGATCAACAGCAGTTTTTTAGAGTACATGCTGCCGTCCATGGAAGATCATCCGTTGGACTTTCAATCCATCACAGTCGAAACGCCCCACCCCGAAGGCCCCTTTGGCGCCAAAGGTATGGGCGAAGCGGCGTTGCCGCCGGTGGCGCCGGCCATCGGCAATGCCATTGCCAATGCGCTCGGCGGGATTCGCATAAGAGATTTGCCGATAAAGCCGGACAAGATTATCGCTATGCTCAATGCCGGCAAAGAGGGGAGTTAAATTGCCAATCACCATTTCAACGACGATTAACGGAACGCAACAAGAACTAACGGTTAGGTCGAATGAGACCCTGTTGGAATGCTTGCGCGACGATCTCTCGCTCAAGGGCTCCGTCGAAGGCTGCGGCGTGGGTGTCTGCGGCTCTTGCACCGTATTGGTCGATGGACGGCCCGTGAGTTCTTGTCTCATGCTTGCCACAAACGCCGAGGGTAGAAACATAATCACCATCGAAGGTCTGTCCCACGACGGCGAGCTCGATCCGGTGCAACAGGCATTTCTCAAACATCAGGCTTTTCAATGCGGCTATTGTACGCCCGGTATGATCATGGCCGTGAAGGGGTTGCTTGCGAGTTATCCTCACCCGACGGAAGAACAGACGCGCGATTATCTATCGGGGAACCTGTGCCGCTGCGGCACTTATACCGAGGTTCTCGCTGCAGTCAAGGAATTGGCGCGAGAATAGAATTCACAGAGATCGGATGATTGAATGCCGAGCGTTTTGCGAGCGAGGGCGCCGCTTGGCAGAAAATTGAAAGGAGTCGGCCATGGCAAGTTCAGTGCGAATCTACGCGGGTACCCAGGAAGGGTTGTTTGTATGGCGCTCTAAGAACGGCGGGTGGGAGAATGTCGCAGTGTCTTTCGAGACCGGCACCATCGATTCCGTCGATGGATTACGCAGCCGGCCCAACGTCGTCTATCTGGGCGTCACGCAAGACGGCTTGTATCGAACCGATGACGCGGGCAAGAGCTGGCGGCGTGTCTTCGAAGGCAACGTTCGGGCTGTGACGGTGGATTCTACCGATGAGCGCGTCGTGTACGTCGGCATCGAGCCCATCCATCTCTATCGGTCCGAAGACGGAGGTGAGAGTTGGGAGGAGCTTGTTGGCGTCCAAGCTCTACCTTCCCAGGTGAAAGCAAAATGGAGCTATCCGCGGCCGCCGCACCGGGAGCACGTGCGCCACATTTTCGTCCATCCGGATGATTCGAACATTCTTCACGTCTGTTTGGAGCACGGCGGGATCATTCGCAGCTTCGACCGCGGCAAGAACTGGGAGGACGTGAGCGGCGGCATCGACTATCTGGACATTCACCACATCAGCAGCGCGCCGGGGCGCAAAGATCTGTATTTTGTCGCCAGCGCTCGCGGATTTTTCAAAGCGAGCGATCCGGGCCAGGGCTGGCAGCGCGCGGAAAATGGTTTTACGCGCGATTATTTCCACGATTTTGTTTTTTTGCCCGGCACCACGCCGACGATGCTGGTCGCGGCGGCGGACAAATCACCCGGGTATTGGGACCGTCCCGAGCGCGCGCAGGGCGCGATCTTCCGCAGCCGCGATCTCGCCGAGAGCTGGGAGCGGGTAGGTACGGGAAACTGGTTGCCGGAAAACATGAGGCAGATGGTCTGGGCGTTGACGCAGCATCCGGAAGACCCTTCCATTGTGTATGCAGGTCTTGGCGCTGTGTCTCGCGGGCGCTCGGCGGATGCCACCCAAAAAGGCCATGGAGATATACTCGTAAGCGTCGATCGGGGAGACAACTGGGATAGGCTGCCGTTGGATTTGCCGGCAGACCGGGTGCTCTTCGTTGCGGCCGATTCTTGATCGTCGGAATCCGTTATCCATAGAATTTCTACAATGGAGCGTGTCATGAGATTCCGCCGAAGGACGTGGTTGAATATTTTCTATTTTATTTTCGTGACGGCGTTTCTGGCGATATCCGCTGAACGAACATGCGCGCAAAGCGCAGATCTGATTCAGGCCGCCAAAAAAGAGGGCGAGGTTGTCGTGTTCGGAACGCTTGAGAACGATGTAGCCGGAGCTGTGCACAAGGGCTTCGAAGCGAAGTATGGGATCAAAACCAATTACTTCCGTGCCTCGTCTACCGTCATCATTGACCGAGTCACCAGTGAGCACCGCACCGGCAAGATGAGCGCAGATGCGGTCTTCGCAACTGCAGAACCGATGAAGTACATCAACAAGGAGAAAGGCCTCTTGGTCCGCTATGTTTCGCCGTCGGCCAAAGACTACAATAAACAGTTGGTGGACGGCTTTTTTGGCCCGAACTATCGCAGTGTGATTATCGGGTTCGTTTACAATAAAAGCATGATCAAACCCGAGGACGCGCCAAAATCCTATGAGGATATCGTCAATCCGAAGTGGAAAGGCAAGATCACCATGGGCAATCCGAGCCTCCACGACACCACCATCAACTGGCTCGCTAGTCTTCCTTCAGTCTTCGGATCGAGTCAAAAAGCCAACGACTGGATCAAGCGGCTTGCTGCTTTGGAACCGCTGATGCTCGATTCGATGGTCCCGGTCGGCGAGCGCATTGCGTCGGGAGAAATGCCGTTGGGTGTCGCGTACGTGAAGTATGTTCACTTGTGGGGTCTGAAAGGCGCGCCGATTGACTACGTGAAAGGACTGCCCGGTTTACTTGGGCGATGGAAATTACATCGGTCTTACGGCGAAAGCGCAGCATCCCAATGCCGCAAAGCTGTATATCGATTATTTTCTTGGCCAAGAGAGCTCGGAGATCATGGCCAACGTAGGCGAATTTGTGAATCGCCGCGGTATTTCACCTCCCATCGCGGGCGCGGACCAGGTAGCCGGTAAGTTCGTTCAAATGATCTCCATGACGCCGGAAGAATACTCAAAAAGGAAAGAGGAGTATCGACGAATTTTTCAGCGATGACCGCGAATTGTTCGAAGTTCGGGAGAAATTTCCAACGCCATCGGCTGACGCTTAGTGAGAACTGACCCAATAGGACGATTTCTATGAAACGAAGAGCTTACGTCGAGGTGCCGATGTTTTTGATATGTTTTCTCGCTGCCTTTCTTTCCGTGTCGGCTCAGGCACAGGGTCAGGAAAAGATCCGCATCGGCATTTCATCCAGTTCGCCCGGCTTTTTGCCCACGGTGGTTGCCGAACAAAAGGGTTTTTTTACCAAATATGGGCTGGCGTCAGAGCATATTCGAATTTCCCTGTCGGTGGCGATGAATGCGCTCAGTACCGGAGACTTGGACTATGCCATTACCATGGCGCAAGGCATCGCCGGCGCGATAAGAGGTGTTCCGGTAAAACTCCTCATGATGACTCAGGACAAGCTGGTTTTTTTTCTTATGACACGACCGGGAATCCAACAGGTAACCGATCTGCGCAATAAGACCGTTGGCATTAGTTATTTTGGCAGCACCACGCACTTGGTAGCCGACGTCATCGCGACGCGGCACGGCATGACTCCGGGCAAAGACATCCATCTGTTGCCGAGCGGCGATGACAATGGACGTTTTGCTTCTCTTGAAACCGGCCGGGTCGACGCGGTGATCGGCGGACCGCCTCTAAACATGTGGGGCGCTAAGAAAAACTACAAAGTGATTGCCTGGGCGAAGGATTATACCAACCTGCCGCAAAATGCCGTGATTGTGACGGATAAAAAGATTCAACAATCGCCCGATCAAGCCAAGAGAATGATCAAGGGAACCATTGAAGCTCTTCGGTTCATTCAAACAAACAAAAAGGAAGCGATCGAAATTCTTGCCGCTTATTCGAGATCGGATCGGGAAACCGCCACCGGCATGTTTGAAAGCTACTTTCCGGCTTACAGCCGTGATGGCGCCATGACTAACGAAACATTGCAGGCGGCGGTCGACGACGCGGTCATCCGGGCGAAACTGGAAAAGAAAATTCCTCTTTCCCAGGTTGCGGATCGGACCTTACTAATCGAAGCGCAACGAGAGCTCGGAATAAAGTAGGAGCAAAGGAGAGTATCATCGTGGTTATCGACGGAGACGGACATTGCAATGAGCCCAGAGACCTGTTCGACCGCTATCTGGAAAAAGAGTTTCGCGAGCGCGGGCCGAAAGTGGTGGATGCGAGCGGCACGCGCTGGATGATCGAAGGCAAGTTTTTGCCGCGCCCCGTGGGCACTTGGGGCCACGGCAGCAGCAGCGGTTATTTTGGCACCAACATGTCCAAGAAGGGCATGGCCACGACGACGCAGTCGCTTGACGATGTTCCGGGTCGGTTAAAGGATCTGGATACGGAAGGAATCGACGTCCAGGTTGTTTATCCGAACATCATGGCAATGGCGTCCCATCTCGACGACGGCGATCTCGCGGCCGCGATGTGCCGCGCCTACAACAACTACGCCGCGGAGAAATCTGAAGCATTCGGCGGGCGCGTCAAACCCGTCGCCGCAGTCGCGCTGCAAAATCCTGCGGAAGCAGCCGAAGAATTGCGCCGTGCTGTTAAGGAATTGGGGCTGGTCGGCACGGTGGTCACGGGAACGGTCGGGCAGCGGAATCTCGACGATCCGTATTTCGAACCGTTTTTTCGCGAAGCCAACGATCTCGGCGCTGCGGTGGGCGTTCATTGGATCACCGGCTGTTTCGATAGTCCGGGTCAGGAACGCTTCAAAGATCCCTATTTTTATATCCACATGGTCGGCATGCCGTTTAATTTGATGATCGGCATCATGACGCTGATCGGCGGCGGCGTCATGGAAAAGTATCCGCGAATCAAGTTCGTCTTTTTGGAAATCGGCGCTGCCTGGCTTCCCTACTGGATGTGGCGCATGGACGATCACTATACGAACAGCTCTCATCGTTTGCCCACCCTGCCAAAACCTCCAAGCGATTATGTGCGCAGTGAAAGCTGCTTCGTGTCTTGCGAGTCCGATGAAGAAGGGCTGGCGCATACCGCTGAAATCCTCGGCACGGAGCGTATTATCTTCGCCTCTGATTATCCCCACGGCGATTGCGACTTTCCGCACACCGTCGCGAAGCTTCGTAAGCGCAATGATGTGAGCGAGGAGTTGAAAGAGCATATTCTTTGGAAAAACGCCGCGCGCCTTTACGGGCTTTCGTAATTTTCTTGGCCAACCCCGACGGAAAAGGAACTAGAAATGAAAATGGTTATCGACGCAGATGCACACGCCAACGAACCGAACGATCTATTCGATCGCTATCTGGAGAAGGAATTTAAAGAGCACGGCCCGAAGGTGGTGCAGATCGGCCAGGTGCAATACTGGATGGTCGAAGGGAAGCTCTTACCGCGCCCAGTCGGCACCTTTGGCCATGGCACTCCCAACGGTTATCTTTTCAAAAAAGGCAAACCGGACATGGCGATCAACTCGCCGGGGCTCGATGACGTTCAAGGCCGGCTCAAGGATCTGGACAAGGAAGGCATCGATGTTCAGGTCGCTTATCCGAACATCATGGCGATGGCTTCCCATCTCGACGACGGCGATCTTGCGGCCGCCATGTGCCGCGCCTATAACAACTATACCGCGGAGAAATCGAAACCCTTCAATGGTCGAGTAAAAGGCATTGCCGCCGTCGCTCTCCAGAAGCCGGACGAGGCGGCCAAGGAGCTGCGCCGCGCGATTAAAGATCTGGGGCTCGTCGGCACGGTGGTCACGGGAACGGTCGGGCAGCGGAATCTCGACGATCCGTATTTCGAACCGTTTTTTCGCGAAGCCAACGATCTCGGCGCTGCGGTCGGCGTTCATTGGATCACCGGCTGTTTCGATAGTCCGGGTCAGGAACGTTTCAAAGATCCCTATTTTTATATTCATATGGTCGGTATGCCGTTTAATTTGATGATCGGCATCATGACGCTGATCGGCGGCGGCATCATGGAAAAGTATCCCGAAATCAAATTCGTCTTTTTGGAAATCGGCGCTGCCTGGCTTCCCTACTGGATGTGGCGCATGGACGATCACTATTCCCGTTCCATGCATCATCCCGATGGCGTTCCGAAAAAACCCAGCGACTATATCAGGAGCGAGAGTTGCTTCGTCTCGTGCGAACCCGACGAGGATGGGCTCGCACATACGGCTGGAGTCATTGGCACGGACCGAATCGTCTTCGCCTCTGATTATCCGCACGGCGACTGCGACTTTCCGCACTCGGTTACGAAGTTTCGCAAACGCAGCGATATCTCCGAAGAGACCAAAGAAAAAATTCTTTGGGAGAACGCCGCGAGATTATATGGCATTGGATAATCGCCGAGATTTACTGGCATAGAGAATAACTGACACGCGATAAAGCCGTGCCGATATCATTTTACGTCAAAAGCACAAATGAATTTTTGGACGGCGACCCTTTGGCTGCCAAAATCAAATGCCAAGGCGGGATTGATCTTTTGCCACGGTTGGGGCGGCGGATCGCAATATGACGATTTGCTGGAAACGCTGGCGGATAACGGATACTTTGCCATGCGCTTTCAGCAGCGCGGTTACGGCGATTCCACCGGCCAAAGCGATCTCGGTGTATGGGTGGAAGATATGGCGGCGTGCGCGTCGGTTTTGAAAACCGTCACGAACAAGATTTGGGCGGCCGGTCAATCGACCGGCGGAACCATGTCCTTGATCGCCGCCGCCACGCAAGCCTGCTTCGCCGGCGCCGTGTCGCTTGCGCCTTTTTGCAGCTTGGAGCAAATTCTGCGCGACAATGCGGAGGCGAAATCCATACTGGAATCGCGCTTCGGCCCGCTTCAGGAAAAAGACCATCGGGCTGCCGATGCGCTCACGCTGTACGCAAGGCATGAAAAAACCCGTGCTCTTGATTCACGGCACCGACGATCGAACGGTGCCGATCGCTCATGGAAAGCAGTTGGCTGAAGGCATTGGAGCGAGCGCCAAATTTTTTCCGGTTGAAGGCGGCGATCACCATTTACGCAGCGTAAACCGACGAGCCGTCATCGAAACCATCCTTGCTTGGCTGAATGCCCAGGATAGCCATTCCCAATGAGTCAGAAAATTGAATCAACCCGTGTGCGAGTTTGTTGGCGAAATTCATTTAGAAACGAACCAGGTGACCTATTTGATACCAAATCAATAACAGGAGGAATAAATTTATGTTCAAACTTAAAGGTCTTCACCATCTCGGTCTTCCGGTCAATGACATGGAGCGAGCAAAGAAGTTTTACACGGAAGTTCTTGGCATGACCTGCGCGAAAGTCGATGTCGACATCGACACCGGTGGGCTCTACAAGGAAGCGATGGGTCACTATCCTTTGACTGCCCGGCTCTTCATGGAAAACGGCACGGATCTGGTCCTCTTTCAAAGACCCAAGCCGGTGGAAAGAGGTGATTTCGACGACGGCACGTCGCATCTATCTCTCGAGCTTGCGAAAGAAGATTTCGCGACCGCTGTGGCGGACCTAAAAAACTCGGGAGTCAAAATCATGTACGAGGAACATGTTCGTGAGTCCGGACGGTCCGTTTACTTCTTCGACACAGAGGGGAACTATTTGCAGATTCACACTCCTCTATGAACAAGAGGCCTAAGACACGGCGGACCTCGCCTGCTGCGGCGCTGTCCGCGGTTTTTGACTGTGGTCTTCGCTCGGTGGCCGAAGGCGGGGAAGCTATTCATCGATTTTGTTCTGTCACGGCAGGCGCCAGGCTTTACCCGAAAGTTTGAAACTGTATCTCGTCAACATCGCCATTGAGAAACTCGATCCTCAGGGCTTTAGAAACTTCTTCGGCGTAAGAGACTAATCTTGGGAACACGGTCGTTACTTGCACGGCATCGTAATCTCGTGGCCCTTCTCTGCGCGGTTTTCATTGTCTGCGCAGCGCCGGTCGGTGCTGCGCAGAACCGGAAAAAACTCGTGATCGGCTATTCTGCGATGCAAGCTTCGGTAGCGCCTCTTTGGGTCGCCCAGGAACAAGGATTTTTCGCCAAATATGGCATCGATCCGGAATTGATTTTCGTAAGAACCACTTCGGTTCAAATCGCCGGACTGCTCTCCGGGCATATCGATCTGAGTTACGGCGGCGGATCGGGAATCTTGCCTGTGGCGGGGAGCGGCGTGGATCTCAGATTCGTCGCGTCTTTTGCCAGCCGTCTGACCCATTTATTGCTCACAAAACCGGAGATTCAAAAACCTAAAGATTTGTCGGGTAAACGGATCGGCGTCGTCAGCATCGGTGGAACCCAATGGATTACGACCAAACTGGGGCTGGAGTATTTGGGCATCGACGAGCAACGCGACAATATTCGATTGCTCGCCATCGGCGACCAATCGGTGTTGAGAGGCGCCCTCGAGGGCGGCAATATTGAAGCGGCTTTTTTCAACGGCGCGATCGCCGAAGAATTGCGGTCGAAAGGCTTTCGTATTCTCACAGACCTGTACGCAGCGAACATCAAGACTCTCAGTTCCGGGGTAATTGTCAGAAAAGCCTCGCTACAAAAAAATCTCGAACTGACGACAAACGTGCTTCAAGCTCTGATCGAAGGACTTGCCTTCGTGAAGTCTCCCATGCACAAATCCGCAGTCGTCAAAACACTCATGCAGCGTTTGAAGATCAATGATCCTGCGGTCGCTGAACAAGGTTATCGATATCTGCAGAGGGATCTGGACATTACGCTTTATCCGCCCGTGGAAGGATTGCAAAACTTGCAACGATTCATGAAAGCCTACAATCCCCGCGTCGGAGAGGTTCGACTAACCGAGCTTGTCGACGATAGCGTGATCAGGACGTCTTTCGGAGAGCGGATTCGTGGACAAAACATTTCGCAGTTACGCGATCAAGTGAGTTTCATCGGTTGAATTTACCGGAGAAACATCCGAGACAATTATTAGCAAGCGCTCGACATCTTATCGTCTATGCCGGTGGAAGGATCTCTCAAAGATAAATGGAACGCCACAGCAAATTGATCGCCCAACAAATCTTAGAGTATTTCCGTGTTACTGATCGTCTTTATTCTTGGTCCTCATTCGACCGGCTACAGCACAAGTCGACTTTCCCATCGGTTATGTGTCGCGCGGCGGCACCTACGCTTTTATTAGCTTAATCGAGCAGCACAAACTCTTGGAACAGGAGGGCATCAAGCCGACCTTCGTCTACATCGGCGGGCCGCAGGTCTCGCAAGCACTGATCTCGGGTGATATCCGCATGGCTATCGTAGCCGCGGCGAGCCCGATCCGCGCCGCCGCCCACGGCGCGGATTTGCGTTTCGTCGGCGGTGTGACGGACAAGGAGGTGGCGTCCTTTGTCTCCGCGAGCAAATATTAAGACTCCTGCAGAGCTGAAAGGCACGCGTTTGGCTATCGATCGCTTTGGCGACTATAGCGACTTCCGAGCACGCAAGGTTTTAGAGATGTTTGGCCTGCAAGCGCAAAAAGACGTGACGCTCTTGCAGATCGGCGCGCAAACAGCCCGTTTTGCCGCGCTAAAAACCAACAACGTCCAGTCAACCTTTGTCGTGCCGCCGCTAACGCTCGTCGCTAGAAAAGCTGGGTTGAACGAACTCGCCGATCTGGGCGAACTCGGGTTTCCCTCATCGTCGGGTGCCTTCGTCGTCATGCAATCCACCGTCGAAAAAAATCCGAAAGAGATTTATGGCGTGCTCCGCGCCTTTGTCAAAGCGATCCGCATATATAAAGCGGACAAAGAACAGGCCCTCGGGGCCATCGCGCGTTTTATGAGACTCAATGACCGCGAAGCATTGGAAGAAACCTGGCGCATGAACGCCAAAGTGCTTAAGGATATTCCCTCTCCTCCTCTCGCCGGCATCCGGGTCGTCAGAGATTTCTTGGCCCAGACCGATCCGGAGGTTAAGAAAATGAATCTCGAATCCTTCATCACCACCCAGTTTACCGATCGCCTGCAGAGAGAAGGCGTGAAGTGAAACCATCCACCGCGTTGTTTGGGCCCTTGGCGAAACTTTCTGTTGCTATTCGCCGTCCTGTCGTTACCACAAACAACAAACTCCAAATGCAGTGCAGCCGAAAGGCCGTTGCAGAAAGTTCGCGCCGGCTACGTCAGTCCGAGCACCGATAACGTGCTGCTGCCGATCGCGCAAAAACGCGGCTTGCTTGCGCAGCATGGAATCGAAGTCGAGATTATCGCTCTACGCGGCGGCGTGCAGATGGCGCAGGCGTTGCTTAGCGATAGCTTACAGTTCGCGCAAATGGCAGGCTCCGTAGTGGTCCGCTCGGTTTTGGCCGGCGGCGATCTGGTCATGATCGCCGGTTTCGTTAACCGAATCAGTTACCTCATGGTCTCACGGCCTAACATCAACAGCATGAAAGATTTGACCGGCAAGAAAATCGCCACGGCATCCATTGGTGGTTCGGTAGATTCGGTGCTGCGGCTCGGCCTAAAAGCTTCGGGAATCGACCCTCAGCAAGCAACGCTATTGCCCGCGGGACCGCCAAACGCACGCATTGCCGCTCTGGCCAGCGGTCAAATGGACGCGACGATCGTGCTGCCCGAAAATCTCGGCGCTGTTGAAAAAGCCGGACTCAAAGTTCTCAAAGATCTCTCAGAGGTCGACCTACAGATTCAGCACACGGGTCTGGTCGTGAGACGGAGCTTGATCAAGGAAAATCGCAATCTCGTCAAATCGGTTCTCGCGGCGATCGTCGAGGCGATCAATTTTTATCGCGCCAACGAGCGCGAGACCATCGAAATCATGGGCGCATTTGCCGGCACGAGAGATGCCAGGCCATTGCTGGATAGTTATCGGTTTCATAAAAGGCTTTTTCAGCAGCCGCCCTACCCTCCGCGGAGGGATTCAAAACGGTACTCGCCGAGATTCGTGATCCGGCGATCGATGAAAAGAAGGTTCGTTCCGAGCAATTCTTTGACAGGACTTTACTGGATGAGCTGAAAGCAAAATAAGGGGGTACGGGCACTCTTGTCCAAAACGCATTATTTTGAATCGGATCAGCACGAGCGGAATTACATCCCCCTTTACAAAAGGGGGAATGAGGGGGATTTTCTCAGAGAACAATTTGACAAATCTCCCCTGGCCCCTCTTTTTCAAAGAGGGGATCGAACGATCGGAGACAGCAGTGGCAGGGTAGTTCATTAATTTCTCCGAGGCACTGGGCATTCGGCATTTTGAGGCGTGATTTATCACGCCCTCGAGGGCGCAATGATTGCGCCCCTACATTGCCTGTTGCCTAGTGCCGTTCCGCTAAGTTGTGATGGCGAACAGGTCGGCAGGGTATTTTTCTGTAATAGTTTTGTGGACCAGAGCGAATTTTTGAGCGTGCGATGATCCATCCAAAGAGTCATTATTTCAGCATTAGTCTCGCCCTTCTGCTTTTGGTCTGCGTTCCCGCTTCAAGCTAAGGACATCGTCATCGCGACGTCGTCGATGACTTTGACCAGCGTTCCCTATCTCGTCGCAATTGAAAAACGATTCTTTGAAAAGGAAGGCCTCACGGCGCAATACGTCGTGATGCGTTCGGACCTCGCGGTGAAGGGGTTGATTACCGGCGACGTCGACTACAATCAAAGCGTATCCAGCGTTCTGCGTGCCGGCGTTGCCGGCGCTCCCTTAATAACCGTTGCCGGAATTTATAACCGAACTTTCTTCGAATTAATCGCCCGACGTGACATCAAATCCCTCGCCGAACTGAAAGGGAAGACAGTCGGGATCAGTCGTTACGGGGCCTCGACGGAGTACGCCCTACGATTCGGACTCAAGGCCAACGGCATCGATCCCGACAAGCAGATCAAGATGCTGGCAGTAGGCGAAGATGCCGCCCGAATAGCCGGACTGCAGAACGGCACACTGGCGGCCATTGTGTCACAGGTACCGGCAAATTTTTTTGCGCATAAAGTCGGCGGCCATACCCTTCTTCCTTTGGGTGAGTATATGGAAACTCTGCTGGCGGGTGCAGGTGTCAGCCAAAAAAAGCTGGAGCAAAACCGCGATGAAGTGAAGCGAGGCATTCGTGCGCTGCTTCGCTCGCTGGATTTCATGCACACTCAACCCGTTGAAGTAAAAACCTAATCCAGAAACGACTCGGTGTATCCGAGATGGACATAGTGGATTATATCTATGGCCTGGTAACGAAATTTGCCACGCGTAATGGCATTCCCTCACAAAAAGCGATTGAGAACACGCTTTTGGGAACGCCCTTCGAAGGCAAGCTAACAAACTTTGACAGGCTTACCGATTTCTCCGTCGCGCGCGAAGTCGCAGAAGGAAAATAGAGTTAGCCGGGAATGCTCGGCACTCTGTGAAGAAAGAAAGGTGGTGCGTATGAGCAACGACGATTCGAAACCGCAAAGAAAAGAAATTTTGGCGGCACTTAAACCCGCTTTGAAGGAAACGGATCTCATCGTCAGCGCGCTCGCGGGCACCACCGCGGACACCTATCAAGTGATCGACCGGCCGGGAAACTTATATCTCGTCGGCATGGGAATGGTCAGTCAGGTGGCTCTGGGTCTGGCCACGGCTTTACCCAATTGCCGAGTCTTCGCCTTGGATACCGATGGCAGTATGTTGCTGGCGCCGAGCATCTTACCGGTGATCGGCACGCGCCAGCCGAAAAATCTTTACATTTTGGTCTTCGATAACGAGCAGCTTTTCGGCAGCCGCGGCGGTCCCAAGAGTCAAACCGCGACCGGAACGAACATTGCCGGGATTGCCAAAGCATCCGGCATGGAGAGCGTGCGCACCTTGCGCGACAAAACTCTGCTGCGCGCGGAAATCGAAGCTTTCTTGGCCAGCGAGGGACCATCGATGCTCGTCGCGAAGATCCAAGCCCTTGGCCGCGGCGCGGGACCAAAAATGGATGGACAAGAGAACAAATACAAATTCGTCCGGCATGTCGAGCGCATCGCGCAGATTGAAATTCTCGGCGCACCCAAAGCATAAATCGGATGCGCTTCAATCGCGCTGTAACATTCGGAGGGAGAAATCGGATGAACATCGATGCTGCCAAAGCGGCCCATGAATCCTTAGTCAAATCCGGGATCAATTTCGTCGCCTGCCTGCCCGACTCGGCATTCCAAGAGCTCTACTTGCCGCTTTCAGCAGATCCACAAATCACCTACGTTCAAGTGGCCAGCGAGAATGACGGTGTCGGGGTCTGCATGGGCGCCTGGTTGGGTGGAATGAAACCGGCTCTCTTGGTGGAAAATACCGGATTTACTCTCGGCACCTACGCTCTGTTGCGCGGGCCGATGGCATTTGGCGTTCCTATGCTGCTGTTGATCAGCCATCGGGGTGAGCTGGGCGACGAACGCTGGTTTTCCGTGCCGTTCGGTTGGGCCACCAAGCCGTTGCTCGACAGCATGCGCATCACGCATCGATCGGTGGAAAAAACCGAAGATGTTCCCGGCGCTATTAGCAGCGCGGTCAAGTCGATGAATTCCATGCAAGCGCCCGTCGCCATCTTATTTGCCGGGGAGATCTTGTTTTGAGATTCTCCGCCGCAAAGCGCGCCGGATGGTCTGTTTGCGCTGATCTTACTCGGCGATAGTTTGCCGGCCATGGCGCTTAGAGGCCATCGATAACATCAGAATCGCCTATCCATCGACGAGTTTCACAACGATGCCGATATTGGCGGCGACCAAGTTCGGCCTTTATCAACAGGAAGGCATGCGCCCTGAGCTGATACTCATGCGACCCAACATCAGTGTGACGGCGGTGGTGACGGGACAGGTTGAATTCGCCACGGCTCATGGCTCCATCGTCCGCGCGGCCGCGCAGGGTATGCCGGTGAAGAGTCTCATGGTCGTTGCCGACCGGCCCGCGTATTACCTCGTTGCGAAAGCCGGCGTGAATAGTGTCGGCGCGCTCAGAGGCAGGTCCGTGGGCATCGCTTCCCTCGGCGGCTCGGTTCACCTCATGACCAAGGAATTCATGGCGCAGAATAATTTGGATGCCGATAAGAACGTAGCGTTAGTCGTCACCGGAGATCACAATACGAGCATTCAAGCGATCCAAAACGGCCACGTCGACGCAGCGGTGATTTCGGTGCCATGGCAAACGGTAGCCGAGAAAGCCGGCTTGCGAAAGCTGGCGTACTTCGGCGATGTTATGCGCTTGCCCATGGCTGGGCTGGGCGCTTCAGACGAGAATATCGCTAAAAAACCGGATCTCTTACGCCGGGCGGTACGAGCAACGCTCAGAGGCATCGACTTCCTCCGAGACGCCAAGAACAAAAAAGAAGTCACCGGCATCATGGTCGAGTGGTTTAAGATTCGGGTCGAACAAGCCCAGGAAGCTTATGGCCAAATGGTTGAGGCGTATCCGCCGAACGGCGTCGTCGCGGATGAAGTGCTTGAGAAGGATCTGGAAATTGCGCGACAGACCGGCGCCATTAAAAACCGCGTTGCCTTGTCTCGCGTGGTCGATTTCCAGTTTGTCAAAGAGGCTCGGAACGAGCTATCAGGGAAGAAACCGTAAGCAGCCAGCAGGATTCGGAATCGGGGCAAGTTAATTTCCAGGAGGTAGAAAAATTATGATGGCCTATCCCTACGACGATGCGCGGATCATCTTGGCGCTGCAGATCGACCACTCGCGGGTGGCGGGCTACTTCGCCGCCCATTGGGGCAACCCACGCTTCGATCGGCCCGAGCCTTATTCCTCCGTCGTATTGGCCGCCACCGAGCATGATATCGGCTGGTGGGAGTGGGAGATGAAACCGTCGACACTCAACGACAAGGGGTTACCGCTCGACTATCACGACGGCAGTTTCAAATATCTCGGCCAGCTCCGGCTCGATTTCTATAAAAACTCGGTGGATCGGGTCCTGACTCGCGATCCTTACTCGGCGATGTTGATGGCGATGCACGGCGTGGCGCTCATGAATGCCGGTTATGGCAAGTACAGCTATCCTCCCGACCGCACCGGCGACCCCCGGGTAAAGGCGTACGTCGATCACCAGGAAGAGCTGCGGCTAAAACTACTCGAACAGCTGCGCCAATCCGAACAGTTCAAGCAGCATTGTTCCGACGAGCAGATATGGACCAACTACGAGTACATGGAGGTCTTCGACCAATTGGCGCAGTTTGTCTGCAATCGTTATCCGTTGAATAGCAAGGCGCGCAAGCTCGGCCCGAGTCATTCGTTAAACGATGTCGCCATACCGACGAAACCCGGTCAGCCGGCGGTGAAAATCAATATCGACACGGTCGGTGAAAACAAAGCCGTCCTGCGTCCCTATCCTTTCGATATCGATCCGCTGCCGGTGTCGTTAGCCGCGCGCCTGGTGCCGAACCGAACGTACAAAGACGGCGAAGAGTTTCTCGGCGAGTTTTACCGCGCCGAGCGCATCACGGTGAACCATACACTGGCGTCGGCATGATTCCGATCAACGAGACCGAAACTAAAACGTTCGTACATGGCAACGTTGTGGTCACGAACAAAACCATGAGCGCCCGGCAGGTACGTGTCACCATCAACGGTCGCGAATATACCGGGGCAGTAGAACCGCGCAAGCTGCTAACCGATTTCCTGCGTGACGATCTCGGACTGACGGGCACCCACGTGGGTTGCGAGCACGGCGTTTGTGGGGCTTGCACGATCTTATTCAATGGCGAGCCGGTGCGCTCATGTTTGCTCTTCGCCGTGCAAGCGCACGGCGCTGTTCTGAAAACCGTCGAAGGCATCGCGCCCAACGCCACCGAGCTGGACCCGCTGCAAGAGAAGTTCTGGGAGCTGCACGGCCTGCAGTGCGGTTTTTGCACGCCGGGAATCTTGCTCACCGCGGAAGCCTTATTGAAAGAGATACCGAATCCCAGCGAAGTTGAGATTCGCGAATGGCTCAGCGGCAACCTGTGCAGGTGCACCGGCTATCAAAATATCGTGACCGCGATCCAGGAAGCGGCGAAAACGTTGACCCAGACGTAACCATCACACGAAACGTCTCGCTTACGGAGGATGAACATGATTATCTCGGAAAACTCGGAAAACTATCGGATGATCACACAGAACGATCACGGCGATCTCGCCGGACAATTCGCCGCGCACTGGGGCAACGACCGATTCGCCAAGCTCAATCCGTATCACTCGATGGTGTTGGCCGCAGAGACTCACGACAACGGCTGGTGGGACTGGGACATTTATCCGTCCATCGACGATACCGGCGCGCCCATACCATTTACCCGCACGCCGCGCGAATTCCGGTCGAATTTCTACGGCAAGGGAATCGACAATGTAATCGCACGAGATCTCTATGCCGGTCTAATCGTAAGCATGCACGGCGTCGGATTGGGGCAAAAGCGATATGGTACCATGCCCTCAATGGTCGACCGCGATGACCCGTATTCGCGGAAGTTCATTGCCGAGCGTGAACCCACCCATAAAGGTATGGTCGAGCAATTGAATAAAATGGAACAATACGCAGGGACAACCAGCCACGAGCAGATTTGGCACAACTATCTGATGATGCAGGTCTTCGACCGCCTGTCGCTGTTCTTTTGTGCTAACTTCGATATTACCAAAGTGGCGGCCACAGGCTCACACACAAAGGGTAAGGCCTACTACGGATCTACCATAAAACCGGCTCCAAGAATCCCCGGGGAAGAAGGTGGCGAGATCCAACTTCGGATCCTTGATCACGAAACCGTTATCGTCGATCCTTATCCATTCGATATATCACCCTTCCGCGTGAGTGTCCGCGGCAAATTAATACCGAAAACCAAATACAACTCGCAGCAGGAGTTTCGCGAAGAGTACGGCAAGGCCCAACGAGAAGAATTCCAGTTCAATTTACGGCGCGAATGAATTTGCAAACGGATAATTCATCAGTACTCGGTGTGTTCTCACATCCAGTCGGGTGGCGCGTTCGGTCGAGGTATCTCCGATCGCTTTGCGGACGTCGTCAGTTGCGCTTCCCTATGAATACTATTTTGAAGTCCCCCGTCTGTTGCGGTCGTTCACCGGAGTTTTGGCATTACGTCTCTGGCGATCAAGCCGAGCGCGCGCCGGCGCTCGGCACCAATGATTTCCCAAACGATCGGTAGCTTGAGGCCGGTGCCGGCGAAGGCTCGCACTCCTTGAACAACCTGGTCCGGCGTGCCCGCGATGGCAACCTTGCGGACAAGATCATCCTCAAGTTCCGCCGCCGCTTGCGCCACACCGAGTCTCTCGACCTGTTCTCTCACCGCGCCAATTTCCGCCGCGGTCACGCCGGCGTGTTGGAGCATGGCGGAATGGCGCGTCGGCAATTTTTGCGCGACAAACCGTTTGGCCGCGTCCAGTGCTTTTTTTTCGTTCTCGTCCACCGAAATAAGCAGGTAACCAGCCACGCCGAAGTTTTCCAGCGAACGGCGCGAACGCTTCAATCCCTCCTCGATCAACGGCATCGCGTAGGCGACGAAGCTTGGTGTGCAAGGATAATTGAACAGGATGCCGTCCGCGTATTCACCTGCGAGCTTGAGCATCGCCGGTCCGGTGGCACCCACATACACCGGCAACTCGCCGCAGGGATCGAGATCGAGCCGGCTCCCAGGGGGAGGCATCTTGAATATCCTCCCGTCATACTGAACCCGTTGCCCGCTCAAGATTTTTTTGCTGATCTCGATCGACTCCTTGACCAACTGAGTCGTGCCGGCGCTATCCAGGGCGTGTTTGCGTAGCGCATTTAAGACCCGGCCAATACCGAGAATCACTCGGCCGCGCGCCACTTCATCGAGGGAAGCCGCCTCCATCGCCAAGAGCGCGGGATGCTTGGTGTGCGGACTCAAAATGCCGAGGCCGATCTTTATTTTGCTCGTCGCCGCGGCAATCAACGTCGCCCGCACTATCGCGCTTCGCGAATGTTATCCCTCGGACAACCAAAAGCTATGGTAGCCCAGAGCTTCGGCAGCTTTCGCAAGCTCGAGCGTCTCGCTCATGGAGGTTACGCCATCGGTTCCAACGCCGAGATT
>CAVWLW010000059.1:0-267909 GCA_963755715.1 uncultured delta proteobacterium
CGGTAGTCGAGAACAAGGAGAAAGCGTTAAATTACACCAACGCGGCCAATGCAATAGACGCAGCAATAAATCAAGCCAACATTGAAGTGACTAAACCGTCGCCGAACTACGGGGCAGCCTTGGTCAATCTCAGCGCACAGGTGACTCAGGTAAAAAATGATCTGGAGCTCAGCAGAGCCGATCTGGCCGCGAGAGATAAACACATCGAGGAACTGGTCGACATTCTAATCCGAAAAAAGCTCCCCTCGCCAATCAGGTTATCTGATGACGATGTCGAGGTAGGTGTTGGCCAAATCGTCAAACTGGAAGTGAAGATGGAGGCAGCGTCGATCCAAACCGAACGAATATCTCCAAAAAAGACTTGGTCGACGTCTCGTATGAGAAGACCAATCAAACCATCTCGATTAAAGGCATCAAGCCCGGCAGCACGATGATTAAATTTCGGAATAAAGAAGGCATCAGTGCGAGCGTGGTTGTCACGGTAAAATAGGTCGTGAACCTGTGACAAGAGGCAGTCACCAGACATTGAGAATGTCCTTGATCCAGCCCGTACTAACCCTTCCGACAATCCAAAGCTTCAAACACTTCCACGGGCCTAGCGGCCATTCCGGATCCGGCACGCTATTGAACGGAGCGAAGCGGTGTGAACGGCTTGAACGTTTGAAACGCTTAATGCCACGCCGATCGAAACCTGAATTCACTCGACTAAACATACCTTTCGGCGACCATAATACGGCCCTAAACCGGCAGACGAAGCTCAGTGATATAAGTAAAACTTATAACAGTGATATAAGTATTTTGTATTGGACGGAGCCGATTACAAGAGTTATTAACATCACCCAGCGGTCATGAGACGTCATCCTTTCGCGCCAATTGGCCAGAGAAACAGCATAAAAATGGTTGATTAGAATAGTCAAGATACAAGACCTGACCCTAATTGCTTGACCCTATTTTACGCTTCTTCTTTACGTCGAAGTTTGGCTTGACTTTGTTCTCGTGCGTTTACCTTTTTTGCTTCGTCTCACTTCAAGAATCCCGAAACCAAGAAACGTGAAAATTGCGATGACACCGCCGTGCAACTCTGGGCCTGGGCCACCAAAAGCTGAGATAATCCCGGCAACGGCGCCAACGACACCGGAGAAACAAACAACAGAAGCGTATCAAGAGCGACCGCTTTGAGAAAGGCGAAGCCCTGATTACACCACTTTCGGATAGCGATACCGTAAAAAAGTACTGTAAGGATATTGAGAAAGGCTAAGGAATCCTGGCCCCAAATTCACTATAAAGTGTACTGTAACCAAAGTAGAACAAAAGGCCAGATGAGGCACCCTGAACCTAACAGACCTCGACCGATCCGCTGTAAAGCCAACCTTCCCGGAGTTTTCTGTCACTAGAGGTTTTTGATTCATCTTTCATCCATGCGCTCCTTACTTACTTTGCCGCCTATACTCCCGGGAGCACACCATTGTGCAACGAGGGAAGCAGAGTTGCGAGGGACGCCGGCGTCAATATTTGAGCGGTAAAATGTCTAAACCGAACTGGTTGTCATTTATTCTAGCCTGATAGAGTGTGGTGCAAGGCTTTCTTTTTTTTAAAATGTTTAAAACTGCTTTCCGGTCTCTGGGTGAGATCTTTGCCCCGAGGATTACGCCGGATAATTCGTTGCTTGGAAACACCTGCGGTCCGTGGCGGTCTAATGAAGGATTCGCCATTCTTCCTCGTAGCTCCAAACATCGACTGGTAGTCAAGTATCTCCTAGCAGACTTCTTACAGCCGCTCCGTCGGTAGGCGTTGAAGACCGGGTACTGCTTCTGGTAGCGGACCTGCTCAATGGTACAGCCGAATAGTCTTTGTCACTCGCCGCAAACTCCAGACATATACCCCTGTGACCCTCTCCGTAGTGAGACCATGAGAAGATATCCGGAGCGCACTGAGAAGAAAATCCCGACTTTGCGGTTGATCCTCTCGACTCTGAAAGCATTTTGCTCTCGTTTTGCTTGACTATCTCCAGGGACAGCTCCTTGGTTATTAAATCTTCGAGTTGCTGTTCGGTCATTTGGGATTTAGCTTTCCGGAGCTCTTCCGAGCAACGTCACGCTCAGCTGTTGCCTCAATTGCAAGTGGCAGTCAAAGGGATCCGTTAAATTCATCGAAGACTGCAAAGTAGATTTCGTTGTCCGTTAGACACGGAGGCTGTATTTGCGATCCTTGCCCTTCTTTAGCGACTTGTATTTATATAGATGAGACGGAATCATCTTTGCCGGTCCAAAGCTAATAGCGCAGCCAGCGTCACCAAAGGGGTCAAGTCCACTTTTTGTCGTAGCTCTGGTATAGGCTTCGGCTAAAATTTCTGGAGGTTGTAGGTGACTAACATCTTGCGGTTTTACTTTGCTATTTTAGGTCTCCCGATTTTGCTGATCTCAGATCTGACCTTTTCGTTCGCGCAAGTTGATCCGACAAAAACCCTGATTGGCACTTGGGAGGGACAGTTAATGCCGCCT
This sequence comes from uncultured delta proteobacterium, assembly GCA_963755715.1. Classification (GTDB taxonomy): domain Bacteria; phylum Desulfobacterota; class Binatia; order UBA9968; family UBA9968; genus DP-20. Next base: position 2,502 of record CAVWLW010000059.1, read on the forward strand.
TGCCTGTCGGTAACCAGAGGACATTGATGATTAACTCCGTCACGGCGACGGGCCAGGGGAAATGGCTAGCCCGCGGACGATTTGGTTACCCTGGTCAACTAAAAGAGGGACCAGGAGGGCAGGAGATGGGTGTGACGGCAGAAGGCAACGACATATTTGTCGAGTTCGTTGTACTAAATAGTAGGGCTCCCGTTAAGCTCAAGTTAGTAGGCGACAATAAACTTGAAGGCACTATTGGCCTCGTTAGGCCTGATGGTCACATGGCCCACCTAAGAATCAGGTTTGAGAAAGCAAGTCCCAAGACCGGGGACACTAAATAGAAGTTACCCAATTGTCGAGTGCCTGATATGGCGGGAAATCGCATTGAGCTCGCTTGAGGATCGCTATGACCAAAGTCGGTACCGATAACGAGATTCTCCTCACCCTCGTATGAGATCACATAGGCAAAGTCGTCATCTGCATGTGATTAGGGTCAGCCTCTTAGAGAATCTTTTTAGCTCTCTGTCCGGTGGTTCTCGACCCAAGCCCGTAACCAAGCGTTTGTTTCCTCTGGCACCTGCCAGAAGAAGCCGTGCGACTGGCCTTTAAGAATCTTTAATTTGATACCGGAATACGGGTGGCGAGGACTTCCGACTGTGGTACGTGGTTGCTGCCACCGACATCCGCATCCCCGACAACGACAAGCGTCGGGACCTTCACCTCGCGAAGGCGGTGGGTCGCTTCAAAGTTATGTCGAGCGATGCAAAGCTGAAGGTAGTCCGGCAGCTTGGAGTGAGTGGGCCAAGCCGATTGATAAAAATCACGGACGCGATCCGGATGGCGCTGGCGAAAGTCGGTCGTAAAGTAGGTCTCGGTATTCAGAGATATCGTGCCGGATAAATTCTTCAAATCCCATTTCAATCAGATCCAGGACAAGGAAAAACTGTAGGCCAGGAATACAATCTGCCCCAGTCCTTGCGGCAGGGCCGAGCCGCTCGCGGCAAGGATGAGGCTTTTAACTTTCCGTGGAAAATTCAATGCCATCGCAAGCGCAATGCGTCCTCCCATAGAATGGCCCAATACGTGAGCAGACTCTATTCCCAAGTGGTCGAGTAGCGCGGCGACGTCGCAAGCCATCTGGTCAATCGCGCAGACTCCCTGAACGCGGCTGGAGCGGCCACAACCTCTCGCGAAGGCGGTCGGCCATCCCCGGCTGTGGGCCTGGAGCAGTTACCGGGCAACAGGCGGACTGGCTACTATCCCCCGGTGTCTCACAGTGGATGAGATCCTCGCCTATTTTGGCCAGAGGCGCGGCCCGGCACAGCAGAAATACCGGAGCTACGTAGCGGAAGGAGTCAGCGGCGCCACCATCTGGGAAAATCTGGAGGCACAGAGCCTTTTGGGATTGGAAGGATTCGCCGAGGCGCTGCGCGGGCATGTAACAGGCAAGCAGAAGGCCCGAGAGATACCCAAAGGCCAAAGACTTATCGGTCGTCCGAGTCTGGAAAAACTATTTAAGGAGCGTGGGAAGAAGAAAACAGCCACGGGATCGAACAAATCCGAGATGCGGTCGACCAACACGGCTACAGTCAGATCGAAGTCGCCCGCCATTTAAAGCTCCACTATTCGACGGTCAGCCGACTGATCAAGAGTATCGACAAAGACCGCGGTTCAAGACCTGAGTAAATCACGCGTGCCGACAAAAGCGATGGCGGCGCACCACGCCGAGCCTCCGCGGTGAACAATCCGAATCTTTCATTCACCGCAGTCCACCGTGTTTGAACATCGCCTGCGCTCTTTCTATAATTTTGCCAAATGCTGAAAATCGCCACCTGGAACGTTAACGGGATCCGTGCGCGCGAGGCTCAGGTTCTTGAATGGATCGAGCGCGAGCGGCCGGACGTGGTCTGCCTGCAGGAGCTCAAATCGACCGTGGCTCAGGTGCCGGCGGCGCTCTGCGAGCTGCAGGGATATCGCTGTTACTGGCACGGCGAGCGCGCTTACTCGGGCGTGGGACTGCACATCCGGCGCGACGCATTTGCCGACGAGCCGCAGTTTCGCCATCCCACTTTCGATGTCGAAACTCGTATCGTGACCGCGCAGGTAGGCGATTTTCTCTTCGTCTCGGTCTATGTGCCGAACGGCGGCAAAGATTTTCCCGCGAAGATGGAATTTTTGCGGCAGATGGAGGCGTTCATCGGCGAAGCCCACGCCGGCGGCATGCGCGTCGTTTTGTGCGGCGACATCAATATCGCGCGCAGCGAACGCGACGTGCACCCCAAAGAGCGCAATCCCACCGTGGTGGGCCAGCGGCCGGACGAAAGAGAAATCTTCGAGCGCATCCTGGCGCGCGGGCTCGTCGACGTCGGCCGCGCGCTCGACCCGGACAACGATAATCTTTTCACCTGGTGGGCGCCCTGGCGCAAGTTGCGCGAGCGCAACATCGGTTGGCGCATCGATTACATCCTGGCGAGCGAACCCTTGGCGGCGAAAGCCGCCCGGTGCGCCGCCTATCGCGAGGTCGGCACCAGCGATCATGCGCCGGTTATCGCGGAGTTCGATCTGAATGATGAGGCAAGCAAATAGTAAGACTCGTGTACGTGCTCGTGGGTCGTCGTGGTTCGACGTCGGTTGGTTCACCGCGGAGACGCTGAGTTCGCAGAGGTTTTTGCAAAGAAGTTTCCCAACTCCGCGTCCTCAGCGCCTCTGCGGTGAATCCTGCTTTTATCCAGAATAGAAGCAGCGACCAGCCAAGAGTGCATGCAACGAAATGAAAAAGCCGACTAAGAAAACCCGTTCGCCCGCGCCCGACTTGAGCATCTTCGGCAAACTCGCCGAGTACAACCGCAAGCGCCGCTTCGAGGTAACGCCCGAGCCTGCCGGCAAGCTGAAGCGATCGCGTAAAAAAGCTCTGGAATTCGTCGTCCAAAAGCACCGCGCGAGCCGCTTGCATTACGATTTCCGCCTGGAGCATGACGGCGTCATGCTTTCCTGGGCCGTTCCCAAAGGTCCGTCCCTCGATCCGGCGAACAAACGCTTCGCCATGCAGACCGAAGACCACCCCATCGAATACAACCGGTTCGAAGGCGTGATTCCGGAGGGCGAGTACGGCGGCGGAACCGTGATGATCTGGGATCGCGGCACCTGGGAGCCGGAAGTCGACGATGTCGACGCGGCGCTCGCCAAGGGCGATCTCAAATTCACCCTGCACGGGGCGAAGCTCAAGGGTTCATGGGTGCTGGTGCGGATGCGCGGTCGACAATGGCTCCTGATCAAGCACCGCGACAAAGCCGCGTCCAACTTGGACATCGCCGCGGCCAAACCGCGCTCGGCAGTATCCCGCCGGACGTTGGCGGGAATTGCGCGGCGCGCCAGCGCCACCCCACGCCAGCTGAAGCAGGCCGAGGAAGCCGATCAAATCAATATCCGGAACTAAGCCACATTTTTCTAGTCAATGAAGATGCTGCTTGTCGCCTCGATTTCCCAAAAGGCATTCGTCTTCATGATAAAAGAGGCAACCGTCGCAGATACTCGCCCCGCAGGAGTGACAATTGAATTCGTCGCCGTGGCGAATCTCGTGCCTGCACTCAGCGCATTCTATGGTTCCATTGATCAGTTGAAACATCGGAAGTTTCGCTTTTCACAGCCACCGTTCGAAAACAGCCACATCCATCCCAGTGCGGCACCTGTCGCTTAGCACGGTATCATCAAGCCGAGCAATGAAAAAACCCGAATCGAGTATTTTTCGCGCATTGAGAAACTGCAGCGCTAAACGATGAACCGTGTCGAGATTTCAAGCAATCACGGAAGGAAATAACAAAACCACACGCTTCGCCGCGGAGCACTTGAGGGTCGAAGCCATTCGCCTTGACTCTCGGCTCCGCCTGTTGGAGAATCCGGCAAAACCGAATTGAAGGAGCACACCAAATGGTCACCACCAATGATCTGAAGGGCATCATGGCGATGATGCCGGCGTTTACGACGAAAGACGGCGATCGGATCGATGCGACGAATACCGTCGATACCGACGAGCTTACGCGCGCCGTGGACAAATTGATTCGCGACGGCGGCGTCAACGTGCTCACGACCACCGGAAGCTTCGGCGAGTTTCATACCCTGCTGTGGGACGAGCAAAAAAAACTAATCGAAGCGACCGTCGCGGCAGTGAAGAAACGCGTGCCGTTGTTTGTCGGCTGCACGAATTTGAATCCGCGCGAGGCGATTCGACAGGCGAAATTCGCTCAAGAGGCAGGCGCGGATGGTTTGCTGCTCGGTGTGCCCTTCTATTATCAGGCAACCGTGGACAATGCGGTGCAGTTCTATCACGACGTAGCCGATGCGCTGCCCAAGATGGGCGTGATGATTTATCACAATCCGACGCATCATCGGGTGACGATTCCTGTCAGCGCCTTCAAGAAAATCACCGAGAAGCCAAATATCGTCGGCATAAAGGACAGCCATCGCACGCCACTGCAATTTGTCGAGCTATGCAGCATCACCCAAGGCAAGATGAGCATTTTCGTCAATCAGACGCAGATGTTTCCTTATTATCAACTCGGCGCGGCGGGCTGCTGGTCCTATAACGTTTGGATGGGACCGTCACCGGTCGTGACTTTGCGCGATGCCTGCCTTGCGCAGGACTGGGAAACCGCTAAGAAGATCTGTCTCGATCTCGAAAGCACCAACAGAGTCGGGCCGAATATCGGCAATCTTTCCTGGCGCGAAAACGCTTTCAAACTGGCGGTGAACGAGGCCGGCTACTGTACCGCGGGTCCATTGCGCGCGCCCTGGCGCATCGTGCCGCAAGAAGTCAAAGACAACAGCAAGAAGATCGCGGCGTATTGGAAAACGCTCTGCGAGAAGTATCCGCTGGTCAAGGAAGCGACGAGGAAAAGCGCGTAGAAGAAGGAATTGGAGTAATGGAGTTTTGGAGTGGTGGAGTAATGGGAGAGATCTAAGACCGGACGAAGTTGATCAGAAGCGTACCAGCCACTTAAGGACAAGGGACCATTCAATGAACGAACATAAAATCATCGACGGCGACGGTCATGTAGTCGAAGACATTGCGAGCATCGTTAAATACATGCCCGAAGAGTACGTCGGCAGAAGCTTTTCGGAAGCGCGCGGCAAAAATCCTTTTCCGCCCATCGACCATCTGCATACCGCCAACCGTCACTTCACGCCGAAGGGCGCCTTCGCCAACGTCGGGCGCGAAGGCTGGGAGTTGTTCCTTGAGGACGTCGGCATCGGCACGACCGTGCTTTATACCAGCGCGGGTCTCGCCTTCGGCAAGATCGTCAGCCGCGACTGGGCCATCGAGCTGGCGCGCGCTTACAATAATTGGATGCATGACACCTACCTGTCGAAGAGCCCGCGCTTCAAGGCGATGGGCCTGATCCCCCTGCAAGAACCCGCCGAAGCGGTGATCGAGCTGCGCCGCATCGTGCGCGACTTGGGCTTCTCGGGCGCAATGCTGCCATCGATGGGCGTCAACATGCCGCACCTGGGGTCGGAAAAATATTGGCCGATCTATGGCGAAGCCGAGCGTTTGGGCTGCGCCGTCGCGATCCACGGCGGCGCGCACGAGAACCTCTTGATGGACGACATGAGCCCCTACGCCGTCGCCAATGCGCTCGGCCATCCGATGAGTCAGATGATCGCCTTCGCCGGGATTATTTTTAACGGCGTCTTCGATAAATTCCCCGGCCTGCGCATCGGCTTCATGGAAGCGGGCTGCGCCTGGCTGCTGACCTGTATGGAGCGTTTCACCGGCTCCTGGGAAAGTCACGTGCAGTACGATCCGCGCAGCCGCTTTTTGCAATTGAAGAAAGGCGAAAAAATCATCGACTATATTGTGCGCCAGATCGACGAAGGCCGCATCTTCGTCGGCTGCGAGGGCGAGGAGCTGAGCATCGCCGAAGCCGTGCGCATCACCGGCAACAAGCCCTATGTGTTCTCCACCGACTATCCGCACGAAGTCGATGCGCAGACCTGCAAGCATGAGCTGGAAGAGCTGCGCGAGAACACGCACCTCAGCGCGGCGGACAAAGATGCGATCCTGTTCGGCAACTCGCAAAGGTTTTATCAGTTGGCCCTCTCGTGACGAGAGGGTCATCCTGAGCGCGAGCGAAGGACTCGACGCCATGTAAAGCGAGAATCTTCGCCTGCGGCCAGAATGACATTCGAGAGAAAAGACCCATGAATACCAAGAAGCACAAAATCATCGACGGCGACGGCCACGTGGTAGAAGATCACTCGGCGATCACGGCGCGCATGTCGCAGCAGTTTCGCGAACGGTTCGGGTCGGCGCGCGGCCCCTATCCGCCCAACGATCACCTGCATGCCGCCAACGCGCATTTTTTACCGCCGGGGGCTTTTGCGAAAGTTGGCCGCGAGGGTTGGATCGATTTCATGGAAGACGTTGGCCTCGCCAGCGCGGTGCTCTACCCGACCAACGGTTTGTCCTTCGGCCGCGTCGTCAGCTTGGACTGGGCCATCGAGCTGGCCCACGCTTACAACGACTGGATGCACGACGAATATCTCAGCAAGAGCCACCGCTTTCAGGCGCTGGGACTGATCCCGCTGCAAGAGCCGGCGGAAGCGGTGAAAGAGCTGCGCCGGATCGTCAAAGAGTTGGGATTCTGCGGCGCGATGCTGCCGAGCACTGGCGTGATCGGCGCGCAGAATCATCTCGGCGACGAAAAATACTGGCCGATCTATGAGGAAGCCAATCGACTTGAATGCTGCATCGGCATCCACGGCGGCGTGCACGATCACATGGGCCTGGACGACATGACGCCTTACGCGCCGGTCAACGCGCTCGGCCATCCCTTCGGTCAGATGGTCAACTTCGCCGGCATTCTTTTTAACGGCGTCTTCGACAAGTATCCCAAAGTCCGCTTCGGTTTCATGGAAGCCGGCGCCGGCTGGTTCGTCAACTGCCTCGAGCGCTTCGAGCGTTCCTGGAATAGCCACGTGCAATACGATCCGCGCGGGCGTTTTTTGAAGCTCCGCGAAAACGAATCGATCACCGATTACATCAAGCGCCACGTCGACGAAGATCGCATTTACGTCGGCGTCGAGGGCGACGAGCTCACCTTGCCTTTCGCAGTCAGCGTCGTCGGCAACAAGCCGTTTATCTTCTCCTCGGATTTTCCGCACGAAGTGAACAACGACACGTGCAAAGCCGAGCTTGAAGAATTGGACGAAAACAAGCGGCTCACCCAAGCGGACAAAGATGCAGTGCGCTATCGCAACGCCGAACGCTTCTACGGTTTAACCCCAAATTAGACACAACTCTCTTGCCCCGTGGCGCCGGTCCGTTCCTATCAAGAGCGGAAGGGCGCCGCGACTGCCCCCCCTTCATCAAGATCGGATCTCGTGATAATTTTGCGGTCACGTCGCCATCGCCGGCGTCCTCATCGAATACTTTTTTAATGGTCACTGCATAGAAAATGCCGCTTACTTACCTCTGGTTGTTTCCGCTTGGACTGGCGATCGGCGCTTTCGGTACCTTGATCGGCGCCGGCGGCGGCTTTATCCTGGTGCCGATCCTTCTCATCGTTTATCCGAATGAAAACACCGAGCTGATCACAAGCATTTCCCTAGCAGTGGTATTTTTTAACGCGCTCTCCGGCTCGGTGGCGTACGCCCGCATGAAGCGGATCGACTACAAGTCGGGCATCATCTTCGCGGTGGCGACGATTCCCGGCGCGATCTTGGGTGCGGTCTCGACCGCTTACGTGCCGCGCTATGCCTTCGACATCATCTTCGGCGTCTTGATGATCGTCGCGGGCGCTTTTCTTTGGCTGTCGGCCAAGGATGATCACAAGCAGGCGCACGCGAGCCCGGCCAGCGGCGCGAACGGTGAGAAGCCGGCGCGCTGGACCGTGCGCGAATTGGTCGATGCCGACGGCGCTCGCTATCGCTACGCCTACAATCCGGTGGTTGGCATCGTGCTCAGCATATTCGTCGGCTTTATTTCGAGCCTCTTGGGGGTCGGCGGCGGCTTCATCCATGTCCCCGCACTGAGCCGCTTGTTGAATTTCCCGGTGCATATCGCCACCGCCACGTCGCACTTCGTCTTGGCGGTGATGGCCTTGACCGGAACATTGGTGCACATCGCCAACGGCGCTTTCGAGCACGGCGTGCGCAGGACCGCGATACTAGCGGTGGGGGTCGTCCTCGGAGCGCAAGTGGGCGCGCGCTTGTCGAATCGGGTCGGCGGCAAATGGATCATCCGCGGCCTAGCGCTTGCGTTAATATTCGTCGGCATCCGGCTGATACTCAGCGAGCTCTAACAATACGCTGCAGCGCGTTCGTCGAACCGACGCTTTGACAGCTCACGCACTCATGATTTACTCTTCTGGCCGCTAACCCAATTATTTTTCTTAGGAGCTTTCATGAAACCACGGCGACTTTGGTTTACGCATGGGACGATCTCGCTCGCGCAACTCTGTGCGACAGTACTTTTTGCCGTCGCTGCGACCCAAGCGGCGCGCGCGCAATCCCTCACCAATTTTCGTATCGCGAACGGCACGAGCGGCGAAAATCCCGCGGTGCTCTGGGTCGGCGTCGATCAGGGCTTTTATCGCAAGCACGGCCTCAACGTCGAGGTCATTTACATGCGCGTTGGATCGCTCGCCGCGTCGGCGTTGGTTTCCGGTGATGTGAACGCAGTGCTAACCAGCTCCAACGCCGTTTTGAATCTCGCCGCCGGAGGGTTGGATGTCGTGATCATCGGGGCGCTGTTCCAACGCCCCGAAGGGGATTTCATGGCTCGCCCTGAGTTCAAGAGACCCGAGGATCTTAAGGGCAAATTGGTCGCGATTCAAAGTGTCGGCGGCGGCGGTTGGGCGAACAATATGCTGGCTCTGGATTACCTCGGACTCGATCCGGACCGCGACAACATCCGTTTCATCGTTCTGGGCGATCAGCCCTCGCGCATCCAAGCTCTCGAAACCGGCCGCGCCCAAGCATCCTGGATGGGCTCGACCTTCAGCGCGCCGCTCAAGAAAAAAGGCTACACGCTTCTGCTCGATTTAAGCCGTGCGCCGATTCCCTACGTCGGCTCGTCCTTGGTGGTCAGGAAGACCGCGGCACATCAGGAGGCGAAGACCTACGAAGCGTTGCTTAAGGGAACCATCGATTCGCTGCGGTTCTTTCAAAAACCGGAAAACAAACCGGTTGTCCTAAGGACGATGGCCAAACAACTCCGGCTTAACCGCGTGGAAGATGCGGAAATCGGCTACAACGCGATGGTCGCGGCCTACAGCAACGACTTGAAGCCCAAACCCGAAGGCCTGCAAAAGATTTACTCTATCCTGTCCCGAACCAATCCCAAGCTCTCCACGTTGAAGCCGGAAACCGTCCTTGACGCTACGTTCATTCAGAGAATCCAGTCGAGCGGATATTGAACGGAGAAGCAAACTAGGAAGAGGCTTGCCTTGCCGATTTTTTTGCGGTTGCTTGTGTTCACCGAGTCAGGCGTCGCGCAGCTGCAAAAGTTTCGCGCTGCCAACGGCGTTTCGGAGAAAACCAAAGAGGGTAATCCATGATCGCCCACATCGGCATCACAGTCAGCGACATCGAGATAAGTAAAAAGTTTTACGCTCAAGCGCTCAACCCGATCGGCTATCAATTACTGCGCGAATACGACGTGACACCGGCGCGGCCCGCCGCGAGCGCGGGATTTGGCGAGCCGCCGCGCGCCGATCTGTGGATTTACCAGGGCAAGCCGAACGTGGCGAGCACGCACATCGCTTTTCTAGTTACCAAACGGACGCTGGTCGACGATTTTTATCGCGCCGCGGTGGCAGCGGGCGGGCGAAACAACGGCGAACCGGGATTACGGCCGCAATATAGCGCCAATTATTATGGCGCCTTCGTCCTCGATCCCGACGGTTACAATATTGAAGCGGTGTGCAGAGAAGCGGAGTGAATAAGAGCTTGTGAGGTTAACAATAAGATGGCGCGTTTTTTACTGGGTATCTTTGCGCCGAACGTTGGAGTGTTTCATCAACCAATTCTCAATCATTTTTCTTTTGAAGCGCCACTGATTTCCCACTTTGAACGCCGGCAGCTCCTTGTCCGCTAACAGTCGATAGACAGTGAATTTATCGACGTTTAAATATTCGGCTACTTGTTCTAGCGTCAGCAGTTGTTGGGGCAGTTGTTCGGGCATAGGCTACCAGTCCTCTACGAGTTATCCTTCAGACTCTCGAAAAATCCTTTCCCATTGCCATCAGTGAAACACCCTGAGATATTGGGGACAAGTTCTTATGTCAAAAAAAGATGAATAGCAAGCCCGAAAGTCGAGGCCGATAGGGAGGTCAAACCTCCGCCTTTTCGGGCTCGAAACCGAGCCCGATTGCGCGAAATCGCGATGCAGCTATGGGGAAAAAAATGGGCTGGCGGCGCAGCCGCTTACTTCGCCGCGCAGACCGTGATCTCGACCAGTGTGCCGGGAGTGAGTACGGCGCCGACCGCGGTGCGGGTCGGCAAATTCGACCTATCGACCCATGCCATCCAGGCTTCGTTCATCTCGTCTTTGAGACCGGCATCGGCCATATAAACCGTCGCGCTTAAAATCCGCGACTTATGGGTGCCCGCCTTGGCGAGAACAGTGTCGATCTTTTTCAGCACTTCGGCCGTCTGCCCCTTCATGTCGAGCGATTTGTCATCGGCGACCGTGCCGGAGAGAAAAACCAGATCGCCAAAAACCGCCGCGCTGCAATTCCATTCACGCGGATTGATTCTCTGTATGTCCATTGTCTTCCGTGCTCCTTTTGATGTGTCGGGCGACCGGCCGGTCGCCCCTACCGCCGTCGTGTCTATTGCCTGTTGCCTAGTGGCTATTGCCGATCCTAAATCGGCGGTCTTTGCTCATACCATTTCATGTGCTGCTGATACGTGTAACCGGCGCGCAAAACAGACACCTCATCGAACGGCTTTCCCACCAGTTGCAACGCGATGGGGAGATTGTCTTCGGAGAATCCGCACGGCACGGACAACGTCGGCAATCCGGTCAAATTAAACGGTCCGTGAAATTCCGGCACGACATGTTTAAACAACGTATCGATCGGGCCCACGTCTTTGATCAGCGGCGCCGGGCCCGCCTGGTTGGGGAGAGCCAAGCAATTCACCTTCTGAAAAACGTCGGCCAGCTCAGCGCGGCAGCGGCTGCGAATGCGCTGCGCTTGAATATAATCGGCAGACCCCGTCAGCAAGCCCAAGTAAATCCGCGCGCGTCGCTGCGCCGCGCCGGTGTTCAATATGGTGGCCGCGTCGCTTTTGTGCGCCGCCCAAAACTCGTTGTAGTAAATGACGGCGTTGGCAATGGTCGCCAAGTGGAGCGTTGGAATCTTAACTTCTTCCACGCGCGCGCCCAACGATCTAAGCTCGCTGATCGCTTCCTCCACCCGTTTCAATACGATCGGCGCCGTGCGCGGCGCGCATTCGTCGATGTAAGCCTGCGGCACGCCGATCACCATACCTTTCACGTCGGCACGCAGCGCGCTCGCATAATCGGCCAGCGGCGCACTGCTCGACGTCGGATCTTTCGGATCGTGGCCGGCGATCGCGTTGAGCATATACGCCAGATCTTCGACGACCCGCGCCATCGGCCCGCAGTGATCGAGCGACCAACTGAGCGGTGCAAGACCGTGACGGCTAACCCGCCCATAGGTCGCTTTCAAACCGGCGAGACCGCAGAATGCCGACGGATTGCGAATCGAGCCCGCGGTATCTTCGCCGAGAGAACCCAGGCATAAACCGCCGGCCAACGCCGCGCCCGAGCCCGTGCTCGATCCGCCGGTGATATGCTCCGTGTTCCACGGATTGCGTGGAATCGGCAACTCAGTATCCGGCAAGCTGCTCATGTGCAGTTTGCCCATCATGATCGCGCCCGCTTCGCGCAGCTTCCGCACTGCCGTCGCGTCGCCCACCCCTTTGGTAAATTGGCGAATGCGCGCCGGCGCGCCCTCGACGTCCAGTTGGTCCTTCACCGCGATGGGAATGCCATGCATCGGCCCGCGCCAATTGCCTTTGGCAATCTCCGCCTCGGCCGCACTGGCTTCGCGCAGCGCGCTTTCCGCCATTAAATTGATATAAGCGTGCAGCTTGCCGTCGACGGCGTGAATGCGCTCGAGCACCGCCTTGGTCAAATCGACCGGCGAGAGTTGGCGGTCCTTAATAAGTTGCTGCGCTTCATGAATCGACAAGTAATAGAGCGGCTTTTCTGCGACGGCCATGATTGGACTCCTTTCGATTTTCCAAATCGAGGAACGACGAAGAAAGATTTCTCCCTTAGGTCGAAATGACACAACTGAGTCGCATTACCGGAGTCTTGTCATTTCGACCGAAGTGAGAGATCTTTCTTTGATCCTATTTTCCCGTCCACTCCGGGCGAAACACCGGACCCAAGTTCTTCCGCACCCAAATTCACGGAGTGCAACTGCTTTAAATTTTCCATGTACAAGCTCGATGATCTTTGAAAACTGCTCCAAGTCCCCTGCTTTCGGTTCCAGTCCTTCGCGTTTCAGCACCGCGATCAGATTTTCCTCGATCAATTTATCCATGATCTTTTCTCCTTAGCGCGGCTGCGTGATCACATCCACCACCGCCGGCTTGCCGCTTTCGACGATCGCTATGGCTTTGTCCAAGGTCGGCCCGAGCTGGTCCGGTTCGGTGATCGGGCCGAAAGCATCGACGTGAAGTCCGCGCGCGATCGCCGCGAGATCGGGCGCCGGCTCTTCGATGCGGATACCGATGCCTTTGTTCTCGACCGGGCGTTGACGCGCGCGCGCCATGCGTTCTTGATGCTCCTCGTCGTTGTAATAGGAACGGTTGTTGAGCACGACCACGAGGAGCGGGATGTGGTACTTCGCCGCCGTCCAGAGCGCATTCGAAGTCATCAAAAAATCACCGTCGCCGAGAATGCTCACGCACAGCCGGCCGCTTTCCCTGAAACCGAGCGCCGCGCCGATCGACGAAGGCAGTCCATAGCCGACCCCGCCGCCGCGCCCGCCGCCCATGCCGTGCGCCGGCTCGGTCACCTCGATCGCTTCGCGCCAGCGCCGTCCGTGCGACGACACCAGCGCCCAGGATTTTCCTTGTACCCGTTTGTTGATCTCCGTGAAAAAGCGCGCTTGCGAGATCGGTTTTTCGTTCCAAGTTTTTTCGATCCACTCTTGGCTCTTTTGCCGCGTCTCGCGATAGATCGCTTCGATCTTCGTTCGTCGTTCCTGCACTTGCTTGGCGGAATCCTTGTTGGCGCTCAAGCGCTCGCGCACCTGCTCGAGCAACTGCGGCAATACGACCGCGGTATCGGCCGCCATCGGCACGTGCACGGGCAAGAGCCACATGTTATCGCTCACCCAGCTCTGGCGCTCGAGATCGAGCAACGTGATATGAATAACTTTGCAGCTCGGTGCAATGATCGGCGCGAAATTGCCGCGCTCGCGCACGGACGGCCCAAGCGGCACGCCCAAGCTCGGCACGTCGAGCGCCAACACGACGTCGGCGCCGCGCAAGGCGTCTTCACGCGCGTTGGTCAAATTCAATGGATGCGTGCTCGGAAATGCAAAGCGCCCGTCGGAGTCAATGACCGCCGCGCCCAGGGCTTCGGCCAGATCGAGCATCGGTGGCAGCGCTTTCGGGTTGCGTCCGACTTCGCCGGCGACGATCACCGGCCACTGGGCTTCGGCCAAAAGCCGCGACGCGTTGCGCAGCGATTCCGGGTTGGGCCCTGGCCCCGGCGGCGGACGGAAGAATTGCGCGTGCGGCACGACCATCGGTTTATCGATTTTCGCTTCCTGCACGTCGCTATCGAGGCAGATGTAAACCGGGCCCTTCGGCTCGGTCATAGCAATCCGATAGGCCTTCAAGAAAGATTCGGCGACGGCGTCCACCGTATTCGGTTGGTCATCGAATTTCACATACTCACGCACCGCCAAACCCTGCACGTTCGCCGTGTGCACCCAATCCGTCGAGCGCCGGTTGGTGGTGTCCTGCGGCCCGCCGCCGCCGAGATTGAGTATCGGCGTGCGGTCGCACCAGGCGTTGAAGATCGCCATACTGGCGTGCTGCAAACCGACGATGTTGTGCAAGCCCGTCGCCATGATCTCGCCGGTGGCGCGCGCGTAGCCGTTGGCAATCGCCACGGCGATCTCTTCGTGCGTGCACATGATCATCTCCGGCCCTTTGCCGGACTCGAAATTGACCAGCGAATCGTGGAAACCGCGGTAACTCGCGCCGGGATTGAGCGCAATATATTTGATGCCCAACTCGCGCAACATCTCGGCCATCAGGTCGGAGCCGTACTGGGCGTTGCTCCGGCGGCCGATCCCCGCCGCCCAGACTTCGGGAGTGCCTTTGCTTTGTTCTGCCATCTTTCCTCCGTGTGAAAATATCGTCCAGCAAACTTCGATCGCAGCGCCGTAAGTTATCAGTCCTTGCGCCGTTGCTTCAATAGGCTATTTCAATCCTGCGCCGCTTAGCCGCAGCTGTTCGTTCACCAAATCAATTGCTCCCTCCGCATCGGCCCGGTGCTCGCCAGGACGCGCGCCGCCGCTCGGGTGATGTGGGATTTCCACCAAGGGCAGCTTGCTCAAGCCAAAAAACTTGGCCTCGGTGCGCGCCAGTTCCATAAAAATCGACTGGCAGAGCGTCACCGTTGGCTTTCCTTTCTTTTGCAACTCGATGGCGTCGTGGACACTCCACGACGTACAAGACCCTCAAGCGCCCAAACCGGTAATCACCGCGTCGCAACGGTTTAAGATTTCCTCCATGATCGGTTTCGGCGCGCCTTGCATATGTGTCGGCTTGGTCTTGAACAGAACTTCTTTGGTGTGAAATTTTTCTCCAATCAGTTGCGCCAACTCTTGGAACATCGCCGTCGAGTTGGCCTGACCGTTGTCGATGATGCCGATAACCCGCCCTTCAAGCGTATCGAGTCCCGGCACCAGCGGCCGGTCTTTGGGATTTAACGTCACCCTCGGATCGAGGAATTTGATCGTCGCCATAATGCTGTCCCCCTAAGATGAGCGAAAGTTGATTGTTTCCTTATAGGCAAAGTCGCCCTTCGGCTGCAACCTTGTCGGCCGGCGATTTCTCGTTGACAGGTTTGGGCAATTGTTTTAGCTCTAGCACGTTGCTGAAAAAAAGCTTCGGAATGCTTCGAGGGCCTCAGCATGAACGGAAAACCATCAATGATCGCACTAAGCGTCCGTTCGTCCTGAGCCCGGTCGAAGGACTCCGATAGAGTGTTTCAGCAGCCGGGCTAACGTCGTAACCGCCGCAAGAAACTTTTTTTCAATGAAACGCTTTTCTCCATCGACCCGCCACGGTTGGGCATTCCTCGCTGCGGCACTCTCTTTTATCGAACCGAGTATCTCCGGCGCGCAGGCGACATCTCTACGCGTCGGCACCAATTCACCGGCAAGCACCGAAGCCGTGCTGTTCAGCATCGCTAAGGACGCCGGTATTCTGAAACAGCATCAACTGGACGCCGAAGTGATCTACATCGCCGGCGGCACGCTGTCGATGCAAGCGCTGGTCGGTCGCAGTCTCGATTTCATGTGCACGGGCGGGACTCCGTTCATCTACGCTTACCTGGAAGGTGTCCAGGGGAAGATCATCGGCGGAGTCAATAATCGCCTGCCCTACGGCTTCGTCTCGCTCGCCAATATCAAGACGCCGGCGCAGCTCAAAGGCAAAAGAATCGGCATCAGCCGTTTCGGCAGCACCGACGACTTCGCGGTCAAACTAGCTCTGGCGCAATTTGGCTTGAACCCGAAAACCGACGTCAGCATCACCCAAATCGGCGGCGCCGCGACTCGGCTCACGGCGCTCCAAGCCGGCAGCATCGATGCCGCCGTTCTCACCCTCGGTCTCGTGCAAATCGCGCAGAAAAGCAATCTTAACTTATTGTTGGACTTCATCGAAAAGGACATCGAGTACCAACAGGTCGCCATTATCGCGCGCGATGATTTGCTCAAAGCGCGCGCCGACGTCGTGCGCCGTTTCATGAAAGCGTATACGGAAGGGATTCGCTATTACAAAAGTCAAAAAGAAGTCGCCGTTCGAAAAACCATGGAGAAATTGCGTACCAACGACCGTGCGATCGGGGAATTCGACTACAATCAGCGCGTCCGCGCGCTCCCCGACGACGCCAAGCCGACGATCAAAGGGATGCAACTCGCCCTCGACGACATAGCCAAGGACAATCCGAAAGCGAAAAATCTTACGATCTCGCAGCTGGTGGATTTGAGTTTCATTCCGTAAATAAGTGGAGGTGAATTATGCCCGGTGTGATCGATGCCGATACTCATATCGCCGAATCGGAAGCCATGTGGCAGATGATCGACGAGAAGATGTACCCGCGTAGACCGGTTTTGCTGTCTCTGCCGGACGACACCTTATACGGCGGCTGGAATGCGACCTGGCTCATCGACGGCAACATTTTCCCCAAGCCGGTCGGCAAAGGCGGCTTCCGTCTCGTCACCCCATCGGCTTCGAAGATCCAGTCGAACAGACGCGATATTCAGGTCGGGTGCCGAGAGCTGACCGACGTCGCGGCCCGGCTTGCCGATATGGATCGTGGCGGCATCGCGGCTCAGGTCGTTTATCCGACCTTGTTTCTGATTTATCTCACGGACGACGCCGAGCTCGACGTGGCATTGTGCCGCGCCTATAACCGCTTCATGGCGCAAGCCTGCGCGCAGAGTCACGGCCGCATCCACTGGGTGGCGATCCCGCCGCTGCGCTGCATCGAGGAATCCGTGAAGGAGTTGAAGTGGGCCAAGCAAAACGGCGCCGTCGGCGTGTTCTTCCGCGGCATGGAAGGCAACTTGACGTTGGACAACCCGTACTTTTTTCCGGTCTATCACACGGCGATGGAGCTCGATCTACCGATCTGCATTCACACCGGCTCGGGAACACCGGCCGTCACCGCGATGTTCGATCTCGAACGCAATCGGCAATGGTCTCACTCCGGCTTCCCACCGCTGCACGCGTTTCGCGATCTCGTGCTCAATCAGATTCCCGACATGTTTCCCAAACTACGCTTTGGCTTCATCGAAGCGTCTGCGAGTTGGATCCCGTACTTGATCCACAAACTACGGCGCGACAACACCAAGCGCTGGAAAGCATCGTGGCAATCCCCTGCAGATCTTTTCGATGATTGCCGTTTTTTCGTCGCCTGCGAGGCCGACGAAGATATTCCCTACCTGATCCAATACACCGGTGAAGGTCACCTGCTCACCGGCTCCGACTACGGCCACAATGATCCTGCGGAACAAGCTCATCTGGTGACGCAGATGAGAGCGCGCGAAGATCTGCCGCCGAGTCTCGTGGAAAAGATTTTGTGCGACAATCCGAAAACACTTTACGGGATATAATGCGACTCGTAAAAAGCGCAGCTTCATGACTCCAGACTTGGAAGCGTACTCGAAGTTGGTGACTAGCGTTGGGCAGATGATCCCGACAGAGAAAAGCAGACAAAGAAGACACTCGGATCATGCCGAAGTTTAGGCAAAGGCCGATCACTCGGTCCCTGCCGGTTGAGTCTAGCACTTCCATTGAGGCTCTTGCCTAACATTCGTTGCAGCCGACTGCCCACGGCGGCCGAACTCAAGCATTAGCATCGGTTCAGGGGCGTGGTGATTCCGGGAGATTTTCATCAATCCATTGTTTCACCCAATGGATGGTGGCATCTTCGGCCTGTTCTTTGGAACTAAACCCTTTTACGCCATCGTTATAGACCGTGATACCCAAGCTTCCCTTACGGGATTGAAACTTGGCCGCGGTTTCCCAGAGACCGTCGTGGTCCTCCGTCGCAAAATCTATCGCGTGGCCACGGTAGGAGCACGAACCTCTTGTTTGGTTTGCCATGCTTTCAGATCCTATCATAAACGTCAGGGAAAATTCATCAGAGCTGACCCATCAGCACCCGCAGTGGGCGGTCGTGGCTCGACCCTGTGCAAGTCATCACGGCCCAGGCAAGTAACGCCTGGTGTCTTGTAGAATTTTATCGAATGATAGCGGCGGCGCGCATGGTTTGTTTGTAGGATTACTTAGCTTTTTTTTTCGGGTTTTGGCGGTTGAGTTTGAAAGGCCCATTTATCACTTCCGCTACCGTTTCTCGGGCTAAGCGGCTAATGGAATTCCTTTTGGGCGGGAAGACTAATGGCTGACCTATAGCCCAGTCGGTCTTGTTTCGGTTCGACTTTCTGGTTCTTCTCTTCGCTTTTCTTGCCATAACATCAGAATAGATATTTCCCGGAGCGAGTTCAATTTGGCGACTTTTCCCATGCCGAAGCGCTGTAGATTTCCCATAACGACATCACCAGCGGGCTTTTGTAGCCGTCCAACTGGAGTCACGCCGGATGCGACACTGGATCAGAAAGACGCTCAAAGCGCATAATTACTACCTTATACATCTTTGTCATGTCTGTGGAATACGGACTCCTCCCGTAACCGCATTGTTGCGGCTGAGAATATTCACCGCGTCTGATGCGCGTTCGTCGGCTTCGACGATAATCAGGACCTGCCCAGAACTAAGGTCGGGCAAGCTGGGAATTTCATCCCCCGCTAGGGCTTGTGCGTGAGCCTCCTCAACAAAACTTTTCTGCTCGGTTTCATCGTGCATCGCAACGAGAATCGATCTGTCGGTAAAGCCGGCGCCCTTTAATTCCTCAATGGCTTTTTTGGCGGCCTCGCGATCGTGAAGTAAGCCTGTCACTTTAAGCTGCATTGAGCACCTCCCAGGGTTTAATTATTCTTGTCCCGTTAAAGAGAGAGCAAGTTTGGTGCCCAAAGCAGAAACAACTTTTAGGTTTGGGGCGCGATCTTTAATGCAATAAAAACATGGAGATGTTTTTGGATGGACGCGTTTGAGGTCTAGCAACGATTTCTATCTGTGTAGACAATATTCTACGAACTGTAGATAAACTCCGACGAAAGAGTTGTTGACAAGCTGGAGTCACGGTGTGCAAGCTACTCGTGAGTTACTGCGTTGAATTGCGACACTCGGCCATCTCGTCAAAGCAATCGAAATATTCAGGCCGGAATTTGAGGCAGAGGGAAATTCAAACCACCGTATCCGTAAGATGCGTCATGGGCATCCAGCATTGCATCGACGGAAGAGAGGTAAGTGCCAGCATGAAGGCTAGTATTTTTCTTGTTTTTGCAGCTCTACTCAGCGCATGCTCTACGTTCGCTCCCGGACGTGACGGCATGCAGGGAGATGTTGATCAAGCCGTGGCGATCATTGAACGCTTCGACGCGATTCCGGAGAAGGCAATTCCGCCGGCGGTAATGCGCGCAGCAAGAGGCGTAGCCATCCTGACCGTTACGAAAGTCGGATTTATTGGCAGTGTCAGAGGCGGGACTGGCGTTGTCGTTTCGCGAGTCGACAAGGGCTGGAGCGGTCCGTCGGCAATCGGTACGGGCGGGCTCGGCGCCGGCCTTCAGGCTGGGGCTGAGATCGCTGAGCTTGTAATTGTCCTCAACACTCCAGCAGCCGTCGACGCGTTTGCTAAAGGGGGAAACGTCACGCTCAGCGCCGCCGCGGGCGCAGCGGCGGGTCCTGTGGGACGTACCGCCGAGGCCGGTGTCGCCCCGCAGGCGGCTATGTATACTTACAGCCGCAGCCAGGGCCTTTTCGCCGGCATCTCCTTGGAAGGTACGGTAATCGGCACTCGGGACGAGGCCAATGCGGAGTATTACGGTAACCCGGTCGCGGCGAGAGACATTCTCTCAGGCAAGGTACAGCCACCGGCGGGTGCGAAGAAGTTGCAGCAGGCTCTATCGAAGCACTGAGCCCAGTCAAAGTTTTTCTTCCATCACACACGCCAGAGATTCTACGATCGGAGAAATGATTAGGTCTCGCTAGGGCCACATAACGCCTGTCAAAAATGCCGAGCGCATTTCGCAGGGAAAACTGGCATGGAAGCCGCTCGCTGAGGCCTCCGGCGCAACACCGACAGCGCAAACGCTGGCGGCGCCGGAACCAAAGAAAAATCCCGAACAAGAAAGTGAAAGCGGACTTGCTGGACCGCCGTTTTAAGCGCCGAGATCGGCGCGGAGCTGAAGCGGGATAGGTGCGCTTCTGAACATCTAATTTTCACCGCAAACGTGGCAACACAGATTTCGTCATTACTCCGCGGTGATGCAGGGCTGTTCGGCAGCATTAGGTTTTACCACTAGACTCGTGCCGGCGGACGGTTTCCGTCCGCGG
Source organism: uncultured delta proteobacterium (assembly GCA_963755715.1). Classification (GTDB taxonomy): domain Bacteria; phylum Desulfobacterota; class Binatia; order UBA9968; family UBA9968; genus DP-20. The sequence goes on from CAVWLW010000059.1 coordinate 22,720, forward strand.
TTTTCGCTGAGCTCGTTAGCCCCTGACATTGATCTGATTTCGCCCCCGACCTAATTCAGTTTTTACTTTTTCCCAGGTCAAGACCTACCCATTTGGCCGATACCGACCGCACTTAGAAATGTTTATGTTTAATGGAGGCGGAATTCGGTGTTCCGACTGAATTAGAAATACTGGAGGATTCCAAATGGAAAGCATATCCGAACCTGAAATTACGTTGAACGCTTTGTCGCGTGATCTGGCTCATGTCATCGAGCAAGTCAGTCCATCTGTGGTCGCAGTTAACGCCCGGCGTCATTTGTCTTCGAGCGGCGTTTATTGGCGTGACGGCATCATCGTCACGGCTGCTCACACGATAAGACGGACTGACGACATTTCCATAATCTTGACAAGTGGCCGAACGGTCGCGGCAGAGCTGGCAGGTGTTGATCCGAGTACGGATCTAGCTCTGCTTAAAATTGACAATGCAGAACTTTCTCCACCGCTTTTTGGCGACACTTCACAGATCAAGGTAGGTCATTTAATTCTAGCTATCGGCCGTGGTGCACAGAAAGGTCTTAACGCGACTCTGGGTATTGTGGGTGTTTTGAGCGGTAGCTGGCGTACCTGGCGTGGCGGACTCATCGATCAATACGTCGGTTTGGACCTCGCGCTCCACCCTGGCGCAGCGGGTGGTCCGCTGACAGATTCACGCGGCCGTGTCTTGGGTATCAATAGCTTAGGGTTGTCAAGAAATATCGCGTTAACCATTCCTGTTTCTACAGTGAATCGTGTAGTCACACATCTATTGGAAAAGGGACACATGAGCATGGGGTATCTTGGCCTGGGTATGCGCCCCATGCCGCTTCCGGAAAACTTGAAGAGCGCGCTGAACTTATCTGGAGATTCCGGATTAATCGTTGTGAGCGTCGAGCCAGAGGGGCCCGGTGACAAGGCCGGTGTGCTATTCGGTGATGTGATAGTAGCTCTCGAAGGCAGAGCCGTGAGTAACATTCGTGACTTGCAAGCCTTTCTCGAACCAGAATCTGTGGGCAAAAGAGTACCGGTATCGATAATCCGGGGTGGCAAAACTATTGAGGTCAACATTACGATCGGTGCGCGGAGACAAAAGATAACTGAGACGAGCGAGTAAGGTAAGTCTCGCGTGATACGTGTTCTTATAGGAGCAAGGTCCGAAGTCGTACGAGCAGGACTGACGTCTCTGCTGACTGCGGACCCTAGGTTCCAAGTCGTTGGAACTTTCTCGATCGACGATTTGACTCGGGTTGAGGATTTACAACCGGAAGTTGTGCTTTTGGATCTGGATTCTCCATCGGATGAGTCATTGTTGGCCGCGATCCAATCGGGCGGCGCTCTCGTTAATTCGTCCCTAATGATCCTAACCGAGGATCCAGAGAGCTTGGCAGTTGATGTCCTGGGCTCAGGCTTGCGCGCAATACTACCGCGATATGCGACGCCTGAAGAAATTATTGCTGCGATTCAAGCAGCCGCAACAGGGCTAGTTGCGTTACATCCGGACATTTTTGACTCCATGCTGTCCCGAATTCGTTCCGGGCAACAATCGGAACTCGATCCTTCGGGTCAGATTCTTACTCCGCGAGAGATTGAAGTACTGCGTATGATCGCCGACGGACTGGGTAACAAGGAGATCGCATCGAAACTCAGCATTTCGGATCATACGGTCAAATTTCACATCAGTTCAATCTTCGCCAAACTTGGCGCTTCCAATCGCGCCGAGGCCGTGACTCTCGGCATTCGACACGGATTAATTATGGTATAGATAAAGGCGGCGGCTTGGGCGAATCCTAGCGAAAGGAGGAGAAGTGAGTTCACTTCTTGCGGCGGCGATATTTTTCCTCGGCATTCATTTTTTTATCTCGGGCACTGCACTGCGCGGTAAGATCGTTGGGTTGATCGGCGAAGGACCGTTCCGAGGCGTGTTTTCGCTGATGTCATTGATCGGAATCATCTGGCTATGTCGGGCCTACGGCCAGGCTGAATACATTCAGCTTTGGGGAAAGCCGTATATGATTCGACCAGTCGCACTGATCGTGATGTTGGCGGCCTTTTTCTTTGTTGCGCTCGCGTTCACATCGCCGAATCCAACCGCCGTTGGAGGTGGCGTTTTCCTGGCTGAGAGCGAACCGGCCAAGGGTATCCAACGTATTACCCGCCATCCTTTTCTGTGGGGCGTCGGTCTTTGGTCCCTTACTCATTTGACACTTAATGGCGATCTCGCCTCTGTGGTTTTCTTTGGCAGCTTTCTGATCTTGGCGGTGGGAGGACCTTTTTCGATCGATCGAAAACGCAAGAAAGCTTTCGGCGATGCCTGGAATCGATTCGCCTCCCTGACCTCGAACGTCCCCTTTTTTGCAATCATCAAGGGCCGCAACTCACTACAAATCGGCGAGATTGGCTGGTGGCGTGCGATTTTGGCGGTCATTCTCTATGGTTTGTTTCTTCACTTTCACAAAAAGCTTTTCGGCGTCTCGCCGCTGCCGGCGTAAGCAGGACAGCAAAATGAATGCGTCGATCAGTTCGGGATTCTACGTACTACCACCGCCGCTCGGTTCATCTTGAGAAGTGAACACTGTTACCTCCTGCTGATCCTTTGAAGGACGCGAGGCAGGAATCCTGGTAGGAACGATTCAGGGCGTGTTCCGGCTGGCTCTCGGCCCGCCCCGCGAATCCGAGTAGCGGCCCGTAACGGTTGTCCGTTCTAAACGGACATCAAGGCCGCCGTCGGCGGCAAAGCCGGTCTCTCGCGGGAGAAGATCGAGGCTGCACTCGGCAACAGGGAGTCCAGCCCCTTGTCTGAGCGGGAGCGAATCACCTTCGGCATCGCTCTCCCGCCCAATTGACCTACGTGGTTCCACTTTTCTGCGGATAAAGAATACAGCGAATGTTCTCGTCCTTGATTTCCCCGTTGGGATTAATGTAGCAAACCCACGTGCGGCTGCTCGGCACCGGCGAGAACTTTTCCTTTTCAACGGCAATATCGACGCCTTCTATGTCCACCGATATTGTCTTTTCGTTCTCCGTCTTCTTGAGGACGTTGACAGCTTGCGGAAAGCAGTCTCCCTCACGGCAGCATTCCTTCCAGATTGGCAGCTTCTCTAATTCCGGTTCTCCGACGTCGTGACCCCACAGCCGGATTTCAGGCCCGTAAAATAGAGCCACGACGAACACGCCGTACCTGACCACGCATGTCAGTTTAGATTTCATATCTTCAGCCTAAAGACAAAATTGTCAGGACCCAAGACCTCACAACAAACTAGCGAAATTTTCAGATGAAATTTTGGCCACTCGGTTGTAGAGAAGCTTTCTTAAAAGATTTCCTGTTGAGACTGGGTAAAATCTATGTGAAGTATGTGAGAACGCGCAAAGATCTGTCGCCGCCGAGTCTCGTGGAAAAGATTTTGTGCGACAACCCGAAAACGTTTTACGGGATATGACGCAACTCGAAGAAATGGAGCTTCTTGATTCAGACTCGGAAGCAAACGGGAACGTTGGTGACTAGCGTTGAGGTCGCTGGCATCCGCAGTCGTCTATTTAGAAAGCGTCGGGCTGAGTTCGTGATCAATCTCAAGGCGGCGAAGCAGATCGGCCTGACGATTCCGGCCAACGTGCTGGCGCGGGCGGATAAAGTTATTCGATAATGCCGGGAAACCAAACTGCGACGCCAGGATTGAATTGAATTCTCCTTCAGTTCAATCTCGGGCTAAAAGTCTTCTTCCATCACTCGACGAATCTTTGTCACCTTCTATCGTAATTCTCACCTTCCTCTACTTCCGCCCGCATGATACATAACGAATCGTGTATGCAATGAAGAAAGCTCGTGTTTTATCAATCCTGTTGGTGGTGGTCCTGGTTGCTGTTGCAGTCATAGCCGCGCAGCCGCCGGAGCAAAAGGTCTATCGGATCGGCGTTCTCCGATCCGACACGCCATCGATTTTTGCTACACGTAACGAGGCTTTCCGTCAGGGTCTGCACGAACTCGGCTATGTGGAGGGGAAAAATATTGTCATTGAATATCGATATGCGGAAGGCAAGCTTGATCGGCTTCCCCTGCTCGCTGCCGAACTGGTTGACCACAAAATCGATGTCATTGTAACTGGGGGTAATCAGGCCACTCTCGCCGCTAAGCAAGCGACCAGCACGATCCCAATCGTTGTCGGATCCGCTGGCAACCTTGTCCAGCTTGGAGTCGTCGCTAGCCTGGCTCACCCTGGCGGGAATGTCACTGGTTCGACGAGCATCTCTCCGGATCTTAGGAGGGAGCGACTGAGGATATTGAAGGAAAGTCTGCCGAAGGTTTCGCGGGTAGCAGTTATTTCATATCGTCGAAGCGATGCCTTTCGCGACCGAGAAGAAGCCGCACGGACGGAAATTGCGGCGAAGGCCTTGGGGATAACAATCCAACCTGTCCAAGTCGAAGCTCTGGACGAGTTTCGCGACGCCTACGCCGCGATCCAGAAAGACCATGCCGACGCGCTAGTCATACTCCAGAGCAGTTTCACGTTCATTAATCGCAACCAGATCTTTGACTTCGCAAAGAAAAGGCACCTCGCATCGATGTGCGAGGCATTGTTGTGGACGGAGAACGGTTGCCTGATGTCCTACGGGCCCGACTTGCCATCTCAATATCACCGTGCCGCCTTCTTCGTCGATAAGATTCTCAAGGGCACCCATCCAGGCGACATCCCGGTGGAGTCGCCGACAAAGTTTGACTTCATTATTAACCTGAAAGCAGCAAAGCAGATCGGCCTGGCGATCCCGCCGAACGTGCTGGCGAGAGCGGATAGGGTGATCAAGTAAGCGAAGAAAGCGAAGCGACGATTCTAGGATTGAATTGAATTCTCCGAGCGTTCCAAGGCGGATCTCTAGCGTATGCTTCCGGTCAGACTTCCTACCGTAGACGATGTACCGAGAAAGCCCATCGCAATTCGGTTAGACGCGAAAGTCTTGAGCCGGTCGCGCCAGCTATTCTTAAACGACTGGAACGTTTTGAACGCTTGGAACGACTGGAACCGTCCCATCTCATTCAAGCCCCATCCACGTGCCCTTGCAGAAGTTCGGCCTGCCAGCGCAATAGTCTCCCGCTTTCCATAATCTCATCGACGGTCCGAGGCCGGCTCCGGGCGATGGCCTCGAGCGCGGCTTTAGGCGCCAAAGTCGAAGCGGCGATCCCCAGCTCTTTGGCGATGCGCGCGCATGCACCACGCAGCGCGTCGATCCGTTTCAAGCACTCGGCGCTTGGAGCCTCGACTCGTTCGCGTCGTCTCAGCTCCGGCCACTGCGCCTGGGACATCTCAGCCGCCCGGGTGATCGACTCTTCGAGTGTCGTCAGCAATGAGCCGCGAATATTTCGCGGCAGCTTAGGTCCTTGTTGCAGCCGCACGCCAGGGTGAGACTCCGCCCACGCGATGAGTTCCAATATTTGTTGATTGCCAAAGACCTTGAAAGGCGGCTGGTTCGCGCGTCTCGCATGCTCATCGCGCCAAAGCCAGAGTTCTCGCAGATAGGCCAGTTGGCGGCGGGTCAGCCGCCCGGTTCCTTTGATTCGCCAAGCATCGTCGGGGTCGCGTGACTTATCACGGCCCGTCGACTCCACCATCGCTCGGCAACTTTCCACGTGCCATTCGAGTCGGCTCCGTTCGCTCAGCTCGCGAGCCAAACAGTCGGCGAGCGGTGCGAGAAAGCGCGTGTCGTTGACCGCATAGCTGAGTTGCTTCTCGCTCAGCGGTCGGTGCGACCAGTCGGACTTCTGCCCTGCTTTTTCAATCGTAACGCCAAAGTATTTCTCGATGAGCGCAGCCAGCCCGATCTGCTCGATGCCGAGCAATTGCGCCGCAATCATGGTGTCGAAAACTTCACGGCGCGCTCTGAAACCCAAAGACGTTCGCATCATGCGTAGATCGTAGTCGCCTCCGTGCAGAATCAGCGGCTTCACGGCCAACGCTTCCAAGAATCCGCTCAGGTCCAGCCCAGCGAGAGGATCGACGAGATAGTGTTCCTCTCCCAGTGAGAGTTGGATCAAACAAACCTTTTCGAAATAGTTGTGCAGACTGTCAGCCTCGGTGTCCACCGCGACCCTTTCAGCCGCGCCGATGCGCTCGATCAGCGCTTCCATCGCAGCGCGTTCGCGAACATAAACGTAATTCTCAGACTCCGGCGTATTCAACGAATAGATCTCTTTCATTGGGTGCAAGCCGCATAGTGCCCACAGAAATTACCAGGCCACGACCTAATCATTTATCGAATTGATGGGAAGATGGAATTGAAAAGGGATCAAGCGCTTTGCCCAAAATCTTTCACAATGATCAAATAACTTGAGCAAATATGTCCTCAGATGTATGAACCATCAAGTGCTTCTCGAAAGATTGTTAAGATTGGGATTGTTATGCCCGACCCCCCGGCGCCCGCCCTTCCTCAAGAAACTGAAACTGACTTGCAGCCTTGCCGACCTGAAACAGATAATCATCGAGCGTTGACATATGGTTACCTCCGTGACGGAATATACCTGAAAGCACCTCATTGTGCATTGTCCACTTCACAGCTTGGCTGACTGTTTACCTTGCGCTAAAACAATGGGCCAAGCCGTGAAGCTTGACCCATCGTTTTGAGTCGCAAATCCTGCATTCTGCGACCTGAACGGAGCGATAATATGCCCCTTTCAAGTGAACGAATTAAGAAATATCGGCGTTGGTTCGGCTGGACTTTTGTGGCATCACTGTTGGTTACAATGGGACTGGCAACGACATGGGCAGAGACCAAGCTGTTCACGACCGCGGAGCTAGTGGCTATGGTAACTTCTTTCATGACGTTTTTCGGATTTGTGGCAACAACAATTATAACGTGGAGGAAGGAACGTCGAGAGAGTAATCACGCAGCAATTGACCTCGAGAAAAAGAAATTAGAGCTTGAGAAGCTGCGCGAGGAGATCACTGCTAAAAACGCCGCAGCTCAAAACAAAAGAAAGATGACTAAGCGGAGGCGCGGCGTTTAAAAACAAAACCGTAGGTGTCGATGGGCAGGAATGCGATGCTGCTACAGACCGTAAAGCTTGCGTGGATTATCCGACAGCATCTTCTCGACCATGCGCGGCGATAAATCCTTTCGCTCGCGAAACTCCGCCACCATATCTTCCTGGCGCGACGGATCGCCGTGCGGATAGTCGGAGCCGAGCACGAAAGAATCCTCGCCGATGATCCCGGCAATACCGCTCAGGTCTTCATCGGGTTCGGCGGTGACGAACACTCGGCCGGTTTTAAAATATTCGATCGGGTCTTTGGCTTTTTTCTGCCTGGCGTTGTCGCGGCGCACTTGTTTAATTAAGAATGGAATCCAAGCCGCGCCCGCTTCCAAGAATGCGAAGCGCAGATTGGGGATCTTCTCGAACGCCGCCGAGCTCATGATGCTGTTGAAGCCCATGACCACCGGCAGGATCGCGCTGTAGAAATTGGTCGAAGCGTCGAAGATATCCGTCAGCGCCGGGCAACCCCAACCGAGATGCACGCAGATCGGCAGATTCAAATCAGCCGCCGCTTGATAGAACGGAAACAGGCTTTCATCGCCGAGCAGCTTGTCCCACGCCATCCCCTGCAGCATTACCGCGGCGGCGCCGATCTTCGCATGCGCGCTTGATCTCTTTGATCGATTCCTCGATATCGCGGATCGGCACCAGCGCCGCGAAGCGAATCCGGTTTTTCGAAGCCGTCGCGCATTCGCCGAGAAAACTATTGTAGGCGCGCAGCAGCGCCGCTTCTAAGCGCAAGTCTTCTGAAGTGACCGTCAAGAAGAGGCTTGGAAACACGACCTGGGTGTCGATCTTCACCTTGTCCATATCGCGAATCCGCGCCGCGACATCGGTCAATTCCTGCGCGCCGATGCTCTCGCGTTTGAGCGAAGCGGCTTCCATGATCGTCGGCGTGCGAAAAATCGTGCCGCCTTTGCCCATGAGTTTCGGGTAAGTCTCGCCGTCGATCAGCCAGACCGCGTTGTATTTTCCATACACCGTGTCCGTGGCGAAACGCACCGGCAGCGGCCGGCGCGGCCGGAACTCCTTGTCCAACCGATCGAACATCGCCTCGGATTCTTCCACGTGAGCATCGGCATCGATGATCATATTTAATTACTCCCTCGGGGATGGTTGAAATCCCTTGCCTTCAGGCGAAATGAAAGTTCGTCATGCCGGCCCTTCGTCAGGTCTCAGGATAAACTCCCGCCGACATCCAGGTTCGATTTGAGTTCGAGATCGAAAATCGCCTGGATTCCGGCTTCAGCCGGAATGACCGGAACAAGAGTCGACTTCCAGTCGACCAATTCAGAACTCCTCGACTTAGAGCCAAGCGGTCGTTAAGTTACTTCTCAGAAACCATGCCGCTAATTTCCATACAACTTTTTAATGAAGCCGCTGTCCTCGATTTCTTTCAAGATCGACGGATCGATGAAGTCGCCGGGGTTGAGATTTTTCATTTGCGGGCGGGTCTTGGCGAGTTGATCGATGATGGTCTGAATGCCTTCGCGATCCGGATACGGAACTCTCCGGATCAGTCTCTGGGACATCTCCTCGTACGACGTTTGCACCAGGGACAGATCGTCGAGCCGCGTATACTTTTTCAAAACGTTTAGCGCAACGTCTTTGTTCGTTTTGAACACATAGATGCCCTCCAGATAGGCTTTCATGAAGCGAATGGTGACGTCCCGATTGGCGCGAATGAAACTCTTTCGCAGCCCCGAAACCGTGCATCGTGTAAGGTACGCCGAGCTGGCTTAAGTCCGCGAGCACGGAAGCGCCCGCCCGCATGGCAACGGTGGCAAATGGCTCCGAGAGAATCACCGCATCCACGGCCTTGTTTTGGAGCGCCATAACCTCTTCCTGCTCGCCGCCCACCTGGATAATGGCGACGTCTTTGTCGGGAACCAGACCCCAGCGACCGAGCGCATAGCGGATAGAAAAATCGCTGGCGCCGCCCAGCCGGGAAATTCCCACCTTCTTGCCTTTTAACTGCTCGGGCTTTTTCAGTTCCGGGCTCGCGATGACCTTGAACACAAAAGTGCTGAGCGTCGCCGTCAGGCCGACGAAATCGGCGCCAGTCACGTTCGCGTTGATATTGGCCACACCACCACTCGTAATAAATTGAATCTCGCCCGCTAACGCCGCCTGAATCGCCCTTGAACTCACAGGGACAAAAAGCACGTCAACGTCCAACCCATACTTACGGGGCAGATCGAGCTCCTTCATGATGTAGACCGGATCGAATTGGATGCCGATGGAGGTGTAGGCGGCGCGGACCTTAGGCAGGTTTTGCCCCTGCGCGGCGTCGGCGAGAGCTACAATCAAAGCGAAACCAATCACCAATCTCATTACTCTCGGCATGGTTGTCTCCTGTGACCTGTCACGCAATCACTTATCACTGGCGGTACAGCCCGTCGATATAGCCGGACTTGTCCAGCTCGTCAATGAACCGGGTATCCACATATTCCTTCGCGTTGGCGGTTTTTGCCGCCGGCACTCGCTTCGCCAGATCTTCGAAGATCGTCTTGAAACCCTCGAGCGACGGATACGGTTTAACCTGGATAAAACTTTTCAGAAGTTGGTAGGTGTCTTCCAATTCCTTTTCGTCTTTGATTTGCATGCGCTTAGAAAGCGCTCGCTTGGCGAGGGCCGGATTTGTACGCATCAGATGAATTCCTTCGATCACGGACTTGACGGCTCGTCGCACGATGTCGGGATTTTTTGCAATAAACTTTTGCGTCGTGTTCAGACCCGTTTGCTGAACCGGCAGATCCATCTCTTGCATGTTGACCAAAACATGCATGCCGGAAGCTACGGCTTTGAGATAGTAAGGCGGCTGAATGATCGCGCCGTCGATGATTCTGCCTGTGGATAAGGAAGCCAGGAGAACCGGCACGTCGCCGACCTGGACGTAGGAAACGTCTTTATCCGGATCGAGACCGAGTCTCCCGACCAGGAGCCGGGACATCGAATCGGTGACCGTGCCGAAGCGCGTGATGCCGAGCCGTTTTCCTTTGAGATCGGCGACGGTGCGAATCTCGGGGCGGACCACCAGCCGATAGAGCGGCTTGTTGAGAAAACTCGCGACCATCACCACGTCGACACCCTGCAATCGCGCCGACGAGAGCAGACTGCCGGAGTAGACGCACATGTCGATTTCTCCGGCGATCATCGCCGTCTGCCCAAGCGTCGTCTGTAAATAGAGTATCTGCGGGTCGATGCCGTTTTTTTGGAACAGCTTCCCTTCGTCAGTCACCCAGAGCATTGCGTTACTGACCGTCGCGCCTGAGTAGCCGATGCGGATCTTGTCGGCGGCGACACTGGGTTGGAATGAAAGGGAGAAAATTCCAAGGAGCAGAAGTGGTATGAATATCATATGGGTACGTCACAAACTGTGTCACCCTGAGCATCAGCGAAGGGTCTCGGCCGAGATTGTCGAACCAAAGTGAAGGATCTTTGCCTTCGGCTGCGCCTCAGGATGACACAGCTTGATCGTCAATTTGAAACGGATCAACCGTGAACGAATCTTCTCGGCAAAACGGCTTGAACGTTTTGAACTCTTAATCCCGAATGACTTTCGTGACACTCCGCGTCGACCCGCCCTCGGGCGTGCTCTGGCCCCAGACGTGAATGTACTGCGACTGCGAGCCGTCGCCGCCGGCGACGATGACGAGTATGTCCTCCGGCCTGTCGGTTACGGGAATGACGCTGTCGCGCGTCAGCTTGAGATCGGAGCGGCGCTTGACGCGCTGCTCGAAGGTCTCGTCGGGAAGATCTTTCATCCGATAGGCGGCGCGCTCCCAGATGAATTTCTGAACGTCCTTCTTGCTGAAACCATCGCCGGCGATGATCTTGGCATGCTCCGGGCAGATCACCATGATCGCTTCCGGCCCCGAGGGTCCGTCCATTTTTTGCGCGAAATTGATCAGTATGCCTTCAGCCTTCGAGCTGTCCAAATCCGACGCGCGGATCGACGCGTCCGCGCTGATTGCGGTGACCGTGCTCTGCTCCGCTTTGAATCCGCGTTCGACGTGGAGCGGCTCCCACGGGCTCCCCTCCTCATTTTCGCCGACGCAGATGGAATATTTCCCGGGCCAACCTAAAGTCGCTTTGCAGGTCGTGCCGGGATAGGAGCCGCCGATATTGCGTTTCACCAGTTGCACGAAGCGACCGATGGTCGCATTGGCGCGCCATCCCTCGCCCAAGGCATTGGGGCCGCCGTTGATGTCTAGTTTTTTACGGATCGGGCCATTAATGATGATCATCACCGCCGGCCCGCCGGTGGTCGCTTGCAGCGCATAAAGATTAAGCTTCGGATCCGTAATGGCTTCCACGGCCGCGATCAGCACCGGCATGTACTCCGGCTTGCACCCCGCCATGACGCCGTTGATGGCGATCTTCTCCACCGTCGCCTGTGCCCAGCGCGGCGGCACCGCGCCGATCACTTCGTCGGGCTTGCGCTTGGCCGCCGCGAGCATCTGCGCCACCCGTTCTTCCGTCGGTGGAATGATCGGCAACCCATCGCCCCAGCCTTTCTCTTCGAAAAAGGCCTGCGCTGCCCAGATGTCATCGGGGATTTCGAATCGCTCCGCTTGAAGTGCTGTAGTTGCCATTGCTGTACTTCTCCAATCAGATGCGTTCAAAGGTGATTACACCCCGCTTACTTGAACGCGCCACAAGAATTACTTCTTCGCCCTCCTTGGAGGGAGAGGAAAAAGGTGAGGGTAGTTAACGGATACCCTGACGTCGCCCGCAAGGGACGCGACTTGATGTCATTCTGAGCCGAAGGCGAAGAATCTCGTCTTCGCAACGAGCTGAAAATGCGAGATGCTTCGCGTCGCTCAGCATGACATCCATATAATCGTGCGCACTGCGACATTCGGCGGTGAAGAGTGTAACCGACGTGCCGCTAAATCGTTGCAAACTAATTTTCAAGCAACAGCGGACTTCTTTTGTCGCGGATCGAGCAGAATCTCGATCAGCTTACTGAACGCCGCGTCGGCTTTTTTGTTCACTTCTTCGATCTTCACCGTTCCGATCGGATGCTGCACGACCAGTACGGGATGATCGGGCGCACCGAATGCCTCTTTCTCAGATTTCGCCAACGCGTCGAAGGCATTGGTAATCAACGTGATCGCAAAGCGGCCGCGCTTTTGAATCTCGATTGAGTCGTGGACACTCCACGACGTGCACGACCCTCAATCGCCAAGCCCGCTGATAACGAAATCAGTCTGCGCCGCCAGTTCGTCGAGATATTCTTTGGGCGCGCCCTGCTGGGCCGTGAGCTTCCGGCGGCTAATCACTTTGGCGACGCCGTATTTTTCCTTGAGCTGTTCAGCGAAGCGCTCGGCCAGCTTGTCCATGTTGGGCTTGCTATTATCGAGCAGGCCCAACACCTTGCCGCGCAGGTCCGCGAACTGCGGCAAGCTCGCGACTTTCGCCGCCGAGGATTGCGCCTTTCCTTCCGGACTGAGAACAATCATCTCATGACCTCCTGAAATTCGTAGGGGCAACCCCCTGTGGTTGCCCGTTCGACCCAGGGCAGGCACAGGGGCCTGCCCCTACGCTGATAGATTGAAAAATCCAAATTGAACTACGACCGAACAACATATTCTATAATCCGTAAAACGCCTTGGGGTTGTCGTAGAGAATTTTTTGCACGGCCGATTGTGGAATATCACCCTTGTCCGCCCGAGCTTGAAGTTCCTTGCGGAATTCGAGCTCCATCGAAGGATCGCGGTGCGTGTAGTCCGAGCCCACCATCAAGTTGTTTTCGCCGACAGTTTTAATGATATACGGAAGATCTTCGTCGACCTGGCAAGTAATATAGATGCGATTCTCCTCGAACACATTGACTGGCACCTCGATGAGCGGGACTCCGAGCACGCTGGTGCTCTCGCGTCCCTGCTGGCGCAATTGCTGGCGACGCAGATCGTAGGCAACGAACGGCGCCCACATCGAACCTGCCTCGATGCAGCCGAACCGAAGCTTTGGAAACTTTGCCGGAATTCTATGAAGAATAAGCCCGAGCACGCCGTTGATCGCCGCGCCCTTCGTGCGCATGAATTGGCCGTGGGAGAATTCCCGCGCCGGTGAGAAATCCGGCACGCCGGAGCCGGTGTGAATGCAGATCGGCAGATCGAGCTTCTCCGCTTCCGCGTACAGTGGCTCGAAGTAAGGATCGGCCGGATACTTACCCGCTTCGCGATCGCCTTTTTTCAAGATGCCACAGGCGCCATGGTCTTTTGACCAGCGGATCTCCGCCAGAGACTCGTCCATATTCTGCAGCGGCGGCATGCAAACCCAGCGCAGTCGTCCACCCGATTGGCCGCAACGGTCGCCCAACCAGCGGTTATAACTCCGGCGCATTGCCGCGTTGATCTCAGGCTTTTCCGTCGCCTCCATCAAGAAAAGCGTGGGATAAATCACCTGGGTGTCCGTGCCGAGCTCATCCATGTGCTTGAGCCGTTTTTTCACATCGAGCAGCTCGCGCGTCTCCACGGTCGTGCCCGAATCTTTATCGCTGCGAATGAAACGAATCTGGCGCTTGCCATCGATCACCCAGTAGCGCGCCGGCGGTAATTTAGGATCCGGATTGGACGGGTAAGCGGTCGTTGGCTTGTACGACGAATCGCCGCCAGCCATGTATTCCCACGTAGCATCCGTTTCATCTATGTGTGTATCGGCGTCAATAATTCCCACGATCATGCTCTCCTTAATTTTTTCGAGGTCTTTTTGATTCTTAATACGCTTCGCCGGATTTTAAAAGAGCACGGTCAGGGCGCAGCATGCCGGCTCATGCATTTCACGTGTTTACGGTTAGGCGGCCATTAGCTTAGCTCGAATGGCTTTCGCCTTTTCATTTTACTATGGAGACCCCTTATCACCCTCTTACATAGTATAAACGGCTCGGTCGGGTCAAAAACTCGTCAAAATTGCCGCCCGGTTTGGAAACGCTTGAACCGGCTTGTCGAGCAATGGCGTAACGTTGACACAACTCTTAAGGCAGTGTTAAGCCAAACCAAGCTCAGTATGCCAAGAGCGCCCGCTATTTTTATTTAGGAGGATTGAAATGATGAACGGCGTATCGGTGATCGACGCCGACGGCCATGTTTTGGAAACCGATGCGGAGCTGGAACAATACTTCGAAGGCTCCTACAAAGGCCACAAACGCTCCGGTGTATTTTCCATCTTCCCCTCTCTCGACGGCTGGCCGCGCGGTTTCGTCCGCGGCTTGGAAAAAATTAACCGCACTGGGGCGGATAACTGGATCCAATTCATCGAAGGATCGAAGATCGATGCCGCCGTGCTCTACCCCACCGCCGGCCTTTCTCTCGGCTTGATCCAGGATCCCGATTGGGCCTGCGTCGTCGCCCGGACGTATAATAATTGGCTGCATGACCGTTACTGCAAAGTCGATCCTCGTTTAAAAGGTGTGGCGCTCTTGCCCGTACACGATCCCCAGGAAGCGGCGATGGAACTGCGCCATGCCGTCAAAGAGCAAGGCATGGTCGCCGGCCTTTTGCCCGCCGTCACGATGCTCAACAAAGGCTACGGCCACCGGGACTTTCATCCGATCTACAAAGAAGCGCAGGAGCTAAACGTGCCGCTGACGGTGCATGGCGCCGTCAGTCGCGGCTTGGGCTTCGATTTTCTGCAGACCATGTCGATGATCCACACCCTCGAGCATCCAATCGCGCAGATGATCCAACTCACCAGCATCGTCCTCGACGGTGTCTTCGATTTGTTCCCGAAATTGCGCATCGGCTTCTTGGAAGCCGGCGCCGGCTGGATTCCCTACATGATGGATCGGCTGGACGAGAAGTTTCACATCGACCGCAAGCGCAAACATTTTCCGCTGAGCAAGCGGCCGAGCGAGTATTTCAAGAGCGGCAACATCTACGTCACCTGCGAGACCGACGAGAAAATTCTCGACGTCGTCGTCCGCGAAATGGGTGAAGATTATCTCATGTACCCGACGGACTTTCCCCACGAACGCCAAGCCGGAGAGTTCGCCGTCGATATTCCGGAATTTTGGGAACGAAAAGATTTGGCCGAAAGGGTCAAGCGAAAAATTCTCAGTGAGAATGCGAAGCGATTTTATAACATGGCGTAGTATGGCCGCTCCGAAGTTCGTTTAAAAAGTCCAAACGATGGCAACAGCTGAAGTCGAACTCAAATCCCCCTTTGTCCCCCTTTTTCAAAGGGGGAATTTTCTCCATTCGATTCTCACCCCTCTTTGCCAAAGAGGGGAAGGGGAGATTTCGAACAGAATGACGCTGGAATTATATAGCGAACTTCTAGGACAAAACCCGCCGTTCACCCTTCGAGAGCCTCAGGGCCGATACGATCCGGAGTTTGAAAAGACTGAGGATCTTCCGGTCATGCTGACCCTGTCAAAGCATGCCGAACCTTTTTTATCAGAATCTCTTGAGCACCCCGCTCTCCTCCAAACGCCGCGACAGACTCACATCGATGAACTGCTCCGGCTTTGCCGCCGCCGCTTTAGGATTCGATGCCGCTAAGATATCCAGGATCGTTTTCACACCGCTAGCGGTCGGCCGCATATTGGGGCTGTGCACTTCTTTATTGTCCGCATAAGTATTCTCTAGAATCTTTCGATCGCTGACTTTTGTATACTTGGCCATAATCCGCATCGCGCGCTCTTTGTCCGTTCTGAAAATGTGCACGCCTTCGGCGACCGAGTTGAACACCCGTTGTGCCTTGTCCGTCGAATCGCGCACGAACGATCGACGGGTGGCCAAGACGAACGATGGATACTCCACGCCGGCGCCGTTCCAGATGCGTTTAAAGCCGAGAGCTTCGGCCCGATAAGTCGCCGGCGGCGCGAGCATGGCCGCTTGAACCCGCCCGGCTTGCATCGCCGCTACCGACTCGGGATAGCCGCCGGACTGTATCAATGGCACGTCCTTCACCGCCTCCATGTTGTACTGAGCAAAACACACCTTCGCCATATACGCGGTGCTCGAAGCCAAGCGGGTCACGGCCACAGTCTTGCCTTTGAGATCTTCGACCCTGGCGATCCCTGGGACGACATAAAGACTGATCGGCGTCGTATTGGAAATAAACCCAGCGAGGGTAAGATCCGCGCCGCCAAGAATACCGCTCACGATCGGATCGGCGCCGCCATAAATGAAATCGATTTCTCCCGCGATCAGCGCGCTGACCGCCACCGAAGAGCCGCCGATGTAGACGAGATCGGCGTCGATCTGATTTTTCTGATACAGTCGCTCATCAGTGGCAATCCATACGGGCGTAAAGATACCGCTGATGGAACTATAAGCCGCGCGGATTTTGTTTTGCGCTGGAGCGGAACTGTGAAGACTCAGGATAGAAAGCGTGACCAGCAGGAATCGGCCGGCCACCGCTATGAAATCAACGGAGAACCCCATCAGGATGCAACCTCATACGAATATTTCTCGCGATCATAAGAGAGCCCTAGGACGCTGTCAATCAAGCCCCTCTTTTGACAAACGATCGATCGCAAGGCGCTTGACGTAACGCTTGATTGCTCGCTAAATTCCCAGAGCGGCATGAAGGAGACTAATATGACCGGAATCATCGACGCGGACACTCACATTGCAGAATCGGAGGGCATGTGGCGACTATTCGACCAGGATATGTATCGTCGCCGGCCGGTCATGGTCGCCGCGCCGGATGACACGCTGTACCGGGATTTCAATGTTCTGTGGCTCATCGACGGCAACATCTTTCCCAAAGCCGCAGGCAAAGGCGGATTTCGTATTATCACGCCGACAGCTTCGAAACGCGAAGCCGGAAGAACAGACATCAGCCTCGGTTGCCGTGAAATTACCGACGTCGATGCGCGCTTGGCCGACATGGACAAGGCTGGAGTCGCCGTCCAGGTGATTTATCCGACGTTGTTTTTAATTCACGTCACCGACGACGTTGAATTGCAGGTTGCGCTATGCGCCGCTTATAACCAATACCTGGCGCAGGTGTTTGCCAAGTCACGCGCGCGGCTTCGTTGGGTTGCCGTCCTGCCGCTGCACAGCGTTGATGAATCCATCAAGCAGATGCACGAGGCCAAACTGAACGGCGCCGTAGGAATATTTTTCAGCGGCATCGTCGGCGCTCTCACTCTGAACAATCCGCACTTTTTTCCGATCTACGCCGAAGCCGAAAAGCTCGGCCTGCCGGTCTGTGTCCACACCGGTCAGAGTTGCCGCCATTTACTGGATTTCTTCGATCTCGAATTGAACGGAACTTTCGCGGCGTCGCATCTGCCGCCGCTCATCGGTTTTCGCGATCTCGTGGCCAGCGAGATTCCCGAAAAATTTCCCGGCTTGAAATTCGGCTTTCTCGAGGTCTCCGCCAGTTGGGTGCCGTTCTTGTATCATCACTTAAAGCGCTCGGCGCGCCCGCGCCCGTCCTTTCCCACCGCGCGCTGGAAACATGCGTCGTGCAAAGACCTGTTCCGCGATTATCGAATCTACATTGCCTGTGAAGCCGACGAAGACATCCCCTACCTGGCAGAATACGTCGGCGAGGACCACCTGATGATCGGCTCGGACTATGGCCACAACGATCCCGCAGAAGAAAAGGCCCTGGTCGAGACGATGAAAGCGCGAGAGGATCTTTCAGCTGCTCTGTTAGAAAAAATTCTGGTGCAAAATCCTAAGCATTACTTGGGCGCGCCTATTCGATCTAGTGATCTGGATCCGAAGTTCGGTGAATATCTCATACGCCTCTTCTCCGTCATACCGGCGAAAGCCGGTATCCAGACGTATTTGAATTTCCTGGATTCCGGGTCGCGGCCCCGCTTGCCCGGAATGACGATCGACGTTCGACTTGTTAAAGAACATCAGTGTTCTGTCCCAGAAGCTGACTTTGTAATTCCCGGATCGTTCCGTCCGAAAAATCTCCCCTTCCCCTCTTGGAAAGAGGGGTAAGAATCGCACTGAGAAAAATCCCCCTTTCAAACTTCGAGACGCCACACTAATCGCCGCCTTGCAGCGGCTTACCGGCGAGTTCCGTCAGTGTCGCCGTTGGCGTAACGTATTCAAGGTCGGTCGACACCTCGATCAAGGCCGATCGGTTCGCGCTCATTGCCTGTTTCAGAGCCGGCAAGAATTCGTCGTCGCGATTTACCTTCAAACCCAACGCGCCGTACGCCGAGCCGAGTGCGGCGAAATCGGGATTCATCAAGTCGTTGCCGGAGGGACGCCCGGGATATTGCGCTACTTGGTGCATGCGGATCGAGTTGTATCCTTCGTTGTTATAGACAATCGTGATGATGTCGGCGCCGAACTGTTTTGCCGTCGCCATTTCTTGCCCGGTCATGAGAAATCCACCATCGCCGCAGTGAGACACGACCATTCTCCCTGGATGCGCCAGCTTTGCCGCCACCGCGGACGGGACGCCCGGTCCCATGCATCCCAGACTCGGTGAGATATAGGAGTCCGCGTAATCGAATTCTAAATAGCGCTGGTGCCACTGGCCGAAGCTGCCGGCGTCCGTCGTCGTGATCGCGTCCCGCGGCAACGCCGCCTTGAGATCCGCCATCACCCGCTCCATCGACACGCGCCGGGTCGGACGCTCGGATGGAGTGGCGTAGCGTTTTTGCGCGGCATGATGTTCCGCGACCCAACCCGCACGGCTCTCGTTCGGTCTCGGACCTTGAAATTTGAGCGCGGCGGCCAGCGCCGTTTTGGCGTCGGCAACGATACCGACATCGGGGCGCAAGTTCTGGCCGATTGCTTCTTCGTCTGGATAAATTTGAATGAACGGCTGTCCGGGTTTGGGAAAAGCAAAACTAGCGGTGGTCTGTTGGTTGAGCCGGCTGCCGATCACCACCACCAAATCGGCTTCATCGGAAACCAAATTGCGCGTGTGTTTGTTGGCGTTCGCCAGGTTGCCGATATAGTTCGGATGGTTGTTGGGAAAAGCATCCTGGCGCTTGTAAGAAGTGAGTACGGGAACCTGAAACTTTTCAGAGAAATCGATCAACTCCTGCCGCGCGTTGGAATATTGCGTTCCCGACCCGGCGATCAACACCGGCTTTTTCGCCGCGTTAATGCGTTCGACGATCTGCTCGATCGATTTAGGATCGGGATCGGATCGTACCATTGGATACGGATCGATCATCGCAATCTTCGCGTCTTCTTCGAGCATGTCGCGCGGCAACGACACGACGACCGGTCCCGGCCGGCCGCTGCGCGCGATGTGAAACGCCCGCGCCATGATGCGCGGAACTTGCCGCGCGTCGTTGATCTCGATGACCCATTTGGCGATGGTGCCAAAAAAATGCGTGTAGTCGATTTCTTGGCCCGCTTCCCGGCCGCGCGCCGCCCGACCGACTTGTCCGACGAGCAGCACCAGCGGCACCGAATCGTATTTTGCGCTATGGACCGCGATACTCGCATTGGTGGCGCCGGGACCGCGGGTAACGAGACAGACGCCCGGCATGCGTGTCGCTTTGGCATAGCCCTCCGCCATAAAACAAGCGCCGCCTTCCTGGCGATTGGTAATCAGGCGAATTTCCGGCGTGTCGTAGAGTCCGTCCAGAACAGCGACATAGCTTTCACCCGGTACGCAGAATACATGCCGTACACCCTCGTTGCGAAGACATTGAGCCACTGCATGACCGGCAATCATAAATTATCCTCCGGATTTGTTGAGAAATATCTTCTGTCCTATAACGCCCGTTCCCTGTCGCTGTCAACGTTTGATAACGATCGGTGAGTTTTTACCAATTCTATAATCATGCAAGACTTCATCCGCCTGCAATCAAGGCTAACCGCCTGCGAAGCCGACGAAGATATTCCCTATCTAGCGGAATTCATCGGCGACGATCACCTGATGATCGGCTCCGACTACGGTTACAACGATCCGGCCGAGGAGAAAGCACTGGGTCCAGACAATGAAATCGCGCGAAGATCTTTCGGCAGAATTGGTTGAGAAAATTCTGATTCACAACCCCAAGCAGTTTTACTCGCTGTAAAAAATGAACGAACCACATTCAGCGTCTATTTGCAGTCTCAAACTTTTGCCAGACCCCACGGGGCGCTCCCAAAGATTTGCACAACTAAGCCGAGAACAGGTTGACATAATCGCTTAATATCGGATATTCAGGGGTAGTTGTCTTGCACACTCACACCGAACGAGACACTTCCTAGCAAGGCGAGTTACTGGCGCGAGCGCACGGAAAAGTTACCAGTATGCGTCACCGGATCATCCATCTCATCAATCCAAAGACCGATTCACTGACCACGCGGCCATTGTACCTGAATCGAGCGCTGTACTCGCCGCTCGCGGGCTTGCTCGCCGTCGCCGGCGCCATCCCGCGCGACCGTTACGAGGTCGTCTTGACCGATGAAAACATCGAGTCGATCGACTACGATCTCGAGACAGATCTCGTTGGCATCTCCGCCATGACTTGCTACGTGAACCGCGGCTACGAGATCGCCGATGCATTTCGCGCTCGCGGGGTGCCGGTTGTCATGGGAGGCGTGCACCCGAGCTTCATGCCGCAGGAGGCGCTCAAGCACTGCGACGCCGTAGTAATCGGTGAGGTGGAGCTTGTGCTGGATAAGCTCCTCGACGATCTGGAGCGGGGCGAGATGCGCGGCACTTACAAATCGGACCGGCTGCATCCGATGAAAAACCTGCCGATGCCGCGGTACGACTTGATCAAGAAGAACCGCTACGTGAACCGCACGTTCGTGCAGACCTCGCGCGGCTGCCACCAAGGCTGCACGTTCTGCGCCGAGCCGCTGATGAACGGGCTCAAGTTTCGCTACCGTCCGGTCGAGGAGGTCCTCCGCGAAGTCGAGAGCTGCGGCTCGCGCATGATCTCGATCAACGATGCCGATTTTTTTGGCACGGCGGAGCGCCCGAAGGAAGTCATGCGCGCGCTCAAGGGTCGTGGAATTCATTGGCAGGCGGGCGTTACCTCAAAGCTCGCGCAAGACGACCGGATGCTAGAGCTCGCCGCCGAGAGCGGCTGCACCTTGCTGAGCATCGGTTTCGAATCAATCACGCGTTCCACCTTGACGAGTGTACACAAGCACGTGAACCGCCCCGAGACCTTCGTCTCCCTCGTAGAGAAGGTGCACTCGTACGGGATCATGGTCTTCGGCCTTTTCATGTTCGGCTTCGACGGCGACGACGGCTCCGTCTTCGAGGAGACAGCTCGGTTCAACATCGGCGCGAACTACGATGCCTGCGCGTATTCGGTCCTCACCCCCTATCCGGGCACGCTAACATGGTACGAGATGAAGAAGGCCGATCGCATCGTCTCTTTTGATTGGTCAAAATACGACCAGGCAAACGTGGTCTATCGACCGGCGCAAATGTCAGGCGACGAACTCCGGCTGGGTCAGAGCTTCGCCTACGAGACATTCTATGCGCCATCGTCCATCGCCCGTCGCTTCCCGCTCCGCGGAGGGCGAAGTCGGCTCCAGTGGTCCATATACAATCTATTCATGAAGAAGGGTTCGGCGACCGAGCGCAAGGAGGCGGTGGCCGCGCCGACCGACGCGCCGGATGTGTCGCCGATGCCGCCTATCCTCCCCCTCAAGCGGGAGTGGCGCGAAGCGGTTCTCGAAGGGACAGGAACGCAGGGGCCTCATCCTGCATAATAGACAGGCCTTGTCCTGGGAGCTGTGAGAGAATTCGCACGCACGGTGACCAGGACGCGTAGAACAAATCCAGGTAAATGTCTGATAACGACGAAACTACTCCTGACCGCGCGCCCGCTTGTTAGCCCCTGAATAGAGACAACAGATACCTGATAGAAGCCAAAAAGCTAAGCACGCTCCGCGCGCCCGCGGCGGTTCTTTCCCAACGCGCTGAAAGCACGCCTCGCGCGAGAACCTTTCCGCGACTACCGCATCTACGTCTGCTGCGAAGCCGACGAAGACATTCCCTACTTAGCGGAATTCATCGGCGAGGATCATCTGATGATCGGCTCGAATGCGGGATGGTAGCCATTGCAGGACGGACACGCTAATTCTTTAACCAACCGCGATTTTCTTGCCGTGACAGCCAACCTGTTAAGGTTTGCCCCTATCTGATTCACACCAAAGGCTGATCAGGATGATATGAATATGGCTGACAATAGATGCGGCGCCAGCAAATCCAGGGAACACACCCGATTGACACTCCGGGATCACCAGTGTTAAGCGAAATTCGATTGTTGCAAAAAAACCGAAAGCGATGTCACGCGGGAATCACCGACGCCTCTACGCTTTGAACTGAAAGACAAAGCATTTATGAAACCCCATCTGCTGATTTTGACACTAGTTCTCTGGACAGCCGAAGCCGAGGCGCAAAGTTCTTTCTATCAGGGCAAGACAATTACCGTGTTGGCCGCGGCCAGCGCTGGCAGCGCCTACGATCTCTACGCGCGGCTGATGGCGCAGTTCATGGGCAAGCATATCCCGGGTAACCCGAATTTCATCGTGCAAAATATGACCGGCGCGGGATCGATCATTGGCGCGAACTATGTCTACAACGTTTCCAAGCCCGACGGCCTGACCATCGGCGCGATTCAGCCGTCGATTTATTTCAACCAGCTCATGAAGCAAAAAGAAGTGAGATACGACTGGGCAAAGTTCGGCTGGATCGGCAGCTCCGACAAGTCCGATTATCTTCTCTATATGCGCGCCGATCTGCCTTACAAAACCTTGGCCGACGTGCGAAAAGCCAAGGAACCGCCCAAGTGCGGCTCGACGGGAGCGGGAACTTCAGGCAGTTACATGCCCAAGCTGCTCGAAGAGACGTTGGGAACGAAATTTACCATAGTCGCGGGATACCAGGGCGGCGGCGAGATCGATCTCGCCGTCGAGCGCGGCGAGCTTCATTGCCGCGCTTTTACGATTCAGGCCTATCATTCGCGCGAACCGTACCACACGTGGCGCAAAAAAAACTTCGCGCGCATCCTGATGCAAACCGGCCAGACCCGAGATCCGCGTTTGGCTGACGTGCCGACCCTGCGCGAACTGATGGACGAGCACAAGACGGCTGAAGCAGATCGGCGCATGGTCCCGATGGTGCTTGCCGCAACTGATTTCGGCCGCCCTATTGTCGCGCCGCCGGGCATTCCCGCGGATCGCCTGAAAATTTTCCGCGAAGCGTTTCTCAAAACCATGAAAGACCCGGAGCTCCTGGCGGAAGCGAAACGAAAGAACTTCGATATCACGCCGTCCACGGGCGAAGAGCTGGAAGCGTTGGCAAAAGTCGTCATGGCCCAGCCGCCGGAGATCGTAGAGCGGGTCAAGATTTTAATGGAGCAGTAGTCCCGGAATCCGAAAGCGATTTTAATCCGCCGGCGACATGCACCGTCAATTGACACACATCGGTGACGGTGTTAACGCGTCGAGGAGATAGCCAATCAGCTGAATTAGAAAGCGAGATATCCATGAGCGAAAACTCCACAACTCAGTCCCGTTACATCAAGTCTTATGAAATCCGCCGCGCCTATCAAGGCGGCGTTCAATACCCGCCCGCGATTAGCGGCGTCCAGGGCGCCATCGACATCCATTGTCACGCCGACGCGGCGCATCAGGACGCGCTCTCAGTGGCGAAGCTCGCGTCGAAGAACGGCATGCGCGGCATACTTTATAAATCCATAGCCGGCAAGCAACGCGCCGAATCGGTGAAGAACGTGCGCGAAGCGCTGCACCGTTGGTGCGACGAAGAAAAAGTCGAGCCGATTCTGTGCTGGTCCGGCTGCAACGTCGCCAACCGCGCGGCTCCCCCGTCGGCAGCGAAAATCCGCGAGCAGCTCGATGGCGGCATCAACGCGGTCTGGATGCCGGTGGCGATGCACGCGAATACGCTGAGCCAGATCGGCGGCCGCAAATCTTGGTGGGACCCAACTGCCGGACGTGGTGAATTGACACCGGCATTAAGCTGGGACGAAGCGCTCAAGGTCGGCCAATATCTTTTGGATGAACACGGCAAACTCAAACAAGAAATAAAAGAGATCATCCAAGTTTTGCACGATCGCGACGTCCCGTTGTTTTTCGGCCACGCGACCCACCCGGAAATCTATGCGTTGGCCGAAGAGTGCCAAAAATCGGCCACAAAAAGGCTGTGATCGATCACCCCTTTAGCCCATTTGTAAACTTGAGCATCCCGCAGATGACCGAGCTCGGCAAAGCCGGCATGTATCTCAACTTCACTTACGACGAGCTTTCGCCGCTGCTCGGCGTCGATCCCTTCGACATGTACAAGGCGATCCGCAGCATCGGCGTAGAACAGGTAACGCTCTCCAGCGATTGCGGCGAACCGCTCTTTCCCAACTCGGTGGAAGGCGTCAGGCAAATGCGCGCCTATATGGAAGCGTTCGGCTTGAGCAAAGAAGAGATCAAAACCGTGAGCTGCGACAACCCGGCGAAGATTCTTGGCTTGAAAGCGGCGGCGTAATCATCGGCGGCGATCATACTTGCTCGGGAATCAGTCGAATCCCTCTGGCCTTCGGCGGAAATCAGAATCCGTCATGCCGGCGAACGCCGGCATCCAGTTCATTTCGGTGAAGTCCAAAACACCGCCTAGATTCCGGCATACGCCGGAATGACGAACGTGGAATCGACCTCAGTCAAAAAACTTGAACCTCTCTGATTCTAGCGGAGGTCTTAACACTAACGCTTCGCCTTTTCCGCAAAGCTCCAATCGCGCACCGCCTGTTGGCTGAGCGCGGCTTTCGGTTTTTCCTTCAGCCTGAAAGTGCCGACGGCCAGCAGGTCGTCGATCACGGAATCGGGAAGAGTCAATTCAGGATTATATTGATCGCGATAGAGCTTGAACAGTTTGTCCGCCAGCGCCGGCTCCACGCGCATGATTTTTTGAAACAGGGCGACACTGTATTCAGGATTTTGCAGCAGATACAGCGTCGACAGCCTGAGTGCGCGCAAGAGCCGGACGATTTCGTCGGGGTCTTTTTCCATTTTTTTCTGCGTCGCGCCGATGCCGGTGATCGGAATGCGCACAAACTGACCCAGCTCCTGAGCCGACATGACTATGCGCAGCCCCTGCTTTTCCGCCGCGTACTCCGCCGGGCTGGTGATAACAGTAGCGTCCACGCTGCCGCTGACCACTGCCGCCAAGCGCTCGGGAGTACCGCCCCCGATCGCGAGGATCGTGAGATCTTTATTTGGATCCATGCCGCTCCGGCTTAGCGCGGCATAAGCCGCGTAGTCCGCCGAGCTGCCGAAGGAATTGATGCCGATTTTCTTGCCGCGCAATGCTTTGACGTTGTCGATTTCCGGCCGCGCAACCATGAAATAAGAGCTGTTCTTTGTAACCGCCGCCAATATCCTCACAGGCAACCCGCGCGCCGCCGCGCCGGTCAAGAACGGAAGAATCGTCGCGTAATCCAGGTCGCCGGTCAGCAGCGCGGTGAGCATCAGATTCGTGCCGCGAAACGTGATCAGCTGAACCTTCAGGCCCTCCTTATCGAAAAATCCCTTTTCATTGGCGACGACGTACGGCAGCGTGGTCCAGCTGCCGATGCCCGACCAGCCGAGATTGACGTCTTTGGCTTGGGCCACAGATGCTAAGGCGAAGCACAGCAAGATTGTTAGAGTCACCTTGGAGAACACACTGACTTTTCTCATTAGGTTCGATCCTCTTTCAAAATCATTTCGTTGCGCAAATTTGACCCACAGAATCAGCGGCGATCAGGGATGTTCTGCCGTAATTTTCGGAGATTTGCCAGTAGCGCCCCTTTACAATACGAACGCGCGACGCCACGCGGCAGCGAGTGTTTTTGGAATACCACGGCTGCCATTCCGAGCGCACCTACGCATTTGCTTTGTACTCAACAGCCGCCGTCAAGACTCGATTAACCACATGTAAGGAAACTGATATGGTGATTTCTACCCGGTGACGTGCCCAACTAATAATAAACGTATGCGTCGCCGGCCCGGAAAGGAGAATCCTAAAGTGAGCGTACAGCTAAATCACACGATCGTTTGGTGCCGGGACAAGGAAAAGTCGGCGACTTTTTTCACGGAAGTCTTCGGCCTGCCAAGCGCCACTCCCTTCGGACCGATGCTCGTCGTCCCGCTCAACAACGACGTGTCCATCGACTTCTACGAAAACGACGGCGAGATTTCCTCCCAGCACTACGCCTTCCTGATCAGCGAAGAAGAGTTCGACCAGATCTTCGCCCGCGTCCGTGATCGAGGGCTCAAGTACTGGGCCGATCCCTACCGAAAACGCCCCGGCGAGATCAGCCGGAACGACGGCGGCCGCGGCATATATTTCGAGGACCCCGACGGCCATTTCCTCGAAATCCTCACACGACCGTACGGGAGCGGTGGGTAAACGATGGCGACAAAAGAGTTAGTAGAATTAGGCAAGTCTGTCCCTAACGGCACACTTGTGATCACCTGTCTCTCGTTAACCGATTGTTTATTAGGGACGCGGACTGCGGAGCTCGGCGGATACCTTAGGCTCGGTGCTGGACTGCGAATGCAGAGGATCCAAATATACGGAAACATCTTTCCGTCTTTATCGGCTTGTCTAATCCGAGAACACTTTACAAGTCCTCGTCCCCATTGTAAAAGCGGTCCAAGTGACAGCGGTGCGAACTGTAATATACAGAAGGAATGCAGTTCTATACGGAACCAGATAATCTTGGTTAGGCCGGACTATTAAACTGAAACGACGATTCTACTGTCAATCCAGAGCCCTCTGAAGCTCGGATTCTTCATCCAGCCGGTCCACCCGCCATCCCGCCCCTATGCGGACGTTCTCCGCGAGGATCGCGAAGCGGTCGTGCTCGCCGATCGACTCGGCTATCGCGAGGCCTTCATCGGCGAGCATCTCGTCGACGCGGCCGAGACGATCACCTCGAGCCTCGCTTTCATCGCGAGCCTGGCCGATGCTTGCCCGTCGATCACCTTCGGTACCGGCGTGCTTCCGCTCGCCAACTACCACCCGGCGATGGCGGCGGCGCAGGTCGCGATGGTCGACCACCTGGTGCAAGGCCGGCTCGTGCTCGGCGTGGGGCCCGGCGTTCCCGGCGACGCGGAGGCATCGGAGACCTGGGCTCGGACCGCAACCGCAAGACCCAGGAGGCGCTCGAGCACATGTGCCGGATCTGGAGCGAAGAGCCGCCGTACCGGATCGAAGGCGAGTTCTACCGGACCACCACGGAGCGCTCGCTCGATCCGACGATCGGGGTGGGCGTCGCAGTCCGCCCGCTGCAAAGGCCGCATCCGCCCATCGCCATCACCTCGATCCGCCCGGACGGCCGGGGACCGCACGCGGCGGGAGCTCGCGGCTGGACCGGGATCTCGGCGACGCTACGTCGGCGCGTACGTCGTCCGCGCCCAGATCGAGAGCTACCTGGAAGGCCGGCGATCGGCGGGCCTGTCAGCCGACGCCTCCGGCTGGCGCGTGGCGCGCAGCGTCTTCGTGGCCGATGACGAGACCACGGCGCGTCGCTACGCGCATCGCGAGGACGGCGCGCACGGCTTCTACTTCCACGTGATGAGAACCAAGCTCGCGAAGGCCGGCGCGCTGGACGTGATGCGCGACTTTCCCGACCAGCCGGATTCCGAGCTCTCGACGAAGCGGTGCCTCGAGCGTCTCGTGATCGCGGGAACCCCGGAGAGCGTCGCGGACCAGATTCTCGCATTCCGCAACGAGGTCGGCGCGTTCGGCACCCTGCTCTACACCGGCCACGACTGGGCCGATCCGGCGCTCGCCCGGCGCTCCATGGAGCTCATGGCGAACGAGGTCTGGCCCCGGATCGATCGGGCCGTGCATGGGACGACACCGAGAGAGCAAAGCGGCGGGAAGGTATATTCTGACTGATAGATCGCGCAACAATTGCATGCAGCCGACGCAGCAAGAGGGCGCGGCTGATGCTGACGTTCATCCGCGCAAGGCTTCACGACGCCATCAATCCCAAAGGAGCACATGGCCAAGTACCTGATCTCTTTTCCAAGCGCGGCGATGGTTGTGCCGATGGCGAATGGGGGACAATGGTGCGACGCACACGCTGTGATTGATGAGGCGAAAGCCGCCGGTGTTTACGTCTTCGGCGGCGAGATCGACGAAGACGTACCGCCCATACTCGTCTCTGCTGACGGCGCAGTTAAATGGGCGGCTATCCTTGGGCGCCCACGCTCGATGGCGGCTGAACCGAGTTGGAACGACTTCGCGCGATGAGGCCACCGCTTGGGCGGCGCGCAGCCAAGGCCTGACGCTGCGACCAAGAACTGGCGTGTTCGGGTTCGACCCGAAGTCCTAAGGTCGAATGCCGGAAACGCCGCGGCTAAGATGAGGCCGTAACAATTCATTGAAGGCGAATTTGGCCTCGCGAGGGCTTAATCCAGACGTTAGGCGACTTATGTTTGCGGTGGTGCTTTATGCGAATTTATGAATCCCGACATCATTCATGCTCTTGAGATCGCCGCTATCGTGGTCGCGGGGACGTTGACCGGCAGCGAACTTGCCGTGGCGGTGTTTTTTCACCCTCGTATCAGCCGCCTTGAGGACGCGGTGCATATCCGAGCCGCTCAGACATTGGCGAAGGTCCTCGGCACGGTGATGCCATTCTGGTATCCGCTTACATTTCTGCTTGCCCTTGCAGTGACTTTCGTTGCGCACACGACCCGAAGCACGCCGTGGTGGCTGGCACTCGCCTCGACGGTGCTTTTTGCCCTCATAAGTGTTTACTCCGTGCTCTTGCCCGTTCCCATCAACAACCAGGTTGCCCGCTGGCAGCCAGATTCTGTGCCAGCAAATTGGCGGGATTTGCGCCGGCGCTGGGATTTGCTTCATGCCATCCGGGTCGTCTTTTTAGTTATCGCTTTGATTCTTCTCGTTGCATCATGTGTTTACTAAGCCAGTCGCCTAACCATGCGCTGCAGCGAACCCGGCATGGCGTCGTGGTTTGCAATCGTTGCGTCCCGTGCGCCGGGTCGCTGAGCTTGGGTCGTTGGGCCGCACTACACGCCATGCCAAACGGAAAACCAGGTGACCATCCGATGGTTTGACAACCTCTACACCCCGGCAATAATCTTAATCGACATTTAGAGACATTACTTTTTCAAGGAGGCTCCCATGTTCGATATCAAAGGAATCAGAACTTTTGCCACCAGCGCCAAGGATCTCGACAAGGCGGTGGAGTTTTATACCAAAGTGATCGGCGGCCAGATCGTCAAAAAGGTCGAACCGACCGAAGAACAGAAAAAAGCCGGACAAGTGAAGGAAGTCGACGTCAGGCTCGGCAATTTCGAAGTGCATCTGTTCGATGCGTCGATCAAACCGCGCGAAGTCGACCCGCATCACACGCTGAACATTCCCTGGCAGGAAAAAGACAGGGCGCTTTCGTCGCTGCAAGACATCGGCGCGAACATCGAAAAAGTCCGGCCGCACCGAGACAGCGATAATTATTCGATCAACGTCTTCGATCCCGACGGCAACCGCTGGGAACTGTCGTTCGTGAAGGGAAACTAAACCGAAGTTAAACTCGTTCAAGTAGTTCAAAGCATCCGAACCGATCCGGACCTATTGAACTACTTGAACGGCTTGAACGATTTGAATCTTCTACTTCAGTTGTACTTCTTCAGCACTTCTCGTGCGATCACCATGCGCATGACCTCGGAGGCGCCTTCGGTGATCATGCGGCTGCGCTGATCGACGAACCATTTCGCGAGTGGCAGATCCAAGGTCAAACCAATGCCACCGTGGATTTGCAGCACGCGATCGACGACGCGGAATGACATCTCGTCGGCGAACAGCTTGGCCATGTAAGCTTCGTTGCGAATGTCTTGTTTCTGGTCGTTCTTCCATGCCGCCTGATAGACCATCAAACGAGCGGCGTGCAGCTCGACGTACGAATCGGCCAGCTTGAATGTAATGCCCTGCCGTTCCGACAGCGGCTTTCCGAAAGTGATTCGTTCTTTGGAATAGCGCGCGCCCATCTCGATGCAGCGCTCGGCAACACCTAAAGCGCGCGCGCCATGTTTCAGCCTGCCGATGCCGAGCCATTTTTGCGCTAGCTTGAATCCTTCGCCTTCTTTACCGACAAGATTTTCGACCGGGACTTTCATGTCGTCAAACGTAATATGCCAAGGTTCCTCGCCCATCATCGTCTTATATCGGGTCACGAGCGTCAGCCCCGGCGTTTTCATATCCACCATGAAGCAGGAAATACCGCCGTGTGCACCTTTAGCTGGATCGGTCACGGCCATCAGTTGGCCGAAGCCGGCTTCACCGGCGCCGGTGATGAAGCGCTTGGTGCCATTGACAATATAGTAGTCGCCTTGGCGTACGGCCCTGGTTTTCATCGAAGCCGGATCGGAGCCCGCGTCCGGCTCGGTCTGCATGAAGCAAAGCTTTTTCTCGCCGTTTCTAATCGGATCCAAAAAGCGTTTTTTCTGCTCGTCGTTCAAAGCGTAAAGGATCGGCCGGATTTCAGGCCCAAAGATGCCCTGACCGCGCGAGGGTAACGCCACCGTGCGCGCCAATTCTTCCCACACCAACACCTGCGCCAAGCTCCCCAATCCGCCGCCGCCGTATTCTTCCGGCACATCGAACATCCACAAGCCCATCTCTTTGGTTTTCTTTTCCAGACGCTCGCGGATATCTGGTTTCAGTTCCATATTCTCGATCGTGTGCATCTCGACCGGAATGAGCTCCTTGTCGACAAACTTGCGCACCGTGTCTTTGAGCATCTGCAGTTCTTCAGGCAAATTGAAATCCATTCGTTTTCTCCGTGAAGTCCAGTAGCCAGAAGTCAGTATTCAGAATCCCCTTCGCTTTGCATTCTGACTTCTGAATTCTGATTTCTGACTCATACTTCTACTTCTTTTCCTCAACCTTATACGAGCCGAGGCCCGGCCGGTATTCCTTACGCGCGAACTGCTGCAGCCCCGGCCGCCCGCCGATCGCCGCTTTGGCCTTATCGGAAATCAAGCCGGAGATTTCGTAGGCGACGTCCGGATTGGAGTAGAAGGTGTAGTACCACGCTTCTTTGACGGCATTGAGCGCCGATGGCGCTTTCTCTTTCAGGTTGTTGGCGATGTCCATCACTTCCTTGTCTAAATCCGCGCGCGGCACCGCTTTGGTAATCAAGCCGATCCGCTCAGCCTCTTTCGCGTTCATGGTTTTTCCCGTGAGCGCATAATAGAGGCCGTGCTTGGGCTGTAAATGCTCGGTCAAGACGATCGTCACTTCGCCGCCGGGAAAATGACCGAAGTTGACTTCCGAGAGACCGAATTGCACGTCGTCCGCCGCGATCGCGATATCGCAACCGGTGACCACCGTGAAGCCGCCGCCGAATACCCAGCCGTTGATCTTGGCAATCACCGGCTGCGGCATTTTGCGCAGGATCTCGTTGCGCCACTGGCGCGATTTCTCCCGCACCTCGTCGCGCACGCGCTCCGGTTGCGAATCCATCTCGATAAAATACTGCTTCAAATCCTGCCCGGCGCAAAAGCTCTCCCCTGCTCCGGTGATGATGATCACGCGGGTCTCCTTGTCATATTGCAGATCGGTTCAAGCAATCGTACATCTCCCGGTGCAACTGCGGGCTCATCGCGTTGCGCTTCTCGGGACGATTCAACGTGACCGTCGTCACGCCGTCTTTGTTGTCGACCAATAAAGTCTGATAGTTTGCCATTGCCATTCCTCCTTCAAAATATTGTCGAATAATTACTTCCTCGTCCTACTCCGTTCTAAGCAAAACTGTCAACGACTAGCGACGCGACAAGTTTGTTCTCGCTGTCATCCTGAGCAGAGCGAAGGATCTCGTCCCGATTCTAAGCCCAGATTCTTCGGCGTTGCCTCAGAATGACATCCATCGGTCAAATAAGATGGCTTAGCGCCGGACCAAGTCCCTGAGCAATTTCTTCCAGTGGTCCTCGGCTTTCTCGTATTGTTCGAGCGTGTAGCCTTTCTCCGGGTACCAGCGCTTGAAGCCATAGTTCTTGGTCGAGGTCGCGAAGCGGAACTTTTCTTCAAATATCTTTTGCCCTTCGGGACTGAGTAGAAAGTCTATAAACATAAGCGCCGCGTATGGATTGTTGGCTGCCGTGGGCAGGGCAACGCCGCCGGCGTTGGTCGGATTAAGATCCATCGGCATCCATTCGGTCGGCGCGCCCTTCGGCTTGCCTGAAAGCACGTGATTGCGAAAGATGGAGATCGACATCGGCATCTCACCGGCCGCCATCAACTCATGCATCGCGCCGCCGGAAATCATATGCATCTGAATATCCAGCCCGCGCAATTGTTTGATGTACTCTTCGCCTTTGGCCTTGATCATCGCGCCGATGAAGCGCACTCCCGTGGTGTCGCCGCTGACGGCGATCTTGCCTTTGTATTCCGGCTTGGCTAACTCGGTAAAATTCTTCGGCACGTCGGCGGCGCGAATTAGGTTGCGATTGTAACCCAAGCCGACAATCGACTCGCGGTCCGTCGTCCAGAACACTCTTCCTTTGTCGGCCTCTTCCTTCGCGTCGTCGGGGAACTGCGCTAAATGCGGCGAAAAGTACGGTGAGAGCATCTTGTTTTCGCGCATCATCATCAGCGTCGCCGGGGTGGTCTCGATCAAGTCGGCGATGCTGCGCTTGGACTGCGCTTCGGTGATCAGCCGGCGCGTCAGATCGTTGGGCCCGGCGCGATACGTTTCAACTTTGATGCCCGGATATTTCGCCTCGAAAACGTTGGCGATATCGCGATGCGCGGTGAGGCTCGTGTACCAGACGAGCTTGCCTTCCTTCTTTGCCCCGGCCTTGAGCATCTCTTCTCGATCCGCGCCGCGATAGTTAGCGAGATCGGCAACCGATTTCGTTTGCGCGCCAGCTGGCGAGGCTGCGCAAAACCAGTAAACGAGCATGAGAACTAGGAGTGGCATCTTCTACTCCCTAAAATCTTTCCCACCCAATATTCTACCACTCCACGCCACTCCCATCTCACTCCAGCACCCCGTCGCGCTTGTGCGCGGCGATCGTCGCTTCGTCGTAGCCGACCACGTCGCGCAGCACGGCTTCGGTATCGCGGCCGAGCACCGGAAACTCCCAGCGCCGTGTCAGCTTCGCGTTGGCGAAGTGCAGAGGAAAATTCGGCAGGACGACGCGGCCGAGCCGCGGATTATCCACCGCGACTACGAAGCCGCGTTCTTTTAGTTGGGGATCGTTGGTCAGATCCTCGCCGGTTTGCACCGCCCCGCCTGGGATACCAGCTTTTTGTAATTGATCGCGCAGGGCAAAGGCATCTTGATCTTGGGTCCATTGCGCAATGATAGCATTGAGGGCTGCGCTGTTTTTCAGTCTCTCCGCGTTGGTTTTGAAACGTTGATCCTGCCCGATTCCCCCACCAATAAGCTGAGCCAACGCCGTCCACTGCGCTTCGTTTTCGGCGGCGATCACGCACCAGCGGTCTTCGCCTTTGCACGGGTAGCAATCATGCGGCGCGATGGCAATCGATGCATTGCCGACCGGCTCGGGATCTTTGCCCGTCGACGCCGCTTCCATCAAATTCGCGCCGATCATGAACGCCGTCGCTTCGGATTGCGCCAGGTCGATGAACGCGCCCTTCTTGTGCCGATCGCGATGAAGCACGCCGGAAATAATAATAATCGCGCACAACGTCCCGGAAACGTAGTCCGGAAACACCGTCTGCGAGCCGATCGGCGGATGGGTATTGCCGGGATGATTCCACATGTAAGTGAGCCCGGTAAATGACGTAATGTTCACGCCGACGGTCGAGAAATGGCGCTTGGGTCCGGTGGTGCCGAGGCCGGGCATGCGCAGGTTGACGATATCCGGCTTCACTCTGCACAGTTGGTCGTAAGACAAGCCGATGCGCTCGACTACGTCGACACTGTAGTTATCGAGCACGGCGTCTGCCTTCGCGACCAGGTCATGCAGCACACCCTGGCCCTTGGGATGTTTGAGATTGACCGTAAAAGAACGCTTGTTGCGGTTGAATTCGAGAAAGCGCGGCGAAAGATTCGGATCTTCGCCGGTGCCGAAAAAACGAAACGGATCCATGCCGCCCTTACTCGATTCGATCTTGAACACGTCAGCGCCCAATTCGGCGAGGATCGTCGTGCCGTAGGGCCCGGCGAGCACATGGTCGAAGCTGACGATGCGCATGCCGTCGAGGGGACCATTATCGCTATTCGGGGCGAAGGTCGTTTTGGTCGGTGCGACTCGCTTCACGCTGCTATCGCGCCAGCTATCGAGCGGCGGCACGCTGCCCACTGCCGGCCGTGCGCCATCGATAACAAATGGCATCGCCGGCTGCCGCGTGCTGCCGAATCCGGCGTGCTCCACCGGCGCCATAAAACCGCGTCCGCGCACGTGCTCGTCGTTGGCAAACCCCATCGGCGTATTGACCGGCACGCAGGGAATACCTTTCGCCTGCAACAGATCGGTGATCTCCGCCATGGTAAATTTGCCGATGAAAGCCTCGACCGCCGGATTGAGCTCATCGGCATGAGCTCTGCGATAGACATTATTGAGCCAGTCCGGCGCATCGAACACCGCCGCATGATCTTTCCACACGCTGAGGAACAGTTTCCAATGCTGCCGCGTCACGTAAAGATAAACGAAGCCGTCGCGACACTGGAAAATTTTCGCCGGCGCCACCGAGCCATGCTGGCTGCCGGCGCGCTTGAGAACCTGTTTTTCATTGGCCCACAGTCGGATGATGTGCTCCTGCGTCGCTAGCGTCTCCTGCATCGACGCGTCGATGTGATCGCCTTGGCCCGTGCGCTCGCGCCGGTAAAGCGCGGCGAGCAAACCGGCCGTGGCAAACAAGCTCGCGAAATAGTAGGCCTGGGTTTCCGGCGGCTTGCATGGCGCCAGAGACGGGTCTCCCGAAATGTATAAGAACCCGCTTTCCGCCAGTGCGACGAGATCGTTGCACGCGTAGTTTTTCTTGGGTCCGGTTTGACCGAACGCGCTGATCGATGCCATCACGATGCCCGGATTGATCGCGGCGAGATCTTTGTAACCGAGCCCTTTGGCGTCCAACTCGCCCGGCTGAAAACTTTCGATCACCACGTCCGCAGTTTCAACCAATTGGCGCAACGCGGCGCGTCCCGCATCGGTTTCCAAGTCGAGGACCTTGCTCGCTTTGCCCGCGTTCAGATGGGCGAACGTCGTGCTCAGTAATTTTCCGTCGGCAGATTTGACGAAGGGCGCCAGGTTGCGCACCGGGTCGCCGCCGGGCGGTTCGATCTTGATGACTTCCATGCCCAAATCGGCGAGCAGCCGCCCGCAGAGTTGGCCGCTCAAATCAGTCAAATCCAATGCTCTAAAACCTTTGAGAAACTCTCCGCTCATAGCTCTTCTTTCGAATCTCCTTTTTGTAATAGTGCTGTCATTTCGAGCGGAAGCGAGAAATCTTTCTCGATTTTACGCTCCCACGTATCGGCTGCGCATGTCGTTCAGAATCTGCGCCGCTTCTGAAACCATGCGTTCGACGATCTCCCTGGCGGGGACGTTGTTGCGCTGCTCGCTCAACATTCCGGCAACCTGTCCGCCGGGAACATGCAAGAGATCGACGCGATTCGCCGCTTCGGCCGCGCGTCGCACTTCGTCCATCGCGTTGCCCTGGTAAGGCGTGGGCATCGCCTCAAGCCCCGAGCTCATCCAGGCCTTGATAACATCACTGCGATAGTGGCGCGCGAAGTGGCCACTGGTGTAGGCGGTACGGACAAAGTCTTCCGAAGTGCCATTAAGAATCTGCTTTTTGTAAATCGGATTGATACCGCCCTCTTGCGTCACCAAGAATGTCGTACCGCACCAGACACCCACCGCGCCCAAGGCCAGTGCCGCCGCCACGCCGCGCCCATCGGAAATACCACCGGCGGCGACCACGGGTTTCGGTCTCACCGCGTCGACGATCTGCGGAATCAAGGGAAAGTTGCCGATGGTTCCGGTGTGGCCACCCGCTTCATAGCCTTGGGCAATAATTACATCGGCGCCTTTGCGCGCATGGCTGAGCGCATGCTTGACCGCGCCGGCGAGCGCCATGACTTTGATGCCGCGCTCGTGCGCTAGGGGCACCACCTCGGCGGTATCGCCCAAGCCGATGATCAGAATCGGCACCTTCTCTTCAAGAATCACCCTGAGCTGCTCGCGCGTAGCCGCGGGCGTTTTCACCCAGCTCTTTCGGTCCGGCGGCTGCGGCGTCAAGCCGAGTTTAGGAATCAACTCATCGTTGAACTTGGCGTGCTTGGGAAATTTTTCTTGGATCTCTTTGTGCACTTCGTCGGGGTCGGGAATTCTCACATCTTCCATTTTCGGCAGCGTGATATCGACGCCGAAGGGCTTGTCCGTCAGTTGCCGCACCGCGCGGATACGTTCGCGGATGACTTCGGGTCGGATCGAACTGCCGCCGATGCAGCCCAAGCCACCGGCATTCGACACCGCGGCGACCAGCGCCGGCGGGGTCGTCAACCCTTCTTTGTCCCAGCCCATGCCGGCTTGGATGATGGGATATTTGATATTCAGCAAATCACATAACGGCGTGTACAGCATAGTCAAATCTCCCGAGAATTAGTGCTGAGTTCTGAGTCCTGAGTGCTGAGTTTCGGAAGATGGCAGCAGCCCGTCTCGCCTGTTCTGCCTTTCTTGCTCAGCACTCAGCACTCGTTACTCAGGACTCTATTTCTTCCGATCCTCCGGCTTCACATAGCCGGTCGTGCCGCCGCCTTTCTGCGAGTGCAGATAGCCTTCCACGTCGTTGAGCGGGTTGGTGTAGTAGCGCATGCGGTGCGAAACCAAATCGTCTGTCTTGAGCGCGGTCAGAAAATCCATGTCTTTCTGCATGTACGCGGCGATCTTCGCGCTTTCCAAGGTCACGGCGTTACGGCTGCCCAATTCTTTGGCCAGCTGTTCGACGTTCGCCACCAACTGATCGTCTGGCACGACCTCGGAGACGAGCCCGATCCGCTCGGCTTGGGCCGCGGTTAGATTCCGCCCTGTGAGCTGAATGTAAAACGCCTTCTTGATCGGAATGCCGCTGTGAAACAACGTCGAGGTCGCCACCGCGCCGTAGCTGCCGCGGATCACTTCCGGCATGCCGAACTTCGCCGACTCCGCTGCGATGCAGAGATCGTGGCCGTTGATCAGCGCCAAACCGCCGCCGAGACACCAACCTCGCACCGCGGCGACCGTAACCTGGGGCATATTGCGCAGCACTCGCACGATTTCGTAAGTCGTTCCAGCGTGATCCCAGGCCCGTTTGCGCTTCCACGAATCGCGCAGATCGTAAAGATCGAGTCCGGAAGAATAAGAGTCGCCCGAGCCGGTCGTCACGACGCATTTGATCTTGTCGTTCTCAGCCAACTCCTTCAGTGCCGCGATCAACTCCGCCATGAATTTTTGGCTCATGGCATTTTTCTTTTCCGGCCGGTTAAACGTCAGCCACGCAACACCAGCCTCCGCGTCAATCTTCTGTAGAACAGTCGTCAATTCCGCCATAAACATCCTCCAAATATCTATCGTGATCCCTATCAGAACTAAAGGTGAATCATCAAACGGCGCGCGCGGCTCGACGCAAAAATAACGTTAAAGCCACTTGGCCTTGCGAAAGCGGTAAAACAAATAGAGATCGATCACGGCCATGGAAATCAACGAAACCGGATAACCGTGCTCCCACTGTATCTCCGGCATGTGCTCGAAGTTCATGCCGTAAATCCCCGCGATGAGTGTCGGCACGGCGACAAGTGCGGCGTACGCCGCGAGGCGCTTGGTCACCTCATTTTCTTGCAGCGTAATCAATGACAAGCTGACCGAGATCGCCGTCGTCACCATGTCGCGCAGACTATCGATCGATTGGTTCAGCCGCACCAGATGGTCCGACACGTCCCTGAAATAATCCTGCAAACTGGCGCAGAGCTGCGGTACTCGACCGCCATGCAACCTGTTCATGGCCTCCAGCAGCGGCTCCGTAGCATGTCTCAGGATCATCAATTTCTGCTTGATAGAGTAAAGCGCTTCGATGCTTGCCCGCTCGGTCTGTTTCGCAAAGATCCGCTCCTCGACTCCTTCCAATTCCGTGGATATGGCATCGAGCACGGGAAAATAGCGGTCCACCACCGCGTCCATCAAAGCATAAAGCACGTAGGCCGAGCCGTGACGCAGCAATTCCGGCTCCTCCTCGCATCGCTTGCGTACCTCGACAAATCCTTGTTTCGCCCGTTGACGCACCGAAAGAACGTAATTGCTGCCGACGAAGATACACACCTCGCCGACGCTGAGCTCCTCGCTGCCGTT
Organism: uncultured delta proteobacterium; assembly: GCA_963755715.1. Classification (GTDB taxonomy): domain Bacteria; phylum Desulfobacterota; class Binatia; order UBA9968; family UBA9968; genus DP-20. The sequence continues at coordinate 60,979 of CAVWLW010000059.1, forward strand.
CTCGATCATATGCAGCACGACGAAGAGCGATTGGCCGTACTCGTCGATTTTCGGCCGTTGATGTCCCTGGTGCGCGTCCTCGACGGCAAGATCGTGCAAGCCGAATTCCGCCTGCATCGCTTCTAGCTCGGCGCCGTCAGGATCCTTGAGAGCCACCCAAACAAAACAGCCGGGCTCATTTATAAACAGATGAATCTGACCGACGGGTACGTCGGCCACCTTCTTGCCGTCTTGATAAGCAACGCAGTTGATGAGCAAGAGGTAACCCCTTAGATACTAGATAGCGCTGCCAAGATTAACGCTTTTCAATATTGGCGATATCCATCATGTCCCGTTGGCCGCCGTTGCGATACAGTCGTTTGCCTTTGCGCGGATAATCGACCACATCCTGAGGCAACCGTTGACCGATCACGAGACAGACCAGCGGCTCGGTGCCGTCGTTGACGGTTTCATGAGCGGGCCCGCCCGCCGGGAGGCCGATGAAATCCCCGGGTCCGATCTTGTGCGATTCGTCTCCGATCACTTCCGTGCCGTGACCCGACAAAACATAAATCGCCTCGTCCTCATATTTATGCGCATGAAACTCCGTCGACTTGTCGCCCGGCGCGATCGAGATCAGATGAATCCCTATGTTCTTTAGACCCGCCTCATCGCCGAGCGATTTGTCCACCCGAATCGCAGCCGGATTGAGGTTGTGAACGCGACGAACGCCTGCCATGGCGGCAATCTTTTCAGCGGATACGTACATGAGCACCTCCTGTATTGAATATTTTCCTGTCATCTCGAGCACAGCGAGAGATCTTTCCGAGTCTGCTGCACCCTCGCCAAGAAAGATTTCTCACTTCGTTCGAAATGACAGCGTCGGCAATCAGTTCCAGCACAGCCAAACGGCTTGAACGATTTGAACGGCTGGAACGTTTTGAACGACCTAGTCCCCATTCAACAAAAACGGCACGACGATCTCCGCCAACTCTTCCGGCTTCTCGTGCGGAATGTGATGGCCGGCGCCTTCGACCGGGACGATCTTCGCGTTGGGAAAAAGCTGGGCGCGGTGACCGCGCACCGATTTCATGAAATCGCTCTCGGTGCCGTAGACAAACAGGATCGGACACTTGAGGCGCCGGATGAAAGCTTCGATTTGTCCCTCGGACATCGCCGTCGTCGTCCGGTAGCGCAGGATCGGATCATGCTTCCAGCGATATCTTCCGCCTTTATAGCTCGTACCGTGGTGCGCCATGTGCAGCGCCGCTTGATCAGGAATCAGTGGAAAAGTTTTCTGCAGAGACTTGGCAGCGGATTCCAGCGAGTCGTGCGGAAAAGGAATCTCGACATAATCCCTTCCTTTCAAGCGCTCGGCAATGATGTCCGGGACTTCATCGTCGGCACGGGCGAACGGGCCGAGCGATTCCAGCAAAACCAGGCTCTTCACTTTTTCCGGAAACGCCGCGGCGTAAAGCAAACACATGCTGCCGCCGAGCGAATGACCGACAATCGTCAACAGTTCTTTGTCTAGGTGCTTGACTAAGCCGGCCAGGTCGGTGAGGAAATCTTCATGTTGATAGCCCCGACCCGAGGTTGGCCATTCACTATCGCCATGCCCGCGCAAATCGAGCGCCACCGCGTGTTGGATCGGCACACCGCGCTTGAGCAACGCCTCGAGAAAGTGATCCCAACTGCGCCCTTGATCGCGCACGCCGTGCACGAAAACGTAAGTCTCCTCCTTCGGATCGCCCCATTCCCAATAATGTAATCTCAAGCCATCATGATCAAAATATCGTCGTCTCGGTTCCAAATTCATGATTCTTTCGTCGCTGCCTTTCCTGTTGGATATCTGAGTTGAATCCGTCCACCGGATTTTTCTTGCTCATGCCTATTGCCTTCTTCCCAACTCTTTCAACGCTTCCTCCACATAGCTATGATCGACATATTTTGCCGGCGCCGGCAGCGCGCCGCCTTTGAACAGACCTCGTTCAGCCGAGATTTGGATCACCGTGCGGATGCCCTCCACGTTGGACTCACCGTTGGGATTCCAGATTTTGTTTTCCGTGTAATATTCCCAGCCGCGCCGCGCCTGCTCGGGTTTGAGTTTCATCTCCTTCGAGAGAAACTCGATGGTCGGCTCTTTGTTGTCGTGCATCGAGCGCATGGCGAGCACCAGACCTTTCATGAAACGCACCAAGAGCGGTCGGTTCTTTTCCGCCCAGGAACGCTTCACTGTGACATCGGTCAACTGATAGTTCGGAATGAAATCGACGACCTTGGCGATGACCGGATAGCCCATCTGCGCCGCTTCGTAGTTGAGCGGCACGGCGATGATCGCGGCGTCGATCCGGCCCGAAGTCAGAGATAAGAATGCCTGGGCCGAGCCGCCGACGTTGATCAGATTATAATCCTTTGGATACTCCATCCCCTTCGCCCGCAACACGCGTCGCAACACGAACGCAGTGCCCGAAGTCAACCCCGATGAACCGATATTGGCGCCGCGTAGATCCTCGAAGCTTTTAAACTTTTTTCCGCCCATGATGTAGTGCGTCAGTCCGTTGATCACGCCTCCGATAGTCGCGAGATCCGCCCCTTGTTCGACCGCGGCGATTACGGTGTCGACGCCCCCACTGGAGACGTATACAGAGCCCCCCATCAAAGCCATCGTCGACTTGTCCGCGCCGTTCACGAGCACGAGTTCAACATCGAGCCCTTGCTTATCGAAGAAACCGAGCTTGCTCGCCACCCAGAGCGGACTGTAGCCGAGTGTCTTCGACGACGCGCTGATCGGCAGCTTCGGTTTGTCCTGCGCGAGCGCACTGGAGGAAACGATCAGCAACAAGACCGCGATCGATTGGATCACAAGTCGCATCGGTCTTATCGTCCTATGCTCACTACTTTTGCGCCTCATCCACGTATTTGCGTACGAAGTCGATGACCTCGGCGGGAGCGCGCAACACTTTTTCACGAAGTCTTTCCCCATCCTCGCCTGTCTCAAAGCGTGGCTGGAACTTCATCACCTTTTTCGCTTCGCCGATAAAGTCTTCGTCTTTCGCAAGCGAAGCGAATGCCTGGCGCATCGCATCAATCGCCGCGGGCGGCGAGCTCGGCGGCAGCAACGCCACCCGATTCATGTTCTGGCTTGCCATATTCGCCGCTTTAAGCGCTTCGTATTTGATCCCAGACGGCGCTTTGCCGAAGATCTGCGTATAGACCTCGGTGAATGAGCTCAGCTCGGGATAATCGGGGCTTTTCCTCATGGTTCCCTCCGGGCTGATCAGATCGTGATAGTAGAGCGGCGTGACAATGCCGGTCTTGACCAGTTGCGGCTCGACGACGCCGCGGTAACCGGGAATATTTTCGTCGTGATATTGAATTTCGTTGCGCTGCACGGCGAGGCGGGCATCATTGCTGCTGTTGTAACCGGTGACGTAGTCGTACTTGACGCCGAGCACGTCGAACGCCAAGCGAAAGCGCAAGTCTTTGTTGCTGTCGTAGGACAAGCCGCCGGCTCGGAAACGTTCGGCTTTGGCGATATCGGTCGGCTTCTTAATGCCGGGAGGAACATCGGCGCGGATGTAACAGACCGTGACACCTTGCACCGACGCGATGAACGGGACTTTCATCAAATCGATGCGCAACGACGGGCTCTTCATCATTTGATGATTATAAGGACCGGTAAAATAACCCAGCGTAAGCGCGTCGCGCTTCGCCGCTTCGCCCAGAAAATTGATGCCCGTCACGCCGCCGGCTCCCGCCATGTTCTGCACGATCACCGCCGGGTTGCCGGCAATATGTTTGGCCAAGTGCCGCGCCACGATCCGGCCTTCGATGTCGGTCGGGCCGCCCGCCGCGAAGTTAATCAGGAAGATCACGTTCTTGCCCTGATAAAACGGTCTCTCCGCGGCGACCGCGCAAGTCGCCGTGACAATCACATTCGAAAGGAACATTAGAAAAATCCGGCGCACCGATTTCATAATGAGTTCTCCTTTCCTCTGCGTTCCATACGACCGACAATGAGGGATATAACCCTCATTGATTTTTTCTGTTACCCGATCTCGGCCAATATTAATTCCTTAAGCTTGACCTTATTCACTTTGCCCACTTCGGTATGCGGCAGAGAAGACCGAAACTCCACCGACTTCGGCACCTTGTAAGCGGAAAGCCGTTCTTTACAAAATGCTAGCAACTCTTCGGCGCCGAGCGCAGCATCGGGCTTGAGAACCACGACCGCTTTCACCGCTTCACCCCACTGCGGATCGGGAACGCCGATGACCGCCGCTTCGAGAATCGCCGGATGGCTATAGATGACGCTCTCGATCTCTAGCGGATAGATGCTGATGCCGCCGCTTTTGACCATGTCCTTTTTGCGCCCGGCGACAAAAAGATATCCCTCCTCATCGAAGTAACCGAGATCGCCGGTGTAAAACCAGCCGTCGCGAAAAGACGCGTCGGTCGCCTCCGGGTTTTTATAATAGCCGTGCGTCGCCAGCGGGCTCTGACAGATGATCTCGCCGACCTCGCCGACTTTTACCGGCCGATTGTCCTCATCGACGATGCGCAGATCGACGCACCAGACCGGCCGGCCGGCGGCGTTGGGCTTGCTCGCCATGTCGCCGGGTTTCGAAATCGCCATCTGGCCTGAATCCGTCGAAGCGTAGGTGCGGTAAATATTCGGCGTAATCTTCCGCTTTAAATCTTCCAGCACGCTCGGATGAACCTTGCCGCCCGTGATCGCGAGGCAGCGCAGCGAAGCGGTGTCGTAGTTTTTCGCTTCCAAAGCGTGCAGCATGCGCTCGCACATGGTCGGCACCGCGCCAATGTAGGTTACTTTCTCGCGTTCGATGGTCCGCAATACTTCCTCGGCGTCGAAACGCTCGTGCAAGATCATCGTGCCGCCAAAGTAAATGATTCCGAGCGTAAACGAGCGCCCGGCATTGAAATAGATCGGCGATGAAAGAATCGCGATATCGTGCGCGCCGAGCCCCTTCTCGATGGCGTTGTTGATGCAGTGGAAAACAAACGTCCGTTGCGTCGTCAGACAGCCTTTGGGAAATCCCGTGGTTCCCGACGTGAGCATGACCGCAAATGGATCGTCTTCGCTCACATCAACGTCGGGCTCATCCGAACTCTGGCCGGTGAGAAGCCCGCCATAAGTTCGGTCGGACGACAGCGACAGTGGTTTGAGAAAACCCAGATCCTTGAGTTCTTTGGCCTTGGCGAATTCGCCGGCACAGTCTTCCTGAAGAATGATGAATCGCGGCTCGAAGGCTGAAACCACCGACGCGAGTTCGAGCGCCTTCCATTTAACGTCGAGTGGAATCGCGAGTGCGCCGATCTTCGCGGTCGCGAAAATAATCTCCAGATGCTCGATCCGATTGCCCACCGACAACGCCACGCCGTCGCCCTTGCGCACGCCGAGCGCTAGGAGACCGTGCGCCAGCTGATTCACGCGCGCGTTTAGCTCGCCGTAAGTAATTTGCCCCGACCGATCTTTAGCCGCGATCTTGAGTGGAAATTTCCAAGCATTGCGCCGCAAGCCGTCGCCCATGAGCATCTGAGAATCCATTTTGGATTTTAGATTTTGGATTTTCGATTATAGGAGAACACCGGACACCGATTGGATTCTGACCTGCCATTCCTATGCCGACAATCCAAAATCCAAAATCGGCAATCCAAAATTTCTATCTTCCTTTCCAATCCGCCGACCGTTTTTCGACAAAGGCGCGCGGTCCCTCTTTGGCGTCTTCGGTCTGCATCACCATGCTCTGGAGATCGGACTCATACCGCAGTCCCTGTTCGAGAGTCATCTCGCTGCCTTTATAGATCGCTTCTTTTATGTAGCGCAGCGCGAGCGGCGCGCCCTTTAAAAACGATGCCGCCATTTTCTCGCCGGCGGGAATCAATTGATCGTAGGGCACGAGTTGGTTCACCAAGCCGATGCGATGACACTCCGCAGCGTCGTAAAGTTCGCCGGAAAGGCAAATCTCCAATGCCTTTGGAATGCCGACCAGCCGCGGCAGGCGTTGCGTTCCACCCGAACCCGCCATGAAACCAAGCCGCACTTCACTGACCCCAAGTCGTGCGCCTTCTGCCGCGATGCGGATATCGCACGCCAAACTCATCAATAAACCGGTGCCGACCGTGTAGCCGTGCAGCAGCGCAATCGTGATCTTGTTCATCGCCGCAATCGCCGGCGCCGGAGTGCCGGGAATTCCCGAGTGCTTCGCCTGCCGCTGCACCAACGGCGATTCCGCTTGCTCGACGGCCATAGCATTCTGCCGCGCCCGATCCTTGATATCGCCGCCAACGGAAAATGCCCGCTCGCCATTGGCCTTGAATATCACGACCTGCACCGTTGGATCTTCTTCGGCCTCGCGGCAAAATCCAACAACCGCTTTCACCATGTCGCGGTTCACCGCGTTCAACGACTCGGGACGGTTGAGCGTGATCCATGCGATCTTATCTTTGACTTCGTAGAGAACTTTTTCGTCTGCCATTCGCTTTTCCCTGCATCTGATTTTGTGAATTATTGGATAAGAATTAGGGTCGCAATCTTGCGCGCATGAGTCTTGATTCCGATTCCGACAATTAAGGTTTCTTTACCCTACCTTGCGTACCTTCCGAGCTTTGATCATTCCATCAATAGAAAGATCTTCATCTAACTCCGGCCAGTGAATTCCATATCCCGACGGGGACAGCTCGAAATTTTCCTTCGTGCGCTGGTCTGCTGCCGCGAGCTTTTTGGAATGTTGCCGTAGATCAATCTCGTATTCCCGGCCGTCAACGTTAACAGAAGGTACTGATTTTCAAAGCGCACATTGTTTTACGTGATGATATTTTTTCATCGTTTCTTCTCCGCAAATTTGTCCCACTCCCTTTCGATATATTCAAAATACTCAAAAATTATCCTTTTGACATCCCTTTTGTCCTTTCCGGTCATTCGATAACTAAAAGCCTCCTGCACATCAAAGTTTCCCCGGTCTAGCCAATATTTACATTCCTTCTCGGCTTTTCGACAATGGATATGAATCGGCTCGTTCGCCTCGTTAGCATAGAAAAAGAAGCGCCAGCCATGGATTAGAAGTATTGTTGGCAAAACCTTTTTCTCGCTTACAGGTTACTTGATCACTTTATCGGCCCGATACAGCATCGTCTGCGGAATCGTCAAGCCGATCTGCTTCGCCGTCTTGAGATTGATCACCAACTCGAATTTCGTCGGCTGCTCGACCGGAAGATCGGCCGGCTTGGCTCCCTTCAGGATTTTGTCCACGTAGATAGGCGACGCGCCGGTAGCTGTCCGCGAGGTCCGCCCCGTAGTACATGAGCCCGCCGGCATCCACAGCTTCTCTGTTGGCATACGTCGACGGTAACCGGCTCTTTAACGCAAAGCCCGCGATCCGTTTTCCGTTAGCACGCATTAGCGGGCCCCCGGCCACGTAGAGTCCATCCGGGCGCTGCTTGCTTAGCGCAGCAAATACCTTCTCGAAATCGTCCGCAGCTCGTACCTCCCAAGGCTGAATAGTCAACCCCAGCGCACGCGCCGCGACAGGGAGAACCTCTTTCACCTCGAGTACACTGGCCGGAGTGGCCGGATCGTAGAGAACCGCGACACGGGCAAGTTTGGGAACGGCTTCTTTGAGCAGCTCCAGCCGCTTCCCGCCTAGTTCTCTGGAAAGGATTGTAAGGCCGGTGACGTTGCCGCCGGGACGGGCAAGGCTTTCAACCAGGCCTGCCTCGACAGGATCGGCCCCACCGCCCGCCATAACGATGGGAATCGTCTTGGTCGCATTCTTGGCCGCCTGGATCTCCGATCCCCTCCTGCTACCACGATGATATCAACCTTGAGACGCACCAGCTCGGCCGCAAGCTCAGGGACCCGATCGAGCTTCCCCTCCGCATATCGGTACTCGGTGGCGATGTTCTGTCCTTCTATGTAGCCAAGCTCGCGCAGAGCCAGCCGAATTGCCTCGGAACGGGTGGACTCACCAGCTGGGTCGCGCGACGATAGATACCCTATCCGAGGGACCTTCTTCGGCTGCTGGGCCTCGGCGACGTTGAAAACACGCCAGGATACTAGAGCAGACGAGCACGACCATTTTGATTTTATTCTTCATGACCGGCCGATTTGTAATCTGTTGTCCTTGCCCCGAATCCGAAAGAAGGCCGCAGCGTGCTAGCGTCCCTACTAATGCCTATTGCCTGATGCCTGTTGCCTATTTTCCCTTCCACACCGGCGCGCGTTTCTCGGCGAACGCGCGGGGACCTTCCTTGGCATCTTCGGTGCTGCCGATCAATGACGAGAGATCGGCTTCCAGCCGCAATCCTTCTTCGAGCGGCAGCTCGACGCCTTTCTTGATCGCTTCTTTGATAAACATCACCGACGTCGGCGCGCCCTTTAGTATGCGACCGGCCAGTTCTTCAGCAGCTTTAATCACATCGGCCGAAGCAACGGCATTGTTCACCAGGCCCAGCGATTTTGCTTCGAGGCCGCTCACGGTGTCGCCGGTAAGGCACATTTCCATCGCCTTGGTCACGCCCACCGCGCGCGTCAAGTCGCTGCGTGCCGCCGGCGCCGGGGATGATGCCGCGCCGCACTTCGGTCAGTCCCAGTTTGGCATCTTCCGCCGCCACGCGCAGATCGCAGGCCAGCGCGAATTCCAATCCGCCGCCAACGCAATAGCCACGGATCGCGGCGATGGTAGGCTTGGTGATCGCCGCCACCGCGCGCGCCTGGGTATATATCTTGTTGGTCAATTTCTGCTGACGCCGCTCGATGGGCGAGAACACCGTCGCGGCCCGCTCCTTTAAGTCCATCCCGGCCGAAAATGCCTTGTCACCCGCGCCGGTGAAGATCGCGATGCGCACATCGGCGTCCTCTTCGATCTGCCGGCAGGCTTCGATGAGATCTTGCGTCATCTGCCGGTTCATCGCATTCATGGCTTCCGGCCTATTAAAAGTCACGAACGCAATTTGTTTGCGGACGTCAAACAGAATTGTCTGGTAATCCATTGTCTCCTACCTCTTTGTTGGTCCCTAAAGTTCCAGACGTTCAAGCTGTTCAATTGCTGAGCGGACCCTGCCCTGAGCGCAGCCGAACGGGTCAAGCCCCCTCTTTGATCCTCCCCCCGCTTCCGTGGGTGAGAAAACTATACTCCGAGCCGAATGGACCGAGGAGTTGAACGATTTGAACGGCTTGAACGAGTTAATCTATTACCGTCCCTTAGCTTTCCTTTCCTGCGCCAGTTGCTCGAGAAAAGATAAATCTAGCAACTCGCTCGCGTTCAATTTCATCCCCGACAGGTTCTTGTCGTTTGCGATAACGTTTTCCAGCGCTTTGACCGTAATCAGCGGCAAGCCCGGCGTCACCTGGCTGTAGGTCCGCCGGGTTTCTTCCAGCTCTTCGGCATTGTTGGATCGGTAATATTCGCCGAGAAATTTGATGACGCGGTCTTTATTTTTTTCGTCGCGGTAATAATCCATGCCGTCCGCCAGCCCGCGCATGAAGTTCATGACCGTCTCTCTCTCCGCCCGGATGAAGGACCGCATGGTGACCGGTCCGGCAACCGTGTATTCAAAATCTTCTTTGGAAAAATCGATAAACGTAGGGTAACCCGCTTTGCGCGCCTTTAAGGTGAACGGAGATTGAAACACGCTGGCTTGAACCTGTCCGGTGGTGAGCGCGGTCCAACGGTCTCCCTGTCCGCCAATGCCGACGATCTGCACGTCTTTATCAGGATTGAGCCCAAGCCGTCGCACCGCCACCCGCGCAATGAAATCCGTGCTCGATCCGATCTGGCTGACCCCGATTCTCTTCCCCTTGAGATCCTCCGGTCTCTTAATCGAAGGATGAGCCGCCAGAACATAATCCAGACGGTTGCCGACTGCGCCGATAAATTGAAACTCCTTGGCGCCTTGCGCCCAGGCGGCTACTACAGTGGAAGCGCCTTGCAGCTGTAAAGGCAGGTCACCGGAAAGCGCCGCTTGGATTCCCATCAGCCCGCCCCTGATGTAAATCGGTTCGAGCTTCAAGCCGTGCTTTTCAAACGAACCCGAGCGGTACGCAACCCAGAAGTAACTGGAAGAACCGCCCAGGGGGTAGCCAACTTTGATCTCGCGGAGGGGTTTGGATTGGGAAACACAAGCGCGGGGAGCAAACGAATTGAAAACATACAAACGTTATCAGTAGTCGGGCACTTGTTTTCATACGCGAAATCTCCTTGTGACTAGAGTCCTTTGCTCGGAGTCATTCTTCTTTAACCCTCGCCCTTTTAGGGAGAGGGAAGGGTGAGGGTTGCTCAATAGCCTGACTAATTTTGCTCTAGAACTCGCGTCCGCTATGATGTCAGCACTTCGTGATCCCAAAAACGAACCACACGATACCCCTCTGCTTCAAGGAAACGCAGTTCTACGCTTGATCAGATTGCAGGTATGCTCCGCGTGCTGTCCGCCATCAAGCTCAATAACCAGATCCACGATCAGGACAACAGAAGTCGAGCTATGTACGGTCCAATGGGATGCTGGCGGCGAAATTTAACCCCACTAATTTGTCGACGCCCGTAAGCGCAACCAAAGTTTGGTTTCTGACGTCAGTTTGTTGCACGGCGTAATTGACGCGCTCTATCTCGCAGTTTCTGTCGTGCCAGTTCCATTGTAACTGACCCTCACCCTAACCCTCTCCCGCAAGCGGGCGAGGGAACTCGACAAGCGAATTTTTCTGACTTCCGACCTTTGATCTCTAACCTCTGATCACTGACCTCTGTCATTTGATCAGCCGACTCGCCCGCGCGAGCACGTCCGGCGGAATCGTCACACCGATTTGCTTTGCCGTCTTGAGATTGATCACCAACTCAAACTTCGTCGGCTGCTCCACCGGCAGATCAGCAGGCTTGGCTCCCTTCAGGATTCTGTCCACGTAATATGCGACGCGCCGGTAGCTGTCCGATTCGTCCGCCCCGTAGTACAAGAAGCCCGCCGGCATCTAAAGTTTCCTCTGGTGTAGCACATCGACGGTAACCGGCTCTTTAACGCAAAGCTGCGATCCGTTTTCTGGTTAGTATTCATTAGCGGGCTCCCCGAATACGAAGAGTCCATCCGGGCGCTGCTTATTTAGCGCAGCGAATACCTTGTCGAAATCGTCCGCAGCTCGTACCTCCCAAGACTGAATAGTCAACCCCAGCGCACGCGCCGCGACTGGGAGAACCTCTTTCACCTCGAGGACACTGCCCGGATTGGCCGGATCGTAGAGAACCGCGACACGGGCAAGTTTGGGAACCGCTTCTTTGAGCAGCTCCAGCCGCTTCCCGGCTAGTTCTCTGGAAAGGTTTGTAAGGCCGGTGACATTGCCGCCGGGACGGGCAAGGCTTTCAACCAGGCCTGCCTCGACAGGATCGGCCCCAACGCCCGCCATAACGATGGGAATCGTCTTGGTCGCATTCTTGGCCGCCCGGATCAGCCCGGTCCCCTCCTGCTGCCAGGATGATATCAACCTTGAGACGCACGAGCTCGGCGGCAAGCTCAGGGAGCCGATCGCGCTTCCCCTCCGCATATCGGTACTCGATGGCGATGTTCTGTCCTTCTATATAGCCAAGCTCGCGCAGAGCCAGCCGAATTCCCTCGGCACGGGCGGACTCACTAGCTGGCGTCGCCCGACGCTAGATACCCTATCCGCGGGACTTTCTTCGGCTGCTGCGCGGCGGCGGGAGAGCTATGAGCAAAGAGTAGAGCGCATAGAGCAAGACCAGTGATTTTTTTGTGCATTGAGTTTCCGTCACTCTGACCGTCCCAGCGGGAGAGGGAATAAATCAAAAACCTGGAAGCGGTTCATTTCCCTGTCTTTACCCTCGCCCTTTTAGGGAGAGGGAAGGGTGAGGGTCGACACAACACTTGCTAATCTCTTCCAACACATCGTCCAATTGCGTCATCACCTGATTATTCCAAAAGCGCAACACGCGATACCCGCGCGATTCCAGGAAATATGTTCGGATTTGATCAGCCGCGCCTTGTTCTGCGTGCTGTCCACCATCGAGTTCGACAATTAAGCGCAGAGTGGGGCAACAGAAATCGACAATATACGAACCGATCGGATGCTGACGCCGGAACTTAGCGCCAAACACTTGCCGGTCTCGTAAACGTCGCCAAAGTTTGGCTTCGACATCGGTTTGGTTACTTCGCAATTCCCGGGCGCGATTTTTCAATTCTTGCGAAACGGGCATACCCTCACCCTTTCCCTCTCCCGCAAGCGGGCGAGGGAATAAGAACAAATTCAATCGCTCCCCTATACATCACCCGGCCAACTCAAAGCACGGCAGTTTAATTTTTGGGTCATGCGTCTCTTGGAACACTGCTTTGACGCGGTCGCCCATTTTTACTTTTTCTTTCGAGTCCCCGACCAACCTGCTTTCGATGATCACGCCTTCGTCTAAAATTACATTGATATAGTAAATCGGCGTCTCGTCTTTGAACGCCGGATTGCGCGGCACGCGGACCAAAGTGAAGGTGTGCACTTTGCCGGTGCCTTTGGACTCGATCCAGTCGAGCTCGCCGAAACAATCGACGCAGGCGACGCGCGGGAAAAATTGCACCTTGCCGCAGCTCTTGCACTTTTGCAGCAAAAGCTTGCCGCCGGCAGCGCCTTCCCAGAACGGTTGATCGACTTTATTGACTTTCGGAAGACTTTTCTGCGGCGTTCTTGCTTCAGCCATTATTTTCTCCTTTCCATGACCAGCGCCGCGGTCGTGCCGAGATTGCGGCCGTAGTTGAGCCAACCGATCCCGGTGACCAGGGCACGCTCGGCTTTGTTCACTTGATGCCCCTCCGCTTCGCCTCTCAACTGGCGCAGCGCCTCGACGATGTGGAGATAGCCGCCCGCCAAGCCCGCCTGGCCGACCGATAATTCGCCGCCGCCCGTGTTCACGGGAAAATCACCCTTATACGTCAAATCGTGCGCGTCGACGAATTTTCCACCGTCGCCCTTTTTGCAGTAACCGAGATCTTCGATTTGGATCATCACCGCGATCGGATAGTCGTCGTAGATTTCAAACAAGTCGATGTCTTCGCGCTTGATCTCGGAAAAAATTCGCTCGCCGACAACCTTTTGGCCGAAGGTCGTTTTGTCGGGCAACATGTTGGCCACTTGATAGTGCGAGATCTCGGCGTCGGTCACGAGGTAAACGAGCTTGTCGGTAATCTGTTTGGCTTTTTCTTCGGACGCCAGGAGAATGCACTCCGCGCCGGAGCAAGGCATCACGCAATCGAACAGGCGAATCGGGTCGGAAATCATCCGCGAGTTGAGATAATCCTGCATGCTCATGGGCTCGCGAAACAGCGCCTGTGGATTATTGATCGCATTAAAGCGCTGCGCGATGGCGATCTTGCCGATCTGTTCGAGGGTGGTGCCGTAGTTGGCCATGTGCAATCGCTGAATCAGCGCCATTAAGGAATTCGGCCCGCCAAAGCCGAACACATCGACGAAGTTGCCGCGCTGGTATTCCAATTGCCGCTGCGTCGGCGTGCTCCGATCGAAGGAATTGCCGCCGACCAAGACGGCCAGGTCGAGGTGGCCGCATTCGATGGCGTCCGCCGCCCGTCTGATGCTCATGACGCCGCCAGCGCCACCGTAGTCGCCATTCAATACCCAATCGACTTCCAGGCCCAACTGTTCCGCTACATGCGGCGAGTAGTCAGGGCTCGCTTGGGTGGTAATCGAGAATCCGCGAATTTCTTTTTTGTCGAGCCCCGTCTGGCGCAGCGCGTCGCGGATCGCATCGGCGTAGTACGAAAGCGCCGACGCTTCGGACTTGCGCGAATACTCCGTCGAACCGTAGCCGACAAAACAAACTTTCTTCCTGCGCATGGTTGCTCCTTTCAGTCGCAGGCAGTAGGCAACAGGCATTAGGCAATAGTTAAGAGCAAACTGCCGAAACTCTTACTATTGCCTGTTGCCTATTGCCTCAAGAATTTCTCCCCCACCGCCCGATCCAATTCTTCTTCCCGGCCGTACAAGAGACGCATCAGGCGCGCCTCGCGGTAAAACCCTTCAAAGGGAAATTCCTTGCACACGCCGTAGCCGCCGTGAATTTGAATCGCCGTATCGGCGGCGTTGAATGCCATTTTGGCCGCTCGCTTCTTCGCCAGCGCAGCTTCTTCGAAATAGGTCAGCTCTTGATCACACCGCCAAGCGGCTTCGACCGTCAGCCACGTGCAAGTCCTGATCTCCAACGACAGATCCGCCAGCATCCACTGAATCGCTTGGCGCTCGGCCAAGCGGCGGCCGAAACGTCACGCGGTTGCGCGCATGCTCGATGCTGCTGGCCAGGCAACGCATAGCAATGCCTAACGACCGCGCCGCGATGTTCAATTGTTCGGCGGCGATGATCTCGACCGCCTTCGTATTCGTAGCCGTGTAATTGTTCATTGGGGATTTTGCACTGCTGCAGCATGAGCCGCGCCACCGTCGCATCGGTGGTGAGCTCGACTTCATCGGCGATGGTCACTCCCGGCGTATCGCGCTCGATGACAAAGAGCCCCAAACGCTGGGTGCCTTGCTCGCGCGCCGGGAACAAGAACAAATCAGCCCGAGGTTGTGAAACAAAAATGGAAGAGTCGCGCAATATACAGCCGTCGGGCTCCTGCCGATAGAGAGTCTTGAGTCGGCTGAACTCGCCGGTCTTGTGCGCTTCTTCGAACGCCAGCGCCAGCGACATCGTGCCAGCGGCCAGTCTTTCGCCGTAATGGGTTGCGAATATGAACGCCGGAATAGAAATCGGTCGAAAGGGCAGGATGGAACGGCCAAATTCACGATGAATCAATACACGAGCGACGGCGCTGGTTGGCGATCCACCAAAATTCTGCGGCAACTCCAATGTCCACAAGCCAACCTGGCGCGCGCGCTGCGTCAACTCTTTTTGCACCTGGGGATCAAGATCGCGTTTGGCCGGAGCACCGGGCGGAAGAAACGGCGCCTGCTGCCTCAAGTAGTCGCCTTCGCGGGCGATTAATTCCTTGTCGACAAACTGCGCCGCCGTGTCCTTAATCAGCTTCTCTTCTTCAGTGAGCTTGAGATCCATAGAGTTAACTCAGGCACGAGGCGAAAGGCGTGAGGCGTGAGAAATCCAAATTTCTTCTCCTCTCGCGCCTCAAGCCTCACGCCTCGTGCCTCATTGCAGTTCCAATGACCCGACTCCTTCGCGAAAGAGCGCGCGCTGAATGATATGCCTTTGAATTTCCGAAGGCCCTTCGACGATGCGGGTCGCCCGCGCATGACGAAAGGTTCGCGCCAGCGTGTGATTCTTGCGCAGTCCCGACGGTCCGGCGATTTCCAAAGCGAAATCCGTTATCCGGTGCAAAAGCTCCGTGGCAAATAATTTTACATTCGCCGCCTCGGCACGCACGTCCATTTTTTGATCGGCTTTCCAGGCGCCGAGATAAGTCAACGTGTGCAGCGCTTCGATTTCACCGAGAAAATGGCCGACCTTGCCGGCGATTTCCTCGGCGTCCTTGGCCTCGTGGCGCACCAACTCACGCACGACGCGAAGCACACGCTGGCACTTGCCATGGGCGCGGATACCGACTTGAAAGCGCCGAGCGCCGAGCCATGCCTGATTGAGCGCCCAGCCGTTGCCGACTTCGCCGACCACTTGCGATTTATGCACCCGGCAATCTTCGAACACCAGTTCGCACGGCTCGGTGCCGCCGATCGTCGCAATGCTGCGCGCGATCCGGTAGCCCGGCGTTCCGGTGTCGATGAGAAAACAGGTTACGCCTTCGCGCCCCGCGGTTCCCGGCAATCGCGCAAAGAGTTGCACGAAGTCGGCGACATCGGCGAAGGTCGGAAACATCTTCGTGCCATTAATGATAAAATCATCGCCATCGGGTGTCGCCGTCGTTTGCATCATCGATGGATCCGCCCCCGAAGCCGGCTCGCTGAGGCCGAAGGCCGAGGTTTTCTCGCCGCGAATACAGGGCCAAAGATATTTATCGACCTGTTCGCTTTTGCAGTTATAAAGGATGTTCGAGACATGATTGCCGAGCTCGAAGGGAATGGCACTTTTTTCCAGCTCTTCGGTAACCGCGATCAGAGCAACGTTGCTGACTTCCAGACCGCCATATTCTTTTGGCACATCGAGGTGCCACAGCCCTTTGGCTGCAGCCTTTTTTTCAAGTTCTTCCATCATCGCGACATAACGCTGGATCTCCGCATCCTGGCTCGATTTCACCCGACTTCGCCAACGGCTGCCTTCAAAAATATCCGGCGCGTTGGCGAATTCGGACTCCAACGGAATGAGCTCCGTGACGACAAACTCATGCACGGCTTTACGGAGCCCTTCTTCTTCAGCGGACAGACGAAAATCCATAGTCAGCAGTTCTTTAATAGTGCTAGTGAAGCAAAGCGTCTATCGGGCTCCCCTATTTCAACGACAGACTACGCCCATTTATCACACCTCGCGCCGGCAACGAAAGAGCAAACATTGACCGATCACGCGTCTCTGTGCTAAGCGGGAAGCCAAGTTGGAACTAACAACCGCGCCGATCAGTGCGAAGCCGCCATAGACGAATGGAAAGAACTTTGCTAGATTCCGCTGCGCCCGGAACTGGGGCCTTCAATCAACGCCAGGAAAGGTTCGGGAGGATTATCCCTTGAAGATTAGACCTGCGGCAATTTTTAGTTTTTGTGCGCTGATATTTTTCTGCGTCTTCGTTTACCAGGCGCGAGAGTGGCGCATGCAGGCTCGACTCTATCCGTTCGCCATCGGCATTCCGATGATTATCTTCGCCATCATTCAAGTCATCTTCGACCTGAGAGGCATCGAAAGTAAAGCTGATGACGGCGCTGCTCCGGTAGACTTCCAAATGAGTCGAACCGTCGCGCCCGATGTCGCCTTCAAGCGCACCGTAAACATTTTTTCATGGTTCTTCGCATTTTTCTTCGGCTGTTGGTTAGTCGGTTTTACGATTACGATCCCGGTCATAGTCTTCTCGTACATGTATTTCCACGGCAAAGAAAAACTCTGGTTCTCGGCCACTCTAACGGTGGTTGCTTTTATCTTTTTTTATTCCCTGTTCGTTAGACTGCTCAACCTGCCATTTCCTGACGGCGCGATTCAGACTTGGCTAGGTTGGGTATAACTTGGATCGCAGAGGTGTAACCACTTTCTGAGACCGACAAACGGCGCTTCACCTACCATCAAACCCGGCGGGTCCGCGCGCTTCCAAGCTCGCACCGCCTTTTTTAACACTGCCTTCCTAACCTTGTTCCGCGGAGGTCGTGACGATGACCCTGAGCAGGCGTCGGACGTTTAAAGCTTTTCTGATTACCGCCCTGCTATTTTTCGCTAACTCGCTTTCCCTCCGCGCCCAAAACGATTCCTTCTACAATGGCAGAACAGTTCGCATCATCGTCGGCTCGACGCCCGGCGGCTTTTACGATCGCTGGGCTCGGCTGCTTTCCCGTTACATCCCCAAATATATTGCCGGCAATCCAAACTTCGTCGTGCAGAATATGCCGGGCGCCAGCTCGGTCGTGGCCGCCAACTACGTTTACAACTTGCCTAAGCCGGACGGGCTCACGGTGGTCATGCCCATCAATAGCTTGCATCTCGACCAGATCGTCGGCCGCCAAGAAGTAAAGTACGACATGCGCAAGTTTGAATACATCGGGAGTCAAGAAAAGACGCCGACGATGATGTACTTTCGCGCCGACAGTCCGATCAAGTCGCTCGCCGATATCATTCAAGCCAAGGAGCCGCCGAAATGCGGCTCCACTGGCACGGCCAGCACCGCGTATATCGTATCGAAACTTTTGATCGAAGCATTCAAGGCGCGGACCATCAGCGTGACCGGCTATCAAGGCGGCAGTGAGATCGACCTCGCGGTTGAACGCGGCGAGCTGGTTTGCCGCGAGATGGACGTGCCGCCGCACTTCGGCCGCGAGCCTTTCGACGGTTGGCATAGGAAAGGCTTTGACCGGCATATTTTTCAAGGCGGACCCAAGCGCGATCCGCGCCTGGCCGACGTCCCGACCCTTTTCGAACTGTTGGACCAACACAAATCACCGGCGATCATGCGCAATCTAACGCGTATCGTTTTAGCCAGCGGCGAGTTTGGCCGCCCGATGATGGCCGGCCCGGGCGTGCCACGGGATCGGATCAAAACCCTGCGCGACGCCTACGGGAAAGCGATGCGCGACCCAAGCTTGATCGACGAGGCGAAAAAGGGCCAGATGGATATGGAATATACGCCCGGCGAAGAACTCCAAGCGCAGATCAAAGAGCTTTTGAATCAGCCGCACGAGGTCGTCGATCTCGTCAAGAAAATTCTCTCCGACTAGCTTGGCATCGGACTTAGAATGGAGAAATCGAGGATGGTTAATTGCAAGATACATAGAATTTTGCCCGCTCTCCTGGTCATCGCTTGGCTGCTTTGCGCAAACTCATTGACCCAAGCCCAAAGCGAACCTTTCTACAATGGCAAGACCGTTCGCATCATCGTCGGTTTTACTCCCGGCGGCTTTTACGACCGTTGGGCGCGCTTGCTGTCACGCTACATGCCTAAATACATTCCCGGCAATCCTAATTTCATTGTGCAGAACATGCCCGGCGCCAGCTCGGTGATTGCCGCCAACTATGTTTATAATCTTGCGAAGGCCGACGGCTTAACGATCCTGGTGCCAATCAACAGTTTGTATCTGGATCAAATAGTCGGCCGCAAAGAAGTCAAGTTCGACGTGCGCAAGTTTGAATTCATCGGCACCCAAGAAAAAGCGCCGACCCTGCTTTACTTCCGTGCCGACAGTCCGTTCAAAACCCTTGATGATATCATCAAGGCCAAGGAGCCGCCGAAGTGCGGATCGACGGGCACCGCGAGCACCGGCTATTTGCTCGCCAAAATCATGGACGAGGCGTTCAAAGCGAAACTCAACACCGTCAGTGGCTATCAGGGCGGCGCCGAAATCGATGTTGCGGTCGAGCGCGGCGAGATCATCTGCCGCGGCATGGACATCCCGCCGCACTTCGGCCGTGAGCCCTTCGACAGCTGGCACAAGAAAGGTTTCGACCGCCATATCCTTCAAAGCGGGCCAAAACGCGATCCGCGCATGGGCGATGCGCCGACATTGTTCGAGCTGATGGATCAATTCAAAACTCCCGCGGTGATGCGCGGCGTCGCACGGGTGATTATGGCAAGCGGCGATTTTGGCCGACCCATGTTGATTGGACCCGGCAATCCACCGGATCGGGTAAAAATACTTCGCGAAGCCTACGCCAAGGCAATGCACGACCCCGGACTAATCGACGAAGCAAAAAAAAGTCAAATGGACATGGAGCACACACCGGGTGAAGACCTTCAAACGCTGATGAAAGAGTTAATGAATCAACCGCGCGACGTCATCGACCGGGTGAAAAACGTTCTCGCCGACTAGTCTGACAGGATAAGGAGATCTCCATGATTGCGGGAAAATACGCCAAACAGATTTTTCTCTGCTGCGCTTTGACTTGGAATCTTCTCGGCGCCGGCAACGTCAAAGCGCAAAACGAACCCTTCTACCAAGGTAAGACCGTCCGCATCGTCGTCGGCCTGACGCCGGGCGGGTTCTACGATCGCTGGGCGCGGCTCCTCGCCCGTTTCATGCCGTTATACATTCCGGGAAATCCTAACTTCATAGTGCAGAACATGGCGGGCGCGGGATCGATGATCGCGATGAACCATATTTACGGCGTCGCCAAAGCCGACGGCCTTACCCTCGGGATGCCAAACTATGGCGTCTATCTCGACCAACTCGCGGGGCGCAAAGAAGTCCGCTTCGACGTCACCAAGATGCATTACATCGGCTCGCCGGAGAAGAGCGATATCGTGCTTTACGCGCGCGCCGACGCCCCCTTCAAGACCCTCCAGGACATGAGAAAACTCTCCGAGCCGCCCAAGTGCGGTGCCAGTGGCACAGCCAGCGCCGATTACCTGATCGCCAAAGTGCTCGAAGACACCCTCGGAGTGAAAATCAATTCGGTCGTAGGATACGCCGGCGGCAGCGAAATCGACATCGCCGTGGAGAAAGGCGAAGTGCTTTGCCGCGGCATGACCATCGCTCCCCACTTTGGCCGCGAGCCCTTCGACAGTTGGCACAAGAAAAACTTCGATCGTCACATCGTCCAAACCGCGGAGAAGCGCGATCCGCGCATCGGCGACGTGCCGACCATTTACGAGATCTTCGAAAAAGAAAATACCCCCGATGAGAGCCGCCGGGTCGCCGATGTGATTTTGCGCGGCGGCGACTTTGGCCGCCCGATGCTCGTGGGCCCGGGCACGCCGGTCGACCGGGTGAATATTCTGCGCGAGGCTTACGTCAAATCGATAAATAATCCGGAGCTCATCGCCGAAGCCAAAAAAACCCGCATGGACATGGAGCCGGTCAGCGGTGAGCAGCTGCAAGCCTTGGCAAAACGAGTGATGAATCAACCCCCTGCCGTACTCAAGCGCGTCAAGAAAATTCTTGAATAAGAAACTGAAATCTGCGGAACAACGGATCGTCGGCGTTCCCGGTCAAAAAGACGACAGCACATGAGGGCCGCATCCTTGCACTAAGCTATCTTGCGCATAGACCGCCCCCTCTACACGTAGACACCGAACCACGAAGGCCCAACTGATTTTGCAGCAGCCGCTGGAAGTCTTAGCGCGAGTCCAAAAGATTCGGCAGCTAGTTGACTAAGACTTTAGTTGTGGCAGATTCATCGGGACGAATTATTAATTTCAGGAGGTTTTTGTAGTAATGACAAATCGCTGGCTTTTTCTCTTTGTTTTTCTGCTGACCGCAGCTTCGGCGCAAGCGCAGACGCCGTTCTACCAGGGCAAGACCATCACGATCATTGTCGGCACCAAAACGGGCGACGCCTACGATCTTTATCCGCGCATGCTTGCCGAGTTCATGCCAAAGTACATTCCCGGCAATCCGAACATCATCATCCAGAACGTGCCCGGCGCCGCGTCGATGATCGCGGCCAATCAGGTTTACAGTGTGAACAAACCGGATGGATTGACGATCGGCGCCATCTATCCGGCGCTCTACTTTGAGCAACTCACCAAAAAGCCGGAAGTGAGATTCGACTGGACAAAATTCGGCTGGGTCGGCAACCCGGTCACTTCGAACCATTTGCTGTACATGCGTTCCGACGCTCCCTATAAATCGATGGACGACATCCGCAGCGCATCCACGGCGCCCAAGTGCGGCTCCAACGGCATTACTTCCACCGGTTATTACTTACCCAAATTGATGGAAGAAACCCTCGGCACGAAGTTCGACATCGTCTTGGGCTATCAGTCCGGCCAAGACGTCGATCTCGCCGTCGAGCGGGGCGAAGTCGTTTGCCGCGCTTTTACCATCACGGCTTATTTCGCGCGCGAGCCCTTTATCTCTTGGCGCAAGCGAGGTTTCGTCAACGCCTTGATGCAGAGCGGCCTGAAGCGCGAGTCCAGACTGAAAGACGCGCCGACGATCTATGAGCTCATGGACAAGTACAAGACCAATGCCGCCGGCAGAAGCTTAGCGAAGGTTGTTTTAGCCGCCGGTGAGTTTGGCCGCCCGCTCGTCGTAGCTCCCGGCGTGCCCGCCGATCGCTTGAAGATCTTGCGCGACGCCTTCGACAAATCGGTGAGTGATCCAGCATTGCTGGCAACCGCCGAAAAGCGGCGCCTGGAGATGGACCCCGCTTCCGGCAGCGAACTCGAGTCGCTGGCAAAAGAGGTCATGGCCGCCACACCCGACGTAGTGCAGCGTATGGAGAAATTGCTGAGCGGCAAGTAAACCGCAGCACCGGTATCCCTCGAGGTTGTTGCATCACGGCAACCTTGAGGGTTATGGTTCGGGCAAATTTTCGGCGGGAAGGGGAAACACTATGATTCTAATTCTCGTCTTGTTGCTTGCTTTCGGGTGGAGCTCGCGTCTATTCGCCCAAGCAAATTTCTACCAGGGCAAAACCATCACCATCGTCGTCGGCACCAAAGCCGGCGATGTTTACGATCTCTACCCGCGCCTGCTGTCGGAGTTTTGGCCGAAGCACTTTCCCGGCAGCCCGAACATCATCGTTCAAAACGTCCCCGGCGCGGGTTCGTTGATCGCCGCCAACCAGGTTTACAACGTCGCCAAGCCGGACGGATTGACGCTCGGCGCCATTTATCCCGCGCTCTATTTCAACCAATTAATCAAGAAATCGGAAGTCAAATACGATTGGGCGAAGTTCAACTGGATCGGCAGCACGGTGACGTCGAACCAGCTTTTGTACATGCGCGCCGATACGCCGTACAAATCCATCGAAGAGGTGCGCAAAGCGAGCACCGCGCCGAAATGCGGCGCCACCGACATCAGCTCCGCGGGTTACTACATTCCCAAGATCATCGATGAAACTCTCGGGACCAAATTCGAAATCGTCTCTGGTTATCCGTCAGGTCAGGATATCGATCTCGCGGTGGAGCGCGGCGAGCTTCAGTGCCGGGCGTTTACGATCACCGCTTATTTCGCGCGCGAGCCGTTTATCTCATGGCGCAAGCGGAACTTCACCAGCGTCTTGATCCAGACCGGCAACAAGCGCGACGGCCGAATCAAAGACTCGCCGACGATCTACGAGTTGATGGACAAGTACAAAACCAACGACAACGGCAGGCGGCTCGCCAAAGTCATCCTGGCAGCGGGAGACTTCGGTCGTCCGATCGTCGCCGCACCCGGCGTGCCGGCGGAACGCATGAAGATCTTGCGCGACTCTTTCGACAAGACCATCGCCGATCCCGCGTTCCTTGCGGAAGCCGAAAAGCGCCGGCTGGAAATCGATCATACAAGATGGGACGAGATGGAATCCCTGGCGAAGGACGTCATGGCGACGCCGCCGGAGATCGTCGCGCGCATGCGCAAGCTATTGGGTGAATAACAAACGCAAGCTACAAATCGCTCTAAAGAAGGAGACACCATGGTGACAAGATTTTTGTTCGGACTGTTGGTTCTGTTTTGGTCTTCTACGCTCCACGCTCAAGCGCCTTTTTACCAAGGCAAGACGATCCAGATCATCGTCGGCACCAAGGCCGGGCGATGTCTATGATCTTTATCCGCGGCTCGTCGCTGAGTTTATGCCAAAGTATATTCCGGGAAATCCAAATATTATTATTCAGAATGTCGCCGGAGCCGCCGGACTGATCGCCACCAATCAAGTTTACAACATTGCCAAGCCCGATGGCCTGACCCTAGGCGCGATTTATCCGGCGCTTTATTTCGAACAGCTCGCCAAACGTCCGGAAGCCAAGTTCGAGTGGAACAAGTTCAATTGGATCGGCAGCACAGTGAGCTCGAACAGCTTGATGTACATGCGGTCCGACACGCCTTATAAAACCATCGAGGATATTCGCACCGCTTCGACGCCGCCAAAGTGCGGCGCCACCGGTGTCACATCGACCGCCTATTACATGCCCAAACTCCTGGAAGACGCCGTCGGCGCCAAGTTCGATGTCGTGCCGGGTTATGTAGCGGGCCAGGACATCGACTTAGCCGTCGAGCGCGGCGAGGTCATGTGCCGGGCGTTCACCGTTAACGCCTTTTTCGCTCGCGAGCCATTTATCACGTGGCGCAAGAAAAACTTCGTTCGCGTCCTGTATCAGACCGGGTCGAAAAGGGATGCGAGGATCAAAGACGTTCCGTTATTTAACGAGTTGATGGACAAATACAAGACGACGGAAAATGTACGACGGTTGGTGAAAGTCGTCGTCGCCGCCGATGAGTTCGGCCGTCCCATCGTCATGCCGCCAGGGGTTCCGGCCGACCGCGTCAAGATCATCCGCGATGCGTTCAATAAGGCAATCAATGACCCAGCCCTGCTGGCGGAAGCCGAGAAGCGTCGCCTCGACATCGACCCAGCCACCGGTGAGGAACTCGACTCTTTGGCGAAAGAGGTCATGACCGCGACGCCCGACGTCGTTGAAAAAGTAAAAAAGCTCATCGGCATGTGAGCCGGATCATTGCGAACGGAAAATTTCCTATGTTGAGGAAACTTGAAAGAGCGAAGTTCACCGCTTCGCTCTTTTTTTTCATCGTGATCTACTTGAGCGCGACCGCCCACGTCGACGCGCAAAGCAACTTTTACCAAGGCAAGACGATCAGGATCGTGATCGGCTCTTCCACCGGTGGCGGCTACGATCTGTGGGCGCGGGTCTTGGCCCGGCACTACGGCAAGTACATTCCGGGCAACCCGACGATCCTGGTGCAAAACATGCCGGGCGCTGCGTCGATCGTCGCGACCAACTATCTCTCCAACGTCGCCAAACCGGACGGGCTCACCCTCGGCGCCATCCTGCCGGCGATTTATTTCGATCAACTGGTCGGCCGGCCGGAAGTCAAATTCGATTTCGCCAAGATCGCCTGGATCGGCTCGCCGGAACAGAACGACATCATTCACTACATGCGCGCCGATTCGCCCTATCGAAGCATCGACGATATCCGCAAGGCCAAGGAGCCGCCCCGCTGCGGTAGTTCTGGCACGGGCACGACTGGATTTTACATCCCGCGTCTCCTCGATGAGGTGTTGGGCACCAAACACACCATTGTCAGCGGCTACCCCGGCGGCTCGGAGATCGATTTGGCGGTCGAGCGCGGCGAAGTTCATTGTTGGTCGCCCTTGGTGGCGACTTTTTTCGGCCGGGAGCCGTATATTTCCTGGCAAAAAAAAGGCTTTGTCCGCGTACTCCTCCAGACCAACCGCAAACGCGATTCGCGTTTAGCGGACGTGCCAACCATCTACGAGCTGATGGATCAATACAAAACACCGGAAGCGGGCAAGCGCCTTACGCGTGTAATCTTAGTCGCCGCGACCCTCGGCCGCCCCATCGCCGTCACCCCTGGAATACCGCCGGACCGGCTCAAGCTTCTTCGCGAAGCTTATCTCAAGACGCTGAAAGACCCGGAGCTGGTCGCTGAAACCAAAAGGCAGCGGTGGGATATCGATCCGCTGACCGGCGAGGAGATGGAACAACTTGCCAAGGAAGTCATCGCGCAACCGAAGGAAGTCATCGAACGGATGAAATGGGTGCTCGGGAATTAACTATGAAAACTCAGTTGAGAAGTTCAAAAGTTCAAGGGTTCAATGTTCTCGGACTCATCTTGGCTCTAATCCTTGAACTTTTTAACCCATTGAACCTTGAGCGGGCGTCTGCCCAGACGCCCTTCTATCAGGGCAAAACCATCACCATGGTCGTCGCTTCCACCGTCGGGGGCGGCTACGATCTCTGGGCGCGGCTCACGGCGCGTCACATCGTCAAGTATATTCCAGGGCACCCATCGATCGTCGTGCAAAACATGCCGGGAGCCGGGAACATCATCGGCGCCAACTATGTGTACGGCGTCGCCAAGCCCGATGGCTTGACCCTCGGCGCCGTCAATCCCGCGCTTTATTTCGATCAACTGGTGGGCCGATCCGAAGTGAAATTCGACTGGGGTAAATTCAACTGGATCGGCTCGCCGGAAAAAAACGACGTCGTCTACTACATGCGCGCCGACACCCCTTTCAAGACCATCGAAGATCTGCGCAACGCCAAGGAACCAGCCAAATGCGGCAGCACCGGCACCGGCTCCACCGGCCACTATATTCCGCGGCTGCTCGAAGAAACGCTCGGCATCAAAACCCAGATCGTCAGCGGCTACCCCGGCGCCCCCGATATCGAATTGGCCATCGAGCGCGGCGAAGTCTTTTGCTGGTCGCCGCTGCTCGCGACCTATTTTGGCCGCGAACCTTATCGGCGTTGGCACAAGTCCGGCTACGTGCGCGTCCTGATGCAAACCGGGGCGAAGCGCGACCCGCGCCTGAAGGACACGCCAACGCTGAACGAGCTCATGCAACAATATAAAACTTCCGAGGCGGGTCACCGACTGGCAAAAGTAATTTTAACGGCCGCCACCCTCGGGCGGCCCATCGGCGCCGCGCCGGGCACGCCCGCCGACCGCGTGAAGATTTTGCGCGATGCCTATGCCAAAGCCATCGCCGATCCGGAATTGCTCGCTGACGCCGCTAAACAGGGATGGGAAGTCGATCCAACCAAAGGCGAAGAGCTGCAAAAGTTATCAAAGGAAGTCATCACCCAGCCGCGCGAGATCATCGAGCGCATGAAGTGGGTGCTCGGGCGGGAATAAAAAATGCCAAGCCGTTCAAGAGTTCAAAAGTTCAAGGGTTCAAGGTTCTCGGACTCTTCTCCGTTCTGACCCTTGAACTCTTGAACCCTTTGAACCTTGAACCGGTATTCGCGCAAGCGAATTTCTATCAAGGTAAAACCGTTAAAGTCATTGTCGGTTCGGCGCCAGGCGGCGGCTACGATCAATGGGCGCGCCTGATGGCGCAGCACATCGGCAAACATCTTCCCGGCCACCCGACGGTGATCGTGCAAAATATGCCGGGTGCGGGCGGCGTAATCGCGGCGAATTTTGTCTACGGTCTCGCCCAGCCCGATGGCTTGACTATGGGCGCTTTCAATCCCGCGGCCTACTTCGAACAGCTCGTCGGCCGCCCGGAAATCAAATTCGATTGGAGCAAATTTACCTGGATCGGCTCGCCGGAGAAAAATGACGTCGTCCATTTCATACGCGCCGACTCGCCGTTTAAATCGATCGACGATCTGCGCAACGCCAAGGATCCGCCCAAATGCGGCAGCACCGGCCCCGGCACCACGGCTCATTATTTTCCCCGTCTGCTCGAGGACACGCTCGGCATCAAGACGACCGTTGTCACCGGTTATCAAGGCGGCTCCGAAATTGACCTCGCCATCGAGAGAAACGAAGTGATCTGCTGGTCGCCGCTGAGCGGAACCTACTTCGGACGCGAGCCCTACAAACGCTGGCACAAGTCCGGATTCATCCGCGCCGTCGTCCAAACCGGCGCAAAACGCGATGAGCGGTTGAAGGACACGCCGACGCTAACGGAATTGATGCAGCAGTATAAGACGCCCGAAGCGGGCCGCCGTTTGGCAAAAGTAGTCCTAACAGCGACGACTCTCGGCCGGCCCGTCGCCGCCCCGCCGCGCTTGTCGGGCGAGCGCACGAAAATTCTGCGCGATGCCTACGCCAAGACCATGAACGACCCGGAACTTCTAGCTGAGGCGGCTAAACGCGGCTGGGATGTCGATCCGCTCACTGGCGCCGAACTAGAGTCCCTCGCGAAAGATGTCATCGCCCAACCGAAAGAAGTGATCGAGCGGATGAAGTGGGTGCTCGGGAATTGACCGCATTCCGAACTTTCGCTCGAATGATCTTTGACCTCTAACCTGCCAACAAAGTGAGGTGCTCCGTGAAGCATGATTTTCATAATGCGCTCCTCTCCCGCTTCACAAGTTCTAAGGTTTTAAAGTTCAAGGTCCTCTCGCTAATCACATTGCTAATTTTTGAACTTTTGAACGCCTGGAACCTTGAACCATTATTCGCGCAAGGGAATTACTACCAAGGCAAAACCATCCGCGTCATCGTCGGTTATCAAGCCGGCGACTCTCACGATCAGTGGGCGCGCACCTACACCCGCTACCTGGGCAAGTATATTCCCGGTAATCCGAACTTTCTCGTGCAGAACATGCCCGGTGCCGGCGGCATGATTGCCGCCAACTACATTTACAACATCGCCAAGCAAGACGGACTGACCATGGGCACCATTGGCGGGGCGTTGTACTTCGCCCAACTGATCGGCCGCAGCGAGGTGAAATACGATTGGAATAAATTTACCTGGATCGGCACGCCGGAGCGCAGCGGTTTTCTGCTCTTCATGCGCACGGATGCGCCGTATAAAACTCTGGACGATATCCGCAATGCCAGTGAGCCGCCGCGTTGTTCGGCGACCGGCGTTGGCAGCAGCGGATACGATATTCCGCGCGTGCTCGAAGACACTCTCGGTTTGCGCTTCAAAGTGATCAGCGGTTACCCGGGCGGCGCCGATCAAGACCTCGCCATGGAACGGGGCGAAGTGCACTGCCGCGCTTTTACCATCGACGCCTTTTTCGGACGCGAGCCGTTTCCGACCTGGGTGAAGAAGGGTTTTGTCCGGGTCGTGATGCAGATGGAACGCAAGCGCCATCCCAAACTCGCGGATGTGCCAACTATTTGGGAATTGATGGATCAATACAAAGTGCCGGAATCCAAACGGCGGCTTGCCACCGTCTATCTCAACAGCGGGCTGTTTGGTTCGCGTCCGATCGTTTCAACGCCGGGTCTTTCAGCGGAACAGGCGAAGATCCTACGCGACGCCTATGTAAAGACGCTCAAAGATCCGGAGTTCTTGGACGAGATCGCCAAGCGGGGTTGGACCGTGGACCCGGTGAGCGGCGAAGACTTACAAACGTTGGCCAAAGAAGTCACCAGCCAACCGCCGGAAGTTGTCGAATGGCTAAAGAAACTATTAGCGAAATGATCAGGCAAAAGTGAGAGCTGTCATGGCACAACGATCGCGATTGGCGTGGTTAGGCTCGTTCAAATGTTCAAGCGTTCAAGATGCTCGCGCTATCCGTCTTATTTCTTCTTGAACTTTTGAACCCGTCGAACCTTGAACGGTTATTCGCGCAGTACCACACCGGGCTTGCCGGCTGAGCGAATCAAACTGCTGCGCGAGGCGCATTGGCGGATGTTCACAGATCCGGAATGTCAGGAGGACATTTTTCTAAAAAGGCTGGAATGCGCGGCCAGTCAACAGCGAGGATTCGGCGGTACTGGAAAAGAAGTCGTCAATCAATCGCCGGAGATCGCTGCGGAACTGAAACGAAATTCGCGTCAATAAAATACCTCAACAGGCTCAGCTGGAAATTCGAAATTCGCTGGGAATCCGTTTGACCGCAATTACAATCTGCGGTAATGAGCAGATTCCCAGATTTGAACGAGAGCAGAGGAGACACGAATGTCGGAAGCGTCCTATATGCTCAATGCATTCATAAGCGGGTTTTGGCAAACCGTCGCGTGGCCCGCATTCGGCTACATGCTATTGGGCATCATCATCGGATTCTGGGTCGGCTTACTTCCGGGAATCGGCGGCCTTTCCACCCTGGCGCTCATGTTGCCATTTTCCTACTCCATCAAAGAGCCTATCTCTGCGTTCGCGTTTCTCCTCGGCATGCTCGCCGTTACCGGAACCACAGGCGATCTCACATCCATTCTTTTCGGAATTCCCGGCGAGGGATCTTCGGCCGCCCTCATTCTAGACGGGTATCCCATGTCTAAAAACGGTGAGGCCGGTCGGGCCCTCGGCGCTGCGATTATGAGCTCTCTCGTCGGCTCGGTGATAGGGGCTCTTTCTCTCGCCGTGTCCATCCCGATCGTGCGCCCGCTCGTTTTACTCTTCGGCTCGCCGGAATTATTCATCATAGCGATCATGGGCATCACGTTCATCGGTACTCTTGCCGGCCCGTCACTCATAAAGGGATTACTCGCGGGCGGTATTGGATTGATGCTCGCAGCGATCGGCGTCGATCCGCAAACCGGATCATTGCGCTACACATTCGGGAGCCTTTACCTGTGGGATCGTCTGGATCTCATACCGGTCGTCGTCGGCATGTTCGCGATACCGGAAATCGTCGATCTAGCCGTCAGAGGCACCAGCATCGCCAGCGGCAAACAGGAGAAACTCTCTGGCGTCCTAGAAGGCTGCAAGGATACTTTTCGACACTGGTGGCTCGTCGTACGTTGCAGCCTGATCGGCGTCTACTTCGGTATTTTACCGGTGTTAGGCGCGAACGTTGCCCAGTGGATCTCTTATGCGCACGCCGTACAGGGACTGAAGGACAAATCCCGCGCGGGTAAAGGCGCAGTGGAAGGCGTGTTAGGCCCCGGCTGCGCCAACAACGCAACACGCGGCGGAGATCTCATTCCAACTCTTGCCTTCGGTATCCCTGGCAGCGGCAGCATGGCATTACTCCTCGGCGCCATGTTGATCGTCGGACTGAACCCTGGTCCGGAAATGCTTAAATCGCGGCTCGACGTGACCTTCTCAATGGTGTGGGTGCTGATTCTATCAAACATCATCGTCGCTGGCCTTTGTTTTCTGATATTGAATCATCTGGCCGCTCTGACTTTTGTCCGTGGCACCTTGTTGATTCCGTTTCTCCTTTTTCTCGTGTTCATCGGATCGTTTACAGCCAACAACGATCTCGCCGACATCGTTGTCACGCTGCTTTTCGGCTTTATCGGTTACTTCATGATCAAGTTCGGATGGCCCAGGCCGCCGCTAGTCCTCGGTCTCACTCTCGGGAAGATCGCCGAGAATTACTTGTGGATCTCGACCGCGGCCTATGGCGCGAAGTGGCTCCTCTTCCCGACGGTGTTAGGACTCATCGCAGTGACAATCTTCACCATCGCGTTTCCCACGATCAAAGAACGGATGGGCAAAGCGAAGTACGAACGTCCGGAAGACGCGATGTAATCGCCGCACGGTCTCGCTGCCGGGTTTCACCTCTCGCGTCTGGCGTATTAAGAACTCTAGGGTAAACTGCGCAGCGCTTCTAGAATTCTTGCCGAGTCAATTACTTGCTCATTGCTCACCGCTGACGGTTTGCCTCGGCGTTAATAACCAGACCTTCAAACGCAAAACCTGAAACTCAGTCGTCAAGAGTTGACAGCCCCTCACTTTCGGTGGGATAAGCAATTAAGTTTGAGGTCCAAGGGAGGAAATCCAATTATGGCCCACGATCTAGTGATCAAGAACGGCACCGTGGTGGACGGCACGGGCAGCGCCGGGTTTGCCGCGGACGTAGCCGTCGATGGCGATAAGATTTCGGCGATCGGAAAAAATTTAGGCTCGGGAAAAAAAGAAATCGACGCCAAGGGACATGTGGTCGCGCCGGGATTTATCGACTCGCACACGCACATGGACGCCTTCGTTGTGCAGTATCCGAACGGCAACCCCGTGGTCAACTATGGCGTGACGAGCATCGTCATCGGCGATTGTGGCGCTTCATGCGCACCGGTGCCGCCGAAACCCGAGCCGCGCCAGGTTCTCGTGCAATATCTGCGGCGCGTCTTGGATAAATACGTCGACGATAAAGATTGGCGATGGAACACCTTCGGCGAATATCTGAACTATCTCGAAGGCAAAGTCGCCATCAACTGTCTGCCGCTGATGCCTCACTCGCCGGTTCGGTTGACGGTCATGGGTGAAGCCGCCTACAGCCGCGAAGCGACACCCGAAGAGCTCGACACCATGAAAAAAATGGTGCGCGAGGGCATGGAGCTCGGCGCCATCGGATTTTCCACCAGCCCGCGCGGCGGACCGGCGATCCATGCCGGCACGCCGAGCACGTTCGCCACGCACCAGGAAATCGTCGAGCTTGCCAACGTCACCGACGAATACAACGGCTGTTTCCAGTTTAACGGCTTTCAGATGCTGCTGCAGCCGGAATCCGGCGTGCCGGAGATGCTGACGAAAATCCACGGTCTGCAGATCGGCAACGAGTTTCGTGTTCGCCCCGGCGCGAAGGCCGCGGGGATGAAGTCGATCCAATATATGGAAGAGGCGCAGCAACGCGGTCAGGATATTCACGGAGTCGTGATTCCCTATCAACATATCCGCCGCTTCGATTTCGACGACTGCTTTCTCTTCAACGGCCTGCCGACTTGGGAAGCGATCAAGAACTCCAGCGACATCAAGACCAAGCTCAAAGACAAGGAGATCCGCCGAAAAATCGAACAAGAACGTATCGCCTGCGAAGGCAAACTGGAATTTCCCGAGTGGCATGGTTGGGACCGCGTCATGTTCGAGCATCTGGAAAAACCGGATTTGAAAAAACTCGAACAGAAAAACGTCGAAGAGATCGCCCGCCTCACGGAAAAAGCCCCGGTGGATGCCTTCTTCGACACCTGGTTGGAAGACAATTTAAGCTCGCGCATCTGCTATCATGGCTTAGCCAACGCTCACCCGGAGTTGCTCGCCGAAATGATCAAATCCAACACGAGTCTGATCGGCACCGACGTGGGCGCGCACCTGGATCGTTTCTTCTGGCATGGCGCGCCGACCAAAATCCTCGGTTACTGGCGCCGCGAAAAGAATCTGTTCAACCTCGAGGAAGCGGTGCATAAGCTCACTGGCTTTCCAGCGAAAAGATTGCGCCTCAACCGCGGCGTTTTGAAAGAAGGAATGCCGGCCGATATCACCGTGTTCGACGCCGATAAGATCGACGATCTCGTCAGCAAAAAATTACCCGACATGGTCGACGCCCAAGAAGTGCGCCGCCATCCGCCGGGCATGAAAGCCGTCGTCGTCAACGGCGCGACGGTCGTCGAAGGCGGTCAGTGCAATGACGTCTTCCCAGGCAAAGTGCGCCGCCAGCAATTGTGCCTGCCGAATTGACGCCCAGCATCGTTTTTTCGCAATCTCCTCTCTCGATCCTAGCCCTCTCCTCGCGGAGAGGGCTAGGATGAGGTGAAACTCCCACCGCATTAATAGAAAAATATTTGGAACAGAAGGAATGACACTGCCATGAATACCTGTGCGATCGATATTCACCATCATTACGTGCCCAACAGTCTTTTGGAGGAAGCCAAAAAAAACGGTAAACACCTGGGCGTGGAGCTGGCCGAGAAAGACGGTCAAAAATCGCTTTCCTTCGCCGGCGGACCGCCCTTCGTGCTCCATCCCGAACTGCCCGCCATCGATGAGCGGCTCAAGATGATGGCTGACTCAAAGCTCGCCATGGCGGCGCTGGAAGCGCACACAGCGACACTCGGTTACCGGCTTACCGGCGAGCAGGGCGAAAACTGGTGCAACGTTTACAACGACGGCATCGCCGATTTGGTCAAGCGCTATCCGGACCGCTTTGTCGGCATGGCGTCCGTGCCGCTGCAAGACCCGGCGCGCGCGGCGAAAGTGTTGGAGCGCGCGGTGCGTGATTTGAACTTTCGCGGCGGCTACATCGGCACCAACGTCAACGGCAACTATTATGGCACCACCGATTTCGATCCCTTCTGGGCCAAGGCTCAGGAGCTCGACGTGATGGTGGTGATGCATCCCGAAGACGTCGCCGGCGCCGACAAGATGAACCCGTACGGACTCAAATTAATCTGCGGCAATCCCGCCGACAGCGCGCTCTGCTTCGGCTTCATGACCTACAGCGGCGTGTTCGATCGCTTTCCCAACCTGAAGCTGTGCATTCTTCACGGCGGCGGATTCTTCCCGTATCATCTCGGCCGCTTCGACCGCGGCTGGGAAGTCCGCGCCGGCGCGCGCGCGGCCAAGGCGAAAATGGCGCCGAGCGCGTATCTCAAAAACATTTACTACGACGACATGATTTATCGCCTCGACACGATCAAGTACCTGATCGGTCTCGGCGGCATCGACCACATCATGGTCGGCACCGATTACCCCTATGATCTGGGCGACTGGGAGGCGGCGAAAAAAGTCGAGCAACTGGATATTTCCGATGCCGACAAGCTTTTGCTGCTCGAAGGCAACGCCAAGCGCTTGCTGAGAATCAAGTAGAAAGTTCTTTGCGCGAAAGATCGTAAAGGACAGGCGTGAGTCCCGCGCTTGTCCTTTTTATTTTGCCGGAGGTGCTTTCCAATCGCCGATCCGGGTCGCGTGCAATTTACTGTCCGTTCCCGCCGTCCTCGCGATGCCGTCGATCACTTGACCGTCAACTCGGCCGGTGAATTGGGTGTTCCTACTATTGAAAAAGATTTCTGCGCCGCGGAGTTTCCCTGCAACCGGTGCCGACTCGCTGACGCTCTTTAGCGTCCCGGTAAATGTCTGATAAGTTTGTCGGAGCTTGAGCTCACCTTCGGCGAGCTTCCAAACGCCTTCGACTCTCGCCGGCACGAGCCACAACCGGCCCGTGCACCAGCGCTCGCAGTTATCCGGGGCCGTGAAAGTTTGATCGGCGTTCCAGTCGCCGATCGCAAAGGTATTGGCGACGATGCGTGCGCCCGGCTTAAGAGCAAGAAGCTTCGGCCGCAGACGAATGTTCATCTCCGGCGTAAGAAACAGGACGATCACCGTCGCTTTCGAGAAGTCGCTCGCGAAAATGTCCGCCTTTTCGAAAGTCGCTTTGTCAGCGACGCCGGCTTTTGCCGCGGCGCGCTTGGAAAATTCGACTAGCTCGGCATCGTATTCGATACCGTGGGCGCGCGCGCCGCGTTTCGCCGCGGCAATGACGTTGCGCCCGTCGCCGGAACCAAGATCGATCACGTAATCGTCCCGTGTCACCCGCGCCATATCGAGCAGCTTTTCGACCATCACCGTGGGGCTGGGCACCCATACAATATCTTTGCCGGGTTGGCCTGACTTCGGCGTGTACTCGTTATGCGGCGTCTGCGCGCGGAGCGGCGCAAAGTTGACGACTGTAAACAGTACCGCGATGGCGAACGCTTGGCGTAACAAATGATTCAGTGGCGATCTACGCAAAATTTGGCGGCTCACACGAGCACTGGATTCCAATTTGCAGTGAAGCGGCTTGCACTCATGGGCGGGCACGCGTGGCCTTCCAGTTGGCGCCACTCTTAGAAACTCCCGTGATCGTATCGCCGCTGATCCGGCCCGTGTAATCGCTTTCGCCCGCGTTGAAACTGATCTCATCGCCGTTGAGCTTACCGTTCTTGATCACGCTCACGTTGCTGCCGGTTTTTACGGTTCCGGTGACTTGTTGGAATGTTTGCGTCAACGTGAGCTCGCCATCGGCGAGCCGCCAATGCCCTGCCACTTTCGCCGGCACGATCCACAGGAGCGCCGTGCACCAAGTGGTGCAATCCTCGGTGATCGTGAAAGTCTCGTCCGGGTTCCAGTCGCCCATCGTAAAACTGTTCGAGACAATGCGGGTCCCCGGCTTGAGATCGAGAATCTTTGGGCGCAGCTTCAGATTGATGCCCGGCAAGAGAAACATCGTGATCACCGAGGCTTGGGAAAAATCGCTCTCGTACAAATCAGCTTTGGCGAAGGTCGCCTTATCGCCGACCCCCTCTTGGGCGGCATTGCGCTTCGAGAGCTCGACCATGTCCGGATTGTACTCGATGCCATGGGCACGCACGCCGCGTTTGGCGGCGGTGATGACCGTGCGCCCGTCACCCGAGCCCAGGTCGATCACGTAATCGCTCGGCGTCACTTTCGCCATGTCGAGCATTTTGTCGACCAGCGCTTGAGGCGTGGGCACCCAGACGACGTCCTTGCCCGCTTGGCCGACGCGTGGCTCGTAATCCGGCTTCGCCGGCTGGGCGCGCGCCGGAGACGCGAAGATTAGGGCGAGAAGCAAAGTCGACCAAAATGGTTGAATGATGCGGACAAATTTCATCGTGTTGCCTCGTTA
The DNA here is from genome assembly GCA_963755715.1 of uncultured delta proteobacterium. GTDB lineage: Bacteria > Desulfobacterota > Binatia > UBA9968 > UBA9968 > DP-20. Next base: position 96,232 of record CAVWLW010000059.1, read on the forward strand.
ACTGTTCGCAATCCCCAATCGCGCCATCGCGAACGGTGCTGTTTTGAAACTACTTGCCGGCCCGGCTCGCTTTCCAATCGCCGCCGGAGCTGATCGTCCCTTCCATGCCATTGCTCGTTACGCGGCCCGTGTAGAGCGAGCCACCGGCGTTGAAAGTGATCTGATCGCCGTTGAGCTTGCCGTTGGCGATCTGCACGGTATTGCCGCCGCTTTTCAGCGTACCTGAAATCATCTGATAGGTTTGTTTGAGCGTGAGTTCCCCGTCGGCAAGCTGCCAGTTGCCTTCCACTTTCGCCGGCACGATCCAAAGATACGCCGTGCAGTAAGAAATACAGCCGTCCTTGGCAATCACGGTATCGTCCGAAGACCAATCGCCCATGGTAAAAGAATTCGAGACGATCCGGGTGCCCGGCTTGAGATTTAAGATTTTTGGCCGGAGCTTGAGATTGATATCGGGCAAGAGGAACATCGTGATCACCGTCGCCTGGGAAAAATCGCTCTCGAACAGATCGGCTTTGGTAAAACTGGCTTTGTCGGTCACGCCTTCCTTGGCGGCATTGCGTTTCGACAGCTCCACCATATCGGGATTGTATTCGATGCCGAGCGCTTTCGTGCCCCGCTTTGCCGCCGTAATCACCGTGCGGCCATCGCCGGAGCCAAGATCGATCAGGTAATCTTTCGCCGTCACCTTGCCCATATCGAGCATCTTGTCGACCAGAGACTGCGGCGTCGGCACCCAGATCACATCCTTCCCTTCCTGCCCGACCTGCGGTTGATACTCGCTCTTGCCCGACTGAGCCTGGGCGCAAGCGCTGGTGAACAAAATGGAAAGGGCGATCGCCACGAACCATTTACGCATAAACGAGATTGCCATCATCTAAGTCCTCCTACCTCTGCAGATGAATAGCTGGAGAGTCGCACGCAGGAAAAAAAATGTCCAGGCTGGCGTCGAATTGTTTAGCCAACCGGCCGCACGGTTGCCCGCGGCGCTGCTTCGGTGATACACAAAGACAACAAACTGCATCGGCAACTCAGGCCTGTTTTTCAGTTCCAAATTGCAAATATTTCTGGAGGCAATTCAATGCGGCAACGATCCGATTACCCGACTTTTTCCGACGCGGAAATCCAGAGAAGGCACAAAACCGTTTACGGTCTGATGGAGCAGGAAGGCGTCGACGCGCTGCTTTTTTACGGCAGCGGCCGTTACGCTTCGGACATTTACTGGCTGAGCGACTGGCCGAGCAGCCGGGAAGCCTACTTGCTGATGCAAGCCGGCCGCGAGCCGGTGATCTTGATGCAGCTCTTCAATCACTATCCGATGGCGCGCGTCATGTCATGGATTAAAGACGTGCGCTGGGCAGGGGCGAATACGACCAACAGCGTCGTAGAGCTTAGTTACGCGAGCGCGGCTTGGAATCAAAAAAGATCGGCCTGGTCGGCTCGATTTCTTTCCAGGTCTACAATAAGCTTCGGGAAACATATCCGTCGGCGTCGTTTGTCGATCTCAGCGGCAAGCTGCGCATGATGCGCACGGTAAAAAGCGCGGAGGAAATTGAGCGCATCCGCCATCGCCTCAAAGCTCACTGACCAATCGATCCAGGCGCTGGCGGAAGAGTCTTGAGGCCGGGACTGCGCGAAGATGAAATCCCCGCGATCATCGAACCGGTCTATCTAAAGGCCGGCGGCTACGCCGGCATACATTTTATGAGCAGCATGCCGATGCGCGAACCGGATTTTCCCGTGCCGTCGCAATTTCATTCCAAGCGAAAGCTCCAGAAAGGCGACGCTCTGATTACTGAAATCAGCGGCGCTTACTCAGGCTACAGCGGCCAGATCCATCGGACTTTCTCGATCGGTGAAGGGCCGACAGCGGAGTGGCAAAAGATGCACGCCGCGGCGCTGGAAGCGTTCGAGGTTTTATCCAAGGTGATCAAAGAGGGCGCCACGACAACCGAAGCCGAAGAGGCGGCGGAAATTATCCACGAGCGCGGCTATAGCACGTACGATGATTTGGTTCACGGCGTCAATCAGTATCCGCCGATCTTTCAGACCAAAACGCGCAAGCGGCATGATTCCAAAGAAATGGTTTTTCACGAAAACATGGTGATCGTCATCCAACCCAATCTCATGACCCACGACGAAAAAATGGGCCTGCAGTTCGGCGAGACACTGGTGGTGAAGAAAAATGGCTGCGAGTCGCTGAACGCCTATCCGCGCCAATGGGTGATCTGCAGCGTGTAGGGGCGTGATTCATCGCGCCCTCCGACTAGCCGCCTGCGACTACTTCTCGATTTCCCGAATGATCGCGTCAGCGAATTTTTTCGTCGTCGCGGTGCCGCCGAGATCGGGGGTCAGGACCTCGCCGCGCATGAGCACTCGCTCCAGGGCCAACGAAATCCGATTCGCCGCGGCTTTTTCGGAGAGATGGCGCAGCATCATGATCGCCGCCTGAATCATCGCCGAGGGATTGGCGATATTTTTGCCCTTGATATCCGGCGCGCTGCCATGCACCGCCTCAAAAAGCGCGTGATCATCGCCGAGATTGGCACCGGGAACGACGCCCAATCCGCCCACCAGGCCGGCGGCCAAATCCGACAGAATGTCGCCATAAAGATTTTCCATCAGCAGAACGTCGAACTGCCACGGATTGATGACTAACTGCAAACAGGCATTGTCGACGATCACGTCGCTGAAACCGATCGTCTTATAGCTGGCCGCGACCTTCCGCGCGCAGTCCAGGAAAAGCCCGTCGCTCATTTTCATGATGTTGGCCTTGTGCACCGCGGCGACTTTTTTCCGGCCGTTGCGCCGGGCGAAATCGAAAGCAAACTTGGAGATCTTCGTACAGGCCTTCTCGGTCATGATCTTCAAGCTCTCCACCACGCCGGGAATCACTTCGTGCTCGATGCCGGAGTAAAGCCCCTCCGTGTTTTCCCGAACGACGATCAGATCGATGCCCTGATAGCGCGCCTTCACGCCGGGAAGGTTCTTGATCGGACGCAGATTGGCGTAGAGATTGAACGTTTGGCGCAGCGCCACGTTGACGCTCGTGAAACCTTCGCCCACCGGCGTCGTCACCGGGCCTTTGAGCGCCACCCGGTTTTTTTCAAACGAGTCCATCAACGATTTGGGAATCGTCGAGCCGTGTTTTTTTAGCGCTTCGGCTCCCGCCAGAGTGAGTTTCCCAATCGATCTTCACTCCCGCCGCTTTGATGATTGCCAATGTCGGCTTGGTGACTTCGGGACCGATGCCGTCGCCGGGAATCAACGTGATCTTGTGCTTCATCGATTTTTTTTCCTCTTTCAGAGCTGTGCCACGCATATTTTTTATACACCATCGATAGGCAAATAGCAGCTTGGCGCGCATCTGGCGCGCTCACATTGACTTGAGCGACGAGTTACGGTTAGCTGCTAGTAGCTACCGAGCGCGAACGACGCCCACCGCAACTCATTGTCCGCTCCGCGAAAATCTTTGCATGGCTAGCATCCACCTTCGCTTTACTAAGAGTTTTCTTTGGAACTGGATTCCCGTCATCCTTTGGGCCTCGCTCATCTTCGTCTTTTCCACCGATACTTTTTCCTCTACCAATACCGCGGGCATCTTTGAACCGATCTTCAGCCAAATTTTTCCACAGCTGCCGGCGGGCGATATCGAGCGAATTCATGCACTGATCCGAAAAGTCGGCCACTTTAGTGAATACTTCGTCTTGGCATTCTTGCTCATGCGCGCCTTGCGCAATGCGATGGGCGAGGAATTGTTTGGGCGACGGCTTTTTCTGAGCATACTTATTGCGACGCTCTACGCGGTCAGTGACGAGGCCCACCAATCCTTCGTTCCGAGCCGGAGCGCCAGCGCTGTCGACGTATCGATCGACTCGATTGGCGCTATTTGTGGCACTTTATTGTCTTATCGGCGCAACCGACGCAGGCGCATGGGCCCGGAAGCGCGCTACGGCGCGACGCTGAAAGGCCGAACCTTAAAAAAAACTTGACAAGCCGAGGGCAAATCGCGAGGATATTGGGAATAAAATACGGACGTTAGCCAAGGATACAATAAATTGCCCTTTAAATCGCATTTCGCCCTGGAATTTTGTCGCGCCGCCCTTCTTATTTTACTTATTTCGGTGTTCACCGGCTGTTCGACCCCGGACGCCCAACCCAAGCTTTTCTCATCGCCGGAGTCTCTGACGAATTTAGCCAACGCTCCGGCGCGCTCGCCGTCCGCGATGGAAGCGATCAGCCGCGGCGTCGCCGCGGTGACGCCGCCGGGCGCGGCTCTCAAAGATGTCTATTATCAGTTCGACAGCGTGGAACTGGATCCCGAAGCGCAAGTCATCTTAAAAAAGAACGCGGAGTGGTTGAAGACGAATCCGAAAGCGCGAGTCGAGGTCGAAGGCCATTGCGATGACGTCGGCTCGGCCGAATACAATCTTGCGCTCGGCGCCAAACGCGCTCAAGTCGCGAAGGATTTCCTCATAAACCAAGGCGTCGCCACCGAGCGCCTTGTGACGATCAGCTACGGCAAGGAAGCTCCCGCCTGTTTTGAGCCCAACGAAGAATGCCGCGTGAAAAACCGCCGCGCGCGTTTTGTGATGTTCACCGAAGTGCCGACCTCGTAGACTAGCCCCTTGAACCAAGAGAAATTCGATTTCACCACGAAGGACGCGAAGAGCACGAAGTTTGAGAATTGATGCATCAAAACCTTCGTGTACTTCGTATTACTATAGTTAAAAATTTGCGCGGCTTGCGCAAATAATCTGGAAGCTCGAAAGTACTCGGAGTAGGGATATTCCTCGCCAAGGCGCAAAGGCGCCAAGGTTATAGGGAAAGGACAAAAACTCTTATAAATGATTTTCACCCTCAATCTCCGAACTTTGCGCCCTTTGCGTCTTTGCGGGAGATACTCCGAGTTTCGGTTGCGGCTCTGCCGCGCTGGGATCTTCGTGGTCAATTTCTCCTACTCATAGCCGATCGCCGTTACGATCGACGTTGACGCTGCCTGCTTCGCAGGGCCGTAGCCGGCCAATAGGCACAAAGCCACCGCAGCGAGCACCGAAAACAGCGCCACGCCGTAGGGATAATAAAACTGAAAGGTCCAGCCGGTAAGTTCTTTAGTGTTATAAACCACGTGGTGATACGCCATCACGCTGCCGGCGAATAACCCGAGCAGACCGCCGATCAGTCCCATCCAGCCCGCTTCCGTCACGACCATGCGCCGCACCTGCGCTTGCGTCGCGCCGATCGCGCGCAAGACGCCGATCTCCCGCGTGCGATCGAGAACCGATGCCAGCAGCGTATTAATCACGCTGAAAATTGCCACAACGATCGCGACGATTTCCACGGCGTAGTTGACGACGAAGGATTGTTCCATGATGCGAACCACCGATTCTTTCAGCTCGCGGTGCGTGCTGATGAAGAGCTGATACGGTTCGCCGTATCGTTCTTTGATCGTTTGGATGATCACCTGCTGATCCGCGCCCGGTTCCAGCCACAGGTCAAAAGCGTCGAGCAAATCCTCCTGCCAATATTTTTTGTACAGCGCGCGATCGAGCAACACGCTGCCGGAGTCCGATGAATAGTCGATGTACACGCCGATGACTTTAAAAGCGATCAATCCCGACGGCGTGATCAACTCGACGGTGTCGTTCGCGCCTTTGCCGAACTTGCTCTGAAAGCTTTCGCTGATGATGACCCCCTTCCCTTCGCCCATTTCGCGCAAGGCTTCAGCGCTATCGCCGGCCACCATCGGCAGATTGCGCACGCTCGCGGAATCCCGCGCGGAAAAAGATTCAATGAGGATCGGCTTTCCCTGGTAGCTGGATCGGATCAAGCGATAGAGATCGATGATTTTGATTCCCGGGATTTTGCCAAACTCTGGCAGCAAATCTTCCCGAAGCGGAACGTTTCGCGGCCCGGCGGTCCGGGCACCCGAGCTGACGATTAAATCCGCCGTCACCATTTGATCGACCCAGGCAAGCAACGAGCCGCGCACGCTGTTGACGAATGCGGCGATAGTGAAAATTGCCGCGAGACTGATGACCATGGTGGCAATGGTGATGCCGGAGCGAAACGGATTACGGCGCAAACTATCCGAAGCCAAACGCGCTTCAATCCCGTCGAACCCAGGCACGCGTGCTTTCGACTGCCAAAACCAACCCACGACGAAACTGATAATTGCCGGGCAAAAGGCAGCCAAGCCGAGGAGGAAGATCAGCATGCCGATGACGCCGACGCTGAATCGTTCGACCGAACCATCGACCGACGGCGCGATCGCCAAAAGCATGGGAGATAGCGCCATGCAGCAAAGCCCAAGACGGTTGGCCCAGGAAGTTGGTTGCCTGCCGACCGGTCGCCACGCCGCTTGCCGCGCGTTTTCCAGGGGGCTTACGCGCATCGCCTCCCACGCCGGCTGCAGCGCCGCCAAAAGCGCCACCACAACGCCGCTGCCGAGGGCGAGCGCCAACTCGCGCAGCGTTAAGTTTCCCGCGACGAGATCGATCAGTGAAAACAAATTACCCACGGTTTCGCCGACGGCGACCAACGCAGCGCGAGAAAGAAGCCAGCCGAGAACCGCACCGGCAATGGATCCTCCAAGCGCTAACAACAAGGCTTCGGTAAGAATAAGTCGCAGTAACTCGCTGCGCTTCATGCCGATGCAGCGCAGCACGCCGATTTCTTTTTTGCGCTGGATCACCGACACCGACACCGTGTTGTAGATCAGAAAAAAGCCGACGAAGAGCGCAATTAAACTGACAAAAAACAGTCCAACACGAAACGACGTCAGCAATAACTCGATCTGTTCGCCGCGTTTGCGCGGTCGCTCGATCTCGGCCGCGCCCTTCAGTCGCTCGCGCAGCCGTTGCTGCACGGCTTCGAGTTTTTCGCCTTCCTCGATCGTCAGATCGACGATATCAAGCTTGCCTTCTTTGCCAAAAGCTTTCTGCGCCACCGGCAAATCCATCAGCGCGAAGCTGCCGCCAAAAACTTTGGCCGTTCCCTGTTCCTTGAGCAACGCGCGCACCGTGAATTCACGCTTGCCCTGACTGGTCAGCAAGGTCACCTTGGCGCCCACAGGCAACTTTAGCCGGCGCGAGAAGGATTCCGTCAGTGCGATCGAATCCGGTTGAGCGATAAAATCCAGCGCCTGATCGAAGCCGAACTGGGCATCGACGAATTGATGGTCTCGAATCGCGAAATCCGTGAGCAAATCGACGCCGTAGACATACAGCCGCTCACCCGGCACGCCCGCGACGGGCGAGAATCCTTCCACCGCCGCCGAGGCATCGCGGACACCCGCCGTGTCGCGAATAAGCGGAAACAAAGACTCTGCGATACCGCTCTCACCGTTGGCGACCTGCAACACCGCTTTGCCGGCGATCTGATCGATGGTCGATTGAAACGAGGTGGTCAGCGAGCGATTCACCGCCGCGATCGCCACAATGACGGCAACGCCGAGGGCGATCCCAAAGAAAGTCAGCGCCGTGCGCAGCCGGTGGCGCTTCACATGGCGCCATGAGACCGTGGTCAGCAGTCGCAGCATCAGGAATCAGCCGTCTCCACTCGCCCATCGCGCAGAAAAATCGTCCGGTCGCCGTAGCGCGCGGCTTCTTGACTGTGCGTCACCATGACCACAGTGCAACCGTCTTCTTGGTTGATCCGCTTGAGCAGCGCCAAGATCGCTTCGCCATTTTTGGAATCGAGATTGCCCGTCGGCTCGTCGGCGAGAAGAATCGGCGGATTGAACGCGAGCGCCCGCGCCACGGCGACGCGCTGGATCTCGCCACCCGAAAGTTCCTCCGGGAGATGGTGTTGCCGTTTTTCCAAGCCGATCTTGGTCAAAAGAATTTCCGCCTGATGATCCGCCTCGGCTTGGGATCGGCCATCGAGCACGAGAGGGAGCGCGACGTTCTCCAATGCGCTCAGGGTGGGCAGTAGATTAAAAAATTGAAACACGATGCCGATCTTTTTGCGGCGAAACAATGTCACCTGATCATCCGCCATCTGGCCGATGAGCCGGCCGTCGACCAGGAGATCGCCGCCGCTCGGCCGATCCAAGCCGCCGATCAGGTGCAGAAGCGTGCTCTTGCCCGAGCCGCTCGGCCCCATGATCACGGCAAATGAACCTTCGGGTATATCCAGAGAAATACCTGCCAACGCGGTGATTTCACTTTCACCTTGCCGGTAGGTTTTGCGAACGTCGATGCAGCGGATCATGCGGCAAGATCGTTAGCAAATAAAATTTATCGTCGGTGGATTCAAAGTGACATTGGCGCCGGCTTGCTGGTTGGATTCTAGCTTTGCCAGGTCGGCGTTGACGGCATGCATCAGGGATTCTACGCTGATGCCGAAATGTACCGGCGCATAAGGCGCGATCTTATCCAAGCCGGTGCGCCAGAGTTTGAGTGCCCCGGCCGGCACACCCTGCTCTAATTTGAAGTAACCCGCGGCGATCTGAATAATTCCTTGGTAGAACAAGCGGTCTTCGCCGTGCTCTTCCAACCAGATCTCTTCCAGCGTCTCGTGACACTCGAAAAAAAGCCGCTTCGTTGAATTCCTGAATGCCCTTTAAAAAACGCGGGTCGTCTTGCGGTTCCATGGTCGAAATATTTGGTCCCAAAGATCACATGCTCACAGAGAATATCCGCCGAACCGCTCTGTATTCCATGTGTCCTTTGTGGTTAATTTTCTCCTAGCCTCAGCTTACAAAACTCGAATGACCCAGACTAACGCGAAAAGCACAGCCACGCTAGAGATCGATGCTCTTTCCTACGGTCCCTACGGCATCGGCCGGCTGGACGGCAAGGCGATAATGGTTCCCTACACGGCGCCCGGTGACACGGTGGAGGTGCGGATCACCGAAGAGAAAGAGCGCTACGCGGTCGGCGAAGCGACCCGCGTGCTCAGCACCTTCGCCGCTTCGCCAAGCGCCACCTTGCCCCTATGTCGGCGCTTGCGGGGGTTGCTCGTGGCAACACCTGCGCTACGACGCACAATTGAAAGCCAAACAACAAAGCGTCGCCGATGCCTTGCGGCGCATCGGCAAGCTGGGAGATTTCGAGCTCAAGACCGATCATTCCATCGGCGCAAGAATATGGCTACCGGCGGCGCGTTCGCTTGCAGATCGGTCCGCAAGAAAGAACTCGGTTTTTTCGGCGCCGCTTCGCACGAGTTGGTGGAAATCGGCTCGTGCCTGATCGCCGACGATCGTTTGAACCGCGCGCTAGATTCTCTCCGCCGCTGGGTCCGCGCTCTCGCGACGCCGATCGAATACGTCGAGATCGTCGCCGGCGATGAGCCTGAAGAAATCGTCGTGGTCGCGCGCGCAATCGGTCCGTTCGCTCCGAATGACGAGCCGGCGTGCGCGAACTTGGCAAGCGAAGGCGAACAAATTCGCGGTTTGATAGTCGCTGGCGCCGACTGGCGCAGAGTTTGGGGCCGGCCGGCCATCAGCGTGAGTTTGTTAGCCGACCTTTCCCTCTCCCTAGACGCGGACGTCTTTATGCAGGTCAACGCGGAAGGGAATCGACGCATTCTCAATGTGCTGCTCGCCGCCGGCGACTTTCAAAGCGGCGATCGCGTCCTCGAACTCTACTGCGGCGGCGGTAATTTCACTTTGCCGATCGCGCAGCGAACCAAAGAAATCGTCGCGGTCGAAGGTTACAGGTCGTCGATCGCCAACGGCAAGCTCAATGCGCAGAAAAATAGCATTGATAATATTCGCTGGATTTGTTCCGCCGTTCCCAAAGCCGTCACGGAGCTGAAAAGGCGGCGAGAAAACTTTACCAAGATCGTGCTCGATCCGCCCCGCGCGGGTGCCAAGGGAATCGAAACTGACTTGTCCGCGCTGGGCGCAAGTCGAATATTTTACATCTCCTGCAACCCGACGACGTTGGCGCGCGACCTCAACGCCCTAACCAAGCACAGCTATAGGCTTCGCATGGTTCAGCCCATCGATTTTTTTCCGCAGACATTTCACGTCGAAACCCTCGCCGTCGTCGAGCGTTAAGATTAAAATGAAAGACCGAGGGCCGAAACGGCTTGAACGGTTGGAACGCTTTTAGATATTAAACAGCTTCTTGGCATTCAGATAATAGATTTTCTCTTTGTCCGCCTGTGGGATATCGAGCTTGGCCATCGCGTCCAGCGTCATCGGATAGAATTGATCGTCCCGCCCCGCCCGACCGTGCGGATAATCGGCGCCGAAAAGGATTTGCTCCGCGCCTACCGTGTCATAAACGAGCTTGATGAACTCGGCGCGAATCGGCCCGGCGGTATCGTAGAAAATTTTCTTGAAGTAGATTTCCGGCTCTTGCCTGCATGCCGGATTGCCTTCGCGCCAGTTGAGCCGGTCGAGATAGAGCAAGATCATGCCACCGAGGTGCGAACCGATCATCTTGAGCTTCGGATAACGGTCAAAGATGCCGGCGTAGACGATGCGCGCGATCGCCAGCGTGCTGTCGGTCGGCCAGAGAATCTTTTGATGCAGCGAATATTTTTCCCAATTTGATTGGCAGGGCGCGTTCGCCGGATGGAGAAAGAGCGGCTTATCTCCCGCCGCAAGCGCATCCCAAAACGGCATGAACTCAGGCTCGTCGATATATTTTCCCGCAACATTTGTCGGCATCATGATGCCGTGCATATGCAAGTCTTTGTAGCACCGCTCCAATTCCCGCACGCAATCGTCCACGTTGATCATCGGCAAGCGCGCAAACGCCAGGAAACGCTGCGGATGCTTCGCGTGCGCCTCGGCGAAGGCGTCGTTGAGGATGCGGCAAAGCTCCACGGCGCGCGCCCGGTCGCCGGCCTTTTCGATCCGTCCGCCGGTGTTGGAAAGCACGCCGATGTCGATGCCGTATTTGTCCATGACATCGAGGTATTCGCGATGATCGAAGGCGTGAAAGCCGACGCCGCGCACATCGTTTTGCGCCTCAGGAATCAAGTCCAGAAATTTTCCGGGAAAGGCGTGAAAGTGAGTATCGATGATCATGGCTGCTCCCTCTTAAATTTTCGCTTAGGTTCACGCTGATGAGACGGCTGAGACTCACGACACCGTCAGTTTTCCATATGTCAACGCCGATAACTCGTCAAGGTGCGATCCTCGTCCCATGTTGACAGCTCCGTTCACCCTGTGTTTATTTCGCGGGGAGCATTCTCGATGACTGAGTTCATTTCATCCACGCGAGTTCCGGTTCTCATCGCCGGCGCCGGGCCGGTCGGATTATCGTTAGCGATCGAGCTCGCCTACCGCGGCATCCATTGTCTGGTCGTCGAGCAAACCGACGGCAACGTCGAGTTTCCGACGACGAATCTCGCGAATACGCGAACCGTCGAGCACCTGCGCCGCTGGGGCATCGCCGACAAAATGCGCTTCGAGTCGGGATACCCGACCGATTACCCGAGAAATTATGTTTTCATCACGCGCATGGATGGCTATGAAATCGCGCGGTTCGACCATCCCGCAAACGGCGACCCGGGTGCCCGCTCGCCCTACAGCCCCGAAGGACGGCTTTGGATTTCCAAACCTTACTTCGACCCGGTGCTGCATAAACATGTCGCGACGCTCCCGACTGTCCAGTTGCGCTACAACACCGGCTTTCGATCGTTCGAGCAAGATGGTCAAAAAGTAAGTTGCCAGATCGTCGAGGAAAAAAGCGGCCGGCAGGAAACGGTCGAAGCGGACTACCTCGTCGGCTGCGACGGCGGCAGAAGTAACATCCGGCGCGCGCTCGGAATTCAGTACCAAGGAGTTTTTTCCCAGGGGATGAACGTCGCGGTCCTGTTTCGCTCGCCGTTTCTCAAAGCGATCAGCTACGGCCCCGCCGTCATGTACCAAATTATCAATTCACAAATTAACGGCACCATCGCCGCCGTCGACGGCAAGGACCTTTGGCGCCTGAACATTCGCAACGTCAAACAAGAACAGATCGATGCCTTGAATGCTCCGGAAAAACTGCGCCATGCTTTGGGCGAAAATATTCCGTTTGAATTGCTCGACGTGCGCCCGTGGACCGGCCACTGTGTCGTGGCGGAGAAATATCAGGAGCGCCGCATCTTTCTTGCCGGCGACGCGGCCCATCTGAACTGGCCGACGGGCGGCTTCGGTATGAACACCGGCGTCGGTGATGCCGTCGATATCGGCTGGAAGTTGGCGGCGGTACTAGAGGGTTGGGGCGGCGCGCATTTGCTTGACAGCTACACACCGGAGCGCAAGCCTATCGCCATGATCAACGTCAACGAGGCGGCGGAAATGCGCGCGAGCTACGACAACCAAACTCCCTTCTCTGTCCAGATCGAGGAAGATAGCGACGAAGGCAAACAGCTGAGCGCGAAAGCCCGCGCCGCGATCCTGCGCACTCGCGCCAAAGAATTTCAGCACGACTCCGCCGGTATCGAGCTCGGCTATCGCTACGAGGACTCGCCGATCTGCGTCGCCGACGGCACGCCCGCACCGATGCTCGACCACGGGCTTTACGTCCCGTCGACTTGGCCAGGGGCACGCGCGCCCCATGTCTGGCTCGAAGACGGTCGCTCGACGCTCGACTTGTTCGGCAAAGGTTTCACGTTACTGAACCTGTCGGCCAAAACCACGAACACGAGCACGATCACGGCAGCCGCGCGACGAGTCGCCATGCCGTTTGAAGTTGTCGCGCTCGACGATCCGAAAGTGCGCGAGACTTACGAGCGCAAATTCGTGCTCGTCCGGCCCGACGGCCACGTCGCCTGGCGCGGCGACGCAATACCGGAAAATACCGCTGAGATCATAGACAAAGTCCGTGGCGCGGGATAAAAGACCGCAAACCAATTATCCGCCCTGGAGTTATTTGATGGCCGTTTTGATTAGCGCAATCCTTTTTTTAAGCGCACTGTCCTCGACTGCGTTCGCCGCGACCAAAGTTTCCTTTCCGTTTACGCCGATCAGCGCTGCCAGCCTGCCGTGGTGGATCGCCAAAGAATCTCGCTACTACGAAAAATATGGACTCGACGTGGATATGATTTACGTCGGCGCGTCGCCGGTCATTATCCAGGCGATGCTCGGCGGACAAGCCGGCGTTGGCGCAGGCGGCGGACCGCCTCTCGTTTCCAATATTCTGCAAGGCGGCGACGTGGTTCAGGTCGCGACAACCGTGCCCTACGCGATTCAATCTCTGATCGTGAAACCCGAAATCCGCACTCCCGCGGACTTGTCTGGAAAGAAGATCGGCATCAGCCGGCTTGGAGCGATTCCTCACTTCACACTCCAGGCAATCGTCAAACTGCACAACGTCCAGGGCATCAATATCGTCCAAACCGGCACGACGACCCAAGCGATCACGAGTCTTTCGCAAGGTTTGGTCGACGGCATCATCACGTCCGCGCCTTTCACCTTTCGCCTGATGAAGGATGGTTATCGCGAGCTGGTGAGCCCAAAGGATTTCAAGAAAGCCGGCGTCGAATTTTTAATTCAGGGCCTGGTCGCGCGTAAATCCTACGCCGTAAGGAATCGCGAAGTCGTCATCGGTATGATCAAGGCGACAATGGAAGGAATCAAACAGATCGTTGTCAACGAGAAGCACGCGAAAGCGATTCTGGCGAAATACACGCGCCAAACCGACCCCGAAATACTGGATCAAACCCACAAGTTCGCCCTCGATATCTTCGTCAAAGATCCCACGGTGACGCCGGCATCGATTCAACCGATCGTGCAGCAATCGGCGCAATTCAATCTGGTCGATGCCAAGCTCGCCGGCAACACGCCGATCGGCGCTTACTATGACAACAGCTACGTCGACGAGATCAAAAGGTCAGGGTGGTTGGCCGACCTGTGGAGGTGATTTGTCGCGCGCTGCGCTCATTCGGTCGATTCCGCTGGAACGGCTGGAGCGTTTGTAGTAACAAACAATTATCAATCGGTAGGCCAGGAGAACGCCATGAAGAACGGATTCAAAGCGATGGATTCCGACATGCATGTGATGGAGCCCTGCGATCTATGGCAGAAATACATCGACAAGAAATTCCTCGATCGCGCGCCTATCGGTCTCAACCGCCACAAGCGCGACCTCGGCGTCCAAGTCGATGGCAAGATCATGCCGCGGCCGACGCCGAAACCTATTCCCGCGCTAAGACCGATCCGCGAACGAATACTCAACGAAAAATATCCCGAGGAAGAAGCGCGCGACTTCGACAACGTGGCGCAGGTGCGCGCCATGGACAAAGAAGGTCTCGACGTGGCGATTCTCTACCCGAGCCGCGGCTTGTTTGTGCTCGCCGTCGACGGGCTCGATCCGGAATTGGCCGCTGCCATCGCCAAAGCCTACAATGATTGGATGCACGATTTTTGCAAAGTCGCCCCCAACCGCATGTACGGAGCCGGCATCGTCGCTCCACACGACGTCTCATCGGCGGTCGAAGAAACGCGCCGCGTCGTCAAGGAGCTCGGCTTTCGCAGCGTTCTGATGCGGCCGAATCATGTCAACGGCAAGATGTGGAGCGATCCGTATTACAATCCGTTGTGGGAAGAATGTCAGAAACTCGATATTCCCGTCGGTTTCCACGAAGCCGGCCGAGTTTTTCTGCCGCAGCCCGCGTTATCGGAATTCATCCCGAGCTTCGCCATGTTCAATACGCTTTCGTTTCCGATGGCCAACATGTTCGCCTGCGCCGACATGATCTACGGCGGCGTGATGGAGCGATTTCCCAAACTCAAGGTCGCCTACCTCGAAGGCAACTGCGCCTGGATTCCGTGGCTGCTCTGGCGCATGGGCGAATACGCGGAGCTGACCGGCATGGCCGAGCATCCTGAAATGAAACTGGAGCCGCTGGAATATTTTCAGCGCCAGTGCTGGGGCGCGGTGGAATGCGATGAAATAGTCGCGAAGAATATCCCCGACTTCGGCTTGGAAGACAACATCGTCTTCTCGACGGACTATCCGCACTTAGATGTGAAGTTTCCCCACGCGGTGGAAACTTTTTTGAAGCTGCCGTTCAGCGATCAAACCAAACGTAAATATCTGTGGGATAACTGCGCCCGGCTATATGGGTTCGGATATTAAACCTGATTCAAGATTTGAGCGTTCAAAAGTTCACGGGCAGAATTCAGACTACGCTTTCGTGGATTTACTTGAACTTTTGAATCTTTGAACGGATTTTACTTTCCGTACATCGGCAGCTTGCCGCCTTTAATTTTCCTCTGCGGCTCCCCGCATCTTTAACCAACGCCATGTCTTTCGGCGCAAGGTAGGTGTTAAATGTGCCATCGGCAGGACTGAAACCGATTGACACTGCGCCTGGGTCTGCGATTCGATGTTGGTAAAAAAATGAGATAAATTTTTGCGGTGGCGGAAGAGGACAAGAGAATCTTTACCTTGCCTCGACAGGCATCCAACCCTTCAACAAATGGCCGTTTAATTTTTTCATCGCCGCGATCGTGCCTGTGAAGACGGCGCATGTGTCGGTAGAAAGAATGGCTTTGTCATGGTTGGCACGTACCTACAATTTGATCTCAGTGCGCTACCGATCTTGACCGCCCCCCTGCGAAATAGCCTACGAGGAACTTATGGACTTGCATTTGTCGAGACCGATTGTACTGAGAACTAACCCGGGCCTCATTAGCCGTCGGCGAGCGCGGCGTCTTTTAATTCCGGAGAGATGTCTTCTCTGTCTGTCTATTTTTCTCGTGCTCATTGCGAATCACCGGGCGTGGGGTCAGTCCAGCCAAACACTCAGGATCTATTTAGCTCGCCACGGAGAAACAGACTGGAACGTTGAACGCCGCCTGCAAGGAGGTATCGATACCGCGCTAAATTCGACAGGGCGGAAACAGGCCGCTAAACTTGCAGAGCGGCTCAAAGGAATTCGTCTCGATGCAGTTTACTCCAGTACTCTTAGCCGCAGCCGAGATACCGCTGAGATCGTGCGCGGTGATATCCCGCTGAAAAGCCTCGCCGGATTGAGCGAACGCAGAATCGGGAAATTTGAGGGCAAAAAGTTAGATAAAATTAGTGATCCGGCGACGGCGCTAGAATACCCGAAACGTAGTCGCGATCCCGATGATGAACTTGATGGAGGCGAGTCTTTGAATCAATTCTATGAGCGGGTTCGCACGACCATCGAATTCATCCGGAGTCAACACAGTTCGGGAGCCATTCTCATCGTCGCCCATGCGATTACGAATCAAATGATTCTCCGAGCGATTTTTAATCTGACCCTGCAGCAAGCCATTTCCATCAGGCAGGCCAACGACGAGCTTTACCTGATTGAACTGGATGCCGGAAATGCTCCGCGCTTGTGGAAACTGATCACGGAAACGAATCTTGGCGATCTATGAAGACTTAGAAGCGATCTCGGCACGACGCTTAGTTGACCGAGAGGCCAGGCTACAAGCGCCTGAAAAAAATTGATTTCGCTATTACAGTTAAATTACACCAGGGTTAGGCGCCCGGGCGAGTCAAATGCGCTTATCTCTCACCACCAACCTCTTGGCGAGTTGATAAAAATCTTCAACGCTCAATGGCAGCCACCAGGCTTTGTTCCTGATTTCCTCCAAATTGTCCGGATGGGATATAAGCGCGGGTTTGTGGAACGGAACCTGTCCGGGCGAAAGAGCAAGACTCAAAGGATGCTCTCCCATTCTATCTCTAATTTGAATCAATTTATCGCCTCTAAATTCCCTGCCGAAACGTTTCACGCAATTTCTAATCGCAATATCTTGTATGTGTGTTCTTACCTCGCCACGTTTCCAATAATCCAAGCCCGATTCCACATTGCTCGGATCGTCGTCATATACATTCGACGCGATTTCCAGTAAATACTCTAAAAGCTCGGACCGCTTCTTGAAATATTCGAAATAGGCATCTTCATAGAGATGGCAGGCTTCCTCATATTCAAGATAATTACCGCCTACGAGCCAAATAGATCGCCAATTTTCCTTGCCAAATTTAGCGTCCCGCTCCGCCCAAAGCTCATTGCGGCGCTTGCCGATGTATCCCGGCGAATTATTGTCAAACAAAGTCCACTTGTCTTGGCTCAACATGAGCGTAGCTCTCTGTAGTAACATTTTCGATCACTGCGACCGCGGCTTCTTTACCTGTCGGCATTCATACGGGGCGACTGATCGAGGCATTGGAGTTAGTTAGAGTGGAGTTTTCATTCAGACAGAAACGTGAACTAGAAACTAGAACTTACTAATCCTATTGTGTCCTCGCCGCATTGAAGTAGCTCGCGTCATAGTACACCGGCAGCTTGTCGCCTTTGGGGAGCTTGAAGCCGAACTGATTTCGCAGATCCAGGACAACCTGCAAGCCCAGCAGATTCAATACACCGGTATTCGATAATTCATCGACGCTCTCCGTCGCCTGATTTCGGATCCAGCTTCAGCTCGGCGCCGACTGTTTTGATTGCCGCATCGCGATTGGCCGGATCTTTGGCCCAGGCCATGCCTTTCAGCCACGCGCGTAAGATAGGCGAGCAGAGTGTCACGATTCTTCTGCGCCCACGCGCGGTTCACTGCGAGCACTGTATTGGGATAATCCGGCAATACTGCTCTCGAATCGCCCATGCGCCGCATCCCCGCGGCGAGCGCCTTGCCATCGAACGGCGGATTCAGAACGCCCGCGTAAGTTTCGCCTTTGATCATCGACTCGAGCCGGGCGCCGGTGGCGCCAAGGGCGACCAGCTCATAATCACCTTTCGTCATATCCAAACCATTGGCCAGTAGGATGCGTCGGAGCACCAGAGCGAAAGCTGTATCCACCGCGTCGGCGGCGAGCTTTTTTCCCTTCAGGTCGCTCCAGTTCTGAATCTCCGGTCTAACAAACACCGGCAAAACCGTCTTGTCCGAGATCTGCGCGATCGCAACAATCTCGGCGTCCTCTTTACCGGACCACGCCAGCACGTTATCGAAGGCCGTCGACACAATGTCGAACTTGCCTTGGCTCAAACCTCTCATCTGATCCGTCGAGTTCGGCGTCGGCGTCACATCGACTTCCAGTCCTTCACCAGCAAAATAGCCGTTGACCTTTGCCGCTACAGTGGCCGCGTCCACGCGAAACACGTTCAAGCGGATCTTTCGTAATTCCTTCTGCGCGTACACCGATTGCACCGTAAGCAACAGAGCGACAACCATTCCCACTGCGATTCGACTCTTTCGTGTCATGCTTCGCCTCCGCTGGAAACGAATGATGCCGCACCTTAGTTCAGTTAGGACTTACCTTCAAGGATCAAATGCAACACTAAAAGAGTCGAATGAATTGAGTATGGCGCGCCTCGAATTTCCCTCTAGTTTGTCAGCCGGTCACGCACGCTGCGGCGCGCCCACAGAAGCAGCAGGAGAGACATCCCCAGCGTGTAAGCCAGATCCCAAAATATGATCGCCGAAAACTCGCCGCGGAACGATGCGCGCGCCAGGCGCACCGGGTGCAAGAGCGGAAGCGCTTCGGCGACCCAGAGCCAAGCACCGGTCAGCCTTTCCTTCAGCGGGAAAAACACGTCGGAAAACAAAAACAACGGAGTAAGGAATAGTGTGAAATAAAAGCTGAACATGTCGATATTCGGGATGCGCAGCGAGAAAACCATGCCGATCGCGGCGAAGAGCAATCCGGTCATCGGAATCACAAAAATCACCGACAGTGACGATGGCAAAGGCGTGAGCCCGAAAAGCATCAGCACAACGAAGAAACAGCCGCCGTACACACAGGAGCGCGTCACCGCCCATAAAATTTCGCCGACCAGCACATCGTCCGGCTCGATCGGCGTCGTCAGCATGGCATCGTAGGTCTTTTCAAAAACCAGCCGCACGTAAATATTATAAGTCACCTCAAAGCTCGCGCCGTTCATCGCCGCCACGCAGACCAGGCCCGGAGCGATAAATGCAAGATAGCTCGTGCCGCCCATCTCGGAAATGTACGCACCGACACCTAAGCCGATGGAAAAGAGATAGAAAACCGGCTCGAAGAAGTTGGGCAAGATATTCCACTTCCAGGTTTTCTTGTACATGGCGGCATTGCGCCGCCACACCGCCAGCGCGTAGGGCAGAGAAATACTCACGGGTTGGCCTCCAGGCTGGCTCCGGTGAGAGAGAGAAAGACGTCTTCGAGATTGGTGGGCCGGACGATGATTGGGCGGCGGTCTCCTTCGTCGTGGCGGCGAATTTGGTCGATTAGATTGGTGGCGTCATCGACGTAAAGCACCAGCCGCCTGCCGACGCGCAGGCGGCGGCCTGATGCGTAGCCATCGAGCAGCGCCGCTTCTTCGCTCGGCGCACAATCAAACTCCACCGCTTCCGGCGCGAGCCGTGTCGTAATGAGCTCCGCCGGGGCTCCCGAAGCAATCACTTGGCCCGCCGAAACGATGGCGACTTGATCGCACAGCCGTTGCGCTTCGTCCATATAATGAGTCGTGATCAAGACGGTAGTGCCCGCTGCGCGCAGTTCTCTGATGCGCGACCACAAAGCCAAACGCACCGCGGGGTCGAGTCCCGTGGTCGGTTCGTCAAGGATCAAAAGCTCGGGGCCATTGATCAATGAAAGCGCAATGGCCAAACGCCGCTGGAATCCGCCGGAAAGCTGGCGCACAGGAAGGTGGGCATGCGAGCGTAGCTCAAGAAAGTCGATCAATTCCTCCGCCCGCCGCGAAAGGTCCGGCTCGCGCAGCAAATGATAGCGGCCAAAAACTAAAAGGTTTTCCTTCGTCGACAACGATTCGATCAAAACGTTCTGCTGCAAAGTCACGCCGAGCCGCGCACGCACCGCCCGCAGATGTTGACTAATGTCCATGCCGAACACGCGGATCAGGCCGCTCGTCGCTCGAGTAACGCCGTAGATCATGCGCAGTGTCGTGGTTTTCCCCGCGCCGTTGGGCCCCAGAAGCCCAAAACACACCCGCGCCGGAACCTCGAGGTCCAGGTGATCCACCGCGGTCCGCTCGCCGAATTTCTTCGAAATCCCGTGCGCTTCGACGATGGGCGGCGCAGATGAAGCTGGCTTGCTCATTTAATCTTTTGAATCCAATCGTTGATAACATCTCGTCTGACGACCATGAAAATTTGACTTATTCCAATCGCAACCGCAAGAATCGCATAGCACATTGGGGGCTCTCTTACAGAATCAAGTTTTTCTCGATGTGAGAAGCCGTTTGCAGAACCCCCGAAGCCGAAGGGGAACAGAACATCTCGCGCAACAGCGCAAACGCTATCGAACGAATCCGTTTGTCATTTCGAGCGCAGCGAGAAATCCTTCTTCGCGGGATCAGGGTGGGAGCAGCGTTAAGAAGATTTCAAAGGATCGAAGCGCTAACCAGCGCGGGAAAAGTCGATCTGGCCGCCTTTTCTGCGGCGAGGGCGCACGCCCAATGACGTTGTTCCAAGAATCGAATTAAATAGCGTCCGAGTCGCGCGGTGAAAGCGCGCTGCGCTAATTTGCCGCCACCCACGCGGTGAGAATCGACGGCGTATCGGTCATCAAAGGTTCCCACGAGTCACCGCGGTCGCGGCTTGTATAGAACGCGCCTTTGCCTTTGATACGGGCTTCAAAACCGTAACCGCGCGAGCCGTCGCCCATACCGCAGAAAAGCGAGTTCGGATCGGTCGGATGATGCACCAGCACCCACGGCATCCAGGGGTTTTCGTTTCCCAATCCTTGCGTCGAGATGCGCCAGTTTTCACCGCCGTCATCACTCAGCAGGATACAGCCATGAGGATGAATTTTTTCCCGGCTCCATACTCCCGGCGAGCCTTTGCCGCCGCAGAGCACCATGCGCGGTGTGTCACCGGGCAGGAAGTGCCATTCGTGCGAGTAGCTGTGCAATTCCGTATAGCCCCACGGCATGCCATTCTCGACCCGGCGCCAATGCTCGCCGGCATTGTCGCTACGGTAAAAACCGCGCGCCGAAGACACATAGTATCGCTCTTTACTGCCGGGATAATTTTCAATGTAGTGCATGTCGACGTAATTGATTCCGATGCTGCGGTCGTACCAAGTTTTGCCGCGATCTCTACTCAACAATACACCACCATGCTCGAGCAGGACAAAGATGAGGTTCTGATCATCTGGATGAATAAAAATATGGCGCACGTGGGGAAATTCGACACCGCGCAAGCGCGGCGGCACGTCCCATTTCTTTTTTGCTTCGTCCGGAATAGCGAGCATGCCGTCCAAAGGCTCCCAGGTCTTTCCGTTATCTTCGCTGCGGAAAAGTCGGATCGGACCGATACCCATGTAGACGACGCGTTCATCGTGCGGGTCCACAGTAAATGTGCGCACGTCGCCGTCCATGATCTTGGTCCAGGACTTGCCGGCATCTTCGCTGCGATAGCCGCCGTCAAACGCCACCGCTGCGAAAACAACTTCCGGCTTATTTTTACAGCCAATCAGATGTTCGAGGGTTTTGCCCTCGAAGAATTGACCCACCGTGTTCATGGAACCGGAACGATTTTCCAACACATTCAGCCCGCCGTTGTGAGCGATGTAGTAGCGCAGCGATTCCATAACGCCCTCCTGCTTAAGAAAGGATGAAGGTAAAGGCGGAAGGATAATTGAATTCTTCGGCCCTTCTTTTTTTATCCTTTATCCTTTTGCCCTTATCCTTTACCCCTCAACGCCCGATAGACCTTCTCCGACGTCACCGGCAAGTCCGTGATGCGCACGCCGCAAGCGTCGGCCACCGCATTCGCCACCGCCGCCGCGGTCGGCGTGTTCGCGACTTCGCCGATCGCCAGACTATTGTAGGGGCCGGGACCGTCCGGTACGTTCTCCATGACGTGAGTTTTCAGCGGCGGGATATCCGTGATGTTGGGAATTTTGAATTCACCGAAATTCGTCGTCGTGATCCTGGCGCCGTCAAACATCACTTCTTCCGTGAGCGCGTAACCGAGACCGAATACCACGCCGCCTTCGATCTGTCCTTGATGCATCAGCGGATTGATCACTTTGCCGGTCGTGTGCGCCGAGATCATATTGCGCAAGGTGACCTTGCCGGTCTCCGGGTCGACGTGAACCTCGGCGATTTGCGCCGAGACCGAGGCGTCGTGAGATTTTTCCGTGCTTTTATAATAGCCGCGCACATAGATCGGCGCGCCTTTGAACTTTATGACATCCGCGAAGCTCATTTTGCGTTTGGAATTTTTATGCACGATCATCCCCTTGTCGAGGGCCAGTTCCTTGGGATCGACTTCGAGGGATTGCGCCGCGAAGAAAAAAAGCTCTTCGCGCGCTTTTACTCCGCCTTCGTATGACGCGTTACCGTACACGCGGGTCGCGCGGCTGCCGCCGACGCCGCCGTCGCTCGGCACGATCGTGCTGTCGACCTGCTTTAATTCAATCTCATCCGCCGGCACATTTAATTCCTCACCGACCACTTGGACGATCACGGTGAGCACGCCTGCGCCCTGGTCGACCACCGGTGTGATAACTTTGACCTTGCCGTCGTCTTCGATGGTCACGAACACGTTGCCTTCGCCGCCGCTCGGGCTCCACTCGGAAAATGACAGACCGCGCCCGACATTTTTCGGCTTCGCTTTGCCGTAACCGGCAAGTTGGATCGCTTTTTCCAGCGCCTCCTGGCCGCGAATGTGCGAGATATGGCCGCCGATCGGCGTCTCGTCGCCGTCGCGCAACATGTTTTTCCTTTTGAACTCCGCCGGATCCATGCCGAGCTTGCGCGCGACGATATCGAGCTGGCTTTCGTTGGCAAAGAAGCCTTGCGGATCGCCCGGCGCGCGCATGTGGCCGCAAGGAATTTTGTTCGTGTACACCATCCGCTCTTCGATCAAACAATTGGCGATCTTGTACGGTCCGGCGCAAGTCGATGCGCCGATCAGATAACCCGCCGGCTTCATCGACGCGTAAGCGCCGCTGTCGAACATAAAGTCGATATGGTGCGCGACGATCGTGCCGTTCTTTTTCACGCCGGTTTTAATTTTGATGATCGAGGCGTGGCGCGGGTTGCCGGCGGTCAATTCCTCGGTGTAGTCCATGACCATCTTGACGGCCTGGCCGCTCTTCTTCGAGAGAAAGTAGGCGACGGGGACATCCATGAACCCACCTTTGCCGCCGAAGTCTCCGCCAATATGCATCGGGTGAAAAATCAGCTTCTCTTTCGCCACGCCGGTGCAATTCGACAGTTGGCCGCGCACGGCGAACGGCGTCTTGCTGCATGACCACAGCTCCGCGCCGCCGGACGCGTCAGCCTTTACCACGCAAGCATGCGGTTCGAGATAGGATTGATGCGTCACCTGCGTCGTGAAAGTATTCTCGACGACAACATCGGCCTGTTTGAAGCCCTCCTCGATATTTCCTTTGCCCCACTTGAGATAAGCGACAACGTTGCTGACGCTTTCGAGGGGCACCGGCAGACCTTTGTAAGAAAGTAAATCGGGGTGCAGCACCGGCGCGTCGGGCTTTGCCGCCTCTACCGGGTCAAGCAGCGGTTCCAACTCTTCATATTCTACATCGATCAATTCCAGTGCCTGCTCCGCCGCAACCTTCGTCTCCGCCGCGACCGCCGCCACCTTTTCGCCGATGAACCGAACCACGCCATCCGCCAGCACCGGCGTATCGTAGATACAGCGCCCGATACGCAATCCGGTCACGTCCTGACCGGTAATCACCGCTTTTACCCCCGGCACTTGCCAAGCTTTGCTGGTGTCGATGCGTTTGATCCGTCCGTATGGAATCGGACTGCGCAAGCATCTGCCCCATAAAGAATCGGGTAACTGCAAATCCGCGCTGTAGAGCGCTTTACCCGTGACCTTAAGGACGCCCTCGACCCTGGGTGTAGGTTTGCCAACCACCTGCGTCATCTAGTTTCCTCCCAACTGGTAAATCTAATGCGGAAGGCCGCATCGGTTACTCTTTTTTAAACCGGAACACGGCGTATTGTCCAGTGATTTGAGAACGCGTAATAACCTAGCGTCGCGAAGCTCCAACGAATGGAGAGCTAGCTTTCACGATGAAGATCCCCCTCCTTACTCCTCCTGGCAAGGTGGCTGTGTCGCAATTAAAAAACTCCCAGGTGTGTCATGCTGATGAGCACAGAAGCATCTCGCATTCTCAGTGACTTGCGAAGACGAGATCCTTCGGCCGTTGCCTCAGGATGACATTACAACGGACCTCGAGGTCAAGGAATTGAACGGCTTGAACGATTTGAACTGTTTGAACGTTGAAATTGGACCTTGAACTTTTGAACGAATTAGGTCATGCCCACACCCGGTGCGGCGACCTTGGTGACCAACTCCAACTTGCGCCTCATATCATCCCAGGAGATCAGATTCCCCGACGCCGCAGAGGCAAAGCCGCACTGCGTGCTCAAGGCGAGGTTTTCCATCGGCACATATTTCGACGCTTGCTCGATGCGCCGCACGAGCTCATCTTCGGATTCGAGAGTCGGCTCTTTCGTCGTGATGAGTCCGAGCACCACCGTTTTGCCTTTGGGCACGAATCGCAACGGCTCGAAGCCGCCGGCGCGGTCCGTGTCGAATTCCAGTAGATAACGATCCATCTTGAGCGAGCCGAAGGCCTTCTCGGCGATCGGCTCGTAACTGCCTTCGGCGCCCCAGGCGCTGCGCTTGTTGCCGCGGCAGAAATGAATACTGAGAACGACATCAGGATTTCGTTTGACGCCGTCGATCATTGCGTTGTCGGCGGCAATCGCCGCGTCCAATGCTTGATCCAAATTTATGCCGCTTTGTCTCAGCACTTCGCGCCGGCGTTCGTCGAAGAAGTTGGAATACGACGGCGCATCCAACTGCACGTACGACGCCCCTTCGTCGATCAGCGCCTGCACTTCCTCGCGCATGATCGCCGCCACGTCTTGCAGCATGTCGTGCACCGTCGCGTAAAACTTGTCCGTCACACCCGGCCGGTAGCGCATGATCGCATGCTGCATCGCCGCCGGCGTGCAAACTTTGAACGGCCCCGGCGCATGCTGTTTTAAAAACGGCGCTTCGTTGGGCGTGAAACGCCCTTTCCTGCGCAATTTGCCGCCGACGATATATTGCAGGTTGCCTTCTTTCGATTCCTCGGCGAGTTGTTTTCCCTTGCCGCGCCATTCGAACTTCACCACCGGTTTTCCGGGCACGAGCCCGTCCAGGGCTTTGGTGATATCGGCGGTGAAAATATCGCGGCGATATTCGCCGTCGGTAAAAATTTGCACGCCGGCGGCCTTCTGCATTGCCAGTGCGGTGAGAATCGAGCGGTCTTCGATCTCGCGTACTTGGATCTCGTCCATGCGCCCTTCGCGCAGCGCCATCCGGGCTTGCAATAGTTCCGCCGGCCGCAACAGACTGCCGATATTATCTGCACGAAATCTTGTCTTCATGGATCACCCTCCATTGTGGCTAATTCTACTCACGGCAATTAGCGCCAAACCACAGTTTAGGCAAGGTCAAGCGTGCAGATAATTTCGGCGTTGCGGCCGCAGTTTGCCATCGAAAGCCAATCACACCGACATGCCGCCGACAATAGACACGCGGGCGGCGTATTCTTGAAGCGCACGGCTCGCGGTGGACAAGGCACTGCTTTGGTTAGGCTGAATACACGAGAGATAAGCGCTCCAGAATCGCAAAATCTTTTTCTCGCCCCACGGGCATCAGATGGATGCCATGACAAATCTGCTTCAACCCGCTCACAATCTCCCCGGCGATTTCCGACAGTTTCGACAGGGATCCGCAGGAGCGATTCAACCGTTCAAGCAGGTCCGACGGAACCGTGATGCCCGGCACCTTTTCATTGAGAAATTGAGCCATTTTGACCGACCGCAACGGAATGACGCCGGCAATGATATAAACCGGCATGGTTCGCGCGATCTTCATGAAACCGTCGAAAGCGCCGAGGCTGTAAATCGCCTGGGTTTGAAAAAAGCGCGCGCCGGCTTCGACTTTCTCCTCGAAGCGCCTTAACTCCGGTTCCAACGGCTCGACGCAGGGATTGACCGTAGCACCGCAGAAGAAGTTTGTGTTCCCTTCCAGCGCGGAGCCGGCTGCGTCCTTACCTGAATTCAGCTGTGCGATCATCTGCAGCAGCGCCGCCGAGCTGATATCGAAAACCGGCTTTGCCATGGGATGATCGCCAACGTCGACCGGATCGCCGGTCATGGCTAGCACGTTGCGAATCCCCAGCACCCAAGCTGTGAGCAAATCCGACTGCAGGGCCATGCGGTTTCGATCGCGGCAGGTCAGCTGCAGGATCGGCTCGAGACCTTCGCGCGCCAGCACACTCGCCCCGCCCACGGAGCTCAAGCGCATGGTGGCGCGCTGATTATCGGTGACATTGACCGCATGGACCTTTCCCTTGAGCAACGCGGCGGTGGCCAGGAAAGTTGACAGATCCGTGCCCTTCGGCGGCTCTATTTCTGTGGTGATAACGAATTGTCCGGACTCGAGACGCTCGCGTAGAGAGCTCATGGCATGTTCCTTTGCTGGCTAAAATGGCTCTTCCCGCTAATCTTAGCTCCATGTGCGAACAATGTAAGTCGACGGTCTTTTTGTCAAATTATACGGGAGAGCAGCGAGGAGAAAAATTGACTCATGCCGCCGCGGCTAGTCTGGATGTCGTCACAGGTCAATCGTCGTTTCCTGCAACCGGGCGATCCGAGTAAGCGCTTCGAGAGCAAACGCGCCGGTCACGTGCTGCCCCACACTTGCCGCGCGGTCTCCACGACGACTTCCAGCTTTCTTCTCTGATCGTCTGCGCTGATGAGATTGCCCACCACGTCCGAGGCAAAACCGCACTGCGGGCTGATCGCCAGCTGTTCCAGTGGAAGATATTTGCTCGCTCTGTCGATACGATGTTTGAGGTCGTCAACCGTTTCGAGCTCCGGAACTTTAGTGCTGACCAGCCCCAAGACGACGACCTTTCCTTTCGGGACAAAACGCAGCGGCTCGAAAGTACCGGCGCGCGGGCTGTCGTATTCAAGCAAAAACCGATGGTGTTGAAGGCCACCGAAGAGCGCCTCCGCGATCGCGTCGTAGCTTCCTTCGCGGTGCCACATGCTGCGTTGGTTGCCGCGGCACAAGTGAATGCCAAACGTGACACCGTCGAAAAGCCGCAAGATCTCATTATCCGCCTTGATCGAACGCATAAGATTTTTCATCGGATCTTCGCCGCGCTCTTTCATTTCATCCAGCGATGGAGCGTCCACATACGCCGTATAGCTCGGCGCGTCGATTTGAACGTAGCGGCAGCCGGCGTCGATCAAGCTGCGAATCATCTCGCGCTCGATGCGCACGACGTCGGCGACAAAATCTTCCGTGCTCCAATAAACCGATTTGGAATTTTGATAGTCGAAGCGCTGCGTAATCCGATCGGGACCAACCAACGTCACCTTCGCCGGCTTTTGCGCCACAGCGCTGACGAAGCGATATTCTTCCAGCGGGAGATTGCGCGTCAGGCGAAGCTTTTGCGATACCGGTCGGCGTTGCAAAATCGCGGCGCCATCCGCCACGTGATAGGGGTCCCAGCGTTGCAGCGGCTTGCCCTCGCGCGAGAGACTTTCCATGAAGGAAAGATCGACGTGCCGCGCGGCGAAGCCGCTCACCGAGGCGGCAAAGCTGTCTTGAAAATTCAACCGGCGATATTCGCCGTCCGTGATCACATCGAGCCCCAAGCTTTCTTGGAGTCGCACCGCATCACGGATCGCATCGTCTTCGATGCGGTGCAGCTCCTCTTCAGAGATTTTCCCTTCGTCGCGCTGCGCGTAGGCCTGTTTGAGATGCGCCGGACGCAACAAGCTGCCGACCACGTCGGTTCTGATGTTAGATAATGGCGTCGTCGTCGTGTTACTCATAAAAACCCTCGCATTCGAATAAAAATATCAGCATTGCTCCCGAGGCTCAGACGGATGCTCGGGCGCGCAGTGTCGCCATGGACTCCGATGCCTCGCGCACAATTTTCTCCACATCCAGGGCCGTCATCTGCCCGCCGCGCTTCAGGATGCGTCCGTCGACGACCACCGTATCGACGTTGTGCGGCTGCGCCGAGCGCACGATCGCCTGGACTGGATCTCCCAGCGGTGCCATGTTGAGGTCGGTTGTGCGAACCAAAATCAAGTCCGCGCGTTTGCCGGGCGTGAGCGAACCTACACGGTCGGCAATGCCCAAGTCGCGCGCGCCATTGATCGTTGCCAGCTCCAGAACCTGCCGCGCCGAAATGCTCATCGGGTCTTTATAAATTACAAACTGCGTGTCGATGAGCGTATGCATGTTGGCAAACATGTCGTTGTTCCCCGAAATCGCCGCGGTATCGATCGACAGGCTCACCAGAATACCGTGCTTGAGCAGGTCGACCAGCCGGGTTGAAAGGAACGACGAACGCATTTCAGCAAAAGGACTGAAGGACACGTGGGCTTTTGATCGAACAATTCGCGCGTAGTCGGACTCGTCGAACCCCGTGGGATTGATGAGTTGGACGTCGGGACCAAGCATGCCTTCCTTCTCGAGCAAAGCGACGCGGCCTTTTCCCCCGGCGTGTATCGTAATCGGCAGCCCGAGCTTGCGCGCTCCCGCCCAGTCGAGCCCGAGCGTGGCGACCGTTACCGCGCCGCGCGGCGAATCGCTGAGACTGCGCGCGGCCATCCCTAAGGTCAAAAGTCCGTCGCTCGACGCGCGTAAACCATTCCCGTTGTACTCGCGCCAAGTCGGCGAGATCCATCGTCTGATCGGCAGGCAGCCCGCCCTGGGGAGTACCGTAGGAGAATCGAGCGCGTATGCCGGTATCGCGCAATGCGCGTAAATCGGCGTCGGCATAAGCGGGACCACGAATATTGTGCGACCAGTCATGCACGGTGGTGATCCCGGAATAAAGCATCTCCGCCACTCCCAGGCGCACCCCGCGGTAGGTATCTTCCGGCTTATACTCTTTGCCAAGCCCGAGCGTCAGAGCGAAGTAGCCCATTTTCGGCCCCTCGTCGACCAGATTGCGTAGCGGCGTATTCCACAGATGAGAGTGCGTGTCGATCAAGCCCGGCAATGCAATCATTGCACTCCCGTCGATGATTTCGCCGCCCGAGGTTCGAAGTTCTTTCCCCACCGCGACAATCTCGCCGGCGCGCACGTGGATGTCACCGCCTGCGATATCTCCCAGCGCCGGGTCCATGGTCAAAACATGCGCGCCACGCACAACAAATTCGCCGCGCCCAGGCAACTTTGCCGAACTTCGATCCGGTGACAGCGACGCTCGCCCGATTCGTGGCTTGCGTGCCGCAGGCCGCGACACCGATCGACCCCAACGCTGCTATGGCACCCAGGAACCCGCGCCGACTAATTGTCTTCTTGTCGTTCATCGCTCTCCCTCAATCGCCGAAATCGTCATCAGCGCTTGATCGTCAATTCAACTTCCGACGATCGGCATAGTTCGGTTTTGCCCGCTCCTCAAAAGGCCTTTATGCGATTCACCCACGCCTAGCGCGTAAACAATTCGTTGATCCCCTTGCCCGCGCCTTCCTTACTGGCTTCCTTGCGGGCGCGCTCGATGGTGTCGGCCGTGTCGCGCGCGAGCTGCGCCATGTCGATGGTCGTGAGCTTGCCGTCGCGCTTGAGAAAACGGCCGTCGACGATCACGGCCTCGATGTTCGACGGCTGCGCGGCCTGCACAATCATGTTCGTCGCAATCGTGAAGGGCAGCATGTTGACGTCCGTCGTGCGCACCAGGATCAAGTCGGCGCGCTTGCCCGGAGTCAATGAGCCAATGTGATCGGCGAGACCGAGGGCGCGCGCGCCGTCGATGGTCGCCATCTCCAGCACTCTCTGCGACGAGATCCCGAACTCGCTCTTTTGCAGCCCGTTCTCGATATTCGACATCGCTTTCATGATCGCGAACATGTCCGCGTTGCCGCAGAGAATCGTGGTGTCGACGGAGAGACTGACCGGCACTCCTGCGCGCAGGAACGATCCTACCGGCGTGATGCCGAAGCCGGTGCGCAGCTCCGTGTACGGGCTCAAGCTCACCGGCGTCTTGGTCTCGGCAAGGAGCTTGAGATCTTCCGGCGAATTGTTTGTCGCGTGGACCAGCACCACATCGGGCCCGAGCAGCCCAAATTTCGCCAGCGCCTGCACTCCCTGGCGCTGCTTGACCCGCTCCAAGCTCGTGCCCATGTGCGTGGTGATGGGAAGATGATGCTCACGCGCGAAGGCCCACTCTTTGCGGGCAATCTCGATGGAATTGGTTTCAGGTCCGCGCGGCGCGATGCCCAGTGTCAGCAGCGCGTCCTTGGAGTCGGCGAACCATTGCTTTTGCACGCGCGCGACGTCGGCGAGCGGTAAGGTCGCGTCGGGCGGGGTCTTGCGCGAATAACCGTAAGCGAAACGCGCGCGTCCGCCGACCTCTTTGTGCACTTGGAGTTCTGCGTCGGCATATTCCGGCCCGAGTAGATTGTGCGACCAGTTGGTGACCGTGGTGATGCCGGAGTAAAGCGCTTCGGCAAGCGCGAGACGCACGCCTCTGGCGTTATCTTCCGGCGTGAAAAACTGACCGAGCAGGCGACTGATGTAAAAGTAACCGGTGTTTTCGGTAGGCCCGGCCATATTGCGTGCCACCGCGCCCCACATGTGCCAGTGCGTTTCGATAAAGCCGGGCAGCGCGATCATGTTGTCGGCGCGAACTATCTCAGCTTTCGGTGCGGCAAGATTTTGGCCGACGGCAATAATGACGCCATCGCGCAGGTGAATGTCGCAGCCGCTAATCTCGCCAAGCTTGGCATCCATCGTGAGAACGTGCGCGTTCTTCACGATGAACTCGCCACGTTCCGGAAG
The DNA here is from genome assembly GCA_963755715.1 of uncultured delta proteobacterium. GTDB lineage: Bacteria > Desulfobacterota > Binatia > UBA9968 > UBA9968 > DP-20. The sequence continues at coordinate 126,947 of CAVWLW010000059.1, forward strand.
TTCGCCTGGAGATCGGCTTGCAGCCAGACTTGAAGTTGTCGCCGTTCGTGTGGCACACCCGGCTAGCGCCATCGTTCCAAGCGCCGCAGTTGCGCTCAGGAAACCACGCCGGCTTATCTTGGGTCTGTTGCTCATGGACACCTCCGCGGAACTCCCGCCTCTCTTTGCTCCTATAGTCAAAGGCAGTTGCTCCAACAAGCTGACAAATGGTAAACACTTTGTTGAATATCTCTAAACAATAATGTCTAGCCATGGATCGCTTTAAGACTATCGATAGCTTCGTCCGGGTGGCCATCGCGGGGAGCTTTTCCTCGGCGGCAAAGCAGCTTGGCATGTCGCGCGCGCTGGTGTCACTCCACGTCACCGACCTGGAAAAGCGCCTGGGCGTGCGCTTGCTCAATCGGACCACGCGTAGTCTGACGTTGACGGAGGTCGGCGCAAGCTATTTGGAATACTGCCAGCGCATGCTGGCGGAGATGAACGAGCAGGAATCCTCGATCACCCAACTGCAAAAGGAGCCCCGCGGCTCATTGAAGGTAGCGGCGCCGAAATCTTTTGGCACGCTCTATCTTTCCGACGCGGTGGTGAGTTTTTCAGCCCGCTATCCCAACATTCAGCTGAGCTTGATTCTCGAAGACTATTCTTTTCGCGCCTACGATTTCGTCGAGCAAGGGCTCGATGTGGCCGTGCGGTTGGGCGATTTACCCGACTCAACATTGGTCGCCCGAAAGATCGCGACGCTGCAATGGATAGTATGCGCCTCGCCCAAATACTTGGCGCACCACGGCGAACCGAAGACGCCCGCCGATCTCGGCAAACATACCTGTCTGGCGCATGTAAACCTCGATCCCAACGACCGCTCCTGGCGCCTGCACAGTTCCGACCATGTGATCTCAGTCAAAATCAGCGGCGCCTTTTCGTCCAACAGCGCGCTGGTGTTGCGCAAGGCCGCCCTCGCCGGCCTGGGCATTGGCTATCTGCCGCTCTACTGCATCGAAGAAGATCTGAAGACCGGCGCTTTGCGTCGGTCTGCTGCCAAATTACTCGCCGCCGCAACGCCCGATCTACGTCGTCTATCCGCCGGCGGCGCAAGTTCCCGAGCGGGTGCGCACCTTCGTCGAATTCTTGGCGAATTGGTTTGGAAAGACGGTCCCGGTGAAATTAACGCTTGTCGCGGAAAAGAAAAATGTTCGCTCAAGGCGCAGCCGAGAGCCGGTTCAAGCAAGCGTAGAGAAAGCTTCGTCTTAGAATTGATCGGCTGATCGTCGCGGCAAAACAGATCTGTAATTTGTTGATTAGCTCTGTCTCAATGGAAACCATAGAGAGCCTGCGGGTTGTCTCCTAAGATCTTATCGATCGACGTAGCAGCGACCTTCCCGTCCGCTTTGAGTTTCCTCAGCGCGTTGATCTCCGTGGCGGTATCGTTATGGCCGTAGTCCGTTCCTATGACTAAATGGTCATCGCCCACGTGTTCTAGAATATAGGGCAGATCATCGCTCGTTTGGCAGGCGACATAGATATGATTCTCCTTGAGGAGTTCCTGATCGCGCCAAGCCTTCCCTTGCCTGCGGACGCCGATCTCCATGTGGTTCATCACGTAGGGAAGCCACTCGGCGCTGACCTCGACAAAAGCCCAGCGTAAGTCTGGAAATTTTTGCGGCAGCCGAGTGCCGATAAGACTGGCGAACAAATTGATCGGGCCGAACTTGAATTGGGCGAGACTGGCGCCCCGGCCAAAGATGTCGAACATCTCCAAGTTTCCCTGGGAGGCGTGCACACAAATCGGCATCCCCAACCGGCTTGCCTCTTCGTACAGAGGAAAAAAATAGGGGTCGGTGGGAAGCTTGTCCCCTTCCACTCCGCGTATAAAAACACCGCAGGCGCCGTTCTGTTTGCCGAAGTTCAACTCTTCGATGGCTTTGTCCATGTAGTGCAGCGGCGGAATCACCACCCAGCGCAGCCGACCTTTGCCGGCCTGCCAAATATCCGCGAGCCAGCGGTTGTAACTCTTGCATAGCGCCGCATCGACGTGCGGCAAGGCTGTCATCATTCTGAGAAACAGGCTCGGATAAAGCACCTGAACGTCCACGCCGAGATCATCCATGTGGGCGAGCCGGGCTTCTATATCCGCCGCCTCGCGCTTCTCTTTGGGGATGTCAAAACCGATGTTGCTGTCCTTCGCGAAAACCCGACCGCCGATCATCCAGTATTCGCTCGCCCTCTGACCCGAAGGCTTCTGTGCCGCGTCTTTGAACACCATGACACGCGGCCTAAAGGCCATCTCGCTTTCATCCATGTACTCCCAGGTTCGCTCCCATTCGACGACATGCGCGTCAGCATCGATCACCGCCATCGGCTTGCTCCTTCTTTCTTATGGATTTACAACCACACTGTTAGGGCTGCGCGACCCATGCTGTCAAGTGCTGCGGAAGGGACGGTTTACCGCGCCGCGAATTTGACCCTAGATAACGTTGAACGGCTTGAGGTCTTCGACTACGCTCACGACAGGCTTCGCAAAGCCGTTGTACGCTTGAACATTTTAAATGATCTTGATTTGCCTATGGCCTCACGCCTCGTGCCTATGGATTCATGCTCGAAGAGAACTTAATCCAGATTGCCGGGGTGATCGACGCCGCTGAAGCGCAAATGCTTCAGCAATGCGGCGTTCGTTATCTGGGATTTCCGCTGCGGCTCCCGGTTCACCGCGAGGATCTGACCGAGGAAGAGGCGGCGGCGATCATCACGAGCCTGGCGCCGCCGGTATTCGGAGTGCTGATCACGTATCTAGACGAGGCGAGCGAGATCGCCGCCTTCTGCCATGCGCTCGGCGCCCGGATCGTGCAGCTCCATGGCGACATCGACCGCGATGAGCTGAAGCGTCTAAAAACTCTCGATCCGAACTTAACGGTGATCAAAAGTCTGGTCATCGGAATGCGCGATGACAAAGCTCTCGAAGCAACGCTGAGCGAGCTATCGCCGTTCGTCGATGCGTTCATCACCGACACCTTCGATCCAACAACCGGCGCATCGGGCGCCACCGGCAAGACTCACGACTGGCGCGTGAGCAGGCGACTCGTGGAACTTGCCGATCGGCCGATTATTCTCGCCGGTGGACTGACGCCGGAGAACGTCAAGAGAGCGATTCTGGAAGTACGGCCGGCCGGAGTCGACTCCCACACCGGCGTCGAAGACTCCACCGGCCGCAAGAGCCGTGAAAAAGTCCGAAAGTTCCTGTCGGAAGCGAATGAAGCTTTTGCGCTCGTTAAAGCAAAGTAGCGATCCTCAACACAACTTGGCTCTCTTGAGTTATCTCGAACACATATGGAAACATGCCATTTCAACGCCAAGATAGTTGATTCGTAGAAATCTGAGCCCCATCGTTCGGCTCAGTGATGCAGCGAGTTCCCACGCAGCATGATTGACTGGGAGGAAACTGAAGCGAGGCAGTGACTGGAAAATTTCTAAACCAGAGCCACAAATTCTTCCACTGTAATGCCTGCACCACGGATCAGAGCGCGGAGCGTTCCTCTGTCGAGCTCTCGATGATCGGGCACCGACAGATGACGGCCGTTTGGATGATGCAGGATGATGTGGCTCCCCTTTTGGTGGTGGAAGATAAACCCGAGTTTCCCGAACGCTTTGACCGCGTCGCGGCCGGAGATAACAGGCAGCGTGGCCATCAAGCGGCGACGCTGATCTCGACAATATCGGGGGAGGGAATGGGTAGATTTTGTGCGCGACGTACCTCGATAATCCCCTCGATCGCTTCCCGGATGTTTTTAAGCGCCTCTTCTCTGGTCTTTCCTTGAGAGACGCATCCTGGAAGCGTAGGGCATTCGGCCACAATATAGCCGTCTTCCCCGGGACTCAGCGTTACGATGTACGTCTTTTCCATAGCGCTAAATACTAACATTTTCCCTATTTCGATGCGAATAGGGTTGGCGACGTTGAGGGTTGTTAACTAAATTTCAACGGAATTTTTAACGTTTGTCGGCTTGTGACGGCAACCGAGTTTCATTATAAACGGGTGGCCAAGGAACAACTGATGAAAGCAGGGAGCCGCAAGCTTGCTGTCCGTGCCGTCACCGTCGCGTGGGCGACGGCATGTTTATTCTTTTGCCAGCCAGCCCTGGCCTTGCCACAGGCGCTGTTTTATCAAGGCAAGATCGTCACCGTGATCAGCGGCCAGGAACCGGGAGGGTTGGGAGACTTACGACTGAGGGCCATCTTACCCTATTTAAAAAAACATATTCCCGGACAGCCGAATATCGTGCCGGAATACATGCCCGGCGGTGGCGGCCGAAAGGCGGCAAACCATATCTATCGAACTGCCCGCGCGGACGGCCTGACCATCGGTTTTCCACCAGGCGGTTTCATCTCGGCGGCAGTCCTCAATGAACCCGGGGTGGACTACGAGCTCGACAAATTTAGTTTCTTCGGCACTCCCGAAAGCGAAGACCACTATGTGTTTCTCACCAGAAGGGATTCTAATCTGGCTACATTGGATCGTCTCCGCGCCGCTTCCGGAATAAGAATCGGCGGGCAATCGGTGGGCCATTCCATCTATATCCTAGCCCGATTGTTCGCGTATCTTCTGAACCTGAAGGATCCCAAATTCATCACCGGCTACTCGGGACCGGAGATGGATCAAGCGGTCATGCGCGGGGAACTGGACGCCAGAGTAAACAGAGTCCCCGCGTTGTTGCAGCGCAATGCCGAATGGATCGAAAAGAAACTGGTCGACGTTCACGCGATCTTGCAGATCCCCAAAACCAGCACGCATCCGCGCTTCGCTCATCTCCCGGAGCTCGAATCCTTTGCCAGGACCGATAAAGATCGACGGCTGCTGGAGGTCAATCGGGCGTTCAGAATTGCCGCCGCGACCTTTATCACGCCGCCGCGCACGCCGCCGGAGCGGATTCGCACACTGCGGGACGCGATCACCAATGCCTATAACGATCCCGAGTTTTCCAAAGACTATAAGAAGATCACCGGCGAAACGCCTTCTCCGATATTGCCCGACGAATTCGATGGCATCATAAAAAAGCTTCCGCGCAACGCCGAAGATGTCGATCTCTATAAAAAAATCGCCGGCGCGGGCCCGCTTCCCGGCCATTAGACTAACGTTGCTGCAAACAAATCCCAAATCCGAAATCCGAATATCGAAATCCGAAACAAAGTCGGAGGCAAATAAATCTCAAATCGGCAAAAACCAAATCACTCAACCCGAAGGAAGCTTGTTTTGGTTTGCCTATTTTGGTCATTTGAAATTGTTTCGAATTTCGGATTTCGTGCTTCGAAATTTTTGTTAAGCATACGAGGAGGAGGACAGTTTGGCAGATTCGAACGAACCTAAAAATCGTGTAGTCGGCAGAGATACAATTAGGTCGCGACTGGTGCTCGAGGTAGCCTCCGAGCTGGTCGATCAACCGCAGTGGCGCTACCGACAGACGCGCGTCAACCTGCGCGAACAAGGCGGCGACGGCTGGCCGATCGCTCTTTTCGGCAGCGACAGCCCGGCAGCGATCGCGCAAGTCGCCAGCGGCGAGGTCCAGGTAGCGATGATCAATCCCGCCGCCCCGCTTGCTCTCGCCTTGCGCGGTAAAGGACCGTTTCGAGAGCCCATCGCGCTGCGCGCGATCGCCGTCGTCCCCTCTCCGGATCAGCTCGCGTTTGCCGTCACCAAACAAACCGACGTGCAATCGCTGCGCGAGCTGCGTGAGCGCCGTTTGCCATTGCGGGTCTCCATTCGCGGGCAGATGGATCACTCTCTTCATCTGGTAGTGAAAGAGGTTCTTTCAGCGGCGGGTTTCTCACTGGAAGACATTACTTCCTGGGGCGGACAGGTACGCTACGATCCAGGTCTGCCTAAAGGACCGAACCGCCTCGGCGCTATGCAGCGCGGTGAGGTCGATATGATTATCGACGAAGCAGTGCACAACTGGCTCAACGTCGCGTTGGAATCGGAGATGCATGTTTTGCCACTGGACGAATCCATGTTGACGCAGCTCGAGACCTTGGGATTTCAGCGCGCCGTGTTGCCGAAAGCGGATTACCCGAAATTAGATTCTGACGTGCCGACTTTGGATTTTAGCGGGTTCCCGGTCTACACCCACGCGAACGTGCCGGACTCGATCGTGACCGCTGTATGTGCCGCGCTAGAAGCGAGAAAAGAAAAAATCATCTGGCAAGAACCCGGGCCACTGCCACTCGAAAGCATGTGCCGAGATACGCCGTCAGGACCGCTCAACATCCCACTGCACTCCGCCGCGGAACGATTCTGGCGCGAGCGAGGCTATCTGAAATAATTGTGGCCGCCGAATCTAAGATTCGCAAGAATAGAAAGACTGAGTCCGCCGATTCCCCCTTAAATCGCTGATCATGCTCGAAGAGGACTTAATCCAGATTGCCGGAGTGATCGACGCGGCTGAGGCGCAAATGCTTCAGCAATGCGGCGTTCGCTATCTGGGATTTCCGCTGCGGCTCCCCGTTCACCGCGAGGATCTCACCGAGGAAGCGGCGGCGGCGATCATCAAGAGCCTGGCGCCCCCAGTATTCGGAGTGCTGATCACGTATCTCTCTGAGGCGAGCGAGATCGCCGCCTTCTGTCATGCGCTCGGCGCCCGGATCGTGCAGCTCCACGGCGACATCGACCGTGATGAGCTGAAGCGTCTAAAAACTCTCGATCCGAACTTGACGGTGATCAAAAGCCTGGTCATCGGAATGCGCGATGACAAAGCTCTCGAACCAATGGTGAGCGAGCTGTCGCCGTTCGTCGATGCGTTCATCACCGACACCTTCGATCCAACAACCGGCGCATCGGGCGCCACCGGCAAGACTCACGACTGGCGCGTGAGCAGGCGACTGGTGGAACTTGCCGATCGACCGATTATTCTCGCCGGTGGACTGACGCCCGAGAACGTCAAGCGAGCAATTCTCGAAGTACGGCCGGCCGGAGTCGACTCCCACACCGGCGTCGAAGACTCCACCGGCCGCAAGAGCCGTGAAAAAGTCCAAAAGTTCCTGTCGGAAGCGTATGAAGCTTTTGCGCTCGTTAAAGCAAAGTAGCGATGAACACGAAGTGGGGTTCATCTTTTGTTGAGAGTTAGGAGCCAGAGCTTCATTGAAGTTCGGGCAGCGAGAATTTCGTCGCGGACCAAACGTCAGCTGGGAGAGTTTTTTGAGCCATAACCAACAACAAAAAATTTGATCCGTTACCCGTCAGACTATAAAAGCTAAGAGCGGATTTGACCCCTTTCACAAACCGCCCATGGCCCGCGGGTTTAGCCACCCGCACAGAAAGGAGTTCATATGAGAAGGAACTTTGCGCGCGTCAGCCGGTCTCTATCGTTCACCGTGATATGTGTCCTGCTATTCGGCTCGCCGAGCAAAGGTCAGGAGGAGTCGTTCTACAAGGGAAAGACGCTCAGGGTTATCGCCGGTACGACTGCCGGAGCTCTCTACGACCAGTGGGCGCGTGTTATTGCCGCCCACATGGTCAAGCACATCCCCGGAAACCCTCAGGTCATCGTTCAGAACATGCCGGGCGCAGGCCACCAGATCGCCGCCAACTATCTTTATAATGTAGCAAAGCCCGACGGGCTTACGGTGATCGGCTCGATCCTCCCAACTCTGTACCTGGATCAGCTCATCGGGCGCGCGGAGGTCAAGTTCGACTGGGGAAAATTCCTCTTCATCGGCTCGCCGGTAAAGGGTGATAGTCAGCTGATGATGCGCGCCGATGCGCCCTTCAAAACCATCGAAGACATGCGAACCGCCAAGGAGCCGGCCAAATGCGGCGGCACCGGCACGGGCGGCGCAGAGTTCATGTTTTCTCGTCTGCTGGAGGAGACTTTTCCTCCGCTGAAGATCAACGCGGTACTGGGTTATCCGGGTGGGCCGGAAATCGACCTAGGTATCGAGCGGGGAGAGATACAGTGCCGCTCCTTTACGATTGAGGCCTTTTTCGCCCGTGAGCCTTATCACACATGGCGTAAGAAGGGTTTCGTGCGTATTATCGTTCAAACCGGCCAGGCGCGCGACCCCAGGCTCCTCGATGTCCCGACTATGTATGAAGTCATGGATCAGCAAAAGACGCCTGATCTTGCACGCAGACTCGCCAGAGTGGTTCTCGTCGGCGGTACTCTTGGCCGTCCAATGCTGGCTCCTCCGGGGGTGCCGCCGGAGCGTTTGAAAATTCTCCGGGGCGCTTTCGTCAAGACCATGAAAGATCCGGAGTTTTTGGCTGAAATCGAGAAGAGAAACTACGAGTTGGACCCGACGCCAGGCGAAAACCTCGAGGCCATTGTGAAAGATGTCATGTCACAACCACCGGCGATCATAGAGAGACTGAAGATGGTCTTGGTGGCGAAGTAATTCCGCAGGGATGCGCATCGGCGCCACTTATCCTGCTTCATGGTAGCGGTGCGGCGCCGGGCACGGACGGCGGCCTTGGCGGCCGCGTCCATCCGCAAACCGCCCTGGGCAAGTGGCGCGTCCTAATGCGACGGTGCGGCGCTCGCAAGTGCAGTTGAACTCAAAAGCGGCTGTGCGGGATGAACGAAACAAAAAGCGAAGAACGTCTAAAAATAAAACTCTAACGTTTGATCTCTATCGAGAGATAGAGCATCAAACGAGCAGCTCTAATTGTCAACAAGAGATTTGACCCTCTGGGATTTTCGGAGGCGAGGCAAGAAAAAATCGTTTGGCAAGAACCCGGACCGCTGCCGCTCGAAAGCATGTGCCGCGATACGCCGTCAGGACCACTCAACATCCCACTGCACCCCGCCGCCGAACGATTCTGGCGCGAGCGCGGCTACCTGACTGAACCCGGCGCGGCTGCTGAAGTTATTCCCCTTAGCGAAGTGCTGTGTTTAGGATGACCGCCTTTATCAGCTTCCCCTGGTTAGAAAGCTGCGAAGCCTGAATATCGAACTTTTTTTGAGCTTCTTCGACAGTGAGATTGGAGGCTTGTTTTTTCCTGTAATCAGCATTGTCCCATTGGTCGCACAGTCGAACCACGCCACCAGATACATTCCATGCTTGCAGTTATTGTCCGTTAATATTTACCTAAGAGCTGAGTCTCCATGGCGTTATCTAATTCCCGGTTCCAGCATCCTTTTGCTTCAATGATGACGGTTATCGAATCGTATGAATCCTTCTTTTGTCCGAGTTGAATGGCGGTAACGTTGGGATATGGGTTCGTTTTTCGTTTGTGAATTCGGTTTTTACTCTATTGAAGATAATGCCACGACGTTTCAGGTCATCTTCCAAGTGTAATTTCACAAGTCACAAAACGAACCTTCTTCTTTTGGACAATGCTTGTCCCACAAAAACTGGGTGTTTCTCCCTGAAGCTTGATTTCAAGCCGACTTAGGGATTCAATTATTGGTCAAGCAATTGATCGCCATTCTGCACGAGCGAACTCTTCATCGCTGGCTAACTTGAGAACATCGGTAGGCTTCAACGGTACCCACGTAAGCCGGCGCGCTACCGCTTCCGCGTCGAACAGTGTCCACTTGAGCCATGTAAGTTCAGGCAACTGTTCTTTAATTCTGCGGGATTGCATCACACGCCCGAAGCGTCACCTTTATATTGAGATTCTCTAAAATTGCGTCCCTCCAGTGCGCCATGCTTTCCCGAGGTGAAACCGCGCCTGTTCCATCTCTTTGCGGGTCTTCCGATTGTGGATATTGTCGGGATAACCAAATATACAGTTCAGACAATTGATCCTCATCCAGCTTTTCCCATATTCCTGTTCTACCACCCCAACCTTCTCTCTGAGCGACGATTATGACGATCTCCTTACCGAGTTCAGCAGAGCTTAGTATAGCTGGCCATACGATTGACCAGCCTGCATCTTTTGAATGCATCACCAAAACGCGTGCCGCTACAACTGCTTTAGATTGTTTATCGCTTTCTGACGCTACCGGCGTAGATAGGAACGATTTTGCAAAAGACTCTGCATCTTGAACGCCATGATCGATGAGGGTTTCTAACAACACTCCCATATTTTCAGGCTTTAAGTTTTCGTCCCGAGTCTTGCTCATCAAAGCCATCGCCAAACGCCGGTCCCAACAACTTTCAACCTTACGGTGGATAGAAATATGGCCAGGATCACTAATATTTTCTTTATCAATCAAGAAAAGCAGGCTTTGAATGATTTCATCAGACGAAAAATCGTAAGCTAACTTTACACAATGCATGATGGGGTCTTCAGCGTCACTTCCACTTCGAGTCGGATAGGCCAGAATATTGGCGCCACTTTTCCAGATTTCGGCAGGCAACTTTGATATGAAATCAGTATCATCTCTCGACGGTGGCAATACCCTATATCCAGCATACGCCGACCGATACGACGATTTCAGTCCCAAGCCACTTCGGTGTTTCAGGGTCCTGCTCCACCAAATAGGTTTTCGCGGTTTCCACAATTCTTTTTCTAATGTCTGGACCGACTTAGCCCACCCCGGGAAGAACAGTTCGAATAGGATTCGAGTACGTCATAGGGATCATAGTGCGTACTGTCCCGCTTAAGCGTCATTTCCAGATTAAGGCGCCACCAGTGCGTTGTAGTCTCCGGATTCGAATTGATCAAGAAGTCGCTCTATTCGCGTTGCTAGCGGTGGATCGAGTAGAGGCCGATCATGACCCTCTTTGTTCCATTTCTGCCATCTTTGATAATCGGCCTTCATCGTTTCCGCGTTGAGATCCAATTCAACCGGGTTGATGAGCCAATCCAATTCTTCGGACAAACATTTCTCTCGATCGCAAGCCGTCAGAACTGCATCCACCTGTCGGCCATCTGTCCGGTCAAACGACCTGCTAACTAGTTGGCACCAGATCGATTTTTCTATCCCAATCCCAGACATCGCCAATTGATCTAACATCCACATCACGTCCTCCCGAAAAGCTATCAGAGATACACTGTCGACAATTGTTGTTGCATCTTGCTCTGATCCACATTCATTATGAATTATCATCGGGAGCAACTGCTGCCGTCTTGAATGATCTTGTCGTAATTGTTGATGAATCGACTTTTTGCGTCGATCGTCAAGCAAGTTGTCGTAATGTTTTCCGTCGCGAAAACGTAGCCTGGCAAAAGCCTCTAACACTCCAGGGAAGTCTAAGTGTTGCCACCCCATCATTAAATTGCGTCAAGAAGCTCTTTGAATGAATGGCACAGTTTTATCTTGTCCCCAGTGTTGTCGTCCACGATAAGGCATCAGGAAGATCGGAAGCTTGGAGGGTCTGCGGGAGGTCTGTCTCTAAAAACTTACGATATGCACCGATCAGATTCGATCGCTTAGGCACTGTTAGCAAAGAGAACAAGTCTCTAGAGCTAACATGGCTTGGCCATACTGCCTGTAGACCGCATCCTTTCAATTCGTCGTCGGGATCGTCTCCAATTTCACCAAAAGCAAGGGGCTTGAGTTTCGTTTTCGTCTGGTCGTCGCCAATCCGCCCTACAGCGTAGGCGGCGTTTACACGCGCATTGATTGAGTCGGTCAAATCTAAGGCAACATAGGCAAGAACATCTTGAAGCTGCCGTACGTTGCAAACCGCCGCAATATCCACTGCAACTCTTCGAACAACAACTCCTTTTGTCTGATCAGTGATGTATGGCTTGAGCTGTTCAGTCAATTCCGGATGAGTAAGCTTGTCGTAACGGGTTCGTACACTCAAGTCGCAGTCTAACAACTGTTCTTTGTCGTATAGTTCTAATAATGTTCCTACCAATGCGATACGATCCCTCGTGTCAGCAGCAGTCACATCGCTACTTAGCAGCACCGCCGGGTCTGTCTTAATAATCTACCGGAATACGACAGGTTCCATCCCAGCCAACCAAGCGGCCGTTTCATGAAGTTGAGGAACCAGCTTGCCATCGCTAGCACCCGCATGTACGAACACGCTCATCATTTGGGTTCGCGTCATTTTTCGCTGGATCAAATAGCTAGCAGCAAGAAACTCTGCATAGGTCTGATGCGCCCATCCCATTCTGTCTGTTCCGCGCGAAGAAAAGAGCCCGGTATCCAGAGCTTCCCGAATGGCTGCCTCACTGACCTCAAATTCGTTAGCGTCGACGCTCTCTTTGCCGCCACACAATTCGGAAATTGTTACGTCTTCTCCCGGAACGTCTCCTCGATCGACGGCAGTCCAAATTGCGTACCGATTTGTGAATATTGTGAGAGCTGCCATTCTCGAAGCTATGCTCACACGTTGTTTCGCATCGAGGAACCCGGCAATTCGCACGACGACTGTCGCTCGTCTCTTCACATAACAATCGGCAACCTTCCAGATAAAGTTCGCTCTGCGTTTTTGGAAACTGCCCGTGGCGATTGTATGTATTGAGCAGGAATTGAAGGGTAACGGGTTTGATCGCTAAAGGAACAACTTCTCTATTTACGATTTCCGTTAAAAACCCTCCTGGCTCGACTCTATTGGTTTTCGCAGCTTCAATGATATCGACCCTGCGGAGAGGAGCTAGCTCGTATACTTTAAAAGCCTCGTCTCCCCACAACCTCATCAATCCTTGCTCCAAAGTAGTTGGCCAATCCGCTATCCGTAGTGCGATGCGCAAATGCAGGCAATCAATGGGATATTTTGGCAGCTCCTCCACAAGCAAGGCTGCGACAGTATCAATCCTCAGTAAGCACTCGTCTAGACTGTCAAGAAAGAGATGTAAGTTTTGGCTTCCACTTAACCAAGATTTGAAAACAGGTGCGTCAAATATCGCTTGTATAAGTCGGACATCGGTTTGGTAAGCTCGGAGGTCTACCCATAACGATATGTCTCCTTTTCCACTAATCTCCTCATCGATGCGTGCCTTCTGGCCTTGCACACTCGTAGATTTGCCCATTCCAGGCTCTCCGAGAAGGATAAGACATGCAAATTTGGAAATATCTTATTCAAAGGGTACTGCGTCAGGATTGTAAAGTGATCCGTATTTTGAATCTGGGTTCCATAAAAACCCGTCGTCGGACAAATTTAACTTGCCGTCCCTTGGACACCAGAACCGCTTCCAGTTATAAAAGTTAGCTGGCATGAATACCCTCTCTGCTGTTTTCTCTATTTGAATTGCGCACTTTAACACAGAATCACTAGGGAATATGACTTGAAATGGAAAAATCTAGGAAAATGGGGTCAGAGGAAAGAGGAATCACGTGACCTCCCCTCTCTTCATCAAGGGGGGTGATTTGGGGTCGTGCTTTCTATTCTCGACAATCTTGGTTGCAGCAATGAATGGGATGGCCACTGGCGCTGTCTTTGATATTCGGGCAACAAGCGGGAGAGGAAATGCGCAGACCGCTATCGATATCGGGACGTCACTCCTGACTCATGTTCCCTTCATTTCCCACCCAGGCGGTGAAGCATGCGCTTCAATGCCACTCGCGCGCGGGTGAACGCGGTGATCTTGCCGCCTTCGAGGCGCATTCGAAGCTCGACGTAGAACTTGGTGAGTGATTTAAGGATCCCATTGAACAGCTCATCCTGCCCGTCGGTGTGGCCGCGACAGACGTGGTGGTGACAGCCGATCGCAACAGTTTGCACCGGTAGGAGAAGCTGGATTCTCGAAAGACCGTCCAGATCCAGGCTCTTCTTTGCCGACTCGATCCGCATCGCCGCCCCGCGCACCTCGTGCTTGTCTCGCGCATATTCCTCATAGCGCATGGAAATGAGCTTTGCCCAGTCGCTCAGATGATCGGATTGCACGCCCAAGGTCTTTAAATGTTCCACGTGCGCCTCGGCGATCTGTTTGTTCAGATCAGCGAGAGAGCTTCGCCGTTCGGAGGAGACGCGGAGATCCGGGGCTTCGAGCAAAAGCATGATCAGCACGAGAAACCCAACCACCAGCTCGTTGAAGATTCGGTCCTGCTCAGTTTGGCTCAACTGCTCGAGACCGGCCATCCGGCGGAATTCCCTGTCGCGAAACAGTTCGTACGCCACAGCCGCAGCCGACTGAGACAACCCTGCGGCGGTTGCCTTGGCGGTCTGATCGATCGATTCAAGATCCGGCAAACGTGTCTTCATGATGCAGGAACATCGTGGGGTGCGACGCGGGTTAGGTCTTGCAATGACACATCTTGACCAAAACTCGTCGAAAGCCCGTCAGTTCCCCTTGCCCGCGCTCGCCAAAGCTTTTTTGATGATGTCGCGAATCGCGCCGAGCTCGTCGATCCATGCCGGGTCGAGCCAACTAAACTTGGCGCCCTTCACCCGGCGCGCCCACTCGCTGACCTTTTCCTTGGAGATATCTTCCCGCAAAGAATCGTTAAAGCCCCCGCTTCTATGATTGGAATCGAGCCACGCCGTCTGCCCTTCACGGGATAAGAGCCAATTGACGGCGACCTTCGCCGCATTGGGATGGGGTGTGCGAGTAAAGTAGCTCAACGTGCCGTTGTATGCCGTGACGGACGATCCCTCTTTGAGCGAACCTGGCAAAAATTGCATCAGCGGCAGTCCCTGCAGCATCGCTGTGTCGACCTCCCGTGCGCCGATGCCAAAAGCATATTTGCCCGCGCTTAGCCAATCCATCAATTGCTCATTGGACCGCAAGATGGTGATGGCGGTGTCGGCGTACAACCGTCGGAGAAATTCCGCGCCGAGATCAGGATGCTTATAGAAAAAAATCTGCGCCGCGCTGATCGGGCCGGGCAGCAGCGGGTCGACGGTGACGATCTTCCCTTTCCACTTCGGGCTGAACAAATCCCAGTAAGATCTTATCTCCGCCGGATTCACCGCCTTGGTGTTGAAGGTAATGTCGCCGCTGCGGGGCGTGCCTTCGAAGACAAAAATGTAGCGGCTCTCCGGGTCGTTATAGTGATGCTTGCCTTCGTACCATCCCGAGGCATCGACCACATCCGGCAGCAACAACAGCGGTTTGACCGGCTCCAACATCTTGGCGCGATGAAAAATTCGCGGCGACGTGCTCCCCGAAATATATAAATCCACGGCGAACTTCTCCGCCCGCCGCTCGCTCATGACCCGCTGGCTTATCTCGGGTCCGTCCCCAGGGTCACTTTGATTTTGGGAAATTTTTTCTGGAAGCTGTCGCGAAACACCGGCTCCAAAGACTGGGTCATGTAAATGACGAGCGCGCCTTCTTCCTCCGCCGCTTTGACCGTCTTTTCCCACTCGGTGCGCCAGGCTGGGGTTGCTTCGGCAGCGAAACTGAACCTGGAAGAAAAGATCGCGCCGCAAACCAGCAGCAAGAAATGTATGAGAAAACAAATTCGAGTGGATCTCCACATGCGGTACTCCTACGGTAACACTAAGACCGAGCACGGAGCACGATCACCAACATGGCCCGCGCCTTTCTTCTATCTAAACTCCGGCTCTTGCAGGACTTCTCTGAGCAGACTCATATCGACGCCTTTGCTCGGGTCGATCGGTCCTTGCAACGCGCCTAATAACTGGCCGGCGTCGACGCCAACCGCCCGGTCCGCCAAAGTTAACATTCCCTTGAAGCCATTGAACCGCGACGATACAATGCCTCCATCCAGATGGAGGCCAGGTGGAAGAAGCAAAAATTTTGAATAAGGGGCAGCTGATCATTCCGATCCACATTCGCAAAAAACTCGGGCTGAAACCTGGGGACGCCGTCAAACTCTTTGATTATGACGGTGCGCTCCACATCATCCCTATTTCTAAAAATCCGGTAAGAGAAAGCATTGGCATCCTGCCGCGTAGGCCATCCCTCAGCAAAAAACTCTTGAAGGATCGGGCAAGGGAGTAGCTCCTTGCCGGCGCGGATCTACGATAGCTTTGCGCTCTTGAAGCTTTTTCAAAAGGAGCGGGGCCATCAAAAGGTTGCTAAACTTTTAGAAGAAGACCGAGCCAGCCGAAGCCAACCGCTTCTCCAGATCATAAACTTCGGCGAAATTATTTACATCACCAAAAAAGACTTTGGCGAAACCGCGAAGCTGCGCGTCATCCGAAACGTGATCCAGTTAGACATTCGACTCATCTCTGCAACCGACGACCTGGTTTATGAAGCGGCAGAGCTGAAGGGGATCTACACGATCTCCTATGCCGACGCCTTCCTCCTCGCAACTGCCATCAGGGAAAACGCCACAATCGTCACAGGTGATCCGGAATTCAGGAACGTCGAGTCACTCTGCACGGTCGAGTGGGTATAATTCGCATTGAACGAAGAGTCATTCGGCGTTCCTCGAACGACCAGTCTATCTGAACTCCGGCTCTTGTAGGACTTCTCTGAGCAAACTCATATCGACGCCCTTGCTTGGGTCGATCGGCCCTTGCAACGCGCCCAATAACTGGCCGGCGTCGATCAAAGTTTTTTGCGCCTCGCCGGTCAGAATCCCATTCGCGCTTGTCGTCTTCGGAATATCGTCAAACACCGCGCTCGCCTGGGCAGGATCGAGTTTCAGTTGCTGGCTCCAAAATGAAATCGCGTCGTCCCGACTCTCTCTCACTTTGCGAAACGTCCTCAAGGTCGCGCGAATCATGCGCTTGATCAGTTGCGGATCCTCCTTGAGAAGCTTCTCCGTGGAACACAGTCCGCCGCTGGGCATTTCGAGGACATCGCCAACAAATAAAAGGTCTCTGCCGCCGAACTGCTTGGCCAGCAGATGCCACGGCGCGGAAAGGATCGATGCTTGGATCGCATTGTTTTCGAGGGCGGTCAGCCTGGTCTGTAGAGCGCCTAACGCAAGATAAGTGACGTCCCGATCGGAATTCAGCCCGAAATGGCTGATGGCCCTTTTCGCGGCGTAGTGGGTGGCGGTTGCCAGGCTCGCCACGCCGATCGATTTGCCTTTGAGGTCTTGAAAGCTTTTTATTTCGGGCCGCGCCACGAAATGAAACGGCGCCCTCGAGTTGATGACCATGAAACTCTTGACCGGCACACCGCGAATCCCGGAGTAATAACACGACTGGAATTGCGCGCTGAACTGCGCGTCGCCGGAGATCAGAGTCGCGGTGGCGACGTTGGGTCTTGCGACGACGATACGCAGGTCGAGCCCCTCTTGCTTGAATAAATCCCAACGCTTTCCGTAGAGGAGCAGCAGAGTCGTCCCCGTATCGATCGATGGAACTTGCAGGAACACCGGACGAATCGGCTCGGCGGCGCCAACCCATTGCGCGTTGCCGATGCCGGCCAGCACCAGCAAGAGCGCCCATGTGCCGATCTTGGGCATGCGTCTGAGTTACCTTATTTTTCGACAAATTCAGTTCAGCATGATCCCCCTTAATTTCCCCTTTTTTTCCAAAGGGGGGTAAGATTCATGCCCGCAATCAGAAAATCCCCTTATCTTTGCTAGACTTGCATTTCTATTTGACGACGAAATCCCGGAAATCAAGGCGCCTTACGGGGAGATTTGTGTTGCATCTTATGGTGTTACCGCGCCGCGCACCTGATCGATGAGCGCCAGGGCATCGTCGGGACAAACATCGCCGCGCCATGCCACATGGCCATCCGGCCGGACTAAAACCAACTTACGCTCGTACAGCTCGGCAATCTTGCCATCGTTGATATCGTGAACGATCAATGGAACTCCGCGGGCGGCCGCAGCGTCAACGATCTTGTTCACAGCTACGGAATTTTTGCCGAACCTCAGCAGAACGAAGCCGTCTCCGAACAGATCGAGTGTCGAGTGGCCTTCGCTGATCCAGGCATGCGGCGCCCGAGCGCCGGACCGGCACAACTGCCGAAACGTTTCGCTCTTCGCGCATTGTCATTTCTCTCTCGGGGCAAATAACCGGAGAGCCTTCGTAACAATAGCCGAGCTTTACGCTCTCGTGTAGCCGTTCATTGCCCGCTCCTCGTCTGCCTTTTAATGCCTCGGCCAATCGTCGCCGCGCCCTCTCACCGTCCGGTGAATCGTCCGCGATGGTCGGGTCGGCCGGCAGGGAGGTTTCGTACTGGAATACTTCGCTGGAAGCCAGAACGCTGGTTGTCGCCACCGGCTTGCGCTCCAATTCATAACTCTCCAGCAGACGCGCTCCGCCCCATCCCTGAAGCATCGCTGCAAGCTTCCATCCGAGATCGACCGCATCGCCGATCCCTGTGTTCATCCCCAGGCCCCCTGTCGGTGACATCTGGTGCGCGGCGTCGCCGGCGATGAACACTCTCCCTGCGCCATAGCTTTTCGCGACCAGCTCACGCCGCTTCCAGGGCAGCACCGAAAGCACTTCGAAAGAAAACGGCTTGCCAACGGCACGGATCAATGCGCCCGCGGCATCGAAGGAATTGGCATCGGTGTCGGGATCGAGTTGGAAAAGCGTAAGACGCCAAAGCTCGCGCCCGTCGATGGCGACGAGATCCGACCAGTGGCCTGAACCGTCGACCAGCCGATAAAAGCGCGCCCAACCTTTGTCGTGCAGCTCGCCGAGGGCCTTTGATCTGAAAAAGATGCTCAAGCTGTAGCTGAGCAGCCCTGAGCCCTCATATTCGGTGTTCAATGTTTTACGCACGAGTCCGTCGAAGCCATCGCAGCCGACAAGATAGGCGGCATTGATAGTTTCACTGTCGCCCGAGTCGAGGGATGTGACCCGCGCGTGCACACCGTCAAGGCCGGCTTCGAACGACTCGACTTCCGTGCGATGGCGCAGAGTCACCGAGGGAAGCGACGCCGCGTGGCGGAGCAGAATGGGATCGAAAAAAATTTGCGGGCACTGCCGCGGGCCCTCGGGCGTGTAACCTAGATCGCCTTGCTCTGCGTAGGAGGCAAACTTTTGCCGGAAAATCTCATGTCCGACCATGGTCGTGACGTAGATGAAGTCTCCGGGATGGGTCTGCGGCCAACCCGCCTTCTTGACCTCCTCGGCGATACCCCAGCGACGGCAAAATTCCATCGTGCGCGTGGAGACCTGGCTCATTTTGGGCACGGTGACGTTGCCGTCGCCGCGCTCGATCAGCATGCATTCGATGCCCCGGGAGCCGAGCTCTACGGCGAGCGCGAGCCCAACCGGTCCACCGCCGCAGATGAGAACTGGAACTTGCAATGCCATCGTTCAAACCGTTCCGCGCACAAATAGCGAAGTGATATCGAGTTCGCGCTTCATCAGACCCTGCTCGATTTGGTAGCGATTCAAAGCTTTGAGACTGGTCATTTCCGTTGGCCCCAGAACGTAGGCATAGGGATCTTCGCCGAGAACATTTTTTTCCTTTTCATAGCCGGCGACTTCTTCCGCGCTCATGTATTGCGAGCGAAAGTTTTTTGGCTGCGCGAAAGGCCTCGGTCAGTTTCACCGGCAAATCGGGGTAGCGCTGCACGACCGCCTCCGTCATGGCCAGCGTATGCATAATCGGATAAATGCGGCTTTTGCGAACATAGCTGATAATTTCCTCCGTATCATCGATAAGCGATTTTACGCCGGGAAATTTTTCCATCTCGCGCGTGGTCTCGCCGCCGCCGAAAATTGCCGGGTAACCCGTGTCGCCGGGAATAATCACGCCGCCAAGCTTGCCGTCGGACAGCAGCTTGCCGAGATGCGGCTGATCTTGACCGAACTGCATCGGCTTGTCGGGTCGCTCGATCTTGACCGGCAGATCGTAACCGATGAAAAGCTCGTGTCCTGACACATACCACTGCATGTCGGTGGTCTTCAGTCCGAACTCGTCATAGAGCAGCCCGCGCGACCAGACGTTGGCGGTGGCGCCGTAGCGAGACAGGCCGATCTTTTTGCCCTTGAGCTCGGCTGGATGGCTCAATGTTCCTTCCTTGATGTAAATGTTTCGATGACGCGGGCCTCGGGTGAAAAATACCGGTAGGGCCAGGAATCGCGGGCTCGCCTCGTTGATTCGCAGGAAGGTCGCGGTGGAAAATTCGCAAACGTCGAACTCGTTTTGTTCGAAGCGATGGTGCTGCTCACCCGGCGAAAGCGAATCGTGAATGACCTTGATGCGGTAACCTTCGACCTCGACTCTGCCGTCGATGATCGCTTTCGTGCGCGGTTCGGCGGCGATCCCTATCGTGATAGTTGGCTTTTCCATCCTATGGCAGGAGCTCCTCGGCGTGGAATTTAAATACCTGGCGTATCAGGACACAGTGAGAAGGACGTTAACGCGTCCCACTAAACGACCCTCGGCTTAAGCCGAGGGTTTTTGAATTTCGACTGAAACTCGACTCTTCCCGTCATTCTGGCGGAAGCCGGAATCCAGCGATTTTTGTACCTGATCCGCAAACGAACCTGGATGCCGGTTTTCACCGGCATGACGAACCTTCACTTCGCCTAAAGGCGAGGGATTCAACCATCCCGTCTGCATAAGTCTGTTGGACATTGATGCTCGGCGCCATGGAAAACCACCGGCGTCACCACTGGTTCCTGAGCGCAGCCGTCTGGTTATCGACCAGCAGCGCGAGCGCAAAGACGAGGGCTAAAAGCACGCTACGCATTGCCGACGAACAAATTCATCGCGCCGATGTTTTCGATTTCCGCCTTGAGCTTTTCGCCGGCGACGAGCTTGCGTTGAAACGCCGGCGAGTCGGGATTGCCCGTTGAGATCAAATCGCCTGGCAACAGCGTGGTGACTTCCGACAGAAAGCTCACCAGCTCCGCGACGCCGTTAATCATGCCGCTGGTATTGGCCGACTGGCGCAACTCGCCGTCGATCCAGAGATTCATGGTTAAATGATGCGGGTCGGGAATCTCGTCGCGGGTCGTGATCCACGGCCCGATGGGCGCGAAGGTTTCGAATCCTTTACGCACCGAACGGCAAGAGCCGACGCCGGTGCCGGGAGGGTTGGGACCGCGCGCGGTCATGTCGAGCATCACGGTATAGCCAAAAACGTAATCGAGCGCGCTAGTTTTCGGCGACGTTTCTCGCCTCCTTGCCGATGACGACGCACAATTCCAACTCCGGGTATACGACTCTTTCCCCCTTGGGGATCAGGATCGTTTGCTCCGGGCCGATAACCGCCGAAGACGGTTTCAGAAATGTCATTTCGAGGGCTTGCTCGGGCGTAAACTTCAGCGTCTCGCCGCGGCCGGCGGCGTCTTTGATATCGCTCGTGCCGCGCTTGTAATTGAAAGCCGCCGCCCAAATCTTCGACGGCCGTTCCACTGGCGGTTTCAGCAGAGCGGGATCCAGTCCGACTCTTTTGGCCGTTGAGACTACGCTTCCCAGGATGTTCTTGACCGAGTCATAGTGGGCGATGAAATCGATCATGGACGCTCGCTGCGAAAGAAACCCCTTCTGCGCCAATATCTCTCTTATTAGAACAAGTTCCTCGCCGTCTACGATCGCGAGTTCATTTGGTTTTATCGAGGCAACGCGCATTTCAAGTCCTTATTTAGCGAATCTGGTTTTCAAGAACGAGATGATATTATTCACCCATAGCCAATGTCATCCCGCGCGGGGCGGTGTCAAGAGCGCGATTCATCTCGAAGCTGCTCCCATACAACATCTCGTTCCGCGCTCTCGCGCACTTCCACCGGTGCCTATAGTGAAATGAAGTTTGCTGCCACAAGCCGACAAATGCTAAACACTTTGATAAAATTTAGTTAACAAATGGTGAGTGGTTTACCCACCTGTGGCGCGTGTCCTGAACGGGTACGCACCTTTGGAGACTTTTTAGCGGCTTGGTTTGGGAATGCTGCTGCGAATTAAATCAAAGCAGAGGTCGGAGAAGAAAAATGTTGGGCGAGAACAAGACAAAGATCCGCGGCCCGTCCGATCCGCGCTAGGAAGCATATGATCGACTAAGCTACGGAGGATTCGGAGTCCCACGCGGGGACGATGTGGAGTCAATGCTGATTTCCATGAACACGCATCTTGCGGCGACTTGTTCGTTTTTATGATTAGGAAGATTCTGATTGCTGGCGCCGGGATTGGCGGCCTAACGGCGGCTTCCTGTCTGATGAAGGCGGGCTATGACGTCGAGGTCTATGAGCAGGCACCGGAGTTGAGCGAGATCGGCGCCGGCATACAGCTCAGCGCCAATGCGATGCATGTTCTTAACGACCTCGGTCTTGGCAAGGCAATTGCCAAATTGTCGGTTCGGCCCGGCGCTTATGTCTTTCGACTCCATGATACCGGCGAGATCATCGGCCAGTTTCCGCTCGCCGATGAGCATGAGAGACTGAACGGCGCGCCGTACAATCAACTCCACCGGGCTGACCTTCACGATTTGCTCGCTGCCAAGGCACGAGACTTTAATAAGGACGTCGTGCGGCTGAACCGCCGGGTCGCGGGCTTCGAAGAAAGTGACGCCGGTGTCGAGTTGTTCTTCGCGGATGGCTCCAGAGCCAGAGGCGATCTTTTAATCGGCGCGGACGGCGTCAAATCCGCAGTGCGCGCCCAGATCGCAGGTGCAGACCACGCAACGTATACCGGCGATGCCGCTTGGCGCTTGACGCTCCCCACCGATCAGCTGCCAGAGCAATTTCATGGGTGAAGTCATGTCGGTGTGGATGGGCCCCGGACGACACGTGGTTTGTTACTATCTCCGGGGCGGCGCTTTGCTGAATTTCGTGGGTTTGGTCGAGACCGAAGATATCTCGGAGGAGTCATGGACCGCCAAATTCCCCTGGGAGCGGCTAAAAGCGGATTTCGCGGGTTGGCACGAGAACATTCAGAGCGTCATCGATCGGGCCGATAAGGACTCGTGCTTTCGCTGGTCGCTCTACTACCGGCCGCCGATCGCAACGTGGAGCACCCGGCGCGCGACATTGCTCGGCGATGCGGTTCATGCGACGTTGCCTTACCTCGCCCAGGGCGCCTGCATGGCGATCGAAGACGCCGCCGTGCTAACGCGCGCGCTGCAGTCGACCAATGTCGTAGCCGACGCTCTACAACTGTACGAACGCAACCGGATCGATCGGACCTCGCGCATCGTCAAGGGGTCGGACGCCAACCGCACGCTGTTTCACATGCGCGATCAGGAGAAACTTCGCCAGGCTTTTGCGGCGCGCGACGAAGGAGCCGATCGGAATGCTTGGCTCTACTCTTACAATCCGTTGACCGTGACGCTCACGTGACAACTGACCCGTCTCCTCCACCACAGAAGCCGCAGCTGATCGTTCCACTCAACAGCGCGCACGATGCTCACGCTGAGACTCAAGTGATCGGGCTGATTCTGCGATCAAACTGAGCAGAAGACATTTACTTTAGCCACGAAGCGCTGCCGATCCGGCGCCGGCAAAAAATTCACTGCCGAAATCCGCTCCCAAACCGTCTAGACTGGCCGCTGATTGGCTTAGCCCTGCCATTCATAGGTCAACGCCGGAAAGTCGATGACCAGAGTACCGCCCGCCTTGACGTGGCGTGGCAGTTTGTCGGCGTCCTTTAACCCACGCTCGCAATAGAGCTCGAAAAGATTCCCCGACGGGTCGCGAAAATACATGAGCGCTTCCACGCCGTGCCGGGTCCACGGCTGATGAGTTCGCACGCCGTTGGCCTTGAGGTGCTCGATGAACGGATAAAAGTTCTCGCCCGTCATGGTGAAGGCATAGTGCGGAAACTCCGCGTTGGGGCCGGTCCAGCCGCCTTCTTGCTCTGACAAACCGATGATCGCTCCGCCCACGCGGACCTCGGCGAATTTCGGATTCGATTCCAACACGATTTCACCGCCGAGGACTTCAGTGTAAAAACGCTTCGCCTCTTTCAGATTCCGCACTGGAATGCTCGCATGGTTCAAAGCGCCGACTTTGGGCTTGTTGGAATCAGGCATAGTCTCCTCCTTAATTTAGGATGCAATGGGTTCGGTGCACTTAGGGAACTTACAATGGAACGATTTTACGAGTCAATGTTTTGATTGTTTCGTCGAGATAGATTAAGAGTTGTAAATTAGTACGCTAGTCAAGCCGACACGTACGGAGTATAGGACATAAAGTTCGAGAGACTTTTTGCAAAGCGGTTTATATGAAGCATAGCACCGACAGGATTCTAACCACGCATGTTGGCAGCCTGCCTCGCCCGGAAGATATGCTGGCGGCCTTGACGGCAAAGATGCGCGGCCAACTGATTGACGAACAGGCTTTGGACGCGCGGCTACCCCGAGCCGTAGCGGACGTCGTCCGCCAACAAGTCGATCACGGCCTCGACGTGATCGACGACGGCGAAGTGGGCAAACCGAGCTTCATCTTGTACGCGGATGAGCGTCTGTCCGGGTTCGAACAGCGCGATGCGCCGGAAAGCGAGATCGCGCGAGCGCGTCACTACCTGGCAGGCTCTCGGGAGTTCCTAGCGTTTCCCGAGTACTACCAACCAGAAACGGCGGCATCGCGTGGCACCGAAGGTCAGCGGCCGCGCCAATCCGTCTGCACCGGACCGATTGCCTATAAGGGACACAAACAATTGCAGCGCGACATCGCGAACTTCAAAGCGGCTCTGAACAAGGTTAGCGCGGTGGAAGCGTTTCTGCCCGCAGTTTCGCCGAACCAGATCGCTTACCGCCGGCCCAACGAATACTACCGCACGACCGAGGAGTACGAGCTTGCCATCGCCGAAGCGCTGCGCGAGGAGTATAAGACGATCGTCGATGCCGGCTTGCTGTTGCAGATCGATGACCCGCAACTGGTCACCCATTACATGCGCAATCCGGATCTCAGCATCGAAGATTATCGCCGCTGGGCGGAGCAACACGTGGAACTGCTCAACCATACGCTGCGTGACATTCCCCGGGAAAAGATCCGATTCCATACTTGTTACAGCGTGGCCTTCGGGCCGCGCATCCACGACATGGAGCTGAAAGATGTCATCGACCTCGTCGTGAAGATCCGCGCCGGCGCCCATTCCTTCGAAGCAGCCAATCCGCGCCACGAGCATGAGTGGAAACTCTGGGAATCGGTCAAGCTGCCAGACGGGACCCTTCTGATTCCCGGTGTGATCACGCAATCGACGGCCGTCGTGGAGCACCCGGAGCTGGTCGCGCAGCGAATCGAGCGCTTCGCCGGCATCGTGGGAAAGGAGAATGTCATCGCCGGCGTCGACTGCGGCTTCGCCAGCACCGCGCGCTCCGCCGACATGCCGACCAGCGTAGTCTGGGCGAAGCTCGATGCGTTGGTGGCAGGCGCGCGTATCGCAAGCAAGCGTCTTTGGGGTCGTGGGTAGCCGAGTTCGAAAATTTAGAGACCCAAACGTAAAGGAGGGATGAGATGGACAGCCAGGCAGCACAGTTGCAAGAAGCAAAAATAGAGGTGCCGACGCCTTGCGGCCTTAGTCATATCGCCATTCCCAGCCGCGATCTGGATCAATCGAAGCAATTTTTTGTCGATGTCTTAGGCGGAAACCTGACTGTCGATGCACCGGCGCTCGCTCGGGTGCGCTTTGGCAATTTCGCTATCGTCCTCGCGCCACAGTCGGGCGGGGCGACACCAGCGCATGCGGAGTATCCCCATTACGCTTTCACGGTGGCACCCGAAGATTTCATGGGCATCAAGCGGCGATTGGAAGCCTTCGGCGTTCCGACGCATGATCCCTGGGGCCGAATGAACCGCCCTCATGCGCTGATGTATTTCCGCGATCCATCCGGCAATCAGTTCGAGCTTTTCTGTCCGAGCGGCTTTAATGCCGTGCCCCTGCGGCTTGGAAGTCGCGCCGGTGGAGACTATGCGATTGACTTCGCCGCACTATGCTACAGCAAACTCCAAAAGCCCGTGACAGGAATCGAGCTCCCCAAAGTCGGTCCCGGAGGATACAATCACATGACCCTGCCGGTGCGCGACATGCACGAGGCCAAGCGCTTCTTCGTCATCGTGCTCGGCGCCACTGTGGCATTCGAACGACCGGCACACATCACCGTGATCGTCGGCGGCGCCGAAATCGGCTTGTCCTCGGAGGCTGGTGGCTGGACCGCGGCCGATGCGGAATATCCGCACTACAGTTTTCTTGTCAAGCCGGCGGATATGATTCCTCTTAAGGAGCGTCTGGAGAGCTACGGCGTTCCAACGTCCGAGGTGTGGAGCCGCAATGGCATCGACGCCGTAATGTATTTTCGCGATCCATCCGGCACCTTGTGGGAATTGTATTGTGAGAGCGGATTCAGCGGAGCCGTGCGTCGGGGAGTCTCGGCGGGCGGCGACTACATACCGGATGTCACCGCGCTCAATTACGATACCTGGAAGGATCCGGCGAAGTAAGTAACTGACAAAAACTCATTCAACGGCATTACGAAACGGCGGCTAACGCGGCAGGATTGAATTGACGAAGTCGACGACTTCATCTCTCAAGACAACAAACGGCTCTTTGTAATCCGCCAGATACGTAACACCCTCCTTCGGCACTAAAACGTCGGGGATATGGTCGCTAGAAACGTCGCGACGACGACTCGTCAGTCCCGTCGCTTTGCTCCAGACATGCTGCGCGTCCCGGGAAAATAGATAGTCAAGGTACACTTTTGCCGCGTTGGCGTGGGGCGCGTTACGCGGCACCATGACCGTACCGTTACTCGCCGAGATGACGCCCCCCTCCTGTAAGGCTGCACTGCCAAAAAGCTCGACGGGTAGCCCCTTGTTCTTCATTTCAAAAGCCTGTGTGCCGCTTGGGCCGATAGCGATCGGATAGCGACCGCGCGCGACAAAATCCAAGAGCTGGCGTTCGTCGTTTGATAGCGAGACGTCCTGTGTGGTGAACAGCTGTCGCATGAAACTTTTGCCGAAGCCTTGCGACTCTTTGATATACCAGAATGTCACCCAGCCTTGGCTCGCGCCGGCGCGCGCGGGATTGAGCATAGTAATCTTGCCTTTCCACTCCGGGCTAAGAAAATCTTTCCACGACCTGATCTTGCCGGAAGGCACCAGGTCTCGGTTGTAGACAAACGCCACCTGCAGTCGGTTGCCGAAGACCAGATTGTATTTTTCGGCGTTGTCGGAAAAATCGAATTTGCCTCCCTTCCACTTTGACAGGTCCTGGCTCTCCGGTCCGACCAGGTACGGCTGGATAGGGATGATCGCGTTGGCGGGAATCAGGCTCTCGATCGCCGTGATCGTGCCGGCAATAACCAAGTCGGTCCGATAAACGCCCGCCGAGAGCTCGTTGAGAAGCTTCGGCGCCACTTGAGCACCCGCCATCCCGTTGTAGTCTACCCGGATGCCGGGATACTTCTTCTGAAACCCCTCTGTAAAGGCGTCCCGTACGTCTGCCCCCGCCGGTCCCATAATTACTACTCTTCCTTCTCCCTTGGCTGCGGCGACGGTTTTTTCCCATTCGGAAATCTTGGGCGCGGATGCGGCCACGGCCAGTGGCGCAAAGCAGAAAATGCCTACGCCTATCGTTAATGCCAGTGCAAGTTTTCGTCTCATGGCGGAGATCTCCTTATTGGCGGACCCATGCTTGAAATTGTTCTCGGCGGATTCTAGTTACCGCGTTCTTGCGCGTCAATGATCCGATTGTTTCTACTGGAGAAATTGTCAATTGCGAAATTGTATAGTACCCAACACCTATGGGTAAGACGTATATAATTACTTCTGACCGAGGGCCTCTAACACTTGTTCGCGACTGAATTGGTTAGAGAGGTCGGCGCCATCCGGAGACAGGAGCAGGAATGATGAAAGCTTTAAGCTTATCGACTGTTTTTATCTTGGCGGTTTTGTTTTTGAGCGGGCATGCGCATAGTCAAACTGACGCGGAGGGAATCCTCGCGAGCGTCAACGCCCTGCCGCCGAAACAAAGAATGGAAGTCTTGATCGCGGAGGCGCGCAAAGAAGGCTTTATTGAGTGGTATGGCTCGCTCTTGGTTCCGGAAGCCACACAGATTATCGAAAAGTTCAGACAGCGATATCCGTTCGTTGAAGTCAAATATTCCCGCGGTAGCGGGACACAGGTCATCAATCGATTTCTCACTGAGTCTAAGGCGGGTTCTTACCGAGCCGACGTCATCGGTGCCCGGACTAACTTCCACCCCACCCTGATGAAAGCGAATCTAGTGGCGAAGAACCTTGCGCCGTTTCGACAGGAGCTCCGCGAAGGCTTTATCGACAAAGCCGGCTACCTTCTTGGCCAGCACACTTTCGGCCTGGTGATCGGCTACAACAATAGAAATATTCCGCCCAACAAGATTCCCCAGTCTTATCAAGATTTGCTCAACCCGGAATGGAAGGGACAAATGGGCCTGGACATCGAGTCTTACGACTGGCTCGCCGGCGTCCTCGACACCATGGGAGAAGAGAAGGGGATGGATTTTGCCAAGAAACTCGCGGCGCAGAGCGTCCATGTCCAACGCGGCCATTCGCTGTTGATGCAGCTCGTGGCGGCGGGCGAGTTGAAACTGGAGATCGACAGCTATCACTATCAGATTAGCGAGTTTAGAAAAAAAGGCGCTCCCCTCGATTTATCCATTCCCGATCCGATGGTGGTCAAAGAACCGAGCGGAATTTGGATTCCCAAGCGCGCTCCGCATCCGCATGCCGCTGCGTTGCTCGTCGACTTTCTTTTTTCGCGCGAAGGGCAGCAAATCCTCGCCGGCCTTTCGGTCCTCGTCGCCAGAAAAGATATTGCGTGGGACTTCGGCGGGAAGCCGGTCAAAGGCATCCACGTTCTTTCGGCTGAGAAGTGGGGGTCGAAATACAACGATCTCGCGCGCCAGTTCGATGAGATATTCCGTAAAGCTAAATGAAACGGTAAGCAAAAAAGGGGGGAAACGAACTCTTAGAGGTTTTTCTCACCGTCGCAAGAGAGCGCTAGCTGTACCCTGACATAGTCACGTTGCTATTAACCGCTGTAAGATTCACTTTGCTAAAACAGAGTCAAAAAAGTTGGTTGACTGCCTTCGGAGTGGGTGATACGAGCGGGCATTGAGATCTATCAGTCAGGAAAAGAGGGGAAATTTCAATGTGCCGTTTCCTGATCATGCTCGGGACCGTATTATTTCTCTCCTTAGATTCCGGTTTCCCGCTAATGACTCTGGCCGCCACGCCTGAGTTCATGGGATTCTCTTCTTGCCAAAGCGCGGGCGGAAGGAAGTGTAACAGTTGCGGGTCCGGGTACAGTGAGCGCCCGGCGTTCACTGACAAAGCCATTCGAAGATCGTTTCGGTATTCGAGTTGAGTACGACGGTAGCCGCGGTTCAGACCAGAGAACACAGATCATCAACCAACGGGCGGCAGGAATATATCAAGCGGATTTGTGGATCACGGGTTTCGGCACCTTCGAAGGCCTCGACGTCCCATCGTTTTTCGAGCCTTTGGAACCGCTATTGCTGCTTCCAGAGGTGAAGGATCCCAAGACTTGGCTTAACGGATATTTGTGGCATGACGCCAAGGACCGGCGAATCTTTGGCCATTCTGCGAGACTTTTTGGTGGCCTCGCCGTAAATCCCCAGAATATCAAGGCTGATGCGGTGACCTCGCTCAAAGACCTGCTGAGACCCCAGTACAAAGGTAAGATTATTTCCGATGACGCGAGAGTTGCCGGAGTAGGCCAGGGGTTTTTTACTTATCTTTACATGGGAAAGGAATTTGGCTTTGGGCCAAGCTTCATAAAGAAACTGATTGAAGAGCCAGGATCTTATTTTTACTCGGAACTCTAGGCAGGCAGCCGATTGGATCGCCAATGGGCGATACTTATTGTGGCCTGCCCCTGATACGCGGCCGGTTGCCGAACTTATGACCAAAGGAGTCCCCATAGAGCACCGGTGCCTAGAAGATGGACAATGGCTCTCCATGGGCAGCGGCGGCGTGGGGCTGTTCAACAAGGCGCCGCATCCTAGTGCAGCAGGCATCTATTTGAATTGGCTCCTGAGCAAGGAGGGACAGGCTCATTATGCCGAAGGAGGAGACACGGCGAGTCGCAGGCTTGATGTACCCGCGAAGATCACTCCTTGCTTTGTGCCGAAAGCGGGTAAGAATTATTTCTGGGTTGATAAGCCGGAAGCGCTTGAGATGAGAAAACCAGGCGGGGAACTGGTGCAATTTTTAAAATCGATCTACACCGGAAATTGACGACGGACATTCATTCTCGGAAAAATTTATTTTCTGCAGCGCAGCTGAGAGGAGGATACTTATGGGGCTGATAATCGATGCCGATACGCATGTCGCGGAGTCGGAACAAATGTGGGCGTTGTTGGAAACACAGGTTTACTCTCGACGGCCAATCATGATGCGTGTTCCCGACGACACCGTTTACGGATCGAGCAATGCCTTTTGGTTGATCGACGGAAACATCGCTCCAAAGCCGGCCGGCAAAGGCGGAAACCGGCTGATTACTCCCTCGGCGTCCAAACAGCGAGCTCATCGAGGACGGATATACCTGTCGAATCCAGAGAACTGACGGAGCCAACGTTTGCGTCTTAAAGACATGGACCGGCTCCATGTCGATGTACAGGTAGTTTATCCGACGCTTTTTCTGGTTTATCTGACGGATGACGTGGAATTAGAAATCGCCTTGAGCAAGGCTTACAACCGGTTCATGAGCGAGGCTTGTTCAAATGACGGGCATCGCTTGAGGTGGGTGGCGGTCCTACCGCTGAGGTCCGTTGAGGATTCACTCAAGGAGATAAAGTGGGCCAAGGATCATGGTGCAGTGGGGCTGTTCTTCCGCGGCCTTGAGAAGGACCGCAATTTGGACGATCCCTATTTTTTCCCGGTGTACCAGGCGGCCATGGATCACGACCTTTCCATTTGCATACACACGGGGGCTGGCTCACCGGTGATGTCGAGCCTGTTCAACGTTGACCGTCATTCGGTATTTTGTCATGGCAGACTTCTTCCCTTGATCGCGTTCAGGAACCTTGTGGCCAATCGCATACCAGAACTTTTTCCGACCCTAAAATTCGGCTTCATAGAAGCGTCCGCCGGCTGGATACCCTTTCTACTCCACGCTTTAAGAAGACAGTTCCGTGGGAGATGGTCGGAGTTGTCGAGCCCGGAGCTGTTTCAGAAATACCGGTTCTACGTGGCTTGCGAGGCCGACGAGGACGTTGCGTATTTGTCGCAATATATAGGGGAAGATAATCTGATCATCGGCTCCGATTACGGCCACAACGATCCTTCGGAGGAAGGTGACCTTGTGCGTACGATAAGGGCCCGTGAGGATATCCCCGCGCGTATGGCTGAAAGAATTCTTTCCGATAATCCAAAACGGTTCTATAACTTGTAGAATATTTTTGGGCTGAATGACTTTTGCTGGAAAACGTGGAGTACCGAGTATCAGTTGGGAGAGGTATGGCCATTGCAGCGCTAGCCAGCGGCTCATGATCAGCCGGTTCTCGTGTACTCACGTGCAAGTGAATGAGTTTGACGCGAGAGGCGATGTATTAGCTATTCGAGATCTAATGGCCAAAAGTAACAGGGCCATCCAGATCGCCATGCAGTTTGCGACCGGGACATGCATCTCATGGATGAAGTCCGACAGGTGACCGGTCTTAGGCCGGCTGAAAGTAACAGATATTTCCATCTATTTGCCAAACTAAATCCCACCACGCTTCGCTTCGTATTACTCATAGCGATCATCGCTTGCTTCACCGCATACCCGATTGCGCTGCTTTTTTTGAGTAGTTTCCAGGTTAGCCCGCCGGGACAACCGATCGCGTGGGGCCTGGAAGGATGGCGGATGGCGTTTAGCGATGCCGCGGTGCCAAAAGCGCTCTGGAATACTTTCGTCCTCGGTTTTACCCGCGTAGCAATTACTACTGTATTATCGGTTTTTTTCGCATGGGTGATTACCAGAACAGATACACCGGGCAAGGGCTTTATCGAGTTCATGCTCTGGCTCGGCTTTTTTCTGCCTTTGCTTCCAATGACGTTGGGATGGATTTTGTTGCTGGATCCCAATTACGGCATTCTCAATAAGCTGATCGTAAATTGGCTTGGACATTTCTCGCGGTCCCTTTCAACATATATTCCTACGGCGGCATTATTTGGGTGCATCTTGCCTTTAGCACGTGTGTCCGCGTTATACTCTTAACACCCGCCTTCAAAGCTCTTGATGCGACTTTGGAAGAGGCGGCTCACGTGGCCGGTAGCAGCGCGCATTACAACGCTGACGCGGATTACGGTTCCGGTATTGATGCCCGCGGTCTTCGCGACAACGATGTTGAGCTTCATCAAGAGCATGGAGTCGATGGAAATTGAAATCGTGCTGGGCGTTCCCGCCCGCATTTTTGTATTCTCAACCTTAGTGTGGGACTACACGCACTTTCAGCCTCCGGCTTACCATTCCGCGACGGCCCTCAGCAGCATTTTTCTGGTGGCCGTCTTTGGTCTCATCTGGCTGCAACGAATGATTCTCGGTACGGCCGTGAATACACAACGGTCGGCGGCCGCGGTTATTCGGTTCGCGTCGCGCGCATAGGACGCTGGCGTTGGGTCGCCTTCGGCTTTTCGGTTGCTTTCATCTTCGTCATGATAGTCTTACCGATGGCTGTTCTGGTCGTGGGTACGTTTATGAAGGCCTTCGGCTATTTCTCTATTCCACGAACCTTGGACTCTCAATAACTGGTCAGGGGCCTTTGCTGATCCGATCTTACTGCGCTCCTTGCGTAATACCTTGATTTTAGGAGTGGGCGCGGGTGGACTTGGGGCGCTCCTTTACGCAATTCTGGGCTATAACATTGTCCGCTCACGGGTCATGGGGCGTCAAGTGCTGGAGTTTCTCGCTTGGCTGCCGTGGGCATTGCCCGGAGTACTGATTAGCTTAGCGCTTCTGTGGGCGACATTGGGAATCGGGAAGGCCGTTACGCCGCTCTACGGGACACTTTATTTATTGGTCTTGGCAATCATGATCAAGGAACTTCCGTTGGGCACACAGATTGCCAAAGCGAGCGTCATGCAAATCGGCAAAGAGCTCGAAGAGAGTTCGTTTGTGAGCGGAGCTTCCGGCCCCCTTACCTTCTGTAGGATCATTATTCCTTTATTGCTGCCGGCGATACTGGCGACCGCTCTGGTGGTATTTGTCTCGGCGGTGCGTGACATTCCCGTGGTGATATTGCTTTCTTCGCCATCGTCGAGACCTCTTTCTCTACTGATGTTGGATTATATGATGGCCGCTGAAACTGAAAAGGCTACAGTGATCGGAGTATTCGTTGTTTTCATAATTATCGTGGTCGCCTTAATCGTACGCTTCTTCGGACTAAAAAAGCACATCGACTAGCTCGGCGTCACTCGAAGTCGCAAACCGTAAAACCGCCGGTCATAAATTACATTTAGCTTTCCCGAGTGTGCGGCGCTTTCCTTTCGCGCTAGTCTAGCAGGTTGCTGAAAAAAGACACTCGTGCTTTCCGTAAAGCTAAATGAAACGGTAAGCAAAAAAGGTGGAACGAACTCTTAGAGGTTTTTCTCAGCCGTTGCACGAGAGCGCCACCACGGGAAACTGTTTCTCATCAGCCTACTGCTCCCCAAACCTGGCGCGCGGTTTCTACCACCAATTCCAATTTTTTCTTCTGATCGTCCTCGCTGATCAGGTTTCCACCAACATTTGTCGAAAATCCGCATTGCGGACTGATGGCGAGCTGCTCCAAAGGAATATATTTGCTCGCTTCATCAATGCGGCGCTTGAGCTCATCGATTTTCTCCAGTTGGGGTGATTTAGTGCTAATCAATCCCAACACAACCACTTTGCCCTTTGGCACAAACCGGAGCGGCTCAAATGAACCCGTCCGTGGACTATCATACTCCAAGAGGAAACGATCGTGGGCGAGCTCACTGAAGAGTTTCTCGGCGATCACATCGTAGCCTCCCTCTCTGAGCCACATGCTGTTCCTGTTGCCACGACAAACATGAATTCCTAGAGTCAGTCCATTAAATCCGCGAACGACGTCGTTATCGACGCAAATAGAGCGATTCAACTCCTCGACGGGGTCCTTACCCATCTGGCGCATCGACTGAACCGAACCGGCGTCCACATAAGCCGCGTATCTTGGCGCATCGAACTGAAGGTAGCGGCAGCCCGCTTTCACCAAACTCGCGACGATTTCCCGTTCGATCCGCACCAGGTCGGCAATAAACTCGTCGGCAGAGGAGTAAACGGAGCCGGAGCGTCCGTCATCGAATCGCTGACGATAGTGATCTGCGTTGATCAGCGTCACTTTTGCAGGCTTTTGTGCGACACGACTGACAAACAGAAATTCCTCGAGAGGAAGGTTTCTGACCAGACGCAGGCGGTCCAAAATCGACCGCCGCACTTCCGGAATCTCTTCGCGCTGGAGCGGGCGGGCATTCTTGGCCCGCTCTTCATAAAATTTTGTGTCGGCACGGATTCCGCCAAAGCCCGATACCGACGTGCCAAAACTTTCCTCGAAGTTGAGACGGCGAAATTCACCATCCGTGACGATCTCCAAGCCAGCTTGCTCTTGAAGAAGGACCGCCTCGCGAACGGCCCGATCCTCGATCAGCCTCAGCTCCGGCGCGCTGACACTTCCCGCATCGAAGCCCATACGAGCCTGCTTGAGATAGGCCGGACGCAACAGGCTCCCAACCGCGTCAGTCCTGATCTTTGTAAGATCTTTCATCGATGATTGTTCCGTCAACCGTCCTCTTATTAGTTTGAATGATTCATCGTTTCTGTACTCTCTTTTCACCTAGCGGGTTGCTGAAAAAAGTTCGGAATGCTTCGAGAGCCTCAGCATGAACGGAAAAATCCTCAATGATATTTAAACCCCTCCGTTCATCCTGAGCATCGTCGAAGGACTCCGACGGAGTTTTTCAGCAGCCTGCGAGTGGCTTGCGATCTGAAACGCATAAACGCCGGCTTCCGTCGAAGAGGATCGGGTTAACTAGAATCTTTTCTCCCACTATCTTCCGAAGGCCTCCTTCAGCACTGCGAGAACCTTTTCCTTGATCGTCGTGGTGGCTTCGAGGGTATAGGTTTTGATACCGCCGGGGATCGGCGTTCTCCAGGCCGCGTGGTCCGTAGGCACGTCAAGGCGAGAGCTTATATAGCCGCTCGCGACGGCAAATTCGGTTTGGCCCTCTTTGCTTAAGAGCCAATTGATGTACACCTTCGCAGCATTGGGGTGCGGTGCTCGATTGAATAATCCTAGACCGCTTGAACTAGAGCTCAGGCCTGTGCCTTCCTTCAACAGACGAGGATCGACAATGGCGACGGGCAGGCCCTTTCTCGCCCACTCATCGGCCGTAGGTTCCGAGACACCGATGAGCACCGAATATTTTCCCTTAACGATGCTATCGAGCTCCTGAGTATAATCTCTCATCATGACAAGCCCCTGTTTCCCTAGGGCGCGGATATAGTTCGGACCGAGATCCGGGTGGAGATAGAAGAAGGTAAACGTGGCTAGCCCCGGTCCGGCGCGCGTGGGATCGTCCGCGACAAGCTTCCCCTTCCATCTAGGCTGCAGCAGGTCCTTATAGGACTTGATCTCCCCTGGCTTCACCACGTTAGGATCGACGAAGAGCGTTGCGAACAACGATTGCGACATGACAAATAACCGCCGGCCTGGATCGATGTATTCATGTTCTCCGCCGCGCCATCGCTTGGGATCTTTAACGTCCGGTAGAATCAGAGCCGGTTCGAGCGGGTCGAGCATTCCCGCAGGAATGAGCGAATTGAGAGCCGTGGTTGTCCCGGTCACGACCACATCCCAGGCGTACAATCCCGCGCCTCGTTCGGCAGAGAGGCGAGGTCCGATGCCTGGCCCGCGTTC
This sequence comes from uncultured delta proteobacterium, assembly GCA_963755715.1. Lineage (GTDB taxonomy): Bacteria > Desulfobacterota > Binatia > UBA9968 > UBA9968 > DP-20. The sequence goes on from CAVWLW010000059.1 coordinate 162,445, forward strand.
AGCAAAATATTCCACCGTGATCCCATATTTTTGCTGGAAGAGGTTAGCCATGGCATCCCGCCGATCTGATCCCGTGGGCCCGATCATAGCGAGCTTCCCTTCGCGCTTGGCTAGCTCGAGCACCTTTTCCCATTCCTGGGGCCAGACCGCTTGACTGAATCCCAGGAGCAACGCCAACATCAGTGGTATGTGTGATACGCTTCGTCTCACGACTAGGCCCTCCTATACTCGGCGTTCACGACTCGCGACACTTCTGTGAGCGATACTTTCCATTCCGGACGATCGGGCTCGAGGTTGGAGCTCACTGCATCGCCATCTGGAATGAAGCGGCAGAAGTCCTCAATAGCGCTCGCGTCTTTGAAACAGTCCGTCGCCGTCAGCCCCACACCTTTCTTGCCACTTCGACTACAAGTTCCAGTTTTCGACGTTGGTCGTCGTGAGAGAGGAGGTTTCCTTGAAGCATGGAGGCAAAGCCGCATTGCGGACTGATGGCTAGTCTTTCGATCGGGATGAACCTCGAGGCTTCTTCTACGCGACGCACAAGTTCGTCTATCGGTTCTAGGTCAGGGGTCTTGGTAGTGACCAAGCCCAGCACGACTGTTTTTCCCTGAGGAACGAATCGCAGCGGCTCGAACCCTCCCGCCCTCGCGCTATCATACTCCAGAAGGAATCGGTCAACGTCGAGAATTCCAAAAATCTTTTCCGCGATAGCATCGTAGCTGCCTTCCTTGAGCCAGCGGCTACGTTGATTGCCGCGACACAAATGAATCGCCGTCGTAACTCCCGGATTTTTAGCTCCAACAAAACAATCATTGCTGGCGGCTAAGGCTTCGTCGAGTGCAGCCTCAGGATCGAGTCCCGATTCCCGCATTCGCGCACGATAGCGCTCGTCGACGAAATCAGTGAAGCTCGGCGCGTCCATCTGGATGTAAGGTACGCCGTCTTTGATAAGCGCCTTGATCTCGTCTTGCAAAATAGCCACGAGATCAGCCGTCAGATCTGTGCGGCGAGGGTAGAACTGATCGGTGACGCCTTTCTGATAGCTGGCAAACATGAACTGTGCCGGGGTCGGCAGAGTTATCTTGAACGGCCCCGCGCAGTGGCTTTTGAGAAATGCGCTCTCGTGACCAGCTAGCCTTCTTCTCTGCCGCAATCTCGCGTCAACAACCTTGCCGCTTTTGACTGTCTCTACTTTGCCCCCGGGCGCCCGCCACTCTATGGAACGGGCGGCTGCAGTGAAGCCGTCGACCGCGTCGGTCAGGACGTCCAAGAACAAACCGCGACGGTACTCGCCGTCGGTGAAAACATCAACGCCAGCGGCTTTTTGCATTTCCAGCGCGGCTAGAATCGAACGATCTTCGACCTCGCGAAGCTGCTCGAAATCTATTCGTCCCTGGCGCAGCGCCGCCCGCGCCTCGATGAGTTCCGGCGGCCGCAACAAACTCCCGATATTATCCGCGCGGAATTTTGTTGTCATGACGTTGAACCTTGAACTTTGAACCTTGAACCGTCTTATCTACCCTTTAATCCCTAGTTCCCGATTGACGGCGCGTTGCAGAGTAAAATCGAACACCTTCGACGGGGGCACAGTTTCAGTAAGTTTTAATGCCTGCGCTTCTTCAGCGAGAAACTCCTTGATCTCATCATCCGTCGGAATACCGGTAGGCGTAAACGCCGGCTTGCAGCGCCGATACCACTCGGTCGCCGTCGCTAGATCGCTCTTCCACATGCGCGCCAGGAGCTCGGTTGTTTCTTTCTCGTTCTCATGAAAGAAACGCGCCGCCTTCGCTTTCACACGGAGCAGTCTTCTCAGCCAGTCGGGTTGCTCCTGAAAATTCTTCACTTGAACACCGATCCCTTGTTGGATGCTTGAAAACTTGTCGATGGAGCTTTCCAGGACATTCATTTTGAATTTATCGCGCGCCAGGAAAACATAGGGCGGCGTCAGACCCGCGACTTGGATCGAGTTGCTCACCAACGCTTGGAGCTGCGAAGCTTCATCGCCCACTTGCACAAACGTCAGCTCTTTGTCCGAGTCGACGCCATGGAGCGCTAGCATCTTGCGCGCCGCGCTATGCTGGCTGCCATTGATGGTGGCGATGCCGAGCGCCTTTCCCTTAAGCTCTTTAGCGGTGCGAAATTCGGTCCTAGAGACCAACCAGAATATCGGCCGGCGTAAATCCACAGACACAACCCGCAACGGCACGCCGCGCATAATCCCGCGCACCGCGCTGCCGACCGAACCGAGAGCGTCCAATTCGCCGGCTACACCCGCTGCAATCGCAGCATTCGCGCTCATTCGGATAAGCTGAGGCTCGAACCCTTCCTCGCGGAAGAAGCCCTTATCGCGCGCGATGTAGAGTTCAATCGAGGGCATGCCGGTGCTGGACATGCTGACGCTGATCTTTTGCAACGGCGCCTGCGCTCTGGCTAATCCCGCGCCGACTAGAATGGCACAAAACACTAGCAATCTACGCAGAACCGTCGTCATGGGTCGTAGTGTCTGATCTTTATGTTGCTCGATTTTCATTGCTCCACTCCTCCTCCTCACGCTCGCGTGAGAGTAGTGAATTACCAACAATGATGTCAACTAAAACCAATCCAGCATGGATAGCCGAAAAACCGCTTGACGCCTGGAATTGATTTTCCTATTTTCCAGCTAGCCCCAATGAAATTGTTTCGTCGGACAAAACTCTTTTTGCTTCTCGGTAGCGCACTGTGGCTGTTTTCGGCCCGCGGTTTCGCCGCCGACAATATCCGCATCGCTTTCTCGGCGATTTCACCCACTCAAGGCGTGCTGTGGGTCGCCGACGTGGGCGGATTTCTAAGCAAGAACGGTCTTAACGCGGAAATCATCTATACGCGCGCTGCTATAGAGACGCTGGTCGCCGGTGAAGTGCAGTTCGGTCAGATGACCGGTTCGCTCATGTTTTCCGCGAGGCTGCAGGGCGCCGATCCCGTGATGATCGCCGGCGTGCAAGATGTTCTCAATGATCGGCTCGTCGTCCGGCCGAACATCAATTCCGTGGAAAGTCTCAAAGGAAAACGGATTGCCGTATTCCGCTTTGGCTCGGCATCGCATATGCGTTTGCTCAACGTGCTGCCGCGATACGGGATGAGCGAGAGAGACGTCACTTTCCTTCAGGTCGGCGATGCTCCGGAGCGCTTGATCGCGATCAATAGCGGCTCGGTGGAAGCCACCCTGCTCTCGCCTCCGGAACATTTCGAAGCGGTTCGTTTGGGCATGAAAATCCTCCTCAATCTGCGCGACCTCAATGTTCCCTATCAGGGAAGCGGCCTGGTGACGACCCAGCGCCTGGTCGCGCGCAATCGCGACCTGGCCAGACGTTTCCTCAGAGCGTATGTGGAAGCGATCCACGCCGTGCGCACCAACCCGACGCTTTCCAAGCGAGCGTTCGCGAAGTACCGCCAAACCAAGGACGAGAAGCAGATCGAGGATGCCTATCAAACATTGCGCGAGATGGTGCCACAGAAGCCGTATCCGTCCATTGATGGCTTCAGGACCATCATTCAGGACGCCGCTGCACGGATCCCCGCCGCCAAGAACGCCAATCCGAGAGATTTTATGGACACCAGCTTGCTCGAAGAGCTCGATCGCTCGGGATACATCGATGCGCTGTACCGCTGAACGCATCCAAGTTTGGAGTGTTGGAGTGATGGGGGCTAGAGTTCCTAACCCAATACTCCCTTACCTCAATACTCCTGCACTCCATTCTTTAGACCGGAGGCCCCATGAAGCGAAGCACGGATCGGATTCTCGTCACCCATGCCGGCAGTCTGGCGCGACCGAAGGATCTGCTCGAAATGATGGACGCCAAATTGAGCGGCAGAAGTTATGACCAAGCAGCTTATGGCAAGCGGATTCGCAACGCCGTGGCCGATATGGTTCGCAATCAGGTGCAATGTGGTATCGACATTGTCACCGATGGCGAGCAGAGCAAGCCGAGCTTCAACGCTTATTTGATCGAGCGCCTCACCGGCTTCGAAGCGGTGGCAAGCTCGGAAGAACGAATCGCCGCGCGCATGAAGACAGATGAGGCGCGGGCGTTCCCGGAGTACTACGAAAAATATTTCGCCGAGCATATGTGTAGCGTCGGGCCGAATCTGCCGGTGGCGTGCACCGGCCCCATCACCTACAAAGGACAGGAAGCGGTGCGGACCGACATCGAAAACCTGAAAGCCGCTCTCAACGGCCTTGCGCCCGAAGCGGTTTTCATGCCGGCCATCGCCCCGGGCTTTTTCAGCAACCAATATTATCCAACGGACAAAGAGTTTCTGTATGCGTTGGCCGAAGCGCTGCGGGTGGAATATCAGGCGATCATCGATGCCGGCTTTCTTCTGCAAATCGATGATCCATCCCTGACCCGGCTTTATCGGACGGATCCGGCTCTAAGCGTCGCAGATCGAGCGCGAGACGCGGAAATTTACATCGAAGCGCTGAACCACGCGCTGCGCGGCATTGCGCCGGAAAAGATCCGCTATCACACCTGCTACGGCATCAATGAGGGCCCGCGCATCTTCGATATCGGGCTCAAGGACATCATTGGCCTCATGCTAAAGGTCAACGCCGAAGCAATTTCCTTTGAGAACGCGAACGCGCGTCATGAGCACGAGTGGCGCCTGTGGGAAGACATCAAGCTTCCGGCCGGCAAGATTCTGATCCCCGGAGTCATCACTCACTGCAGCAATATCGTCGAGCACCCCGAACTGGTCGCTGAGCGAATCTGCCGCTATGCCAAGCTCGTCGGACGCGAGAACGTGATCGGCGGGAGCGACTGCGGATTTTCGTCCCAGGCGACGTTTACTCCCGAGATTCACCCCACCGTGGTCTGGGCGAAGTTTCAGGCGATGGCGGAAGGCGCGAAGATCGCGACGAAACAGCTATGGTCGTGACGGAAGAACCATTCACTTCGGGGTTAGAAATGCCGCGTGTTAAAAATGTAGGGGCGCAGCATGCTGCGCCCCTACGGTGAATTTGTCATTTCGAGCGCAGCGAGAAATCTTTCTTCTTTGCCCCAGACTCCGAGCCGGCAAAAAGCCCAGGGAAAGATTTCTCCTTTCAGTCGAAATGACAAAAGGCAGTCTTTTTTTTGCGTCCTTTGCGGTTAAATTCTTTTTTTCTTTGGTCGCGCGCGTGCCCGCTGAGACTTTTTCGGCTACATCGTTGCTCTCATTTGATCCCTAACTCGCGCGTGACTTCTCTTTGCAAGCTAAAGTCGAAAATCTCGGACGGTGAAGCAGGCTTCGATAGCTTGAGTATCTGCGCCTCGCTCGCCAGATGCTCTTTGATCTCATCGTCAGTCGGAATACCGTTGCTCGTAAATGCAGGCTTGGAGGAGCGGTAGGATTCCAGAGCTATTTTTAAGTCGACCTTGTACAGGCGCGCGAGAAATTCACTGCCCTCCCCCTCGTTCTCCAGATAATAGCGATTGGCCTTGGCCCGCGCCCGCAGAATTTTTTTTATCAGGTCTGGCTTCTCCTGCAATAGCTTGAAGGAAACCGCGAGCCCGCTGTCGATGCCCGCGAATCGTTCGAGGGCGCTGTCGAGAACGTTCATTTTGAATTTGTCGCGCGCCAGCGCCACCCAAGGCGGGCTGAGCGCGGTGATTTGCACGGAGTTGTTTATCAATGCTTGGAGCTGCATGGTTTGATCACTGATCTGGATCGACGTGACCTCCTTCTCCGCATCCAAACCGCCCGCCGCCAGCATGCCCTTGGCGCGCGTGTGTTGGCTGCCGCCGATGGTCGAGATACCGAGCACTTTGCCTTTCAATTCTTTAATCGACCGATATTCCGGTCGAACGACGAGCCAAAACAGCGGACGGCGCAGCGTGACCACGACGACCCGCAAAGGCGCGCCGCGCAGGACGGCGCGAATGGCGCTGCCGACGGCCGCTTGTCCGTCCAGCTCGCCGGCGATGTTCGCCGTGATCGCCAGGTTGGTGCTCATCTGAATGAACTGCGGCTCCAATCCCTCTTCGCGAAAATAGCCTTTCTCCTTGGCAAGAAACAGATCGACGTAATTGACTCCCGTGCTCGAATAGGCGATGCGCACTCGCTGCGGCGGAGTTTGGGCATCGCTCTGACCCATGGCGAGGGCGAGTAACAGCAGGACAAGAATGATGCGCGAAACGATCATAGTCATGCGCGCTTGTAATCCAAATTTCGGCCGTTTGTCCAGCGATTTTCTCTCCGCGCTTTGCCCTTGGCAGGTCGCTCTGACTTGGCTAGTATCATTGCCAGTTTTCTCGTCATCCATTTGCGCCATTGGATCGGGCAGGCCGATCGCATGCAAATTGAAACTCATTCCTAAGAGGCAAATGCCGTGAAAAAAAATTATCGTTACATTTCTGCCGACTCCCATCTGGAAATTGACTCAAAGAACTGGCTCCCTCGCGTCCCGGAAAAGCATCGCGACCTCGCGCCGCGACTCGTTCGCCAGCCCGACGGAAGCGATGCGTGGTTCATCGGCGAGAAGATCAAGCGGCCCGCGGCGGCCGCCGATCTTTATGGCGGCAAGGGACGCGACAACTATCTGCCGTTCAATGGTAGATATGAAGGCACGCCAGGCACGGGCAGCGCCGAGCAACGCGTCAGCGAGCAGGATCAGGACGGCATCGATGCCGAGGTGCTCTTCCCGTCACAACAAGGCGGGCCAAAATTTTGGCGGCGCATCGAAGACGACGAGGCGTATAAAGCCGTCGTGCGCGCCTACAACAGTTGGCTCGTCGAAGAATACTGCGCGGTTAATCCCGACCGTCTGATCGGCGTGGGAATTCTCCCGCTCGTGAACAATGTCTCGGACGTGATCGCGGAGCTGGATTACTGCGCCGAGGTAGGATTGAAAACCGTCTTGCTGCAGGGCTTTCCCAGCGGCAAATCTTATCCGATCCGATGAAGACGATCGCTTCTGGTCACGCGCGCTGGAGTTGAAGATGCCGATCAGCGTGCACGTCGATCTGGAGCGCGCCGGCGAACGCAAAGGACCGCTTTTCAAATATCCGAAAGAATCGGACGAGATCATGAAGAAACTCACCCACGATCTGGTCGAACAAGTAGGACGTTTCGGCCCGGTGCGCGGCAACGGTTCTATTGCCGCCGTCCAGTGGGTCTTGTCCGGTCTCTTCGACCGCTTCCCGACTCTGCGCATCTTCTTCGCTGAGAATCAGATCGGCTGGATTCCGTTCTTTTTGCAAGGCGCCGATGTTCGTTACGATCGCCACCACCGCTGGGCCGATCGACTACTTGGATTGAAACCCATGAGTCGTCCGCCGAGCGAATACATCCGCGAATATTGTTACTGGGGTTTCCAATTCGACCGCGATCGGCGTCGAGCTGCGCCACAAGATTAACGTCGACCGGCTCATGTGGGGTTCCGACTTTCCACACCAAGAATCCGATTGGCCCGAGTCACTGAAGATCATCGACAAAAACTTCGCCGGCGTGCCGAACGAAGAGAAAGAGAAAATGGTCTGTGCCAACGCGGTGGAGTTTTTCCGACTCGGCAACTCGTGAGTTGCTTTCAACACGAAGCGCACGAAAAACACGAAGGTTATGATCGCTTGATGCGTTCTTATCGAACCATCCCTTCTCCCGTCATTCCCGCGAACGCGGAATCCGGGCTGTTTTAATTGCCTGCTGGTCACATTCCAAGTTGTGGTCTTCCCTTCGGGCCGCCTCACCACCCTTGGCACATTGATTCGTATTCGTTAAGCTCGGCCATCACGAGCACGAACCACGATCACGTTTTCAGGAGAAGCAATGGCCGAACCTACGATCACCTGCCCGCAGTGTAAAAACGAAATCAAACTGACTGAGTCTCTCGCCGCGCCTTTGCTTGAATCCGTCAAGCGCGAGTACGAACAGCGCTTATCGCAAAAAGATGCAAACATGACCCAACGCGAACAAGCGCTCGCTGAACGCGCGCAATCTCTCGAAAGGGTCAAAGCGACCCTCGATCAACAAGTGGCCCAAAAACTTCAACAGGAACGTGTGCGCATCGCCGCCGAAGAGCAGCAGAGAGCCAAGCTTGCTCTCGGCAATGACCTCGATCAAAAAACGAATGAAATCAGTAGTCTTCAAGAGGTTCTAAAACAAAGAGATATAAAACTTGCAGAGGCGCAGAAAGCGCAGGCGGAGCTGATCCGCAAACAGCGTGAACTGGACGATGCTAAGCGCGAACTCGATTTGACCGTAGAGAAGAGAGTTCAGGCCGACCTCACCGCCGAACGCGACAAAGCTCGGAAAGAAGCCGAGGAAGAATTGAAGCTCAAAGTAATGGAAAAGGACCAAACCATTACAGCGATGCAAAAACAGATCGAAGACTTGAGACGGCGCGCCGAGCAGGGCTCGCAGCAACTTCAAGGAGAAGTTCAGGAAATGGAGCTAGAGGCCTTGCTTACTGCCAAATTTCCACGCGACACGATCCAGCCCGTGCCCAAAGGCGAGTTTGGCGGCGATGTGCTCCACCGAGTCATCGGACCGCTCAATCAAGTTTGCGGAACGATTCTTTGGGAATGCAAGCGCACGAAAAGCTGGAGCGATGGCTGGCTGCCCAAGCTCCGTGAAGACCAACGCGCGGCAAAAGCCGAGATCGCGGTGATCATCAGCCAGGCTTTACCGAAAGAGGTCGAGACGTTCGGTTTGATCGACGGCGTCTGGATCGCCGACCCGAAAGTTGCCTTGCCGCTCGCGCTTTCATTGCGCCAAACGTTAATTGAAGTCGCCAGCGCACGCCAAGCCTCGGAAGGCCAGCAAACCAAAATGGAAATGGTCTACAGCTATCTCACCGGGCCGCGCTTTCGTCAACGTGTTCAAGCGATTGTCGAAGCCTTCTCATCCATGAAAGAAGATCTGGACCGGGAGAAAAAGGCGATTATCCGCCAATGGGCCAAGCGCGAAGAGCAGATCGACCGCGTCATGCAGGCGACGGTCGGCATGTATGGCGACCTCCAGGGTATCGCCGGAAAAACTTTGCAGGAGATCGAAGGCTTGGAATTTCAGGAGGCGCTGGAATCGCCTGTCGAAGAGGATGAGCCCGATCCGCAAGTAGGGCTTTTCAAGATGAAATAGTCCGAGGGATGCCTAACCTCATCATTGAGACACGAATCCGCGCTCCTATTGATATTTGCTTCGATCTGGCGCGAGACGTGGACGCTCACACCGAATCAGCCGCATTCTCCTCAGAGCGCGTCGTTGAACCTGGTCGAACACATGGTCTGCTCGAAGTCGGCGATATCGTCGCATTCGAGGGCCGACACTTCGGAATGAAGCAGCGCTTCGTGGCGCGAATCACTGCACTCGATCGGCCACAACGATTCGTCGATGAGATGATTCAGGGCGCGTTCAAACGGCTCCGGCACGTGCACGAATTCGAATTCAAAAATGGCGTAACTACGATGCGCGATACCCTTGAGTGGGAACCGCCCTTCGGTTTTATTGGTCGTCTCGCCGACTTTCTCTTCTTGCGTCGTCACATGCGCTGGTTCGTTAGCACGAAACAAAGCGCCCTCAAGACTATCGCGGAAAGCCGCGCAAATTCGCCATAAAACACCCATGCACGACGGTCGAAGAGAGTTGTTGAAGATAACTAGCTGTAAAATTCAGCAGCTCCGAAATTCCGCTCATGATGGGTTACCGAACCATGCGAACCAGTGTGTCTGCGTGTAATCTTTTCTCGCTTCACTCTCTTGTAGAGCTTCGTGGCAAAACCGAGTATGCTTCGCCGCGTCAAATTTCGATCAACTGGTCTGGCGAAAAGAAGTTCAGTTCGATCAGTCGACGTTTACCTGGCTCGGCACGCCGACTCAGGTCGAACAGATCATCTTCTGAAGGAATGCCCGCTCCCTCGCCCCGAGGGCCGGCCGAGACAGTACGTTGCGCTTAGGATTACTCAAAACGTTTATCCCATCTCTGGTTGAGGACAATCTCTGGCCAGAGGGTATTAGCTTCTGCATTGCTTGTAGTTTCCAGAGCGCGAGACCTTTGCGCAAATAATTCGGATCCATTTCCACGGCTTCACAGATGTTCATGAAAGAAAAGGGCCATTTATGATCGTCTTTGAAAATCCAGTCTTCCGTATCTTTGAAGAGACGATCAGCATACTGTCCCGGCAAAAGGGAATACTTTTGAAAGCATTCGACTGCATCTAGCAAAATCGCGAACATGAGTCTCTTTTCGGGTTGGAGACAGCTGGTTCCGTCCCATCGGCCAAAATATTCCTGGACGGTGAGAATGTCCAACTTTGACGATGAACCAACCGGGTCGAAAGCGCGGGCTCTGTAATTTAGCGTTTTGCTGTTCACGGGTACGACCTTCTGCGCGAAATTTGCGACTTATTCACTTGCTGAATGATTACGGATTCCAACTAGTTCGCATGGGCGCCACTGCCATGAACAAAGACTCTTCACCGGGCGAGCAGAGCGAGCCAGCACCAGAACCGAAATGCGCAAGGCTGATTCTATCTTCGATATAAGGAACCGCATTAGGATAAAATTGGCGCGCGTGATCGAGAAGAAGTTTTGCCTCGCCGATCCGGCACAGAAATTCTACAATGTTCTCGTCCTGGCTTTCCTTGGGCATGTGAATGATTAGGGAATTTATTAAAATGGCATATTCTCGACTGGACAAAAGGCATCGGCCCATAAACCCTTGATAGATTCCGATTGGCAGCTTGACGAGAACCGTCATATGCACTCATCGTCCTGTGAATGGCCCAACTTTGATTTTCGTCATAAACTTAGTGACCGTTCAAGTAGTGTCGCAAAATATTCTTGGCGCGTTTCTCCCATCGCAACGGTCACTGTTTGCGGTGTAGCTATCCTATGGCCTGGATTGTGATTCGAGGCGGACAGCCATCGGATACTGTGCGAACTCGTTTTTGATTGCAGTCACATGGCCAACAAAAAACTGCCTAATCGAGCTCTAAGCGGCGCGCAGCTCGCCAAAGCGATCGCCGAAAAAATATTTGGATGGAAGAACGTCCGTAAGCACGACGGCGAGCTTATCGGCAAGAAGCAGGACAGGGCTGGACGTTGGCGAAAAGCGAAAGTGCCCGATTACACCAACGACCAGCGCCAGGCCTACGCGATAGACGACCGCATGAAGCAGCTTGGACGGTGGGAGCGGTATAACCACGAGCTTTCCAGAATGACGAAGGCGAAGAATCTTCCCCCCGAGTGGGCGACGCCCGAGCAGAGAAGTAGAGCGGCACTGAAAGCGTTAGGCGAGTAGAAGTCAATCAACCTACGAAAATAATCGACGCACTGCTGCGAAAGTTACGGATTCAATGAACGGTTTGATACCGTAGTTGGTTGCTTGAGCGAAAGTGATATAGATCGAAGAAACCTAACTATACACGAGGTGAGCGATGCGGTTCTTATTGAAAGTGAACATCCCGGTGGAAGCCGGAAATGCGGCAGCGAAAGCCGGAAAGCTTGGTGCGACTATCCAATCGATTCTCGCCGATTTGAAGCCGGAGACCGTTTACTTTACGGACGACAACGGTCAGCGCACCGGATTTATATTTCTCGATATGCAGGACGCCTCGCAAATCCCGGCGATCGCTGAGCCGTGGTTTCTTGCCTTCAACGCAAGCCTTGAGATTCATCCGGTCATGATACCGGAAGACCTCGACAAGGCCGGCGGCGCCATCGAGGCGGCGGTCAAGAAATACGCTTGATCGCCCGCTCTCGATCCAACGCAAGTGAATCGCTGAAGCAATCGCCTGCTTCGGCGTGCTGCTCGTGAGCGGCCATCGTCACTGATACGACGGAATCTCCTCCATTCGTTTGGAGCGCCGCAGCGGATTTTAAAGTTCGTGAGAGAGCAAAGCACTGCGCCGGAAGCCTGCTGGGCACGAGCACTTCATCATCCTGATACGGCATGATAATGAAATCTTTATCTACTGGTGAAATTGCGCCAACGATGATCACCCTCGAGGTCGTCACTTCTGAAAACGCCATGGTCTTCAAAGGCGTCCGCCTGCGCGCCCTGCAGGACACGCCGAGCGCGTTCAGCTCCACCTACGCCGATGAATCTCAACTAACCGATACCGAGTGGCTGAACCGGGTGACGCAGTGGAGCGGTAAACGATCCAGGACCTATCTTGCAATGGACACGGCCGGTCCATGCGGGATCGCGGGTGGATTTTTCGATCAAGACGATTTACATCGCGCGCACCTGGTGTCGATGTGGGTGGCGCCGACCTATCGCCAGCTGGGAATCGGCGCTCAATTGGTCAACGCCATCGTCGACTGGGTCCGCGCCGAAGGCGCTCGTACTTTGCGCTTGATCGTGACGAGCAACAACGATGGCGCGATCGAGTTTTACCAAAGCCTCGGGTTTACGATAACGGCGAAAATCGGCCCCTATCGCAACGATCCTGCTCTCAACGATCTTGAAATGGTCCGTTCGATTTCCTGACGTCGGTATTATTGTCACGATCGACTGTGCGGGCCGGCACGCTATAGTTTTCAGATCGAGCTGACCCTGCGCACCCATTCGGCTATGACCGTCCCCGATAATGATCAGAGCTTTCTCTGTTCCGACGCTACCCCAGCCGCGATGGATCAATATTGGGCCGAAGGATGGCGTCACTTCGGCATCTTTTTTTTCCGCTACTTGACCGCGCTTCACGGGGGAAAGCAATTTACCGTTCTACCTTTGAGGATCGATCTCGAGCGCTTCGTCCTCACGCGCAGCCAAAAGCGCGTGCTCGCTAAGAATGAAGATACGAGAATACTGATGCGCCCGACATCGATCGATGAAGAAAAAGCCGCGCTATTTTTGCGACATCGGCGCCGCTTCAAGGACAACGTTCCGTCCTCGCTAAAAGACTTTCTGTCGCCCTATCCCGCTTCGGCTCCTTGTCTCAATCTGGAGCTTTGCGTTTACGTCGGCCCGGAGCTCCTGGGTGTCACCTTTCTCGACGTCGGATACACCGCGACTTCCGCGGTCTACGCCATCTTCGACCCGGCCGAAGCGAAACGCAGCTTAGGCATCTTGATGATGCTCCGTTCAATCGAATTCTCTCGTCAGCGCGGCTATCGCTACTATTACCCTGGTTACGCCTACCAAGAACCGTTTATCTATGACTACAAGAAGCGGTTCATTGGTTTGGAATATCTCGACTGGAAGACGGGATGGAAGGCGTTCGCCAAAACCTAGATCGGTGAGCGGCCAAGCCCGACTTGTCGATTCTTTTTTTGCATAAGCGTGTAGGGCGAAATTAAATTAGTTTTCGTCGCACACTGCCCTAAACCAGAACTTCCCGTTAGCCTGCCGGAAAGATTTTTTACACCATCGGGTTTTGCTCGCATTGGCACGACGCGCACGTCCATTCGCTCTTGCTAAGTGAAATTCAATCATCCCTTAGCGGAAAGTCACCTTTGCGCGCGCCTCTTGACAAATATTGCAGATCGTAATATCTAAATAGCAATTAGCAATATGAAACTAGGCGCCAAACTCCGATACTTGCGCGAAGTCGAAGGCACGCTTCGCGGATTGGGACGCGCGATGACACAGCAAGAAATCGTTCGCTCGGTCAAGAAGGAACTCGGTAAGACGATCAGCCAGTCTTATCTCTCGCAGATCGAGAGTGGCGCGCGCCCTCACCTGACCAACTCCACGCGCATGCTGCTGGCGCGATTCTTCAAGGTGCATCCGGGTTACCTCGTCGACGATCCGGAAGGTTATTCGACCGAGCTGCTTTCGGACGTCGGCGTGCTCGAAGACAAATTGGATCTTTGGCTGATTAGCGGCGCGGAGCGTTTTAGACGCGATCTCGACTTGCACGAGGCCCTCGTGACCATCGCTCGCCACGAAGATTCGCGTATGTGCCTGGTGCTGCTCGGCGCCATCATTGATAACCCCGGCCTAGCCGAGCGCCTTCTGCAGGTGCTCAAGCCGGCAGCGGAAAGGAGGAATGCAAAATGACTTGGGCTGATTTCTACCTCATCTGTTTTTTTCTGGGCTTCGTCCTCAGTGTGCTTTCGCTGCTGGGAAGTTTGCATCTGCACCTACCGCATTTCGATTTCCACATCGGCGGGGATCATGCGCATGCTCCCCACTCGGGCGGAGGCCACGCGCGGTGAAGTTGCGCCGATTAATTTCGGCACCGTCGCGGCATTTCTCGCCTGGTTCGGCGGCACGGGTTATTTGCTCGCGCGGTTTTCTACCTTCTGGTTCCTGCTCGGTTTCGTCATTGCTTGCGCGAGTGGGTTCGTCGGAGCGGCGATCGTGTTCTTTTTCCTCGCCAAGGTGCTCATTCGCCACGACGAGGAACTGAACCCGGCGGACTACGATATGATCGGCGTGCTCGGCACCCTAAGCAGCAACATTCGACCGTCCGGCACCGGCGAGATGATCTTTTCGCAGGCGGGTACTCGTCGCGCCGCTCCCGCGCGCAGCGATGACGGAATCGAAATCGCTAAAGGAACCGAAGTCGTTGTGACACGGTACGAGCGCGGCGTTGCCTATGTCCGGCCCTGGGAAGAGCTGACAAATTCTGCGGCACCATCAAACGAAATAAAGGAGGACTAAATATATGAGCTTGGAAATTATTTTCGCCATCGCGGGCCTGATGGCATTGACTCTCATTTTGCTGATGTCGATGTTCGCTCGGCTCTACCGCAAGGCCGGGCCCCATGAGGCTCTAGTGGTGTATGGTTTTCGCGGCACAAGAATTATCAAAGGGCGAGGCTCGGTGATTTTTCCCGATGGTGGAGAATTGCAAGCTGCTCTCCCTGGAACTGATGTCTTTCGACGTCGCGCCCCAGCAAGATCTCTATACAAAACAGGGCGTCGCGGTAACGGTGGAAGCCGTCGCGCAGATCAAGGTCAAATCCGATCCCGAGTCGATTCAGACCGCTTCCGAACAGTTTCTCACGAAGACACCGCAGGAGCGCGAGGGATTGATCCGCCTGGTGCTGGAAGGCCACCTGCGCGGGATCATCGGTCAGCTCACGGTGGAAGAGATCGTCAAGCAGCCCGAAATGGTCGGCGACCGCATGCGCTCCACCTGCGCCGACGATATGAACAAGATGGGACTGGAGGTCATCTCGTTCACGATTAAAGAAGTCCGTGACAAAAACGATTACATCACCAACATGGGCCGGCCCGATATCGCGAGGATCAAGCGGGACGCCGACGTCGCCGCCGCCGAAGCCGAGCGCGACACCGCGATCAAGCGCGCGGAGGCCATGCGCGCATCCGCCGTCGCCAAGGCCCAGGCCGACAAGGAACGGGTGCTCGCAGAAACGATTTCGCAGGCGGCGCAGGCGGAAGCCCAGCGCGATCTTCAACTCAAGCAGGCGAATTTCCTCGAAGCTGTCCAGAAGCAGAAGGCGTCCGCAGACAAGGCGTACGAGATCCAGACAAATGTCATGCAGCAGCAGGTCATGGCCGAGCAGGTCAAGATCGAGCAGGTCCAGAAAACCGGCCAGATCGCCGTGCAGGAAGCTGAGATTCAACGCCGCGAGCGCGAGTTGATCGCGACGGTGCTCAAGCAGGCCGAAATCGAGCGGCGCAGAATCGAGATGCTGGCCGAGGCCCAAAAGCAGAAGTTGATATTGGAAGCCGACGGCCAGGCTGCCTCTACCCGCGCGACGGGCGAAGCGGAAGCCGAAATCATTTTCAAGAAGGGCGAGGCCGAAGCAAAGGCCATGAACGTGAAGGCCGAAGCTTATCAGGAGTACAACCAGGCGGCGGTCATCGACAAGCTCATCACCAGCATGCCGGAGATCGTCAAGGCGCTCGCTTCGCCGCTCGCCAACGTCGACAAGATCACGATCGTGTCGACGGGCAACGGCAATGCCGCCGGCATGAACAAGATCACGGGCGACGTGGCAGCGATGGCCGCGCAAATTCCCGCGTTGTTCGAAACGCTTTCCGGAGTGCAGTTCTCGGACCTGCTATCCAAAGTCAAAATGATTGGAGACAAAGCGCCCAAGCCTGACGACAAGGGCTAAGGCATAGCTAAGCAATAAAATAGGAGGTTTGTATGGCTTTATTGGAAAGAGTATCGACGTTGATCCGGGCCAATCTGAACGATCTGATCGACAAGGCTGAGGATCCTGAAAAGATGATCAAACAGGTGATCCTGGATATGCAGAACCAGCTCATGCAGGTGAAGACCCAGGTCGCCATCGCGATTGCCGATCAGCACGTGCTGGAGAAAAAGCAGAAGGAGAACGCAGAGAAGGAAGCTGAATGGATGCGCAAGGCCGAATTGGCCGTGGACAAGAAGCAGGATGATCTCGCGCGCGCCGCCCTCGATCGCTCTATGAGCTACAAACAAATGGCGGAAAGCTTCGACTCGCTAGTCGCGGATCAGAAGACGGAGGTCGATAACCTGAAGTCGGCCCTGCACAAGCTGGAGCAGAAGCTGGCCGAGGCCGAATCGAAGAGCGAAATGCTGATCGCGCAGCACCGTAGGTCGCGGGCATTGGCTAAAGCGAGCGACGCGCAGATGGCGATCGGCGATAAGTCGAAAACCGCTACGTTCGACCGGATGAAGAGCAAGGTACGTCACGCTGACGCGGTCAGCCACGCCAAGGCCGAAATGGCCAATGACAGCGTCGAGGACAAGCTGGCCGCTTTGGAGAAGCAAGACGTCATCGAAAAACTGCTGAACGAAATCAAAGCGCGGCGCGCCGGGTAGACCGTGAAGAAGGTTTTCCATTTCGACTCGCAGATCGACGCGTATCGCGCCGACGCGTGTGTCGTCTCGTGCTTTGACGCGCGGTTCGAGCTGGTGACGCGCAAGTTCCTCAAGAAGCGCGGCATCTGGTGGGCCGACCCGCTGAAAATCGCCGGAGGGGCCAAAGCGTTCGCCTCTCCGGCGGAAGAATCCGAGCGCAGCTTCGCGCTGGGGCAGGTGCGAACCTCAGTGCGGCTGCACAAAACGAACCGGGTAATGCTGATGGTCCATAGTGATTGTGGAGCGTACGGCGGATTGCAGGCGTTCGACGGCAAAGAGGAACGAGAGGCCGCAAATCATGAAGCGGAACTGCGCAGTGCCGCGGAGTTTTTAAAGAGCAACATTCCGGCAATTGAGGTAGATTGTTATTACCTTCGGTTCACCGGCGTTTGGACGCTCGAGGCATAAATTTCTTGGCCACCAATCCAATCGGTTTATTTTTTTCATCAGTTAGCAATTCTCCATCATCCCGCAGAGCGTGAGGAATCTCGCCTCACGAACGCTCCGCCAAAAGAAGCACTGTTTCGCTCCTCTCAAAGGCGCGCGCTCTTGTATAAGTCGTGCGCAAACTCGGTATGGTTGCCGCGCGCACAATGCCCGTACGGGGAGGATTGCTATGAACCGAATCTTTTTCGTTCTCGCTCTCGTCCTTGTTTCACCCTTCCGCACCTGGTCTCAAGCGCCGTTCTATCAAGACAAGACCGTTAGAATCATCGCCGGCTACGGCGCTGGTAGCGTTGACGACGCATGGACGCGCATGATCGCCCGCTATCTCGGCAAATATATTCCCGGCAATCCCAACATCGTCGTCCAAAATATGCCCGGCGCCGGCGCGATGATCGCGGCTAACTACGTTTACAAAGTTGCTAAGCCCGACGGACTCACCCTCGGAGGACTGCGAGCCGGGCTCTATTTCGATCAGTTGGTCGGAAAAAAAGAAGTTCAGTTCGATTGGCCGAAGTTTACCTGGCTCGGCACCCCGACCCAGATCGAACAACTCATCTACATCCGCGCCAACACTCCTTACAAAACGATTTACGACGTACAAAAAGCAGCCGTGCCACCGAAATGCGGCGCCAGCGGGACAGCATCGACTGGCTACTACTTCGGCAATCTGTTGGAGGAAACTCTCGGCGCGAAGTTCAATACCCTCACCGGCTACAAAGATGGTCCTGAAGTCGACTTGGCGGTCGAGCGCGAAGAGATCCATTGCCGCGGCATCTCCATCGAAACCATGTTCGGACGCGAGCCGCTCATCGGCTGGTTCAAGAACGGTTTTGTCCGCGTATTGATACAAACCGGCAAAAAACGCGACCCGAGGTTACGTGACGTTCCGACCATCTGGGAGCTCATGAACGAGCAAAAGACTCCCGACGCCGGCAAACGCCTTTCGACGATCATCCTCGCGGCCGGCGCGTTCGGCCGGCCGTACATCAGCTCCCCGGGACTGCCGCCGGACCGCGCAAAACTTCTCCAGAGCGCTTTCAAAAAAACTCTGACAGACCCGGATTTTCAGGCCCAAGCCAAAGAACGAAAACTAGACGTCGACCCGGTAGGCGGAGAAGAGCTGGAAACGCTAGCCCGCGAAGTGATTGCCCAGCCCGCCGACGTCGTGGAACGGATGAAACGTTTGCTGGAAAAATAGCATTCACAGCTCTGGCGAATTGCGCTGAAAAACGCTTAGAATCCTAGGGATCGCGATAGCGCTGGTCTTGACGGCCCCAGGATGCCACCAATGCAACTTCCACTAACTCTTCCCTTGGGACCATGCTGGGAACTCGAGGATCGCAGGGTGGACAGCACCACATTCCTGCAATTGCTCGCCCCAATGTTTCCTGAGGCAACTACTGTGTTCTTCGAGGGCTCATCGATCGCTCCCAATATCGTCACGATCTTCGAGCGACACGCTGATCCTGGTCCCTACCTACCGAAGGCACAGACGCTCTGGTCAACCGGTGCCATCCTGCGGTTCAGATGCAACTTTACACCTGACATATGTGAAGCTTTAGCCAGCGCCTCGCTCCATCACGCCGAGCCGGAACTCTTCGACCATCTTTTTCTCTATGCGGAGCATGTACCGCTACTGGAGTGGCCGGACGCTTTCTCGAACTGCATGTGGATCGCGTCTTCGATACCCGAGTCGCGGATAGACGCCTTCGCCGCTGGTTTAGGTGTGAAATATAAGCGCTCAAGTTACAACTAATTAGTTCTCACTGAAAAAGTACAGTTTGAGAGTTTCAAATTTGCCCTGAAGTATAGAGGTTTTGTTCAGAGATTAAGTCGATGTTCGGTAGCAGTCGCATTTCAGGTTTGTTGCCAGAGATTATAGGCAAAGATCGCCCAGCCGGTCCAAATGGCGGTGGCCGGCGAGCCTCTGGCCAACACTTTGCCCAGACCGAATTGACGTTTAAGCATGCTGATGGAGGCTTCGATCCCGCAACGAAACCGCTGCAGTTCTCTAAACCATTGGGTGCGTTGATGTTGGGTTTCACTGGGCGTCAGCCGACCGATCTTCGGGATGCCCACTCGGCGTACTTTAAGACGTCGAAGCTTACGCAAATTCTGCGCGCTGTAGAATCCTCGATCCGCGGCCAGTTCCTGCGGCGATTGATTGAGAACCTTTTTGGTTTGGCGGACTAAAGAAAGCAGATGGACTTTATCGCTGGGATTACCCTGATGGACTTCGTAATGAACGATCACCCCAGAGTCGTCCTGCACCAACTCCATCGTACGACCAAATTCGACCGGCTTATCGAGTTTTCCCTTCACAATAGCCCGGGCATGAGGATCGAAAAACGAAACAATCCGCTCGCGAATCGATCGTTGCCCAGCGAGCTTTTTCTCGGTCTGTTCAAGCAGTTCTTTGGCCAACCCGATCTGCGCCCTAAACTTCTCTTTGAGTGGGGCGGGAGCCGACTTCGAGAGTTTCTCAAAAGCTTGACGACTGTGCTCCAGAGTGTCCGTAGCCAGTTGGGTGACTTTCTTGAGCACTTTTTTGCCTTGGGCCTTACGCTGTTTAGGTTTGGCTTTGGAACTTTGGCCCCAACGGGCCAGGGCTCTCTTGGTGGCACGCACGTGATTGACTATCTTTTGGCCCAAAGAGCTAGCCGTGCGGGTGAGCGTTCTCACCGCTTGATGCAGGATTCCGATGTCACTGGGATATGCGATGTGGGCTTCCAGAGTCGTCGAATCGATGCGAATGCGGCGTGGCTTGATCGAGCGAGTCTTAACCAGCGATTTGATGAGCAGGCGGTTGAGCTCGGTCATTCGCTCCTCGCCGAATCGCTGGTTGAGTTTAATCAACGTGGTGGCGTCGGGGACTGTATCCATCAGAGACAGATGGCAGAAGTAGCGCCACGGCAGTCTTTCCCGAACTTCAGCCTCGACTTCTTCGTAACTCAGCCCCCAGCGGAACTTCAGATACATCATGCGCAGATAGATCCCTACCGCTGTGCCGGGGCGGCCCATGCTATCATCGAAGACTTCTTCGAAGGGCTTGAGCAGCTTGGCATCCCCCAAAAGCTCGTCGACTTTCTTGAGCTCCTCATCCAACTCGTACAACGAGGCGTCGATAAAACCGTCGCCAAAACTCATCTGCTGAGAAATCACTTTGCGCATGACTTCTTTTACATCAACCCTCTTCTCAGACCCAAGAAAATTGTGACTTTTTCAGTGAGAACTAATTAGCCGGATCGGCGCATGCATGCGCAGCCAATGCCTAAAAATTCTCCATCGAGCACCGCCGCGTACTTCGCCCAGCGACTGGCTACGCGGCACTTTCCAATAACACTTTAAGGACAGCGCAATGAATACCGATAACGATACTACATTGGAGGGCGGCTGCACTTGTCGGGCGGTGCGCTATCGAATGACGACCAAACCGTTGTTCGTGCACTGCTGTCATTGCCGCTGGTGTCAACGTGAAACGGGAGCGTCCTTCGCATTGAACGCTCTGATCGAAGCCGACCGTGTGATCTTGCTGAAAGGCGCGCCCGAGGTCGTGAACACCCCGTCGAACAGCGGAAAAGGTCAAAAGATCGTCCGTTGTCCGACGTGCCGCATCGCTCTCTGGAGCAACTACGCGGGAGCAGGCGACGCTATGCGCTTCGTGCGCGTCGGCACACTCGACGAACCTGATCGTCTGCCGCCCGATATTCATATCTACACGTCGTCGAAGCAACCCTGGGTCGTGATTCCACCAAACACGCCCGCGGTTGAAGAATACTACCAGAGCGCTAAGTATTGGCCGAAGGAGAGCCTCGAACGCCGTCGTGCTTTGTTCGCTGCCCCGTCTAGTGAATAGTTAAATGTCGTGGGGCGCGCTTCGGCGCGAATGCCGGATGAGCAACTCTGGACTGGTAAAATAATTTTAGGTTCTATTGTTTTGCGTTGAACGGCTGGAACGAATGGAACCCCCGAGCCAGCTTTGGGTCAAAGAGCAGTGGATGTAAACATAGTCCGACGATCAACAACGAGAGGCGAACATGGATTACGGCGCGCATCTTCCGGTTATAGATTTTGGCTTTCAACGCTTTTCCCTGGAATGGTTGACGGCCTACGTGCAAACCGCTCGCGACTTGGGTTTTAGGGCCGTCTCGACCAACGATCACTTGATCCATTCTCGTCCGTGGCTGGACGCGCCGACGGCTCTTACTGCAATCCTTTCCCACAGCGGAAACATGGCAGTCGGGACCAGCATCTTGCTCTCGGTCGTGCGCGGTCCGGTGCAGGTCGCTAAGACCATGGCCGCTATCGACATACTTTCCAATGGTCGGCTGATTGTCGGCGTCGGACCGGGATCTTCGGCGCGCGACTATGAAATCGTCGGTTTGAACTACGAGGAGCGCTGGAAGCGGTTTGACGAAAGCGTTCAGGCTTTACGGTCTCTTTGGACTGGCGATGGATTCACCGGACGGTTTTATTCCACCGAGGGCGTCAATCTCGAACCCAAACCGCTGCAAAAACCGGCGCCGCCCATCTGGATCGGCAGTTGGGGCTCGGACGCCGGCCTGCGCCGGGTCGCGCGCCTGGGAGATGGATGGCTGGCGTCGGCCTACAACACAATGCCGGATCAATTCAGGATCGGCTTGGATAAACTTCAGAGCGAGCTGAAGACCGTCGGCAAAAATCCCGCGATTTTCCCGAACGCGCTCGTCACAATGTTCATGTACGTCACGGAAAACAAACCCGACGCTGAGCGCGTTTTGTCTGAAACCCTCACGGCGTTCCTGCATCGTCCGATCGATCAGATCCGCGAGCGCCTTCTTGTCGGTCCGCCGGAAGCGTGCGCAGAAAAATTCGCCGCATACAAAAAAGCCGGCGTGCAGCGATTTTTGTGTGGCCGATCAAGGATGAGCTGGATCAACTTACGATCTTTCAGAGAAGGTCGTGCCGTTAGTCGGTTGATAGACCCGATGCATGAACAATTCGAATTCAGCCAATCCGCAATGATCACTCTCGATCCCGTCACGCCGCAAAACGCCATGCTCTTCAAGCAGGTTCGCCTTCAAGCGTTGCGCGACACGCCGAAGGCCTTCAGTTCGACCTATGCTGATGAATCCCGACTCACCGACGCTGAGTGGGTCAAGCGCGCATCGCTGCGGAACGCGAAGGATCAATCGTATATCTTGCGATGGACGCCACCACGCCGTGCGGCATCGTCGGCGGATTTCTCGACAAGGACGACGCATCTCGCGCCCACTTGGTATCCATGTGGGTAGCTCCGGTACATCGCCGATTGGGAATCGGCCGCAAATTAATAGAAGCGATCTTCGATTGGGCTCGTGTACAGCGTGCGCGCACAGTGCAATTGATCGTCACGAGCAACAACGGCGCGGCGATTGAGTTCTACAAACGCCTGGGATTCACCCTCACAGGAAACACTGCGCCGTACCGAAACGATCGTCTAAAGCTGAGATGAATCGTTCGTTTTCCTGACAGTGAACTTCTTCGCGTCCCCTTCGTTTGATTGACAGCACTTTCCGCACGGACGTATATTCGCGCCATCTCGCAATTGCTTGATCGCACGGCGAAGATTCGGGAGAAATCTGCATGAGCAAATGGCCGGAAGTCGCACAACAGCTGAATCTAATGGTGAACCAGTGGTACGAGACGGCGGAGATCAAAAGAATTTTGACGGTTCCGCTCACCCCGACCAGACTCGCCTTTCGCCACTTGCACATGACCTTCTTCGGCAACAATCGCCGCGATTGTTGGGCCGCCGTTTCTTGCAAAGCGCCGCTCGATGTCAAGCGCGCCATCTGGGAGCATGAAAAAGACGAGCTGATCTACGACCCGCGCATGGGCAAGGCGCATGTGACGGAAGAAGATTTGGGCAGCAATAAAGAATCCGACATGATTCCCGGCGCGCGTGCAGCATTTTACGCGTGGCTTTACTGCGCGCGTGACAAACCCTGGCTCGAAGGGCTCGCTTGTTCACACATCCTCGAGCGGCGGAATAATGATCAGATCGTCAAAGGCGGCACGCTCACTCAACGCTTGGTGAAACGCCAAGAGTTGGAACTCGGTATCAAGAAAAAAGATCAGGACATCGGCACGCAGGTGCATCTGATCGCCGACGTCGACCACTCCGATCTGTTGAACCAAGTGTTCGACCGCTACGTCGTCGATGACTCGACCGCGCAGCAAGTGCTCCGCGGCGCCGAGGAGTCCCTCGCCATCGAGCGCTGCTTCCACGGCGCCGTGGCCACGGCGATGGGAGAATTGGATTAGACTCACAGTTTCGAGTTGATCGCGGGGAAAAATGCAGATTCAACACGGTCTGATTAGCGCCGACTCGCACGTCGTCACAGAGCCCAACGCTTTTCTCAGCCGCATGTCGAAAACGAAATTCGGCGAGCGCATCCCGCAGATCAAGGAATTCGAAAACAAAGGCGCGGCGGTCGAGCGTTGGTACGTCAACGGGCGGCCGTTGCGCACCCGCGGTGTATGCAACTGCCCCGCGGTCATGGGCGATCCGAACCGCAATTTGTATCCCCAGCGCTGGGACGAAGTGCCAGCCAAAGCTTACGTTCCTACTGAGCGGCTAAAAGCGCTCGACGCCGATGGCGTCGACGCCGAAGTTTTATTCCCCAACGATCCGAGCTCGTTTCACCAGTATAATGACGCCGAATTCGAGCTCGCCTGCGTGCAGGCCTACAACGACTCGCTCGGTGAATTGACGCGCGTGAGCGCGCGCTTTATTTCCCTCGCCATGGTGCCTCTGCTGTGCGGCATGGAAGTGATCGTCGCCGAAGTGAAACGCGCGGCAAGCCAAGGTCACCGCGGCGTCGTCATGTTCGCGCTGCCGAGTCTAATGGTCGAATCGCTGCCGCACATCAGCGAGCCATATTGGTATCCTCTATGGGATATCTGTCAGGAGCTCGAAATGCCGGTTCACTTTCACGCGTCGGCCGGACTTGCGCGCAAGCTGACATTTCCCGAATGGGACGGCTACACGCCCTATCAACAGCATGCCGCGTTCACCGTGCCGACATCCGCATGGCCGGCGCAGATTGTTCCCAATCTGATTTTCTCGGGCATCGCCTACAAGTTTCCGCGCTCGAAATGGGTGTTCGCCGAAACCGGCATCGGCTCGGTGAGTTGCGTGCAGGCTGCCTGCGATCACGAATGGGAACGGCGCCAGCTCTGGCGTCACGGGCTGGATCGAAAGCCGAGTGAACTGATCCGGCAACAAGTCTATGTCAATTTCTGGTACGAACAAGCCGGCATCGATCTGCGCCATGCGGTCGGCATCGACAATGTTATGTGGGAGTCTGACTACCCACACATCGCCTCGACCTACCCCGACTCATGGAAGTTCGTCGAACGCTCGCTGGCAGGCGTGCCCGCTGAAGAACGACAAAAAATGTTGTACGGCAACGCGCAAGCGCTTTACCGGCTTTAGGCGTTAGCGGCATAGATCGCAATCGACGGTTGCATCAATCGAATGGTATCACGTCCACCACGAAGGACACGAAGTTTAGCAAAACTATCCGAACCCTTCGTGACCTTCGTGCGCTTCGTGGTGAATGGTAAATTTTCGAGAGATGACGCAAGCATGAGTCAAATCAACCGCATCATCAGCGCCGTCGATCACGTCGTCGAGTCACCCGATGTTTGGACGCAGCGGCTATCGAAAGCTAAATTCGGCGACCGCATCCCACATCTCGAACGCTCGCGCGACGGCGGAGACTCTTGGATCGTCGATGGCCGGCAATTGCCGCTCGCTGACGCTGCTCGTGTCGGCGCCCTCATGACCGATCGCGCGAAAATGCCGAATCGCTGGGAAGAAATACCGAAGGCCGCTTACGAATCCAGGCGCGCGGCTCAAAGCGATGGATGACGACAGTGTCGAGTATACCGTGCTGTATCCGAGCCTCCCCGGTTTCTCCGGCGAGTTGTTCGGCGCGATCGCTGATGCGGAACTGGAGCTCGCCTGCGTGCAAGCTTACAACGATTGGTTGATCGACGAATGGGCGGCGACAAACGAGCGCTTCATCCCGCAGTGCATCGTGCCGCTTTCGCCGATCGAAGCGACCATCAGCGAGATCAAGCGCGCGGTCAGCCGCGGCCATCGCGGCGTCATCTTCCCCGCCGAACCAATGCATCTGCGCAAGCTGCCGCATATCAATAGTTCCGACTACGATCCGGTTTGGGCAACCTGCCAGGATCTCGGTGTGCCGCTGTGCTTTCACGCCGGCTCGGCCCCGCAGTTGCAATTTCCTATGGCGCCGAACCTGTCGCCCGAGCTCGCGGCAGCCTTCCAATCTATCGTTCGTCCGGCCAGCGCCGTATTCGACCTGACAAATTTTCTCTTCTCGCGCATCCTGCTGCGCTACCCTAACCTCAAAGTTGTGTTCGCCGAGAGCACCATCGGCTGGGGAACGTTTCTTCTGGAATATGCCGATCATCAATACGAGCAGGATCACTGCGATTACGCATTGAAGCCATCCGAGATGTTTCACCGTCAATGTTATTTAACGACTTGGTACGACGAAGCGAAGACCAACGCGCGCCATATCGGCACCGAAAATATTCTGTGGTCGACGAACTTTCCGACGGCGAATTCCACCTGGCCGGAGACCGAACATTTCGCAACCAAGTGCTTAGCCGGTATGAGCGAGGTTGAGCAGCGGCGGATTTTGTCGGTCAATGCAGCGAAACTGTATAAAGTCGATTGGAGTGATGGAGTGTTGGAGTAATGGATTATCGGGAAGATTTGTTGCGATGCATTGAAGCGCTCCTAATCATCGTTGTGATCTCGCTGGCGGGCGGCCGCGGCGCACATGCGCAACCAGCGCTCAAGATGGGTTACAGCGGCGCGGGTGTGGCCCAGAGTCTCTATAATACCATCGACAAGGCCGGTCTCTGGTCCAAATACAATCTCGACGTCAAAGCGATTTATTTCAATAGCGGGGCGATAACCGCGCAAGCGTTGGTCGGCGGCGATATCGATCTCACCGACTCCAATATACCGACGATGCTCAACCTCAAGGCCGCCGGCGTTTTGGACGTGAGAATCATCGCCGGCTGGATGAACCGCATCACGCTCAGCTTCATCGCGCGCAAGCCGAGCAAATCTCCCGCCGATCTCAAAGGCAAACGCATAGCGATCAGCCGCTTCGGCGCTTCCTCGGATTTCGTCACGCGCATGCTGCTGCGCTACTGGAAGCTCGACCCCGAAAAAGACGTCGCGATCATCCAATCGGGCGGCAACGATGCCATCCGCATCGCTGCGCTGGTCGCCGGCCACATCGACGGCGCTCTGATCGGCACCTACGATCTGCCGAAGATTCTCGACTCGGGCTGCTGCGTCAATCTTGCCGACCTGGAAGATCTTCCCATCGAATACGCGCGCTTCGGCGTCATCGTGCCGGTGGCGTCGCTCAAGGCGCGGCGCGAGATATTTCGCAGGTACTTAGAAGCGCTCACCGAAGGCATTTACGTATTTAAAACACGGCCTGAACTGCCGATCGCGATCCTCAAACGGGAAGGCATTAAAGATGCCGAAGGCGGTTACAAGAAAATCGCCAAGGTGCTGATCGACTTTCCGGTTCCGGATGAAAAAGCGGTGCAAACCGCTCTCGACTCCATCGGCACTTCCAAGGCGAAGCAGGTGCAGGCGAAAGATTTTATCGATAGCACCTTGCTCGACGACATCAAGAAAAGCGGTTTCGTCGAGCGGTTGTACGGCAAGTAACTTTTCTGAGAAACGTCATTACGGAGGAATTTGGATGGCTGCCTCGAATCAGTTCGTACTCAACCCCTACTTGACCTGGCAAAAGGAACAGGGCATTCCGATTCACACCGGCTACTTTGTCGAAGACTTGCGCACCGTGCCGGTCGGCTATTGGAAAGAGCGCAACGCCAACGGCGCGTTTATCAATCTATCGAACGCGGTGGTCAACGACGCCGTGGTCTTGGAAATCCCCCGCGGCGAAAAGACCACGCCACGCCGCCAGGTTTTCGACGAATCCGTAATGATCGTCGATGGCCAAGGCGCGACCTCCATGTGGTACAAGGACGGCAAGAAGAGGACTTTTGAGTGGCAGCAGGGCAGCGTCTTCGCGATCCCGCCCAATGTTTTTTACGAGCACTATGCCATGGGCACGCCGGCGCGCTTGGTATCCTGCACGTCGGCGCCGCTTTACATGCAGCTCTTCAACAACAACGATTTTCTGTTCAACTGCGACTATAAATTCCTCGACCGCTTCGCCGAAGAGGAAAACTACTTCGCCGAAGCGCCGCAGGTGCTGGCCGGCTTCAACGGCGTCGAGACCAACTTCATCGCCGACGTGCGCCAGTGGTTCACGCGCGAAAACGTCTACGCGCTGGAAGAAAAAGGCGGCTTCAAACAAAGCCGCGACCGCGCCCAGGATGCTTACAGCATGCGCGTGCGCTTTGCGAAGACGATGATGTTTCTTCACCTCTCCGGTTGGTCCGTCGGCACTTACAAAAAAGCCCACCGCCACGGTCCCGGCTTCACCATCGTGATTCTCGACGGCGCCGGCTTCTCGTTCATGTGGGAGGTCGGCAAAGCACGCGAACGCATCGACTGGCATGCCTGGAGTATGTTCGTGCCGCCGGCCATGTGGTTTCACGAGCACTTCAATACCAGCGTCGAACCGGTGCGCTTCCTGGCATTTCACCCGCCGGGGATGCTCGCCTATCCCGGCTGGTCCGGCGAAGGCGAGCACTTTATCGGCAAGGGGCCGAACCAGATCGAGTACGACGACGAAGATCCGGAAATTCGCGCGGCCTTCGAGGCCGAATTGGCAAAAAACGGTTTGAAGAGCAAGATGCGGCCGGAGCTTTACCAGAAGATTTCGGAGAGATAGGAAAGTTCCAACGTTCAAACCGTTTTCGGAGGTTGGGCGGCAACGTTTTGAACGGCTTGAACGTTTTGAACAAATTTTAGCCGAAAGGATTTTAAGATGTTGTACAACGATTTACGCAGCTGGATGTCTAAGGTCGAGGAGTTCGGCGAGCTGAAGACCGTCGAAGGCATCGACTGGAAATACGAGATGGGTGCGGTGACCGAAGTCTACGCGCGCAATCCGCCCTATTCGGCGATTCTCTTCGATAAAATCAAAGATTATCCGGCGGGCCACCGCGTGCTCGTCGGCGTGCATCATCAGTCGCTCAAGCGCCAGTGCCTGACGACGCACTTGCCGTTGGATTATGACCGCTATCAGTTCATTCAAGCCTGGCGCAAACGTTTGAACAACCCCACGTACATTCCACCGCGGGTCGTCGAGACCGGGCCGGTGCTGGAGAATGTTTACGAAGGCAAGGACATCGATCTGTATTCTTTGCCCGTGCCCCATTGGCACGAAGAAGACGGCGGACGCTACATCGGCACCGCTCATGTCGTCATCACGCGTGATATGGACGAAGGCTGGGTCAACCTCGGCTGCTATCGCGTTATGGTGCACGACAAAGACACGCTGGCGCTCTATATCTCACCGGGCAAACAAGGCCGGATCATTCGTCAAAAATATTTTGACCAAGGCCGCCCTTGTCCGGTGGCGATCAGCTTCGGCGATGATCCGCTGCTGCTCACTGCGGCGGCGAATAGCCTGCCGTGGGGAAAATCGGAATACGACTACGCCGGCGGCATCCGCGGCCAAGCCGTCGATGTGATTCTCGGCAAACATACCGGCTTGCCGATTTCGGCCTATTCGGAAATCGCCATCGAAGGCGACTGCTTGCCCGATCAACAGCGGCGCGAAGGTCCCTACGGCGAGTGGACCGGCTACTACGCCAGCGGCGAGCGCACCGAACCGATCATCAAAGTGAAGCGCATGATGCACCGTAACAATCCGATCTTGACCGGCGCGCCGTCGTCGCGCCCTCCCGGCGGCTCCGATGACAATCTCGTGCGCTCCGCGTTCATTTGGGATCATATGGAAAAAGCCGGCGTGCCGGATGTCAAAGGGGTGGCTTGCTTTCAAGGCCGATTCTTCACGGCGGTGTCGATCAAGCAACGCTACCCCGGACATGCCAAACAGGCCGGCATGATCGCCGCCCAGTGCGGCGCCGGCGCGTATTTGGGCCGCTACATCGTCGTGGTCGATGACGACATCGATCCCTACGACATGAACGACGTGCTGTGGGCCATGTGCACGAGGTCGGACCCGGCGAACGACACGGACTTTATCCGCCGCGCCTGGAGCGGCCCCCTCGACCCGGTGATACCGAAAGACAAAAAAGGCTTCAGCACCCGCGCCGTCATCGACGCCACACGGCCCTACGAATGGATGAAAGATTTTCCGCTCGCCTCCGGTTCAAGCGCGGAGATGAAAGAACAGGTGGTGAAGAAGTACGGAAAGTTTTTTACGTAACACCATAAACACTTTGGGAAGGATATTCAGCCGCTCGAAAAGCAACGCGCTGTCATCCCGAGCAAAGCGAGGGATCTCGCCCGAAGTCGAGATTCTTCGGCTGCGCCTCAGAATGACATCCGAGCTGCGAGGAACCGTCATGCAGAAAACCAGGTTGATTTTTCTCAGCACGATGATGGCTATGCTGATTCTGGGATCGAATCCTACGAACGCCCAGCAACTCGTCCGCGTCGGCTACAGTGGCACTGGCGTCGCAAAGAATCTCCACAAAACCATCGACCGCGCCGGCATATGGAAAAAGCGCGGGCTCGATGTCCGGCTCATCTACTTCACCAGCGGCGCCACCATGGCCCAAGCGATGGTCGGGGGCGATCTGGAAGTCGCCGACTCCGACGTTCCGGCAATGTTGAATGCGGTATCGGCAGGCGCGCTGGACGGCAAACTGATCAGCGTCTACATCAATCGATTTCCCTTCGCCTTCGTCGTGCGCAATGAAATCAAAACGGCCGATGACTTAAAAGGTAAAAGGCTCGCCATCAGCCGCTTCGGCTCTTCGTCCGACGTGACGACACGGATGCTGCTCCGCCATTTCAAGCTCGATCCCGACAAAGACGTGAAGATAATCCAGGCCGCCGGCACGACCCGTCTTCCAGCCATGGTCGCTGGCCAGCTCGACGGCACGCTGCTCGGCACCTACGATGTGCCGAGTCTTCTAGAATCCGGCTGCTGCCGTGTGCTCGTAGACATGCTGGAGATGCCGATCGACTACGCCCGCTTCGGCCAAGTCGTGCCGACACAACTTCTAAAAACGAAGCGCGACCTATTGCTAAAATTTGCCGAGGGTTTGATCGAAGGCGTCTACGTTTTCAAAACCAACAAGGAGTTGGCCCTGGCCGTTCTCAAAGCCGAAGGCATCAAAGGCTCGGAGTATAGCTACCCCCGCGTCGCCGCTGCCATGCGCGAACGCCCCATTCCCGAACCCAAAGGAGTCCAAGCCGTCATGGATTCCGTCAAAACCGCCAAGTCGAAAGTGGTGTTGGCCAAAGACGTCATGGACGGAAGCTTGATCGAAGAGATTGATAGGAGCGGATACATCGCGAAACTATATGGGAAGTAGTCGTGCACTGACTTTCCAACCGAGAAAACAGCCGCATACATGGCTTGTCGGAGTCTCGCCGCCGACTCCCAGCCCGGAGCGCAAGATGTTAATCCGCGCCGAAGAAGAGCGGGACTGGCCTTCGGTCTATGGTCTGAATGCAGCGGTCTTCGAAACACCGGCCGAAGCGGATCTCGTCGACGCGTTACGCCGAGAGACAAAGCCGATAATTTCCCTCGTCGCCGATGACGCCGGTGCGATTGACGGCCACATCATGTTTTCGCCGGTGTCATTGATCGGACATCCCGGTCTCAAGATCATGGGCCTTGCGCCGATGGCCGTCGCTGCCAAGCGGCAGCGTAGCGGCATTGGCTCTTCGCTGGTCCGTGCCGGCCTTGAAGCGTGCAAAGAAATCGGCGCCGGCGCCGTTGTCGTCTTAGGCCATTCCGACTACTACCCTCGCTTCGGATTCACGGCTGCCGTGAATTTCGCTATTGGCTGCGGATACGACGTGCCGGCAGAAGCGTTCATGGCGGTGGAGTTACGACCCGGCCATCTTCGCGACGTGTCGGGCACGGTCAAGTATCTCGCTGCTTTCGATAACTTGTGATGTTCGACGCGGCGATTCCATTGCCCCTTTGGAGAAGAAAAGCCCAGCTGAATCGCGGTCCCGAGTTTCTTTTTTTGTCGTTGAAGTTCGGTTACACTGGGCGAAGTAACTGATCGAGCATTTCAAGATGCGAGGTGCATCATGTCAGAATCGGTGAATCTGTTGATGTTGGAGTTTCTTTCCTGGGTCTCCAGCCGGCGCCGAACATACAACGAAGCCATGGAAGCGTGGCAGAGCCATTGCCCGAGACAGACCATCTGGGAGGACGCGATGATCGACGGCTATATTGAACTCAACCGTCAGGGCACGGTTTCCGATCCCGAGGTGACTCTTACGCCCCTTGGCCGAGCCCATCTCAATGGCAACAACGGTCACTCCTGAGACGCTGCGCTAGGCGCTGAAATTAACTAAACTCGACCTTCAACGAACTACCTCGCGTTTAAAATCCCTCTAAACAAACTGCGCCGGGCCGCTGAAAATCGATGTCGACATCAACTTTGCTCTTTGGCGCGACATCGATCCTTGGCTTCAATATTGCCAGGCTGTTTCCTGAAACTGTATTGCCGTTCGCATCGCCTGGGAATCGCGCAACCTCGGTTCGGCAATGGCCCGCTCTAAAGCTCGCAGATCCTCTTTGGACCAGTACGCTTTTCAAAAGCTACCAACCCGACATCCTGCTCTACTGTCACGCTGTCTGCGACGTGCCGAAGTGCGAAGCGGCTCCGGATTGGGCCCGCGAGATCAATGTTGAACATGTGCGGCGGGTTCTTGCCGCATTGTCTCCGCGCACAAGGCTGGTTTACGTTTCCTCCGATCATGTCTTCGGCGGCGACGGCGTGTACGACGAAGCATCGTCACCCTGTCCCATCAGTATATACGGCCGAACTCGCCTCGACGCGGAAGAACTGGTTTTAGCCCGATCCGATTCGCTGGTGATCCGCATCGGCCTGCCGATCGGCCCGTCCCCGAACGGACGCACCGGCCACTGGGATTGGCTCCGTTATCGCATCCAGCACAATCTCCCGGTCACCATCGTCCATGATGAATATCGTTCGGTGGTTTGGGCAAACGATTTGGCAAGGCGCGTTATGCAACTGGCGGAAAGCACAGAGACAGGACTACGCCATGTGACGGCCACACGCGCAGCGTCGCGGGTGGAGCTGGCGAATTATTTGCTTTCTATAATGGGGGAGACCACCGAGTATGCGCGCGAAAGCCGGCACCAGCGCGTCGCGCCGCATCTTGGCCGGGTAGAGTTGGCGACCACCTATCGCGGCGAATTATCCAGGCCACTACCAGGCGTGCTCGATGCAACGAGCGGTGCTGGCAGCTCGGGTTGGATCGACGACTGTCGAGAATCAGCTACTCAATAGATAGAAGATGGTGAAACGACAAACCTTAAAGCCTTCAGTTTCTTTCAACCGAAACCTGCCTAATTAAGCGCGCCTAGCGCGGCGGCAGCGGGCCACCATCGGCGAGTTTTTTATAAAGCGCGATGACTTCGGCATCGCGCGGTAGCTCGCGCACGGCCTTTTCCACTTCCTCACCGGTGAGCGGCGACGGCTCGCGGCCCATGAGCTTTTTAAAGTCCTGTTGAAAGCCGGGATCTTTAAAAGTCTTCGCCATCGCCTCGCGCAGTATCTTGACCAACTCGGGCGGTGTGCCCGGCGCCAGATGATGCGGCCAGCGCGGTACCTGGAAGGCGCGTAGCAGGTCGACGATTTTTCGCTCTTTATCGTTTTTGGCAAAGCTATCGATGTCGGGCAAAGCCGGTAGACGTGCATCAAATCTGCCCTTCGGATTGGAAATAGTCGCGTGAAACTGCACCTGATCGCCGAGATCCTTGAACACGCTATCGATGTTACCGCTGGTGCGCGCGTCGAGCTCGCCGTTATTGAACGCGACATCCATTTCCGGATCGTTGAAACCAACGATAAACCTGGGTTCCTTGAACTCGAGCATGAAAGCGAACATGCGCGCGGTCACATAAACCGAATGACCGACAGAGTGAGCGCCAATGCGGATGCCCGACGCGCGCCTGACCTTATCCAAACTATCCAGGCCTGCCGCCTTGCGGGTGAAGAAAGCGTAGGGATTGCCGGTTTCGGTCGAGCCAATGTAAATAAATTTATCAATGTCATAATTGCTGCCGGGTAAGCCCAGGATTGGCCCGGGTATCATCGCGCCCGCTGAGCCGATCTTCAACCCGTCGGGTTTCGCGGTGTACATGTAATTGGCGCCCTTCCGGCCCGAGGCTCCGTCCATGAATTCCATGGTGATCGTCGGATTGCCCGGAATGTATTTTTTTAGATAAGGCATGAGCGCGCGCGACTGGAACTCGCCGGAGCCGCCCGGACCGCCGCCGCGCACGATGGTAATCGTCTTGCCAGCGTAGTAAAGCGTCTGGCCGAGACTAGCGCTGCGCCGCAGCGAATACCATGAAAAGCCCGCCGCAGAGCACCAAAACGAATCTTACTCTATGCCGACTGCGCATCGTTTCACCTCTCCAAACAAATCGGTCCCGTCCTTGAGCCACGACTGTTATGTCACACGCGTGAAATTTTCGTCAAGCCGGCGCCGGACGGTTTGCTAGCTGGCTCCGTGGAGGAATCCTTCGAGCGTAATCCAATCTTAATCAATAGACATAAGAGCACCGGAAAGCGAGGTATTTTCCGGGAATCGCAAGCTTAATCACCGCCAACTGCGTTAAAAATGCCGCGATCTCTCATCGGCGCCGCAATTTGGTGTCTTGGAATAAACCCACTGTGGGGCTAACATTGATTTATCCATGCAATCGGTCTACGTCGCCGGCGTCGGCATGACTAAATTCGGCAAGGATCCGCGCCCGCTGGCGGAGATTTTTTGCCAAGCGGCCAAGCTCGCGGTCGGCGCGGCCGAGCTCGACAAAATCGACGCCCTGTATATCGGCGTGTTGAATCCTGAAGAGTTTACCGGCGACAGTAACATCGCCTCTCTGATCGCTGACGCGATCGGCTTAACCGGCATCCCTGCGCTGCGCATCGAAACCGCGTCTTCCGCCGGCGCCGCAGCGCTGATGGCCGGCTTTCAAGCAATCGCATCGGGCTATTATCGGCGCGTCTTGGTTCTGGGCGGCGAAAAGATGACTCATCTCACGACGAGCGCGGCCACCCGCATTCTCGCCGGCGTCATCGACAAACGCGAGCGCCAGTGCGGCGCGACGATGCCGGCACTGGCGGCGATGATGACGGAAAAGTACCGGCAAAAATCGCGCATCTCGGAGTCGCGGCTGAGCAACATGCTGTGCGGCGTGGCGCTGAAAAATCATGCCAACGGCGCGCATAATCCGCTGGCGCAGTTTCAGCGCGCGATCAAGCGCGAGGCCTACTTCGCCAGCAAATTTGTGGCGACGCCGCTGCGGCTCTACGACTGCGCGCCGATCACCGATGGCGCCGCCGGCGTCGTGCTCACCAGCGAAAAAACCGACGTGCTGCTTATCCGGAATTGGACAAGGGACCGGGACGCTGAGTCTGCAGGATCGAGAAGTTTTTACTTCCTTTCCCGCCACCAAGGTCGCCGCCGCGCGCGCTTATCGGATGGCGGACGTATCCGCGCAAAACATCGATTTCGCCGAGGTGCACGACGCTTTCACGCCCTTCGAGATCATCAGTACCGAGGATTTGGGATTTTTTCCGCCGGGGAAGGGCGGCGACGCGGTTCTCGACGGCAAAACTGCGCTCGCAGGGACGCTGCCGGTCAATCTCTCCGGCGGCTTGAAAGCGCGTGGTCACCCGGTCGGCGCCAGCGGCCTGGCGCAGGTGGTCGAGGTCGTCAAAACATTACGTGGCGAAACTTGGTCGAAACGCGAATTCAAACGCGGCCTGGCGCAAAGCACGGGCGGTCTCGGCACGAATAATTTCGTCACGATCTTGCAACGGACCGACGCCCCGGCGGTGCAAAATTTATGGCCGCTCGGCGGCTCGGAGAACGGCGCCAATCACAAAGCGGTTGCTGCGCCGCCGGTGCAGCAAGCCGACGAAGGCGTGATCGAAACTTTTACGATCCTTTACGTCACGCCGGACGGTTTTCTGCCGCCGCTCGCATTGGCGCTGATCCGAACACCGGAAGGGCGCCTGCTCATGGCCCAGGGCGAGGACGAAAGCCAATTGAAAATCGGCCAGGAAGTCTATCTCCGCCGGATCGATGGAGTTTGCCTGTTTACGGTCAAAGGCCAAATACAAAAAGTCCAAGACGCCTTCATGAAACTATTTCGGCGCAAGGCGGCGACGCCGGCGCCGAAAGACAACCGGAAAGAAGCACCCAAGTGATCCTCGAACGCGGCCCCAGTCGTGCCGAAAAGCGTTTTAAGTCGCTCATCAAACTTATTTTCGAAGAACTCAAGGACGCGATCGTCGCCGGCAAGCTCGCGCCCGGCGAGCGGCTCTTCGAAGCCAAGCTGGCCGCTTCGCTGAAAGTCGGTCCGGTGCTGGTCCGCGAAGCCTTGCGCGCGCTCGAAAGCGAAGGCTATGTCACCTTTCGCCCCGATAACGAAGTCGTGGTGAGCAAACCCACCCGCGAAGAGATCGAAGACTACTATGCGATTTCCGGCGCGCTCGAAGGGTTGGCCGCGCGGCTCGCGGTCGAACGAGCCACAGCGGAAGAAATCGGCCATCTTAGAGAATTGCACAGGGCGCTCAAAGAAGCGTGCCAGAAACGCGACTTGGTCCATTATTTCGATGCCAATAACCGTTTTCATCGCTTCATTGCCGAGATCGCCCGTAACGAGCGGTTGTATCGGCTGGTCGATCAATTGCGCCAGGATATTCAAAAGACGCGCATCCTCGCGCTTCGTTCGCCACAGCGTGTCGACTATTCGATGCGCGAGCACGATCAAATCCTCGACGCTTTTTTGAAAAATAACGCCGCGCTCGCCGAGAGCACCATGGTGCGTCACCTAAAAAACCAGATGGAAACCCTACAAAAAACGCTCGAAACGACAAAAGGAGAAAAGCGATGAGCGATCGAGTGGAAACCAAGGCCCGCCCGCTGGGCATCAACCACGTCGTGCTTGAGGTCGGCGACCTGGACCAAGCGCTGGAGTTTTACGGCGGCTTATTCGAGTTCAAGTTGCGCGGCAAAAGTGATCACAATATCTTCATCGATCTGGGCGATCAGTTTATCCAGCTCACCCTCGGCCGATCGCAAGCGCCCGACACCAAGCGCCATTTCGGTTTGGTCGTCGACGATCGTGAAGCGGTGCGCCAGGCGATGGAGCGGCGCGGCATAAAAAGCATCAACGACCGCATGAACATTCTCGATCCCTGGGGCAACCGCATCGAGATCGTGCCCTACGACGATTGCCAATTCACCAAGGCGCCGCAGGTCCTTAAAGGCATGGGCGCGTCTCCCATCGCCAAAACCGCCAACGCCATCGAAGAGCTGAAAAAGAAGGGCATGGCACCGGCGGAATAGTACGGACGTCGAAGAAATTTTTTCGCGGCATCTTTCAAGCCAATGCGCTGCGCGCTTCGCAGCACGATCATGCGCTGTCGCCTAAAATTCCCGCAGGCGATTTCACAAAGCTTCCCGTCTGTGGTTATACCGTTAGACGACTGAATAACGAGCATGACTCCAGGCTTTATCCGACTCTGTTTCTATTCCACCGCGCCAAGGACTTTTTCCCGCGAAATGAATTTTCTGCGCGAAGGCGCGCCGGCGTGAGCCAAACCGTCGCGGCGCCGCAGGCATTTTCCGCCTCGCCGTTTCGAATTTGGTTAGCGCTCAGCGCGGTTTATCTCATTTGGGGATCGACCTATCTGGCGATCCGCTTTGCGGTCGAGACGATGCCGCCGTTTTTGTCCGCGGCGGCGCGCTTTATCGTGTCCGGCGCCTTCTTATATTCTTGGCGGCGCTTAGCCGGCGATCCAAAACCGAGCGGATTGGAACGGCGCAACGCGGCGGTCATCGGCATTTTTTTGCTCGTCGGCGGCAACGGCGGTGTCGTTTGGGCGGCGCAATTCATCCCGTCGAGCCTCGCCGCCCTGCTGGTCGCGACCGTGCCATTGTGGATGATTCTGATCGATGCCCTTCGGCCGCGCGGTGCGCGGCCGAGCTCAAGAGTTCTGACCGGCATCTTGATCGGTTTTTGCGGCGCCTTGCTGCTGATCGGTTGGAGCGCGGATCACGCGACTCCGGCCCATTTTTCCGGCGCGATCGCCGTCTTGATCGCATCCTTTTTTTGGGCCGTAGGCTCGATCTATGGCAAAACCGCTGCACTCCCGGCATCACCGCTGGTGACCACCGGCATCGAGATGATCGCCGGCGGCATCGGTCAAATCGCCGCCGCGCTTTTCCTCGGTGAGTTCAACAGTCTAAAGCTGGATGGGATTTCGTGGCGCTCCGAGTTGGCGTGGCTCTATTTAACCGTCATCGGCCCGATTGCCTTCGTCTCTTACGCCTGGTTGCTTCGGGTAGCGCCGATTCCGCTGGTCGCGACCTATTCCTACGTCAATCCTCTGGTCGCGATCCTGCTCGGTTATTTCCTCGGCAAAGAAATTCTGACGGCGCGTATTTTATTTGCGGCGAGCTTGATCATCGGCTCGGTGGTCCTGGTCAGCAGCCGTAAACGCTAGCGCGGCCAATCTCATTGCTCGATGAATTCCGCAAGGGACGCCAGCGGTTGCACGTGATCGCAGACGATTTTGACGATCGCTAACAAGGGCACTGCCATCAGCGCGCCGGGCACGCCCCAAAGCCAGCCCCAAAAGATCAGCCAGACGAAAAGCACGACGGGATTGAGCAGCAGCCGGTGGCCAATGACGAACGGCACGACAACATACTCTTCGAGCAGATTTAGAACCAGATAAGTTGCCGGCACGAGTAGGATCGCACTCAGACCGTCGAGCGCTACGGCGGCGACCAAGGTGACGACGCCGATGCCCACCAATGTTTTTTTTGGTGTCGCGATCGGCGTCGCCATGTTTTTTCTCAGCATGCCCAATCCGCTGCTCTGGGGCGTGATGGCGGGGTTGCTCCATTTTATTCCTTTTTTGGGCGCGATGGTGCGAGTGCCCCGTCCGCGAATAATCAACGATTGAGTTTTCTTGCAGCTCAGCTCAGGCGATGTTAAAGAAGCTTTATTTGCTGGGAATGGAGCAGCGCCATGGCTATCACGCTTTATCACGACACGCCGTCCTCCAACTCTGATCGAGTCAAAATCGCCCTCGCGGAGAAGGGCCTGAGCTGGGAGGGCGTGCGGGTCCGCCTCGCCAACAAGGAGCAAAAAAAGGCGGATTTTTTGCGGCTCAATCCCTACGGCAAAATTCCCGTCCTCGTCGAGGACGGCAAGGTGTTGTTCGAATCGTGCATCATCAACGAATACCTCGACGAAAAGTATCCCAATCCGCCGCTGATGCCGAAAGATCCTTACCTGCGCGGCCGCGGCCGCGTCCTGGTGGACTACGCGCTGAATTTTGCGCATGAACCGTACTGGGCGCTGCGCGGCGAGATGCTCAAGCCCGAAGCGGCGCGCGATACCACGATCGTCGAACAAAAACGGCGAATCTTGGCGGATCTGCTTCTGTATCTGGAAGCCGCTTTGGGTGACAAACTTTATTTTCTCGGCGATTTAAGTCTCACCGATATCGCGATCGTGCCGCGCTTTCTGCGCATGGAATCTTACGGCGCGCTGCCCTCGCCGTCCCTGCCTCGGCTCGGCGCGTGGCTTAAGCGGATGAAAGAACGGCCCTCGGTGCAGGGGATTCTCTAGCGGGCACCTGCCATCGCTATTTCAGAACTTCTTTCAGTTTCGCCACCACGGCCGGCGGCGTCGTGAACATGTTTTGAATCAACTGCTCGGTCTCTTCGCCCGCAATCGGCGCAATCTCTAAATTAGCTTTGCTGGCGTCGTGGAGATAGTCGGGATCTTTGACAGTTTGCAAAAAAGCTTTGCGCAAAGTCTGCACACGATCCTTCGGCGTGTTGGGGGGCAACGAATACCCATAGGTGACCTGGCTCGCCTGATGAATCCCGGTTTCGATCAGTTGGCGCGCCTCGGCGCTTTTGGCGAAGGCGATGGACAGCGGCACTTTGGGCAGCTCGGGATGCGCTTTGCCGTTACTCTGCAGCAGGATGACCACTTGCCCCGATTCGATCGCTTTACGCCAGGTCGCGCGCACCGAAACCCACGAGAATCCACACAGCCCATCGATTTCGCCGGATTCAACGGCGACGCGAATATCCGCCGTGCCCTTGTAGCCGGTAATTAAGCGCATCGGTAAATTGATCGCCTCCTTGAGAATTTTTGCGGTATCGTCGGTCGTCGCTCCGGGCGCGCTGCCGCCCAAACGCATCGGCGTCTTGGCGGCGAGCCATTGCTCCGCGTTGGCGATGCCGGTCTTTTGATTGAGTACACAGAGGTCGTGGTTGTAGCCCGGCGCGCCCACCCATTCCATCTTGCGCGGGTCAAAGCTAACGCCTTGCCCACCGACTAATTGACCGAGGATCTGGTTGCCGTTGAAAGCGCCGATGGTCAATCCGTCGGCCTTGGCCACCCGATAAATATAATTGGCCGAAATTAAACTGCCCGCGCCGGGCATGTTTTCGACGATGATCGTCGGATTGCCGGGTATATATTTGCCCATGTATCGCGATAACGAGCGGGCATAGGTGTCGAAGCCGCCGCCGGCGGAAAATCCGACGATGATGCGAATCACTTTGCCGCTGTAAAATTCCTGATTGGCCGTCGCGCCATAAACACCCGTTGGCGCAGACAGCGCCAATCCTAAAGTAAGGCCGATTCCAGTCAAGAATTTTTGCCGCATGATGGTCTCCTTTCTCATCGCGTTTGGATTGCGTCACAAAGTACGTGAAATACATCGGCTCCGTCAACGACTGCATTTCGATGCCATCACGATGAAAACACGTTGACAATGGAACGGGTTTACCTATATTGACCCGATTCGGGAGGAGCCTGGTATGCGCTTTCGCTGGGTTTGGATTTTTACCGCTATCATCGTCTTGATTGCCGACTCGTCGCGCGCCGACGATTTTTACAAAGGGAAAACGATCCGCGTCATCGTCGGCGGCAGCGCCGGCGGCGGCTTCGATATTTACACGCGCGCCATGGCGCGCCACATGGGAAAGCATATTCCCGGCAATCCCACCATGATTGTTGAAAACATGACCGGCGCGGGCACGTTGATCGCCGCCAAATATCTGCACAGTAGCGCCAAGCCGGACGGCCTTTCGTTCGGCATCTTCAACGGCGCGTTGATCCTGAGCGGCGCGCTCGGCAACAAGAGCATCGACTTCGACATGAGAGAATTGGAATTTCTCGGCGTGCCGGTACAGGACAGCACCGTGTGCGCCCTACGCAAGGAAAGCGGCGTTACTAATATGGATCAGTGGTTCGCGTCGAAGTCGCCGATCAAGCTCGGCGGCCTGAGTCCGGGCAATAGCACCAGCGACGTGGCGCGCATCATTGCCGCGGCTCTCAACCTGCCGATCCAGCTCGTCGAAGGCTACAAAGGCACCAATGAAATTCGCCTCGCGGCGGACGCCGGCGAATTGCACGGCGCCTGCTGGGCTTGGGAGACGCTGAGAACCGCATGGAGCAAAGCGATCCCGGCCGGTGAGGTTAACGTCGTCCTGCAGGTTACCGCAAAAAAAATCCCGGAGCTGCCCAACGTGCCGATGTCGCTCGACCTGGCGAAATCCGATGAAGCGCGGCAACTTTTGAAAGCCGGCGCCA
Organism: uncultured delta proteobacterium; assembly: GCA_963755715.1. Lineage (GTDB taxonomy): Bacteria > Desulfobacterota > Binatia > UBA9968 > UBA9968 > DP-20. The sequence continues at coordinate 203,446 of CAVWLW010000059.1, forward strand.
TCGACCCGGCGGCCATCGTGCGCGTTTATGTAACGACGCCGCGCACACCCAAAGATCGGCTGCAAATTCTGCGCGCCGCCTTCGCAACAACCTTGACCGACCCGGATTTCATCGCCGAATCCAAGAAAGCCAATCTGGACATCAATCCGCTCAACGGCGAAGAAGTTAAAAAAATCGTCGACGACCTTTTCAAACTCACGCCGGCAATGAGAACCAAGCTCGCCGGCGTTTTGGCGCCGAAGTGAGTCTTAGCGTTTTCGTGAAGAAATGGAGATGACGCAGTGAAAAATGCATTCTACCGGAGCACTGATTTTGATCGCATGGGGGATTGCTGCCATTGCAAATCCCGCGCTTCACGCCGCTCAAGGAGCAGAGCTCAAGCCGGAAAAAAATAAGCTCGAAGTCGCTATCGCCGCCACCGGCCCGCTCTACCTGCCGATCATTCTGGCGAACGAGGCCGGCTATTTCAGCAAGCGCGGCGTCACCGTCAATCTCAGCACGTTGAGCGCCACGGCGTCCGCCCAGGCGCTCATCTCCGGGCAGATTGATATTTATCAAGGCGGCACCGCGACGATTCATGCCAACGTGGCGGGCTCGGATCTGATTTACATCGCCGCCAGCGTCGATCGCAGCACTTTGATCTTGTTCGGTCAAAAAGGCTTGACGACTTTTGAAAATTTACGCGGCAAGTCGGTGGCAACGACTTCGGTAGGCGCCTTCGGCGAAATTGCCATGCGCAAAACCGCCAAAGAGCGCGGCATGGAAATCGGCAAAGACATCAAGCTTCTCTACCACAAAGGCCCGGCGGACGCGCTGTCGACTTTTTTGGTCGGCAACGCCGACGGTATGATCGTCACGCCGCCGCAGACGGAAATGGCGCGCGGCAAAGGATTTCCGGTGATCATCGACTATTACGAAAAAGGACTCAAAATCATCGGACCCGGCACCGGCGTTGCGCGCGCTTTCGTGCAAAAGAATCCCAACACGCTTAAAATTTTTCTGATGGGCTATCTCGACGGCGTGAAGCGCTCGCTCGACGATCCGGCTTACGCGAAAACCGTTCTCGCCCAAAGCAGCAAAATCACCGACCAGAAACTTGTCGAAGATAGTTATCAGGAAGGCGTCAAGGTTTGGAACAAAGACATGACCGTCGATCCCGAAGCGATCAAGCTCGTCCTCGAGCAGTCGACGGTCGCTAAAGCCGCTGAGCTCGACCCCAAACGATTTTTCGACAACTCACTGATCCGCGAGGTTAACCGCGACTACGGCGCGAAATTGTTTCCCGGCCAAGTAAAGTAAAGCGCTATGGCACTCACGTCATGCCGGCGAAAGCCGGCATCCAGGTTCGTTTTCGCTTCGGATTCAAAAACACCTGGATTCCGGCCTGCGCCGGAATGACGGAAAAGAGAATCGACTTTGCTTTAATTACTAGAAGCCCTTGTTAATTCAGCAGGCGTGTCCTGGTCGCTTTCTCGACATAATATTCGCCGACTCGCGTCGGCAGCAGACCTTGTTTGACCAACTGTGCGGCCGCGTCTTTAATGCAATTCTGATACGCAGCAGAAGTCAGCTTTTGTCCCGGCTTGAGCAGTCCAAGTCTCTGCCACGCCTCGGTCACCGTTTCACGTTTGTCGCGTTTCCCATTACCGTTCATGTCGACCAGAACATTGCGCGCATCCAAAGGCTCCTGGTTGACGCCGTCAAACGCGGCAAAAGCCGTTTCCTGGCCGCCGCGCCTTCCCGGATCCACTTCCGGCGGGTAGGCGAAGTAGACGCCCAGGGGACAGGCGACTTCAGGCAAGGCGACGGCGCCGCGCCCATTCGCGCCATTGTTGTTTTTGTCCGCCGACTCCACCGCGTCTATTTTACTCGCAGTCGGCGCAACATCTCTTTCTACCCACTCGTCGAGGCGGTCGATGAGCGAATCGAAAATTCCACCGAGGTCGAGGGTTTGGTTCACGAGATCGGGGCGGGAAACTTGACCGGCGTCGAAATGACTCACGCCGCGGATCTCATATAAACGGTGCTTCGCCGCCAAGCCTTTCTCTCCGAGCAGCCGCGCATTCTCACGCTTGTTTTGCAAATAATCACCCGTGTCGCCGGCGTAAAGCATGTGGGTAATATCGATTTGTTTGGCGAAATGCGCGCGCCCATCGGCAGTCGTGAATAACACATCCTTGCCGTCGACGATCAACTTCGGCAGCCAGAGTCCGCTGCCGGCGTCATCGATCAGAAAAGCATCGAAAAATGGCTTGCCGTCCGCATCCTGATTGGCGCCGGGCTGATAGTTGATTTGCCGTCCCAAAAATCCGCCAGCGGAGTGACCGTAAAAATAAATTCTTTTCGGCTGGGAACCCAATCTTTTTGTGATCAACGACCGCGCCAGTTGTCCCCACGACGTGATCAAGCCGGCGTGAGAACTGAGATTGTAGTTGTTGAGCTTCGTGCCGTCTTCCAAAATGATCGTGACGTCGCCGCGCGTGCGGTCGGAGGAGCGCATGGTGTGCGCGACGGCGTAGCCCTTGTCGATCATCAACCCGACGTAGCGATTGACGTCGGCGAGAGGATTGAACTTGGCGTTGGGATCGCGCGGCACCAAGGCGCCGACGGCGCCGTAGGAACCCGCGCCATGCGCGCGTGATGAAAAGTTTGCCGTTCCAGTTGCGCGCGTCTTCCGGATAGAAAATCGTCAGCCCGTGTCCGGTCGATGCCTCGTACTTGCCGACACCGTGCGCCCGCGGGCCTGCGAGACCGGACTGCGTCAAAACGAAATCGGGACCGTCGCTAAAATAGATCGCCCGGGAGCCCTTTTCGCGCGACGCCCAACCTTCGACTCCGCCGCTCAAGCGGATCTCGACCCGGCGAAATTTTTTGCCGTTAATATTGAAAACAGTCTCTTCTGAAATGATGAGACATTGCTCGACACCTACGGACTGCCCGAATACTTGTTTCAATGGCTGGGCAAATTCATTGCACGAAACGCCGTCTTTCACTACCTTGGCGGACCTGCCGCGATCTTGGGCCGAGACGGGGGCGATGAAAGTCAACGTTGCGATCAAGAAAAAAATTGTGCGCGCGAGCATAAATTTCCCTCCCGCCGCCGAAATTAGTCCGCCGGCATCAAGCTGTCAAACGACCGGCGCGGATTTGCTACGAGCCTCTGCAAACCCTTGAGCCGGATTGCCGGTTTCTGATACTGATAAGCGAAATTGAATCTTCGAGGAGTCCTACGATGCGCATTATCGACGCCGATGGCCACGTGCTGGAAAGAGACATCCCCTGGGCGGATTTGATCGACGCTCCCTACCGTTCGCGCGCGCCGCGCCCGGTGCAGGACAACCGCGGCTTTACTTTCATCATGATCGACGGAAAACTCACGCCAAAACCAGTCGGCAAAGGTTGCAGCTTCGTCGGCGCGCCGCGCAGTCATAATCCGCAGCCGACCACAGGCATGGTCGATCCCAAGCAGCGGCTCAAGGACATGGATTTGGAAGGCATCGACACCGCGGTGCTATTCGGCACGTCGCCGTTTCTGAGCCTGCCGTTCGTCGAAGACAAAGACTTGGCCAGCGCCGTGGCGCGCGTCTACAACAACTGGCTGGCCGGCTATTGCAGCGCCGATCCGCGCCGGCTGAAAGGTGTGGCCGCGGTCGCGATTCAGGACCCGACGGAAGCGGTCAAGGAGCTTCGCCGCGCGGTTGAAGAGCTCAAGTTCGTCGCCGTCGCCGCGCCGCCGATTTCGGCGTCGAAAAAAAATCTCGACGATCCTGATCTCTTTCCTTTTTTTGCAGAGGCAGAGCGTCTCAACGTGCCCGTGTGCATTCACGTCGGCGCCGGCGACGGCGTGCCCGCGGCCACCGAGCGGTTCGATCATCCTTTTTTCACCCATGCCATGGCGCATCCTTTCGAGCAGATGATCGCTTCGTTATGCGTCGTCGCCGGCGGGCTGTTGGAGCGCTTTCCGCGCCTCAAGTTCGCCTTCATGGAAGCCGGCTGCGGCTGGGTGCCTTATTGGATGGAGCGGCTCGATGAGCACTATGAAATCCTTCAACCGACCGTGCCGTGGCTAACCAAGCCGCCCAGCGAATACATGAAAAGCGGACAAATGTTCTACGCCTTCGAGATGGAAGAAAAGATGCTGCCCTACGTCGCCGAGTTCGTCGGCCCCGAGCGCTTAGTATTCGCCACCGACTACAATCACAGCGATTCGAAGTTTCCCCACACCGTCGAAGAAGTCATGGAGCGCAAAGATCTATCCGACGCGTTAAAAGCCAAAATCATGGGCGAGAACGCGCAGAAGCTCTATAGTTTGTGATGAATCAATACTGGGATCTGGCGATCTGAAATCTTGCTAGTGTCCTGAAACCAAAATTCCGCCGAAGAAATCACAACCCCGTGCCGTCATGCCGGTGAAAACCGGCATCCAGACGTTTTTAATCCTGGATTCCGGGTCGCGCTAGCTATCGCCAGCTCGCCCGGAATGACGTTGAATTAGGCCGCAAACTCCGCTTCAGGAGACTAGCGAGTCGTTTCGTTGAACATTTGTCTGACGAAAGTGAAATCCGCCACATCAGTCGGTTTAACGGCAATTTTTGCCTTGCTTTGCTCGGCGATGCGGTTGAGTTCCACCTGCACTTCTTGATCGGTGAGCGAGAGTGTCGGATTGAGCGTGTCCATCAGCGCGTCATAAACCGAGTCCGCTACTTCACGCTCCATCTTGTATTGGCGAATGATGAACTGAATCATTTCCGCTCTGCGAGTCTTCGCGAATTCAACGGCGCGCATCACCGCGCGAATCGCGCGGCGAATTTTTTGCGGTTCGCGCTCGAGTTTGTCCTTCGTCGTCACAAGCGCCGTCGTCGGTGACACACCGATCACGTCGCCGGTATGAAGCAAATCCCGATAACCCTGGCGCTTGGCGAGAATGCTGTAGGGCGGCGTCAACGCCACGGCAGGCATGCTGCCCTGCTGCAACGACAAAAAGCCGTTAGCGACGTCGCCGGTGGAAACGAGCTGCACGTCTTTATCCATGCCGCTCGGCCTGAGCGCTTCGAGCACCTGATAGAACTGCGTGCCCCAATTGCCGCCCACGCCGATCATCTTGCCGCGCAGATCTTCGATGCGCTGAATATTTTTCTGCGCGACGATCCACAGGTCGGCCTTCTTGTTGACGTTGAGAATCATTTTGATCGGCGCGCCGTTCACCGCCGCGCGCATGGCCGAACCGCCCGCCGTGGTGAAATCGATGCTGCCCGTCACCAGCGCGGCGATGCCGGTGTTGGTGCGCATGACGATGATTTCGGGATTCAAACCCTCTCGCGCAAAGAATCCTTCTTTGGCGCCGAGATGCATCGGCCAAGCCGCCAAGCCCGGGGAAGACGGCGCGATGCGGACTTTCTCCTGCGCGCCGAGCCGAATGAACATAGAGAACAAATTGAATGAAGACTAATGGAGCGATTGTCCAGCGCAAGAGAATCGAAGCGCGTCTGGCTGCGCCGCGCGCGCCTACGCGTCGGAGATAAACCCGAAACCACTATAACCCATACAGCGCCTTGGCGTTGTCGTAGAGAATCTTGTCGATGATTCTTGGCTCGACCTCGCCTTTGGTTTTGATCGTGCGCAGCGCTTCGATTTCGGACGAAGTGTCGTTATGGCCGTAGTCGGAGCCGATCACGATGTTATCTTCGCCGGCATACTTCAGCACATAGGGAAGGTCGTCGTCCGTCTGGCAAGCGACATAGACATGGTTATCGCGGATCAGATTACGCGCCGCGGCATTGTCCGCCCGGTCCAAGCGGCGCGCGATCTCGACGGCGAGATACGGCACCCACTGAGCGCGCACCTCGATGAAGCCGAACCTGAGCATAGGAAATTTTTTGGGCACACCGTCGTGCACGAGCGCGTGAAACGCCGACAACACCGGCGCCTTGAAGCGCATGAAACCACTTTCGCCGTCAAAGAGCTGCACCCAGTTGAAGTTGCCGGTGGACGCATGGACGCAAATGGGCAGACCGGCTTTTTCCGCCCTTTCGTAAAGAGGAAAAAAATAGGCATGGCTGAGCCGCTTGTCGTCGATCAAGCCGCGCATGAAGACGCCGCAGGCGCCGTTGGCTTTGGCGAACTCGACTTCGGCGACCATGCTCGCCGCATCGATCACCGGCACCACGGCAATCCACTTAAGCCGGCCTTCGCCCCGGGCACAGACATCGATCAACCACTGGTTGTAACTGCGGCAGATCGCGTTCTCGACTTCGGCTCTTGCCGTCAGCGGCCGCAGAAACAGCGACGGATACAACACCTGGACGTCGATATCGAGCTGGTCCATGTGCTTTAGCCGACTTTTGATATCGCGCATCTCGCAGATATCAACCGGTAAGTTACGGTCAAAATTCACACCGCGGTTAAAAACCCGGCCGTCGATCAACCAGTTTTGCGGCCGCCCCGCGCCGGGCGAGATGAGAAACGGTCTGAGCTTCTCGTTGGGAATATAGCGCCAGGTCTCGTCACTCTCGATAACGTGGGCATCGGCATCGATGGTCGGCATGATTGTCCTCCACTACGCGCCCCCGGAGCGGGCGAATTTCTGCCGCAAAGTAACTCCATTCAAGATCGACCGTCAAATAGAATAATGAGAAATAAACGCCCGGATGAAATCTAAACTAATTTTTTAAAATTCAGCTTAACAGCCCTGGAAATGCAAACGATTTATAAACTGATATAAGGAATCGTGAATTCTGGACGGCGCTTTTGCGTCTAAGCGCTCGGACAAAGGACGCTTTGTTCACTTGGAAAAGGAGATGGCAGATGAAAACGGCATTGCGGCTACTCGGTGTACTGTCCTTGGCAACCCTGAATTTCGTCGGCTGTCATGAGCTGGGCCACGTGGACGGGCTGGGCGACTATGGCGGCTTTGGCAGCAGCGACGTGGTCGGTGAAGTGGATTACGTCGATACGCGGGCGCGCGAAATTGAGATCCGCACGGACTCCGGGCGCATGTCGGTCGTCCGCTACGACGATAAAACTCAAGTCGTTTACCGTCAGCGCAATTATTCCGTCGCCAATTTGGAACGCGGGGATTACATCGCAGCGCAAACTCAACAAGACCGCGACGGGAGAATCTATACCGATAGCATTACGGTCAGAGAAAGTGTGCAAGACCGGGGCGACAAACGCGGCGGCAACCGACTGGATCGTACCGAAGGGCGGGTCGAATACGTCGATCAACGGCGCGGAACGTTCGAGCTTCGCGACCAGCGCAATCGCTTGATCATTGTTTCGGTCGCTTTCAACTCGCCGCGCCCGGTGATCGATCAGTTTAATCGGCTACGCAATGGCGATTACGTCCGCATCGAAGGACGCTCCGTAAGCTCGGAACGCTTCGATTTGGAAAATTTCATGTGAGTGGAGCGATTTGCGGTTAAAGAAGTTTCGGAATGCTTCGACAAGCTCAGCACGAACGGAAACACTGCGATCGTGCAATCCGTTCGTCCTGAGCTTAGTCGAAGGACTCCGAATGTTTTTAGAAGATTAGCTAATGTAAAATCTGCTTGAAAAAATCGTTACCCTTATCATCGACGAGTATAAACGCGGGAAAATCTTCCACCTCGATCTTCCAGATCGCTTCCATGCCGAGCTCGGGATATTCGAGCACTTCGACTTTCTTGATATTTTCTTTAGCCAGGATCGCCGCTGGGCCGCCGATCGAGCCGAGATAGAAGCCGCCGTATTTTTTGCAAGCGTCGGTGACCTGCTGGCTCCGATTGCCTTTGGCGAGCGTGATCATCGCCCCGCCATGCGACTGAAACAAATCCACGTAGGAGTCCATCCGTCCCGCCGTCGTCGGCCCGAAAGAACCCGACGGCATACCTTCGGGAGTTTTCGCCGGCCCGGCATAATAAACCGGATGATCTTTCATGTACTGCGGCATCCCCTCGCCCCGATCCAATCTTTCTTTCAATTTCGCGTGCGCGATATCGCGCGCGACGATCATCGTACCGGTCAATGAAAGCTGGGTCGTCACAGGATACTTCGTCAGCTGCGCCAAGATCTCCGCCATCGGCCGATTGAGATCGACTTTGACGACGTTGCTGGCAACCTTGCCGCGATACTCCTCGGGAATCAGCCGCCCCGGATCTCGTTCCAGCTCTTCGAGCCAAATCCCATCTTTGTTGATCTTCGCTTTGGCGTTGCGATCGGCAGAACATGATACGCCCATGCCGACCGGACAGGAAGCGCCGTGGCGCGGCAGGCGAATAATGCGCACGTCCAGCGCAAAATATTTACCGCCGAACTGCGCGCCGTAGCCGGACTTGTAAGCTTGCTCCAGCATCTTATTTTCTGTCTCCACATCACGGAAAGCCCGCCCGTGCGCATTGCCCGTGGTCGGAAGGTGATCGAGATAGCCGGTCGTTGCAAGCTTCACCGTCTTCAAACAAGCTTCGGCCGAAGTTCCGCCGATGACAAACGCCAAATGATACGGCGGGCAGCCGGCGGTTCCGAGCGTCATTCATCTTTTCCGTGAGGAATTTCTCCAAGCTCGCCGGATTGAGCAGCGCTTTGGTCTCTTGATACAGCGTCGTCTTGTTCGCCGAGCCGCCGCCCTTGGTGACAAAGAGGAATTGATATTCCATGCCCTCCGTCGCCATGAGATCGATCTGCGCCGGCAGATTGGTGCCGGTATCGACTTCGTCGAACATGTTGAGCGGCGCCGTTTGCGAATAGCGCAGGTTTTCTTCTGTGTAAGTTTTGTAAACTCCCTTGGCAAGGTGTTCTTCGTCTTTCACGCCGGTCCACACCTGCTGGCCCTTTTTGCCGAAGATCGTCGCCGTGCCCGTGTCCTGGCAAAACGGCAGGATGCCTTTCGCCGCCGTGTCGGCGTTGCGCAGCATCGCTAAGGCGACGTAGCGGTCGTTATCCGAAGCCTTGGGGTCTTTGAGGATGGCCGCGACTTTTTCCAAATGAGCCGTGCGCAGCAGGAACGACACGTCGCGTACCGCGACACTCGCCAGCAGCGTCAGCGCCTCGGGCGCGATCTTGAGAATCTCTTTCCCTTCGAACTCGGACACGCTGACATAATCTTTGCTCAGGAGCCGGTACTTCGTGGTGTCTTTCTCAACCGGTAACGGATCTTGATAAACGAACGCTGGAGCTGCCATGGGTTAAAACCTCGCACTTTTTCGTATTAATCCTAGATGGAAAATTTCGGCTTTGTCGACGCGCTGAAGTCTTCCGGCGGTTGGGTAATGGTTCAGTTAGAGTTTGTTGCGAATCGTACCGCGAAGAAAGATTCCTCGCTTCCGCTCGGAATGACAACTAAATAAGCATTTGTCATCTCGAACGAAGTGAGAGATCTTTCCCGAACTGAACAACCACCCAGTCTACGCCGGTTACACGGTGCACGCCTGTCGATTACTTTCGCGGGCGGAGAATGAATGAAATCATCTTTGATCGCAATTCTAATCGTCTATGCGTTCGTAGTCGCAGCCAACGCCCAAACCCAAGACCAACTCATCGCCGGCGCAAAGAGTGAAGGCAAGCTGGTCATCTACGCCTCCGCCGCCGTCCAGCAGTTGCAGATGTATCTTGCCGCGTTTAACAAGCGTTACCCTTTTCTCAAGACCGAATACTTTCGCACCGACAAACAAAAACTCGTCACCCGCGTGCTGCTGGAGGAACAGGCCAAACAACGCCTGGCCGATGTCGTGCACACCAGCGTCATCGAGACGCATATCCTGAAAAAACGCGGCGCCTTGAGCCGCTACGTTCCGCTGGAATCCGCCTCCTATCCCAGCCAGTACAAAGATCCGGAAGGTTTTTGGACGTCCGTATACGCCAGCGGCACGTTGATGGGTTTCAACAGCCGTCAGGTCAAACGCGCCGATGCGCCCAAGACCTACGAAGATCTGTTGAATCCGAAGTGGAAAAACGTCATGGGCATCGACAACACCAAGATCGAATGGTTCTCCATGCTGCTCAAGCTCAAAGGCCGCCCGTTCATGGAAAAGCTCGCGGCTCAAAACGCGCAGATCATGGCCGGCAATACCAATCTTTTGAACTTACTCGCCGCCGGTGAATTTGCGATCATGGCGGGCGTCTATGAATACTCAGTCGATAATCTGAAGACCAAGGGCGCGCCGGTAGACTGGATCGGCCTTGAACCGGTCATCACCTACACGGTCGCCGCTTCTTTGCCATCACAACCGCCTCACCCGTTTGCGGCCAAGCTCTTCATCGAGTGGCTGCTGACCAAAGAAGGCCAGGAAGTGATCAATCAATACGGCCGAGTGCCGATTCGAGACGACATCGACTCCAAGTACGGCAAAATTTTGAAACAACACAAACTGCTCATGACCGACGTCGACTTGAGCCAGCGAGAAGTCGAAGTGAACGAAATGATCCGCAAGCTTTTTCGGTGATATGTGAAAATCAACGCAATCAATTTGAGTCCGTGTCGCTTATCAAGTTGTCATCCCGAACGAACGTGAGGGATCTTTCCGGAAAGATTCCTCGTCGCTGCGCTTCTCGGAATGACACCGATTGTGGCGCCTGGAACAAATTTCGAAGAGAGTTTTAAAATCGCCACCGAGAAACTTCACACCTACTGCGCCATGTGCACGTCTCGTTGCGGCGTCGTGGCGACGGTCGAGGACGGCAAGCTAACGCAAGTCAATGCCGATCCCGCGCACCCGAATGGCTGTATCTGCGTCAAGGGCGCCGCCGCGCCGGAGATCGTCTATTCCCCCGATCGCGTGCAATACCCGATGGTGCGCACGCGGCCTAAAGGCGATCCCGACCCCGGTTGGGTGCGCATCACGTGGGATCAGGCGCTCAATCTAATCGCGCTCAGGCTGACCGATATCAAAGACAACTACGGTCCCGAAGCCGTAGTCTTTTCGCGCGCCACTACCGCAGGCAGCGCGGCGATCGACTTCGACGGCTGGCTGCAACGTCTGGCCAACGCCTTCGGCAGCCCGAATCTTTTGACGTCGAACCACATCTGCACCTGGAATCGCCGCATCGGCTCCAAATACACCTACGGCACCGGAATGCCGCTCCCCGACTTCGACAATACCCAGTGCATGCTGCTATGGGGCATCAATCCAACGGCCACCTCGCCTGCGCAGGCGGTGCGAATCAATCGAGCCAGAAACCGCGGCGCAAAGTTAATCGTCATCGATCCGCGCAAAACAACTTTGGCAGCAAAGGCCGATTGCTGGCTGCGCGTGAAGCCCGGCACAGACGGCGAGCTCGCGATGGCGATGATCCACGTGCTTCTCGAAGAAAATCTTTTCGACGCAGAATTCGCGCGCAGATGGACCAACGGAACGTTTTTGGTGCGCTCCGATAACAATCAATTGCTGACCGAAGCCGATTTAGCGGCGCAAGGAGAATCCAACGGATGGATGATTTGGAACGAACGAAGTAACTCGCCTGCTAGTTACCGCGTTGATCAATCTGAAACTGCTCCGGCATTGTTCGGCACGTTTGCCTTAAGACTGGCCGACGGCACAAGCCGTCGAATGCCGGCCGGCGTTGCAACTGCTCAAAGACGCCGCCGCGCGATTTGCGCCGGAAGTTTCGGAAAGCATCACCACCGTCCCTGCGGAGGAAGTTAGAAAGGCAGTGCGGCTATTCGCCAACGAAAAGCCATCGACCTATTGCACCTGGGTCGGCCTCGAACAGGACAACGACGCGATGCAAACCAATCGCGCGGTTTGTATCTTCTACGCGCTCACGGGCCAGTACGATCAGCGGGGCAGCAACGTGCTCTTCGCGACGACGCCGACAAGCTCAATCACCGGCCGCGAACTGCTTCCAAAACAAAAAGCCGACCTGCGGCTCGGCCGGGAAAAACATCCACTCGGTCCAAACGCCGATCCGGGTCTCGTGCAAGCCGCCGAAGTCTACGATGCGATCATTACAGGCCAGCCCTATCCGATCAAAGCCATGGTTCTGTTCGGGACGGACCCACTACTCGGCCACGGCGATCCGTTGCGCGGCAAGGCCGCCATCGAAGCATTGGATTTCTATGTGCACGTCGACACAATAATCAATCCGAGTGCGATGTTCGCGGACGTAATTCTGCCTGCTGCGACCTGCTGGGAGCGCGAGGCTCTGATGCCGTCGTTCGAAATGGCCGAGGACACGCTCAATTGGGCGCAACTGCGTCCGGCCGTTGTAAAACCGCTGCACGAATCGCGATCCGATACCGAGATCATTTTTGATTTAGCGAAACGGTTGGGTCTCTCGGAACAATTTTTCAATGGCGACATCGACACCGCATTGAATTATCAATTGGCGCCGTCGGGAATCTCCGTTCAGCAACTAAAAGAACACCCGGTAGGAATGCGCTCGAACGCGCGCACACGCCACAAGAAGCACGCAGAGACGGATGCCAATAGCGGACGACACCGCGGTTTCGACACGCCGACCGGCAAGATCGAGATTTACTCGACAACCTTTGCAAGCGCGGGCTATCCGCCTCTGCCGAAGTTCGAAGCAACGGATATTACGAGCGATCAATACCCGCTCACGCTGACTTTTTTCCGAGACATCCATTTCTGCGACGAACAGCATCGCAACGTCCCACGACTCCGCCGCGCGATTCCAGACCCAAAACTGGAAATCCATCCGAGCACCGCCAGTGCTCAGGAAATCAAAGATGGCGACTGGATCTTTTTGGAAACCGCAACCGGAAGAGTGAAACTCAAAGCAAAGTTCAACGAGTCGCTTCATCCAAACGTAGTCACGACAGTGTACGGATGGTGGCAAGCGTGCCAAGAGCTAAAACTCAAAGGTCATGATCCGTTCAGCGAAAACGGCGCAAATACAAACCTGCTCGTTCCCAACACTGACGTCGACCCAATCAGCGCGTCAGTCGCGCATCGCGCGCAACGCTGTCGGATAACAATCGGTTAATCCACCCGACAATGTCGCAGGTATATCGGAGATATACTGACCAGGTATATTGAAATGACTACGAGCGGAGACTGATTGACAACTTGTTGATCGAAAAGCTAAATTTCGTCAATCCGTGATTTTTGGACTCGGTAATATAAAGATACAATAAAGATCGGCAAAAGGAATATGAGCAGACCACCAGCCACGACACGATGACTCATCGCATTACGATACAGCAGTTTGCACACAGCAGCAGGCACGTTCGGCGCTGGCGGACGTTTGCAAGCGGGGCGACATTCGTAGGGAGGTGCGATGTTTGGGGACGTTTTCTTGCTCGAGCGCGATGGCTCGGCGGCTGTTCGTGCGGAACGACTTGCGTTCGGAGAAACTGCCGGGCGCAACGAAGCGTGGCTGCGCGACACGCTGTTTGCGTACCCCGATCTACTTCCGCTGCGCGATATTGACCCCTCGTTCGGACCCTTGACTCCACTGTGTACAGAATTTCGGACAGAAGCGGGACCGTTGGACATCGCTTTCATCAATCGGTTCGGACGCTTGACTCTTGTCGAGTGTAAGCTTTGGCGTAACCCGGAAGCTCGACGAAAAGTTGTGGCACAGGCGCTGGACTACGCCAGAGCCGTCAGCCGCTGGTCATATTCGGACCTGCAGCGTCAGGTCGCTGCAGCTTCGGGTCGCCATGGCAACGTTCCATTCGAGAAAGCACGCTAGCGCGGAACCCAGAACTCAACGAGCAGCAGTTCGTAGACGACACGACTCGTGCCATGCGTTCGGGCCGCTTTCTGCTTATCATCGCTGGAGACGGCATCCGTGAAGACGTCAGCGGCATGGCGGAGCTGATAAACCGCAACGCGACGTCCGCCTTTTCCTTTGCTCTTGTTGAGGTCGCACTGTATGGGTTCGAGCGAGTCAAGTCTCGCGATTCAGCCACGAGTCATAGCGAAAACGCAGATTATCGAAAGAACGGTTGTAGTAGTACAACATGCGGGGCAGCCTCTCGCGATGACCGTGTCTGAAGAGCCCGATGTCGAGGAATCGGGCGACGCTTCCAGCGCTGTCGTGCGCAATGAGTTGGGCGAGAGTCCAACACAAGCCCAGTACCGAGCTTGGTGGACGCCCGTCATCAATGCGTCCTTTGACGATCCCGATCAAGAGCCCGCCAGACTCTACTGGCCCAATAACGTACGGATATCCCTGCCTTGGCCCACGAGGGTGTGGGCTTACCGCATATCGCTCCGGTGGAGACGCCGGAACGATCGGCGTTGCGACAAACGGAACCGAGCCTGGCTACAGCGAAATGATTTCAGCGCTCGAAGCGCAGAAAGAGGCCATCGTCGCTGAACTGCCGGAGGGTACGACGTTTCGACCATCCCACAGTGGCAAAAGTGTCACGATTAGCACACAAAGGAGAGCGTCAGAGTTCACGACGGACGATGAGATGCGCCGTTGGCTAGCATCGACGTTGAATTCCTACGTCAATGCATTGCGACCAAGGCTCAAGGCCCTTATGCAGGAGCAACGTCTCGAGCAGCTCTGAGGCGCGGGAGCGTACGATGGCCGGCATGAAAGCTCGTGGCGTTTTCGGCCGCCATGGTCTTGGACCTCTTCGTTCGTGAACTCCCAATGGCGGATGAACTGGCTAACATGGCATGCAGCCGACGGCGGATCGAGCATGCGCGCCGCGGCTCATGCCTGGCGTTAGCCCTAATAAATAATCTCAACTAGGATTGAAGAATGCTGAAGACATATAAAGGCAGTTGTCATTGCGGCGCGGTTCGCTTTGAGGCGGACATTGATTTGAGTGCGCCGACCTACAGGTGCAACTGCTCAATCTGCTCAAGAAACCGATTTTGGCCGGCAATAGTAAAGCCGGACGCGTTTCGTCTTATTTCCGGAGAGTCGGAGCTAACCAAATATTTGTTCAACACCAAGCGCAACGAGCACTATTTCTGCAAACACTGCGGGGTGCGGCCTTTTGGCATTGGCAACGCGCCGGACGTCAACCGAGTTTACGGAGTCAATTTAGGGTGTCTTGAAGATGTCACGCCCGAAGAGCTTGCCGCCGCGCCGATCGTTTACGTCGACGGCAAGCATGACAACTGGCATTCGGCACCAGCCATCACAAGTTATTTGTAAAGCCCAACAATTCGCGGCCTAAACGGCCGTCATCTTAACCGAGACCTTTAACGCACTCCTCAATTCAGCGCTAGAAACAATTCCGCCACTGCCATCTTCTTCGCCATCAACTCCTGATCCAGCGAATAGCCGACAAACCCTTCCAGATTCGCGCGATTATTTTTAAAACCGCACGGCCAGCGTTGAAGCTCACGCGATTTGTTGATCTAGCGCGCAACTTTGGGCGCAGTATTGCAATCGCTATCGGCAACCAAATTTGGGGTTGCTACTTTTCTAGTTCTTTCAAAATTTCTGCGATTCGAGTCTTTAAAATCGGCAAGTTCTTCTGGGTGATTTCCCACACCGCGTTGACGTCAACACCCATGTAATCGTGAATGAGAACGTCACGCAGGCCGGCGATACGCCGCCAGGGCACATCTTTGTGTTGGGAGCAAAGTGCTTTTGAAAGTCTCTTGGTCGCCTCGCCGATGATTTCTAACTGTCGAACGACGGCGTCCTGCCAGTGGGAAGTTGCAAGAAACACATCGCGACCAACGGCGACGTAGATTTCTATCTTTTCAATAGCGTCCAGGATATGACGGAGGTAAAGTTGGTCGCCTTTCACAGGCTAACAGCGTCCTTGAGGACTTGATCGCGGATGTGCGGACTCACGGCGTCTTCGGTGACGACGTCAACTGCGCAACCGAGCAGATCTTCGAGGTCCTGCTTAACGGCTATTAGATCGAGGAGGGTACGTCCAGGATCCAAATTGATCAAAAGATCCAAGTCACTTGCCGGAGTGGTTTCGCCTCGCGCAACCGAGCCGAAAACGCGCAAATTCCGCGCGCCATGATTTGCGGCAACCTTGATTATATCGTTCCGCTTATTCCTAAGTTCAGCGCCAGAAATCATACCGAATCCTCGCCGCAATTGTATGTAATCCACGCTCGTCTGACAAGCTGCTAAAGCATGCGGCGTTTAATTTATCGGTAAAAACAACTCCTCCACCGCCATCTTCTTCGCCATCAATCCCTGATCCAAGGAATATCCGACAAATCTTTCCAGATTCGCACGGTTTTTTTCCAAGCCGTACGGCCACGGATCGGGTCCTAGAAGTTTTTCTTCTTCCTCGAAAGCCTGCCTGCCCCAGGCAAGCCACGACCAGTTCGGATCGGCGTAGAACTCGCGGCAGATTTTTTTCGCTTCGCTGAACGCGTTGAATAGACTTTGCGCGGCTTCGGGATATTTTTTCAGGACATCGTCTTTAAATGCGACCACGTGCATGATCGGAAAAAAACCGTTCTTTTTGTAGTAGCGCAGGTCTTCGGCCTTCGGATCCTCGAACAGGCGGCGGATTTTTGTCGAGCCGCGCAGCACCGGTTTCGGCGGATGCGGCGTCATCATGGCGCTGATCTCGCCCGACTCGAGCAGCTTGCCGGCGTCAGTGCCGTCGGCCAATTGATCTATCTTGACGCCCTTCTCCGGCTCGAACGGTATGTTGTCTTTCTTGTTGAGAACCCAATGGATTTTGCGCCACGGCACTTCGAATTCGCTCTGCAAATCGCCTTTGGATAACGTGGCGAGGGTGTTTTGAAAACTATGCAGCCCGACCTTCTTGCCGATTAAATCGATGGGCCGTTCGATTCCCGCCTCGATATTCACCCACATCTGCGACAAGCTAAATAAACGCCGTGGAAAAACCGGAATCGCCGTGAACGGCATGCCGCGGCTTTTCGCCATCAAATAAGACGACAGCGACAACTCGGCCGCGTCGAACTCGGCCTTCTGCAGCATGCGCTCGTGGCGCTCCTCGCCGTCGCGCTGGCGGTCGGATTGGCCGACGATCAAAACATTGAGATCGATGGCTTCAGGTTGAACCGTGCCGTCGAAAAACGGCACGTGCCGGTCGTAGTGTGATAATGCGATAGTGAGTTTTGGTTTTGACATGCAACACTCCTTGGAATTTATCGACGTCGAGTCGGAAACGGTCGAAGGTTTGGTAGTCATCCCGAGCGAATGCGAGGGATCTAAGAAAGATTTCTCCTGCGGCAGACTGTGTAAAAACTCTCTGAGCCTTCGACGATGCTCAGGGCGAACGGATAAGTACTCAATTTCTAATGAGTACACCGTTCGTGGTGAGCCTAGTCGAACCATGAACGGTGTTTTACACAGCTGGCGGTCGAAATGACATACGCTATTACGCTACGGTCATGAGTTTCGTAAGTTCGCGAGTGCTCGTCAGCGATTCGATGCGCCGAATCGAATCGATAATCTGATCGACGTTCTTCTTACCCAAGATCGGCTCCATCAACCACGCCGCTTTCTTTTCCACTTCGTCCGGGCTCATCGGATTTTCCGGACGGCCGCGGCAGTTGATGACGTGTTCGCGCAGCGTTTGCCCGTCCTTCAATGTGACTTCAACCAGTCCCTGAAAGCGGTGGCCCGAGCGCTCCATCTCATTGTCGCCGACCAACTGAACTTTATCTTTCAGGGCCAACACGCGCGGGTTTCGAAAGCGCTCGTAATCATGCGCCATCTCGAAAGTGAGCTTGCCTTCGAGCAAGATCGCCGAAACCATGAATTGCACGTTAACGTCGGGCATATGCCGGTTGTTGACCGTGCGCGCGCCGCTTTCGGGAATGCGCACGGTCACTTTTTCGATTTGCTCGGGATTGATAGCTTGCTTTGAAAGCAGCGCCAGCGTCGCGTCGACGGTCTCCATCATCGGCGAGCCGACGGGATATTTTTTCACCAAACAGCTGGTGATCGTGAACCGCTGGCCAAGCTCGCTAAGTATTTTTGCCGGATCGCACGGCGCGTAGGTCTTGATGATGCCCTGGTCGCCTTCGAGCACGTCGCGATTACCCGTGAACCCGGATTGAATCAAGAGCGCAGCCGTAACGCCGTTGCGCGCCGGCATCGCGGCGTAGTCGAAAGCTTTCTCGATGTGATCGTCGTCTCCCACCCAAGCGCGCGAACCGGAAGCTTGCTGCGCCGCGTAGGAAATAAGATAGCGCAGGTGTAAATCATCCAATTCCGCCAACGCGCCTGCCGCCGCGGCGCTACCGA
This sequence comes from uncultured delta proteobacterium, assembly GCA_963755715.1. Lineage (GTDB taxonomy): Bacteria > Desulfobacterota > Binatia > UBA9968 > UBA9968 > DP-20. The sequence continues at coordinate 221,548 of CAVWLW010000059.1, forward strand.
ACGTGGCGCCGAAGCTGGTTGAACGTGGTTCAAACGCCTGATGAAAACGAAATCCAATGTCGTAACCGAGAATCACGGCGCGCAACAGCGCTTCACCGCTCCGATTCTGCGACTCGGCGACCGCCAGTGCCGCGGGCACGATCGCACAACCGGGATGGAGTTGGCTGTTCGAGTCGTCGGTCTCATCGGCATGGCCCGACATGCCGTTGGCGAAAGCGGCTAAGATCGGCGTGGTTTTCAAGTTCGATCCGAGCACGCTGCATTCTTCTCTGCCGCCTTGTTGGCGCGCGTGCTGCAAGCCGAGTTTCCCCGGCTTCAAAGTCGAGCCTGAAACGATCGCGGCCAGCGAATCCAAAAGATGGCTTTTGCCTTTTTGAATCACTTCCTCCGGCAGCTTTGCGTCGCCGCGCCGCGAGCATATATTCAACCAAAGAATCGACGATCTTGGCCATGTCACCTCCGATGATGCATTCCCGCTTAAAACTGATCTGCTCTATAATCCATAGTGCCGCGCATCATCGGCTGTCAAGATTACGTTGACACTACTTCCAACGCTGCGCTATATGCCGGGGAGAACGAAATGCCAATTTGTGTGACGCGCACGGGTTCATGGAGGTTTTTGTGAATCGAAAGCTCAGACAATGGAGTCGAAGAGAGTTTCTCAAAAAGAGCGCTTCCGCCGGGGCGGTGCTTTCGATCGCGCCTTTCGCCGGAGCAAAAACCGCGCGGGCGCAAGGTTCGTCTCGTAACCGCATTACCGTCGCGCACGGCGTCGGCGTTTATTCTTTGAACCCTTACGCGGTGAATACCTCTCCTTTACAGGCCGTCTGGGGATCGATCATGGAGCCGCTGATCGACGCAGATTATGAAAAGCGCGGTTACCGCGGCATCTTGGCCGAGTCCTGGCAGATGAAGGGCACGAAGCTCCAATTCAAGCTCCGTAAAGGCATTCGCTTTCATGACGGCGCACCGTTCACGAGCAGAGACGTGCTCGCTTCGTTCAAACGCATACTGACCGATAAACAGAGCCTTCAAGCGCCCAATCTGCAAAACATCGCGGAAATGGACGCTCCGGACGATCACACGGTCATCCTGACTCTCAAGAAAGCCGATGCGAACGCTCTCGAGGACATCAACAGCCGCGTCGTCATGAAACAGTCGATCGCGGAAAAGATGGGCGAGGCGGACAATCGGCCGATCGGAACGGGTCCATTCAAATTTACCAGTTGGGAAAGAAGCGGCCAGTTCGTTCTCCGGCGCAACGAGAGTTATTGGGGTCAAGCGCCAAAAATTGATGAAGTCATTTACAAAGCGATTCAGGAAGACGGGGCGCGCATCGCCGCGCTCGAGGCGGGTCAGGCGGATATAATCAGCAACATTCCGCCGCACGAGGTCGCCCGTCTAAAAGCCAATCCGCGTATCCGCGTTCAGCAAGTGCAGGGATTGCGGCCGATTTTTTTGGTGCTGAGCCCGGCTTATAAGCCGCTCGACAATCCGAAAGTCCGCCGCGCCATCACCCACGCGATCGACCGGGAACGAATCATCAAACATATTCTGGAAGGCTACGCTTATCCATTGAGCGGGCTCTTGAGTCCGCAGGTTTTCGGCTACGAGCCGAGCGCCAAGGCTTATTCGTACGATCCGGAAAAGGCGAAGCAGCAATTGACCGAAGCAGGTTTCGCCAATGGATTTGAGATCGATTATTACAGCCCGACGGGGCGCTATCCGAAGGATCGCGAAGTCGCGCAAGTCATCGTCGAGCAACTTTCCAAAGTCGGAATCAGGGCCAATCTGAAAACGCCGGAATGGAGTATCTTCAATACCGACTACAAGAATGGCAAATACCCGATGTACCTGACCGGCCGGGGCAGCCTGACGGATGCCGACACGTTGTTCCAGCAGTATTTTAGAACCGGAATGACCAGGCGAACATTAGGATACAGCAACCCGAAATTGGACGAAATCCTCGAGATGCAGCAGCTAACTTTTGACGTCAGAAAGCGGGAAAAGCTTCTTTGGGAAGCTCATCGGCTCATTTTAGAGGATGCTCCGGCTGTGCCGCTGTGGAATGCTATGGACGTATACGCGTATCGCGCTGATCTCGTCTGGACGGCCCCGCCGGATGAGAAAGTGCAGTTGAAAGACGCCCACTTGAAAACGAAATAACTGCAACGGCGCAGGAGCATTTCGAATCGTTTGTTAATCCGCAGGTCAATAATGGGGTCAACGGAACTACGCCGAGTTGGACGCGATCGATTTCCCGCAGCAGCGTTTGCGGCGTCGGCCGGTCCGCCGGATCCCGACTGCGATAGGCGTAAAGAACGTTTCCCCTGCTATCGAGTAAAAAATCACCGCCCGATTGATAGATATCTTCGCCGCCATAAGGCTCTTGCTTCAGTCCCCGCCGCCATAGCTTGAAATACAACTTCAACACCGGTGGCGAAAAGACTCGAAACCAGGAAAACCGTTTTAGCTCGAAGGCGCTGGTAAACCTTTCGCTGCGGGTCCGCGAGAATCGTGAATGGCCAACGATGCTGTTCTTGATAAGGCACGAGCCTGCTCGGGCTCGGCGAAAGAAATAATCACGACGGAGACGCCGCGGCGGTCGAATTCGGATTTGGCTAACGCCACCTCGCCGAGGTGGGCCTGGCAAGGAAGTCATGCGAGGTGACGAAGAAAGATCAGCAGCGCAGGATTGACTACACAAGTCGAAAGTTTGACCGGATTGCCGCTAAGATCCAGCAGGGTCAACTGATCCAATGCGACTTTTTCCATTCAACGCAGCATGAAGATGAACGCGAGGCGTGGAGTTTCGGACAAATAAAAAGGGGCGCCCCGACCTAGCGCCCCTTTTCGCAGTCACGATCTATTAATTCGAAACTACCAGCGATTACGTCCACCACCGCCACCGCCACCACCGCCACGCCGTTCGCCGCCCCGGTCACCGAAACCGCCGGACCGTCTCTCTTGCGGCCGGGCTTCGTTCACGGTGAGATTGCGGCCGTCGAGATCCGTGCCATTCAGAGCCTGAATCGCTTTCTGGGCCTCGTCGGAATTCGCCATTTCGACAAATCCGAAGCCGCGCGATCGGCCCGTGAACTTATCAGTAATGACTCGGGCCGATTCAACAGCCCCATGCGCCGAAAAGATTTCTTGGAGTTGCGCATCAGTGGTCGCATACGGCAAGCCACCTACATAAATTTTACTACTCATGTCCTCTCCTTTTGAGAATCGTTATCGTCTTTTCCCTGAGAACCTGATCCCCGCTGGATGCAGAACATGGAAAAGCAAAGACACGCTCTGGTCGGATTGTCCGCGTGGCAACGTATCGCAAGGTAAGACGCCCTAGACCTTCAACTCTACAATTTGTCACTATCAGAAGGCCCCATACTGATGTGTGACAAAAAGCTTAGCGTACTTGGCCCTGCCCACGCAACCCCTCCTGCGCAGTCATAGAATTCATGAGCGGTAAGCCTGACATACCGGTTGCGCCCGCCGGAGGTTTTGGATAAAGAGGGCTAGTCCAATTCTAGAAACACCTGAAGGAGGAAAGGGAAAATGTATCAAACCAACCAATACGAAGGCATGATCGCTGAAACCGTCGCCATGCCGGGACATAAAGGCGAAACGATCAACGCTTATGTCGCCCGGCCGCTCGGCTCCGGGCCTTTCCCGGGGATGGTCGTCATCCACCACGCCCCAGGCTGGGACGAATGGTATCGTGAATGCACCCGCAGATTCGCCCATCACGGCTATGCAGCCATCTCACCGAATCTCTACTTCCGCGATGGCCACGGCACGCCGGAAGACGTGGGCGCTAAAGTGCGCGCCGGCGGCGGTATCCCCGACGAGCAGGTGCTCGGCGATCTGGATGGCGCCAACAAACTGCTTCGCTCGCTGCCCTACGTCAGCGCCAAAGTCGGCGTCTTCGGCACCTGTTCGGGCGGCCGGCACGGGTTTCTCGCCGCTTGTCGCTTGAAAAACTTCGACGCGCTGGTCGAGTGCTGGGGCGGCCGCGTGGTTCAATCCAAAGAAGAGCTGACTCCGAAACAGCCGGTCGCGCCCATCGATTACACCAAAGATCTTCCTTGTCCGATCATCGGTCTATTCGGCAACGACGACAAGTCCCCATCACCGGAACAGGTCAATCAGCACGAAGCGGAACTTAAAAAGCACGGCAAAAATTACGAATTCCATCGTTACGACGGCGCCGGCCATGGCTTTTTCTATTACGATCGCCCGGCCTATCGTCAGGAGCAGGCCGTCGACGGTTGGAAAAAGTTGCTCGCCTTCTGTGAGAAGAATCTAAAACAGAGCTAAGAGGAGCCGGACTATGTGCACTATGATTGCTCATCAGGCAAAAATCGAAGGGCGAGGCAAGAACGGCCAGGATTGGTTCGAGTTGCGCGAAGCCAACGTGTCCTACGATCATCCCTACGACCTGCCGCTAGAACACGCGCTCAATATCGACTTCGTCAACGAAGCCGCCGGACCCGGCGCGCGGGTCGCGGTAGAGCTGAGCGTCGAGGCGGCGCGAAAATTAGTACAAACTATCGAAGCGGTGCTCGCCCAAGCTGACCAGCGCGGTGTGCTCGAAGACAAACATCAAGCGCCTGCCCGCTAATCCAACTTTCAGCGTGAGGCGGCTTTTCCAAAAACGCCGCCTCACGCGCACCCCATCGCGTTTTTCTTCCGCACACGCTATAACTACACGTGAAGTTTTGCTCTTTCCGCTTTCACCTCGTTGGCTACTTCCAGTGAAATAAATTCAAGCTCGAATCAAAAACAGCCCATTCGACCTTGGTCGTCGCTGCTGATTCGCGATTATAGATTGTTGTGGATCGCCAGCGTGCTCAGCTCCCTTGCCGGCCAGATCCGCAACGTCGCGACCCTTTACCAGGTCTATGACATTTCCGGGTCCGCGTTTAAGCTCGGCTTGACGGGGTTTCTGGAAACCCTGCCGTTCATCATCTTCGGTCTCTACGCCGGTGCTGTGGCGGACGCCTTTGATCGAAAAAAAATGCTCGTCGCCACGATCTCTCTGCAGATCGTGCCGAATCTGGTGCTCGGTATTCTCACCCTGACGGGCGCCACGCAGGTCTGGCATATTTACGCGCTCGGCCTGGTCGGCGCTTTTGTCGAAGTGTTCAACTGGCCGGCGCGCGCCGCGATGATTCCACGCCTGGTGCCGCAGAGTTTGTTGATGAACGCCATGGTCGTCAATACCATGATCCTGCAGACGAGTTTCCTCGTCGGCCCGGCCATCGGCGGCTTTCTGATCGATCAGGTCGGACTGGCCACCGCGTATTTTGCGAGCACCCTGCTCTTTGTGCCGGCAGCGATCGCGATCCTGTCCGTCAAGGCATCCGGTAAGATCGAAGGCGCGCGCCGGCGGGTCAACTTCAAAAGTATTATCGAAGGCATCGAGTTCATTTGGATCCAGAGAATTATCCTCTCACTTTTCCTGCTCGATTTTGCCGTCGTTCTGGTCGGCTTTTACCGGCCGATCCTGCCGATCTTCGCCGCTGACGTCTTCAAAACCGGAGCAGCGGGTCTCGGTTTGTTATATGCCGCGCCGTCGGCGGGCTCATTGTTGGGTACCACCGTGCTGCTCATGGCGGGCGATGTCCAACGCAAAGGCGTGCTCGTCATCGTCGCCGCGCTCTTCTTCGCCGCGGGCCTGGCATTACTCGGGATCTCACAATGGTTTTGGATGGCGGTGGTGGCGGTTTTGCTTTTGGGCTTTGCCGACTCGATCAGCGTCGCCATTCGGCGCACCGTAGTTCAACTTTTGGCGCCGGACGGCATGCTTGGCAGAGCGGCAAGCTTGATCACCGTCTTTGCGCAGACGACGAACGGCTTAGGAGCGCTGCTCGCGGGCATCACCGCGCAATACATGGGCGCGTCGAACGCCCTGTTAGTCGGCAGCGCGCTCTGCTTCGTGATGATCTTGGGAATTTGCTTGGCGATCCCGCAACTCTGGCGCTACAGATCGTAGAACCTCACCACCAAGGAATGTCCTGAAAAAGGTAGGGGCGACCGGCCGGTCGCCCCTACAAAAGAATCTTGCCTATTTGCGGTGATGCTCTCAGCGCACTTTGACCCGTGCGGCCTTGAGCTTCTCGCCGGTCTCGAAGTGACGCCCTTGCACGGCGAGCTCGGCCTCGTGATCGAGCTCTTCGCTCCACTGACCGAGCGAATAGCCGAACCATGGCATCTGCGGTCGGAGCTTGGGCAGCTCGAGCTCTTCCCAAATCTTCTTGGCGTTTTCCATAAACTCGCGCTTCGGCAGCGACACCGGCGGGAACGGCTCCTTGAGAATCGCGTTGCAGAGCATCGCCGATTCGTCCGCGGGCAAATGGTAGGACACCACGTCCGTTCCTTTGGTCTCGTGCTCATAGAGAAACGGTGGAGCGTGGCCCTTTTCCATGCCGGGAAAGATCTGCACGTCCTTGTGCGGCTTCATCCGGTAGCACATGGCCCAGAAAACCGCCGCCTCATTCGACGGATCGATGTCTTCGTCGACGGCAACGACGATCTTACCGACGCCCGGATGAAAGGAGCAGGCCGCGTGCAGCGCGCGCCACACTTCCGCTTCGTTGGGCCGGCGCATCTGGATGATCACCAATTTGTAGGTATTGGTCAGCGGCTCGTGCATCTCCACGCGCAGCACACTGGTGATGCGGCATTCATCGCGCAGATGGACCAACATGAGCCGGTCGTAGCCGATTTTTCGAATGACCGACGATTCACTCGGCGTCAATTGGCTGAGCCACGACGTGTAAATCGCGTCCTTACGATGTGTGATCGCGGTCACGTCCATGAAGGGATTTAGTTGGCGCGGATGCATGTAGCCATGCGATTCGCCGAACGGTCCTTCGGGCTCGATGTATTCCGTATTCAGATAACCTTCGATGACGATCTCGGCGTCCGCCGGCACCATGATATCGATGGTCTTGCATTTGACCATCGGGATCGGCTCGCCAGCCAAGCCGCCGGCCACACCCATTTCATCGACGCCGTAAGGAATCTTTTGCACGGAAACATACGATACGATCGGCGGCGCGCCGACGACGAGGGCGGCGGGGAGATGAACCCCCTTCTCCTGCGCCTTTTTCCAGTGCAGATAAACATCCTGCCCCAAACCGGAAGGAAACACGCCGACCCGCCGGCGCGCCTTGATCTCACCGCGGTAGTTGCCGATGTTTTGAATACCGGTATCGAGATCCGCCGTGATCCAGTGCGAACAGGTCGTGTACGGACCGTTGTCAAATCCCGGCGTGGAAATCGGCACCGGGAATCGATCCAGACCATTGCCTTCTTTGTCCAACTCGTCGCCCAAGATCACTACATCCTGGCATTTCGCTTTACTCACAGCGATGGGATTAATCGGCTCCGCCAAAGCTTTTTTCCAGCGCGCATCCATCTCCTCGGCGCTGTTACAACCCATACCGAGATAATAGATCTCAGGCTTCCCCGCCAGGGCGCCGACGACAACGGGCATGGTATAATGTTTACCCTTCGCGTCGGTCACGTTCTCGAAGAGCCACGCTCTGCGATCCTCTTCAGGTAAGCCGCGATACTGCCAGCGCACCAACGGATGCAGTTCCGTGTCTTTGTTGATGGGGCGCGTGATGCGCCGCAAGAGCCCATGTTCTTCGAGATTCTTTAGATGCTGATGCAAATCGAAATACGGCATACTGTCGCTTTCTCCTATTTTCAAACAATCTGAATCAAATATCCGATCGGTTTCCGCAGGTCAACAACGCGGAGCAATAGTGCTGGTTCATTTTGGGCAAATTTTTTGTAGGGGCGAACCCTATGGGGTCGCCCGTCCGAGAGGGACGGACACACAGGTCCGCCCCTACACAAGACAAAAGCCAATTCAGCTCTAGATTGCTTTGGCTTTACGACTGCTTGCCGTACTTGCTGGCAAGTTGATTAAAAAAACCTTCACGATCGAGATCGGCGAGCAATGACTTGTCGACAAAGTCGGCGGCCTTTTTGCCGCGAAACTCCGCCACGGTTGTCGTCAGATTTTCCATTTCCGCTTGAATGACTTCTTCCATCGGATAAGGTTTGAGCGGCAGCGCGTCGACCACGTAGTTTTTGTGCAGGGTCTCCAGCCGCCGTGGATCCTGCTCGCGCATGTGCTTACGAAAACTCGCCAGCGCGACATTTTTGTTGGCTTTGCCGAGCCAGATCGCTTCGCAGTACGCCATCATGAAGCCGCGCGCGCGCTGGCGCTGGTTTTTGAGAAAATCGCGCTTGGCCGAGAGATCGCTGGCGCTTGTGTAAATACCCAAATCTTTCAAATCCGAAAGCACCGAGAGCTTCAAATTCTTCTGTTCCGCCTCGAACAAATTATCCGGACTGACCAGCGTTGCATCGATCTTGCCCTGGAGCATGACCATGATCCGCTTATTCGATTCGGCGAGTCCCGTGGCGAGGATTTGAATGTCCTTGCCGGGCGTAAAGCCGAGCTTCGTCAGCGCCCGTCGCGTGGCAAACTCGATGGTGGTTCCCGGCCGGCTGATGCCAACAGTCTTGCCGCGCAGTTCTTGAACCGATGTGATCGACGGATGAGCCGCCAGCTTCCAAGCCGACGGACCGAACGTGCCGATAATCGCAAACGGCAAACCTTTGGCGGCCGAAACCATCGTCGTCGAGCCCGGCGCGCCCAATATTTCCACATCGCCGCTCGCCAATGCGCCGATGGCAGCGGTGCCGGCGGCGATAACGACCAAATTGACGTTGAGCCCATTCTTCTCGAAGAGCCCGGCATCCTTGGCGATCCATAATGGAATCCGGCTGCCGGTGACCGACGCGTAGGAGACGTTGAGCGTTTCGAGCTGCTGCGCTAGGCTCGGACTGGCAGCCGCGCTGACGAGCGCAAAGGCAAGGAGGATCGCGTACGGCAGATGTCGAAAGCAACTCATAGGTTGCACTGATTATATTTAGTTCTCGGCAAGGACAAAGTAGCGATAAATAATATCGTGCCGCGTCTCCTGATTATCCCAACGGAAGCGCGCCGCAGCGAGTGCTCTTTCTTGCAGGTCGGCGCTGACGCAATATTTTTTTAAGATCGCCTCGTTGATGTCGCCGTGCTCGTCATTGGCGTCACTATGCACGTGATAAAACAGCAACGCATCCTCAGGAATGCCGTAATGCCGTCAGCAGCGCCTCGCCTTCATTCAATAACCCATCTTCTTTGTGCTCCGCCTTTGGCGTGTACCGTTTCCACATGCGCCCTTCGGTCGCATACGTGGCGGCTACGCCCTCGAGCCAGCTTTGCTGTTTGGCAAAATTGAAAACAGCATCAACTGTGTAACGATAAACTGGCAAAACGTCCGCGAAGCTCTGCATCAAGTCGCGCGGAATGCCGAGCGCATCGGAAATCTTAAGCCACATCTCATAATGCGGTCCGAGCTGCCCGCCGGCCACGTCCTGCCCTTCTTCGTCAATATATTTTCGCAGCAGCATGCGGCGCGCCTCGGAGATCGGGCAGTTGGCGATCACCTGAGCATCTTTGCGGTTGATGTTAGCGAGAAAGTAGTAACGGTTCTTCACGTACTCGATCAGCGCATGACGCGAAACCTTGCCTTCGCTCAGCGCGATCCGCCAAGGGTGGGGCTGCTTGATGCGCCCTTCGCGCACGTAGCGACGACGCTCTTGCCAAATCGCTGCGATGAATTCTTCCGCCGACAGGACTGAGCTCATTTCATTCACCAACACTTCACTAGCCTCTTATTCCAACGTCTCACTCATCAATACAGACTTTTGAAAAAGCCGCTGTCCTCAAATCGTTTGCAAAAGCTGAGATCCAACTGGTCGTCGGCTTTCAACTGCGCAGCTTTCGCGTTGATCCCATGTTGCGCCATCAGCTTGATCACCGCGTTCATGCCCTTCGATCGACGGACAAGGTTTTCTCGGCAGCGCACCGACCAAACCCTGATAAGCCTTCTCCATCTGGTCCGGCTTGCTCAATCGCAAGTTGCGACCGAGGCTTTTGAGCACGATTTCCTTGTTAGCCGGCTTATGGATAAAAGCCACGCCCTCGACCGTCGCCTTGGCGATAGTCTCGATGAGCAGCGGGTTGCTTTTGATCAGACTGCGCGACACCACCAGCCCCGAGGATTGGAACTCAACGTTTTCTTTACCTAGGTCGACCAACACGCGATAGCCTTCGCCGAGCACCTGTTGGCCGATTTCCGGAGACAGGCTGGTCGCGTCGACAGTGCCGGAACGCAAAGCCGCCATGCGCTCTGGGACACCGCCGACACCGAGCAGCACAATATTGTCGCGCCGCGGCACCAATCCAAGATGATCCAAGGCGACATAGGTCGCTAACGACGCGGAACCGGCCGGCGTGCCGATCCCGACTTTCTTGCCCTTGAGATCTTCGCCGCTTTTGATCGTTGGCTTGGCGAGAAACAGATAATCGAGCCGGTTTTCCAAGCCGAGAATCATGGAGAAATCACCACCTCCGGTATTGGCGTTGACCACATGCGTTCCACCGACAAAACCGACGGGAACTTGACCCGCCAACATCGCCTGCATCGCCCGCCCCGCGATGATAAAAACTAATTCAGCCTCAATGCCGTACTTGCGAAAAATTCCTTGCTCTTTGGCGATCCACAGCGGCTCGACGTTGTTGCTAATCGCGCCATGAGCGATCAATACTTTCGTCGGCTCGGCAGCGTGCAATAAAACCACGAGTCCTGTCGATAAATAGAGCGCTGAAGCAATGCCAATAACGATACTTTTCATGTCTCACCGCAAAAATGGATCATATTGTTTTCCTTAAATCTGCGCGCTTCGAAGGGAGCCGTCGCGTGAGGTACCGCCGCCCGACGCAGAAGGGTCGTTCGAGCCGCCATCGTCACCGGCGAGCGCTTTAACGAAACTCGTCGGTTAACGCAGCACAAGAAGATTTTTTACCGTTTCGGTAGATACGCTACCGGGCGGTTCAGCAGTCAAGAAATACTTCTTCCAACCTTTTTTCTAGGACTTCCAGCCATGCACTGTCACATCAACCATCTGCCCTGCGGGATCGTGCACGCCCATTTCGGCGAAGCGGCCATCGCGCGGTTTCGTATCCGCCTGGCTTTTCGCCCCGGCGACTTGCGCGGTTTGGAGCGTCTCTTCCATGTTCTCCACTTGAAAACCGAAATGGTCGATCCCTTCACGCCCGCCGCGTGCCGGCAGGACCGCCATGTTGATGTAGCCGTCCGTGAGATAGATCGCGCGATTGCCGTCATCGCGTACCGGGCCGCGCCATGCTTCGGTCATGCCGAAAGTCTTTTTATAAAACTCCGCGGTTTTTTCCTGATCTTCCACCTTGATCGCGATATGCCTGATCTTTGCCATGACTCATTCCTCCTTTTTATTTATACAGTTTGTCGATAAAGCCGCTCTTTTTGATCTCGTCGAGAATGCTGTTGTTGATATACCCAGCCGGCAGTTGCTGACTGGCCGTGCCCATCATTTCCATCTCCGCGCGCAGCGCGTCTTCGTCGGGATAAGGCACCTGCTTGATAATCGGCCGCAGGTCGTCGCACCACATCGTAATATCTTCCTCGCTCACGCCGCGCATGTATTTTTGCAGGATGCGCGCTGTGCCGGCCTTGTTCGTCTGGAAGTAATGCACCGTTTCGAGGTAAGCCCGCATGAAGCGCATCACCGCGCCGCGGTCGGCTTTGAGTTTGCGCTCGGTGGTCGTGATCGGCGCGTCGACGCCGCGAAAGCCCATTTCGCGCGCGCTCGCGCCCTTCAACGGCTTGGCCCTGCCGCGAAATACCAGCAACATGCCGGAGTCGCCAAGCACGCCAACTTCGATCCGTCCTGATTCCAAGCCCTGGGCGACACCGGGCGTGCCGCCCATTTGTAAGATCGTCACTTCGGATTCTTTGATGCCGCTCTTGCGCAACGCACCGCGTAAGAAAGTATCGCCACCAGAGCCGTATTGAGTCACGCCGACCACCTTGCCTTTGAGATCCTTAAAATTGTTCAAGGTGGAATCAGGTCGAACAAAGACGCGCTGGGCTGAGGAATTGGCGAGAGTCGAAAGAACGACCACGTCCGCGCCCTGGGCGCGCGCTCGGAGCGACGCCGGCGCGCCGGCGGCGACGTAATCCAGATCGCCGGCGAGCAGCGCTTGGATCGTCCGCGGCGTGCCGGGAATCAGCAGCACCTCGGCCGTGAAGCCATACTTCGCCAGCATGCCTGAATCCTTCGCCAGCAGCATCATGCTCTGCGCCGGATTGACGGCGACATGGGCGAGCATCAGTTTCTGCGCGAACGCTGGGAAGGCGAATGTGCCGCTACCAGAATACAAAGTATGATGCGCCGCAAATGTTGCACGACCCTCCATTTACTTCTCCGACCGTTTTCTGTCAACTAGACCGCTTCTTAAGCCGCTCCGCGCTTGACCCAAGGGGCATACCTGTCATACGAAGTATCTGCCGTTATATTTAAAAGGAGGAATTTTTATGTCTCTACACTGCAAGAGCACAGACGTTCCGGAATACAACCGAACTCAGACCGGCGAGGCCGGCACCGGTCAGATGGTTGTCCGCAAAGGCTATGGCAACGAATGCAGCCTGATGATCGCGACCAGAAGACCGGGCTATCATACCAAGCCGCATCAGCACGAGTCGGAACAGATCAATTACGTTCTCGAAGGCGAGATTTGGTTTTTTGTCAAAGACAAAGGTTATCTCTGCAAGAAAGGCGACTTTCATCGTATCCCCGCCAACACGGTGCATTGGGCGTTTAACCGGTCCGACCAAGACGCCACCGTTGCCGAAGCGCATGCACCGGGACTGATCGGCGGGCGCGCGGGAGATAGCGCCGCCGCTCTATTTGACGAAGGCGAGAAACCGGAGATACGCGGCCCCGGAACAAATCAGTTCGTGCCTTACGATCAAGAAAAGGCCGAGGCTGCATACTTCAGCAAGTGAAAGCATGGCGAAGTTTTCAGTCTCGCGATGGTCACTATATGTCCTATTCGTCGTATGGGTCCAATATTCTTCCGCCGCCGCACAGGAACTCCGCCGCATTCACTACGGCACGACGACATCGACCGCGCACCTGCCGATCTGGGTCGCTAAGGACGCCGGCCTGTTCGTCAAGAATGGTTTGAACGTAGAGCCGATCCAGATTCGCGGCGGCGCGCTGATCACGATGGGCATCATGAGCGGGCAGCTGCAATTTTCCGGGGCGGGGGCGGAATCGGCCGTGGCCGCTCGGGTCGAGGGAGGCGATATTGTTTTGCTCGCCTGCCCGGTTGATTCGGATCCCGTATATTTAATTGCGCGGCCGGAAATTAAGTCGCCAGCCGAGCTCAAAGGCAAAGCGACGGCGGTGACGCGTCTGGGATCGACGACGCATTTTTATTTGCGCGCCGCGCTGCGCCAGGTCGGCCTGGATCCGGAAAAGGACGTGACGATTCTCCAGCTCGGCACCGGCACGGAAGCCGTTTCGGCGATGGAGAGCGGGCGCATTTCGATGGCGGCGCTGACGAATCGCTACGCGATTCCGCTGCTGCAACGCGGCTGGCCGATGTTTGTCGACTTGAGCACCACCGATTTGATCTATCCTTCGTCTTGCGTCGCCAGCAGCCGCGCTTTTGTCAAAGCCGAACCGAAAGTCGTCGACGATTTTTTGCGCGCCTATGTCGCGGCCATCCAACTGATTAAGAAAGACCAAAATTTCGCCGAGAAAACGTTCGCCAAATGGCTGAGAGAAAAAGATCCCTACTTGATCAAGAAAACCGTCGAATCTTATGCCAAGTTATTTAAGCCAACCCCTTACGTGCCGGACAAGGGCATCGAAACCGTCATGAAAGATCTGGCCAATCGACGGCCCGTGTCGAAAGAATTCATCGGCCGCCCGGAACTCTTTCGCGACAACAATCCATTGGAGAAAGCACTATCGAAATCATGAACATCGCTCGAATATTTTTTATGGTCGTCGCGCTGCTGCTCAGTCATAGGACAGCGCAAGCCCAGGAATTACGCCGCATCCTTTACGGTGTCTCGACTTCCATCTCACATCTCCCGGTGTGGGTCGGCAAGGACGCAGGCCTCTTCGCCAAGAACGGCTTGAACATCGAGCCGGTGCAGATCCGCGGCGGCGCGGTCAGCACTATGGCGATCATGAGCGGTCAGTCCGTGCTTTCCGGAGTCGGCGCGGGATCGGTGGTCGCCGCCCGCGTCGAAGGCGGTGACATCGTGTTGCTCGCGTGCCCTGCCGACCTGGAGCCGGTGTATCTCATCGCGCGCCCGGAAATTAAGTCTGCAGCGGAGCTCAAAGGCAAAGCGGCCGGAGTCACTCGGCTCAACTCGTCGATCCATTTTTATCTCCGCTCGGCATTGAGAATGGTCGGCGTGGATTCGGATAAAGAGATGACGCTCCTTCAGTTAGGTGGCAGCGCCGAAATCACCACGGCCCTCGAGGGCGGAAGAATCGCTGCGGCCGCGTTGACCATAAAGGATGTCCTGCCGTTCATGCAGCGCAACTGGCCGGTGCTCGCCGATTTGACCAAATCGGATCTGGTCTATCCTTCATCCTGCGTGACCAGCACCCGGGCATTCGTCAAAGCCGACCCCAAAACCGTCAACTCCTTCTTGAACGCCTATGTGAGCGCCATCCAGCTGATCAAGAAAGATCAAAAACTGGCGGAGCGCACGTTGATCAAATGGTTAAAGGAAAAAGAATCGGCGAATTTGAGCAAGTCCGTGGAAGCTTTTGTCCGTCTCTTTAAGCCCGTGCCCTACGCGCCGGACAAGGGCATCGAGAACATCCTTAAAGATTTGGCGCTTCAGCGCCCGGTGCCGAAGGAATTTTTCGCCCACCCGGAGCTGTTTCGCGACAACGGTCCATTGGAGAGAGCACTGCCGAAGTCATGAAATCGGCGCTCTTATTGTTCGTCATCATCGTCTTTTCACCGCTGGTCAATCCAAATTTTGCTCGCACCGAAGAGTTGCGCCGCATTCTTTACGGCACCACCGCATCGCCTTCGCACTTGCCGATCTGGGTCGCCAAGGATGCCGGCTTCTTTGAGAAAGCCGGGCTTAACGTCGAGCCGGTGCAAGTTCGCGGCGGCTCTTTAATCACGCTGGCGATCATCACCGGTGATTTGCCGTTCTCCGGCGCCGGCGCCGAGTCCGTCGTCGCTGCCCGGGCGGCGGGCGGTGACGTGGTTTTGTTGGCATGCCCGGTCGACGCCGACCCGGTCTATTTGATCACGCGACCGGAAATAAAATCGGCGCAAGATTTAAAAGGCCAGGCTAGCGCCGTTACGCGCTACGGCTCGACGACACACTTTTATTTGCGCGCCGCGCTCAAGCACGTCGGCTTGAACCCGGAAAGAGACATGACGATTCTCCAGCTTGGTGCAGGACCGGAGATGGTCGTGGCGCTCGACCGCGGCGCCATCGCTGCCGCCGCGCTCACCACGCGCTATGCTATTCCATTCTTACAGCGCGGCTGGCCGGTGCTCGTCGATCTCAGCACCACCGATCTCGTCTACCCGTCGTCGTGCGTCACCAGCAGCCGGGCATTTCATCAAAGCCGAGCCCAAAACTACGCACGAATTCTTGCGCGCCTACGTGGCGGGAATTCATTTGATCAAAAAAGATCTTCGCTTCGCCGAAAAATCATTCACCAAATGGATGCGCGAAAAAGACGCCGCGATCACCAAAAAAACCGTCGAGGCTTATGCGCGCTTGTTCAAGGCCGCGCCTTACGTGCCTGACAAAGGGATCGAGAATGTGATTCAGGATTTGATCAAAGCCCGCCCCGATTTCAAAGAATACCTCGGCTGGCCCGAGCCGTTCCGAGAAAATGGACCCTTGGAGAAGGTGTTGCGAGACAAATGAAAAGGAATGGAGTACTGGAATGATGGAGTGATGGGACGGAAACCAACACTCCAGTACTCCAAACCCCTTCCGGCCTATTGCTTCCACTCCAAAAACTCCAGCCGGACCCCTTCGGGTCCTTCAAAAAAACAAACCCTCCGACCGTCGGGGAGCACGCGCTCTTCGAGAATCTTCAAACCGGCGGATTTAATCTTCGTGACTTCACCATCGAAATTGTTGGTGTCGATGGCAACGTGCTCCAGCCCGTAAAACTGACTCAATTTCTGCTCCGTGAGAAATTCTGTCACGTTAAGCTCCACGCCGTGCAAATCGAGTCGGAAGTTTTTGCTGCCATCGGGCCTGGTGTTCTCCTTGAGAACTTTCGCGCCGGTGTATTCGACATAAAAATCGGCGGTCTTTTTTGGATCCGGCGTTTTCAAATGAAGATGATTAATTCTAAAAGCCATTGATCGGTCCTCCCATTGTTTGAAATAGTCTTGCCGCTTCTTTACTCTTGTGGCTGAGCAAATTGCAATCAACACAAATACAACGGTGGTTACTTTGACCTCCTAGCTTGGCTGCGCAAACGGTAAAGTTTCTCGGTGAAACCGCCTTCTTTAAGAAACTGCTGCTCCAGTTGGCGGAGCAGTTGGTCGAGGAGATAATTGGTCTGGTGAATGAGGCAGATTGTAGTGTTGGCCGCGACTTCGGGCGAAGACCCTTCAATATAAGACCTATAGGTCGTATAGGACCTATTTTCGGAGTAAGCGAGCCGCCTAACCTGTTGAGCCGTCGGGTGGTTCTTTTCCCAGAGGACCAAGCCTTTTTGTCTCAAAAAGTCTTGGTAGTCCAGCAGCAACTCTTCCAGACTCGCCCGCGCCACGCCCACTAACTTTAGCTCTGTCTTCTTCGAAGTCCCCGACGCCATGCTGCCTTCCGCGATGTTTTGCTTCCCGCTGCGGGCGGCTTGAACCATTTGGTCGTGAGTTCGCGATCGGAGGTCAATAAACTTGTTGCAGAACTTTACCGTAGCGTCATAGACGATCTCAGCGTTCTGATAGGATTTCAGCCCTCGATACCCGCCGTGCGGAGGGATAAGATTAGAGCTCGATTTGTCATTTGAGATTACCACCTAAGGCCTTCCAAACTCCTTCAAAACTACCCGCGCAATATTTTGACCGCGTACTTTGACTAGCTGTTTTCCCGTCTCCGCCGTCGCTGCCTGAGGCGAGCCGAAATAGCCGCGGCCGTCGCTGATGCTTCCGTAATCTTTCGTTTCGTTGCGGAAGGCTTCAACATCGTAGTCAAAATTCGGATCGAGCGTCTTGAGCGCTTCATGGTTCACCAAGATCCGGAAAGCTATGCAGCGCCACCGACGTTTCCGACTCGCCGCCATGACCTTCACGGTCGGGCTGCGGACTTTTGTAGAATTGTCTCACCCCTTCGCGATAGCATGCCGCCGTCATTTGCGGATCGCTGGCAAAACCGACGCACAGGACCTGCGCAGTATTCTCTTCGACAAGAATCTTCCGTGCATCTTCCAACGCTTTCATATGATGCAGGTCGCGATGGCCGTTGAGAATGACGAGGCGATTCAAGCCGTGGCGCGCGAGCGAGCGGCCAATTTCGACGACCATCGACCGCAGGGTATCCGGCTCCAACGATAGCGTGCCAGGAAAATCGATCGCCGTCCGCGCCACGCCGTAGCTAATCGTCGGTGCCACGACGACCTCGTATCCCTGTGCTTCGAGATGGGGAGTCGCCGCCGCCGAGTAAACCTCGGCGGCAAAGGAATCAAGCCCCAGCGGGAGATGCGCGCCATGTTCCTCGACTACACCGACCGGCAGGATCGTTAACGCTTTGCCTGACCGCGCGAGCCGGGCAACATCCGTGAAAGCAATCTTCGCAAGCTCAAACATGCGCACCTCGTATAGCTGCTGGCGTGATGAGTATTGGAGTGGGTGGAGTGATACGATCTCCAGACACCCAGTACTCCACACTCCGACTTGCGTTTCCTACCGGAACATTTCTCTGAACTTCCGGCTCCAACTTTCCAATTCTTCGTTACTCGGTAGTCTCATCACGACGATCTGATCATCTTTGACGTCTTTCTTGAATTTATGATCGACCTCGGGATGAAAGACATACTCGCCCAAGTCGCCGAAGATGCGCTGCGATTCGGCGCCAAGAAAAAAATCGGTGAAGAGCTTGGCGGCGTTGGGATGGGGCGCTTGACGGTTGATCGCAACGAAGCTCACGGACGCGAGATACTTGTTCATCCGTACATAGTCGATCGGACCCGGATACTGGAACTTATCCTTTATGTAGCTGATCGCCACAGGCGCTTCCCCGGTAGTCAACGGCTGGATCAAGTCCGACAGCCCTTTGCCTAGCCGCGGTTCTTGTTTTGCCCATCCTTCTACGACTTTGAGCCATTGCGGACCGAGAAGCTTTTCCAAGCTGAGCACGAATTGAAGCGTCGTCACATGGATGCCCGGATTGGCCAAGGCGAATTTTTGCTTCCACTTCGGCAATAGTAATTCCTCGAACGTCTTCGGCGCCTCGTCGCCTTTGAGCAACTGGTTATTGTAATTGATGCCATAGGGCAGGACTCGCCACGGCGTCATGCGCAGATCCGGGTCGCGAAACTGCTTTGGGTAACTCTTTGCGGCGGGCGGATCGAAGACGCCAAGAAGTTTTCTCTCGTCGAGAGCGGTCATGACCACTTCATTTCCCAAGGTCACGTCGAAAGCCGGCTTCCCCGCCCGCGCTTCCGCGAGCGAACGGTTGATCAATTCCGTCGCATCGCCGCGCCAATGTTTGAGCTTGATGCCGTATTTTTTCTCGAGAGCGTCGCCGATCGCCTTCGATGAGTTAATGGTGATGGCGCCGTAAAACATCACCTCGCCTTCCTTCTTCGCCGCTTCGATTATTTCCGGCGTGATTTGCGCCGACAAGAATCTCGGCGCCATCATCCAACCGATCGCCAGCATCATCACTATCGATCTAAAAACTCTTTCGAACATCTCTTCCCCCTTGAATCGTGCGCTTTTTCTATCGCCGATGAAAAGCGGCGTCAATGCGCCACGGCGATCGGCTTGACTCCACGTAAGAACTAGTTCAACTCATGAGTGACACTCATCTCACGCGCACGCAACGGAGCGAGCCGTCTTGACCCCACTTCCGGAAACACCATCGCCGACGACATCGAAGCGCAACCTCGCCGCCTTCGGCGTGATGCTCGTGATCTTCTTGTTCGCCGTCGATGCGACGATCGTCAGCACCGCCATGCCGACCATCGTCGCCAATCTTGGCGGGCTGGAGCTCTACAGCTGGGTGTTTTCCATTTACATGCTCACGTCGGCGCTGACCACGCCGTTGTTCGGCAAACTTTCCGATCTCTATAGCCAGCGCCGGCTCATGCTCATCGGTATCGCCATCTTCGTTTTCGGCTCGACCTTGTGCGGCCTGGCGCCAAGCATGGAAGCGCTGGTGCTCTTTCGCGCGATTCAAGGCCTCGGCGGCGGCGCTATCTATGCGCTGTCATTTATTGTCGTCGGCATTCTCTATTCGCCGGCGCAGCGCGCGAAAATGCAGAGCCTCATCAGCGGTGTCTGGGGCGTGGCCTCGATTCTCGGTCCGCTCGCCGGTGGCATCATCGTCGAATTCTGGAGCTGGCATTGGGCATTTTTCGTCAACTTACCGATCACTGCGGTCGCAATTGCGCTAATCGTCGTCGGTCTCAAAGAAACCGGCCAAGAGCGCCACGGGCACAAACTCGACATGGCAGGCACAGTGACTTTGATGTTGGCGCTGATGGTATTGTTTTACGCGCTTTCCCGCGCCAGCCATTCGCACCGGACCCTCGATCTCGAGCTAACCACTATGATCGTCGCCGGCTTCGGCTTGTTGGCGGTTTTCTATTTTATCGAGCGCCGCGCCGCCGAACCGATCGTGCCGCTCGATTTATTTCGCTTAAAACTCTTCAGAACCTCCGCTGTCGTGGCCGCACTGGCATCCATGGGAGTCTTCGGCGCCGTCAGTTATCTGCCACTCTATCTTCAGGGCGTCATCGGGTTGACGGCGTCGCGCGCCGGCATGGTGCTTTTATTCGTCAGCGTAGCTTGGACCGCAGGCAGCCTGATCGCCGGGCAGGTGTTGAACCGCTTCGGCTATCGCGCGGTCGCCATTGCCGCAATGTTTCTTTTGTCGATCGGCTACAGCCTGTTCGTGCTTTTCCATAACGATCTTAACATCCTCTTCGTGGCGCTTAGCGGCACTCTGATCGGCACCGGTATGGGCATGGCGAATTTGACGACGTTAGTTGCCGTGCAAAACTCCGTGCCGCGCCAACAGATCGGCGTAGCGACTTCGACGCTTATGCTGTTTCGAACTTTCGGCGGCGCTTTCGCCGTGAGCTTGATGGGCACCGTGATGCTGCATCAAATGCAGCGTGGTTTGAGCCAACTCTCCGCCGGCAATCTTTCCGCCGCACTGCTTGACAAGCTCGCCCATCCGCAAAATCTCCTCGAACCTGCAACCCGCGCGCAAATTCCCGCCGAACTCCTGCCGCGCATGATCGCCATTCTCGGCGACGCGATCTGGTACGCGTTCTTGGTCGGATTCGCGCTGATGATGCTCGGTGCTCTCATGAGCTTCTTCATGTCGACCAGCACGCCGCGGGACACGGCAACGCCGCGTAGTGCTGAGTAATGAGTGCTGAGTGCTGAGTATAGGAAGCCGAGCCCCGCGTTGCACTCAGGACTCAGGACTCGCTACTCAGGACTCTAGTTGCCGTTGACAGATCGGACCGCCACCCTGTACACCAGACCCCAGGCGTCGTACGCCAAAACTTCAACGAGGAAGTAGATCAGTATGAATGAGCAGACAACTGCCATCGCTTCGGCAGCCCCAACACCCGCCGACGCGCCGACTCTCGAAGCAACAATTCGGCAAAAACGACTGGCCCTGAGTCTGATCAGCACCTGTCATACGCTCAATCATCTACAGTACAGCATTACCTCGGTTCTCTTTCCGGTAATGATGACGGAACTTGGTTTCGGCCTGCTTCAACTCGGCGCGCTCTCGGCGATCTCCAATTTCGTCGGCCAAGGATTGCAGGTTGTCTACGGCCTATTCACGGGTTTCTTCAAGCGTTCGGTGATTCTTGGCACTGGCAATGTCATCGTTGGCATCTCGGCGATCTCGCAGTACTTCGTTGGCAGCTATCCACAATTGCTCGCGGCCCGCATCGCCATCGACGCGGGATCGAGCCCGCAGCATCCGCTCGGTGCGAGCATTTTGTCGCGCTTCTATCCGAAGGCCCGCGGTTGGGCGCTCACCTTTCATCACTCGGCGGGCAGCTTCGGCTCTTTTATCGGCCCCGGGCTGGCTTCCATCGCGTTGCTTTACATGGGCTGGCGAACTGCTTTCATCGTTTTCGGCTTGGCGAGTCTCGTAATGGGACTCGCGCTTTTCGTCGTCCGCGAGCACGCGTCGCCGGCCGACGAAGCCAAAGAACGCAAGGGCGACTTCAAAGCCAACATCGACGCGTACCGCATCTGTCTCAAGAACCGCAACATTGTCTTCACCTCTCTTGTTTTGATGGTAGGCGCTGCCGGTCGCGGCACCGGTATCAATCTCACTTATCTCGTCCCCTTCTTCATGGAGCGTTTCGATGTTTCTGCATCGGTCGGCGGATTATTTCTAACGCTGTTGCAAGGCGCCGGCTTGCTCGGTCCGCTCGCCATCGCTTGGGTATCCGATCGTTTGGGAAAGCGCGCGGTCGTCACCCAGATCACGCTCCTGCTGTCGGCGCTCATGACCGTCTGGCTCGCTTATCAGACTTCCCTCGGCCTGCTTTTTTATTTAAATTTGATCCTCTACGGCAGCGTCGTCGAAGCGCGCAGTTCGCTGACGCAAACAATGATCAGCGACTTCGCCCGCGACGATCTCACCGACGCGGCTTTCTCAATTTATTACTTCGTCGGTTGCATTTCCGGACCGATCTGGACTTTGATCGTCGGCTACGTCATGCAAACTCACGGTTTCACACCGGCGTTTTTGGTCGCGGCTGCCACTTACTTGGCCGGCATGCTGCTGCTCACCTTCGTGAAGGAAGATTCCAAAGCGGCAACGCGCGCCTAAATTTCCAATCTCCGGGCGCGAGGCTGCGCTTCATGTCTCCATGTTACCGCAAACTATCGCCCTGCTCGCCGCCATTGCCTACGCGTTTGGCTTCATCCTTTCCAAGCGCGGTCTGCGCTATTCGACACCGATCACGATCACGTTCATCTCGCTGCTCATGCAAACGGTGGTGCTGTTCGCGATCGTCTTCGCCTTCACCGGGATTCCGAGGACGCCGACCTTCGTGTTTGTCCTCTTCGTCATCGCAGGGATCTTGCAAGCCGTCGTGCGCCAGTTAACTTACATCGGCATCGAAAAAATCGGCGCGGCGCGCAGCCGGCCCAATCCGTGCCTCAGTGCCGCTTTGGAGCGCCGCTATCGCCATCTTTTTTCTTGGCGAAAAGATGACGCTCGCAGTCGCCGCCGGCACGTTGCTCGTCTTTGCGGGAATTCTTTTCATCTCCTGGCATGCCGACGAAGGCGTGCAAGACTTTCGGCGCTGGTACGTCGTCGCGCCGCTGCTCGCGGCGATTCTAGGCGGCGTCATTTATCCCTTGCGCCGTTACGCTTTGCGCTTTTCCGACGAACCGGTTTATTTCGGCGCCGTCGTCGGCATCGTCGGCTTGATCTGCACCGCCATCTTCATCGCCCTGCCGACAACCAAAGACCGACTCGTCTGGAACCGCCAATCGATCGGCTACTTCGCCGGCGGCGGCGCGTTCGAATCCCTGGGCCTCTTGCTCGTGCTCTATGCGCTCACCTATGGCCCGGTAGTCGTGGTTACGCCGCTTACTGCGACGCTCCCTCTCTGGGTCGTGCTCGGCAGCAAGCTGTTCTTGCGCGACCTGGAAAAAATCACTCCACGCATCGTCGCTGGTGCTGCTCTCGTCGTCGCTGGCACGATTGCGATTTCCCTCTCTAAGTCATAACCATACCGCGTTGACATACCATTTGTACGTGTATTCAGAATATGCGTAACTGTAAGCGCCCGTACAGCCGAGGCCCTACGCGCTCGGCAATACTGAATTAACTTTTATGTCCGCTTTTAAAGAGCTCTATGGCCCGTGGGCTCTTGTCACCGGCGCCTCTGCCGGAATTGGGGCGGAGTTTGCCAAGCAATTATCTGGCCACGGATTAAATCTCGTTCTAATTGCGCGCCGGCGGCAAAAGCTCGAAGAACTAGCGCGCGAACTCCAAGCTAAGAATAGAATTCAAGTTCGAATCCTTGCCCTAGATCTATCCCAGCCAGACTTTTTGCCGCCAATTTTAGCCTCCACCAACGGACTCGAGATCGGTTTACTGGTCAATAATGCCGGTTTCGGCATTGCCGGAGGATTCTTGGATCACGATCTCGAAAGAGAGCTAGACTTACTGGCGGTCAACTGCCGCGCGCCACTGATATTGACGCACGCGTTCGGACGGGAGATGGCACAGCGTAAAAGAGGCGCCATCATCTTCGTTTCATCCGTCAGCGCTTTTATCGCGACTCCGTTTGAGGCGACGTACGCGGCGAGCAAAGTCTATGAACTCTATTTGTCAGACGCCCTTGGCTACGAGCTACGAAATAAGGGCGTGCAGGTTTTGGCTTTGTGCCCCGGGTCCACCGACACTGAATTTCATGAAATCGCCGGCTCACCCGCGGTAGCCGCGATGCCCGTAGAACCCGTGGTTAGATTGGCACTGCGAAACCTAGGCAAAAAGCTTGTGGCTATACCCGGCTGGCACAATCGCTTGCTGGTCTATACTCTGAAGCTTACGCCGCGTCGTTTACAAACCTTCCTCGCCGGCAGGGTAATGGCCAACCTCGTCAAAAAAACGTAGCCTCGCCTCATTCTCTCCCACTCTGGTTCACCCGATTTCGTATGTTATAGTTGTGGCGCGATGTGGTCCGTGCCAAATCAGTTACTGAGGAGTACGAACAGCGAGTTCCCGCCGCAGACTAATTCATCGCAAAGTGATTTCACCGGGCGAATAGATCGCCGCCTGAGCTTTGTTTATATCTCACTTTTCGTGCTGCTTCTAATCGTCGGTGGAGCCTCGCTCTATCTTTTGGGCTCCCATCTGATCAAATCCGCGGCAATATCGAGGCAGAGCGAACAAATTCATATCGTCGAACAAATAGATCGCCATCTACAAACTTTCACTTCTGCAATACAGCTGGCGCACCTGCAAGGTAATACAATTA
Source organism: uncultured delta proteobacterium (assembly GCA_963755715.1). Classification (GTDB taxonomy): domain Bacteria; phylum Desulfobacterota; class Binatia; order UBA9968; family UBA9968; genus DP-20. The sequence continues at coordinate 245,722 of CAVWLW010000059.1, forward strand.
CAAATCACTATTTAGAAGATTCCTCTAGACAGTTTGAAACTCTTCTGACTCTGTATAGGAATTCGGGCGGATCCGAACGCAACATTCTGGAAATGCGGCAGATGATTTCCGACGCGGAAAGCGTCACCGCTGCCATCGCGAACCGGATGCGGAACAACCTCAACCCTACCCCGCCTGTGAATACCCACGACCTAACAGTGATGGAGTCGATTCAGCAGCGCATTCAATCCTTTACCGAGCGGGTAAGCGCCGAACACGAGCGAGTCGAAGATGAGCTTGTTTCCGGGACGCGCGCAAAGATGAGACTCATCATAGGCTTTAATATCGCATTGGTTTTGATCGGAACCGTTTTTCTCGTTGTTTTGAAACGGCACTTTAACCATACGATAGCCATTCCTCTACGTCGGCTCGCCGACAAATCCGCAGTCATAGCAAGGGGCGAGTTTCCCGAGGCGATCCCCGTGGCTTCAAAGGATGAAATTGGACTCGTGAGCCACAGCTTCAATCACATGGCCGAGCGTTTAAGAGAACATCAGGAAAAGTTAAAAGGCGTGGCAATTTTAGAGGAACGAGAACGAGTCGCCTGCGAGCTTCATGACAGTCTAGCCCAAGATCTCGCCGCGATCCGACTAAAACTCATCGCCGCTCATCGAAGCATCAACACCGACGCCGTCGAGCCGACCGAGGGCCGTCTCAAAGAACTGATTCAGATCGTCGACGACGCTTATCAGAACTTGCGAGAATCGATTTTTGGGTTACGCGCTCTTACTCTAAGAAATGACGTGGGCTTGATCACGGCACTTCGGGCGTTCCTTCGAGATTTTAGCGAAGTGAGAAAATTGCCCGTCGAACTTATCGTTGCCGATTTCGCGGCGATTCATTTTTCACCGGGGGTTGAAATACAATTTATCCGCATTCTTCACGAAGCCCTCGCAAATATCGTCAAGCATGCCCACGCGAGCAAGGGAACCATCAGCATTACCCCTCACGAGCAGACCGCAACGATAACCATTGAGGATGACGGCGAAGGATTTTGTCCGGCAACAATATTCGAGTCCAGTCTGCGTTTCGGTCTTACGACGATGAAAGATCGAGCGCAATCCGCAGGCGGCGACCTCTGCGTCGAAAGCAAACCCGGGATCGGCACTAAAGTCACGATTTATCTGCCATTGCTCTATCCGAAAGAGAATGAAACCCATTCGGCTACTGTTGGCTGACGATCACACCCTTTTTCGAAAGGGTTTGGTCAGTCTTCTGGAACAAGAAAGATGTTTCGAGATTGTCGGCGAAGCCGACAATGGCCAACAAGCGATCGCGCAAACAAAAGTGTTTCGCCCGGATCTTGTGTTAATGGACATTCATATGCCTGTTGTCGACGGACTGGAGGCAACCCGGCAAATCACCAAAACGCTGCCCCAATCGCGCGTTGTGATTCTGACGGTTTCCGAAGAGGACAAGGACGTCTTTGAGGCGATCAAGTGCGGCGCTTACGGCTATCTCTCCAAGAAGATCGAGCCGGAAAAATTATGCGAATTATTATTGGGCGTCTCGCGCGGCGAAGCAGCCCTTACTGGCTCCACGGCAACGAAAATTTTGCAAGAATTTGCCGCGGAACAATCAAAGACTTGCGAAGCGGCGGACCTCCGCGCCCTCACAGAACGAGAACAAGAAGTTCTCAAACTTTTAGCGACCGGACTCACCAACAAGGAAATCGGCGCGCGACTGTCGCTCGCCGAAAACACCGTCAAGAACCATCTTAAAAATATTCTCGCCAAACTCCATTTACAGAATCGTGTACAAGCCGCAACTCTAGCAGTCCAACAAGGTTTGCACGGCGGTAAAATTCGTCGACCGTAGCGCACCGTCACTTCGCGCCCCGCGAGCTCATAGCCCCTTAGAGCTAGCGACCCTAGCTCTTAATATCTCGGCATTTCACTGTATCGCACGAAAGCAGTCGCGTATATTTTTCTCGACGGGCGAATGGTTTGGTATTTCGATTGTCGCCCATTTGCGGACGAGCTCATACGCAACCCCATCAAGTCATGATTGCAATCTCCAAATACCGACCGCGCCGAAGAGTTGCGACAAACTGCTCCAATCCGTCAATCCCAAAAATAACCAACCTCACCCTAGCCGGTCTGCACTGTTGCATCAGTCTATTTCAGTTTTTCGTTTTGCCGATTTATCTATTGCCGAGGAGCCCGCGCTGGGGCGTCGTCCTTGTTGCCTGTGCGCTTACGACAACGCCTCTATGGGCCCTGCTACACGAAGCCATTCACGGGGTATTCAACGCGTCCGGTTGGGTCAATGGCACCGTGGGAAGACTACTCGCTATCTGTTTCGGCTCTCCTTTTCACGTTCTCCGGCTCACTCACCTTTCGCATCATAAGTTCAACCGGGCGAGTAACGGAAAAAGGTACGGAAATTTATGATTCACTGAAAGTCTCACGGCTTCGTGCGTCGGTTAATTACTTCTTTTATATTTTTTGCGGGCTCTACTGGCTCGAAGTTGCCTCGATATTTATATTTTTTGTTCCGCCCAGCGTCTTCCATCGGATGCGCAGGCGCCTTTTCGACCAAGGAAATCCGCAGGAAAAATGGTTGGCAGGACAATTTATGGACGAGACGCTCGTACGGCAAACCCACATCGATGGACTGGTGATCTGCCTGATATTGAGCTTCAGCGCCTATTGTTTCGGCCGGCACTGGTTGATGTTCGCTGCCCTTTTGATGGGACGAACGTTGCTCGTCTCGCTGCACGACAACGTCTACCATTACGGCACGCCTGTAGGCGTGGCAGTTTCCGGCCACAATCTCTTCATGCCTAAATTCTTCGCGACGCTGGTGCTCAACTTTAATTTGCACCGCATCCATCACAGACACCCCAACGTACCATGGATCGAGCTGCCGGATTATTTTGCTCGGCAATCCGAGACTTATGATCAAAATTTTTTAATTGCGCTCGTCAATCAACTGTGTGGTCCAATCCCCATTTCAACCGCTCCCGAACGATTTCAATCGCCGCAAAAAATCGAGTCGGCCAACTCTTAAGCAACCGCACTCCTAAAGTCGTATCATGCTAAAAGCAGATAGTTGGTCACGGGACTTGCTACTCCTTACACTTTTGCTCGTCCTGTTCTTCGGCTTTCAGTTAGGCAAGCGAGCCATGTGGTCGCCGGACGAAGGACGTTACTCCGAAGTTGCCCGCGAAATGGTTGTGAGCGGCGATTACATTACGCCGCGCCTCAACGGCGTTAAGTTTTTCGACAAACCGCGGCTTTTCTATTGGCTCCAGAGCCTGGTCACATAGGAGGCGACGACGGCGCGATCAACCCTGAAGGTAAATGGCAAGAATCAAAGCATTGACGCAGAGCCCCGACATGCCTCTGCTCTACGCTCTACGCAACGATCTCCAACTCAACAGTCCCAAGTTCGGCTGCGGCCTATCTCAGTGCGGCGCTTGCACCGTGATCATGGACGGTAACGCCCTTCGTTCCTGCGTTACTCCAATCAGCGCAGCGCAGAACAAATCCGTCACCACGCTCGACGGTCCGGGGACGATCAAGAAGATGCACAAGATCCAGCAGGCCTTTGTCGACGAGCAGGCGGCGCAGTGCGGTTACTGTATCAACGGCATGATCATGTCGACCAAGGCTCTTTTCGATAAGAATCCCAAGCCCAGCGATGACCAGATCAAGACCGCCTTGGCCGGCAACCTCTGTCGTTGCGGCACGCATATTCGCATTCTTCGTGCGGTCAAGCGAGCATCCGGCCAATCGGCTTGAGGGAGGAAATTCATGGACATCACTCGCAGGCAATTCTCAAAGGCGGCGGAGCGTTCGAATCCCTGGGCCTCTTGCTCGTGCTCTATGCGCTTACCTATGGGCCGGTAGTCGTGGTTACGCCGCTTACTGCGACGCTCCCTCTCTGGGTCGTGCTCGGCAGCAAACTGTTTCTTCGCGACCTGGAAAAAATTACCCCGCGCATCGTTGCCGGGGCCGCGCTAGTCGTCGCCGGCACGATTGCCATCACTCTGGCGAAAACTTAACATTTTTGAGCCCATGGGCAGGCGACTCAGGTCGCTTTACGTCATTCTTTTCCAGGCGATAAAGATGCCGGCGAGCAAGATCGGGGCAGTTAATGGTCACCCGCCCCGTCACCTTTTCGCTTGTGAAATCTTGACTTTCCGCGACAACTTTCCACAATGAGACAAGTCTACGTCCCCCAGCGGACTTCGGTTGTCATAGGAAAAGGAGGCGACTATGGCGCGATTAACGCTGAAGGTAAACGGTAAGAATCAAACCATCGACGTAGAGCCCGACATGCCGCTTGCTCTACGCTCTGCGCAACGATCTCCAACTCAATGGCCCCAAATTCGGCTGCGGCCTGTCCCAATGCGGCGCTTGCACCGTCATCATGGACGGCAACGCCATTCGTTCCTGCGTCACTCCCGTCAGCGCGGCGCAGAACAAATCCGGTCACCACCCTCGAAGGTCTGGGCACGACCAAGAAGATGCACAAGATCCAGCAGGCCTTTGTCGACGAGCAGGCGGTGCAGTGCGGTTACTGCATCAACGGCATGATCATGTCGACCAAGGCGCTGCTCGATAAAAATCCCAAGCCCACCGACAGCCAAATCAAGACCGCCTTGGCCGGCAACCTGTGCCGCTGCGGCACGCATATCCGAATATTGCGCGCGGTCAAACGGGCTTCGGGGCAATTGGCCTGAAGGGCGGATAGCGATGAAATCTATGGACGTCACTCGCAGGCAGTTTCTCAAAGGCACCGGCGCGCTCATCGTCAGCTTCAACCTCTTTCCCTCCCTCCCATCGGTTTTCGCGCAGTCGAATCTGTTGCCGAACGGCGATCTCGATCCCGCACAGCTGGATTCCTGGCTTGCCATCGCTCAAGACGGCACGGTGACGCTATTCACTAGCAAGGTCGATTTAGGGACCGGCATCGTGACCGCGTTGGCGCAGATCGCCGCCGAAGAGTTGGACGTGTCGTGGAAACAGATCAAAGTCATCCAGGGCGACACCGCTCTCACCGTCGACCAATCGGCCACCGGCGGCAGCCGCACTGTTGAACGCGCCGGCCCGCAGGTCCGCCAAGCCGCGGCCGCTGCCCGGCAAGAGCTCATGCGTCTCGCCGCGGCAAGACTGGGCGTTGACGCAGACAAACTGAAGGTCAAAGACGGCATCGTCACCGCGCTCGACAACCCATCGAAAAAAACCACGTACGGACAGCTCGTCGGCGGCAAGAAATTCAATGTCAAAATCACCGCTCAAGGCGCCGCCGCAGATCTTAAGCTGGCGCAGGACGTCAAACCGAAAAACAGTAAGGACTATCAAACCGTCGGCACTACCGTGCCGCGCTTCGACATCCCGCCGAAACTTACCGGCGAAGCGGTCTATATTAATGATTTGCGCATCCCCGGCATGTTGCAGGGCCGCGTCGTCCGACCGCCGATGATCAGCACCGATCCGCTCGCTATCGACGAAGCATCGATTAAAAATATCCCCGGCGTCGTCAAAGTCGTGCGCGAAGGAAAATTCGTCGGCGTGGTCGCCAAGACCGAATGGGCGGCGATCAAAGCGGCGCGAGCGCTGAAAGTCACGTGGTCGAAACCGACGACTGAATTGCCGGCCAACGCGGAGGAACTTTACGCTTATCTGAAAAGCACCAAGCCGATGCGCAGCCAAAAGGTAGTGGAGAAAGGCAACGTCGATAGCACTCTCGCTCAGGCCAAGAAGAGCTATTCGCGCACTTACCGTTGGCCGCTGCAGTTGCACGGCATGATCGGACCGTCGTGCGCCATCGCCGACGTGAAGTCGGACAAGGCGACGATTTGGTGCGGCACCCAGGGACCGTTTCGTTCGCGCAAGAATATCGCCACGTTGCTTAAACTTCCGGAAAAAGATGTGCGGGTGATCTACTACGAGGGCTCGGGTTCCTATGGCCGCTTGGCGACGGAAGATGCCGGCGAAGACGCAGCTCTGTTGTCCCGCGCGGTCGGCGCGCCGGTACGGGTGCAGTGGTCGCGCGAAGACGAGCATGGCTGGTCGCCCAAGGGGCCGGCGCAATTCGACGAAGTCAAAGCCGCGCTCGACAGCGACGGCAAATGGATCGCGTGGGACTTCACCGACTTCAGTTTGCCGCGCACCGAAGCGGACGGCACACCCATGCTGGCGTCAGTGCAAGTCGGCATCAAACCCGCCAACCCTGACGCTTCCAATGGCGGTCAGAGTTCGGGCGAAATTTACGGTGTCGACCACCAGCGCATCTTCGCCAACCTGATCAATTGGCGCTTCGCCGAACCGATTCCGCTGCGCACCAGCCAGCTGCGCGCCCCCGGCGATATTGCGCGCTGTTTCGCGACCGAATGCATGCTCGATGAAATCGCCGCTGATCTAAAAGCCGATCCGGTGGAGTTTCGCCTGCGCTATCTGACCAAAGACCAACGGGCGAGCGAATGTTTGCAAGCCGCAGCAGACAAAGCCCAGTGGCAAAAACGCGCCTTTCCGAGTCTTGTCGTCAGCGGCAACATCGCCAAAGGACGCGGCGTCGCGCTAACACGACGCTCCGGCGCCTATGTCGCGCTGGTGGTCGATGTCGAGGTCGACAAGACCAATGGGCAAGTCGCCGTCAAACGGATCGTTTGCGCCCACGACTGCGGCCTGATCGTCAATCCCGACGGCGTCAAAAATCAAATTGAAGGAAACGTCATCCAGGGCGTCAGCCGCGCGCTCTTCGAAGAAGTGATGTTCGACGCCAATGGTGTCCGCAGCCTCGACTGGAGCAGCTACCCGATCCTGCGCTTCACCGACCTGCCGCCGTTGGACGTCGTCTTGATCAACCGGCCCGATATCGCGCCGCTCGGCGCCGGCGAACCGGCAACGATTCCTCTGGCGGCGTCCATCGGCAACGCGATTTTCGATGCGACCGGCGTACGCTTGTACGAAGGGCCCTTCACCGCCAAGCGCGTGCTCGCGGCGTTACAGAAAACCGCCTGATGCTTTGGAGTTTTATGACCGCCGCATGCCGCGTGATATATGAAAAAGATTCGCCGAACAGCGGCGTACCGCACAACGATAGTCGCCTTGATATTTCCCGTATGAGAAAATTATTAACTTGAGATGGCAATCCATCGCCTGAAAGGAGCTGATTCATGGCCAAGTATTCCCTTCGCGTAAACGGTAAGAATCAAGCCGTCGACGCAGAGCCCGACATGCCCTTGCTCTACGCTCTGCGCAACGATCTTCAACTCAATGGCCCGAAGTTCGGCTGCGGCCTGTCCCAATGCGGCGCTTGCACCGTCATCATGGACGGCAACGCCATTCGTTCCTGCGTCACTCCCGTCAGCGCGGCTCAGAACAAATCGGTCACCACGCTCGAAGGCCTGGGCACGACCAAGAAGATGCACAAGATCCAGCAGGCCTTTGTCGACGAGCAGGCGGTGCAGTGCGGTTACTGCATCAACGGCATGATCATGTCGACCAAGGCGCTGCTCGATAAAACTCCCAAGCCCACCGACAGCCAAATCAAGACCGCCTTGGCCGGCAACCTGTGCCGTTGCGGCACGCATATCCGTATTCTTCGCGCGGTCAAGCGGGCATCCGGTCAGTTGGCCTAACAAGGAGCGAAACGATGAAAACCATCGAACTCAATCGCAGACAATTTCTCAAAACCACCGGCGGATTGATCGTCAGCTTCAACTTGTTTCCCTCGCTGCCGGCATTCGGTCAATCGACCGTCGGACCCGGCATGGACGCGGACCCGACTCAGCTCGATTCCTGGCTTGCGGTGGCGCCGGATGGCACGGTCACGGTTTTCAGCGGCAAGGTTGATCTTGGCACCGGCGTGGAAACCGCGCTGGCGCAAATCGTCGCGGAAGAGTTGGACGTGCCGTTTAACCGCATCCACATGATTGGGCTGGATACCAACAAGGCGATCAATCAAGGCACGACCTCTGGCAGTCGAACTATCGAACGGGGCGGCCCGCAATTGCGCCAAGCCGCCGCGGCGGCGCGCCAGGAGTTGCTAAAGCTCGCCGCCGCGCAATTGAACGCGCCGGTCGAAAAGTTGACCGTCGTCGACGGCGTGGTGAGCGACGGCGCGAAAAAGATTTCCTATGGCCAACTGATCGGCGGCAAAAAGTTCAACGTTAAGATCACCGCCACGGGCACGGGCTGGGATATGAAAGTCGCGCCGGAGGTCCGCGCCAAAGATGTCAAAGATCACAAGGTCGTCGGCACGTCGCAGAAACGCATCGACCTGCCGGCCAAACTTACCGGCGAGTTTACTTATGCCAATGACGTGCGCATATCCGGCATGTTGCACGGTCGCGTGGTTCGCCCGCCGACGATCACATCGAAGCCGGCCAACATTGACGACAGCAGCGTCAAGAATATTCCTGGGTTGGTAAAGATCGTGCAGGAAGGCAGCTTCGTCGGCGTCGTGTGCCAGACTGAGTGGGCAGCGATTCGCGCCGCGAAAGCTCTCAAAGTATCGTGGTCGCAGCCGGCAACCAAAATGCCGGCCGGCGCGGACGAGATATTTGCTTACCTCAAAGACACCAAGAGCCTCAACGACCAGGTAACGGTCAACAAAGGCAACCCCGACAGTGCGCTCGCGCAAGCGAAGAAGACTTACGAGGCGACTTATCGATGGCCGTTTCAAATGCATGGCATGATGGGTCCGCCCTGCGCCGTGGCCGACGTCGCCAAAGATCAGGTGACGATTTACACCGGGACCCAAGGTTCCTTTGAGACCCGCAAGGCGGTCGCCGAATTGCTTGGCCTTCCCGAATCCAACGTTCGCGTGCTCTATCGAGAAGCCTCCGGCAGTTACGGCCGCATGGGCGCCGACGATGCCGCTGAAGACGCGGCCCTCCTGTCACGCGCAGTGGGCAAACCGGTGCGCGTGCAGTGGATGCGCGACGACGAACATGGTTGGGAGCCCAAAGGCCCGGCGCAGTTGGATCTCATTCGCGCGGGTATCGACGGCGACGGCAAGATCATCGCCTGGGACTTTGCCGATCGAGGCTTTCCGCTCACTGCGGCTTCAGGCCGGGGCTTGCGGCTCCTGGCTTCGCGCCAAATCGGCATGAAACCCACGGCCAACGGCAATTCCAACGGCACCCGCGGCGGCGGCGAAATGTATGCGTTCGAAAATCAAAAGTGCGCCGCGCCGCTGATTCCATGGGTCCAAGCCGACGAAACACCGCTTCGCACCGGATATCTGCGCGCTCCCGGCGACATCGCGCGTTGTTTTGCCAGCGAGTCGTTCATGGACGAGATCGCGGCAGACTTGCGCGTCGACCCGGTGCAGTTCCGCATGCGTTACCTCGGCGCCAACAAGCGCGGCGCGGAAGCCTTGGCCGCCGTCGTAAAGCAAGCCCAATGGCAGGAGAGGCCATCGCCCGCGGCAACGTCGTCGCGGCGCGAAAGCAGCGGGCAGAGGCGTGGCCATCTCCAATCGCGCCGAGACGATCTGCGGCGCCGTGGCCGAAGTAGAAGTGGACACGTCGACGGGCAATGTCGCGGTGAAACGCTTCGTGCTCTCGCATGACTGCGGACTGATCATCAATCCCGACGGACTGAAAAACCAGATCGAGGGGAATATTATTCAGGGCGTCAGCCGAGCGCTCATGGAAGAGGTCAAATTCGATTCGACTGGAATCAAGACTCTCGATTGGAACAGTTACCCGGTAATCCGATTTCCAAGCGTTCCGGAAATCGAAATCATACTGATCAACCGCCCGGAGATGCCCGCCCTCGGCGGCGGCGAGCCATCCAGCGCACCGATCGCCGCGGCGATTGCCAATGCGATTTTTGACGCTGTCGGCGTGCGCCTGCGCGAAGCGCCGTTCACACCGGAACGCGTGCTGGCAGGCTTGAAAAAAGCGTGAGAGTGATTTGGGGATTGGCCACTTTCGATTTGTGAAAAGTTGCCAATCCCCTTGTTTCCTACGGACCGATTAGGATGGCCTCTCTCCTATCCCATCCGGCCGTGGCGCATGCCGGCGTATTCACATGAGCATGGCATTCTGGGGATCGCAGGCCCTTCAATATTTTGGCTAACCCCTTCCCACCATACTGTTCTATCCAGAACTTGATTGGTTCCGCTTGTTGGAGATACAAGTCTTTGCATTAACAGCCCGCCAAGACTATGGAGGTTCCAATGGCAAGCCCAGCATCGGTTTCGCTCCTCGGTTCCGCAACCGTATTTGTCGTTAAAGATGTCCTGCGCAGCGTCCAGCATTACTGCGAGGTGCTTGGGTTTCACACCGAGTTCACTTACGGCGAGCCGACGTTCTACGCGGGCGTGGAACGAGACGGCGTGCTTATCCACCTTCAAGCCGCCAGCGAGACCAAGCGCCAACCCGGCCATGGTGCCGTAAATGTTTTCGTCACGGATGTCGATGCGCTCTACAGGGAGTTGCAATCGAAAGGCGCCAGAACACTGAAAGAACCGAAAGACTATTCGTATGGCATGCGTGATTTCGACATCCACGACCTCGACGGCAACCAGCTCTGCTTCGGGATGGAGTCGAAGCAGTAGCAGCGACGCATTCGTGCACTACATAATGACGAAGTAAGAATTATATTTTGAATAACTTCCCGCCTAGCGCGACTACGTCACCGATGGGACGAGGTAAAACCACGTTCGGACAATCACCGCGTTTGCAGCGCACGCATCTCTCACCATGCAGTTGAGGCTGTTGCTCGGTAGAGCGAATAACAGACCAAGAGGAACCGAACTCCGACCAAGGGGATCGGAAGTTTTTCATCGTTTCAGTCACTAAACGATTCGAGGGTGGCAATGAGGTCGCGGGTTTGTGTTTCTGGGAATAGGAGATAAGTTCCTCTAGCCTTCTATCGACCGCCCGCCTTTTCGATTGCCTTCACGATAATTTTTTTTGCTTCTTCCCCGGAGAGATTCGTAACAGTCAAATGTGCGATGGATTGACGCCGCCGGATCTTCGTTTTGGCATCAATGGAAATCTCGGTAATCTGTATTGCTACTCGCGGAGCGCTTCGATTAATAATTGTGATCTCTGCGTCTTTTTTCTTGGCCAAGGTATCACCTCGCAAACTTTGCCTGTCAAGGTTAGACCTATGCGGCTTGTTGCTGAGAAACTGTCGTTAACATGGTGCTGTGATGCTTAATTCAATATCATTGTGTATAAAACATGACAATAAAATGAAGAAACCAGTCCGACCCCATGACAGTTTCAGGTTGTGCACACCTGTGGATAAAACTGGTGATAACTCTCGCGTAGAATTCAACCACATATTTCAATCTCTTAGCAGATGATACGGAAGGCGAGATTTAGAAGGTGTAACGTATTCGTAACGTAGTAAAAAATAGCGCAGCAGAATTGTAATTCCTTAGATAGTGGCTGGAACGATCTCGGATTTCCTGTAGACCAGGTTTAGTGCGGAACACAACGCTAAGGAGAGACTTTCTAAGTTATCAATGAAGTCGTTGGCAATTATGCATGCGGCGTTGCAATGCAAAGCGCGAAGCTCAATCGTTGGACAGCACGCAACAATCTACTCTGTATCGAGGTTCCCGTGGTGTTTCTAATTGTCAGCACGTTGGCCGCCGGCCTTTTTGCGGGCGCGGCGATCTATGTTAGCGCCGTCGAGCATCCGGCCCGTGTGAGTTGCGGTACGGATCTCGCTGTTCGAGAATTTGCGCCAAGCTATAAACGCGGCGCGATAATGCAGGCCTCACTAGCGCTAGTCGGATGTATGACGGGATTTATCGGCGGGTGGCAGCTTAACGATATAGTATCTATCATCGCTGCCTTGCTCCTCGGCGCTGTCGTGCCGTTCACGCTGATTTTCATACTTCCGACGAACAAACGTCTGCTCGATCCAGCGTTGGACCCACATGGAGCCGAGGCTTCACACCTATTGAATCGATGGGGTCGGCTGCATGCCGTCCGGAGCGTCTTGTCGGCGGCGGCTTTTCTGATCTTAGTGATACGATTGCTGGTGCTCGGCGGTGCCTAACAGCCGGCGTTGAATCTACGATCGGTCGATTATTGAGCCGCTCTGATAGGCCGTTGCGCTTGCGCCGGCGCAAGATAAGGTTCTTCGTCTAGCATTCCAGCGACGGCTGCAATGCTGGCCTTTCGCGCGCCCTACTCACGCGCATATTTAACCGGAACTGATCAGTTTTCGCTTTGCGATTCGCCATAGAGCCATGATAGAGCGAGCCCATGTTGAGAATCCTAGGTGAGCGACCTTCCAGACTCTATTTTTCAATTTCGAGAGTTCTAGGTGGTGAACGCAGGATTGACGGTCCGGGGCGTTTCGCTAGTGCGCGGATCGCCACGCCTATGCGACAGATCGTATCAGCGCTTTTCGTCTTGACCCTTGCGATCGTGTCGGTGAGCGAGACCCACGCGGCGGCAGCGCGGCCGTTGCGGATCGCATACTTGTTCACGTCGGGGACCATGGCGTCGATGTGGATGGCGAAAGAGAGCGGCGGTTTCGCCAAAGAGGGATTAGATGTCGAAATGATTTCCATGTCATCGGTTCTCGCCCTGCCGGCCCTTATTGCCAATGAGGTCGACGCCATCCAAATCTCCGCGGTGCCGTTAATTAACGCATCCCTGCGCGGCTTCGATGTCGTTTTCATCGCGGGAATGCTCAATACGATGATATGGGACTTATACGCCAGGCCGGAGATCAAGAGCGCCGAGCAGCTGAAAGCTAAAATCGTCGGTACCGAGCGGCCCGGCAGTCCGGTGGCGTACGGCACGCTGGTCGCGCTGCGCAAGTTAGGACTCACGGCGAAAGATGTTCAGCTTCGAATATTAGGCGGGAGTGCGCAGATCACCGCGGCGCTGCTAACCGGCCAGATTGCCGCCGGTGCAGCGGCTCCGCCGGTCAGTTTCCAGCTCGACCGAGCCGGATTTCATTCCATGGTCACGACGTTGGATCAGCCCTATCAAAACGTCGGAGTGGTCATCAGGCGCGGCCGCATGGACGAATTGGCCGGACGCCTCGTGCCCTTGTTGCGCGCGGTGCGCGCCGGCATCGACCGTTACTACAACGACAAAGCCTTCACGATGAAAGTCATTGCCAAATATACCAAGGAGAATGATCCCGACATCATCGAACGGACTTACGAGTTTTATCGCAAAGCAGGTTTCCGGCGCGAGCTGATGATTTCGGAGCCGGGGATTCAAGGCATTCTGGATTTTCTCACGGAAACTATTCCGGAAGCGAAGAAAGCCACGCCGGCTCAGTTCTTCGACGATCGTTTCGTGCGCCAGCTCAATAGCGCGAAATAGACGATTGAATTATATTTCAGTAGCGATAGCATAATTGCGATGGTCGTGTCTGACTCGCCGTCGCTAGTTGATCTTTGAAAACTGACGCCTCACCACTAAAAACTATTCGGCACCCTGGACGAAAACAAAAGGAGCGCTTCTATGGCAAAGATCAGTCTCCGAGTAAACGGTAAGAATCAAACCGTCGAAGCAGAGCCGGAAATGCCCCTGCTCTACGCTCTGCGTAATGATCTGCAATTCAATGGTCCCAAGTTCGGCTGCGGTCTATCTCAATGCGGAGCTTGCACTGTCATCATGGACGGCAACGCCATTCGCTCCTGCGTCACTCCCGTCAGCGCCGCGCAAAATAAACCGATCACCACTCTCGAAGGTCTGGGCAACACCAAGAAAATGCACAAAATCCAGCAGGCCTTCGTCGACGAGCAGGCGGTGCAGTGCGGTTACTGCATCAACGGCATGATCATGAGCACGAAAGCGCTGCTGGACAAGAATCCCAAACCCAGCGACGGCCAGATCAAAGAAGCATTAGCGGGGAATCTCTGCCGCTGCGGCACGCATATTCGCATTTTGAGAGCGGTCAAACGGGCCTCGGGACAGATGGTGTAGGGAAAGGAGCGCAGCGATGAAGACCATGGAACTCAATCGCAGACAGTTTCTCAAAACCACCGGCGCGCTCGTCGTCAGCTTTAATCTCTTCCCTCCTAGCTCGGATCTCTTCGGACAATCATCGCCGGCTGCGAGCGGAGAACCCGATCCCACTCAGCTTGATTCCTGGATCGCGGTAAGTCAGGACGGCACCGTTACGATTTTTACCAGCAAAGTGGAGCTCGGCACCGGCATCGAGACCGCTCTGGCCCAGATCGCGGCCGAGGAGCTGGATGTCTCTTTACGAAAGATCAAAGTCGACATGGGCGATACCTCGAAGACCATCGACCAGGCGACGACATCCGGCAGTCGGACGATCGAGCGGGCCGGACCTCAAGTCCGCCAAGCGGCCGCCGCGGCCCGCAAGGAGCTCTTGCGCATGGCGGCGGAAAGACTCGGCGCGCCTGCCGAGAAGCTCACCGTGCGAGACGGAGTGGTGAGCGTCCCCGGAAATCCATCAAAACGCATTTCCTACGCGCAGCTGATCGGCGGCAAACGTTTTAATGTAAGTATTCAAGCCGAAGGGCGCGGCAACGATCTCAAATTGGCCCAGGACGTGAAGGCCAAGGATCCAAAGCAATACACCACCGTCGGCAAACCCGTGCCGCGCTTCGATCTGCCGCCCAAAGTCACCGGCGAAGCGGTTTACGTTCATGACATGCGGGTACCCGGCATGCTCCATGGCCGTGTCATTCGACCGCCGACGATTAGCACTGCGCCCGTTAGCATCGACGAAAGCTCGGCCAAACAAATTCCCGGGTTTGTGAAAGTCGTGCGCGAAGGAAACTTCGTCGGCGTCGTTGCAAAAACCGAATGGGCGGCGATGCAAGCCGCGGAAAAGCTCCAGGTCACCTGGTCGGAACCGAAATTTAAACTACCGGCAAACCCCGAAGAGCTTTACACCTACTTGAAGAACACCAAGAGCTTTACCACGCTAAAGGGCGTCGAAAAAGGTAATGCAGCGGCTACTTTCGAAAAAGCAAACAAGCGCTACGAAACAAGTTATCGTTGGCCGTTTCAATTGCACGGGATGATCGGTCCGTCATGCTCTATTGCCGATGTGCGCGGAGACCAGGCGACGATCTGGTCCGGCTGTCAGGGCCCGTTCCGCATTCGTGCCGCAGTGGCGTCCCTGCTGAAAATTCCGGAGAAAAACGTCCGCGTCATCTATCGTGATGGCTCGGGCTCCTATGGCCGTCTGAGCAGTGACGATAGTCCAGAGGACGCCGCGCTGCTATCCCGCGCCGTAGGAGCGCCGGTGCGAATCCAATGGTCGCGCCACGATGAGCATGGCTGGGAGCCCAAAGGTCCGGCACAGACACAGTCATTGAGGGCCGGTGTTGACGACACTGGCAAAATTATCTCATGGGAATTTACCGACTACAGTTTTCCTTGGACGGTCGCTTCAGCCACTACGTTACTGGCGTCGGAGCAAATCGGGATAAAGTCCAAAAGTCCCGGTCAAGGCAACGGCAACCAAGGCAGTGGCGAAATTTACGCCTTTGAAAATATCAAAGTCGCCGCGGAGCAAATCCCCTGGATGCAAGCGGAACCCTTTCCGCTTCGGACCAGCAACCTGCGCGCCCCCGGACAGCTCTCGCGCACCTTTGCGAGCGAGACGCTGCTCAATGAAATCGCCGCGGATCTCGGCGTCGATCCCGTCGAATTACGCCTGCGCTATTTGTCCGACGACAAACGCGGCACGGACGTCTTGAAAGCCGTCGCCGAAAAAGCGCGCTGGCAGAAGCGCGGCGCGCCCGCGGCCAAATCAAATGGAGCCACAGCGAGCGGTAGAGGCATAGCCATGACCCGCCGCTCCGGCGGCTATGCGGCGGCGATCGCCGACGTCGAGATCAATAAGTCCACTGGCAACGTCGCCGTCAAAAAAATTACGCTCGCGCACGATTGTGGCCTGATCGTCAATCCGGACGGCGTTAAGAATCAGGTCGAAGGCAACATCATCCAAGGCGTGAGCCGCGCGCTCATGGAAGAGGTGACATTTAATGCTGCGGCAGTGACAAGCTTGGATTGGGCGAGTTATCCGATCTTAAAATTCCCGGACATTCCGGAAGTCGACATCGTCTTAATCAACCGCCAGGACGTCGCCCCGCTCGGCGCCGGCGAGCTTGCGACCGTGCCGGTGCCGGCGGCGATCGCGAGCGCGATCTTCGATGCTGTGGGAGTTAAAATGCGCGAAGTGCCGTTTACGCCGAAACGACTATTGGCGGCGATGCAGAAAGCATGATCCAGCAGGCGCAGATTTTGGCGGACAATTCAGCGGCTGGCTAAATTCTCGAACGGCTTCGCCTGAACCTCCTGGCCGACGTCGATTTGTAATAGATCCACGCCCACCATCAACGGGCCGGCATATTTTTGCCGCGTTGCCGGGATCAAATCGCCGGCGGTCGCGCTGCCGAACAAGAGCAGATGATTGTAGACTGCAAGCTTCGGCTTGACCCGCGTGAAAACTTCGCCCGCCTGCTCCGGGGTCGTGTGGTTGGCGCCGATCCTTTTCAACTGCTGCGCGTTCTCGGCCGCGCTGCCCGCAACGGCAGTGACTTCGTGCACCAATAGGTCGGCTCCTTGCGCGTGCTCGATCAGGTTTTCGTTGAACGTCGTGTCGCCGGACAGCACGGCGGCGTGATTTCGATAGTCGATTCGGTAACCAAACGCCGGCAATTCTTCGCCGCCGTGATCGACCTCGAAGGCGCTCACTTGGATCCCGTCTTGATCGAATACCACGCCTTCCTTGATTTCGTGAGGAACCAACTTTGCGCCTTCGGGCGGATAGCTTCGGCTGCGGACGCGCAAGTCGACGGCGAAAGCCTGCGGCAAATGTTCCATCATCTGCCTGGTTCCCTGCGGACCCCAAACATCGAGCGGCGTGCTCCGTTTGCCCCACGGCCGGCCGATCCAACCCGTCAGCCAAAGATCGGGAAACCCGACCACGTGATCGGAATGATGGTGCGTTAAATACATCCCGGTGATATCGCAGAATGGAATCCCGAGCTGATGCAGCCGCTGCATGGCGCCGCGCCCGGCATCGAAGATGAATTTCTGCGCGCCGACTTCGACCAGCGTGCTCGGCCCAAAGCGCTCCAGGCTTGGCGGCGGCGCGCCGGTGCCGAGAAGAGTAACGCGAAAAGGATTATGAATCGTGTCCGGCATCTGATAGCTCCTTGAGATGAAGTGAGATCGGCAAAATCGCGCTGCGCAAGCTTATTTCACTTTCAAGCCGAGTTCCCCTTGCGCCTGGCGCAGCAAGGCCCAATCGAACAACGCGTCCAAAACCGCCGATTCGCGCTGCTCACTATTATTTTCCCGCCAGCACCGACTTGATGAAACCGCTCTGATCCAGCTCTTTCACCAGTCGGCTATCAGCGAATTCTTCGGGCTTCGCCGTCTTTGCCTTGGGAACG
The DNA here is from genome assembly GCA_963755715.1 of uncultured delta proteobacterium. GTDB lineage: Bacteria > Desulfobacterota > Binatia > UBA9968 > UBA9968 > DP-20. The sequence goes on from CAVWLW010000059.1 coordinate 263,098, forward strand.
GTCTTTTCAAGCTCGAGCAAGAGGCTTGCGATGCCCGCTGGGTAGGGCGGCACGTTGAAACCGTTTTTGATCACCATTTCGTAAGTTTCCTCGAGCACCTCACGATCGTCGGTGCGGAAATATTTTCCCATGGTCTTCATCGCAAAGGCTTTGTCTTTCATTCCCCGAACCGCGCCCTCGATGTACGCTTTAAGAAACCGCCGGACGGTATCTTCGTTGGACTTCAAAAATTTGCGCGTCGTGACCACGCCGTTGACGTGATATTCGACGTCGAGCTTTGACAGGTCGACTAGATCTTTCAGCTTGGCTTTGCGCGCCTGCAGCGTCGCCGGCGGCGTGACCGCCGCAGCTTGAACTTTGCCGGCGACCATGGCGCCGATGGTTTCCGCCGGCCCGCCGGTCTGCACCATAGTGATATCGCGTTCGGGATCGATGCCGGCGCGCCGCAACGCGATGCGCGAAGCGAGATCGGACTGGGTGCCGAAGCGGGTCGTGCCGAATATTTTACCGCGCAAATCTTCGATGCGATTGATATTGGGCTGGCTGAAGATCCACCAATTGAATTTCTTCGCGATGGTGGCAATGATCACCGTATCCGTGCCCGAGAGCGCGGCCTGGATCGGTCCCGCGCCGCCGGCTTGAATGATCGGCAGCTCTCCCGAGAGCATCGCCTGGATCGCCAGCGAGCTTCCCGGAATACTGATCACCTCGACGCTGAGGCCGTTCTTTTCATAATAGTTTCCTTCCTTGGCAAGCCAAACCGACATCTGCGCCGCTGACGCCGAGCCGCCGCCGGTGCGGAACTTTTCCAGTTTCTTTTCCTGGGCCGTAAGATTCAGCGGACACAAGATAGCTGCGAAGAGCGCTGAGGAAACTAGCAATCGGCGAATCATGATGCCCTCTCTCTCAAAATGACGGGTCCGTGAGCTGACCCAGTGATGGCAAAACGTTTTTGATATATCACAATCGATCGATATATTTCGATGCGATGAATTGAGATCAAATTGTGAGCTCGGCGCGACGGAAAAACGTATTAGCAGCCTAGCGAAAAAAAGAAGACGCGCTCAAGGACACCAGTGATCGCTGGGAAAAAATAGCGGCAGGGCGAAATGAACTCTCGCTCACCCCCACAAATCAAATCTGATACAGCTCCGGTAGTTGAATCGTCACGCTTGGTTGCTCTCCTCCTCAGGAAAATACTGATTTTCATACGCTCGCCTTTGTGCATAGCTGGGTCGGCTGACAGCCAGCGACACCAGGGTAAAACGGACTGATACACCAGTTGTCTTTGAAATGGGGGATCGAGTAGAAGAGACAAACTCAACAAATCACTTAAACAGGGAGGGTATTATATGTTTCGTCATTCGACCAATACTGCTTCGTTTTTCTCCGTCCTTATTGTTGCGCTCATTTTCTCGCTCTCTCTGGCGGGGGTTGCGGCGGCGCAGGGCAACACCAGTCTGGGGACAGGCGCGCTTCAGAACAACACCACGGGGAGTTTCAACACCGCCATCGGGCAAGATGCGCTCTTTAGCAACAGCATCGGTAGCCTCAATACAGCTAGCGGAGTTATGCGCTCATTGGCAACACTGCGGGCGACGCCAACACTGCCAGCGGAGTCAATGCGCTCTTTGGCAACACCACGGGCGACTTCAACACCGCCAGCGGAGTCAATGCGCTCCTTAGCAACACCACGGGCAGCTACAACACCGCCATCGGGGCCTCTGCCAATGTTCTGGGAATCTGACCAACGCTACGGCTATCGGCTATCAAGCCATCGTCAATGCCAGCAATAAGATCCGCCTGGGAAACACTGCTGTCACGGTGATCGAAGGGCAGGTGGCGTTTACTGCCAGTTCGGACAAGACCAAGAAGGAAAACTTCCAGCCGGTGGATGGAGAAGAAGTGCTGGGGAAGATTCGCGGCTTTGAGCTATCAAGCTGGAACTTCATTGGCCACGATCCTAAAGAGTTTCGCCACTATGGTCCCATGGCGCAAGACTTCTTTGCGGCCTTCGGCCAAGACGGAGTCGGACAGATCGGCACGGAGACGACGATCAACTCTGGCGACCTGGCGGGGATTCTTATGGTCGCCGTGCAGGCGCTGGAGAAGCGCACAGCGGAGCTAAAACAGAAGGAGGCGCAGATTGCGGTGCTGGCATCGAAGGTCGAAGAGATAACAGCGAAGTACGCCTACCTTGAGACTGTGGCGGCACGGCTGGAGGGCGTGACGATTCCGCCCAACGTGCTGGCGCGGGCGGACAAGGTGATCAAGTGACAATGGGCGCCAGCAGAACGCAATAGCTAGTAGCTGTGCCTTTGCTCGAACAAATTGACGATCATTAAGTTAAGATTAAAACCAACATGCGGACCGTCATAAGAAAGTGATTGGTTTACCAACGGCAAATTTGTCTTCGCACGGAGGACATTTCCCCCACGGATGGTCGTGACCGTACTGGCACTCGCCGGTTTCAACCTCTTCATAGGATCGCCGGCATAGAAAACAAATATGTTTGTGAAATGTGATTGGTTTTTCTTCAATTTCCATTCGTTTTTATTTCTGCTAGTTCTAGTACACATGACCAACACCACACTGCTCTCGTCGAGCGCCGCTCGAAATTGAGCCAAGGATCGCGCCGTGAATGGACAGAAAATAAATCATTGAGAGGGGGCGCGGTTAATGAATCATCTCTGAAGGCATGTTAGCCAACAGGTAAGCCTCTTGTACTATTTGCCAATCGTAAGTTACGGCACGTTTGCGGGCGAGTTCTTCCCCTACTGCTAAATATTCATCTGGATGATAGTTCCCGTGCCAGACATCCTGCATGTCGATGAACGCGAGCCGCCCGGGTTCCGCGCTAACGCAGACCTCTTTGATAATGAAGCGCGTGCCACGGTCAAGGACTGTCTCACCTGACTTGATGTTTCTTGCTTTTGCGAGCCTTTTCATTGTGCTCCTCCCTACACCCCTTCACTGCCCGGCTACGCCGAGGAAGGGAGAATAAAATTGATGCGGAAGAGATAATCCCTCAAACGCTGCTTGTCTTGACACTTGGTGACATTCAATTGACATTTCAACCCGCCTCCCGGTTGGGTGGCAGGAAAAAGGTTGTTGCGCGGGCTGTCGGATGGGGGTGCTCTCTAGGTATGACTTGCCTTGCGGATGTTGTCGCTCGATGATCCTTTGCCTCTGATAACAATCCAAGCCATGCGATAAGAGCAACGAGTGCATCGACCATTCACCGCTTGCAGCGGTACGTTACGCCCCGGCTCTCTCAGCACGACTCCAAGATAGCCATTACATCGAGGACAGCTTCGGGCTAGATACCTTGCCATATCGAATCCTGAAAGTAGCCTTAAAGCATCACTCGTTTTGGTGCTCTCTTCGGTGGCGGATCGCTGATAGGCTTTTGGACTTTCTTGGGCTCTTTTATAGGGGGTTTCTTCGGAGTTGGCGGTTCTTTTCCCTCCGCCGGAGATTTCGCCTTACTTCTTAACATCTGTCTGGACTTTTCTATCAGTATTCTCTGCTGACAGTTTCTTGAGCATCTCTTCCTTTGAGCTGAACGATTGCCCTGCTAGTGGGCCGCGATGGCAGTGATAACCTCCAGCCCTGCGGTTGTTGCGGCAGCCATAGACGTCGAGTCCACCGGTAACCGAGCTCCCAGCTCTACGCTTATATTTTCGTCGGCGGATGCTTACCGCTAAGCGTCCGCGGGTTTTTTTGATGGAAACATCGGGTGGCTTCTAGGTTCGCGCAATCTTCGCAAAACCGCTCGTTCATTTCGGGTTTTATAAAATGCAGTTGCACGAAATTGGTATCCGGCCAATGCGGGCAGTCGGTATGGAAATGCCACTCTGGATCTAACGTGTCTTTATGCCTTCGGTAAAATAGGATCATTCCGCTCACTCCGGTGACAGACGCTCATCAACCCATTCTCGCCCTAGTCCAATGCCAAACCCGGTTGCGTTTTCTACGGTATTGAAAGCCTGCTGTGTAAGTATTGTGTTCAGGACCTCAATGAACTGATATGTGAGGGATGTCTATAATGGGAGTGAGTTGATAATGATTTTGGGTATCGTAGATAACAAAAACGGAAATGAGGTGCCCTCTATATTCCAGATTCGCCATCTTACGCTCTAGCCAGCTTTCCTCTTGTTAGATTTTTTCCATTTGTACTTGTTGATCTTGTCTTCAAGTTTTCTTTAGCTCGTGGTCATACACTGGATGATAACAACGCAGGTTGCCGCGATTTTTTCCAAGCCTTTTGAAGCTCCAAGACGTCGTCTCTTTCACTTAGAGTTTAACACAATCTCAATTGCTCAAATCTTGAGGAGCATTTTAATCTCGCTACCTATCACACCACCATGAAATATTGTCACGGTATTTTTAAATTTGTTGAAGACTAACCGGGCCAATCAGTTAAACAAATTGACCGAATAGATAATCCCTATGAGAACTGGGAAGGAATCGCGATGGCAAAGGCGTATAAAGTGAATCCAGCAGATATTTGTGAGCCAAAAAAAACTTGTAGGGAGCCGTCAAGTGTCCGGGGGAACTTGCAATGTGATGAACTGTCGCTCACCCACAAATCAAATCTGATACAGCTCCCGTAGTCGAATCGTCGCGCTTGGTTGCTCTCCTCCTCAGGAAAATAGCTGATTTTCATACGCTCGCGTTTCTGCATAAACTGGGCTCGGCTGACAGCCAGCGACACCAGGATAAAACGGGACTGATACAACCAGTTGCCTTTGAATTGGGGTGATCGAGTAGAAGAGACAAACTCAACAAATCACTTAGACACAGGGGCGC
>CAVWLW010000060.1:0-15694 GCA_963755715.1 uncultured delta proteobacterium
ATGGCGGAGCGACGGGCGGGGAAAAATCTCGCCGATGTCATCGGACTAGGCACTTCGAACTATCGAATCCTACATCTGCAAGCAAAGATGCTCGAACCGATTCAGCCGGCGCTGATGCTTCCCGAAGTCACCGACGAGTCCCGTTGGTTCGGCGGCAAGCATCGCTATCTCGATCCCGATGGCAAGTACGTCTTCGCCTACCTGGCCAACGCAAGTTATGCGCAGCTTTACTACAACACGACTCTGATAAATCCGAAGGAGTTCAGTTCTTATTACGATCTGTTAAAACCAAAATGGAACGGCAAGATTGTCGCCTTGGATCCGCGATCCAAAACCGAGATGGGCGGCACGATGCAGTTCCTCTATTACAATCCGGAATTGGGTCCGGCATTCATCAAACAATTCTTTGGCAACAAAGCAATCACTTTCAGCCGCGATGCGCGTCAAATGATCGACTGGCTCGGCCAAGGGAAGTTTGCAATCTGTTTCGGCTGTTCCGGCGCGCTCAAGGCGAAGAATCAGGGATTGCCGATCGAAATCTTCGAGACCAGTCGATGGAAAGAGGGAGGGACCTTCTCGGTGGGAGGCGGCACGCTCTCGCTTCCGAACCAATCCCCTCATCCGAACGCGGCAAAAGTTTTCATCAATTGGTATCTCTCGCGCAAAGGCCAGATGGCGTTGCAGAAGCTCGGCGATCCGGACGAGCCGCCCAATTCCGCTCGCACGGATATTCCCAAGGACGAGGTACTTCCGCAACATAAACTCTTGGCAGGCGGACGTTACTTTGACGTTACGCAGCCTCAATTCGAAGATTTAGAAATCGCATTTAAAGTCGCAGCGCAGGCGATGGAGGGAAGATGAAGCTACGCATCGTTAATATCGGAATCGTGGTGGCCGTTGTTTCTGCTTTTGCCGCCAACAACACCTCGGCACAGGAAGCACGGTCCAAACGAAACTTCGAGGCGGAGATCCAGGCCGCGCTCGAGTCGGCCAAGACCGCGGCCGGGTTCGAACACCTCGGCACTTTGGTGCGGACGTGTCTCTTGCCGCAGAGCGGCGGCGAAAACTTGAGCGACAACGTGCCGGCCTACGTCACGAACCCCGCCAGCGCGCCGGCGCGCGATACTTGGTACGCCGCGCCCGCCAAAGTCTTTGACAATCTCTACTTCGTCGGCGGCAAGCTGCACTCATCCTGGGCGTTGACGACGAAGGAAGGGATTATCCTCATCGACACGATCTATCCCTACAACTCCGAGGAATTGGTCATCGGCGGGATGAAGAAGCTTGGCCTCGACCCGAAGAACATCAAGTACGTTCTCATCTCTCACGCCCATGCGGATCACATCGGCGGCGCCGAGATGCTGCAGACTCGGTACAAGGCACGAGTCGTCATGGGCGGGCCCGATTGGGATTGGGTTGAGAAGTATCCGAACCGTTACAAGACGATGGCGCCGAAGCGCGACATCGTCGCCACCGACGGCATGAAGATCACGCTCGGCGGCACAACCGTGACGATCTGGCTCACGCCTGGCCATACGCCGGGCACGATGTCTTACACTTTTACCGTGTTAGATCGCGGCAAGCCGGTCAACGTGGCTTATTCGGGCGGCACCGCTTTCAATTTCGTCAACAACACACCCGATCCGGGTATCAAGAATTTCCAGACCTACATCGACTCGCAGAAGCACATGGCCGAAAAAGCCGCCGCTACCGGCGCAACCGTCCTGCTCTCGAACCACTCGGAGTTCGACAATGCGTTCAACAAGAACAGAATGCTCGCCGGGCGCGGCAAAGGTCCGCATCCATACGAAATCGGCGCCGATTGGGTCCAGCGCTATTTCCAGGTCATGCAAGGTTGCGCGCGGGCAGCGCAGTTGAGGCTGGAGCAGAAAGTGGCGGAAGGAATGCCGTAAGCAGGATTTTTTTAGCAATCTATAAGAATGATCTTGGCAGCGGCGATCTGCGCAAAAGTCGCGCATTGTCATTTCGAACGAAGCGAGAGATCTTTCCGAGGAAAGATTTCTCGGCGTAGTCTATCCGAAATGTCGAGATGCACGTCGGGAATTTTTTCGAAGGACGTTAGTGTTTTTTATCAGGCTGTCGTCACACGGACTTCGACTATCGAAGCTGGATCGAGTTCTTTTGCCCTCGGATCTTGCAGCGCCACTTCCTCCAGGATGGAGCTGATCGAACTTAACGATGGCGTCAGCGAAGGTTCTAAAAGTTCTGCGAAGAGTTTGTAACAATTCTCGATCACCTGCGGCTTATCGGCCAGAGCCGGAAGCCGGCGGCTGATTTCAGCGATCGTTTCTTTTGGTTGGGTTTTGAAGAGCTGAATGCTTTCGCGATAAATCGCGCAGATTTTTGTGACCAGCTCGCGGTTGTCGCGGAGAAAACGCCGCGTCGTCGCCAGCGGCACCCAGTGACAATCTAACGAGAGGCTGTCCGCGATCACGCGAAATCCCTCGCGTCTCAGCCAAAAATGCTTTTTCCGGCGGCAAGAGCGCGGCGTCGATTTGTTTTTCGATCAGCGCTTCAAAACTTCGATCGTTGATGCCGAGATCGACAAGCTTGAGATCGGTTTCGATCGCCAATCCCCATTTTCTTAACAGCGCGAGCATCATCATGCCGGCCATGCGGCGCGGCTGATTGATGCCGACGCGCTTTCCTTTGAGGTCTGCGACGGTCGCGATCGTCGGTCGACGGCAAGATAAAAAGCCGGACGGTTCAGAAGCCCGCCGACGATGACGATGTCGCTGCCTTCGAGCGACGGAGAAAATTAATGACGGCGCGTTGGGCGTGCCGATCGGCGTACGTCCAGAGACGATATCAGGAACCGCTTTCTCTTCGTCTTTCTGATTGACGACCTCGACATTCAGATGCTCCCTTTCGAAAAGACCCGCCGCTTGCGCGATATACGGAGGAAAGCGGCCGATGCTCGGAACGCCGATGCCGATTTTGATTGGATCCATCAGGAATTTAATCCTTCAGCAAAATTTTTCTGCTTCAATCTCTGTGGGTCGATTCCGCGCGGCTTGCTGCGTTAAACCAGTTTTCTTTCCGAAATCCGTCATTCCCGCATGTTTTAAGCGGGAATCCAGGCGAGTCCGGAAATGGACCCCCGATAAAAACTTCGGGGGTGACGCCTGTGAAAGAGTTCTCAGGGCGTCCTTCTGATACCCCGCAGCTAGCTGCGGGGTGGCTCATTCTTCAATGATGGAGCCGTCGACAAACTCTTTCGGGTCGCGGGGCATTATGGATTCCAGCCAAACAGATTTGATAGCCGATCTCTCAGTCGTGAGCGATGCTATCAAGAGCGATGGGCGACATTGCGCTTTATATATTGCCCGACGGAAGCGTCGGTAACTTTCGCGCGTGGTTCGTTCTCCGGCCATTCCATGACGACGTTGCCGCGAACCAGTGTCATGACCGGCCAGCCGGTGACTTCCCAGCCTTCGTAGATCGACCACGGCGTTATCGTGTGGAGAAGCTCCTTGGTGATTTTCGCGCGCCGTTTCAAGTCGACGACGACTAAGTCGGCGTCGGCGCCGGGGAGGATCGCGCCTTTCTTCGGGTAAAGTCCGAAGATCCGCGCCGGATTTTCACTGGCGACCTGGGCAAGCCGTTCTATCGTGATACGCCCCTTGTTCACGCCTTCGCTCAGCATCATCGGCAACATCCCCTCGATCCGCGAGGGAAAGCCGCTGATGGTGGTCCAGACATTGCCGGTTTCCATCGATTCGCGGGTTCTCGTGTGCGCGACGTGGTCGCTGCCGATGCAATCGATCGCGCCTGAAGCGAGCGCGTGCCACAGCGTCTCGTGCGTTGCGCGATCGCGCAGCGGCACGTTGATCTTCCACGCGTCCTTGTGCAGGACGAGATAGTGCGTGCCGATTTCGCTATAGACCGTCAGCCCTTCGGCTTTTGCCTTTTCGATTTCCGCAATTGTTTCTCGGGTCGTCACATGAACGATATAGATCGGACAGCCCGCGACCCTGGCATAATAAAGGTAGGTTCTCGCATGCCCCGCTTCGGTGAACGCCGGCGAGCGATCATCCCAAGCGCCCATGTCCGTGCGACCCGCCGCCATCAGACGTTCTTGGAGGACGCGGGCAATCTCCCAGTTCTCGCAGTGGAGCAGCGCGATGGCCGGCGCGCCGAGCTTGGCGACGGCATCGAAGACGGCGTAAATGCTGCCGTCGTCAAACGAGTACGCCGGCCAGGAAGATTTCCACGGCCCCTGCATTTGCAAGTGCAATTTAAACGAACTGATCCCGTGTTCCTTGGCCAAGTACGGAATCTCTGCCCACATGCTCGTCGGTGCCGAGGATCGGCGTCAGAAAAAAGTCTATTGCCGCGGCGCGCGACGCTTCATAATAGAGCGGCATCGCCCGAGTGAATGACGGGATGTCCGCCGGTCCCTTGACCTTCTCCGCGCCGCCCGTGATCGCGAGGCTGACGAGCTGCATTCCCCAGGTGGTCACCCCGGCCGCCGCTGCCGCGCGGGTCTCGGAATAGAAATCATCGGCGAGCGGACGATGGCTGCCCAAATGGCACTCCGGGTCGATGACGCCAGGTAGAAGATAATTGCCGGCGAGATCGATTTCACGCTTCGCGGCCGGCAGAAACGCGTCGCCGCCCACGGCGGCGATCTTGCCGTCGAGAATCGCGACACCGCCTTCGATGGTGCCGGCTGGCGTGACGATCAAGCCGTTTTTAAAAACAATGTCCGCAGGGTTAGTCGCCATGTTTGAATCCGCCAGATCTTTCGTTAGCTTACTTTCTTGCTTCCGCCAGATAGCTCAAGTCGATTACGCCGTCCACCGGCGGGGGAGTCTTTTGCAAGCCGAAGTCTTTCCAGTTCTCCGCGACTTTGCGCGCGCCTTGCACGTCAATGCCGCCGTCCCGCGGTATGGTTTTTTGGGTTTTCATATACAGCGCGTAAGTTTTTTCGGCTTCGTCTTTCTCGGCTTTGGTGCGATCGGCCAGCGCGCGCACCGCGGCCTCCTTGTTTTTCGGGTCGTAGAAAAACTCGCAGGCTTTTACGTAGGCGCGCAGAAAGCGCACCACAAGGGGGCGGTTTTTTTGCGCCCAGTCGCGGCGCGCGCCGGTAATCGTATACTGAAAGTTGTCGACATAGTCGGTCGAGAGTCCGAGCGAGCTGAAGCCGGACGCAAGCGCGATGAAATCCGAAGGCTGGTTGATCAGCGCGCCTGCCACGCCTCGGTTTTGCACAGCGGCCAAACGCTGGGGCGCGCCGCCGAGGCCGATCATTTCATAGTCATTGGGCGCGAGGCCGTTAGCGGCCAACATCCGCGTGAGAATATAATTCAGCGGGTCCGTCGGCCCCGTTATCGCCAGCCGTTTTCCCTTTAAGTCGGCGTAGCTCTTGATGGACGAATGCACGATCAAGGTGTAGATCGGCACCGTAGAGTCGCCGCCGATCACGATGAGATCGGCGCCGGCCGAGTTGGCGGCGAGCAGGTTCACCAAATTCATTTGAGCGATATCCGTCGAACCGGCAACCAGCGCTTGCGTGGTGGCGGTGGTGTTGCCGCCGATGACCCGCTTGAAGTCGATGCCTTCCCTTTGGAAAAAACCTTCCTGCTCGGCGATCAAGAAAGGCCAAGTGGAAGCGGTCAGGACGATGTTGCCGTAATTGATCGGTGTGAGTTTCGGATTTTGCTGCGCTTGAGTTCGATTGGTAACGATCAGGAGCAGAAGCAGCGTAATCCAAGCACGGAGCCTAAGAGCGCAATGCATCGTCGGATCTCCTCTCGTCGTTGGACGATTCGAGTGTCACGGAGCGGGCTCTTATTTCAAAGCGCGATATTACTAATACTTCAATCCTTCCACAAACCGTTCGTTTTTCAGCCGGTCCATGATCGAGCTGTCGACGAATTCCTTCGGGTCGCGCTTCGGCGCGTCGGGGTATTCTTTGCCGAAGTTTTCCAGGATCAGCTTGGTGCCTTCGAGCGTCGGCGCGATGTAATCCGGCATCAGCGACGCGACGAAGTCGAACTCCGTGGCGGCGAGTTTGGCATCGTTGATCTTCATGTACTTGCTGATGATCCGTTCGCTGTCGGCGCGGTTGCGCTTGAGGTAGACGATCGCCTCGGTGCCGCATTTCATGTAACGATAGGCGAGCTCGCGATTCTTATTGAGCCAACCTTCGTCGACGACCACGGAAGTCCAGGGAAACGGTATCGCCATCTGCTGCGCGGTTGCGAGCACGCGAAAGCCGAGCGCGCGGGCACTGTCTGTCGCCGCAGCGCCGAGAAAAGTGTATTGGATCGTGCCGGCTTTCATCGCGGCCACACGGCTCGAGTCGCCGCCCATCTGCAGCATCTTCAAGTCGCGGTCGACGTTCAGATTGTTTTTTCGGAACAGATAACGAAAGCCCTGGTCGGTGGAGGAACCGAAGCGTGAAATGCCGGCGAGTTTTCCGGCGAGGTCGGGGATGGCTTTGATGTCGGGGTGCACGACGAGGTTCGATGCGAGCCACGGCAGCGGATTGCCGAGGATCGTGAGCTTGATGCCGCGCAGGCGCGCTTCGATCGACACCGGGCCGCCGCCGGCGATCTGCACGCTGCCGCCGACCAGCGCGGCGATATTCATGGTGCCGCTGTTGATGTAAAGCAACTCGCCCTCGAGCCCGTGCTTGGCAAAGAAATTCTTCTCTTGCGCGACCCAGAGAAAAGCTTGAGTGGCGTTAACGGCAGAATAGGAAATGCGCAGCTTGTCGGCGGCGTCAAGCTCCGCGCAAGAATAACCCTGTGTGAAGAACAGCGCGAAAAAAAACGAAATGAGAGCTTTCATTTTCTTCATGGTACGGGACTGATACAGGGATCGAGGCTTGGCGTCAAGCCGTGCTATTGCTCGGCTGAGTCTCATTTCTTGACAACTCGAATAGCGCTTTGTTACGAAGGAATACCCTTGAGAATCCGGAGGTCCAATGCTGTCAAACGGCGAAGCCTCGGTGCGAAGTATTTGTTGTCTCGTAGTTCTGTGCGCGGCGGTTTTTTCCCTCGCGCTCTCCGGTCATGCCCAGAGCATCGACGACACTTACAAGCAGGCCTTGAAGGAAGGCGGCACGCTGAACGTCTATGGCACTTTGACGCCGGATACTGCAGTGAAAGTTTTGCCGGTGTTCGAAAAACGCTTTCCCGGGATCAAGACGGTCAACACCGGCGCGAGCTCCGATAAGATCGTGGCGCGGGCGATCTCCGAAGCGCGGGGAGGCAGAACCATCGGCGACGTGTTTCACATGAACCTCGAAAACGTCATGCAGGTGCATGAACAAGGTCTGGTGCTTGAAAAGCTGCCGCCGGAAGCCGACGCATACGCGAGCCATCTCAAAGGTTCTTACTGGCTGGCGACGCGTTTCAATACTTTGGTGGTGGCCTGGAACACACAGTTGGTCAGCAAAGCGGACGAGCCAAAAAGTTTCGAAGAGTTCGCCGAGCCGAAATGGAAAGGCAAGCTCCTGGCCGAGCCGCGGGACGCCGAGGTTTTGATCGCCATCGCCGAACAGAAATATAAAAGCAGCGATAAGGCGATCGCCTTGTTTAAAAGAATCGCTGCCAATGGCGTCGAGTTTCACAGCGGCCATCCGCAATTGGTGGAACTCCTCATGGCCGGGCAGGGCTCCGTTTGTCTAACCTGCTATACGCATCATCTGTTGCCGCGCATGCATAAAGGCGCGCAGCTCAATTATCTGCGCTCTCTCGGTGTCGGTTTGATCAGCGCGACGGCGGTGTTTAAAAATGCGCCGCACCCGAACACGGCGTGGTTGTTTCATCGCTGGGCCGCTTCGGACGAAGGACAGAAAGCCTTCGGCATCGAAGGCCGCGTACCGGCAAATCCAAAAGTCGAACCCGCCGAGCCCATCGATCTCACGACGGTTTATGGCTTGGGCGAGAAGGAATACCGCGAGTTTGCCAAATACGAAAAGATTTGGAAGCAGATCTTCAACTTGAGATAAGGCGTCGACGAATTGCTGAGGACGCCGCCGGTTGGCAGTTAGATGCGCATCGCGAGGAGCTCTGGCTCGATGGGCTCGAAAGATCTCTCACTTCGCTCGAGATGACGAATCCCTCATGTCGTTGTCGACCCTAGCGAATTCAACATAGGCCGCTATCGGAGTTTGTATTTGCGGACGGCTGCTATATTATAAGCAGATCTGAGGAGGAGAAGCATGGCAACTCGTTGGTTATTTAAAACGGAACCGTAGGTTTATTCGTATCAGCAACTGGAAAAAGACAAAAGACCATGTGGGACGGCGTGGCGAACAATCTCGCGCTCAAAAATGTAAAAGACATCAAAAAAGGCGAGCAGATTTTCATTTACCATACCGGCGACGAGAAAGCCGGCGGTCGGCGTGGCCGCGCGCTCGGCGGCGCATATCCGGATCCGGAAAAGGAAGATCCCAAGCTGCTGGTCGTCGACATCGAAGCGGTACAGGCCTTGGCCAAGCCGGTGACCTTGGCGACAGTCAAAGCAGATCAAAAGCTCGCCAACTTCGATCTCGTGCGCAACTCGCGCCTGTCGATCATGAAGGTAACCGACGAGCAGTGGGAGATCATGGAAGGAATGGCGCGACGATAGTGTGTGGTTTTAGAAACTGGCAACAGGAATGTGATCGCTGCCCGCAAGGTGAAATCGCGAACTCAAAAATGCTCTGAAACTCGCGCAAACATGACGGCAAGGAGCGGGAGTGCTGCTATCGATTGCGACTGGGCTTTGCTTGATAAACCATCACACGGTCACGCCCGGCATTTTTCGCTGCATACAAGGCCGTGTCGGCTGCGCGCAGTAATTGGCTTGGGTTGGGGGCAGGATCCTCCGCCTGCGCAACGCCGGCCGATACGGTTATCGCGCGGAGCTGTTGCTCGCCATGGGGAATCTGCAGTTCCTTGATCTGGGCGCGGATCTGTTCCATGCGCTGCTTGGCATCGGCTGCGGATGAATCGGGCAGAACCAAAACGAACTCCTCCCCGCCGTAGCGGCATGAGATATCGCTCTTACGTAATTTTCCCAGCAGCAGTCGTCCCAACTCGCGCAACAGCGAGTCACCGGCATCGTGACCGTAAGTATCGTTGAAGCGTTTGAAATTATCTAAATCGAGCATCGCGACACAGAGCGGGGAATGGGCGCGCTGGGCACGATGCAGCTCGCGCGGCAAAGTTTCTTCCAAATAGCGCCGATTAAATAACCCGGTCAGCGGATCGTGAATCGCCTCCGCGCGTAGTTCCTCGCGGAGCTTCAAATTGGACAAGGATAACTTGATGGCTTCGCTCACCGTCACAGCCAATTGTAGCTGGCTGACCTGATGGTGACTCCTCTTGGCGGGAGCGCCGACGAGACAAAACACTCCCAATGTCTCGCCTTGCACGGTCAACGGCACGCACAGGTAGCTAGTCTCCGGTTGGCTGACAAAATGACGGCACAACAAGCCAGCCTGGGGATCGGTGACTTCATGCAGTTGACCCCGGCGCAGCGCCCAGCAATCCTCCAGTGAAAAGATCGGCTGGCCGAGCGGCCGCTCGCCCCAGCGCGCAACCATCTCAAGATATTGACCCGACGCATGCAAAACTGCCAGGCATCCGGTCTGCCCGGCAAAGAGCTCGCCGGCGGCCAGGCCAACTACCTTATACGCTTCGTCTTGAGCGGTGCAGCTCTGCAGGAGATCGTCCATGCTGATGAGCGCCTGCATTTCGCTTTCACGCCGTTGGAGTTCAGCGACCAACGCCATCAGCTCCTCATTGGTTTTCCGTGCGCTTTCCGTTGCCTGTTTGGGTGCCGTGACGTCGCGCACAACGGCAATCACCATGCTGCCGCTCTCCGTAGTCATCGGACTCAGCATAATGTCTACAGGGAATTCACTCTTATCTTTGCGCTGACCGAACAGTTCCAAACCGACTCCCATAGGTCGCATGCGCGGATCGGCGATGTAGCCGGTGATGTGTTTGACGTGCCGTTCTCTAAATCGCTCGGGCATTAAGAACTCCACAGGTTTGTCCTGCAGCTCGTTGCGGCTGTAGCCGAAAATAGCCTCGACCTGGGCATTCATCTGGGTAATTCTTCCGTGACGGTCGATCACCGCGATAGCGTCGGGAAACGATTCATAGATCCCTCTGGCGATTTCCGCGAATCTAACGTCGGTGAGATCCCGGGTGATCAGCGAAAAACCCGTCAGTGTTCCTTTTGCGCGCCGCATTGCGGTGATGAGCACATTGGCAAAAAAGCGCGAGCCGTCTTTCCGGACCCGCCAGGTCTGTTCTTCATAGCGACCGTGGGCCCCTGCCGTCTTGAGGACAAACTCCGGCCGGCGGCGCTGAATCTCCTCGGCGGAATAAAAGCACGAGAAGGGTTTGCCGAAAATCTCATCTTGCCGATAACCCGTAAGCCGCTCGGCGCCAATGTTCCAACTAGCCACGCGTCCACTCGGATCGAGCATGCAGATGGCGTAGTCCTTGGCGTTTTCGATAAGAAGGCGGACGGGGTCATCAGCACCGTCCGCTGTTGATTTTGCCCGCCTCGGCAAAATTGGCGGGGCTGGCGCTTTCTTTACGCCTTTGGCCGCTGGCTTTTTCTTCGGTGGCTTCACGTCCGGCTTTCTACTGCATCCAGTCGATCGAAAAGAACACGCTGCTGGAGGCTAATCCAGTTGCGCTCTATCGCCTGAGAAATCAAGGGCTGGAATGGCTCGCCCAAGCAATCTGAACGAGTCTGGGATGATTGCGACATGAGTTGATTTTTTCACACGCGTGGGCGGCGCGCTGGAATCCTATTCGAGGCCAACCCGCTCGTTAACGCTTTTATCAGAAGACCGTTCAGTTTCCGAGTACTGATTTAAAGAATCGGCAGGCAATCTAAGCGGCTTGAACGAAGAGAGTAATCTGGGATAACTTTGAACGGTAGCAAGTAAAACAGGGAATAACTCTCAAAGAATAGGAAAACAGGAAAATGGCGGACGAACACAAACACGAGCACAAAGGCGAGCACGCGCACAATCACGACCAAGATCATGGCCACGAGCACGGTGATTCTCACGGGCATGAGCACGAACACACGCACGCGCCCGATCACGGTCATTCGCACGATCGCGAGCACCAACACAGTCACGACCACGATCACGAGCACGGACCATCCGCATTCCCATGGTCACGAACACGGGCACGGCCATTCCGATCACGAGCACGAACACGGCTCCTCCCACGGTCACGGCCACGACCACAAGACGCGCTTTCACGATCCGGCGCACGCCGCCGACTTCGACCGGCGCGGGTTGTCCGGTATCCGCAGCTTCCCTGACGGACAAATTGATCGAAATGCTCACGCTCAAGGGCGAGGAGTTGGTGCTCGACGTCGCCACCGGCACCGGACGGGTGGCCCGGCCGCTGTCCAAGCAGATCAAAGGCGGGAAAATCATCGGCGTCGACCAGGCCCAGGCGATGCTCGACGTCGGCCATCACCATGAGGAACCGATTCCAAGCTATCTGCAGAGCGCCGGCGAGGCCGATAAGCTGCCGTTCAAGACCAACACGTTCGATCGGGCGTTTGTCTCCTTCAGCCTGCATCATTTCGGCAATGCCGCCGGCGTGGTGGGCGAGGTGCTGCGCGTGCTCAAGAACAGCGGCCGCTTCGTCGTGCTCGATCCGATCATCGAGGAAGCCAAGGACGCCATCGATATCGCGCTCGAAACCAAGATCAACCAAGTGTTTCGCCGCACCCACGGCGAAGACTTTCGCTTTCACACCTCGAACAGCATTCAGCGTTTGCTGACCAAAGCCGGTTACCGCGTGCCGCGCAGCAACGTTCTTTCTTATTCTTTCAATCAGGAAGGCATGGACGGCATTCCCACCGGACAACACTGGCTCGAAGCCGCGCTGGAGTTGGAAAAGGAAGCGCCGGAGCTGGCCGAGCGCATGAAGAAAAACTATTTCACCTGGCACTCGCACGGCGATCATGCCCACGTGAAGGGAAGTTTTTCCTTCGCGCTGATCACGGGCGTGAAGCCGGCCTAAAGATTATATGGATTCGTAGGGGCGCAGCATGCTGCGCCCCTGTCTGATAGGAGCGATCGATCTTGAAGAAAGCCGATTTCCGAACCTTTTACCGCGATGCCCACGCCGTCGAATGTCTCACCGAGCGCGAGAAGATGCTCATCGGTCTCACCGTCGCGATGATGCGGCTCTGCGATCCATGAGTTGACCGGCGCCTTGCGGACGCAAGGAAAGCGGGGATGACGGAAGAAGAATTGGAGGCTGCGGTCGATGTGATCGCCGCGGTCGATGCCGGGGTGCTGCAATCGTTGAATCAGCGCATCAAGCAGAGGAACAAGACATAAACTCTGAAGTGCCGAGGTACAGTACACATCGGAACTCAGATATGAAGAAAGGGCATCGTAAGGACGACGAAATGGGCGATCATTCTCCGTTTATTAGCGGTTATGCCTGAATACTCGATTCTGCTAAAAGACAGTCATGCCGATTATTTCAACGTTTTTCGGAATCATTATCCGAATGTATTTCGGAGATCACAATCCTCCGCATTTCCATGTCGAGTTTCAGGGCGAGAAGGCGACTTTCAATTTTGACGGTCAACTTGTGAATGGAAATATTTCTTCCGGGACGGCTCGGAAACTGGTGCGTGATTGGGCTCGTCGTCATAGACTTGAGCTCATGATAAATTGGAGAAACGTTGAGAGGGGACGCCCGCTCAATCGAATCGAGCCATTGGAGTAATTTTATGAGTTATCTGCCGCAAGTAATCGAAGCGCGTCATATAAGCGGATTTATTGTTTCAGCTCGCTTCGATGATGGAACTGAGAAGCGCATCGATGTTTCTCAATGGTTCAAGGGCCCGGTGTTCGAACCTCTCAAGGATCTGAAGCTTTTTAAGAAATTTTTTATCGAAGCGGGAACACTCGCTTGGCCGAACGGTGTCGATATCGCTCCTGAGGCGCTGTACGCTGCGCGTGACTCGATAGGCAAGAAGCATAACAAAAGGACGGAGCGAACGCGGAAAACACGTCGCTCATCCTAAAACGCGCCGCGACTCTCGTTCGCGCGTCTCGGAATTGCTCAACCGAACAGGAAAAGATGCTCATCGGTCTCACCGTTGCGATGATGCGGCTCTGCGATCCATGAGTGGATCGGCGCCTTGCGGACGCAAGGAAAGCGGGGATGACGGAAGAAGAGCTTGATGCAGCAATAGATGTGATCGCCGCGGTAGACGCGGGAGTCTTGCAGTCGCTCAATCAGCGGATCAAGCAAAGAAGCAAGTCTTAGGCGAAACGCGGGGCAACACGTGGACCACATGACTCACGACAATAAGACCGGGGTTGCCAGAATTTAGACCCGTCGCGTATAATCCACCCCATTTGAATCTAGGGTATCCTTCCGCACTGTTGTGAACGTGGGAAAGGCGAGCAGAATCGATTAAGAGTTTGGATGCGGCGCGATCGCGGCAGCGGACGCGAGCGTTGCAATCACAGTAGAGGGATCGTGATTCGACGCGCAAAATACGAGATGGCGGGTATCGAATATTTTGGAGTGCCCGGAATAACGAAGGAGTGCCGAGTTGCCGTCTTAGGATTGCTGCAGTACGGGAACTGCGTAACAAAGGTGCGCATATTGTCCTCGGCTCAGGAACATGGACTCTTGCTCACGGTCAATGCGGGTGACCTGATTGCTGTCAAATCTGGATTTGCCTCCAAGTGCCCACAGCGCCGTGCCACCGTTTAAACAGGCTCTAAAAAAAGACGGAATTCCCTTTACGTCGTTCGAGGTAGACAACATCGAACGAGAGTTTAATCGGCTTCAATCGCTGAACGTCGAGTTCACTCAAAAACCGACGCCAGCAGGCGAAGTCATCATTGCCGTGTTTGATGATACGTGCGGAAACCTTATCCAAATCATGCAACGCGTCGCGTAATGCCGCACAACAATGCGCTGCAGCGGACATTTGCCGCTAAAGGTTTTCGGCGCAGATATGAACGTTGGTGTTGCGGCAAACGCCGCTGAGCTTAAACGTTGAGATCCGCACGGGACAGGTCCTGATATGAGCGAGCGGCATATCTTCCATCTCTCCATTCCGGTCAGTGAGCTTGCGCCGGCGAAGCGATTTTATGTCGAGGTGCTTGGTGCGAGAACAGGTCGAGAAAACGACGAGTGGCTAGACGTCCTCCTGTGGGGCCACCAGATTACGTTGCAACGGAGGCCCGAAGAGGTTCTTCCTTTGGAGCGCCAGGGCAAGCGTCACTTTGGCGTCATCCTTCCTTGGGCGGAGTGGGAGCATGAGGCGGCGCGCATTCGGGCCTTGGGGGTTTCATTTCTATCTGAGCCTGCGGTCCTGCTCAGCGGTACGTCGGAGGAGCAGGCCAAGTTCTATCTGCAGGACACGAGCCACAATGTCATTGAGGTCAAGGCGTACAGAAATCTTGCGGATACGCTCGGTACTGATGGAAATTGAGTCTCGCGTGCGCGGACCTAACCCGCCGCTTGAGCCGCTGATGAGATTGCTGAGTAACTATTTCATTTCCGTTAACGGCTCAGCGGCATCGCGTTAGCCGTGAAAAGGAAACTTTATGTCAGGAACCGAAGGCAAGGTCGTCGTAATCACGGGCGCAAGCAGCGGTATAGGCGAGGCGACTGCGCTCTTGCTCGCTGAACGCGGTGCGAAGGTCGTACTCGGCGCGCGCGGATTGGATCGCCTTGAGGCTCTCGCTGACCGTATCGTGAGAGCGGGCGGCGAGGCGGTCTATGCACGCACGGACGTAAAACGGCGCGAAGACTTATCCAACCTCGTGAACTTGGCATGTGAGCGGTACGGCAAGCTTGACGTTCTCGTCAACAATGCCGGCATCATGCCGATTTCTCCCCTCGACGACCTGCGCGTCAAGGATTGGGAGGAGATGATCGACATCAACATCAAAGGTGTTCTGTACGGCATCGCCGCAGCGCTGCCTGTTTTCCGCAAGCAGGGTTTCGGACATTTCGTCAACATCGCTTCTACAGCAGGGCATAAGACTGTACCGAACCAGTCGGTCTATTCCGGCACGAAGTTCGCCGTGCGCGCCATCTCCGAGGGTTTGCGCCAGGAGGCCGGTGATAAGCTGCGCGTGACGATCATTTCGCCTGGCTTCGTCCAGACGAACTTCGCGGAAGGTATGACAAATCCGGAGGTGAAAGCCCAGATCGCCGCGTCCCGAGACAAGTTCGCGATGCCGCCGGATGCGATCGCCCGCGCTATTGCGTTCGCGATCGAGCAGCCGGCCGATGTTGATGTGAACGAGATAGTTATCCGTCCCACTGCGCAGGGGTAAATCCGCCTTGCCTGGACCTCCGCCCCACGCATCAAGTTGAAACGAATGCGGCCGTAAACGCCGCGCCTAGGACCTTCAAGTGTAATGTGACCGGCTTCGGGAGCCTAACGTGCCGTGCCAATCGGTCTCTCGAGTGCACTCAACAGAGCTTTGACGCGAAAACGATGGCTCTCGACGACTTAGAGGAACCACGCCTTCGCGCGAAAAACTCTGATCTTCTAAAAATTAATTGCCACTTGAGTGCCCAACACAAATGCGTTTCGGATTGCGCTGCTGCCGTTGGGCCGGATTACATACTGCACATCGGGCGTTATCGAGAGCCAGCGATTGAAGGTGATCTGGTAATTTATTTCCAACACCGTC
>CAVWLW010000061.1:0-71623 GCA_963755715.1 uncultured delta proteobacterium
TAGTAGGATGAACAGGACCGACACGTGCACTTGATTTCGAGTTTTCCCCAGATCGTCTCCAAACGACTAACCGGAACTCAGACAAACAGAATTCGAAACTCCAGCATCCGACACATGAACGAAGGATCACGATCCTCTGACGAGCCGCTTCGCCGGTAGCAATTCACGCATACCTCTAATTAGGGATTGATCCTTGGTGGAATAGCAATCGTGCGTTAGCTTAGTGAGCTCTGCCTTCTTCTGTGTCCCTGATTGCTGGTCGTTGTCGATACGACTAGCACAAAACAGGCACAGCGAAAGAATCCAGTCTCAGTGGATCGGCTCTCGGCTTGCAGACGACCTTGGCGGATAATAAGATGCGCAAAAGCCGTTCTGTATATTCCTGGTCAGGCGGCGTGCAGTACCAAGGTGGGGATAATTCACATTTCGATGTGTTAAGGACGCTCAACATGAAAATACGATCTGTTGTAGCTACCGGTTTGCTGATTACTGTGGCATTCGTCGCACATGCGGCCGACGAAGCACCCCATTGGGGATATGGCGGCGAACACGGACCCAAAAAGTGGGGCGATATGGAGGCTGGCTTTTCCGCATGCAAGCTCGGCAAAGAGCAATCCCCCATCGACATTCGCAACGCGAAAAAGAGCGCCTTGCCTGCCCTTGATTTCAAGTACACGAAGAGCAGTGCTGAGGTTGTCAATAATGGACATACCATTCAGGTGAATCTTGTCGATGGTGGCGTGCTGAACTTAGACGGTGTCCCATACAGGCTTGTGCAATTCCACTTTCACGCGCCGAGCGAGGAAAAGATTAACGGCAAGGCGTACCCAATGGAGGCTCATCTGGTGCACCAAAGTACCGAGGGAAAATTGGCGGTTGTTGCTGTGATGCTCACGGAGGGAAGAGCCAATACTGCCCTCGGCCCCGTGTTTAAAAACCTACCACAAACTGAAGGCAGCAAGAAAACACTCGGCGCCAATCTCAGTGCCGCCGAGCTTCTACCCGCCGCACACGGCTACTTTAGGTACATCGGCTCTCTAACCACGCCACCCTGTAGCGAGGGTGTTCGCTGGCAGGTGCTGAAGCAGCCGGTCGAAGTGTCAAAAGCCCAGATCGCAGCCTTTCGCAAGCTCTACAACATGAACGCGCGTCCTGTACAGCCTTTGAATGACCGCAAAATTGAAGAGAACTGAGCGGAGCGCCTAACCCTTCGTTCCAGTGGACCGCCTTCGGCTGCCACTGAACTTAACGTTAGAAATCTCGGCTCGCTCATCTAACGGAAGGCGGAGGCGAATCGCAACAATCAAACTTACCAGCCACGAGGATTAATGATTCTCGTAGCACGTGTAACCGGTCACGTCTGACAGAACGAATCGGGGCAAACTATAAAATCTGCGGCTATATCGACAATGCGATGAAAGCGCTTCTCACTGTGCGCGAAAGACGATCGGCCCCATAAAGGATTCGGCCGTCGAGTGGGTGTCATTCGTGTCGATCGAAATCGTAATGGCACCGGGATTATCGGGGAATTCGCCATAGATCTTCGCATAATCTTCGACGACGTTGCGACGTTCCGTAAGCCACTTACCGAGATCTCCCGAGCCGGACCGCATCACCACAAACGTGACCGTCCCGGTCTTCTGGCTCTGCACAATCGTTGTGACCGGAGTCGTCGCATCCCAGACATATCCAATGGTCCGCGAGCGAAGGAGTTCGGGAAACCGCGGCCATACGACGTAGAGTTGGGCTGCCATATCCGTGGTTTCTTTCCGCCGTAAGTCGCCGCCCGTCGGGAGAATGGTCGCCTTCCAGGTCCATTCCAGAATCGGGGTTTCTTTCAAGTTCACTTTGCCTGTGATGTCTCTTGCGATGGTCGAATGCTCGTCTCGACTCTGTAGGTGGATAACCCGCCTGCCGTCGCCTTGCTCGATCGTGAAATCGTAATCGGCACGCTGTCCAAAGGCTTCGCCCTTCCAGCCCGAAGGAATTCCTTTTCGGCTCACCGCCTGGGCCAACCAGTCCTCAATCACGACGACGCGATCGGCGCCCGCTGCCGTTAGAAGGAAAACCGCGAACAGCAAACCGACCCATTTACTGGCGATCAGTAGGTCACCCTTATTCATATCGAACTGTCGAATGATCCACCACGGAGTGGCTTGCCGCACCTACTTGAGAGCTCGGCCCTATGAGCCGTCAGGCAACCGACCGCTTTCAACTAATGGCCGGATGCCTTAGCGTGCAGGGTTTGAATCAGTTCCTCCAACGAGGCCCTGTGAAGAATTCTCGCGAACTGAGACCGATAATTTCCAACAAGGCTGACGTCATCGATAACCGCATCGTAGACCATCCACTGTCCATCCGTGAGATGGAGCTTGTATTCGATTTTGATCGGATTCCCCTCGCCGCCAACAACCCGCGTGTCGACTTCCGCCGATTCTCCATCCGACCGGTCGCGGTCATAAACTATTTTTTCACCTCGGTAAGAACCGAGGGTGCTCATATAGGAGTGTTCGACAAAGTCAGTGAACACCGATACAAATTCTTTCTGCTTGCCCTTCAGATCATTCCACCGAGTCCCGAGCGATTCCTTCGCCATTGCCGCAAAATCAAAGCGGACCAGAAGGATCTCCCGCAGAGAATTCCTGTTTCTCTCAATGTCTTCGGGGCTTCGGATGGTCCGGAGAACTTCGATGACGCGATCCATGCTACCTTGAAGTTGCTCCTTCGCGGTCTCGGCCGCAGCGTTTGGGGCAAACATCAGAAAGAGCATCGATACAATCAACGCGAAATTTAAGTATCTGTGCTCAGGCGACATCATTAATTCTCTTTTATGCCAGCTAGAGTAAACAGCGATTGCGGGTTTCCGGTTTGCGTCCAACAACCGGCGGCTCAATCCGAGACGCTGATGGTGGCCGCCGGCTTTCGGAAAACCGCATCTAGCTTTATTTCAGCCGCCGTGCATTGTCCTAATTGACTGTGCGCGTGCTGGGGTTATTGCGCAGCTTTGACCTGTGTACCGTCTTCAGTAAAATACGCGTCAAGCTCTTTTCCTTCCTTCTCATACTCGACTTCGTAAGTCACTTTGCCGTTGCGCTCTATTTTCTCGATTGACTTAATTTTGCTACCAGTCGTCACCTTTTCAATGGCGGCTCTCACGGGTGCCGGTACCTGCGTAATAGTGACGACCGTTTCTTTTTTGCCAAACATCCCACAACTGATTGTGACTGAACTAACTAGCAGCGCGATAAGAATGCTCTTGCCTCAATTGAATTTCACCACAGCAGTGTCGCCCACCTGTAGGAGCGATTCTGCTGGTGCGTGCGAGCAGCTTCTCCAACCGGGGCAGGTTTCGGCTATTTATAAATACTACGAATGAATGCTTTGACCCTTTCGACTGCTCCGCGAATTCTTCATAGCTGTACAACACCTTCCCGTATCCCGGCGCAGGCTCGGGTCGTTTCAGCGCCACATAATCGCTGCCTAACACGGTGCTTTTGTTACCCGACCAAACCACCCGGATCGGTCTCTGGATATCGAGATAAAACGGCAGACTTGAGAAATAACAATCATAGAGAACGAGCTGATCTTCTGCTCCAACTAGGTGCGCCGCTTTTTGGGCCAGCTGGTCGGAAGAGCGATTCGTCGCCACTGCGGCAGTAATCGGCGCCGACGCCAGGACCAACAGCGCAAAGCTCAAAGCCGTAACCGGATAGAGGCAGACTTGCTGTCGCAAATATCCCCAACGCGCGGATAATAGAATTAATATCGAAAGGATGACCAGACCCGTAACCAGCGACACGGGCGGGACGGGGAAAGCAGCATGCACATAGGCTTGAAGACCGATGGGCAAGAAATCAGATCGGAGTGCTACCATCGTTACGACGAAGGACAAGAGAAAAAAAACAAAGGCCGGAAACATTGGCAGCAGCCGCCGAGACGTTGGCGTGGAGTCTTCCCATATACCGGCAACACTTGCGCCCACGATGATCGCCAACGGCGGATAGATCGGTAGAATGTAGTGCGGCATTTTGGCTAACGACAGCGAGAAAAAAATGAGCGGCAGCCCCGCCCATAAGAGGAGAAACAATCGCCTGTCGTCGAATTGGCGCTTCCAGAAACCGACCAATGCCCCCGGCAAGAGCGCCGTCCACGGGAAAAACCCGATGGGCAAAATCAAAAGAAAAAAGTACCAGGGTTGGTTCCGGTTGAAGCGCATGGTTGCGAAACGGGCGAGGTTTTCTTCCCAGAAGAAGTGACGAAGAAATCCCGGATTGCTGGATTCAGCCATCAGATACCAGGGCACGGCCGTGAGCACGAAGAGCGCCAGCCCCCAAGGCAAATTTAGTTTACGCAGAAGCGCCCATGCGCTT
Source organism: uncultured delta proteobacterium (assembly GCA_963755715.1). Lineage (GTDB taxonomy): Bacteria > Desulfobacterota > Binatia > UBA9968 > UBA9968 > DP-20. Next base: position 4,371 of record CAVWLW010000061.1, read on the forward strand.
CGTAAGAACTTCCCAGAAGGAGTGACGAAGATATCCCGGATTGCGCGATTCAGCCGTCACAGACCCGGGCACGGCCGTGAGCATGAAGAGCGCCAGTCCCAAAGGCAAATTCAGTCTACGTAGAAGCGCCCAGCGTTTCGTAAGAAATCGATAGAAAAAAATCACCGCTGCCGGAAGAAGGAAACCGATCGGCCCTTTGACGAGGGTCGCCGCGCCCAGCGCAACATACATGACTGAAAAATAAAGTCTTCTTTTCCCGGCCAGGACTTCGCGCTGTCCCCAAAAAAAAGTGCAGAGCGCGAGCGTGAAGAAGAAAGTGAGCAGCATGTCCAAAATTACGATGCGGGAAAAAGCAAAAAACTCGATGCTGGTCAGCAGAACGAGAACGCTCCAGAGCGCGGCCCAACGGCCAAACATTGCGCGAGCGAGCGCATAGGTAACGGATAGACAAGCAAACGCCGCCAAAGCGGACGGGAGGCGCGCTGACCATTCAGAAAGACCAAACAGGCGAAACGACAGAGCCACCAGCCAAAAATAGCTGATCGGCTTGTCGAGGCGCGGGATGAAGTCGTAGTGCGGCGTCACCCAGTCCTTGAGTAATAGAATTTCTCTGGCGATTTCGGCGTTTCTCCCCTCATCGGGTTCGAACAGCACGGCAGTTCCCAAGTGGGAGAATAGGACGCACAGACAAAAAATAATTAAACCGAGGGTCCAATAGCTCGCCGGATTGGTGACGTTATCGGGGACTGAGCCGGTAGCCGCGCCGGTTCAGAAAACGCGGGAGAAGATCACCACGCGCGCATCTTAACCTGTAACGAAACGCCATTTTTGTTCCGTCTGCTCCACTCACGCACAAATCTCCGCGACACAAGATGCATTGTTAAAGTTTTACGCTGCACCCGCCGCGAAGTAACGCCAAAGCGTTGCCCAGAGCTCTCACGAAGATTACATTTTTGAAGGGTTTGAGCCGTGGCTCGATTACGCCGCGCGGCTAAGCGGCAAATAGAGCGCGAAGACGGAGCCTCCGGCAGGATTGGGAGAGGCTTCGACCTGGCCTTGATGCGCTTGGACGACCGCTTTGACCAGACTCAGGCCGAGGCCGAGACCCCGCTGCGAGCGGCTTTTATCGCCGCGGAAAAGCCGATCCCAAATTCGCGGCAATTCATCGGGCGGTATGCCGATACCCGTGTCTCGGACAATCACAACCGCTTGTTCATCTTTTTGAAACGCTTCGATCTCCACGCGTCCACCGCCGGCGGTGTACTTGATTGCGTTATCGACGAGATTGGCGATGACTTGCCGTAGCCGCCCGCGGTCGCCGCGCAAATAAAGATGGGTCGGCGCCCGCGTCGACAGCGCAACGGATTTGTCTTCGGCGACGTATTCGTAAAGCTCCACTACCTCTTCGACCAGCGCCGATAAATTTACATCGTCGATCGAAAGCTTTGTCGTTCCCGTTTCCGCTTCGGATATATCCATCAGCGTGTTGAGCATGGTGACAACCCGCTCGGATTCTTCCAAACAGTCCGCCAGCGCTTCGCGCATGGCCCCCTCGCCCGCCTCGGACCTGAGCGCTTGCTCGGCCATGCCGCGAAGGCGAGTCACAGGCGTGCGCAGATCGTGCGCGACGTTGTCCAGGGCGTTTTTCATGCCGGCAATCAAAGCTTCGATCTTCGCCAACATCTGGTTGAATAGAACGACCAGCTCATTGAGCTCGTCACCCGCCTCATTGGCGGGAACCCGAGCGTCGAAGCGGCCGGTATCGACGATCGATCGCGTCACCGTGCTGAGATTACGGATCGGCCGCAAGGCGCGAAAAGCCAAAAATGTCCCGCCGGCCACGCCGATGAGAACCATGGGGATGATCGTCGCCAGCAGCGTTTCGCGAAAACGTTCCAGCACTTCTTCGCGATCCGGGATGCTCTTACCCACTTGCAACAATTTTTTGTCTGTGAGTCGGACCGAGGCGACCTCCAACAGGCCGCCGTCTTTTCTGGAAGTGTAGTAATGCCAACGACCCTCAGCTTCGTTTGGTGCCCGCGCGAAATCGAACTTCTCCCAGAGCCATGGATGGCTCAGCAGCAGAGTGGCGTTATTCGCATCGACGATCCGAACGAAAAACGTGCTGCGCCGGCTGGGAGCGCGCTGCTGCTGAATGACGCTTTCGAGCGCGCCGATGCCGCGGCTCTCGACCAACGACTGGTACTTTGATAAGTGCGCTTCGATCGCGCTCCGATTGTCGCGCACGGTGGAAAACACAAATAGATAAGAGACGATGAGAAGCGTCAGCGAGCTCAAAATGAAAATCGCGGAGTACCAGAAGGTGAGCCGGAAAGCGAGAGTTTTGTGCAGGCGATTAAAAAATCTTGAGGGCATAGCCCACTCCCCGGTGGGTCTGAATCAGTTTTTTCTCGAAGTCGCGGTCCACCTTGTGGCGCAACCGGGAAACCAGCACGTCGACGATATTGGTCAGCGGATCGAAGTCGTAACCCCAGACGTGTTCGATGATCATGGTCTTCGAAACGACTCTACCGGGGTTGCGCATCAAGTATTCCAAAAGCCTAAACTCGCGCGGCTGCAGATCGAGCTTGGTCTCGCCCCGCTTCACCTCGCGCGTTAACAAATCCATCGACAAACCGCCCGCTTCAAGCCGGGTCGGCTCGGGTTCACGGCTCGATCGGCGAATCAGCGCCTGCACGCGCGCCAGAAGCTCGCTGAAGGAAAACGGCTTGGTCAAATAATCATCGCCGCCGGTCTGGAGTCCTTTGACCCGATCATCGACGGAACGCTTGGCGCTCAATATCAAAACGGGCGTAAAAATTTTCTCCGTCCGCAAGCGCTCGATGATGCTGAGCCCGTCAAGCTTCGGCAGCATCACATCGATCACCGCTGCGTCATACGGCGCCTTCAGGGCCATTCTTAGACCGTCCTCGCCATTGTCGGCGCAGTCGACGGCGAACCCCGCTTCCTTTAAGCCTTTGACCACAAACGAGGTGATTTTCTTGTCATCTTCTACAACGAGGATCCGCATTGGAAAACCGCCGACTCTGTTGTTGCTTAAAAGTTACCCTTAAAGACGCAGCGAACTCAACTGGGACCAAGCGGAACATTCATCGCCAGAGTAAACAGATTTAACAAGCTCGTTGCTCTTTGAGCAAGCGTCGCTCCCTAAGAGATCGCTCCATCGCACTAAGTTTCGATCGATGCCCTTTCGAAAACTTGTCCTTCTTGCCCCTATGGCCCAACGAATCCCGCCGAAACATTTCGCCAGGATTACAATTATGAAAGGCGGGAGAAAGGCGCAGATTTGCGATCGAAATCGAGTTACATGTATCGGATGCCGAGGCCGTCCAGCCAGTCCGGCACTCCAGGACACCTGAATGAACAGCGCTGGCAAGAAAAGGATCGCCGCATGAGCGACACTCTCGAACGCACCGTGAGCAAGGTTCCAGAAGTTACTTTGGTCTTCTGGATCATCAAAATCGCTGCTACGACACTGGGTGAAACCGGTGGCGACGCAGTGTCCATGTCGATGAACCTGGGCTATCTTGTTGCAACGGCAATTTTCGCAGCAATCTTTTTAGTCGCTGTAGTTGCTCAAATCAGGGCAAAGGGCTTTCACCCATTCCTCTACTGGGCAACGATCATTGCAACAACAACAGTCGGGACAACCTTGGCGGATTTCGCGGACCGCTCTCTTGGGGTCGGTTATGCTGGGGGATCCTCGCTATTGTTTGCCCTGCTGATGGCATCTTTGGCCATCTGGTATCGGTCACTTGGCACGATATCGGTCGATACCGTCAGTTCTCCAAAGGCCGAGATGTTCTACTGGGTGACGATCATGTTTTCCCAAACCTTAGGCACGGCGCTGGGCGATTGGACGGCTGACACGGCTGGCCTTGGCTATGGGGGAGGTGCGATCGTATTCGGCGCTCTGCTGGCGCTCATTGTTGCGGCGTACTACTGGACAAACATATCGCGCACTTTACTTTTTTGGAGTGCGTTTATACTCACGCGTCCTCTCGGTGCTGTAGTCGGCGATTTTCTTGACAAGCCTCGCAGCGCCGGCGGGTTGGCATTCAGTCGCTATTCTGCATCGGCAGTTCTCCTTGCGTTTATGCTGGCTAGCATCTTGATGTTTCAGCAAAAGGCGGCAAAACAAACCCATTGATCATTTTTTGCCCAACACATCCGGATTCAGCACGTGGTTGGGTTTGCCGGCCGCGAAAGCGACGATATCATCGACCACCACCGCGTAATATTCCTCGTAGCTTTCGCGCGTGACGTAACCCAAATGGGGCGTGCAGGTTACATTGTCCATCTTGAGCAGCGGATGATCGGCGCCGAGCACCGGCTCTTGGTCGTAAACATCGACCGCCGCTCTCCCCGGCCGGCCCGCTTTAAGCGCCTCTTCCAGCGCGCCCTTCGCGATCAGGCCGGAGCGACTCGGGTTTACCAACAACGCCGTCGGTTTCATGCGCGCCAGATCGTCGCGCGTGACGATGCCGCGCGTGTCTTTGTTAAGCGGCAAATGCAGGCTGATGATATCGCACTCGGCGAAAAACTCCTCGCGGCTCTTGGCGACATCAAAACCAGCCGCTTTGGCGCGGCCGGTGGATCCTTCGCGCCCCCAACAGACGACGCGCGCGCCGAATGCTTTGCCCACTCCCGCCACGATGCTGCCGATTTTTCCGTAAGCGTAGATGCCAAGCGTCTTGCCGTTCACGCCGATGCCGAGCGTCGATTGCCAACGGCCCTCTTTGAGCCGCTTTACTTCGAACGGTAAATTTCTGAGCGCGCTAAGTATCAATCCCCAAGTCAGCTCGGCGGTCGCGTTGGAATTGCCCGAGCCGCCCGCCGAGACGACGACCCCTCTATCCGTGCAAGCTTCCAAATCGACATGGCTTGCCGCCCGTCCGGTCTGGCCGATCAATTTCAGTTTCGGCAACTTCTCGATCAGCGCCCGCGGAAACGCTGTGCGCTGCTGGGTGAGTATCACCGCATCGGCGTCTTTCAATCTCTCGGCAATTTTTTCCACGTTCGTTTCCGGCTCCGTGTAAATCACCACCTCGTGGCCGGCGAGCTTTGGATAGCACTTCAACGTCTTGAAAGCATTCTGGTAATCATCGATGACGGCGATCTTCATTAATCCTGCTCCTCCTCAGATTGACTTCGTGTTCTTCGCGCCCTTCGTGGTGGAAAACTTCTCGCGGTCTTTGCGAATCCTGTCATTTCGAGCCCAGCGAGAAATCCTTCTTCGCATCCTTCCGCCTCTAATTTTTCAACTGAGCGACATAATCGCGTAGTCCCGCCTCTAACTTATATTCCGGATTGAACCCAAGCTCTTCGCGCGCCCGCGAGATGTCCATCCGCGGCCGCGCCGGGGTCAGTTTACCTCGGCTCATTTTTACGTCCGGGAAGATTTTGCCGAGCGCGGCTTCGATGTCCTCAACCGTGGTGAGGGTTCCGCTGCCGAGATTGTATATTTGGTGCGGCAGCGGCGACGTATGGACGGCGAGAGCAATCCCGTTGGCTAAGATCCTTGGCATAGATGAAATCGACACTCTCATAGACATTGAGCGTCACCGCCTTTCCTGCCATCGCATCCCATACCGCCTGCTGCACGGCAACTCCAGGGCCGCCGGCAACGGAATGGTAGCCGTACACACCCGCGAAGCGCAGCAACGCCAACTCGAGTTTGTGTTTTGCAGCGTACGTTCGCAGCACATGTTCGCAGCCCAATTTCGATGCGTTATAGACTCGCTCTCGACAGTCGATCGGCGAATCTTCATGAAGCAACTCATTCGGATCTTCGCCGACGTAGAGCGCCTGCGTGCTCGCGTGAACCAACCGGCCCACGCCGGTGAGCCGCGCCGCCTCGGCGACGTTGATGGCGGCGACGAGATTTATCTGAAAGCCGGCGTAGACGTTGTTGATGTTCGCTTCGCCTACCGACGCCGCTAGATGAATCACGCACTCGGGCCGGACTTGTTGAAACGCATCGACCAGCGCCGCCAGATCGCGGATATCGCCGCGAATCACCGGCAAGTCTCTGCCCGTGACATGCCGGATATAATCGGGTCTGGGGCGCGAAATCGAAAAACGTTACTTCATCGCCGCGCTCGATCAACTCTTTGGCCGTGTGCGTGCCAATCAAGCCCGCTCCTGTAATCAGAACTCGCATCGAATTCCCCTAGATGAATCGCCTGGAAACTTGTACCTTTTGAACGGTTAACTAGCCTTCCATTTTCAAGTTATAGAGCCGCCGCGGATTGTCGAAAAGAATCTTGCGCGTCAGCGACTCCGGCAAATCCTTTCGATTGATCAGCGTGTCGATATCGCCGCTGAACTCTTCCCACGGCCGTTCGTGCGGAAAGTCCGATGCCCACAGCAACTGTCCCGCGCCGATCAATTCGGCCACCGATGCCAAAGTCTTTTCTTCCCGTTCGCAAGCATAATAAAGATTGCCGCCGCGCATGATTTCACTGGGCGATCGTCGGCTCGGATAAGGCCAGCGCTTCCTGCGATGCTCCCAGCTCTCATCCAAACGATCCGCCAGATAGGGCACCCAACCGCAACCGGATTCTAGATACGCCACGCGCAGCTTGGGAAAGCGCTCGAACACGCCGTAAATCATCATGCTGGTCAGCTGCTGCATCTGCGCAAACGGATGGCTCAGCGGATAAACGCCGGCGAAAGACTGTACGTGGTCCAGTCCCAACTCCACCGCCGGTCCGCTGTGCACCGCCAGCGGCACGTCGAGGCGTTCGGCCATTTGGTAAATCGGATCGAACTCCGGCAGTCCGAGACCGCGCATCGGGCTCATCACACCGGGTAACATTCCGGCGACCATGCCAAGTTCGCGCACGGCCCGTTCCAATTCCTTGGCCGCCTCCACTGGCTCTTGCGGCGCGAGCAACGCGACACCCTGAAAACGCGGACTCACACTCAAGAAATCATGATGGAGCCAGTCGTTATACGCCCGCGCCAAAGCCACCGCCCAATCGCGATCGCGCTGCAAGCCAATGTTCAAACCCTCGTTCGGATAAAGCACCGTCAGCGCGATTTCCGTGGCATCGAGAAAGCGCAGCCAAAGCTCGACGCTCGGATGCTCGCGCTGGTGCGGCGAGAGCGCGCCCCGCGCCCAGCCATCCCAAGAGAAAAGCGGATATTCGCGCTTCCCCGGCACGGCGCGAAACTCAGCCGGTAGAAACTGCCTCAGCTCGCGATCACGTTCGAGGATGTGACCGTCGGCGTCAATGACAGGAAACGATCGTTTCATAGGCGTTCCTCTGACGACATTTTCTACTCGAGATACGACTTTGCACTCTACTGTCCTTCTACTACTGCATTATTATTGCCGTCAATACGACTCCTCGAAAACCGCAATGATGCCACCTCGCCTTCGTTGCTTCATTCCCGCGCATGCGAGAATCCTGGCTCTTTTACATTTTGAAAATTTCATTGTTACGGACGAAAATGCGTTATAGGATGCTGTCAGTACGGACCAAAGATATAGAAGGAGGAACTAAAAATGGCCAACGCAATCTCTATTCATCCTGCGGTTGATAAGGGCACTAAACCCGCGGCAGCAAACTTCGCAGGCGGCACACTCGTCTGTCATTGCTCCGACAAGAAGGTTGCCGTAGCGATCGACAGCCAATGCGCCCACAACCATGTCTGCGGCTGCACCAAATGTTGGAAGCCGGCCGGGGCGCTCTTCTCGCAGATCGCGGCCGTGCCGCGCGACAAAGTCCGTGTGACTGCGAATGGAGACAAATTAGCAATCGTCGATCCCAACGCGGTCATCAAACGTCACGCCTGTAAAAATTGCGGCGTGCACATGTATGCACGCATCGAGAACGACAAGCATCCTTTGTTCGGTTTCGATTTCATCCACACAGAATTGTCGTCCGAGCAGGGCTGGGCGCCGCCCGAATTCGCGGCGTTTGTTTCCTCGATTATTGAATCCGGTGCCGATCCCGCGAACATGAGCGCGGTCAGAGCGAGATTGAAAGAGCTGAAACTCGAGCCCTACGACTGTCTATCGCCGGCGCTGATGGATGCAATCGCGACACACACGGCGAAAGCGGCAGGCGTGCTCAAAAGTCGATAACGGAGTAGATCAATTTGGGGTGAGACAGAACCCTCTGTGTTGGCGAAGCGATTCAGGCCGGGAAAATGTGAGGATCCAATCATGACGAACCCCTCGCATGGCGTAACTGTGGCGCTAGTTGTCGCCGCGCTCCTGTCTATAACCGTAGAATCCGGCGCACAAACAAATAAAACGAGCGCTAAAACTCTCGCCTTAGGAATTGTGTTTCAAGACCCACGGGCGCCGATCGAGGAACATTTTCGCCCTCTGGTGGATTATGCGGCCCGCAAGCTCACGCCGACGGCGGAAACCAAGGGAATGGTTGTTGTCGCGCCTACGCCGGGGCAAATGATGAAACTCCTTGAAGAGAAGCGCGTCGATTTTTACATGGAAAGTCCGTATGCCACTTATCTGATAAATCGCTTGGGCGCGGCTAAACTATTGCTCAGACGTTGGAAGGGGGGCCTTGCCGAATATCGCAGCCTCATATTCACCAACAAAGGAACCGCCATCGCGCATCTGGATGATCTCCGCGGCAAGATAATCGCTTTCGAAGACCCAGGCTCGACGTCGGGTTATTTTTTGCCCAAGCTCTTTCTGCTCAAGAAGGGGTTTTCCGTGGTGGAAAAACCGAGTGCCGGAGCCAAGGTTTCCGATAGAGAGATTGGCTACATCTTCGCCGATACTTACAAGAACATCGCCAGTCTCGTAGTGCAAAACAAGGTGGCAGCCGGAGCGTTTAGCAACGATGACTTTGCCAGCCTCGATGACACAGCCAAAGCATCGATTTCGATCCTCGGCGAAAGCGAATCCGTGCCCCGGCATCTGGTATCGGTGCGTAAGGATTTACCCGAAGCCAATGGCGAAACGCCTTAAAGAAATTCTCCTTGGCATGGATCAAAACGAAGCCGCGAAGAAAATCTTACAACAAACTGATAATACGACAAAGTTTGATTTGCTGCCGGGAGGCGAGGAGATCGTAAGGCGAAAACTTGTAGAACTGTATCGCCCGCGGGCAGAGTAAATAATTACCGTGGAATTCACCTAGACATCACACTCGTCAGGTGATCTGTACGGAAGAAGACTTCGGCGGCGCTTATCATACCGACTGATCGCAATCGCTTCCTACACCTCCGTTGACATCGAAGACCCGACCTCGGTAATCTCATCTTACAAAGCCCACAAGGAGTAGCTCATGAAGGCCATTCGCATTCATAGTTTCGGTCCGACGGAAGAAGTTCTCCAATACGAAGATGTGCCGGCACCCGAACCGAAAGCCGGCGAGGTCTTGATCAAAGTCGAAGCCGCCTCGCTCAATCGCGCCGATCTCGGCTTGCGCAAAGGAACCTATCGTATCTCTGCCGATGCACTGCCGATTATTCCCGGTCGTGAATTCGCCGGGACAATCGAAAAGCTCGGCACAGGCGTCAACGAATACCGAGCAGGCCAGCGTGTCGTCGCCTATCCGAGTCTCGGTGGCTACGCGGAATACGCGCGTCGCCAAAGCGTCCGAAATTCGGCCAATTCCCGACGCTGTCACTTCCGCTCAAGCGGCTGCGCTACCGACCACCTTTCTCACCGCGTGGTTCGGTCTAAAGACAGACGGTAATCTTAAAACCGGCGAATGGCTGCTCGTGCAAGGTGGGAGCAGCGGCGTCGGTACGGCGGCAATTCAAATCGCAAAATATTTAGGCGCCAACGTGATCGCCACCACTGGCAGCGAAGAAAAAGCTCACCGGCTGCGCAAACTGGGCGCGGACGTCACCATCGATGTATCTCAATACGACTTTCTACCGGAAGTCATGCGCGTGACCAATAACCGCGGCGTCGACGTGGTACTCGAAATGATCGGCGGCGAAGTTTATCAAAAGAGCTTGCAAGCGCTCGCGCCCGGCGGCCGCTTGGTTTCCATCGGCGGCGCCTTCGGTGCCATTCCTGATTCGCCGCCGGTCTTGACCGAAGGACGGAAAGCGACTCGTTTCTCGATAACGAATTATTTGAAAGCCAAGCCGGAAGATTTCAAGCAACTCGATGACATTCTCAAACTGGTGGCGGATAAGAAGTTCCAAGTCGTCATCGGTAAAAGTTTTCCGTTGGCGGAAACCCGCGCGGCGCAACGCTATCTCGAAGGGCGCGAGCACTTCGGCAAGGTGATGCTGACGATGTAGAACGACCAAGCGGTAACCGCCACAATCTTTATGATTCATGCCGGAAGGATTTCTCGGTCGCGTTCGCTTCCTCGAAATGACAAGGCCACAGATAATTCCCGGTTGTCATTTCATCAAAGGGAGAAATCTTTCTTTGCGTCCGAAAATCGAATACGGAAAGGAATCCAGCCCCATGTCATTCAAAATCAAACGAGTTGGCCATTTGGTGCTCAAAGTGAAAGATCTCGAACACTCGCGCAAGTTTTTCACCGAAGTTCTGGGTTTTCCTCAGGTCGGTGAAAACGATCGCGGTATGCTGTTCTTCAGCACCGACGTCAAAAACAACCATCACATGCTCGCATTGAGGGAAGGCAAGCCTGGCGCGCCCATGCCCAACCCCGAACAAATCGGCATGGAGCATGTGTCCTTCGAAGTCGCCACATTTGCCGAGTTGCAGGAGGTCTATCGAAAGTTCAAAGAACACAACGTGAAGTTTCACCAGACGATCTTTCACGGCGTGGCCAAGAGCATTTACTTCTACGATCCCGACGGCAACCTGCTAGAAGTTTATTGCAACGTGCCACCCGAAGAGTATCGCAAGACAGTGTCGAATCCTTATTATAATTATGGAAGCATCGAAGACGAGCTAGCCGGCAAAATCCCGCAAAAGCCCGGTACCGTCGCGCCTTAACTAAGCAAGCGCGAATTCAAATCCAGGAGTGATCCGTAGCTGCAGGCCCCAATACTGCGAACCACTACTCCATCACCCCATTCCTCGTCCCTGGCCGCCATCAGCCCGCTCTGTTAAAATAGCCTGCATGGACGTGGATGAATCCGCGGAAAAACCGGCGTCGCTGAAAATACCGGATGCGCCGCCGGATCTCGCGAGCATGAGCGACGAGGAGCTTTTGCGCACGCGCATTTGCGATTTGAAGCTCAAGATCGCCGGCACCGAGATCGAGTCGCGCGTCGACAAATTCTACGCGGAGCTCGCCGCCAAGGGCATCACCATCAAACCGATCTGCTATCTCGGCGACGAATGGTTTTGCCCCGAAGGCAGCGCCACCATCGCCATCCCTTTCTACCTCGCCCATCCGCGCCTGAAGAAGCTGGAAGAAAAAATGATGATGGAGGTCGAGGGCGGCACGGAAACCTGGTGTCTCCGACTCTTGCGCCACGAGATGGGCCACGTCCTCAATCACGCCTACCTGCTGGAAAAAGACAAACGCTGGCAAAAAATCTTCGGACCGACCTCGCTCGAATATTCCGAAAGCTTTCGCGCGCGGCCGTACAGCCGCCAATTCGTGCGCCACTTGGAAGGCTACTATGCCCAGAGCCACCCGGAAGAAGATTTCGCCGAGACGGTCGCGATCTGGTTGACGCCCGATCTGGAATGGCGACAACAGTATCGAGGTTGGAAGGCTTTGCAAAAACTCGAGTACGTCGATGAGCTGATGCAGAAGCTCGCGGCAAAACCGCCCCTGGTTTTTTCCAAAGCCAAGATCAGCGACGCGTCTCGCCTCCGTTCGCGACTGGAAGCCCACTATAAAAGGCGGCGGCGCATCTACGCCCAGGAATTTCCCGACTTTTTCGATGCCGATCTAAAAAAGCTTTTCGTCGACGCAGCCGCGTCGCCCAACGGTGAACGCGCTTCGGTGTTTTTGCGGCGATCGAACAAACTGATTCTCAACGCCGTTTCCATTTGGACCGGTGAGCCGAAGTTCACGATCAACCGTCTGCTGCGCGCGCTGACCGAGCGCTGCGCCGAGCTCGATCTTCGGCTCAAAGCGGAATCAGCCGGCGTCGAAATCGCCGCCTACCTGGCGACCTTGGCGTGTCATTATCGGCTGACGGGAAAGTTCAAAGATTCCTAATCATGACGCGAGCGCGGAAACGATCCAAAGTCCTGGTGCTGTTCGACACCGCCGGCACGCCGCCGGCGAATCAGGATTTCACCAAGGAATTAAAGACCGACGATTGGGCGGCGGAGGCTCATGTCATCGAAGCGCTCAAACAACTCGGCCATGAAGTGCGCACTATCGGCGTTTGGGATGAGCCCGGCATGATCATCGACGAGATCAAAGCCAATCCGCCCGACGTCGTTTTCAACTTGACCGAACATTTCAACGAGGTGTCCGCCTACGACCGGAACGTCGCCGGCCTGCTCGAAATGCTGGGCGTGCCTTACACCGGATCGAGCCCTACGGGTTTGACGCTTTGCAAGAACAAAGGTATGGCGAAGGAGCTTCTCGCCTATCATAAAATCCGCGTGCCCAACTTCGCGATCTTTTCGCCGGGCGCGACGATCAAGCGACCGAGCCGCCTCAAATTTCCCCTCTTCATCAAGCCCGCTGAAGAAGAAGCCTCCTATGGAATATCGCTCGACTCTTTCGTCGAAAACGACGAAGCCTTCGAGGAAAGAGTCCGCTTTATTCACGAAAAGATGAATCAGACCGCCCTCGTCGAAGAATACATTGAGGGAAGAGAAATTTATGTAAGTCTCTTGGGCAACGACAGTCTACGCGTATTTCCCTTTCGAGAAGTCATATTCACCGAAATTCCAGAAGGCCAGCCGAGGTTCTCAACATTCAAAGCCAAGTGGGACGACGCTTACCGAAAACGCTGGGGCATCCAGAACGTTTTCGCCGAGCCTTTCGCCAACGGCACCGAGCAGCGAATTGTCAAAATCTGCAAAGCCGTCTACCGCGCTTTGCGCATTCGCGGTTACGGCCGCATCGATCTCCGTGTCACGCCGGAAGGCGAAATCGTCATTCTCGAGGCAAATCCCAACCCCAATCTCGATCGCGACGACGAGTTCGCCCAATCCGCCGTCAAAGCGGCCTTAAGTTATCCGAGAATGATCCAACGCATCCTGAAGCTCGCTTTCGACGCCGCCCGTTGAGTGGTCCGAGCGATGCGCGGCATGTTTAAAGAAGCCGGAGTTCGGCCGACGGCCATCGTCGCCTGCGCGCTCCTTGCGTTTTCTTTCGTTGCTGCGCCATCGACTCGCGCAAGCCACGCGAACGAACCGCCGCCGCTGATTATCCTTGAAGGGCACGCTTTAGCCCAGGTTAAACAGCGACTGCAAGCCGGCGACGCCTCGTTGGCGCCGTCATTGAATAAACTCAAGCGCGATGCCGACCGCGCTCTTCTCGGCGGACCTTTATCCGTGACGGAAAAATCAATCACGCCGCCCAGCGGCGATAAGCATGATTACATGAGCATCGCCCCGTACTGGTGGCCCAATCCGAACACGGCCAACGGTCTGCCTTACGTTCGCCGCGACGGCGAGGTAAATCCCGAACGCGATCAGACCTCGGATCGGAAAAGACTGGAGAACATGATTCAGACCGTGAACACGCTGGCGCTCGGCTATTTTTTCACCGATCGAGAAGCCTACGCCGCTCAGGCCGGAAAGACGCTGCGGGCTTGGTTTTTAGATGCGCCGACCAAAATGAATCCGCATCTTCGATTTGCTCAATCGATTCCAGGTCGGAACCAAGGACGAGGCGACGGTATAATCGAAACACACAATCTGCCCGAGCTGCTGGATTCCGTCGCATTGCTCGTAAGTTCAAAGTCATGGGCAGAAACGGATCACGAGCAATTGCGAAACTGGTTCAATTCCTATCTGACCTGGCTTAGCGAAAGTCCGGAAGGAAAAGCCGAAGCGAAAGCGGACAACAATCACGGCAGCTGGTACGACGTCCAAATCGCCGGGTTCGCTCTTTTTGTCGGACGCGGCGAGCTGGCAAAGAAAGTCATGGGTGAATTCGGCGCCAAGCGCATCGCCAAACAGATCGAACCCGACGGCCGCCAGCCGCGCGAGCTTGGGCGCACGCAGGGATGGAACTATGCCGTTTTCAACCTCGAGGCGCTATTCGACGCGGCGGCGATCGCAGAAAAACTGGGAATTGATCTATGGAATTTCCGAACCGACGATAACCGAAGCATGCGCAAAAGTCTGGATTGGCTGATGCCTTTCGCGACCGGCGCGAAACCTTGGCCTTACAAGCAAATCTCGCCTTTTCAGCCGGAGAAGCTCGCTCCTTTGCTGAGGCGCGCGGCGCTTCAATACCGCGAGCCCGGCTACGAGCAAGCAATCGGCAAAATATCGAAGATTAACGGCGACGAGCGCTGGCGGTTAATCTACGGTTCGTCGCCTTGAGCGTAGCGCATGCTCAGCGCGTTGCCTCCCGATGAGCTTACAGAGTCATTTGAGGCCCATTTCCTTCTGCGCTTCGCGCAACACCGTGAAATCCGCGACTTCGTTAAAGGCGATTTCACGGCTAATATTGACGGACTTTTTCGCTTCGTCGAGGGCGATGCGCAGGCCGGCTTCGGGTACGCTGCCGTCGTCGTTGAAGGACTTGGCCGAGCCGTCGTAAGTCGCCGCCGCCGTTTCCCTATCGATTCTCATCCAGTCCATCATCGCCAGAATCGTGCCGTCGCGATTCTGATGTAAATAACGATTGGCCTTGATGCCGGCTTTGATCACGCGCTTGAGCTGATCGGGGCTTTCTTTGATCTTTTTGACGCTCGCGACCAGACCCGTGTTCGGATAACTGAAGAGATCATAAGCGCGCGCGAGCACCACGTAACCCAACTTTTTGCCCAGATAATCCACTGGCGTAGAGCCGGCCGTAGCCACTGTTAAGCCCTGCTTCAAAGCGGCAAAACGAGTATCCACCGTACCGGTGGCGAGAAACTTCACGTCTTTGTCCGGGTCGAGGCCGTAATGCTTTAACATCATGCGCACCGTGCTCTCGAGCCCGCCGCCGATGCTGTTGAGGCCGATCGTCTTGCCCTTTAGATCCTGGATTGTTTTAAACTCTGGACGAGCGATGATTGCAGTGGTGAGTCCCGGCGCAAAACAAGCTACGAGTCTTACCGGAATACCGCGGAGCGCCGCAATAAGCGCAGGGCTGACGACGGTATGATAATCGATTTCGCCGCTGGTGAGCGCCGGCAACGCCACCGCGGAGCGAATCCGGATCAACTCCGCCTGCAGTCCTTCTTCCTGAAAGAAACCGCGGAGGTGCGCCAACGGCAGCGTAAAAGTCGATGAGTTAAAATCCGGATAGCCAATCCGGATCTTATCCGCGGCGTGGAGCGAAACAGGAAGAGAAAGAAAAACGAGCAAGCCTAATAGACCATTTTTCATTGCGTTCCTCCTGTCGCTTTCGCCTTGGCAATTTCGTCGGTGCTGTAACGGTAGGCGCGGAATACGCGGTTGTTCAACCCGTTCGGTCCTTCACCAAAATAGGGATTGACGTACTCCCAAACCAATTCGCCTGCAGACGTGACCTCGAAGAAGCGGCCGAAGTCGCCTTCGCAGACCAGCGTGTTGCCGTTCGGCAAGCGCCGAGCGTTGGAAATCCGCGGGCTGTAAAATTCGTACTCTCGCCTCTCCTGATACTTCCAAACAATTTGCTTCGTCGCCAAATCGACTTCGATAATGCGGGAAAAAGTCATTGTATGATCTAGCCGGTGCGGCCCGTTGTCGAAGAGGAGCAAGTTGCCGTTTGGGAGCGGCATCGGCGCGTGTTGACCGGAGAGCGGCGGCGCGCCGAGCTTCCAGATAACCTCACCCGTTTTCCGATCGATGATGATGACGGTGGAGATGTTACGAAAGCTCACAACGATATCGCCATTAGGCATCTCCGCAAGTCCGTTGGCGTGAGTCCACGCTTCACGCAGATCTTGCACCGCCGTAATGCAGTCTTTCGCCGGGTCGAGGTGTTCCCAGGTATGCCATTCCCAAACCACTCGGCCATCCATCGTCATCTCGACGAGATAGTCTGCGTACATCTCGCCGTTGTGTTCAGTGCCGGGACGGCCGCCCTTGACCTGCGATACCAAATGCTGCGGCAACTGAGCCAAGCAAATCAGCAGTACATTCCCGTTGCGAAGCCGAATACCGTCGTGGTGGTGGTCGGGTTGGCGCACTTCCCAGAGAACTCGTCCGTTCCAATCCGCTTCGAGCACAACGCCGCCCTTCCAAGGCTGGCGGCTAATGAAGCGATCTGACTGCTCGACAGTCTTGCCATTATAAAAGTAAGTGCCCCTTTCAGTCAGATAACCGGAGTTGCCCGGCGCATAAGGCATCTGCCAAGTGTGAATGACGTTGCCATCGATATCGATCAGGTAAACCTTGCCACCGCCGCTTTGCGGCGCGAACAAGGTAAAGCCGGGAAACGCGCGATCGTGATCGCAGGCGCGCAGACCGACGCCGGCGCGCTTTGCCTTGATCTGTTCAACTGGTGGCATAACCTGTTCCCCCTGTTTTTTCTCGTTCCGCTGCAGGTGTCTACAATCAATAGGCCTACAGCGTCACCTGCAATTCTGATAAATTGATGGTTGCCATTTAATCTCCGAGCGCGGCGGTCGAAGCGCATCTCATTGCGCAAGGTTGTACCTATCCTAATCGAACTGACCGCCCGCCAAGAGAGTTGCCCGCAACAATAGTAGAGTCTTTAGACAGTCGCTATCCCTTTCACCGCCCACGCCTTGGCCTGAAGCGTAAATGGTCCATCGGCGCGGTTGCCGAGAAGATCTTGCCGCAGTCGCTCGCGCAACGCAGCACGGTCATCTTCCGAAAGTCGCGCCAAATAAGCGCCAGAAGGGCCTTGCCCTTCTGTGACTGGTAACCAGTAATCGTCAAACGAGGAGAACTGGCACGGCATTGTCAAGTCTGTAACTTCAATGTCAGTCAGACCGGCGCCCTTCAAGAGATCTGAAAGCGCTTCCGCGGAACCGTACGATCCTCGTCTCTCGGCAGGCCGTTTCGCTGTCGGATCGATCGCTACCGCGGCATTCCAAAAGCAGCCGAGTGAGCTCATGAGCCCGACTGCCGTCCCACATCGTCGTCGCAACGACACCTCCTATTCCGTTCACCCGGCGCATTTCATTCGCCGCCTTAGGAGCGTCCGGGACGAAGTTAACAATCAGTAAAGCCATGCATCGATCAAACGATCCGTCCGCGTAAGGTAGTTCTTGCGCATCCCCCAACTCGAAAGTCACACGGGGATCGGTGACTAGGGTTCGAGCATACTCAATGAATCCCTTGGAAGGATCGATGCCGACAATCTTTGACGCTCCCGTGACTCTTACTAAAGTCGCTGACAGCGAGCCCGTGCCGCATCCGACGTCGAGCACCCTCTCGCCATCCCGGACACCGACAAACTCCACGAACAATGGCGCCAACTGCCGGCTCCACCGCCCCATCATTACTTCATACGCTTCCGCGACCTCGAACATAGGCCCTCCCCTTTTTGCGCACTCGTCTGTCTCGACCCGATGCATAACAACCTTATGGGTAAATGGACTATCCGCTTTTTCCTCCAGGGGGGCACCATAATGCGACCGCTCACCCGATCTTAGCAACCAACTGCTCCACCCTACGCTGCACCTCTTTATACACCTCGTCGGCTGCTCCATCAGCCATTCGAGCTGGGTCTGGAATGTCCCAGAACACGACCTTGTCATCCTCCTTCAAGTAGCCTGGCCAGCGCTCTCTCTCCGCAATGACGATGGCAAGGTCGGCTGTGTCCATCATTTCAGGAACAAGCTGTTGCCTTTCTTTTTCACCGATATCGATCCCGAACTCTCGTTTGATGTACTCAATTGAGTGCTGGATCGCAGCGTATTTGAGTTTTTTACCGGGGAGCTTCATTTGTGCGATCCGCTCATTGACGGCAATCCCGGCACTGTGGCTATCATGCTGTGATAGCGTCTTGAAGCATGCTTCAGCCACCTGACTTCTCCCAACATTCGCATAACAGATAAAGAGTACTTTCATAGGTTTCTCCTGATCTCCCGAGAAACTCATGGTTACGGTATCGGGTCGAGGAACTGGACTTTCCAGAATAGATTTTGCACTCAGATATAGCTCAACTCTCCCTGCTGACGATAGAGCTATCGTGCGAACCGGTGGCGCTAGGGTGTCAAAGAGATCGGGTTGACCGTTGACGTTATTGAATTCGTAAGCTCTCTCTATTGTTCATACTTTGTGATCTTTGCGTTCTTTGCGGCTAGATTTATTTTTTCACAGATGCGGCATGATCTCCTTCGCGCAGATATCTAAATGCTCCATCTCGTCGAACATCGGATTGAAAACGATTTGCTGCGCCCCGGCTTTGACGATCTCTTGGATTTTTTCCGTGCACTTCGCTTCCCCATCTTTTGCCACCTCTGACACGCAGCGAGTATCACGATGTTGGGCTGGCCAATGACTTTGGCTTGACCGACATTCGAGTACGAACTATCGTCATACTTGCTGGAGGTATCCATGGCAAGAGCCAAAGATGGCAATCTCACTAGACGAACCCTCGATCGGCTCAAGCCTCGAACTTTCATTCCAGAAAGCTTCCCAGGAAATCTTGGGTCAAAATCAGCAAGATGCGAACATTGGCAGTTGAACGAATCGGGAAAGTGATAAGGCACGGCATCTCCCGAAGAAATCGCCCAAATAGTAGAAGGTTTAAACGAAATCATCGGCGTTAATCTACACCTGCAATATCCAACTTAATCGCGAAATGGATTAAAAACAATGGCCGATCCTACTGAAGAACTGCGAGAAAAGATCATGCTTTCATGCCGCATCTTGGCAATGGAAGGCATGGTCGAGCGAATTACCGGTCACGTCAGCGCTCGGATCGCTGATTCAGAAGACATGTGGATTCGGTGCCGGAGCCCGCAAGAGGATGGCGTACGCTATACAACGGTTGATTCCATACAAAGGGTAGACTTTGACGGCAAGGGACCACACAAGAGCGAACAATACCAGGTACCGAACGAACTGCCCATTCATGGGGAAATCTATAAAAAGCGCACCGCGGTAGGCTGTGTCATTCACGCACATCCCACGGAAGCACTCATTTGCGGTATCACTGAATTGGAATTTCGTCCCATCTTTGGCGCGTTTAATATACCCGCGATGAGCATGGCCCTACAGGGCATTCCGGTGTTTCCGCGCTCCTATCTGGTTACTCGGCCTGAACTCGCCGCTCCGATGATAGAAATCATGAGTGACAAATCGATCTGCCTGATGAAAGGTCACGGCATTACCGTTGTCGGCAAGACGGTGGAAGAAGCCACAATGCGTGCTTTGAACTTCAACATGTTGGCGAAAGCTACATTGCAAGTAGCTCAAACCGGTCGAAGAGCGCCGGACATCTCCTCTGAAGATATCGAAAAACTCCCTGATCTTGGATCTACGTTTAATGATACTGGACATGGCGGTACTACGTGAGAAAGCTCAAGGAAGAGGATCTCCGTCTAAGCGATCACGCAGAGAAGTGATTGCATCCATCGCTGTCGCTGCAGCGGTTCGGCCAGCCTCAAAGCATTAACGCCCAAGCGCAATAAACGCGGGCGGTCTAGAATAATGGGAACAGTGCCAACCATGAAATTTCTCACGGACGGGCGGACACACAGGTCCGCCCCTACAAAATGCGCGCCTTGCGATTTTCCCGGTAGGGGCCGACCTATGTGTCGGCCCTCCGGATTACGGTCCGGTTGTTTTCACCAGGCTGCTTCCCTCACAGATGCGGCATGATCTCCTTCGCGCAGATCTCTAAATGCTCCATCTCGTCGAACATCGGATTGAAGACGATTTGCTGCGCCCCGGCTTTGACGATCTCTTGAATTTTTTCGGTACACTTGGCGGCGCTGCCCCAGATCGAAACTTTGGGACCGAGATCGGCATTTTTGTAGCGGCCGCCGAACCACTCGCGGATGCGCCGCTCGGCGCGCGCTTCGTCGTTATCGACCGCCAATATACACGCGCTTGGCGAAATGGAACGTCGTCGGATCGCGCCTGGCTTCGGCAAGCATATCGCGAATCCGCGCCGACTCACGGATAAACGATCCGGACGATGACGAGCCCGCACCCATCCAGCCGTCGGCATACTTAACCGACCGTCGCAGGGCGTTCTCATGATGGCCGCCGAAGATGATCGGCAGGTGCGGCTTTTGCACCGGTTTGGGTTCCATCGAGACATCTTTGAAGTTCCAGTAGCGTCCTTGGAAGCTCGCTTTGGGTTCGGTCCACAGAAGTTTCATGATCTGCACGGCTTCAGTGAAACGCGTCACCCTCCCATTCGCGGGTGTAGCCAAAGAGATCTTCATGCGAGCCGAGATGTCCGCCCCCGAGACCGACGCCCATGATCGCGCGTCCGTTACTCATCACATCCAGCGTCGAATAGGCTTTCGCCAATTGGACCGGGTTGCGCAGCGGCAACAGAATAACCGAAGTGCCCAATTTCAATTTAGCCGTGATTGCCGCCACGTAGCTCAGCAACGTTACCGGCTCCAGCATCGTGATGTCACCGACGATTCGCTCTTGCAGCCAAAGACTGTCATAGCCGAGAGTCTCTGCCCGCGTTGCGAACTTGCGGATATGCTCCATGTCGACCGGTCCATCGAAAAAAACCTGTGGCAACTCGATGCCGCAGGGTAAGTGATTCGCCATGGTGTCATTGCTCCTTTGAATTCAACCAACCACAAAGAGTAAGAAAGATTTCTTACTTCGTGTTCTTTGCATGACTATGCTTTTAAGTTGTCTTTCATTCGCGCAAATTTCTAGGCTGCCAGCTTGGTAAGTTTTTCCGTGCTGATATGGCGCGCAGCCAACAACGCGGTTATCCGATGCAGCCTTAGCGCTGATCAGAAAAGTTGAACGCGGTCAGGCCGATAACCGTTTCCACCACGAGCGGTTTAGCTCAGCTATTGCGTATGCGGCCGTGACCCTAACGCTAATTGAATTTGACACTGCACTTCTAATGCAAACTTCGAAGACTCTGCTCCGTTTGTCTTGACTATGTCAAGGCGATTCACAAGTGCACCCACAGAAATGAGGACCGCTTTCTGAAGTTAGATAGTTATCCTTCTTCGTAATTTCTGCGTCCTTCGGCGGGATGCTGTAGTATTACACAACTCCAGACTTGCGCCCTCGGTTACGGAATAGGGGCTACCATTGCTGAACCCATCCGCCGATTCAGCTATAGCGGCGCTTGAGAACCCGCGTATAGACACCGCAAATCGGCTCCTCTCGAACAAAAAAGTCGCCCGGGCGAGAGCGTTTGGCGTTCTGCGTCCCCGGTGTAAGTCAACTTAAAGAATTTGCTCACATTGAAATAGCCGTCCGAGAGGAAAATGGTTCCGCCTTCTTCTTTGCTCTTGTGGATGACCTTCATATCGAAGACGTCCACATAAAACGACGTTAATTTTCCCGTGTCTTCCGTGCGAATGCCTAGATGCCGAAGTTTCGCCATAATGCCCTCCTTGTGACGAAAGCCGATGCCATAGATCCTTGTTAAAGCAACTTTTAATCGACGAGGGCGCGCAAGTAATCAGGTAACGTGGTCGCTGCCTTGACAACGCAACGAGCGATCTTGTAGATCCAGGTGGCCGAGCGGCTCGGCGAGTGTTTTGAGCGCGCTACACAACTCAACGGTCACGAGGTTCATGTTTATGGCATCAGCCGAGTGGCGTGGAGTTCCGCCTAACCGCAGTCATTCGCGACGCCCTGACCGGAGGAGTTGGTGAGCGAGGAGAACAAGAAATTGGTCCGCGAGATCACCGAAGTCGTTTGGAACAGCCGCGGCCTTGATCGGATCCCGGAGTTCTACGCGCTGGATTTCGTAGGAGACTATCGCCCCTACGCCCTTCGCGAAGGACACGAGGGCATCCGCGCCATGGTCGAAGGCGCCTGGACAGCGTTTCCTGACTACCACGAGGAGGTTCACGAACTCATTGCCGAAGGCGATCGCGTCGTGGTCCATTTGACGATCTCGGGAACACAACAAGGCCAATGGGGGCCCTGCCGGCCACCGGGAAGCGCGCCCAGTTCGATGAGATCGTGATTCTGCAGATCCGTGACGGCAAAGTTCTCAGGCAGCGTGGGATCGTTGACAATCTGTCGGCGCTGAGGCAGCTCGGCGTCGTGCCGACGCCGCGATCGTGATCGGGACCCACGCAGATTAACTCAAAAGGAGAAACAACTATGAAGCGAAGCGCTGATCGGATACTCACAACCCACTGCGGCAGTTTGGCGCGGCCTAAGGACTTGCTCGATCTGCTGAAGGCAAAGGTCAAAGGGGAGAACTACGACGAGAGCACGTTGGCCGAGCGGACGCGGAGCGCGGTTGCTGAGATTGTCCGTAAGCAGGCCGACAACGGTATTGATATTGTGACCGACGGCGAGCAAGGAAAGCCTGGCTTCTTCGCATACGTGCGCGAGCGGCTCACCGGCTTTGAGCCGAAGAGCCCACCACCCGGGGGTTGGAAGCAATGGGCCGCGGAAGTGGCCGCCTTCCCGGAATACTATGAGCAATACTTCAGCCGGCGCATGATGGGCGGAAGCATCGCGCCGCGCACCCCGCTGATGTGCACTGCGCCGGTCAATTATCTAGGACAAGAGGCGATCCGCAAAGATATTGACAATCTCAAGGCTGCGCTGGGTGGGCTGAAAGTCGAGGAAGCGTTCATGCCGGCCGTGGCGCCCAGTGGGATTGGTACCAACGAGTACTACGGCAGCGACGAAGAATACCTGCAAGCCGTCGGCGACGCTCTTCGAACCGAGTATCAGGCTATCGTCGATGCCGGCTTCATCCTCCAGATCGACGATCCCTGGCTTACGGAAGTCCATAGCCAGGATCCTTCGTTGAGTCTCGCTGAAAGACGAAAGATCGCCGAGCGATCTGTCGAAGCGCTCAACCATGCGCTGCGGGGAATCCCGGCGGAAAAAATCCGTTTTCACACCTGTTATGGAATTAATGAAGGGCCCCGCGTCAATGACGCTTCGCTACGGGACATCGTGGACCTGGTCTTGAAGGTAAATGCCGGTGCCTACTCGTTTGAAGCTGCGAACCCGCGGCACGAGCACGAATATCATGTCTGGGAAACCGTGAAGTTACCCTCGGGCAAAGTAATTATCCCCGGCGTGATCACGCATGCGAGCAACATCGTCGAACACCCAGAATTAATCGCCGAGCGCATCACTCGATTCGCCAAACTGGTCGGCCGGGAAAACGTGATCGCCGGCTCCGACTGCGGCTTTTCTTCTCAAGCCACGTATAACCCGGAGGTTCATCCGACTGTAGTGTGGGCCAAGTTCCAGGCGATGGCGGAAGGCGCACGCCTGGCGACGAAGCTGCTCTGGCGCTGATAAATTCTGCAGTTTTGGGTTTCTATCCGACTACTTGATGCGAAAAAACCAAGGATGGTCGTGGCCGTCCCCTCTATCGATCTTTGTGCTGCTATTCTTGAAAGTTTTCGTATGACAACATCGTAAGGACGCACGGAAAGCTTACTAGCATGTTGCCCTTGCGCAATTCTTTGAGGACGAAAATACTCCCAGCGGTGCTTTTACTGATCGTCGTTGCACTAAGCAGTGTTATCTCTATTCTTGCGATCGAGGTATTCCACAGGCTCAAGGCACCTTATCGGACTTTGGGCGGGGCCCAGGAACTTCCCCAGTTTCGGCGCGGCGCACCCGACAAACTCTCGGCCTTTGTAGTCGATCCAGACTTTGGTTTCCGGCCGATACTCGGCAGTGGTAATTACACGCGCTTTGGAACCCTCGCGAACGACTACTCTGAAACCAAGCGCCCGGGTGTAGTTCGGCTTTTGTTCATCGGTGACTCTGTCACTCGTCGTGGTCAGATCGTCGAGGCCCTCCGGGCCCAGTACGGCTCGCAGCACTACGAGTACTGGAACGCAGGAGTCGAGTCCTTTAATACTGTTCAGGAAGTAGCGTATTACAAGCGCTTCAACCGGCCCATTCAACCCGATCACGTCATCCTCACGTTTCACTTGAACGACTTCGAGACCACCCCGGTGGCGTTTCGAGAGGCCGACGGAACCTTGGTCGTATACGCGCCCAACTGGCCGATTCAGCGACTAAATCCGTGGCTTTTTCGGCACAGTTACACGTATCGTTACTGGCTTGGGCTCTTATCCCCAAGAAAGGCCGCGCGTTCAGAGATCATCGAACAGGTTCGCGACAGTCTCGCAGACTTGAGCCGCGGGATTGCCCGGGATAATGCTCGCTTGACGGTGTTGGTGTTGCCGATCCTGCGGCCACTCAACGACTGGAAGCCGGAGTACAGAGAATACCGGCGTCTCATCCTAGAGATGCTCGAATCCTTGCGCATCCGTCACTTCGATCTGCTGACTCCTTTGAAGGAGGCTTTAGCAGATGGCGTCATCGTGACCGAGAATGGCGATGACCTTTTCTGGCATCCGAGCCGCGATGCCGCTTACTATTTCGCGAAGTATCTCAGAATACAACAACTTCTCGAGGGAATAGACGCTCCGTGACAACATTGGCGACGTCGCTCTCGCCTTCTACTCATCCAACCACATCAGCTTCGCCGGATTGTCTTTCAGCATGATCTTGACTTCATCCGGTTTGATGCCGAAGGCAAGCAGCGCGCGGAGAAAGACGCGCATGCCGTCGATCGCATCCATGTGCAGCACCTGGCCGAAGTCGCTGCCGATGATGCAGCGGTCCGGGCCGATCTCTTTGATCGTGCGGATCGTTTCCATCGGATCGGCGACCGGCTGGTACAAGCTCGGGATCATCGGCTGGCAATAAGTGCCGACGTAGACGCCGAGGTCGCGCAGCTGCTTCATTTCATCGAGTAACAATTTATTTAATTCAAGCAGCGGATGATCCAGCGTCGCGCGCACGCCGATCTCCTTGGCAAGCCGCGCCAGCGGCAATAACTCTTCGAAGTCGGTGTGGCCGAAGCCGATGCCGACTTTCTTCTCCGCCGCCATTTCCATGATCTGCTTCACTTCCGGCAACACTTGGCCGTTTTCGCTGCACAGGCGCACGCCTTCGTGGTCCGGATGGCCGGCGCCGCGCCAGAAGCCGTACGAAGTAAAAGTCGGAAACCAGATCATCTTGAAGTTGGGATACTGCAGTCCAACGCGGACGTATTCGGGCCGCATGCCGAAACACATGCCAACGCCGCCATAGACTTCGACGCGATGGGTCAATTCGCCGCGCGCGATCATGTCGTCGATGTGGCGCTGGGTTAAATACGCCGAAGTCGCGCTGATGTTCCAGTGGTCTTTGAACGCGATGGCGCGCATGCCGGTCTTCGACGCTTCGATGGCGATCTGAATCATGTCCTGCGAGCGATGCACGAAATCCGGAAAGGCGTGGATGTGGCAGTCGATGGCGCCCTGAAGCAATTCGTTTTCAATCCCCGGATAGATTTTGAGCATCTCCGGGTTGTCCTTCAGCATCTGATAAAAATAATCCTTGGCGTTGAGCTCGCGCACCCGCGCGACTGTCAATGTTCGGCCCACCATCAGTTCCTCGGCGGCCTTGGCATCTGCGGCAAAATCACACATGTTTTTCTCCTCCTAGATCCAGTTCAACGAAAATCAATCAGTTGCCGCGTTTAGCATCGAGTTTCGTGTCCGTGCTCGTGTTCGTGCTTTTCACGATCACGTTTCACGATCACGATGCCTAACTATTCCCCCACGCTTCTAAGAAACGCCGCGCATCCTCGACCACCGGCTCGGTGACCGGCACGTAGGGAATCACCATCCGCGTAACGCCGGCTTCCTCGAACGCTTTCATTTTCTCTTTGATCTCTTTCACGTCGCTGGCGGGGACCACGGGCAGCTTGTCCATGTATTCGTCCGTAAGCGCGCCCATCGCGGCTTTGAAGCCGCCTTTTTGAAAGGCCTCATGAATCGCGTTGACTTCTTTTTCGAATCCCATGCCGCGCAACATATCGCTGTAATGATCCGCGATATTGTAGAAGGTCAGGACTTGGCGCAACTTTGCGCGAGCGAGATTTTTATCGGGGTTCAAGGACACGCGTGACTTGGCGATGATCTCGATCTTGTTCGGGTCGCGTCCGGCTTCGATGGCGCCTTCGCGCACGCGCGCGGCGATTTCTTTGACTTTCGCCGGCGTCGCCATGTTGATGAACACGCCGTCGGAAACCTTGCCGACGAGTTTGGTCATCTGCGGACCGAGGCCGGCGAGATAAATTGGTAGATTGGGATGGCTCGGCTTCCAGGAAAGCTGAAAACGTTTTCCGGTTTGATAAATTTCACCCTCGTACTCGACCCGCTCGCCGGCGGCGACTTTGCGCACGATGTCGATATATTCGCGCGCTCTTTTCAATGGCCGATCGAAAACTCCGCCGTGCCAGCCGGCGATCGCCTTGTTGGCGACGCCGAGACCCAGCAGCAAGCGGCCGCCGGAAAGGTCTTGCAGCGTCGCGGACTGAATGCCGAGGGTCACCGGACTGCGGCCGTAAATATGATAGATCGCCGTGCCGAGCTTGATTGTCTTCGTCCGGCTCGCTACCGCCGAAAGCATGACGATCGGATCGGTGCTATTGGATTCGCCTTTCCAGAACGCGCCGAACCCGACTTGCTCCGCGAGCACGATCAATCCTGGCACGTCCGCCGCCGGATAGTGCGCCGCGGAATTGATTTCAACATCGTAAATCATGTTCGGCTCTCCTCCAGCTTTGAACTCTTGAACGCAAAACTTTCGGTACACTAGCCAGTGGTCCGTGCTAAGTCAAATCTCCCTCGTACTTTCTCGAAAAAGAAATCACGGCTGCGTCACCTTCGCTTTTTGCGCTAACGTGTCCAACTCCAATTTAAGCTTTTGACTATTGTCGATGAAGCGCTCGATGCCGATCGTCGGCAACCAGGACGTGTCAAGCGGCTTGACGATACCCGTGAACTCCATGACGTTGGAGAACTTGCTCCGGCCTGCATAGTCCGAGATGAAGCTGACACCAACGACGGCCGCGCTGACAGAGAGCGCCGCCAACAGGCGCGAGCGACGGCGCATCGTCGACGCAAATCGCAAATGGCCATACACTAACGCCGCAAGGATGAGCCCGGCGCCGAAGAGACCGGCAATCCAGAGCGCCGGAATGAACGGAAATAGAAATTCCGTCCATTCGGAGACAGTGCTAAGCGCAAAAAAACTAAGGATCGCGCCGCAGGCGATCACGGCGTGAGGGGAAAAATGAAACCGGCTGACGACGATCCGGCTGGCCAACGCCCAGACGCCGCACCAAGTCAGCAACATGGAAACAGTCGTCAACGGTTCGCTGACGATCTTGGCGAAGGTTACACGTTCGATTGTGCTCAGATAAGACTCCAGGCAGAGCACGAGCAAGAGCACCATGCCCGCGCCCGCCAGCGCATAAGGCGAGGCTAAACGAGATTCGCCGTTCTCGCGATCGAGAATCGTCGGCGCCAGCGGGTGCTCGACATTGCAATAGCGCATCACAGTCCGGCCGATGCGAAACTGAGTACCGGAGTGGAGGTCCAGAGTCGCGACACGCTTGTTGTCCGCCCGCAGATGCAGTCCATTGACGCTGTCTAAATCGCGCGCGATCAAGCGACCTCCCTCATCCGACTCGATGGTGAGATGCATGGGACAAACGTAAGGGTCGTCGACGACGATGTCGTTGGTGTAGGCGCGGCCGATATGGATCGGAAAGGATTCGACTCGAACTCTTTCCGAAACGTTGCCTTTCGCATCAAGGATTTCGATATAACCTAACGGCGCCATTGGATGCTCTCCAGGTAGCGCCGGCTCAGGGTCTGAACGTTATCGAAACTTGCGCCCGAAAGACTCAAGGTCGTCACCAAGCCGACGTTTCTCGCGCCCAGCGTCGCTCCTCGGAACACGGCGTCGTAAAGTCCCGGCAGCTTGACGTATTGACGCGCGCACAGCACCGCTTTGAGTTTTCCTGTGGGCGTTTGCACGTTGCGAGTCTGACAGCGAAACGGCGTCACCTCCTCTTCGTTGCCAAACATCGCGACGTTGCCGGCCTGGACTTGACCGGAATAGAGAGTGAAGAATTGCGCAGGATTGAGCTCCGCGGTCGAAAGCAATTGATGATAGAAGCGCACGATGCCCGACGATTGCTCGCTTGAAACGAAAAGATAATCGTCCGTGGAGCAATCGTGGGTAACGACAACGTAAGGAATGTCCTTGCGCCGTAGCGCGTCGGCCCAGCAACGAAAAAAATCCGCCGGCTTGGTCGGTAACGAATAGGGGCCCAGCACAACGCTCGGTGTGGTCTTCGAAAACATGTCGGCGAGATAACGCTTCTGGTTGGCATCGATCTGTCGCCCAACTTCCGCGAGAAAACCGCCTGTGGGCGGACTCCCTCCCTTTGCGGTTCTTTGAAGCAATGCCACGGCGCGTTCGGCTGGGACCAAAAAACTGATCTGCTCGCCTTCTGTAGCGACGTTGACTCCTACGACGCTGCCGGCATGAGTCAATGTCGGACCGCCGCTCATGCCCGGATTGAGCGAACCGGTAAAATGCACCTTCGGATAAAGCGTGTGCTTCAAGAGTCCGTTGTAAGTGCCCTCGACGATAGTCAAGCCGAGATCGCGCGGATGTCCTAGGGAGTAAAGCCGCGTCCCCTGTTCCACTGGCTTGGATTCCAACCTCAAGAAGCCCTTTGCAGGTCGATTGCCGCGCAGCACCGCTAGATCATAGACGACGTCGACTCCGAGCACCGTCGCTTGATCGGTTTGTCCGGACTGGTCAGTCACCTCGATGCGGTAACGATCCGGCGAGTGAATCAGCTTGGAGACGACGTGGTAGTTGGTGATGATATGACCGAGCTCATTGGCAAAAAAACCCGTACCGACTGAAGCCTTGGCTGCCGATCCGGTCTCGACGACTTCGATCTTGATCACATTGGCGGAAAACTGCTTGAAGATTTCCGGCGCCGTGGCGTTTGCCGGCTCCGCCGCCGTCGAATTCTGCAACGCCGTCGCCAGAAAAAAAATCAATGCGGCAATGGAGAAAATTTGTTTCATTGCACGAGAAGAAAAAGCACCGCCATTTCGAAGTCGAACGGCGGCTAAGAAAGCGTTTGGATGATGCCCTCCGAATGCAGGGCGTTGATTTGCTCGATCTCGTAACCGAGCTCTTGGAGAATTTTTCTGCTGTGTTGGCCGACGATGGGCGGCGGCGCAGACTTCGTTTTGCTCAAATTATCGTAAGTCACGGGCGCGCCGACAAACTTGAGCGGACCGGCTTGGGGATGTTCGAGCTCTTCGATAAGGCCAAGGTGCTTCACCTGCGGATCGTCGAGCACTTCGGCGACATTGTAAAGCGGCACCGCGGGCACATCGTGGGCTTCGAGAATTTTTAGCCATTCGTCCCGCGTTTTTGCTCTAAAAGTTGGCGCCAGCGTTTGTTCGAGCGCCTCATAATTTTCCCGGCGCCCGGCTCTTTGCTTGAACCGTTCATCCGCCGCGATATCCATGCGGTCCGCAGCTTTCAGCAAGGCGAGCCAAAATTTCTCAGGGACCGAGCAGTGAATCGCCAGCGGGCGATCGTCTTTACACACGAAGGCAAATGCGTGGGCATTTTTCACGCGAGCCATTCGACTGGGCACGTTGCCCGTGCGCAGATAGCCTGCGGCCGTCTCGCCGATAAACGACAACGTCGCTTGGAGCAGCGAGGTTTCCACCCGGCATCCTGCGCCGGATTTTTCCCGCGCCAGGAGCGCGCCGAGGACGCCGTAACCCGCCGACAGGCCGGTGACGTAATCGGACACGGCCATGCCCATGACCTTGGGATCATTGACGTCGCTCAGCAGACTTAACAAACCGCTCATCGCTTGGCCCAATGTGTCGAATCCCGGCTTTTCCGCGTACGGACCGGTCTGGCCAAAAGCCGAGATCGAACAATAGACCAATTTTGGATTCACTTTTCGTAACGCGTCGTAGCCAATGCCGAGCCGATCGGCGGTGCCCGGTCGAAAATTTTCGACGAATACATCGGCTTTTTTCAGTAGATCAAGGCAAATCGCTTTACCCTCCGGCGCTTTGAGATCCAGCACTAAACTTTCCTTGTTTCGATTCAGATGCGCGAAGTTAAAGCTAAAGACTGGATCGGGCGCGAAGTAACGATATGGATCGCCGTCGGGCGCCGACTCGATCTTGATCACGCGCGCGCCGAGATCGGCCAAGAGCGCGGTCGCATACGGACCCGTGACAAAAGTCGCGCATTCGACGACGGTGATATGGTCGAGAATTTTAACCGGCATGAAATTCTTCGCTAATCTTTCACGGATCACTTCCCCTTGCAACGCGATCCGATCGCATCAGATGCGTCGCGCTTGCGCCTGCAGAAAATCTACCTCTCGCCCGGACGATGTCCGAATTGTGCCTACATACAGCGGTGAGAAGAGCAACTGATGGATGGCCGACGTGGCTCGACCAGGCCAATCCTACGAGCCAATGAAATTACAGCCAGCTCCGGTGCGACTCATACGAAGATTGGCGGCACAGATTGTGAGCAAGCTTTACACGCTTCACCGCGGCGCGACCAAAATCTCCTCCCGAGGAAAGTAGTCCATGATCTCCGCGCCATTTTTGGTGACCACGAGCATGTTTTCCAAACGCACGCCGCCAACGCGAGTCTCGCCTTCACGACATTCGACGGCGATCGTCATGCCTTCTTCAAAAACTTGCGGGTGATCGAACGACCAGAGCCGGTTGATGATCGGGATGTCGTAGCCCGTGCTGGTGCCGAGGCCGATGCCATGGCCGATCTCGCTGGCGAGCACTTCGACTTCGCTCTCATAACCCCATTTGCTCGCCGGCGGGAAATGCTTGGCAGCGTCCGCGGTGGTTTTACCCGGCTTGATTTCGCCGATGATCGCGTCGATCCGATCGCGCATGACTTTGTACCAATCTTTTTCTTTCGCGGTCGGTTGGCGGCCGACGATAAACGTCCGATAAGTGCAACTGCCGTAGCCCATGTACGTGGCGCCGCAGTAAGAGCCGTACACCAAATCGCCGAACTGAATCACCCGGCTGGTGGCATGCGGGCCGCGATCGAAAGTCATCGGGCCGGTGCGCCAGCCGCCTGGAACAGCCGCTTCCAAGCCGATTTCATAACCGGCGGTAGAACCCAACGTCATCAAGTCCGTATCTCTCATCCCCGGTTTTAAGTTTTCCCAGACACGAAACCAGACGCCGTCGACCATCGCCGCGCAGGTCTTCAAACAGGAAATTTCATCCGGGTTTTTGACCATGCGCGCTTCGAGGATTAGATTGCGCGCATCGACGATATTTTTTACGCCCGCGTTGACCAAGGCTTCGCGCGCGTTGCCGTCGAATCCGCCAAGACCGATCTTTTCGCCGAGCAAGCCACGCTTTTCCAGCTCGCTTTTGATTTCGCCGGCGAAAGCTTTTGCTTCTTCCACGCAAGCGGCCGGCCCGGGCGCGCCGGTGAGCCACGAGCGCGCCGGGCGCCACTCTTTGATCCACGGGCACTGATCCGGCATCTGATGGTAGTAGCCATCGTGCTCGTACATCACCGCATCGTGCTCGGCGAAGAACAAAACGTAGCGGCACATCGGATAGGCGAAACCTTTGAGCGCGGTGAGATAACGAATATTGTGATGATTCGCTTCGAGCAGCGCGGCGATGCCGTACTTGCGCATCAGCAGCTGCGCGCGCTCGAACCGCTGGCGGCGCATGCGCTCCGGGTTAAATCGTTCTTGCCAGTCGGCAGCTTCGGGACCGAAAGTGAGCTTGGGGGAATATTGGATCATGAGGACCTCCACTCCGGCGAGTAAGTTTTTCGCCCTGAATCTATCCAGAACCGGCTACTCCTTCAACTGCTCGCTGGGGCTAAAGGTCCAGCCCGGTTGTCACAATATAAACTTCGCGCCGCTTATGATAATTAAGAGCCGATGCAGCATCATCGCCTTGGCGAACAGAACCTAAGATAGAAGGCCTCGTGAAAACGATTTTTAAATTTTGGTTTTTTTCGGCGCTCTTGTTTCTTTCTCCCTTACCGACGGCGGCAGCGGATCGTATCACCGCCGTGTATACGAGCATCGCAGCCGCTTATGCGCCATTCTGGGTGGCAAAAGACAAAGGTATTTTCGACAAATACAATCTCGACGCGCGCTTGGTCTACATGCGCGGCACCGTGCCGACCACCGCAGCGCTGGCGAACAGCGACATCGAGTTCGTTCAATCCGGCGCTGCGCCGTTTATCAATTACGCCGCCAGGGGTGGCGACGTGGTGCTCTTGGGCTGCTTGGCGAACAAAGTGATCGATTACGTATTGATCGCTCACCCGTCGATCAGCCGCATCGAGCAGTTGCGCGGCAAAACCATCGGCATCAGCCGCCCGGGCGATCAGACTTATTACTATGTCCGAGACATACTCAAGCACTACGGAATCAGCCTGAAAGACGTGCGCTTGGTGCAAACCGGATTGCAGCCCGAGCGCGTCGCCGCGCTGCGCCAAGGACTCGTGGTCGCCAGCATTCTCAACCGGCCGAACAATTTAGTTTTGGAGCAAGAGGGATACAAGCGGTTGCTCGACATCGAAGATCTCAAGATTCCCGCCGGCGTGCGCTGCTTGATCACGACGCGAAAACTGGTTAAATCGCGACCTGCCCTGGCGGAGAATTTCGTGATGGCTTGGCTGGAATCGCTGCGTTTTATCCTCAATCAAAAAAAAGAGACAAAACAGATCATCAGCAAATACACGTTGAATTCAGACGACGTGCAACTGGAAGAAGCGTGGCGTAGCTTGACCGCGCAAACCGAGATTCCGCCCTACGTGTCGGTCAGTCAATTGCAAGGCCAAGTCGGCATGCTCGCCGAAGAGCAGCCGGAGTTGAGCCGCTTCGACGCAAAATCGATGGTCGACAACAGCGTGATCAAGAAGCTGGAAGATTCAGGCTGGATTAAAAGACTCTTTCGATGACGATCAAAAGCTGAAACTCACCACGAAGCGCACGAAGGCGGCACTGTATTTCGAAATTTCGAATTGTGATCTTCGACCTTTGCGCGACGCATTCCCTGCTTTGGTGCTGCTTGTCGCGCTGGGTCCTTCATGTTATTATCACGGTGTCCCTTTCGCCGCCTCGGCGAGAATGCTCAAATCAACCAGCGCTTCCGCCTTCAGATTCTTGGCATTCGGCACGGTCGGAATCAGCGAATCGATGGCGTAACGCAAGCCGTCCAACGGCAGCGTTGGAAAACTTTCCAAATTTTTCCCCGAGTTGAAACGATAGTTCTCTTCGATAATCGCCTTGTCCTGCAGGCGCAGATTGCGCGCGAGAACTTTTTTGCTCAAGTCCGGATCGTCTTGAATTTTCTTCATGCTCGCCGCCAGCGCGCGGACAAACCTTACG
The DNA here is from genome assembly GCA_963755715.1 of uncultured delta proteobacterium. Classification (GTDB taxonomy): domain Bacteria; phylum Desulfobacterota; class Binatia; order UBA9968; family UBA9968; genus DP-20. Next base: position 37,808 of record CAVWLW010000061.1, read on the forward strand.
ATCACCGGCCGGCGCTCTTTCACCATGGCGCGGCGCGCGGCGACCGCGTTGCCGATGACCGGAAAATTCAACGAGTCGATGTCGAGAATAGTTTTAAAGCCGGACTTTTCCAGCACCAGCGCATTGGCGGGATTCAAGATCGTCGCGGCGACCCGGCCGTTCTTGAGCGCCAGCACCCGATCGTTCTGCCCGCCGACGGCGGCCATCTGCACGTCCCGATCACTCATGCCGAAGCGCTTGAGCGCCAAGCGCAGATAGAAGTGAGCCACGTCATGAAGGCGCGCGACGCCGACAACCTTGCCGCGGAGCTGCTCCATTTTGTCGATGCCGGGGCCGGCAATGATCCGATACTGCATGCGGTTGTAGATGCTCGCGACGAATAGCAGATCGGCGCCGCCGGCAATGGCGCTGATCGTATTGTGCGGAATGCAGTACAAAGCGTCGATCTCACCGGCGATCAACGCTGCGGTCGCAGGATTGCCTTGGATCCAGATCTGTTCGACGTCGAGCCCCTCGCGCTCGTAGAATCCCGTGTCCTGCGCCATCCAGAGCGGCAAAATAGCGCCACCGATATAACAATTGCTCACCCGCAGCTTGTCGGCCGCATGCAGCTTATTCGGAGCAACCCCGCCAACCAGAGCGACCGAAATAATCAGAAGCGCGGAGCCAATTCCGCGGAAGCTGTCTATTTGGTGAATCGTCATCTCGCGACGACACTATCTTGGAGCACAAACGCGATCAAGCATCGCTTGCAATCTTTGAGGACGCTGGATACACACGAATTGAAGATGAATCGCGATCTATTTAGAGCGCTGTGCTTAGCGCTTCTTTTGGCATCGACAACTGCGAGCGCCGCTACGGAGCGCGCTTTAGAAAAAGTCCGCATCGCCGTGTCCTCCAAGTCGCTCGGCTTCCTCGACACCTGGGCGGCGAAAGAACGTGGTTTTTACCGTAAACATGGGATCGATGCCGAGATCATTGCCATGCGACCGCCGCTCACCATCGGCGCGATTCAAGCCGGCGAGATCGACTATGCCTTCGGCGCCAGCACGATTTCCCGCGGCAGCATTTCCGGCGCGCCCGTGCGGCTGGTGAGCCTGTCACTGAGAACTTCTTTTCATACTCTGGTCGCGCGCCCGCAGTTTAAGTCGATCGCCGATTTACGAGGCAAAACAATCGCGGTGACGATCGGTGCCGCCGATGATTTCGTCACGCGTCATCTGGTTCGGCGCGCGGGCTTGGATGCGCGCGACTACACGTTCGTCAACATGGGCGGTTCGGACACGAGATTCCCCGCGCTCTACGCGGGTACGATCGACGCTACGGCTTTGTCTCTGCCTTTCTTCATCGTCGCCAAGCGCCAGGGTTTTACGCTTTTAGGTTCGGCCGCGGACGTTATCGACATGGCCACCGTCGGCATCGGCACCTCGATGCGCAAGATCCAGCAAGAGCGCGAGCAGGTGAAAAGGATGATCCGCGCCCAACTCGACACTTTGCGCTGGATAAAAAGCCAGAAAGCCGAAGCCATCGCCTTTCTGCAAAAGTTTTTCGCTTTAGACGAAGCAACGGCGGCCGAGTCGCACGCGATCTACGCGCGGCTGATTATCGACGATGGAAAACCGCTGGCGGAAGCGATCAAAACCGTCCTCGACCAGCAGGGAAAACCGGACTTACCGCTGGATCGGGTCGTCGACGCGACGGTCGTGGAAGAAGTCCTGCGTGAACGGAGATAACCATGCCTGACGATGGAATAAGAATCATCGATATCGACGGCCACGTGCGCGAGGCCGACGATCTTTTTGAGAAATATTTAGAGCCGCCCTATCGCGCTCGCGCGCCGAAGGTCGAAAAAGTCGCCAATGGCCAACATGCTTTTTCGTCTCGAAGGCGAGCGTCACCACCGCCGCCCCGACGAAACCCCATTTCGCATCAAAGACGACGGCTCGCCCGCCAACGAGAACCGCCATTTAGCAACCAATCCAAAGCAGCGTCTCGTGGCCATGGACCGCGACCGCATCGAGCGCGGCCTGCTGTTTCCCTCGGCGGGACTGTATCTGCCGTCGGTGCAAGAGGACGCCTACGCCGCAGCGTTGTGCCGCGCGTATAATAATTGGCTTTACGATTACTGCGGTGAAGACCGCCATCGCTTGATGGGCGTCGGCGTGATTCCCGTGCAAGATGTAAAGCTCGCCATCGACGAAGCCAAGCGCGCAGTCAACGAGCTTGGCTTCAAAGGCATCTTCGTGCGGCCCAATCCGGTGAAAGGCCGCAATATCGACGACGCCTATTACGACCCGCTTTACAAAACCATCGTCGAGCTCGGCGTGCCGCTCCTAGTTCACGAAGGCTCCGGCGCTTTTCTGCCCACGGCGGGCGCCGACCGTTTCGCCGGCCAGTGGTTTTTTACCCACACGATCTCCCATCCGGTCGAGCAGATGCTCGCGAGCTTGGGCTTGATCTGCCGCGGCACTTTGGCAAGAAATCCGGAGCTGCAAGTCGTTTTTCTCGAGTCCGGCGCTGGCTGGCTGCCGTACTGGCTCTGGCGCATGGACGAGCACTACGAGATCCTGCCGTTTCAGGTTCCGTGGCTGAAGATGAAACCGAGCGATTATTTCCGCCGCCAGTGCTACACGTCCTTCGAAGCCGACGAAACTCGTCTGGGCGAAGTGCTCGAATCTATCGGCGCCGATCGGGTCGTCTTCGCTTCCGACTATCCGCACTGGGACGCAACATTTCCCGGCGTCACCGACATGATCCTCAATCGCAACGATCTCGGCGCCGAGACGAAAAGGAAAATCATGGGCGAGAACGCGGCGCGGCTGTTGCAGTTGGATTAAGAATATAAGTCTAGCGTCTAGAGTCTCGCGTCTGACCTTCGTCTTCAAACCCGAGACCCAAGACCCTAAACCCTAAACAGGAGGTATTTATGGCAGACACATCTAAACTCGTTTCCTCGATGGGCCGCGCCGAGCTCGATCGGATCTTCGTGCGCAATTACGACTTGAATAAGGACCTGCTCGGCAAGATCACGTTTGCCCAGATGGTTTATTTGATGATCGTCGGGCGCATGCCGACCGCCGAAGAAGGTCGCATGGTCGACACCATGCTCATCGTTCTCGTCGATCATGGCATGACCACTGGCGCCGCCGCGGCGCGCATGACCTTTCACTCCGCGCCGGAAGCGATTCAAGGTGCCGTTGCCGCCGCCATTCTCGGCGCCGGCAGTGTGCATCTCGGCTCATCGGAACACTGCGCCAAAATGTTGAACGACGCGCTACCGAAGGATTCGAAAGAAACCGATCTCGACGCCATCGCGCTCAAGACAGTGGAGAAGCGCTTGGCCAATAACCAGCTCATACCCGGCATCGGTCACGGCATTCACACTCAGGGCGATCCGCGCGCCGAGCGGCTGTTTGAAGTCGCTCAGGAAACCAAAGTCTACGGCCGCTACTGTGAGCTGCTCAAAAAGATCGGCAAGATCGCCGACCAGAAAGTCGGCAAGCATCTGCCCGTCAACGTGACCGGCGCTATCGCAGCGATCTCTCTCGACATGGGCATTCACTGGCAGATGTCCAAAAGTTTCGCCATCCTCGGCCGCGCCCTCGGCGGCCTGGCGCACGTCGGCGAAGAAATTCGCCGGCCGATCGCCAGAGGTATTTCAAATCTCATTCGAGACAATTTGCAGTACGAGCCGGAAAAATAAGAAGAGTTCTTAGTGTGTGTCCGAAGTTCGTTAAATATATCGCGCGCCTCTTTTCCGTCATACCGGCGAAAGCCGGTATCCAGAGGTATTTGAAATTCCTCGATTCCGGGTCGCCCCCGGCCTTCGCCGGGGTTGCCCGGAATGACGATTGACTTGTGTAACGCACTTCAGTTCTGGAACGGCACCAGAAACGAGAAACATGAAACTGGAAACTTTTAGCCTGAGGTGTTACCCGATGCCGCTTCGAATCCGAGTCATTCTCACCAGCGTGTTGTTGTTGGCGCTGGCCACTCCTGCCGCCGCCCAACTGCGCAAGCTCAACATCGCCTACACCGCGACGAGTCCGTATCAAGCCGCGCTGATCATCGCCAAGGAAGCCGGGATATTTAAAAAACACGGATTGGATCCACAACTGATCCTCACGCCCGGCGGATCGCTCGGATTCCAAGCGATGATGGGCGGTGACGTGGCGATGGTCCTGGCAGATGGCTCCTCGGCGGTGACCAGCAATCTCGCCGGCGCCGACGTCGTCATCATCGCGAGTTTTTTGAACACCTTTCCTTACAGCCTGATTTCCATCCCGGAAGTTAAGAAAGTCGACCAGCTCGTCGGCGGCAAGGTCGCCATCAGCCGCTTCGGCAGCGCCACCGACGTGAGCGTGCGCATGTCGCTGGCGAAGGTCGGCCTCAATCCCGACAAAGACGTGACGATACTGCAGATCGGCACGCAAACGACCCGCTTCGCGGCACTGCAATCGAAGCAAGTTCAAGCGACCATTATCACGCCGCCGTTCACGTTGACCGCGCGCAAACAAGGCTACAACACGCTCGTCGACATGGCACAGTTAAATATTCCCTTCGAGCTTACCGCTCTACTGACCCGGCGCAGTTACATCAAGGCACAACGCGAAACAGTTGCCGAAGTGGTCGCGGCATTGTCCGAAGCCGTCCATTTTTACAAGCGCGAGAAAGAGCCGGTGCTAAAAATCTTGAGCAAGTATCTCGACACCAACGACCGCGAAGCGCTGGAAGAAACCTATCGCGAGATCGCGCTCAAGACGATGCCGGAAAAGCCGTACCCCACGCTGCCCGGCATCCAAACGATCCTCGACGAGCTCGCGCCCAAAAACCCGAAAGCTAAAGCCGCGCGCCCCGAAGACTTCGTCGATATGAGCTTCGTGAAAAAATTGGACGATGACGGGTATTTTGCGCGTTTATACAAAAAATAGGCTGGGATTTATTGTCCCGACGGACGGCCGTCATGATTAAAATTCTTTGCTTGATCTTAGTTTTCAGCTTGGGTGTTTTTCCCGTCCTCGGGATTGCCGCCAACGCGCCGGAACTCACTGCCTGCGGCATCGTCACGGGAGCTGATGCTCAGACATTCATCGGCAGTCCGCTCGATGTAAAGGAGTCCGCCAAGGTGCCTACAGCGGAAGGCGCGAGCTCCTACACATCAGTTTGCAGTTACCTCGGCCGCGGCGAAAACTTTCAGGAAATGTTGACGGCTTCGCGCGTCCTCGACATTACCCTCCATTTCCTAGATACGGCGGACGCAACAGCGCAAATATACGAGAACTCTTTCGAGCAGTACCGCCAAAGAATCAATTCGCCGGATCTGCCGTTCACAAACGCAACCATCACCCCCATCACCGGCTTCGGCGACAAAGCATTCCTGCTCGAAGCCGTCACGGATACGAAAACCGGTTTTAGATCCGCTTTGATTGTGTTTTACAAAGGTAGGGTCGCGGGCAGCGTCGCCGCATGGAACAAACCTAAATCCTCAGTGGAAACGACGAAAACCGTTCTGAAGCACATCCTCAGCAAGTTACCCTAAGCTCGATTTGTCAGACTGCTGAAAACCGCCAATGAAAAAACTGATGGGTTTATGCTCGCTGCTGATTCGCCGGATTTTTACTCACTCAACCTGTAGATTCCCAAACGGACTTTTTCAAAGGCAAGCAGATCCAAAACGTCGGCGGCTTTACTGCTGGCGGCATCATCGATCCGTGGGCGCGGCGAGACGCTCAATATATGAAAGACCTGGTCGTGCAAAACATCGCTGCCAGCGGTTCGATGAGCGCCGCCAACACGGCCGAGCCGACTGCCTGCGGTATCGTTACTGCTGCAGATGCCCAGAGACTCGTCGGCGGGCCGCTCGACGTGAAGGAATTCGCCAAAGTGCCGACCGCCAACGGTCCCGGCACCTACGATTCGATTTGCACTTACATCGCCAAAGGCGGCGACCCGGAGAATCCTGTGACCGCGCCTCGCCTGCTCGATCTGACCTTGCATTTTTTGAATTCGGCCGAAGAAATGAAAAACGTCTATGAGGCCTCGATCGAACAATATAGACAGATGGCCACGGCGCCCGACGCGCCATTTAAGAACGCCACGATCACCCCTCTCTCCGGATTCGGCGATCGAGCGTTTGTTCTCGAAGCGGTGACCGATCCGAAAACGGGCTATAAATCGGCCCTGATCGTTTTTTACAAAGGTCGAGTCGGCGGCAGCGTCGGCGCCTGGAAGAAACCGGATTCGTCGTTGGAGACGACCAAAACAGTTTTGCGACATATTTTGAGCAAGCTGCCGTAGCACTCAACATCTCAAACCATCGTAATTTACGTTAGAAAGGTAACTAACCATGCTCACATCCATCAAAATAGATAACCGAATAAACGCTCATCTCGGCATTCCCAGCGGCGCGGGCAAGAAACCGGTCGTCATTCATCTGCACGAGCGCTACGGCATCGTGCAGCACACGACGGACCTGGGACAAAAATTCGTCGACGCCGGTTATGTCACGATCGTGCCGGATTTCTTTTCGCGCTTCACCGGCGATCGCGAGGCGCTGGCGCGCGGCGATGATCGCTGCGAGCTGAACGATGACGAAGTTTTGCTCGATCTCGACGCCGTGGTGAATCATCTACGCACGGTACCCGAAGCGGATCTAAGCAAGATCGCCATGTCCGGCGTCTGCCAGACCGGACGGCAGCCGATTTTGGCCGCAGCCAAGCGCAATGATATTCGCGCCGCTGTCGTCCTTTATGGCGCGGTCTACGACGCCGACTGGAAATCGCACCCGATCCGGCCGGAACCGATCGATAAGCTCATGCAAGAGATTAAATGTCCGCTCACCGCCGTATTCGGCGAACTCGACAACCTCATCCATCGCGACAATATCGTGCGCATGTTCACGGTATTGGCCGCGGCAAAGAAGAGCTTCGACATTCGTATTTATGCCGACGCGCCGCACGGTTTCTTGAACGACACCATGCCCGGAAGGTTTCGCCCCGCTCAGACCGAAGCCGCGTGGCAACAAATCACTTCGTTCCTGAAATCGGTTTTCGCCGGGGAATGGAAAAAAGAGCGCGCGATCTGGCGCTTTCAAGCCGATAGCTCCATGAACTACGACTTTGCCACGATGAAACGTTGGGAGTAGTCGGCGCATTGCGCCGAATCCCAGATTGCATATTCTAGATTTTCCCTATCGACAATTTGAGATCTGGAATTTGTAGATCTGCGCATGCGCCAGGCACCTTGACAGTCGCACCCAGCGGCGAATAGAGTTCTTCGCAGTTAGCCCGGAGGCACCGCTACGGCGAAGCAAGAACAAGATACTGTCGATCTCGTTTCGGTCGACGAGTCGAATCCGCTGACGACGAACCGGCTGTGGCAACGATCGCGCAAACTGGTTTCCGACTGGCTCGGCGTTATCGGTATCGTTTCTTTTTTTCTTGGTTGGGAGGTGGCGACCCGCCTCGAAATTCTCAATCCCTTCTATTTTCCGCCCTTCAGCAAGATTGTCCTTAAAGGCTACGAACTTTTCGCCAACGGCTCTATTTGGGAGCACCTGTGGTTCAGCCTGACCAATTTCGCAATCGGTCTTACCGTTTCGATCGTAATCGGTGTGCTTCTTGGCGTGCCGATGGGTTGGTATAAAAACGTCAGTAAAACGTTCGACCCGCTGCTCTCGGGAATTTATGCTACGCCGCTGATCGCGCTGCTACCGTTGATTATCATGCTTTTCGGTCTCGGCTCGATCTCGAAAATTATTATGACGGTCCTCGCCGCCGTGTTTCCGATCCTTATCAACACGATGGTCGGCATCGCGAATACTGATGTCCGGCTGATCACCATGGCGCGCGCTTTCGGCGCGAGGGACAGCCAAATTTTTCTCAAGGTTTCATTGCCGGGCTCGTTGCCTTATATCGTCGCGGGAATACGCGTCGCGCTCGGGCGCGCTTTGGTCTATATCGTGGTCGCCGAGCAATACGGCGCAGCCATGGGCCTTGGTTATCTGAGCTCGGTGGCGGCGCAGCGTTTCCAAATGGCGGCAATGTTCGTGCCGATTATCATCATTGCCGGACTCGGCGCCGGCTTGACCGAATTGCTGAAATTGTTAGAGCGGCGTCTGGACAAATGGAAGCCGGAGAAATAATTCGCAACAGGATCGGGAGGAATGGATGAAGCTAGACGCGAAGTATCTGTCATACTTGTTTTTGCTCATTTCGATGATGATGGGAATACAACCTGACTCGGTGGACGCTCAACTCAAAAAGATGATCGTTGGGCAGGCGGGCGTAAACCCTGGCGCGGGACTGTTCAGTATCGCGGTCAATCAAGGGCTTTATAAAAAGCACGGGCTCGACGTCGAAATCATCAAGACCAATACTGCGGCCGCGGTGCAAGCGATGCTCGCCGGCAAGATGCAGATGGCGACGGGAGCGGGCGCCGCCGCTTTCGTTACGGCCACCCTCGAAGGCGCGCCGCCGTTTGTCTTGGTGGCCTCTTGGGTCAATGTCTTTCCTTATAAGATCATGGCGCAGAAAAGCATCCAGAAAGTCGAAGATCTCAAAGGCAAGACCGGTCACGTCGGCGCGCCCTTCGGCACGATCCCCGACACGGCTTTGCGATTTGCTTTGACTCGGCTGAAAATCGATCCCGACAAGGACGTCAAGTTGGTCCAGCATTCGGGCGCCGATCCGGCGAGCATCCTCGCGGCGATGGAAAAAGGCGAGGTGCAGTTCGGCATTCTCGCGCCGCCCTTCGATCTGATCGCGGAGAAGCGCGGCTACACGATGCTGCTCGCGCTGCCCGGCTTGGGAATTCCCTGGCAGCAAAACGGCGAGCTGGTGCCGGCTTCGTATCTAAAAAGCAACCGCGACAACGTCCTGCGCCTGCTGCGCGCCACTGCCGAGGCGGAAAAATTTTATTTCGATCAGAAAGAAAAAACCATCGAGATCATGACCGAATACTTGGGCCGGCCGCGCGACGAAACCGAATACGCCTACAACCAGTTCAAGCGCTGGACCGACCGCATCCCACGACCGCAGGTCGACACAATCAAAACGACGCTCGAAGCGATCAAGAAAAATACCCCCAAAGCGGCAACCGCCAACGCCGCGTCGTTCGTTGACACGAGCCTCGTCGATCAGTTGGTGAAGGAAGGCTACTACAAGTAAATGCCGGGCGGCTGCGAGGATCGAAGATAAAGTATCGAGGATTGTGACTCTTCGATCTTCTATCCTCGATTCCGCCCCGTCGCAATTTGACCCAAACTAATGCGGGTGTTAGCATCCCGCGAGGTTTTTGCTGAAGGAGAATTTGATTCGTGAAACTCTATAACTTCGATCTTCTCGCCTATCCCCACGTGCCCAAAGAAGCGCCGCGCACGCCGGTGCCGAGCAGCTTCTTCGATCCGCTCAAAGGCGCGGCGAACTATGCCGAGCATCTGGAAGAGATGGCGTATTGCGAAGAGTTGGGTTTCGACGGCGTCGTTTTCAACGAGCACCACTACAGCGCCTACGGCACGATGCCGTCGCCGAATCTGATCGCGTCGGCGCTCAGCCAAAAGACCAAGAAAATAAAAATCGGTGTGCTCGGTAATATTCTGCCGCTGCGCAACCATCCCGTGCGCGTCGCCGAAGAATACGCGATGATCGACTGCCTGAGTAACGGCCGGCTGATCGCGGGGTTCGTCCGCGGCATTCCTCCGGAATACATCTGGTACGGCGTCAACCCCGCAGAGTCGCGCGGACGATTCCAAGAAGCCTATGACCTGATCATGACCGCGTGGACACAATCCGTGTGGAGCTTCGAAGGCGAGTTCTTCAAGCTCAAAGACTGCGCGATCTGGCCGCGTCCCGTGCAACAGCCGCACCCGCCGATCTGGATCGCCGCGCGCAGCGCCGAGTCGATCGAATGGTGCGTCAAGCGTCACCTGCCGTGCGCCCAGGTCTATCAAACCACCGGACAGATCGAAGACACCTTCGGCTATTATCGGACGAAGGCGAACGAAGATGGCTGGCACGCTGGGCCGGACAAATTCATTCTCTGCCGGCATATCTATATCGACGAGAGCGAACAGAAGGCGCGCGAATTCGGCGATCCGGCGATGCGCTACTTCTTCACGGTCTTCAATCGCGGCTTCAACGAAGCGATCAACAAGGGCGCGGTGGATCAGAAACTGACGGCTGCTTTAATAAGCGAACGCTCTTTCAGCTATTTCCGCGAAGGCAACCGCGAGCGCCACGATTTTTCCAAGCTCGATTGGCAAGGCCTCATCGACAGCGGCTATTTGATCGCCGGCAATCCCGACAGCGTCGCGAAACAGATTCAAAGCCAGATGAAGCAAATCGGCGCGGATCATTTCATGGGCATGTTCCACATCGGCAACTTGGCGCACGACAAAGTCGTCAACTCGCTCAATCTTTTCAAAAAAGAGATCATGCCGCGACTGCACTAGCAGATTGGTGAAAGAAGCTCGGAATGCTTCGACACGCTCAGCATGAACGGAAAAACTTAACGATCGCAATGTGTGCCCGTTCGTCCTGAGCAACGTCGAAGGACTCCTAAAGAGTTTTTGAGCTACCTGCTAGCGCGTCGCCCAACGTGTTTGAGAACGAAATCTCACCGGCGCGTGTGAAGCTCACCGGGTTGCACACGCGCGTTGTCCGCGCTCTGTTTCCCCTCCATAAACCAAGTGCTATATTTTCCATTCTAGATGGCGGGCGATTGTAATCACACACGCGGTCGTGGCGAGCTTTGGAGCCGGCGTGACGTGCTCCTCTATATCGGCGCGATCACAGCGTCGGCAGCCGGATGCCGGCGCAGACGATCGCAACCTTCGGTGTGGACAGGCGCGGCAATTTCAACTGCTAAGGCGATTGCCGCTACGCCTCCGGCCTGCGTCGTTCGTCCCGAACAAACAGAAGGGCCGTACTTCATCGACGAGAAACTCAACCGCTCCGACATCCGCGTCGACCCGTCCGACAAATCCGTCAAAGCCGGCGTGCCGCTGCGCTTGGAATTTCACGTGTCGCATATCGGCGGCGGCGCCTGCACTCCGCTCAGCGGCGCGATCATCGATATTTGGCATTGCGACGCGCTCGGCGTTTATTCGGACGTGCGCGACGCGGGTTTTGACACCCGCGGCAAAAAGTTCTTGCGCGGCTATCAACAGACCGACGCCAAAGGCGCCGCGCAATTTTTCACCATCTACCCCGGTTGGTACGCAGGCCGGGCAGTGCATATCCATTTTAAAATCCGCAGCGCCGCGCCATCGGCGCGCCATCAAACATTCACATCGCAACTTTACTTCGACGAAGCCGTTACCGACCAAATCTTCAAGCAAGCGCCGTACAATGGCAAAGACGGCCGCAGGACGATGAACAACGGCGATTCCATTTTCCGCCGCGATGGCAAGGAACTGCTGCTCGTGCCCGCGAAAACTCCACAAGGCTACAGCGCCACATTCGACATCGGCCTCCAGCTCGGCTGAGCGTCATTTTCGAAACCAAGCCGGCAGAGAACCTGTTTTCTCACCGGGCCAGCGTTGAACTGGCGGATTTGCTGCCCGTCCGAGAAACTTCGTCTAGCGCAGTTTTTCAGAAGTTTCCTCTTGGCGCGCGATGCAGCGCGTTCAATGCATGATCGGATGATATCTTCGTCTTCGCGTTCCTTAATGCGTGCCAGATTCCGACGGGCGCTCGTCTGATAAACTATTGACAACCTGCGGTCCCTCTCATATCTCCATTGAGAGATTGGCATCGGAAAGGCATCCATGACGGCAAAAAAGAATTACATCATCGGCGTCGATACCGGCGGAACATTTACGGACGTGGTCGTGTTGGGCGGTTCAGGCGAAGTGTGCACGGCCAAGGCCTCGACCACTCCCGACGATTTTTCGCGCGGTGTCATGGACGCCGTGCAAGAGGCCGCCGGCGCCCTCGGCGTGGACACGAGCGAATTGCTCGGTCAGACGAGTCTCTTCAAGCACGGCAGCACGGTCGCTACCAATGCGTTGATCACGCACAACGGCTGCAAGGTCGGGCTGATCACCACCAAAGGATTTGAAGACACGACCGAGATCATGCGCGCCATCGGCCGCGTCGACGGTCTCTCCGACGACGAGATCAAACACGTCACCTGGATCACCAAGCCGGAACCGTTCGTCCCCAGAGAGCGCATCCTTGGCGTGCGCGAACGCATGGATTATCAGGGCAACGAAATCGTGCCGCTCAACCGGGATGATGTGATGGAGGCGATTCGGCGGCTCATGCAGGAAGACAAAGTCGACGCCATCGCCGTAAGCCTCATGCATGCATGGGCCAATCCACGGCATGAAGAAGAGATTCGCGCGCTCACCGCGGAAGCGGACCCGCAGAGAAAAGTCTATTGGTCCTTCGGTAGCTCCCTGTCGCAAGTCGCCGGCGAGTACGCGCGCACCAACACGGCTATTCTGAATTCGTATCTGGGGCCGACGGTCGAAGGCTACTTAAAAGATCTCGAGAGCAAATTGCAGAGCGGCGGGCTCAAAGGGCCGCTCCTGATTATGCAAGGCAACGGCGGCGTGGCGCATCGCGAGCACGTGAGCGCGATCGCCAATCTGCAGTCCGGTCCGGCGGGCGGCATGATCGCGGCGGCTTTCGTCGCCGGCTTGCTGAAACACAAGAACGTCATCACCACCGACATGGGCGGAACGAGCTTCGACGTCGGCCTGATCACCGAGGGCTACTGGCGCTACGCGCAGGAACCGATCGTCGAAAGATTTCGCATGCAACAGCCGATCATCGATATCGAATCGATCGGCGCGGGCGGTGGCACCATCGCGCAAGTCGAAGCCGAAACCGGCCGGCTGCTCGTCGGACCGCGCAGCGCCGGCGCGAGCCCCGGACCGGTTTGTTACGACGCCGGCGGCGAGCAGGTCACCGTAACCGATTGCGATCTCGCCCTCGGCATCATCGATCCCGATTATTTTCTCGGCGGACGAAAGAGTCTGAACAAGGACAAGGCGCTTCGAAGCATCGACGAGAACATCGCCCGACCGTTGAAGTTGAAAATCCATGAAGCCGCCGCCGGCGTCTACGATATTGTCAACGCCAAGATGTCCGATTTAATTCGTCGCCAGGTCGTACGCACGGGTTACCTGCCGGAGGAATTTGTCATCTATGCTTTCGGCGGTGCCGGTCCCGTGCATGCCGCGGGCTTTGCGGCGGAGCTTGGCATCAAGAAGATTTATATTTTCGCCACGTCGCCGGTTTTCTCCGCCTTCGGCGCCGCCGCCGCCGATGTCATCCGCACGCGCGTGATGAGCTGCCAGTACGTCATGCCCGCCGATCCTGCGGTGATCAACCAACGGCTCGATGCCATCGAAAAAGAAATGGCGGCGGCAATGACCGGCGAGGGATTCAAGGCGAACCAGGTCGAATTTCGCCGCTATTTCACCATGCGCTATCGACGCCAAACGGCCGGCGTCGAGATGCCCGGGAGCTTCGATCGTTTCAACGCTAAGCGAATCACGGAAATGCAATCAGCCTTCGAGAAGAAATACCAAGAGCTCTACGGCGTCGGCGCCGGCTACGCCAAGGCGGGCATCGAGATCAGCGAGATCCGCGTCGACGCCGTCGGTAGAGTCGCCAAGCCAAAACTCACCGCGAAGCGCAAAAGCGGCGGCAACGCGCGCGCCGCGCTCAAGGGCAAACGCGCGGTGTTTTTTACCCGGCCCGAGCGCAAATTCATCGACACGCCGGTTTATGATTACGAGAAGCTCGCCGTCGGCGCGACCGTGCGCGGTCCAGGGATCATCGAGCTGCCATTTACCACGGCGCTGATACCGCCCGAGCATAAAGTCACCGTCGATCCGTTTATGAATCTGGTGCTGGAAGTGCCGTAGGAAGATTGGAGTGATGGAGTACTGGAATGTTGGAGTGATGGGTAATCGGATCGCCGCGCTTCTCTGTGTTGCATTTACCAATACTCCACTACTCCAACACTCCAATACTCCCGGGGAGGGGAACCGTATGCAAACCTTTGTGCCGCTCCAGCGCGTGAAGCTTCTATCTTTCGTATTGGCGGTTCTGTTATTTGTCGTCGGGGTGGTCGCGGCCTCCGCCCAGCCCGTGCGCATCGCCGTCGGCGCGGCCAGTGTCGCTTCATTGCCGACTTGGGTGGCTCAAGATGGCGGCTACTTCGCGCGCGAGGGCGTACCCGCCGAATTGATTTACATCCGTGGCGGGCCACAAACCATGTCGGCGCTGATCAGCGGCGAGGTTCCCTTTGCCCAGATCTACGGCGGCGCGCTCGTGGCCGCGGGGCTAACCGGCGCCGACGTCGTGATCGTCGCGGGATTGATCAATCAGCCATTTTTCTCGATTGTCACGATCAAAGGAATCGATAAACCCGAAGATCTGCGCGGCAAGAAAATCGGCATCAGCACCTTCGGCTCGGCGACGGATTTTGCCCTGCGCTTGGCGCTAAAAAAATGGGGCATCAAGGCGGATAGCGAAGTGAGTATTTTACAAATGCGCGGCGTGCCGGAAATCTTACCGGCGATGGCTTCCGGCTCGCTGCACGGCGGCGTGATGTCGCCGCCGACCAACATGATCGCGATCCGCGCGGGTTTTAAAGAGCTGGTTTTTCTGCCGCAAATCGGCATCTCGTTTCAGCACACCAGTCTGGCGACGAGCAGAAAATATTTGGAGAGAAACCGCGCCAGCGCGCTGAAAGTCCTGAGAGCTTACCGCGCCGCCATCGAACGCATCAAGGCGGACAAGGCGTTTACCATCAAAACTCTTTCCAAGTACATGAGCACCCAGGACAACGTCGTGTTGGATTACAGCTACAACACCGGCCTGCCGCTGTTTCGCCCGCTGCCCTACCCGACGCTCGAGGGCATTCAAGCCGCGCTCGATTTTCTCGCGGACAAAGATCCGAAGGCCAAACAGGCGCAACCGAAAGATTTCGTCGATACGTCGTTGTTGGACGAGCTAGCGAAAACGCCGACCATAGAGAAGCGATGAAGTTTGAGGGCGGGTTTTTCAACCGGCCGAAGCGGACAAGAACGTCCGTCCGCCTATAGGGAGCAACCGAAAGATGAAACGCAAAACCAGACAGATCGATCCGATCCGCTACGAAATGTATCTCCATCGTCTGTGGGCCATCGGCGAGGAAGGGCGCATGACGCTGCAACGGGTCACCGCCTCGCCGATCGTGTCGCAGGGCGGCGAGTGCATGAGCTCCTTTTACGACGAGAAAGGCACCATGGTGCTCGCCTGCTCGGGCCATCTGCGCTTCGCCGCGGCGACCTCGGACGCGATCAGAGACTTAATGCGTCGTTTTGAAAAATCCCCTGGCTTTTTTGACGGCGACCAGTTTTTCTTCAACGACCCTTACGTCGCCGGCTCGCACACTTACGACATGATGATCGTCAAGCCGATTTTTTATGAAGGCGAGTTGATCGCCTGGACGGCCACGAGCACGCACACCGCGGATACCGGCGGGCTTTTGCGCGGCGCGGCCCAGGAGATTTTCCATGAGGGCATTTGCGTACCGGGGCTCAAGATCGTCGAGAAAGACGAGTTTCGCGAGGACGTATTTCAAACGTTGACCGGCATGTGCCGCGACCCGCAGTACGTCGGCCTCGATCTGAAAGCGATGATCGCCGGCAACAATATCTGCGCCAAGCGCTATCTCGGCTTGGTGGAAAAATTCGGTCTCAAATTCGTTCAGCTTGCCGGCGAGAAAATGATCGAAGATTCGGAAGCCAAATCGCGCGCCAAGCTGCGCTCCATGCCCGACGGCACTTGGGTGACGCGCCAGTACGTCACGACCTTGGATCGAAAGACGCGAAAATCCGTAGCGCAGCAGCTCTACTGCACGATGACGAAAAAGCGCGACGAGCTTCACTTCGATTTCACCAACACCAGCCCGCAAACCGATACCGATCATAACTCCACCTTGCCGAGCACCGTCGCTCATCTCGCGTTGGCGCTGACCAACACGCTCTTTTGGGACGTGCCGTGGAGCGACGGCAAGATGCGCCCCGTGAAAGTGCACGTGCCCGAAGGGTCGATTTTGAACTGCAAGTATCCCGCGGCCTGCGGCGCCGGTCCGCGCATCGGCAACGTGCTCGTTTCCACAGTCTGTGAAGCCGTGGCGAAGATGATCTACGCTTCCGGACGCTACGACGACGTCAATGCGTCGACGACGGGCAATTTGGAATTCGTCGGCGGGGCCGGTTACTTTTACGGCGGCCATACGCGCGAGGGCATCGCCGTCGCCCAAGGGCTTTACGATATTCATGGCTCGGGCATGGGCGCGTCGCCGCACCGCGACGGCGTCAACACCGGCGGCCACATGAATATTCCCTCCGCCGGCATCAGCGATGTCGAGCGCATCGAGATGCAATATCCGTTTCTCTATTTCACGCGCTCGCACAATCCCGACGGCAGCGGCTTCGGCCAGTACCGCGGCGGTTTGGGCAGTCATCGCGTTTATCTCATTTACGGATCGAAAGACTGCAGCGTCGACTACAAGCCTTACGGCGGTGTTGCTCAAGGCGGCTTCGGTCTCGCCGGCGGCTACCCGACGGGAAACGGCGCGACGCGGGTGATCATCGAAGCCGGTCTGGCGATGCTCGATAGAGTCAAAAAAGGCGAGCAGCCCACGGCCGCTGCCATGCGCGAAGGCCGATGGGGCAAATCGACTTTGCCCGCCGGGGTGCCGGAAAGAATCCCATTGCCCGAAGGAAGCTTGCTCGTCGACTATGTTGCCGGAGGCGGCGGATTCGGCGATCCGATCGATCGCGATCCGCAGGCGGTATTGAAAGATTTCGGCCGCGGCTGGGTGAGCCGGCATGTGGCCGAAAACATCTACGGCGTGATCTTACAGGCCAACGGACGCGGCATTGACGAGGGCGCCACCGAAATCCGCCGTCAGGAAATCCGCGCCGAACGTAAACGGCAGAGCCAATTGCCGCCGGACGGCGCTGAGCGCACAGAAAACGGCTGGCGCGCTCTGCTCAAGTTTCACGGCGCGCTGGAAATCGCCACCGATGGCAAACGTAAAATGGTGCGCTGCTCGCGCTGCGGTCATCTCTTCTGCGGTGCGGATGAAAATTACAAACTACACGCCCTTCACCGCGTCACGCATCTGAATGAAGTGATGCCGCCGCTGCCGTCCGGCGATCCGTACATCGGCGAGTATCACATCTATGCTTGCCCCGGCTGCGCCACCCAACTGCAAGTCGACATGTTCAGTCCGAGCTTGGGCGGCGACGCCCTCTTATGGGACACGCGCATCGACGCGGACAAAGTGAAAATCCGCTAAAGCCCTTTAAGACATCCAAGAAACGGAGCGAGTCAATGTCTCCAGCGCGAAGATCGATTCTCTTGTCATTGGTCGGATTCGTCCTATCGGTCCAATCTTTGTCCGCTCAGGAACGCATCACTCTCGGCCTCACGACCCGCACCGGCAGTACTTCTATGCCCTTGGTGATCGCCGAAGAAAAAGGCTTCTTCAAAGCCGAAGGGCTCAACGGCATTGTCGTCATCATGCAAAATCAGGTCGTCGTCAACGGCGTCGTCACCCGCAACGTCGATTATGGCGGCACATTCTCCAACTTCATCGGCGCGGCCCTCTCCGGCTTGCCGGTGCGCATCGTCATGTCGGCCATGGACGGCTCGGATCATTATTTGGTCACCAGCCCGAACGTGAAACGAGTGGAAGATCTCAAAGGCAAGACGTTCGGTATCAGCAGCTTCGGCGGCACGCCGCATAGCGAAGCGATCATGATCTTGCGCAAGTTCGGCATGAATCCCGAAAAGGACGTGACTTTTCTGCAGATCGGCGGCAGCTCGAGCCGCTATACCGCGCTGGAAAGCGGCTCGATCCAGGCCGCCATGCTGGTGCCGCCGTTTAACAACTTCGCCGTCAAGCACGGCTTTCATCAACTTTTATCGTTCAACGAAGTGATGAATATCCCGCTCGGCGGGCTCGCGGTGCACACGCAGAAGATGAAAGAGAAACCGGACGAGATCGTCAAGACGATCAAAGCGGTGCTCAAGGCGACGGATTATATTCGCACGCGCAAGCCGGACATCTTGTCATTCATTGAAGTCAAATGGGGCATCAAAGAAGCCGACATTCGCGAGAGCATCTATCGAGACATGGTCGGTCTATTCAGCCGCGACGGCGTCGCTTCCGATGACACGATGAAGAACGTCGTCCAGTTGGTGCGCGATACGAGAAAATCGAAGGATGATAAAACGATGGCCGATATCTTCGACTGGAGCTTTGCCAAAAAAGCTCAGGCGGAACTGAAGCTGCGCTAAGTGCGCCGTGCTCGTGTGTCGTGATCGTGCTCGGATTTTGTCCGCTGAACGAACACGAGTCACGAACACGGATCACGATCCGAGCTTCTTGAAGAACCCTTCTTTGTCCAACTCGTCCATCAACGACTGATCGAGGAATTCCTCCGGTTTGCGGTTTTTGAAATCGGGATTTTGCTCGGCGTAAAAGTTGATCGTATCCCGGACGCCGTCCAGGTTTACGCGCGGCGGAAAAGAAAAGCGGGGCGCGAAATATTCGTAGGTCGTGCGCACGGTTTCCGGATCGTCGATACGCATGCGATTGGCAAAGACTTTCATCGTCCGAACCCTGTCGGTTTTGATGACGTGGATCGCTTCGGCGTAGCCGCGCAGGAAGCGCTTCACGCGATCACGATTCTCCTTGAGCGAGCTGCCTTTCACGTACAGCGAAGACTGGGTGAAGTTGGCGCTCATATCGCCCATATCCGCGAGGATGCGGTAGCCGGCCTTGGCGACGATGGTTAAATGTGGCGGCGAAAGAATCGTCGCATCGATGCGTCCCGACATCAGCGCGCCCATCCGAGTTGGCGCATCGCCGCCGATGATTACCTGGACATCCGACAGCTTCATGCCCCACTCTTTCAGCGCCAATTGCAACGCGAGATCGTTGGAGCCGCCGTAGTTGAGGATGTTTACTCGCTTGCCGCGAAGCTCCTTGGGATTGCGGATTTCAGGTTTAACGACAAAAGCATAGGGAAACTTATTATAGGATGCCGCTAGGACCTTCAAATCGGATCCCCTAACTGCGGCCGCCAGCGGTCCGGTAGCCGAGCCTGTGGCGAAATGAGTGCTGTTTCCCAACAAAGCAGCGACAGATCGCGCCGCTCCGGTAATCATGACGATTTCCACGTCCAGGCCGTGCTTTTCGAAGATGCGCAAATCCCTGCCGATCCAGGTGGCGCTTTGAAAACCGGCGTGGCCGCCATAATCGGCGATGAGCTTCTCGGCCGCGAAAGCACTGGAATTCATCCGGCCCAAAAACATCAGCAAAAAAAGCCCGCGTGTCAATTTCATTAAAACTCCCAATTTCGTTTGGCAAACCATGATGGCCCGAAAGACAACGAGCTTCTGGAGCTGTCGCGGACACGTTGCCGAATTGTCTTCACCACATGGTACGCACCGGATATTGGTTAACTAGGTCGTCCGGAGTCAAGATCACAAGATGGTGAACAATCGCCTGGACAGACCAACCTCCTAAAAGAAACCTCATGGCTCTTCGCCATAGAAGGATTCGAGGATATCTGCAGGAAGAGGTTTAAAAAACTTTCGCGACAGCTTGAACTTTCCTTTGGCTAAACCCACGGGACGTTTGGCCGTTCGCGGTTTCGCGATCGGACGAATTTCCGCGATCGGGATATTTCGCTTACACAAAATGATGGACTCGCCTCTGGCGAGTCTTTCAAGGTAACGCGAAAGATGCGTTTTAGCTTCATGAACATTAAGTTTAATCATGGTTTTCGAATAGCCTAAGAAGCGAACTAAGGCAAGATTCGCCGGGCACGCGTGTCCGCTCTTAATCAAATTCAGCACGAAATTTAGAGCGGAAATCCGCGAGCAGGCGATACTGATCGGTCAGAGCACGCCGGTCACGAGAACACCTACCGTGAGGCAACGACCGTTGAGCAAAACACCGTTGAAATTCATCTCATCGCCTCGTCGACGAAACTATTATCGAAAGTTTGTTTGATATCAGCCTGCTTGGCCTTGGGGTGGTCGACAAATTTCAAGGCATTCGCCATCGCCTTCTCGATCACTCGGAGCGAGCTGGGAAAAGCGTCGCGGTAATATTCGAAGCTGCCTTGTAACGACGCGTCATCGTCCACTCGAGTAAAGCGCCGCAGCGCGCGCTTGGTCACCGCCGCGTTGTCCCGGGCGAACTGTTGCCCTTCACTGAGCGCGCGTAAAAAATCCACCGCGACCTTGTGATTCCTGGCGTCCTTGAGCCAGGCCTCCCGCGCCGCGATGACCGCGGTCGGAAACAGGCCGTATTCGGTCTGCGAAGGTCGAAAAAGCAGATTGAAGCCGGCGTTCTTAGCGTTGAGACCGAAGGGATATCCGATCATGCACACGTCCACCCGACCGCCCGCCAGCGCGGCGTAGGATTCACCGACGCCGCCGTTCTGAATAAACACGACCTCGTTGGGCTTGACGCCGCCCGACTCCAACATCGACAGCGCCGAGAAATAGCTCGATGCGCCGAAGCGCGTGACCCCGATTCGCTTCCCTCTGACATCGGCGATGGACTTGATCTCGGGCCTTGACCAACCGTCGATGGTGAGAACGGGCAACGGCGATGCGATCGCGATCAAGTCGCTGCCGCTCAGGCGACTCGAGATGACCGCGCCGCCACCGGTGTAACCGATGGGGAATTCCCCGGCGAGAATCGCCGCATTGATCAGCGGCGAGCCGCCCATGAAGACCGGAAAAACCTCGTAGCCGTATTTTTGAAAAATTTTTTCTTCCACGGCGATGAAGAGCGGCAGCGACGCGCCGGCGATCGGCGTGTAACCGACGGTCAGTTTTTGCAGCTCCTTCTGAGCAGCTTGCGCCGGACAACTAAGCGCCAAAAGCAGAGCGCTCAATGCAATGCAAAAATAATTTTTCTTCATCGCTTTCCTCTCAACCCTTTCGCCGGGAGTTGGTCCTGAGCAAAATCAAAGAACCATACCTTACCGAATCACCTTGTCCGCCCGCACGAGAAGGTTCTGCGGAATCGTCAGACCGATCTGCTTCGCCGACACCAGCTTTCTTGATTGCACACATCATTCGTTATGTATCACGCGGGCGGTAGTGGAGAAAAGTGAGATTTGCGGAGGAAGGATTCGTCGGGAGAAGACCAGATTCAGCCTGAGATTGAACTGAACGCCGCCTTCAATCTGATCTCAGATCAGGATTGAGTTGACGGAGAATTCAGTTCAATCCTAGCATCGCCGCTTGGTCTAATATTACTTGATCACCTTGTCGGCATGTATCACGCGGGCGATAACGATAGTAGAGAAAAGTGAGATTTACGACCGAACGCGACAGGTATTTGTGGAGCGGGAAGACCAGATTCAGCCCGAGATCGAACCGATCGGAGCGTCGATGCAATACCGCGGCAGATCAGATCGTAGGAGAATTCAACTCAATCTGCGAGCCCCGGCTTTTGTCAAGTTTGTCAACGACATCGGGCGCGACAGGCGAGACCTGGTAGAAGAGCTTCCATCTAAAGCTACTTCATTACAAGACATGACGACTTTGCTCGGCATCATCTTTGCGGCAAAGGTTGATCCACTATTCGTGATTAGAAGAGTGACTTTGATGGAATCTTTTAGAAAGAAAAATGACGGTCTAGGTAGCAATCGGCTGATCCAGAAGCAAATAGGGAGAGAAGTTTCGAGAAATGAGATGCATATAGAACCTGCAGCCATACGGTCAGAAGAAAATCTCAAGGCGAGGATCTGCGATCTGCAGCCCAATATTAACCAAGGAAGAGAAAGAAATCTTTAGGGTTAGACAAACAGCGCGGCACTCCAATCGACGGCGTAAAGTTCGGGTGTACTTCCCATGAACACACTCAAACGCACCGATAACGGACAATGAAACTAGTAATAACTGGATTCACCGATGATCAAGCGACCAGAATGGCCTCTTCTGAGACTGAGATGTGTATGTGGCCACCTAAATTGTCCGGACTGTCGAGAAGTATCTTTTTCTATCTTGGCATGTTGTAAATGCCGAGCCAGAGCCATTGAGCGCCTGAAAGAACTCCAGAAGCATCAAAAGACAACTGGTAAAGACACCGGGTGAGTCATCATCCTTCTTCAGCGTATTCGATGACAGAGTGACACAACATGAATGTGAGGGAGGATTCAATTCATCCTAAGTCGCAGATTGTTTTTGCGGCATCAGCGAATCACCTTGTCGGCCCTTGCCAGCACGTTGGGCGGAATCGTGAGGCCGATTTGCTTCGCGGTTTTGAGATTGATGACGAACTCAACCGATAGATACCCTATTCGCGGGACCTTCTTCGGCTGCTGCGCCTGGGCTATGACTGCAACAGCAAGCAGTATCACTATAGACAGGATTGATAAGACTTCAGCTTTCCTCATTGCACACAGTATTCGTTATGTATCACGCAGACGGTGGCGGTAGTAGAGAAAAGTGAGATTTACGACGGAACGATAGATATTCGTTGAGTGGGAGGACCAGATTTTTAGCCTGCGATTGAACTGAACGACGCCTCTATACAATCTCATGCAATGGCTCCAATATGTGCTCGGTCTTTGCGATGACTGAAACGAAAATTGGAGGGATGAACTTTTCCTTTAACAGTTCCAACTACCTTCAGCAGGCTCAGTAAAACTTGGCTTTATCGCATAGTACATTTTCGCTCATTCCTGGTTAGAGTTGGTCCTCTGAAATCCAGACATTGTCCAAGGTTTCCTTATGCATGAATGAATCAGCTCGCGGTATGCACCTTGCTTGGTTTTAGGAGGATCGAGTGAGAAAGGGAGCATGAATATGAGCCGTACCATCGCTCTTGCGATTTTTTTGACGGTAGCTCCGGTTTTTTTCGTCCAGGCCCAGACGGATCCGGGGCCGGTTGGGGGTGGGCAGACCCAGGAATTGGTGGATCAGTTGAAGGAATTGATCCGCGGAGCGGAGCAGGATCGGCGATCAAATCCCGCGATAACTAAGCAGCTCCGCGATCTGGTGCGCCGTTACGATTGGCCGTGGAGAGTTTCGCTTCTCTACGATGATTTTCGTGATGGAGATTATGCGTATGATCCTCGATGGTTTGTAAAACATGGTGAGTTTCGGGTCGTAAGAGGAGCGGGGCTCAGATCTTATTTCGATCCATCTACGTCGGGAATGTACCGCACATCCGACCGCAGGAGCGACAGCCCGGCATTGGAGTTATTGGGTGAGTTATTGCTGGGCGCCAGAGAACGGGCAGTCGGCGAGACACAAAGCAGTTCGACATCCGAAGCTGAGATATTTACGCGGGTCGGGATTACCAAAGCGTTTGCGCTCAAGCTTCAGCTGAACATAAAGAATTACGTAGACCGGAAGTCGCGGCTGGAATTCGGTCCGTTCCAAGGCGAAGACCGCAACTCAGGATATCGGCTCGCCTATGAGTCTGGAAGGACTCCGTCTTTATCGTTGTTGCGTTTCGGGCCAAACCGTTCGGCGGTCATCGAAATGGTCGACCAGGGAATAGTAGTGGACGACGGAGTGCCACACACGCTTGAGTGGCGCCGCAACAATGACGGTGAAATGGTCGTGCTGTTAGATAACAAGGAAATCATGCGGACTGTTGACCGCGCTCACGACGATCCCTTTGACGGTTTCGCTGTTATCAATAAAGGCGGAGAATTCGAGTTAAAGCAAGTTTCCATCTTAGGCACACAGTAATCGCGAAACGTCGCCGGGATTGTTATCCGACTGCCTCGACCACGTCTTATGAAGCCGGTTTCACCGGGTGTTGCTCAGAATTCTTCCTAATCACCCGCCGGCTAGGAAAGGAAAAATCGATGTTTCAGCAATACCGTAGCATGCTGCCTTATCGGAGCCTTCTGGCTCTCATGGTCCTAATCGGTTGCGCACCCGAAATTACGACTCCAAAATACACAACAGAGCCGAATTGGACGGCCGAAAATCCACTTGCGTCTAGAGGCGCATCAGAAGGGTCATCCCGAATCGTATCGCGAGCTGCCATTTCTTCTAGCCTCGACGCTCTGCAAAAAGGAGAAAGCACGGCGACACCGGCATCGAGTCCCCTTAAAGACATTCATTTTGAATTTGACCGATACGAGCTACGGGCGGATGCGCGCGAGGCTCTCGACGCGAATGCGAAGTGGCTCAAGGAACATCCGTCGGTTCGAGTGGAGATCGAGGGACACTGCGATGAGCGCGGTACCAACGAGTACAATATGGGATTGGGCGCGAAGCGAGCACAGGCAGCCAGGGATTATCTAGTGTCGCTAGAAATTTCGGCTCAACGATTGTCCACAGTAAGTTACGGCGAGGAAATTCCCGTATGTACGGAACACGCGGAATCATGCTGGGAGAAGAATCGCCGCGACCGCTTTGTCATTGCCGCTGCGGCACCGACGTTGTAATACATTCACCGATGCCAACAAGTCCATTAACTACGGAGGAAAGGCGACAGGCCGTTCCAGGGACAATGCGATAGACTAGCGGTGGCGTCACGGACACGATCCGCCACAGAATTCCGTGAGGTCTGATTCAATAGCTCTTTTTAGCGGCCAACCGATAAATCAAATTTTGACGATTGGCAAGGAATAATTAAACCAGACCCACAGACTCCCCGCTCATCCAATGATTAATAGATTTCAAAATAACCCGTGGCGGCTTTTTTGGCGTTGATGTAAACGTCTATCTCATAATTGCCAACAGTCCATTTTCCCGGGTCGAAATTTCCAGCGCTTACCAAGTGATCAGACGAAGTCCACTCTGATCGAATCCAACTCTGGACTTCCTCGATGCGCAGCGTTCTTCCGTTCTGGCGAAAATACAGGGTAATAGGAAAATAGACATTGGTTTCGGGCCGGGGATAGTCAAGGTTAATTTCTGTGTAAACGGTTCTAGTGAGCGTCTTTGCAAACCGGGTTTTATATGTCCTATCCGAAATAAATGCTAGTTTAGAACGTTCGCCTTCGAAAAATCGGACTTTCGTAACACGCGCGTTAACTGACGAACCCAAGGCAATCGGCTCCTCGAGAATCTTAGGTTCGACCGCCGCGGGGACGGCGGGACTTTCCAAACGCGTAGTGCTGCACCCCGTGACTGACGGAAGAAAGAGTCCAACGAATAGCAGCTTCCACGATCGTTTCAGGCCGAAGAACATCGCTTCATCCTCCTTTTAAACTTTGTTGTTGACCCAAGGAGCAATCGGAATGCCAAAATGGGGATTGGTAGAAACGGGGCTGTTCTACAGGGATTGTGTGAAAGGTAACGTAACTGTGTTTACATAAGTGGCCAGGTACGACCAAACTTGGGATGGCGGCTCATCGGCAACCGGATATAATGCGGGGCCTACCGGCGAGTCCGAACCGCTTCCGGCCGCCTCAGAGAAATCTCAGAGAATTTAGTCGCAGGAGAATTCAGTTCGATTGAGGCCGCACGGTTACACGCGAGCGACTACGCGCTAAGCTTGAGTTTCTTCGCGGACACAAATTTCTTCAGTGAGAATCGGTTGGCTGCACCCGCCGGAATCTCGAGTACAAAGCGAGTTTGTGGAGTAGCTCGACGGTAAAATCTTTGCGCTCAGAGATGCCGGCCGGCATTTGATAGTCAACCGACATCGAATCAGGAGCACACGAGATGCGAAAAGTGGTCGCCTCCTTTGTATCCAGGTACTCACCTAGAGTACGTAAAAGCTGAGCTAGCGTCTTCTGAGGCATTTGTGTGAAACCAAGACTTTGTCTTTTTTTCCGTTCCTGGGCGTCAAGCCTTGCAATATCGGGAGGACGGTAACAGAACGATCCCTCACCGATAGTGAGTTGGGTGGTTTTCGGGTCAGGTGGTGGAGCATCCCTAACGTCCTCGCCGAGACTATTGCTCAAGATCCATAGCCGAGTCGGTGTTAGAGATTCGCTTCGCACTACATAAGAATCGCCCTCTTTTTCCAGCCTAAAGCTTTCAACATGCACCATTTCCAGAGACTGGCCGATTGCTCTCAAAGATTCGGCGTAAGGCATTTGGAGCTCCTTGGCTAATCTCACATAAAAGTCGCGGCGAGTCTCTGTTGCGGTGAATGGTGCAGGTATAACCCCGCCTATATTAAGCTGTCAAATGTGGCGAGCTTGCGGATACGGTATGTCGGAAGGTTTCACGCAGACCGGCAACGTTCAACACGTTGCCGCTTCTAGGCTTTCAGGTCTTGACCAACTAGAAAGCCATGATTACCGAGTTGCGGCCTGTGTTCCTTGAACTCCGCTATCTTTGCTGGATCACCCGGATCGTAGAGCACAGGTAGAGAAAAGGCAGATTTACGATGGAAGGCATTCGACCAGATTCAGCCTGAGATTGAACTGTACGACGCTACGGTCAAATCTCACAGGATTTGGTTGTAGGAGAATTCAATTCAGTTTCAGGGTAACGTTTGAGCTAGTGCGCGGCCCTTCAAGGCCGTCGACCCTGCAGCCAATTGTAGCGGTACCGGCTTGAGCCAGACATGCCCCAGCACCTTCTGCGGAATCGTCACGCCGATCTGCTTGGCGGTTTTAAGATTGATCACGAGCTCGAATTTCGTTGGTTGCTCGACGGGCAGCTCGGCGCCCGGAGTAGCTCGGAAGAAGACGCTCAGCTAACGCGCCTTCACCGCGCGTTTTCCATGGCTATCCTGCGGTACGCCGCGGGCCAGCGACATGTGCGAATGAACACCAAGCCACCGCCCGTCCGGCTGCCTCGCCAGAACGATTGTGGCCCGGCCCGGACGATCGAAGGCCATTCCATCTTCATGGAAACCGGTGCTCGTCCAGGGCGCGATCGCGATCGCTATCGCACCGTCCGGCGCGGCCATGACCATAGTGTTTGCCAGGTCGAAGCGGAACTCCGCCGTGCGTGGCCAGACATTGTCCCATTGGCGTTCCGTCCACGCCGATAGGCTTTTCACCAGCTCCTGATAGGTGCCGAAGATGACAATGTCCGGATGCCAGAACGATCGCGCCGCCGCATAGTCGACCTCGCGCACGCAAATAGCGAAGCGATCGAGCCATTCGCGCACCTCCGCCGCAGTCGCGGAATCAGCCTCTGGTAGGGGCAGGTTCATTTTGTACCTCTCGCAATCTGCTGGTCAGATTTAATTGTAGGGGAATACATTTCAATCTTACGGTCAACGTTTGACATGAGAGGCGTGGCCCGGTTTGCCGGGGCACGTCCTCACGATGAAAGGGTTAGCCCTCATTCGATGATTGGCCGCACCCTCACTCATACGGCTTGCCGTCTTTGTGAACAAATTTCCACTTGCCTTCTACGAGCAAGGCCTTGAGGTCGTCATCGGGATAGCTTCCTTCGTCTCCCGGCGTTCTGTCGCCAACTTCGAGATACACGACTTCCTCAGTTGTTTCGTTGATCAGGCGATGTCCGTTGCCTGTGCCAGCCTTGAAGCCTGCGCACATTCCTGGGGAGAGCTGAGTTCGCCCTTCGTCGGTGTGTAGCGTGGGCCGCCCTTGCAGGATGTAGACGAACTCGTCTTGCTTGGTGTGGGCATGACGAAGGGCCGAAACTGCGTTGGGTGCCAAGCGTGTGAGGTTTACGCCAAAGTTTGTGAGACCAAATAGATCGCCAAGTTGACGCTTCTCTCTGCCCGCCATGCGCGATGCGAACGGCTCAGGGTAGACGGACGGTCTGCTTCGTGCCGGTACGTCGGCTGCAGTGACAGCGACTGGATTTGACTTCTCTGACATGAGACCTCGCGAGATGGACTGATGAGGGTTAACGTTCACGGTGACCCGCGCGCGCTGCTCTTGCGCGCGTCTGAGTCGACCGTTCGGTTAGCCGTTCGTGCTGCTCAATGACGAGCGATCGTGGAACGCGAAATTCACATCTTAAGCCGACCAGTTACTTCTTGCCTTTTTGGTCCACGACCTTGAGGTCGAACTTCCCGGGCGACTCCTCGTAGAAGAGCGCGCCTTCCTTCGGGTCTCCCCTGCTCACGTGCACGTCGCCGCCCGGAATGGAGATGTAGGACCCGGCACCGACCCGTCGCTCGTTGCCGTTCTGGGGCTTGTAAATGTAGGCGCCCTGCAGCACGACGATCCGGACTTCGTTGGTATGGGTGTGCAGCGGATTGGTAAGGCCTGGATCGAACTTCGTGAAGGCGCCATAAGGCCCCACATCGTCATTACCCCACAGAATCTTTTTCTTGACCCCCGGGATGACCTCCTTGAACTCCGCCTTCCCGGATTCCACGAAAACCGGCTCCTTCTTACTCTGGGCTACCGCCACGCCCAGCGACCAGGCCACCACCGCAACTCCGACTACCGAAACCAACTTTGCTTGCATCTTCATAGATCCCTCCTGTTATGTGATTACGGACAAACCTTTCCTACCGTTCCGGTTAACTATTCAGTTTACTGACCAGTATATTCCAGGTTGCAAAAAACACAGTTGCGCGACTTTTATCTTTCAGACCAACACGTTGTCAATCAATTTACTCTCGCAGTGCTTCCCATATACTGGTCGTATAGTACCAATATACCTGCACAGCGCAGTTTGGATGCATATCGCGTCGCACGATGCTCACCTATGCGCTTCCGCGAAGCGCTTGAATGCCTCCATATGGCGGCGGTGCGCACGCCTAATTGCTCCCTGCGCTAGAAGCCAAATACTTTACTGAGTGGCCCTTGGAAACTGAACACCTCTTCAGATGTAAGTCGCGTCCTGTCTGAAGATAACGCGCCGAAAAGTCCCTTCACTGACACAGTCACGTTTGATGCTTCAAGACTCAAATGAGATTCGCTGGGAAGATTCCTGGCAAGTACCGTTGCGACAAAGACCATTTTCCCCTTCTTTGGCACAAGCCGATATTTAGAGCCGGGCATCCCAAGCTGACCGCTAATTGTCTCCACCTTGTCGACATCATCCATCCACTTTGTGTTTTGTTGTGGATCAGCAAAGAGTGTTGCAAGCCTTGCTTGAGGCACATCAATCTCGAGTTCAATGACACTTTTCATTAGTGTGCCTCCAACTTCGCGGCCTAACACTACGCTCAGCCGACGCAGCTATTTCCTCCACGACCCAACGGTCAAATCTCATGGGATTTGTTAGTAGGAGAAATCAATTCAATCGTGGAATCGCCGCTTGGTCTACTATCACTTGATCACCTTATCCGCCCGATACAGCAGCGACTGCGGAATGGTCACGCCGATCTGCTTCGCCGTTTTCAGATTGATCACCAGCTCAAACTTCGTCGGCTGCTCCACCGGCAGATCGGCGGGCTTGGCGCCCTTCAGGATTCTGTCCACATAGGTGGCGACGCGCCGGTAGCTGTCGGCGCGGTCCGCGTCGTAGGACATGAGCCCACCAGCATCTACATATGCTGTATTGCTGCCCACCGATGGTAGCCGGCTCTTTATCGCAAAGCCCGCGATCCGTTTTCTGTTACCACCCGTTAGCGCGCCCACGGGCACGTAGAGTCCATCCGGCCGCTGCTTGTTTAGCGCAGCGAATACCCGCTCGAAACCGTCCACATCTCGTACCTCCCAAGGCTGAAGAGTCAACCCCAGCGCATGCGCCGCGACTGGCAGAACCTCTTTCACCTCGAGTGCGCTACCCGGAGATGCCGGACTGTAGAGAACCGCGACACGGGCAACTTTGGGAACGGCGTCTTTGAGTAGCTCCAGCCGCTTCCCGCCTAGTTCTGGGCCAAGGTATGTAATGCCGGTCACATTGCCACCGGGACGGGCAAGGCTTTCAACCAGGCCTGCCTTAACAGGATCGAGCCCAGAGCCCACCATAACGATGGGAATCGTCTTGGTCGCATTCATGGCCGCTCGGACCCACGCGTCCCCTCCTGCTACTACGATGATATCAACCTTGAGACGCACCAGCTCGGCCGCAACCTCAGGAAGCCGATCGCGCTTCCCCTCCGTATATCGGTACTCGATGGCGATGTTCTGTCCTTCTATGTAGCCAAGCTCGCGCAGAGCCAGCCGAATTGCCTCGGCACGGGTGGACTCACTAGCTGGATCGACCGACGATAGATACCCTATCCGAGGAACTTTCTTCGGCTGCTGCGCCTGGGCTAGCAGCCACAACACACCGCGACGACAGAAAGACAGAAAAAAGTAGTTTCATCGCTACTCAAAAGAATTGCTGAGTTTCGAGTCCTGAGTGCTGAGTCTTGAATGCTCGGGACTCGATTCTCAGTCTTATAACTCAGCACTCGTTACTCAGTACTCAACACTGTCATCTGATGACTCTATCCGCCCGCACCAGCACATTCGGTGGAATCGTCAGGCCAATCTGCTTCGCCGCTTTCAGATTGATGATCAACTCGAACTTCTTCGGCTGCTCTACCGGCAGGTCGGCGGGCTTTGCTCCTTTCAGGATCTTGTCCACGTAGACGGCGGCGCGCCGATAGAGTCTGGAAAGCTCGGCTCCGTAGGACATCAGGCCCCCGGCATCGACAAATTCCTTGTTATGAAATATCGTCGGCAACCGATTCGCTACGATAAACTCGAAAAACGTTTTCGTTGGGTGCCGAAGAGAGGACTGCGGTCACGATGAGCGCCTCGTCGCGTTCCTTCTCTTCCGCGAAAGCGCGCTGTCAAGATCGTTGGATCGCGCGCTTCAAGAACTGAAGCCTCACCCCCAGTGCACGGCCGGCCGCCTGCGTCTCTTTTAAAGACTCTGCCACGGGGTCGGCTTGGGTCCCGAGCACGGCCACCCTTGAGACCTTCGGCACGGTCTCCTTTAGAAGCTCCACCCGCTTTCCGCTTATCCCTCGCCAAGGTAGGCTAATCCCGTAATATTTCCGCCGGGCCGAGCGAGGCTGTCGACAAAACCATTGCCGATGGGATCGGTGACCCTGCAAAAACGACAGGCATCGTGATAGTCGCATTTTTGGCCGCCGACCTGGCCGCCGCGGTGACGAGGACATCAACTTTGAGACCCACCAGCTCGGCGGCGAGCTCGGGAGAGCGTTGGGCATACCCTCTGCAGATCGCGAACTCAATAGCAATGTTTTGCCCTCGACATAGTCAGCTCGCGCAAACCTTGGCGGAATGCTTCGATGCTGGCCGCAGAGCGCAGGAGATGACGCGCCTAGAAACCTATCCGCGGAGATCTTCTTGCCTGCTGCGCCTCGGCGGGGGGGCAAAGCGCAAGGACATGGCGCAAAGAGTCAGACAAAAGATTCTTTGTCTTCATGGTTTTTCTCTCCTCACTGCCTACACTTCGCCTGCGACTGTTTCACTTGATCACCTGATTCGCCCGCTCGAGCACGCGGACTGGAATTGTCAGACCGATTTGTTTTGCCGCCTTAAGGTTAATGACGAATTCAAACTTCGTTGCCTGCTGCACCGGCAAATCAGCCGGTTTGGCACCTTTCAAGATCTTGTCCACGTAAACAGCCGCGCGCCGATAGAGGTCATCGAAGTCCGCCCCGTAGGACATGAGACCGCCCTCATCGACAAACTCCTTCTGTGAGTAAATAGCCGGCAACCGGTATTTGCCGGCAAGCTCGACGATCCGCTTTCTTTCGGCGAAAAAGGGGCGAGCCGTGGTCGTCATAATCGCGTTGACATGCTTCTGCTTTGCGGTTTGAAAGGCGCTCTCTAAACCTTTGGGGTCGGGTTGAGTCTCGATCTCCTCCAATTTTAGCTTCAGTGCCAGAGCCGCGGGCCTGAGCTCTTTCAGTTGGAGGTCTCTGTCCGCCGCCTCCCGCCGGCCGCAGAAGTCCAACTCGGGCGAGCTTGGGGACTGCGTCCTTGAGTATCTCTAGCCTTTTGGTGTTTAGCTCGGATGACTAAACTCGAGAGCCCGGTGACATTGCCTCCCGGCCGCGCCAGACTGGCAACCAGACCTGCACCCACGGGGTCCGCAGCGTTCGCCATCACGATGGGGATGGTAGTGGTGGCGCTCTTGGCCGCCAACGCGGCGGCGTCCCTGTGACCACGATCAGATCAACATTAAGACGAACCAGGTCCGCCGCAAGCTCAGGCAGGCGCTCAGGCTTTTGCTCGGCAAACCGGTACTCGATGGCGATATTCTTTCCCTCAATCCATCCAAGCTTGCTCATCTCTTGCCGGAACGCCTCCACGAGGACCGCGCTACCGGAAGCAGTGCTTGAATCCAGGAAACCGATGCGGAAGATTTTCCCTGGCTGCTGCGCCTGCGCACTAGCCCCGCAGGCCGTGAGTACGACAGCGATGGCAAAAAGCCCCACCCATTTTCGATTTTGGATTTTAGATTTTCGATTGTCGGATTGAAGACTAAGAATCTAGCAATAGATTTCTTCATCGAATTTTTTCCCCTAATCGAAAATCGACAATCGAAAACTGTCAACCCTCACCGCTCGAAACTGCTCATCTTGATCACCTTGATCCGCCCGCGCCAGCACATTCGGTGGAATCGTCAGACCGATCTGCTTGGCGGTTTTCAGATTGATGACGAACTCAAACTTAGTCGGTTGTTCGACGGGAAGATCGGCTGGCTTGGCGCCTTTAAGGATTTTGTCTACGTAGATCGCCGCCCGGCGATAACTCTCGAGTTCGTCGGCGGTGTAGGATGCAAGGCCGCCATTCTCGACCGCCCCGTTGCGTTCGAACATGGTCGGCATCCGGTTCTTGATCGCGAGTTCGGCGATGCGCGGGGCGAGAAGATTGATCCTGCCGTTACGGATCGGAATCATGGCGCCCACGCGCGCTTTGATCGCAGCGTCAAATACTGCCGGAAGACTGGAATCGCCGTTACCAATCTCTAACACACGATGTTCGACCTTCAGCGCGCGTGCCGCGTCTTCGTATCGTTTTAACGCGTCAGTCGCATTGATCGAGTCTTTCGTCACAATGAGCCCAATGCGCGAGAGACTTGGGACCATCTCCAACAGTAGCTCCAATCGTTTTCCGCTGAGTTCGCGGGCGAGCTGAGTTACTCCCGTGACGTTGCCGCCTGGCCGCGCCAAGCTATCGATCAGGCCGCTGGCGACCGGATCTTGCGTAGTCACCATCACAATGGGAATCGTCTTGGTGGCTTCTTTGGCGGCGCGAATCGCTGGATAAGCGCTTACGAACAGAACATCGACATTGAGCCGGACGAGCTCGCGCGCCTGCTCGGCTTCGGCGGATGTTCCTTTGCCCTCCGTCAAGCGAAACTCGATGGCGATGTTTTTCCCCTCAATGTAGCCTAGTTCTTTTAGCCGCTGGCGAAATGCATTTGTGGTCGGATCGGGATTTGCCGCCGTGCCGATACGCCCCGCCTGGTAACCTATCCTTGGGATTTTTGTCGGCTGTTGCGCCTCGGCGGGAAAGCCAAGCGCAAAGAGCACGGCGCATAAGCGCAAGACAAAGAATTTTCTTCTCATGAATTCTCTCCTGTGTTCTTGCTGCTCTTGTTTCTTGCCCTTTGCTCCATGTCATCTTGATCACCTTATCCGCTCGCGCCAGCACGTTCGGCGGAATCGTCAGACCGATCTGCTTCGCGGCTTTCAGATTGATGACGAACTCGAACTTCTTCGGCTGCTCCACAGGAAGATCGGCGGGCTTGGCGCCTTTTAGAATCTTGTCCACATAAGTGGCGGCGCGGCGATATAAGTCAGGAGCGTTCGGCCCGTACGACAAAGCCCACCGGCTTGGACAAGCGCAGCGTCCGCGAACATCGTTGGCAATCGGCTCTTCGTCGCAAACTCTACGATGCGGTTCCGGTGACTATTGATAAGGTCACTCCCCAGAACTTGAAGAGCGCGGCTTGGCCAGCAATGGCTGCTTTGAATGCACTCTCGAAATTGCTG
>CAVWLW010000062.1:0-51506 GCA_963755715.1 uncultured delta proteobacterium
TTACGCAACGTGGGCCAGTCTGGATACCAGGCTCCCGCTGCAATTTGGCACTGAGGAGAAAACAAAATGAAAAATCGTAACCGCCTCATTTACGACTGCTTAGTGGTGTTCGCAATAATCATGACTGCCGGATGCTCGACGGGAACGAGTAATTCGCGCGCTCCGCTGGTCATCGCTGAACAAGGCTTCTTCTTCGTGGGCGGTCGCTACGTTCCCGTCGCCAAGGATGACTACATCATGGCCGACCAGATGTACGTGCACTATCAGATCCCGCACGAAAAAAAGCATCCCTATCCGATCATCATGATTCACGGCGGCGGGCAGACGGCGAACAACTTTGAGAGCACGCCCGATGGCCGAGAAGGTTGGGCGACCAATTTTCTCCGCGCCGGATTCGCTGTTTATCTCGTCGACCAACCCGGCCGAGCGCGCTCGCCCTATCAACCTGAAGTCTACGGCCCGCTTGCCAACGGTTCCCGCGCCAAGGCTGGGGTCGAGCAACGTTTCACCGCGCCGCAGCAGGAAAATCTTTATCCCCAAGCGCGACTGCACACTCAATGGCCCGGCAGCGGCACCAAAGGCGATCCGGTCTTCGATCAATTTTTTGCCTCACAAGTTTCGGGAATCAGCGACGGCGCAGTCAGCGAAAAATTGAACCAAGCCGCAGTGGCCGCGCTGCTCGACAAAATCGGCCCAGCGATCGTCCTCACCCATTCCATGTCGGGAACCTCCGGCTGGCTGATCGCCGACTCGCGCCCCAATCTCGTCAAAGGCATCGTCGGCATTGAACCGAGCAGTCCGCCGTTTCGCAACTTGGAGGAGATCGGGCCGCCCGACTGGTTTCGCTATTCGCGAAACCTCGACAAGCCCTGGGGCATCACACGTCTCCCGATCGCCTACAGCCCGCCGGTGAAAAGCCCCGAAGAATTAAATCCGGTGCTCGAAGAAAAAGCCGATCGTCCCGATCTCACCCGCTGCTACCGTCAAAGCGAGCCGGCACGCAAACTCGCTAAACTCGTCGGTGTGCCGATCTTAATCGTCAGCGGCGAAGCATCGTTTCACGCTCCTTGGGACCACTGCACGTCGAAGTACCTTACCCAAGCCGGCGTCGCCAACGAGCACGTACGCCTCGAAGACCACGGCATACACGGCACCGGTCATATGATGATGCTGGAAAAGAATAGTTTGGAAATTGCACAACTCATCGCGCGCTGGCTTGAGCGACATGTGGACAATCGAGTGCCGATTCCAACGAAGTGAGATAACGCTCTTGCAACCAAAACCAGTCTTGACATTAATGCCGCCGCCGGCGAAGTAGCGGCAAGGTGGTCTGTTAGAGAATTTCGTTTAGCATGTAGAAAGCGTTGTCTTTCAGTTTGTGCCATAGCCCGCGCTTGCGCCACGCCTCAAGCTCAATTTCCTTGCAATGGGGTACGTACTTTTCGAAGACTGCATCGAGCCGCTGTGCCGTTGTTGCGTCCCGGATGCCGAGCGTAATTTCATCGTTGGTCTCGAAAGAACGGTCGTCGAAGTTGCTTGAACCGACGGCACTCCACACACCGTCAATGGTCATCACTTTCTGGTGCAGCAGCGTGTGCGGATACTCCAGCAGACGCACGCCGCAGCGCAGAAGCTTTTCGAAGTTGCGGTGCCCGGCGTGTTGCACCATGGGATTATCGGACCCCCCAGCCGAAGGCATCATCACGCGCACATCGACGCCCACTTCAACCAACTACAAAGTCTGATAAATTGAGCGGAATGGTTTTGCTGGCTCCCTTGCTGATCACTTTGTGCTGTGCAGCAGGCATCACGCGTTCGTACACCACCTACTGATCGGCTAAAACGTGGCGTGTTGACGTGATGGAAAGGAAAGACATGAAGAAGTCCAGGCGCCGCCAAAGAAGTTTAGTGCTATCATACCTTGTCGCCGCAGTTACAATTGCCTCAGCCGCTTTTGCCGCCAATACCGCCATTGAGCCCATGTCCCAGGCGGGCCAGGCGAACTGGATGGCCCGGTACCAGGCCATGAACGATAGAGCCAAGCAAGGCCATATCGATCTGATCTATGTAGGTGACTCCATTGTGCAGAACTACGATACACAGGGCAAAGACACCTGGAACCGCTACTATGCCCCCCGCAACGCGTTGAATCTGGGCATCAGCGGGGATCGCACCGAACACGTCCTGTGGCGCCTCGACCACGGCAACATCGACGGCATCTCGCCGAAACTGGCCATCGTGATGATCGGTCAGAACAACGGCGGCCGTAATACCGCCGAAGAGATCGGCGCCGGTGTTACCGCGGTCGTGCAGAAAATCCGCGCCAAGCTTCCCACCACCAAAATCTTGATTTTGGCGATCTTCCCCCGTCGCGAGAAGCCTACCGAGGAACGCGATGTACTCGCAAAGGCCAGTCTCCTCGCGGCCAAGCTGGCGGAGAACAAAACCATTTTCTACATGGACATCAACAAGATTTTTCTCCGTCCGGACGGGTCCATTCCGGCCGAATTGATGCCCGACTTCGAGCACCCCAGCGCAAAGGGCTACCGTATTTGGGCCGAGGCCATCGAACCCAAGGTGGCTGAACTCATAGGTGACAAGGCCATCGCTCCCGCCGCGCCATAGCCAATCTCGAACGCTCAATTTATAGCAGTTTGTAGCGCGGAAATACTGGCTGAGGAGCTACGCATCTCCTCGCCGTTTTCGAGCCAAAGCGACTAAAGGGGGTCAAGTCCGCTTTTTGCTTTTTGTTAAGGCTTCTTCAATCTTCCGCACTCTTTGCTGAAGCTGCTTCTCCTTCGCCACTCGCTCCTTCATCAGCAAATAGGCCGAGCTCACCGACGACGCTTTCCCTAGTCCAACCGTTTTGCCGATCTCTTCATGCTTGTGACCGCCCAATTGCCGGCCGAGATAAATCGCTACCATCCGTGCCTCGTTCTCCCGGCTCATGACGCTGATAGTACGCGCCGGGATATTCGATCCGTAACGGTCTGGCCATGCCGACCTTCTATTTCATCTAAATCTCGTTCAATAGCTAAAAGCGGACTTGACCCCCTTTCTCTTTACAATCGCGGCACTCGCGCTGATGAAAAGCGCCAATTGAAGCTCCCAAACTGAGGAGCATTCGATCTCCGACTACATATCAGAGGCGGTTGAAGCGAGATGATCTCGATGCTCGTCATCTATTGGACCAAAGTCCAATATACAGCCTTTTAACGTTTCGGTAGGAATGAACGACTCGTGGAGACGATCTAGGAGGGAAAGAACATGAAGGCAACCGATTTGTTGGCGATGTTTTCGTTGAGTGTTGTGCTTTCTGCGTGCGGCGGCGTTCAAGCCGGCGGCAATGTTCAGTCAGGAGTACAGGCGATGCTTGCTGGCAACAATCAAACCGCCCTCAGTTATTTTCAAGCTGCCGCTCAACAAGATCCTACTTACATATACAACGCGCAGCTACAACTTGGAGTCATGAGTTATCTTGGCAGGGCCCAATACCTTACCGGAAACTACGCGCAGGCCGTCCAGACTTTGGAGCAAGCGCGGGTTCAGAACTCGGGTGACAATCTCGCACAGCTATATCTTGGTCTGAGCCAGGCTCGTTTAGGGAACCAGCAGGCAGGGCTGCAGAATATTGCAGCCAGCATGAAACAAATTATGGTCTGGCTCAATTTCTTAAACGGGAACTATCCCGGCCAGGGTTGGGACCCCGATGGAGCAATCCAAAGCCGCATTCAAAATGCCCAGGCCATGATGTCCAGCGGCAACGTCGAGTGGTACAGACTATTCGCCGATGGAGAGGCGGTAGGGCTAGGAGTGGCACAACAGGAACAAACATTTCGCCAGCTCAACATTGACGCTACTTAGAGCGTGTCCATTGCCGGGGTCTGACATAACAATCGATTCTGCTGAAAAACCCTCTAGGTATTACGTCATATCAATAGAATAAATGTTGACAATGGACAGAGTGGGCCTCAAGGTTTTTCCATGAGCGTGAGACCGATCGATGGACAGAGAAGTTTTTATCATACTGATTATCTAGCTGGAAATCTTTTCGAGGAGAGGAAGGGGGACGTTGTTGATTAAGTAGACTAGTGTTGTTTCCGAAGAGTCAAATTTGCGGTTGCTAACTCTGAGGCCCTAGAGTTTGTCCAGTTAGTCAACAACGTCCCTCCGTGCTCTCCCGATAAGCAGCGAAAATTCTGAAGGTGGTCCGCGATGGCTGATCCCCGTCGTCGAGAAACCGACAATGCACGTCTGCTCTTCATTGACGCGAAATGTCAAATTATTGGCGTTTTGAGTAAAGTTTTTTCACCCGAAACTAGATTAGATTTACGCGTCGCATCGTCGTTCTATCGGTTACCCTAGAGCGGGCTTTTGTTAACCGCGAAGTCTTCGTGCGGAATCGCGCCGGGCGCTCGATGGGTAAGCTGTACCTTGGCGCGGTTGGCATAACGGCCTATGTGGCCCCGTGTAGTCGGCCGGCGGGAGGCAGCACCCGTACGGGAAGAAACGAAGATGACGGGGTTCTCTCTGGTCCTTTAGATAGTTCCGAGAGAGACGGCAGGGAACTCCTGTCCCGCATGGGGGCGTCCGTGAAGCGCCCCCGCCAAATCGTGACGCTCATAACCTTTCCTCCCTATTTTTTTAATCAGTCTGGTACGTCCGATAGTTGATTGGTTGGTATGGCCTATTTTTATAATAGCGCTCGCTGTTGTCCAGCGCCGAACAACCGGACAACAGCAAGGCATCGAGGATCAAGAAGCAGAGCAGAACACCCGCCCGCGCAAGACCACCCAGGAACCGAACCCCCACTGGTGTTAAGAATCCCATTCAATCACCTCCTACTTGCGCCCATGCCGAGCAACGAACAAATCAAGATAATCTCAAACTCCGACAGGTGACTTATCGGAGACAGCCAAGCATCTTATCGCGATCCAACTCAACGCAGACTTTCAAGCGCGAGCAAGTGTTTATAGTTTCAATCTGTCTAAGTTAACGACTATGACGCTTAATCGACCGATCCAAAATCCATAGCCAACGGACAAGCGGGCGATCCCCATGAATCTGCCATAGCGCCTGTCCCAGTAGATTCTGATTCTCATCGTCGTTCATCCTGAAGGAGAGGTCATTTACAAACATAATCTGATTAGGTCATGCGAAAGGCTGCTCTTTGACGCCTACGCCGCTTCCCTCGATGCCTCGTGCTCCTCGTACGCCCTCTGCCGCCAGTCCGGCACGTAGCCGCAGTTGAGGCAGTAGAACTCCTCGGGAATGTGCTCGTGACATCGTGGGCAGCTACACCAATCGTCCGTTTCGGCTTTCATGTCCCGCCCTCATTTCACTGTAGATGACCTTGCCAAGGCCTGGACTTGAAGCGTGACCAGAATCAACACCTTTTGGACGGCCGGCCCGGTGAGGTCGTCAGCGGATTATCGAGATGAGGGATGTTTCCAGTTGGAGAGCTCTACGAGCAGTGTTGCGTTCCCCGCTCAAGCTTCTAGTCCAGGCGCGGCGTTTTAACGCAATGCTTGGGCCGATAGCGCGTTGAATATAATCGCGGACTTATATCCAGGCATATTCATGCCGAACGTAAGCTTTGATTACAGAAATTTGGAACTTCCTGAGTTTGCACAAAAAAACCTAACATCGCAGCGCGTTACACGTGCAAGTTAAATTGTAAGCAGTCTTTACAGAATAAGAGATTGCGCGATGTTGGACTCGCTGTGCCGGATGCGAACCCGCCGAATCCATCACGTCCGCGCGGATGCGTGTTCGCGTGCACGCTCATCACTCGTCGGCGAATCGCCACGCCATATAAATTTCTTTCGTGGTCGTCAGTCGACACTTTGACCTGATGCCATCCGTATAAAAAGTTTCAGGCAAAGTCGCCGTCCGCCTTACGAACCTTCAACTCCCGCGCATTGACCAGACCTCTCCAAAGTCCTGTCGAGGTTTAGGGCACAATCCGTGCACATAGGCCATTCAGCTGGGGTAAGGAAACCGCAGCTCGATACGACATCTTTGAACTTCCTTACCCTAGCGCCACAGGGAATGTCGAAATTTAAAACATTACCCTTCTGGAACGCAGTAACTCTGGTAATTCGCGGCATAGCCGTTGCTCTAAGCAGGCGCATCAGCTCCCGCGTGATTCTAGCGAGCCGCTGGATTCGATCAAATGGGATTAAGCTAATCTTAATCCAAAAAAGGAGTTTTTGTGAATAACCAAGGCCAAGCCATCGTCGAGTTTACCCTTTGCGTAATCCTAATGCTCGTCATTGCGTGGATACCTGCGGACTTTGGTTGATGTTCTATACAGGGCAGCTCAGTCAGAATGCTGCGAGGGAAGGGGCTAGAGTAGCCGCAGCAGACCCTACGATGAGCACGCAGGTAGGGACATGCACGATGCCCTGTAGTGGAGGGAGTAACTTGCTCCAGCAGGTAGCCAAGCGGGTAGCTAATGGAATCATGTCAGGCGCGAATACAAACATCACCTTGGATACTCCAACGGGATCAATCGCTACGTGTGACCTGCGAATAAGGGTAGCGATAGGACAGGACTACAGACCATTTTTCAATAAAATCCTCAGGATGATGGGAATGACCGTAACGGATGTGGTGAGGCTGAATCGCGTTGCCACCATGAGATACGAACACCAATGTTGAAGATAGCTTTTATTGTATTGGTAGCTTTGCCGTTGCTATGTGCGCTGAATAACCCATTTGGCCCGGTGGACACGATGGGTGCAGCGGCGCTGGGCGCGGCGTGGATTGTAGGCGGGTTTAGGGTGATGAAGCGGCTTGGCCGGGGCGTAGCACAGCCGCTTAAACGTCAAATTCGAGACGCGATAGGAAAATTCATCCAATCACGCCCGCGAATGCGCTTTCACAGTTCCTTCCGCCCAAACAGCCACCGACCGGTAACAATCGTCAGATAGGCGAACACCAAACAGAAGGCCATGCTCGCCATAAAGCCGAACGGCTTGACCCATCGCGCTACGATGACGATGGTCAAAACGTTGGCGACGAAAATGTAGGCGTAGAACTTGACGGCGTATGGCATGACGTCAGTGCAATCAGGACCTCCGGTTGCAATACGATGGGTCGATAAGCGGCTTGCAGAAATTTAGAGTGAGCAAATTTCCTAATGAAGCTCTTTGGTTTTTGTTATGCCGGTTTCATCGGCGAAGCGAGACAAAGACTCGCGTTCGGTCGCCCATTGACTTTCCCCCCTCCGAGCACTAAACACACTTCCAATGAAATACCTGCCGCTAATCCTCCCCCTCCTGCTTGCCGCCTGCGGCGTCCCCAAAATGGTCAAACCTGGAGTCCCTCAACAACAATATGCCCAGGACCATTACCAGTGCCTCCAAGAATCCAAATCGACATATAACTGGTCCTTACTCGGCATCATCGGCCATTCCGAGGCCAGCTACGACTCAACCCTCTACAGTTCCTGCATGGAAGCACGGGGATACGCGAAAGAATAAATTCATTTTGCGCCCCCCGTAGCTTAACCTGCTTCTTGTGCCATGACTGTACCACTGCGGCACCACCCGTTTCTCAGCTTGGCGATTCCTAGCAGGGAGCAATATTTTAGACTATTGTAAAGAGCTTACATTATCCAATCGCTTCACTAGGCTCTCGAACAAAATATTCGCCGCCAGTTGATTGCCTAAGCGATTCCAATGAGAATCTCTCAATACATAAAGATCGTTCTCCTGGCCCTCTGACCTGAACCGGTCTGTCAAATCTATGTAAGAAATATCCTTTGATTGAAGGAATGACTTTAGGATGTTCTGGGCCAAATCCAGGTCATAATCCTCCATGCGCAATCGGAATCGTTCGAAGATCACCTTTAATAGGTTTTTATTGATCTGAAATACGTCGGGATATATAGCGACAATGAATTTGATATTTCGAGATTTCAGAAGGCCGTCCATCTCGGCAATGCTCTGTAGAATATAATTGATATTCTTCTGAAAACGTCCCTTGCGTGCCGAGTTTATGTTGAAGAACTCGAGCCGGGCTCTTTCTAAATCCAAGAACGTCCCGTCGGATAAAGGTCCTCGCTCTTCTTGACTAAGAGACCCGCTGGGTTTGACCCTTTCCGCTTTTCTCAGCTCAGTGAAAATCTTGTACTTTTGTTTTACGTAGAGAAGCAAGCGGGATTGAAAAACGATAGGGTAACCGAGAATGATGTGTTCTCGCCGCTTGTCTATGTCGATATACAAATCGTTGACAACAATTCTTTTGCGGTTTGGGTTGCCATCGATAAAATCATTACCAACAAAAAATCCTAGAATTACTAGATCAGGATGGTATTGCAGTCCATACTTCTTGAGCATCACCAACTGTTCCGCAGTCTGTGTCATTAGATAGCCTGAATTAATGACGTCAATGCGGTGATAGCCATAGTGGTTTTCGAGCTGTCGCTCGAGTATGGCCGTGTAGTTACCTTCCCGACCTCCAGCCCAGCCGAAAGAGTCACCAACGACCAAAATTTTATAGATACCGGGTGTTTTTTGTAACGGATAGTCATCGTCGTTGAAGCCAAACTTATTCGTGATGGTTCCCTGATCGATGGGGTAATAGGCACGCACTCGGAATCCCAAATCAGGATCGTACTCATAGAGACCTTTGAACAGATAAGGCTCCAAAACGATCATCAAAATCTCCACACAAATCAGAGGTAAAATTAACCACAAGAAAATACGAAGCGAGAATTGAGATAGCTTCTTGGTTAACATAGATGATAGTCCACAATTTTTGATGAAACGGAGCTATCAATCACGCACTAACGGGCCTAAAGTAGGCTAAACCTAAAAAGCGCCAAGTCATAGGGAGTTGAGAAAAGCCTGGGAAACTGGGCTTTTTCTATTTGAGCATGTTACCGTGTGCTACGGTTTATTGGCTTTTCGATTCTCATTCAGTCTTGGACCTCTTGGGGAAGGATTACCGGGGTCTGGACATAACAATCTTATCAATCTGGCGATTGGCTTTAGTGGATCGGCGTCCGAGCGGACGTTCCGAGTTTCGCCCACGGCTTGATCAGGAGCGCCGTCATCGCGGTGGAAATCAGGAGCGCGATCGTGATGCCGGTAAAGACCAGCTCGTAGCTCTGCGTGCGGTCGTAAATCGCGCCGGCGACGAAAGGGCCGAGGATGGCGCCCCAGGTGTAGAAGAGATTCATGTTGCCGCGGATTGTGCCGAAGGATTTGCGGCCGAAGAAGTCGCCCACCGAGGCCCAGAAGACCGGGATCGATGCGTCGAGCACGCTGTAGAGCCCGGTAAAAAACCACAGCGCCCAGAGTGACTTGCTCCACAGCATCGGTGCAACGGCGACCACGCCGAGAAACAGGCAAAAGGTCACGAGCTTGGGTTTGTTGACGAAGTCGGCGATCCAGCCGAGCAGAAAATGGATCGGCAGATTGACGATGGCAAAGCCGGCGAGAAATACCGACGCTTCGGTCTGGCTCAATCCTTTCCACACCATCATCGGAATGAAATGAGTCGTCACGGTGGTGAACGCGACCGAGCGGCAGGTCATCGAGCAGATGAGATTCCAAAAAATCGGCGAGCGGAACGCTTCGCGCGCGGAGACATCGGGCGCAGGTTTTTCACCGGCGGGTCGATCGCTCGCAGCACCGGCACCAGCGTCCGGTTCGAGAGGCAAGCCGTCGGGGCGCATGCCGATGCTCTCGGGCGAACGCTTTATCCCGATGCACAACGGCACGCCGGCTACGAGAAACAGCACGCCGGCGAAAAACGCCGCCCAGCGCCATCCGAAGGTATGGACTGCGATCCCGAGAAGCGGCGTGATCAATGCGCCGCCGACCGGCACTGCCGCGCTGACGACGGTCATCGCGCGAGCGCGCAGACGGATGAACCAACTGTTGGCGATAACCGTCGGCGCGTGCACGAAACCGGCGGTGAAAGAGAGTGAGATGACGCCGAGGTAGACGATAAGAAAGGTCGCGTAGCTGTTCACCCAGGAAAAGAGAATGTAGCCGATGCCGGCGAGCAGCGCGGCGGTAAACATCATCGGTTTGGGGCCGTAGCGGTCGATCAGGTAGCCGACGATGGGCGCAGCGAGCGATCCTTCGGCGCGCGCCAGGGAAAAAGCCAACGAAGTAGAGGCGCGGGTGAGGCCGAGATCTTGGGTGACCGGCAGAAAGAAAACCGTGAAGCCGTATTGGTGCAGGCCGCCGCCGAGAACGCGCAGCGCAGAAACCAGGCCAATCATGCGCCAGCCGTAGTAAAGGCCGGCGAGGCGTTTGCGCAGGTTGTTCGTGCTCACGGATGTCGGAACGCTTTTCCGTTGGCCGGGTAAGCTAAATTTGTTTTTAGACTGCTAGACAAGAATTCATTTCACCACGAAGGCCAGTGCGGCGAGGGGCAACGAAAGTCGGACATCTCCCGCAAAGACGCAAAGGCGCAAAGTCGGAGATTGGGTGAAAACATTTGTCTTTCCCCAAACTTGGCGCCTTGCGACCGAGAGATCGATCGAATTTGCAGCATTAACTAAAACGAAGACGAAGAAAAAACCATCGCAGAGGCTCGGCGTACGCCGAGAAAAAAGTTGTCATTCACCTTTCCGAACTCTGCGAACTCGGCGTCTCTGCGGTGAAATGTTCTTTGGTTACGGTCAGAAATCGATTCCTTTACGGATTCAGAAATTTCTCCCGCCAAGGCTGAAAAACCCGGATTGCAGGCTGCTCAAAAAGATCTCAGAGGCGAGGCGCGCGAAAAATCGGCGAGCGGAGGCGTACATCGGCAGTACGTTGACGCGAGACGATTGAGCGTAACGAAGCATATGAGTCTTTTTCAGCAGCCTGCGGCGTCACTTGGCGCCGACCCAGCCGGCGTTGGAGACGTCGATGACCTGATCTTCGGGTCC
The DNA here is from genome assembly GCA_963755715.1 of uncultured delta proteobacterium. Classification (GTDB taxonomy): domain Bacteria; phylum Desulfobacterota; class Binatia; order UBA9968; family UBA9968; genus DP-20. The sequence goes on from CAVWLW010000062.1 coordinate 10,898, forward strand.
GACGCATTTTACTTCGAAGTAGGACTGCGGTTTGGACGGGTCCGCGGGCGTGACTTCGTGGCGGTCGTTGAGCGATTTTCCGCCCAGCTTCTTGATGCGCGCCACCGCCGCGTCGACATCGTCGACCTGGAAGCCGATGTGGTCGACGCCGAGCTTCATGGTCTCGCCTTCGACCACGCCGCGAAAACTCAGAATCGCAATATTCAAATGGCCGTCGGTGAGATAAACGCCGCTCTGGCCGACCCCGACTTGCTCCAAGCCGAATGCATCTTTGTAGAAGGCGGCGGTTTTTTCGACGTCATGAGTGCGGATCGCGATATGTTTGATTTGCGCCATGGTTAGGCTCCTTTCGCCGCGCGAGCGGCGCGGTTACTTTTGTCCCAGCACTTCCTTTAAAAAACGCCAATCCATGATTTTGTCTTCGCTGATTTCTTCGGAAATTTTCAGTTGCTCCCTGGCCAGGCGGATTTCCGAGTCCATGGTGTTTTTCGCGACCCAGCCGTCGTAGTTGAGCGAGCGCAGCGAAAAGTCGTGAACTTTGGCGGCGCCTTCGGCGCTGACATGAAGATAGTCGCGCATGATCGAGAGCGTCTCGGGCTTATTGTCTTTGATAAAGCGCACGCCTTTCAGCGTCGCCCGGATGACGCGCACGATTTGACTCGGATTTTTTCGTATCTTGTCCAGCGATACGCCGAAACCGCCGAGGCGCGTGTGCACGACGTCGCCGAAATAGACAACGGAGACGAGCCCGAGTTTTTCCGCTTTCTCGACGTAAGCCACGTCGAGCGGTGTGGCGTCGACGGTGCCGGCGATCAATGCCGCAAGCCGTTCGCCGGAGCCGCCGATCGCGAGCGCCGTCACGTCGCGGTCCGGGTTCATGCCGGCCTGCGCCAAAGCTTCGCGTAAAACGATATGCGGCGCCGAACCGATGGAGCTGACGCCGATCTTTTTGCCCTTAAAGTCGGTCAGCCGCTTGAACCCCGGCTTGGCGATCAAAATATGCAGCGGGCGGTCGAACCAGCCCATCACGCCTTTGACCGGCAGACCCTGGATGGACGCGCGGGCGATATTCCCGCTCACCGTGGAGTAGTCGAGCTCGCCGGCGATCAGCGCGGCGGCCTGCAGATTGGTGCGCACGACGACTTTGCGCACCTCGAGGCCTTCGTCTCGGTAAAAGCCTTTGCGCTGAGCGATCTCGGTCGGCAGCTCATAGAGACCGGGCGTGGAAATGCCGATATACACGACTTCGGCGCGGGAGCCGGCCGGCGCCGCCAGCGCGAGAACAAAGATTGCCAAAGCGAAAAATCTTGTCATTGACTGCTACCCGCTCGGCGGTGCGGTTAAACTAATACAACAAGCTGCGTGGCCGCAACCGGAATGCGGACAAAATGGCGGGTGCGTGCGCGATATCCCTGGAAAATTGCCAGATGAATGATCGCCGATGCGAAATCGAATCCAAGTTTAAATTTGTGCTGACTCACGAGACTTTCGTCCGAGGCAAGATGCCGGACAGGAAAAACTTCCGAACGCTTTATCAGGATTTTTTCGCGATGATCGGTGGCGACCGCTTCAGCGCTTTTTTCCCGGCACCTCGTCACCCCAGAGCTCTCGGAGGAAGCCGCTCTTGGCGAGATTTTCCGCGAAGCTGTTATCGTAAATTTCGCCAGGCTTGCGGCGTACGTTGGCGCCCGACTGACGCAGATTGTCGATCGCTTCGGTGACTCGCCAAGCCGGTACCGTGACGCGGCGGTTGACCAACTGCTTGGCGTAAGCGTCGTAGGCGGATTGCGCAGATTCGGGGTCTTTGAGCGCCAGCACTTTGCTGACGGATGCCTTGGCTTTGTCCGGGTTTTTCTCGACAAAAAGAATGGCTTCTGCCATGGCGGCCGTAAATTTCTGGACAATCGCGGGGTGTTCTCTGAGCAGTTTATCATTAGCAAACACGCTGCTGTAAATGGCGGGCAGGTTCAGATCGTCGAGATGGTAGATAACGTTCAGTCCGTCGCGCTTGGCGCGCGCATCGAGCGGCGGTGTCACCATCGTCGCCTGTCCCAGGTCTTGCTGCAACGCCGTGTAGATTTCGGTTTGGCCGGCGCCGCCGATATGGCGGATTTTTAGATCGTCGGCGCTGAAGTTGAGTTTCTTCATCAAGGTGCGAATGAGCGTGTCCGGCGTGCCGCCAGGGCGGGTCGCGATGAAGATTTTACCCTTGAGGTCGTCGATGCGCTTGATGTCTTTGCGCGCGATGATCACCCACGGTAAGCCGATCAACGGCGAGGCGATCATCTTGGCCTCGGCGCCGGCGGCCAAGCTGGGAATGATCGCGTCGGCCGTGCAATAGAGAAATTGTAGCTCGTTGGCCGTGAGCGCCGCCGCCGAAATTCCGGCGCCGCGCACGAGCAGCAACTCCGGCTTGAGACCGTATTTGTCAAAAAGGTGATTATCGAGGGCGGTGTTGAGATGGATAAATCCGCCGCTGATGGCGCAGGTGGCGATGCGAATCGGCACGATCGGCTCGCCGGCTTTGGCCAGATATGGATTGGCCTGAAGCTTCATCGGCGATGATGCCGCGAGGAGAAGCCAGCCAAACAAGCTCGCGCGGGAAATTATCGGGTGCAACTTCACTTTTCCGGGGGCCTTGCGCAGTGTGAATCGGTTTACATGGGCGGCATGATTCCGCCGATGCCGGCGGTGATGCGGGTCGCCGTGATCGTGCCGTCTTCGCCGCGCACGGCGGCAATGTAAACGCCGGTGCCGGGCTGGAGCAGCGAACGATCGCCGGCGACGTTCTTCACGATCGGCGTGCCGGGCGGAACGAAGATTTTTTGTTCACCGTCTTTGTATTTCAAAGTCAGAAGCTGGCCCTGCACCTTTTCGGCGGCGAATGCTTCGATCTTGTCAACATTGGCGTTGGTCATGGTCGAGCCGGGTTGGAGATCCCACGGCCGGTGTCCTTCGCCCGTGCCGCGCGAGCTCTCCGGAAAGATGTGCACTTCAAGCGCTTTGAGCGTGCCGTCCGGCTGTTTCACCGCCGTGGTGCCGACGTAGTTGCCGGCGCCGATGTCGGAGAGCTTGGCCGCTTCGACCGCGCCGACCCGCACGTCGTCGGCAAACTTCACCAGGACATCGCCCGCCGACGTGGTGACTTTGAGCGCGCCTTTTTCCACGGCGGCGATCTTGCCGCGAATCGTCAACGGCTTGCCTTGCGGCGCTTGCGCCCGTGCAGATTCGAATTGGCTCACGCTTAGCGCGAGCAAGATTGTCAACCCTGAGCCAAGCAGTACGCGTTTCATGGAATCATGTCCTTTGGGTGGAATTTGCAAAACTCGGTTTACGGCGCTTATCACTGTGTCAGCGTCGCCAGCGCTTTTTTGTAAAATCGCTCGTCAACGTACTTTTCCGGTTTGGGCACCGGTGCTTTCATCAGCCCGGCGACTTCGCGCAATTCAATAATCGTGCGGATGCCCTCCATGTCGATGCGGCTGCGCGGCGTGAGGCCCATGGTCGGGCTGAGCGTGAGGTTGTACAGCGATTCGGCGCGGGCTTTGTTGTTTTTCGTTTCGCCCAGCAACAGTTGGACGGCTTCGTCCTTGTTTTTCGGGTCTTGCAGCCAATCCGTGGCGCGGATCATCGCGCGGTTAAAGCGCACGACGAGATCTTCGTTGGCGTTGGCCCACTCGCGCCGCGTCGCGCCCAGACCGCGGGCGTAGTGTTTGACATAATCTTGCGCGTGCGCGAGCACTTTGAAATTGCGTTTCTGGATCTCGTCGTCGGCCAGGCTCATCATCGCGCCGGCGGCGTCGCCGCGGCTCATGGCATCGGCCCGCGCCGTGGTATTGCCGAAGGATTTAAACGTATAGTCGCGGTTCCACTCGAGGCCGTGCTTTTTCAGGATGTAAACACCGACGATGGCATAGCCCGTTGTCGGCGCGTCGACGGCGAAGACTTTGCCTTTGAGATCCGGGTAGCCCGCGATTCCCGGCGCAACGATGAGCTTCTGGTCGACGCCCTGGCTGCCGCCGAGAAAAATCACGAAATCGTTTTTCTGCGGATCTTCTCCCTGGCCTTCGGCCCAGGCGATGACGTTGTCGGCGTTGTTAAGGATGAGATCATATTGACCGCGGATCAGATTGCGCAACAGCGTGGGCGAATCGGTCACTGTGTTGATTTCCACTCGGATGTTTTCTTGTTTGAGAAAACCTTTGCCTTCGGCGGCGATGATCGCCGCGTCGCGATTGAACAAGCCGATTTTTATCGTATCTTCAGCCATGGCTTCGAGCGGCAGCAACGCCAATATCGCTGCCATTACCCCCTTGATGAGCTTCATTCCACCCACCTCCGCGGAGCTGTGCGCCGCTTGTGCCTGTTACTTGTCAAATTTAGCCACCGACCGCAAGGCGAAGGCGGAAAATTTTTCCGTTGGGTCCGGTGAAGAAAAAAGAATCTGGATCGGCGCGCGTTGCGCTTTACAAAGTCGATCGGTGGGATTCGATCGGATCGCTAAGCTGGATCGTCGGGCCGCTCTCGTCGTCATGCGGCTCTGTTATAGGATCCAGCGCCGTCGTCACTGTGTTGCGCAAGGTCTGCAGCGACTTGGTCAACTCGCCGCGGATCGCTTCGGTGGTGCGGAAGGCTTCCTGTAAAATTTCTTCATCGCGTCGCTCTTTGAGGTCGGCCAGGATGCGCGCTCGCGTCTCGATGCGCTTTATCCCGGTGCTCTGGAGATAGGGTTTGAGGTGGGCGATTAAAATTCCGCCGGTGATGCCGGCGGAGAATATCAGCAGGTCGGAAATCCAGTCGCGCATTTGCACCTCCATTCGATGGCCGCACGGTGCCTGCAAGCTGAAGAATAATTTCTGCCGCGAATCATGTGCTTAGACTAGAGCGACAGTTTCTCCCAGTCCGCAGTCGAAGCGTCGCGGGCGATCGCCAGGCTGCCGTCCGATCCGGCAAAAACCGGATCTTTGACTACCGTTGCGCGCCCGCCGCCCAGGTCGCTCAAAGCCTTAGTCACCGCCTCGGACAGCCCCGAAATCAGCGACGTGCCGCCGGCGAGGATGATGTTGTCGCGAACCTTGTCCTGAAATTCCGGCTCGACTTTTGTCAGCAACGTCGTCATCGTCTCGCACACCGGCGGCAGGATGCTTTCGCACGCCGCGCGCATTTCCTGGGTGATATCGATTTCCGTCGCCTTGCCCTTGATCGGCACGGTGACCATGACGTGGTTTTTGGGCTCGCCGACGAAACTCCACTTTTCCTTCCACTCGCGCAACATGTGGATGGAAAACTGCGCGTCGGGATGGCGTTCGCGAATCAGCTTGATCAATTGTTCGTCGATCGAATCGCCGGCGTTGGGCAGAGTTTTCTGGTCCTCTTCGGTCGGATAGCGGCCTTGCATGACGCAGAAATCAGCCGTGCCGGCGCCGATGTCGATGACCAAGGCGTGCAAGAGCGCTTCCAAACCGTAGGCCACGGCGAAGGGTTCGGAGACGAGCATCACACTGTCGGCGACCCCTTCTATCGTATTGCGCAGATTTTGCCGGCTGACCCGGAAAGCTTCCGCCGGCACGCCGACTACGGCGCGCACCTTGGATTTGTTTTTGCCTTTTTGCTTGATGCCCGCGAGCGAGATCAGATGGCGCAGGATCTCTTGCACGGCCTCCTGATCTTTTTCGGAGCCATCTTTCATAATGCCGCGCTCGAGCGGCCGGCGCAGATCGAGCATGGGCCGGTTATCGAGAGCCTCGCGGCCGACTAGGACCGATTTTTTTACCAACTTGCGCGCGACCATGTCGACCGGCCAGCCGACATAGCTATCGACGACGTGCCGCTCGCCGGTGGACGCGGAGATCGAGCTTCGAGAAGTGCCGAGATCGATGCCCACGCAAAGTGGTTCGTTGGTTTCTTCCATGAATCAGCTGCCTTTCCTGTCGGCGACGGTAAAGCGATGTGCGTATTGGCGAATCCCTTGTGCGAGCGCCAGCGCGATATTTTCCCGATAATCCGGTTTTGTCAACAATTGGACCTCGTCTTCATTGGACAAACAGGCGATCTCAGCCAAGATGGCCGGCATCTGCGTGCCGATCAAAACGACGAAGGGCGCGGTCCGGACGCCGCGATTTTCCAAATCGGGATTGGCGGTCTTGAGCGACTGAAAGAGCCGGCTTTGAATGGTCCTGGCAAAAACGCGCGATTCGTCGCGTCGGGCATCGACATAAATCTTTTCGAGGATTTTTTTATAATCCGCGAGGGAATAGTCCGACTCTTTATTTTCCCGGCTGGCGAGCTTGAGCGTGACGGGATCGTCGGTGGGACCGACGTAATAAGTTTCCAGCGCTCGGATCGTGTGCGGCTCCATCGAATTCACATGAATCGAAAGGAAGAGGTCGGCCTTGTGCTCGTTGGCAAAAGCGACGCGCTGGTCGAGAGATAGGCGCCGGTCGGTTTCGCGCGTCAATAAGACTTCGAAGGGGCTGTTGCTCAACAGCCGGCGTAGGCGCAATGCGACATCTAAGGTGATCTCTTTTTCGGTAAGACCCGATTCCGCCGTGGCCCCTGGCTCGCCACCGTGGCCGGGATCGATGACGATAGTCTTGATGGAGAGCGGAATCGCGGTCCGGTCGATCGGTCGAGGGTGTGACAACGGCACGGTCGCTTCCGGTGTCAGGTCGACGTTGATGGCTGCGGCACTGACAGGCGTTGTGCTCTGGACGGACGCACGGTTGGGCAGGAATTGTGCTGGCACGGCCAACAAATAGACGAGTGCAATGGCGCTCAACGCGCCGAAAATCCACACCCCAAACCGGCGACGTGCCTGCGGTTTGGTGCGAACAATCCGGACGCCTTGGACAGTGGCGATATTATCTTGGACCGCGCCACGAAGCAGTCGAGCCTTCGTTTCGCCGATGCTAGCCATGCACAGCCTTACAAATAAAACGACAATTTAGTAAAATATTTGCTGATGTTACATTATGTCGGCCCTAGTGCGCAATCCGAAAGGCAGAGGTCGGGCCACGGATGAACAAAGATTTCCGCTGGAACTTTTTACCCGCGATAAAGCTGTTGCGTAAAATCCTCGACACGATTAATGAGATAGGCGCCGGCTGATCGAAGGATTTGAACGATTCTTTTACGTGGATTGGCCGAGCAGAAAACTGCCCGGCGATCAGTTCATTTTTCATTTTAGGAGATTCTGATGCCGCTTTTGCTCAGTGAGACTGACTTGGCGCCGTTGTATCGCGACCCCGCCGCGATGGATAGTTTGCTCGACCGTATCGAAGAATCTATGCGCGCGTTTAACCGCGGCGCCGTCGCCGGCCAGGTCCGTTTGGAAACGAGCCTGAGCGATCGAACAAAAAAATATCGTATCACTACTTCAGCAGTCCCAAGCGCGGGTCAGGGGATGCGCATCAATGCGCTTTTTCGCGGCGCCAAAGATTCCTATTTTATTTTGCTCTTCGATGAAGAACGCGGCGATTTGCTGGCGCTGGTAGCCGGCGCGGCGCTCAACGTCTGGCGCACGGGCGCTCCCGCCGGCGTCGCCAGCCGATATCTCGCTCCGCCGGGCGCCGATGTGCTGGGACTCATCGGCAGCGGGCGCCAAGCGCGCGGTCAACTTTTGGCGATTCGCCGGGCTTTGCCGTCGTTGAACAACGTCAAAGTTTTTAGTTCGACCGAAGCGCACCGCGAGAGCTTCGCCAAGGAAATGAGCGTTTGGCTTGGCATCGATGTCGAAGCGGTAAATAATCCGCGCGCGGCGGTCGAGCATGCGCCGATCGTTAGCATTGCAACCAGCACTCGTTCGCCAGTCATCGAGCCCGAATGGGTTCGGCCCGGCGCCTTGGTCGTATCGATTACGAGCGGGCAACTGCCGCGCGCGACGATTACAAATTCGCGCGTGATCGTGTCCTGGAAAGAGGAAGTGCTCGGCGGCGAAGCGCCGCGGCAGCCCTACGCCGGTATGATCGCCGACGGCTCCTGGTCGGCCGACCAAATCGCCGGCGAGCTTGGCGATGTGCTGCTCGGAAAAATTCCAGCGCGGGTCAGCGAAAACGACACGATCGTTTTCGAATCGGTCGGCATGTCTTTGTGGGACACCACGGCCACGGCATGGGCTTATCACTGGGCTTTGGAACGAAGGCGTCGGACGCCAATTTTCGCTGGCTTAGGGCGTCGATTGCGCAGGAAAGTTATTTGTCACAAATTTCGGCAAAAAATCTTCCAGACGAATTTTTTTCATCACTTCATCCGGCACTCTCAGCTCCGGGGCGAAACCCGTGAGCGGTTTCGTCGCATCCAAGCCCATTTTTGCGTTGACGCCGCCGGGACCGGCTGACGGATCGAGCTCGCTGCCCTGGGCGTTCGGGATCACCACCAAGCCGTGATCGGCTTGAAAGCGATTCGACACCGCCCAGAGGACCTGTTCTTCATCGAAGACGTCGATGTCGTCGTCGACCACGATCACATGTTTCAGCAGCATGTCCGACGCGAAGGCGGCGCAGATCGCGTTCTTCGCCTGACCGGGCGTGCGCTTGGCAATTGAAATATAGGCGTGAAAGCGGCAGTTGCCCGACACCGGCATGCAGACATTTTTCACCGTCGGCACGGTTTGGCGCACGGCTTTGATCAGCGCGGCTTCGCGCGGCACCGCGCCCATCAGCTTGTGCTCGGTGTAGCCGGCGTGCACGTCCTGAAAAATATAATTCCTGCGATGCGTGATCGCGGTCACTTCGATCACCTGACGATCATCTTTGGAGACTGCGTGGCCGGTGAATTCGCCGAACGGACCTTCTTCGCGCCGGACATCGGGAAGAATTTTTCCTTCGATCACCATCTCGGCGTCGGCGGGAACCAAAATCGGCACCGTCTTCGCTTTCACGACGCGCAGCGCTTCTTCCATCATGCCGCCGATGACCGCGTATTCGTCTTCCGTCGACGGCGTAAACGCCTGCGCGCCCAAGGAGAACAGCGGATGAACGCCGATAACGATCGCGATGGGAAGCGGCTCTTTGCGCCGTTCCAATTTGTTGTGCAGCGTCCAGAGATGACGGCCGACCGCCATGAAAATGCGCAGCTCGCGCTTGCGCGCCATCATGAGCCGGTTATAGCTGGTGTTTCTCACGCCGCTGTCGGGATCGGCGGCCACGACGATGCCGGCGGTGATATACGGCGCCGCGTTTACGTCATAGTGAGTCAGCAGCGGCACTTTTGTCAGATCCACATCAGCATCGACCTTGACGACTTCGTGCACCGGCGCATCTTTGACTTCCACCGGCGCAATCGGCTTGCCTTGCCGCTCGGTGAATTTCGTTGCCAGCTCTTCGGGTTTGCACTGCAAGGCCAGCGCCATCAGCTTGCGGCTCGCTTGCACATTGACCACGACGGGAGCGTCGCTGCCTTCGACGTTCTCACAAAAAAGCAGCGGAAAACGTTTGCTGCTTTTCCAACTGAGTGAGCAGCGCCGTGATTTCGTAACGCGGCGAGATCGGTTTCGTCACACGGGCAATTTCTTCCGGCGACGCGGCTTCCAGCTCGGCGATGAAACTGCGCAGGTCTTTGGCCACGTTAGAATTCAGCTTTTCTGAAGAATTGACTCAAGGTCAATAGGTTTATAACGCGTACAGGGCACGTGGGTTATCGTCCAGGATCTTCTTCTTGACCGGATCGGTGACAAGATCGCTCGCTCGGAAGATGTCGATGGCGTCCACTTCGCTCGACGCGTCGGTGTGGCCGTAGTCGGTGCCGATGACGACGTTATCTTCGCCGGCGTAGCGCAGAACGTATTCGAAGTCGTCGTTGGTCTCGGTGGTGACGTAGATATTGAATTCTTTGAACGGCAGCTTGGGAAAGCCTTTCGTGCCGCTGCGCCGGATCGCTTCTTTAACGACCCAGGGCACCCATTGGGCGGAAGCTTCGACAAACGCCCAACGCAGTTTCGGAAAAGTTGTCGGCACGTCGCTCATCATTAAAGACAGACAAGTGATGACCGTCGGTATACGGAACTGAGCGAAGCCGCCCATGCGATCGTAGCGCGGCTTGAATTGGTCCATCAGTTGCGGACTGCCGTTGGCGATGTGCACGGCGACGACGAGATCCAGCCGTGTCGCTTCTTCGTAGATCGGATAGAAATACGGATCCACGAGATGCTTGTCGTCTTCGAACGGGCGCAGGCTTACGGCGACGGCGCCGTTCTCCTTGGCGTAGCGCATTTGCTGGATTGCCTCGTTCAAAGTCATCGCCGGCACGACGCACGACCAGCGCAGCCGATTGTTGCCTTGTTTCCAGACTTCCGCCATCCAGCGGTTCCACGATTTGCACAGCGCGATTTCCGCTTCGGCTTTATCTGCGACCCGGGCGATCCACATGGTGTTGAAAAGAATTTGCACGTCGATGGCGAGCTTGTCCATGTGCTTCAAGCGCAGCTCGACGTCGCGCAGCTCGCGCGCCTCGGGCGCGGTTTGGAGCTCCCGTCCGGTTTGTTTGGAAAGGGCGATCAATTCCTGTTCGGTCAACGTCGGCGGGCGGAACCCGACCGATTTTCCCTCGACGAACCAGTACTGCATGTTGGAGTTGTCGACGGAGCTAAAAAGTTGCGGCCGGAACTTTTTTTCTGACGCATCGAGAAAATCCCACGTGTGTTCGGTTTCAACGACGTGGGCATCGGCATCGACAATCATGGTTTGCTCCTTGAGCGAATACGTTTGCGACATATTACCAGTGAAACTGACAGCCAACTTCGGACCCATTCTACCTAAGCGAACCCACGGGTCAACCGACGCGTCCCATGCGACGAAGCCTTGCGGCGGTTTGGCGCTTTTGCGAATCGTGGCTGATGGCGCGAATTCAAACTAAGGCAGAAAACTCAGGTCCATCAACTGCTGCGGCGTGAAAGTTTTTGCTTTGGGATCTTCGAGCGCTGCGGCATCGATGACCAGTTGCACGCCTTTGACGCTCACCCGGGCGTCGTCGGGCAACGTTTTCAAATTGATCTCATAGGCCTGCTCGGCGATCTGCCGATCCAAATTCTTTTGCAGTTGTAACGATTTCTTGACGGCTTCTTCTTTGTGCGTCTTGTGATAGCGGATGGCATCGACGTAGGCCCGCAAAAACCGGCGCAACATTTCCGGCTGATTCTTTAACGTGTCTTCGCGAGCGATGACAGCGATGTGAGCGTACTCGATGTCCTTATCGATGAAATCGAGCAGCAAATTGTAACCGAGTTTGCGCGCGACCATCGCTTGTTCGAGATTAAAAAAAGTCGCATCGATGACGCGGGCGCGCATGGCGTTGAGCCGGGCGTCCGGACTTCCCGACTGGATGATCGTGAGATCGGTCTTGGGATTCAAGCCGAACTCCGCCGCTGCCAACCGGGCGATAAAATCGGTATTGCTGCCAAATCGGGTTATGCCGAGCTTCTTGCCTTTCAATTGCGCGCCATTGCGAATTTCGGGCTGAGAAAGCAAGGAGAAGGGAATCCGGTTGTTCAGGCCGGCGACGATTTTCATCTCGGCGCCATGTAAGACGGCGTAGAGCATCGGCGTCGCACCGCCGAGCAGGAGATCCAAGCTCTTGCCGAGCAATGCCTGTATGGATGTCGAGCCGCCGGTAATTAGCACCGGTTCCAAGTTGAATCCGTGCTTGGCAAAAATCCCGGCATCGCGGCCGACATAAAAGGGCACCTCGCTGGTAAGACCATTGTGGCCGAGCCGTATAGTGGTCAGTTCGGCTGCCCCAAGCGGCCGAAATACGGCGAGAAAAATGGAAAGCGTAAGAACAAAAGTTGCGAGATGTCCGCGTAGCCGTGCGGGAGATATTTTCATGACGACTCTCAGGCCCGGAGGTTATCTGATTTCCTCGCCCGCAGGCAACAGTGAATTTTTCTGCGCCTGGGGTTTGTGGTACGTTGGCAGTATCGATCGAGACAAGGAGTAAACATGTTCGATAGCTCGAAGATTCAATCTCATATCGCTTTCACCGATCTGCGCCAGTGGATAAGCGAAGCTGAAAAGCTCGGCGAATTGAAGACCGTTCTCGGCGCGTCGTGGCAGGAAGAAATCGGTTTGGCGACGGATGTCGTAGTTCCTCCGGACGACGGGCCGGCGGTGCTTTTCGACGAAGTGCCCGGTTGCCCGAAGGGGTTTCGCCTGCTGATCAATTGTTTTGCCGGCAAGCGGCGCGCCATGACGCTCGGGTTTCCTCAAGGTTTGACCAAGCAGGAGTTGAGCGACGCCTATTTCTCGCACTACCAGAAAGATCCCAAACATATCCCACCGGTGATCGTCGATGACGGGCCGATTTTCGAGAATACTCTCAAAGGCGACGATATCGACATTCTCAAATTTCCCACGCCGGTCTGGCACGTCAACGACGGCGGCCGCTACATCGGCACGGGCTGTTTTTCAGTTACGATGGACCCAGACGAAAAGTGGATAAACGCAGGCTGCTACCGGGCCATGATTCAAGATCAGAAAAGCGTCAGCCTGCTGATGGTTCCAGGCAAACATGGCTACATGCATCGCGAGAAATATTTCAAACGCGGCGAGAAAATGCCGCTGGCGCTGGTAATTGGCGGCGATCCGCTATTTTTTTTCATGGCGGGAACCGAGCAGCCGTATGGGCTCTGCGAATACGACATCGTTGGCGGCATGCGCCGAAAGCCGGTCGAGTGCGTGCGCGGAAAGATCACAGGTCTGCCGTTCCCGGCCAATTCAGAAATTGTTTTCGAAGGATTCCTCAATAACGACAACCGCAAGTTCGAAGGTCCGTTCGGCGAGTGGACCGGCTATTACGCGTCCGACGAGAGCGCCCAGCCGGTATTGGAAATCGAAGCGATCTATCATCGCAACGACCCGATCATTCTCGGTGTGCCGCCCATCGGCGGCGGCTCGGACGAGATGGCGCGCTATCGCGCGATCATGCGCTCGGCGATGCTCAAGCAGCAACTCCAAAGCGCCGGCGTGCCTGACGTGACGCAAGTGTGGTCGCACGAGATCGGCGCGTCGCGCATGCTGATCGCGCTCGCGATCAAGCAGCGCTACGCAGGCCACGCCAAACAGGTCGGCGTGCTGGCGGCGAGCTGCGGCGCGAGCGTTTACGGCTGCAAAATGGTCATCGTCGTCGACGATGATATCGACGTTTCCAATCTGGATCAGCTCATGTGGGCGATGCTGTCGCGCTACGATCCGGCGACTTCGGTGGACATCTTGCGCCGCATGCGCAGCACGCCGGCCGACCCGCGGCTCACACCCGAGCAGCGTAAGGTCCGCGACTTTACCAACTCGCGCATGGTCATCGACGCCACGCGGCCCTACGAATGGAGAGACAAGTTTCCGAAGGTCAACGCGCCGAGCCAGGAGGTTACACGCAAAGCGCGCGAAAAGTTTGGTTATCTGTTGAAGTAGAAATCAAGAAGAATTAACCACAGAGACCGTAGTGTAGGGGCGCAGCATGCTGCGCCCCTACACGCCACCCGGCCGTCAGCAAGAAACACATTTCCATGCAATACCGTTTTCTCGGCAAGGCGCGCTTGAAGGTTTCGGCGATCGGTTTTGGCTGTCCGACGTTTCAAGGAAAGCTGAGCGACGCCGACGCGAAGCGCGATATCGCGATCATTCATCGCGCCATCGACCTCGGCGTCAACTTTATCGATACGGCGGACCATAACAACGGCAACAATGAACAGCTGTTGGCCAAGGCGCTCAAAGGAAAGCGCGGCCAAGTCGTCCTGACGAGCAAGTTCGGTAATCTCCGCGGCCAACCGTGGCCGTGGGCGAAAGGGAGAGATGTCGACGGACGGCCGGAGTACGTGGCGAAAGCGTGCGAGGCGTCGCTACGGCGCCTGCAGACCGATTACATCGATCTCTATTATTTGCACCGCGTCGATCCGAAAGTTCCCATCGAAGACACCATCGGCGCAATGAGCAAGCTCGTCGAGCAGGGCAAGATCCGCCATATCGGTCTCAGCGAAGCGGGTCCGCAAACCATTCGGCGCGCCAACGCGGTGCATCCGATTACTGCAGTGCAAAGCGAGTATTCTCTATGGACACGCGACTATGAGGCCGACACGATCCCGACCGTAAAAGAGCTCGGCATTGGCTTTGTTTCCTATTATGCGCTCGGCCGAGGCTTTTTTGCGGGTGCGGTAAGAGCTTTATCCGACCTGGGTGAAAAAGATGGCCGGCGCAAAGCGCCGCGCTTCTCCGCTGAAAATCTGGATCACAATGCGCGCTTGCTGGGCGAACTCGAAAAGCTTGCGCGGGTAAAAGGGATTACTCTCGCGCAGCTATCGTTGGCGTGGATACTTCACCAGGGCGAAAGCTTCGTGCCGATTCCGGGCACGCATCAAATCACTCACCTCGAAGAAAATATCGGCGCAGCGGATATCCCGTTAACACCGGACGAGTTGGCCCAGATCGACAGATTGTTTCCACAGAAAGGTGCTGTCGCGGGCGCGCGCCATGATTATGACCGGTCGAAGGAATTGAATATTTAAAACCAATCTTGCCAGTCGTTGCTTCGGAAAAAAGTTCAAAGATTCGAGATTGAGAGCGCTCGTGCCGTTCCACGACTAATTCACTAACACGATCACGTATCACGTTCAGAGTGATTCCGGCGCGGGCATGATCTCGCGGCATTTTTTGCACGTGCGGAATTCTTCGCTATCGAAAAAGCGCTTGTACGCTTTCGAGACGGGGTCGAGCGCGTAGTCTTCCACGATGAAGCTCTCTTCGTGCAAGCGCGTATCACACTTCGGGCAATACCAGTGAAAACGGTCAATCTCGCCGTCTCGTCTTTTTCGTTCTGAGATCAGCGCAAAGGCGTCCGGCGCGAAGCGCGGCGAGTGGGGCGTTCCCGCGGGCGTGTGGATGATCGAGCCTTCGGCTATCCGCGCCACGTCTTCTCTGCCTTCCGGCGTGCGGTAATGCAGGCGCATTTCGCCCTTGATCATCTGCATGGTCTCGTCGCTCGGATTGATGTGAAACTCGCTCCGATATTCACGCCCGCGCGCCAGAAAAACCAAAGTGTCGGAGTGCTGCCAGAGCACGCTTACGCGCTTGCCGGTCTCGATGAGCTCACGCCCGCGCTCGAGCAGATTGACTATAGGCATGGAAAACATCGGCGACTCCCTTCCGGTAAAAAAATCTCTTGTCCCTAGCATGCAGCGAAGGCGAGATGACTGCAATGGTTGAGTGATGGACATCGGGCAGTTTCATTCTTGCCAAGCTCCCTGGGTTTTTTAAACGGCCTAGACGAAAGTCGAACAGCTCGCGACGATCGCTAATCCCTTCGATGGCTTTGAAAGTTGGACGCGGTCGCGTAAGATGAAAAATACCAACTCCGTCGTTAAGCCGAACATGCCAAACCTCCGCGATCTGCGAACGCTCCGCTCTCTTAAGCATCGAAATTTCCGTCTGCTGTTGGAAGGCGCGCTGATCTCCAGCTCCGGCGACTTCATGCAGAACGTGGCGCAAAGTTGGCTGGTGTGGCACGTCTCGAATTCGCCCGTCGCTATCGGCGTCATCGCTTTTTTTGACACGTTGCCGCGGTTGTTGGTCGGCGCCGTGGGCGGCGCCATCGCCGACCGATTCGACCGCAGGCGCGTGCTGATGATTACGCAGACCGCGGCGATGATCCAAGCGATCATCTATTGGCTGCTGGTACAGTTTGAAGTGATCGAGTTGTGGCATATAGCCGTCTTGGCATTTTTTCTCGGCATCGTGAACACGATCAATCAGACGTCGCGCCAATCCTTGGTCAATAGCCTCGTGCCCAAAGAGGAGCTGCTTAATGCCATCGGGTTACAATCTTCGGTGTTCAACTTCTCAAAAATTTTGGGACCTTCGGCCGGTGGATTGATCATCGCGTCGGTCGGCATCGCCGGGTGTTTTTTGGTTAACGCAATCAGTTTCGTGTTTCTGCTTTTCAACCTTTACCTGATGGAGTTGCCACCCTGGGAAAAGCGCAAAGATGAACAGAATATGTGGGCCGACGTCAAGGAAGGGTTTAGCTATTTGCTGAGCAACCGGCGCCTGCTCTATATCGTCGGTTTGTCTTACGTGATCGCCACCTTCGGCGCTCCATACAATCGATTTGTGCCGATCTTTGCGACCAATGTTCTGCACGTCGGCGCGTCGGGCTTTGGCTTGCTCATGTCCGCGCCTGGAGTCGGTGCCACGGTGGCTGCTTTGGTGCTGGCCTCGGTGAACAAGCTCCGCGTCGGAGTCCGCTCCATTTGTTTCAGCTCTTTGGGTTTTGCGGTGTCTCTTGCTTTATTCGCCTTCTCTCACAATTTCGTTTTGTCCTTTCTCTTTTTGGCGATGATAGGCTTTTGCCAGATCTCAGGACGGGCACTTTCCAACACGGCGATTCAAACCGCGACGCCGGATAATTTGCTGGGACGGGTATTGAGTCTGTTCTTTATGGATCGCGGACTGTGGTCGCTGGGCAGCATGCTCATCGGCGCCTCGGGGGCGGCGATTGGCATGGATTGGACCTTCGCCATCTGCGGCGCGGTTTGCGCGATCACCGCGATGACGCTGCTGATCGTCAGCCGTAGATACCGAGCCGAGTTAGCGCGTCAGCGCGTAGATCTTAGCGCCATCACGCAACAATCGGATCTGTGACCGGTATGTGACTGGGAATCTTCGGCACGCGGGTTCTCGGCTTGCCGTCGACCCCCGAGTTGCCGGCGCCGAGCAGCAGCATTCTCCCCGTGCCCGTGTTGCAGAGCTGGTAAGCCTCGCCGGATTGGAGCAGCACCGTGTCGAACTGCTTCAGAACAAACTCTTTGTGGGGAGTGCGGATGGTGCACTCGCCTTCGAGCAACATGAAAATATGATCATCGTTATCATGGTAGTGCATGTCGTCCTGGAGCCGGCCTTCGCAATTGATCACCCAAAAATACGCAAGATCGGTTCTCCACATACTCAGGTGATTGATGCCCGGGTTGGCGTTGGCTTCCTTAACGGGATTTTTCATCTCGACCATGGTGTTCCTCCTTTAAGTTAAAACTGGTTCAAATCGTTCAAGCCGTTCAAAAGGTTCAAAGTGTTTTGAATCTCGTTACGCTTTCGGTTCGACACGGTTAATCATGCTTTCTCGGCGGCCTTTCCTTGGGTTTTACCAGCCGTCCGTGTGTGCCGTCGCAGTAAGGATGATCTTTCGACTTCCAGCAGCGGCAGATGGCGATGGTCTCCGGTCGTTCGAGCTCGAGAACAAACGGCTGGATGTTGGTTGCCGCGTGTGATCCGTCGCAAAACGGCAAATTCTTGCTTCGAGTGCAGCGGCAGTAGGCGACGCTTTTCGATACTTGTTTAACGATCGTCGGTTCGATGAGGTCGTCGTAGGATAGCGTCATGATAAATTCCTTCCTGAACGGGGAATTTATTACACTTTGCTCGCCATTGGCAAATGCGCGCTGGTCGCGTCGTCGTTAGCGCTGCAGCAATTTCAAGGCATTCCGGCCGAAGATGTCTTCGCGCTCCGCATCGGTGATCGGTAATTCTTCGATAATTTTCTTGGCGCGCGGCAGGAGCGGCAAAAGCGGTGGCGCATCGCTGCCGAAGAGCAACTGCTTGGCGCCGACGGTCTGGTAGGCGCACATGACGGCCGGCGGATGATAAGCGACCGTGTCCATGAAGAGCTTTTTTAGATACTCGCTCGGACGCTTGGTGATCAGCATCGGCTCATAGGGTCCCAGGCCGGAAGCCAAGTCGCCGAGCTCATAGGCGTAGTCCATGCGGCCGATGACGTCGCAAATGCCGCCGCCGAGATGGCAGCCGACGAATTTCAGGTTCTGATGCCGTTCGAAAACGCCGCGCACGATCAACCGGGCGATGCTCAAGCACTCGTCGAAGGGCCGGCCGACGCTCGAAGCCAGCCGATAATCGCGCATGCGCTCTTCGCCGAAGCCGACCGAAGGCGCGTGCATCATGACGGGTATTCGCAAACTCGTGACCAATTCAAAGAAAGGCTGGGCCTCGTCGTCATCGGGGTAGGCGCGCTGGTGGCTCGAATTGATCAGCACGCCATGCAGGCCGTATTGCACAATCGCGCGCTCTAGTTCTTGGATAAACGGCGCGCCGCCGCAGGGCAGCGTGCTGGTAAAGACGATAACTCGGTCTTTATATTTTTGCTGGATCTCCGCGGCGTATTCGTTCCAGCGTTGCAGAAACGCCAACGACTCTTCGTTGGTTTTGTCTTTCAGATAATGAATGGTGTTGCTGACGACGCAGCGCTCGATGCCGGCCTTTTCGTGCGCTTCCAGGAGATTGTCAATCGTCAATGGAGAAGTGCCGCCCCAACGGCGCTCTCTGGCCATTTCCGGCGGATAGACGTGAGCATGCCAATCTACAATCATTTGTGACTCCTTGAGCGCTGAACTAGCGCGCTTTGATTCCTAACTCCGCCTGCGCTTCGTGAAGAAACGTCAAATCCACGACTTCGTTGGGCATGATTTCGCGTATGACTTTGGCGTTGCGCCGGGCTTGCTCGATAACAAGTTTCAATCCGTCTTCCGGCACGGCACCGTCGGCGTTGAAAAGATTTCTCAGCGCGTCGTAGGACGCATAGGCGAATTCGCGCTCGACCTTGCCCCAGGCGATCAGCGCGCGCACGGCTTCGTCGCGATTGTCTCGGATGAAGCGATTGGCGCGGATGGTCGCTTTGATCACGCGGCGAATTTCGTCTGGCTTCTCTTTGATTTTTCGCGTGTGGGTGCCGAGCCCGAGATAAGGAAAACTGAAGAGTTCGTAGGCCCGCGCCAAGATGCGATAGCCCTGCTTTTCCATCTGAGTGTCGGCCGGCGGGGAGATGACGACCACATCGACGACGCGCTGTTTCAATGCCATGAGGCGCGCGGCGTCGGATCCCAGAGCGAGAATCTTAATTTCTTTATCGGCATCGATGCCGGCTTGTTTGATCATCATGCGCGCGGCGACGTCCGGTGTGGCGCCGAAGCTGCTGATGCCCAAGGTTTTGCCCTTGAGGTCTTTCAGTGCTTTGAGCTCCGGCTGAGCGATCAGCGTCATCGGCCAGTTATCGAGAAAGCCGGCGACGATTCGTACCGGCAAGCCGGCAATCGCGCCGCCGACGACGGCGCCGAACAGTTGACAGTAGTCGACGTCTCCTGTCGCCAGGGCGGTGATCGCGACGTTGGGATTCATCCGAATGATCTCGGCTTCGAGAGCCTCGTCTTTGAACAACCCGTTTTTTTGCGCCATCGCGACCGTCAAGTTCGGCATGTTCGGATTGGACACCGCGACGCGAATCCGGTCCAGCGCCATCGCCGGCGCGCCGAGGAAGATCACGATGGCGATTAGGATTGGTAATTTGGCGATGGCTTTCAAATCGTCTAGCGCTCCTGCAGCACGGTAAAGCCGCTATAGCCGCGGATCTTGTCGATGCGCACGAGCACGCCGTAACCTTTGCGTTCGGGATCTTTGTCGAGCTCCGCTTTGACCGTGCGCTTCAAAATGTTTTGCCGTAGGTCGCCCTCTTTGTAGACCGAGGCCTTGCCGTAGAAACGCCAGCCGATGCGGCCGGGGCCGTCATAGTAGAGCATGCAGACGTTGGGATTTTTTTCCAGATTGGTCGTGCTCTGGCCAAGGGAACGGTCCCAGAAGGCAATATGCTCGTCGTCGTAAACGAACGTGCTGCCGCGAAAGCTCACGTCAGGGTAGCCCTCGTCTGACGTGGTGACCCAAACGCAATATTTCTTTTCCTGGAAGGCCTTATCGACCCGTTCTTTCATCTCGTCGGTGAGCTTGATCATGCCTGCTCCTTATCTTTGTTCGGAGGTAAGTTTGTAGCGCTTATTCGAAGCCGTACAAACGCGCCGGGTTGTCGACGAGAAGTTTTTTCCTCGTCACTTCGTCCGGCGCGAACGCGGCTAACAAATCGAGCAAATCACCGTCATTGGGCGTATGGCCCGGCGCGAAATTATTCGAGTGGGGCCAGTCGGTGCCCCAGATGATCCGATCCGGCGCCGCCGCGATAACGGCCTGGGCATAGGGAATCACCTCGACGAAGGGCAGGCCGAAATAATCCCGCACCCGCGTGTTGCAAATTTTATCCGCGCCGCTGACTTTTACCCAGACGTGCTTGAGCTTGATTAAATCGAGCAGCAGTTGAAATCCCCGCTGGTTCGGTCCTTCAGCCGGTTTCACGCGCGCGATGTGATCGATGACCACGGGCAGCGGCAGGTGGCGAATGCGGTCTTCCTGGTCGAGCAAATTTTTCATGTCGATATGAAGATCGACCGACCAACCCAGTTCAACGATGTTCTCGACGCAGCGGTCGAGCACGTCGAGCTTCACATTGCCGCGCGGCCGATCGAGGAGGTTGAAGCGCACGCCGCGAATGCCGCCGTCGTGGAGCCGCCGTAATTCGTCTTTCGGCGTCGTGTCATCAATCCGTCCGACGCCGCGAAATTTGCCGCCGGAGCTTTTGATCGCATCGAGGGTCGCCGAATTATCCAAACCGTGCACGCTCGGCTGCACCACGACGGCGCGTTCGATGCCGATGACCGCGAGCATTTTTTGATAGTGCTCCAAGGGAGCGGCGGGCGGCGTGTATTCATGGGTCGAGACAAACGGAAATTTTTCCGGCGGACCGAAGACGTGGAAGTGCGTGTCGCACGATTTAGCGGGCGGCGTAAATTTCGGCTTGCGCGTGTTGGGGTCGGGCGGATAGCAGTACGGCATTGCTGGTTCTCCAGAATCTTTTAGCCTAGAGCAGAGCCGCTGTCCAACTGTTCGAAGCTGCCGCGCTGGACAAAAGCTCGCCTTGATTGTCGTTCATGCTCGGGGTAAAAGTGGGCGAATCGCGGCGATCTTGGTTAAATGGCCGAGAAAGGAATCCACATATGGGCAAATTCCGCATTCAGTCGCATGGACGTTTGCAGGAGTGGGTCGCTGAAGAAAAAGGCTACTTCAAGGACGAAGGGTTGGACTACGAATTTATCGTCAAGCCGATCATTACCTGGGCGGCGGGCGTAGAAAACGTCCAGTCAAGCCCCGGCGATATTCAGCGCGGCGCGTTCGAATCGTTCGAAGAGGGGCGCGGCTGTAACGTGAGCGCGGCCTGCCACTGGACGGTCAACATGGCGGCTTCCGCCGATCACGGCAAGATGTGGGGGCGCGCCTATTCGGTTTCGCCGTCGGCAATATTCGTCGCACCGGACTCGCCGATCGACAAACCCGGGGATCTCGCCAACGTGCCCGTGACCGTGGGCTATCATTCGGGCAGCCATTATTCGACTTTGCAGGGGCTCGAAGCGTTTCTCAAACGCGCGGAAATCAAGTTGCACTTCGGCGGCCTGCTGCTCGACCGCCTGGCGTTGCTCGTTGACCGCCAGGTGCCGGCGGCGAGCCTGTTCGGCGCGCCGTTTTACGTCGCCGAACAATTAGGTTTCAAAAAAATTCTCGACACGACATTCATGATCGGCCATTTGCTCACCGAGCACGCCGATCTCAAAGCCGTCGAGCGCTATTTCGAAGCGTTGCGCCGCGCCCAGCATGACATCGATCTCGAGCCGGAAGCTTACAAGCATTACTTTCTGAGAGAGCTTCCCGAACGCTATCACGCTGTCGATATTCGACGCTTTGGTCCCGGCGAGCGCATCGTCTTTGAGCCTTATCCGCAGGCGGCGTTTGAGCGCACGCGCCGATGGATCGAATCGTGGGATCTCTTTCCGCCGGAACAGAAAGGCCGCGCGGGCTACGACACGGCGGTTGTTTAGTTTGCATCGCGCATGGATATCTAAACAATCTTTCCGTTTAGTAATCGTCCGACGGTGTCAACCCGATTAAGCGATTCTAATCTCCATACTCCCGATACAAATCCTCGATTTCCTGCTTTACCTGACTGATTTTCTTGGCCAGGTCGTTGATTTGAGCGAGATTATTACGATTCGCTTCGATCTCGAGTTGCTCGTGGTATTTCTTTAGCGCGGTTTCACTTTTCAAAATCTGCGCTTCGAGCTTTTCGATTCTGGCTTTTTCTCTGCGTTGCGCTTTCTCGCGTTCTTTTTTCTCATTGTAATTATGCCGCGACGTGGGCTTCTTCTTTGCGCCGTTGTTATCGCTTTCGTCCTCCCAGCCGATCTTTTCCAGAAACTCGTCATAATCGGAATCGAAGACCTCTACTTTGCCGCGGTGAAAGACGATCAGCTTCGTCGCCAGAGCGCGAAGAATCCGTTCGTTGTGGGTGACGATCAACAAAGCCCCGGGGAAGTCTTGCAGGCTCTCGATCAGGGCGTCGATGGATTCCATGTCGAGGTGGTTGTTCGGTTCATCCAATAAAAGCAGGTTGGACGGATGAGCCAGGATCTTGCCCAAGAGGGTTCGGCTTTTTTCGCCACCCGACAACACGGAAACTTTCTTTAATGCCAAATCGCCGCCGAACATCATCGTGCCGCAAATATTTCGCACCTGCGTGCGCGTCAGCGCCGCATTGGTCTGTTCGATTTCCTGTTCGATGGTCAGCTTGGGGTTGAGCCGCTGAATGTTGGTTTGGCCGAAGTATCCCAGTTTCATGTCGGGGTGAGCTTTAAGCTCGCCCGTCACCGGTTTAAGGCCGCCGGACAATACATTCAACAACGTCGATTTGCCCTTGCCGTTGTTGCCGATCACGCCGAATCTGTCGCGCGCGTTGATGGTCAGGTTGATATGCCGAAACAAAAGATGGTCGGGCGTGTAGCCGAATGAAATATTGCGCGCTTCGAGCAAGGTCTTGGCGGCAAAGGCGGCGTGTCTGAATTCGAAATCCAAAGACTCGATCTCGGCCAGCTCATCGAGCTTGGGGAGTTTCTCGAGCATCTTGATGCGCGACTGAACCATTTTGGCTTTGGAAGCCTGGGCGCGAAACCGATTGATAAAAGCCTCGGCATGGGACCGTTTGCGGTCTTCGTTGGCGCGGGTTTTTTCGTGGATCTCGTCTTCGAGGACGATTTGCGCGTATGCTTTGGCGGTGCCGCCTTCGAATTTGCGAATTTTCTGGCGATGGATCACCGCCGTGTGCGTCGTGACGCTGTCCATGAAGTCACGATCGTGCGAGATCAAAATCAGCTCGCCTTTAAAATTGGCAAGAAATCTGGCGATCCAACGTACCGACGTGATGTCGAGATAGTTGGTCGGTTCGTCGAGCAAGAGGAGATTGGGCTCGGAGAGCAGGAGTTTCGCCAGATTGATACGAATCTGAAAACCGCCGGAAAACTCGCGCGGCGGTTTTTCGAGATCGGCGTGGGAAAATCCCAAGCCAAACAAGATGGCTTCAGCCTTATAGATCGAATGGGATTCTTCTTCCGGCAATCCTAACGCCGCTTCCGCCAAAATCGTTGGTTGAGTAAAGTGTAGATGCTGCTCGAGATGGCCGATGCGATAGTTTCGCGGGATAGTGATCGCTCCGGAGTCGGGCTCTTCTTGTCCTAAAATGAGCTTCAAGAGGGTGGATTTGCCGTGGCCGTTTCGGCCGACCAAGCCCAAGCGCTCGCCGGCATTCATCTGCAAAGTAACGTCGGTGAAAAGCTCGCGCGCGAAATACGATTTGGAAAGTTGGTTGATCTTAATCACGATGGCCTTTTTCGCTAGAGGATAAAATCACTTAACAAGCGGGCGGCTCGGGAATTTAGCTTGGGCACGGTGCCAGGATGTCGCGGTGGGGCATGAGGATAACTCTAGCAGAACATCAGGCATACTTCGAATCTGCGGAAATCCCTCCTAGCCTCCCTTTTACAAAGGGAGGAACCTGAGTGCTGCTAGTGCAACATTCCCGGCCAATCGCTAGTGCCGAAACAGAAGACCACCGGCTGAGGCGGATTATGTTGATCGGGTTAAGGGTGTCCTTTTCGCGGCGCAACGTCTGGCCCGACCAATCACGCCTGACGCCCGTAATCGTATCACCAAAATTGCGCCTGAAGTCTATTCTGCGATTATGACGATTCCCCTCCTGGAACAATGATTGTAAAACTTGTTATCTTTATTTTTAGTGGCTGCGAAAGGGCCAGAGTGGGTTCGACGAAGAAAAGTAGTCGGATGCTTAGCGGCAAATGTCAGCTGAGCAGGAAGTCAAAGTAATGTTCAGAGCAGCAATTTCACTTCTACTGATCGGCCTGCTGGTTTATGGCTGCGTCACCGATATCGTTCCAGCTACGGGGGAAAGGCGTTATCTCGGCTACACCTGGCAACAGGAAACCGAGATCGGCAAAAAAGCCAGCAAAGAAGTCACCGCTCTCTTCGGTGCTTACCGCGATCCTAAACTGGAGCACTATGTTAACGATGTTGGTAATCGCGTGCTGGCAACCAGTCATCTGCGGCGTCCCGGCGCTGACGAGCAAGTTCGCAATACCCCGGTTACGTTCGGGGTCCTCGATAGTCCCATCATCAACGCCATGGCGCTTCCCGGCGGGTATATCTATGTCACGCGCGGGATGCTTGCCCATCTGAATAACGAGGATCAACTGGCGACCGTGATCGCGCACGAACTCGGCCACGTCGCCGCGCGGCACGCGGCGCGCCAAGCGTTTCAGCAACAAATCGGTCAAGGGCTCCTGCTTGGCGGCGCGGTCCTCGGTCAGTCGCTGGGCCTTCCTGCAGATATTCTCAATCTCGGCGGCATGGCCGCGCAGCTCATTTTTCTTCGCTACAGCCGCGAAGACGAATTGGAAGCCGACAAATTGGGCGTCGAGTATGCCTTAGCTGCCGGCTACGACGCGCGCGAGGTGATCACGTTTTTCCAGACGCTCAACCGCATTCAAGAGAAGGAGGGACAAGGGATGCCGAGCTTTCTCTCTACGCATCCCAATCCCGGCGACCGCATTCAGCGCATCAGGGAGCTGACAGGGCGCTCCATTGACAGACGGCCAATGCCTGCCGATTCGCGCTATTTAAACGCGATCGAGAACCTCGTGGTCGGCGAGGATCCGCGGCACGGATTCGTCGAGGGCAACGTTTTTTACCACCCGGACTTGCGCTTTCGTTTTCCGGTGCCGCGCGGGTTTAAGCTCATCAATCAACCGGCGCAGGTCGTAATGGTCGAAGGGCAGAATCGCGCGATCGTGGGCTTTACTTCGACGGGGGAAAAATCGCCTGAGGCGGCCGCCGCCAAATTCCTCAACCAGCCGGGCCTGAGAATCATCGAGCGAGGAGCGACACGCTCCGGCGGGTTGCCAGCCTCCCTCGCCGTAGCCGATGCGCAGATGCAAAACGGCCAAGTCGTCAGGGTGATGGTTTATTTTGTCGAGTACCGCGGCAGCGTATATCAGTTCGTCGGATATGCTCCGCAGCAGACGTTCGAGACATTTCGCAGCGCGCTTCTTCAATCGATGCAGGG
The DNA here is from genome assembly GCA_963755715.1 of uncultured delta proteobacterium. Classification (GTDB taxonomy): domain Bacteria; phylum Desulfobacterota; class Binatia; order UBA9968; family UBA9968; genus DP-20. The sequence continues at coordinate 36,227 of CAVWLW010000062.1, forward strand.
CTTCGCCGAGCTTCAGGATCCGCGGATCTTGAACCGACAACCGGTCCGGCTGACGCTGCAACCGGTTACGCGAGCGGCATCATTCCGGGACCTGATTCCCCGGAACTTGCCTGCGCCATTCACGCCGGAAGAAGTCGCGATCTTAAACGCCGTCGAGTTGAATCAGGAAATCGGCCCTGGAAGAATCCTCAAAATACCGGTCTCGCGTTGATGGTCAGATCACTGGCTTTGCCTGGAAGATTTCGGGATACCAACGCGGAATCTATTGGACTTGCAGAGCGACCCCTCGCGGCGGTAGATTTCCGCCATGATCAATAACATTGAATACGAAGTAGACGTGCGCGATGTCGAGTATCAGCGCCTGGCAGGGAAGCCCTGGCTCGCTCGCATTTATCAACCCAAAGGAACCGGACCGTTTCCGACCATCGTCGACGTGCATGGCGGCGCGTGGCACAACGGCGATCGGACCAATAATGAAGGCATCGACCGAACGCTGGCGGCCAAAGGCATCGTGGTCGCTGCACTCGATTTCCGCCAGCCGCCGGAGGCGGGCTATCCTGCTTCGATCTGTGACGTAAATCTGGGCGTTCGCTGGCTCAAGGCGCATGCGGCCGACTTCAACGGAACCGACCGTTGTCGGCGCGTTCGGCAATTCCAGCGGCGGCCATCAAGTCGTGCTCAGCGCGCTGCGGCCGCGCCACGCGGCTTACACCGCGCTGCCGCTGGCGAATCATTCTGAGATCGATGCCAGTCTCGCCTATGTGATCGCCGGCTGGCCGGTGATCTGCCCGCTCTATCGCTTCCACTTCGCCAAAGAGTTCAACCGCCAAGAACACATCCAGGCGCATGTCGACTACTGGGGCACGGAAGAAGCGATGGCCGAAGGCAGCCCGCAGACGATTGTCGATGGGGATGAGCCGATCGATTCGCCGCCGATATTATTTTTGCTGAAGGCGAACGACAAGAACCATCCGCTGGAGATGCAGCAGCGCTTCATCGCGTCCTATCGCAAACGCGGCGGTGTGCTCGAAGATCACACGTTCGAAGGCTTGCCCGAGCACCGCATGGTGCCGTCACCAAGCCAGCCGGAAACCATGCATTTGATCGATACCATCACGACGTTCATTCGGCGGCAAACCGCCTAACGCTCAATCGTCTCATCGGGACTGGAGCGTTGGAGTGGTGGAGTGAAGAGCTTAAGATCCCAATACTTCTAACGCTCCATTTTGTGCTGCGCCTCGCCTCTTGGGAATCTTTTTTAGGGCCTGCAATCAGAGTTTCGCACGCTGAAATACCTGGTCGCTCCGCATCCCTTACGCTTACGCGGTTAAGCCAAGATTAGTCAGTGTTAACACTGCTGATTAATTCGGAAGCCGAGCTCTGGAGGATGAGAAAATATCCCATACGGCCATGAACATCGCGGCGATCACCGGCCCGATCACAAAACCGCTGAGACCGAAGATCGCCATGCCGCCCAGAGTGGCGATCAGAACGACGTAGTCGGGCATTTTGGTGTCCTTGCCGACCAGGATCGGACGGAGCACGTTGTCCACCAGGCCGATGACGAGCACGCTAAAGGCGATCAGAACGATGCCTTGCCAGGTCGCGCCGGTGACCAGAAAATAAATCGCCACGGGCAGCCAAACCAGGGCGCTACCGACCGCCGGTAGCAGCGATAGAAAGGCCATCACCACCGCCCACAGCACCGGCGCATGGACGTTCAAAAACCAGAAGGCCAATCCGCCGAGTGCACCTTGCGCGATCGCGACGACGACGTTGCCCTTGACCGTGGCGCGGATAACAGTGGTGAAGCTGGTCAAGAGCTCGCGCTTTTGATCGTCGTGCAAAGGAATTGCGGTCCTGATGCGCCCGGCTAGGTCGTCACCGTCGCGCAGTAGAAAGAACAGCAGGTATAAGACGATGCCTAGGTTGACGATGAAGTCGAACGTGTTCTGACCAATGTTTAGAGCCTTGGCGGCGACGAACTGACCGCCCTGCACCATGCCCGTAGACAGTTTTTCCTGTAACGCGCCAAGATTTGTCAGGCCAAAGCGATCTATCACGTTGCTTACCCAGCTCGGTAGCGCTCCAAGCACCTGCTGAAAATACCTGCCGGGATTCAGCTCCCCCGACTGAATCTTCTCGTAGACGCCGAGGCCTTCCTGCACTAACAACGCGCCGATCAGCGTTAGCGGCAGGATCACTATGAGCAGGACGATCGTCACGGTTGCGAGCGCAGCCATCGCGCGTCTCTGCTTCATGAAATCGACCAGCCGCCGATAGAGCGGCGCAAACAAAATCGCCAAAATAGTTCCCCATAAAATCGCACCGAAAAAGGGCCAGAGGATCCACGCGAATGCAAGCGATACGACGATTACGAGTAGTAGGAACGTTTTGTCTTCAAGGCCAGGGAAGTTGGCTGAGTTTGGCGATTTCATAATTTGTAGAATTGCGTGAGCGTGCTCGCGGCTGCGGCTGCCTGGCAGGGTTGGAGTGGAGTCAAAGCCAAGCTCGAAATCGTATTATCCAGGCATTAGCATCAGTAGAGCATGGCCTCTGCTCGGGTTCCAACTCGATCCGAGATAAGATCGTCAACTGCGCCGATCAATTTGCTCTAGCCAGGATGTCGGCGCCGTCGGCGTTGCTTTTGGCGCTTCTCCCTGATCTTTGCTCGGCCGGTGCAGCGGCACATAAAGCACCGAGGGCCGGCCCGTGCCCGCCTGCGGATATAAATCCATTAAGTCGTAAACCATGCGCGGCATGTTCGTCGACACTTTCAGTCCGAGTTGCAGTGCGCCGTCGACCATGATCGGAAAATCGTGCGTCCAACGGCCTTCGCTCAAAATGGTTGCGATCTCCGCGGCTTTCTTTTTTGGATAATGTTTAAGCAGAATATCGGCGACGAACGTAGCGACCTGAACACGCGCTTTCGCCGCCATATCGATGAGAACCAGCATCTCATCGCCTACTTGGCTGGGCTTTTTGAAGTCGAGAATTTTTACAATCGACGCCGCCGGCATGTCGCCGATCTGGGGGTCGACGGGTCCAAGCACGGCGTTGCTATCCATGACGATCTCGTCGGCAGCCAGGGCGATCAAAGTGCCGCCGCTCATAGCGTAGTGCGGCACGAACACCGTGATTTTCCCCTTGTGGTCAACCAACGCTTTGGCGATCTGCTCGGCTGCGAGAACCAATCCTCCCGGAGTATGAAGAATCAAATCGATGGGTTGATCGTTGGGTGTCGCGCGAATGGCGCGCAATATTTCTTCGGAGTCTTCGATGTCGATAAAATTGCTGACGGGAACACCCAACACGCTCACGGTTTCTTGACGGTGAATCATGGCGATCACCCGGGATTTCCGCTCGCTCTGAAACCTCTCAAGCAGTTTTGTTCTCGCCCGATCCGTCCAATAAGTGCCGCAGGCCTGGGGAATGATAATCAACGCGACGATCACCCAGACTAAAGAATTGACGATTCGCAGCGATCGCCGCCACCAGCTGCGCCGAACATCCGCATTCTCCTCCATAATCGTCTGCACCTCCCCGGCAAAGCTTTTCAAATTACAGTAGCAAATGAGTCTGGCCGAAGCATCCTGCCGCTGTGAATATCATGGTAACGTCTTGTTTAGTGACCCAAGCTCGACTTGACGCAGGATCGTATGGTCAGACGTGTACATGGAATCGGATTTCTTGCTGGAAATTGGCTTCTTCGCGCCGATCTGTCGCGGATTGGGGGTCGAGTACAATTGCGCCAGGTCGCTGTCTTTAAAAAAAACTTGTGGTTTCTCGCTCTCTGGTTTGATGTCTTCAGTGATCAATATAAACTAGAGCTATGGTTATCCGTTTGAGAGCTGACTGGCGCGCCTGCCTGCTTGACAGCAGCCAACCCGGATCTCTCGTCCACGATGTTCTTGCGGGCGCCCGGTGATCAGCAGACCCGGCGACCCGGCGGGTGGGCTTTACGAGATAGACTGCAGCGGCGCCGACTGTCAGGAGCTCCTGACGATCGCCGCGAGGTATTGTCCCGAGGCATTGGGTGAGATCAAAGCAGCGATTGGCCGCGGATGATACGCAGTGCGCTTTGTTGTTTTGGGAACGCCGGCGATTGGCGCAAAGCATTTTTTTCCGTCATCCGCACCTGCGTTGAAAGCTGGCGCCGTCGACCTTGTAATCCAGCTCGCCGAAGAAAGCGAATGGCCTTGTTCGGCGGCGTGAATTCGCCGATTATTTTGCCGTCCGAAAAGCTCACTTCCTGCTCGTGCTATTGGACCGTGCGAAAATCCGGCGTCAGCGATTAGGCGCGATCCAAAGTCTGACGCGCGGTCGGAGCAGCGGTAAGCGGCGCAGAAAAAGGTCTAGACCCGGACGCGGAGCCTAAATGAAAGTCTTTCACGTGGATTTAGTTTGACGGATCCAGTTTGACGATTGCCTGCAACATCACTTGCTCGCTCATAAAATAGTCCGCACCCGGTTTACGACTTCGGCTAGTGTCACAATTTCGTTACAATCGTCGGGAAAATGCGAACAAAGTCTGCTCAGCCGAATCCATTCATTTGATCTTTTCATCAAGTCTAAGGCGTGCACTCACAATCTGTCACGTGTGCCACAAAGCTTTTTTCGGAAATGAAATCTTGTGAACTGAGCCGCCCGAGCGGGTTCTAAAATATTGGGCAGTAGAAGAAAAAGAGAATCGCCCGCAGAGGTTCCGGCCGACGCTGTGCCGATGCGATCAGGCAGTTGAACGGGACCATTTGAAGGGCGTTTGTCCTAGTTTTTACATACGACTCTGCCCGGCGCGGTATCCAAAACTCTTTAAAAATAAAGCATCGGCGCATCGGTATCGTTTTTGCGAAACATGGGCCTAATGCACTTAGGCGCGCGCCATTTATCAATGCGCACTCTCGCAGAAATGAAAGGAGACCATCATGGCGAATCAAAAAAATAGCGTTGGTGAAGTTCAGCAAGCCATCAAGCAAGGCGCGATAACTCGCGAATACAAAGCCGATGTGGGACATGTGGTCCGAGCACTGAACAGTTTACGTTCCACCGAAATTATGAGCTACCTGCAATACATGCAGCACCAGTACATGGCGGTGTCTCTGCTGTCGCCGGGCATGAAGACCGAGTTCGCGGCGCATGCTACCCAAGAACTCGATCATGCCAATCGATTGGCAGATCGAGTGCAGCAATTGGGTGGTGTCCCTATTTACGATCCGAAAGAAATTTCTTCCAAGGCAGCCAACGTGGGCGTCGCTCCGGAGCAAGGCGCTACTTTGGCAGAAATGGTCACGGAAGATTTAATGCTGGAAAGGCAGCAAATAGAAGTTTATACCGCTCTCATTCGCGAGATCGGCGACCAAGATTTGGTAACGCGGCAAGTCTTATTAAGCATTCTCGTAGAAACAGAAAAGCATGCCAGTGAATTGGCCGATTATCTCAAGAGATCGCCGAACCAATGAGATACAGCTGATGCTCCATCCACTTTAAGCGTGTCCGGCGCTGGAGTGCCGCGCGATCGGCGCAGCATTGTCTGTGCCGGTGCGGGCCCCGGCGCCGCTCCGAGGATGCCATCATCGCGGTTCTCCTTGCCATCGGACCACACGCTGCGTCATTACCTATCTCGACCTTATTTCCAGACGTTCAATCGCTTCGCTCAAATCTTTTAGACCGGAACTTTTTGGCACGTCGCTGTTCTTTATCGATCGGCTGTATAGTGTGTATATTGCAGAGTGATCGAGGCAGCCTGCCAAGCGGTCATTCAAAGCCTTGCGAGCATCCGATCATGGAACTTACGATCGAGACGAAATTAGCACTCAACGATGGGCGGCAAATCCCTCAGCTCGGCTTGGGCGTGTGGCAGACTCGCGCCGGCGCGACCTGTGAAGCAGCCGTGCTCGCCGCGCTGGCAGCAGGATACCGGCACATCGATACTGCGGCCATGTATGGCAACGAGGAGAGTGTGGGCGCCGCCATCAGAACGAGCGGCATTCCCCGGGAGCAGATTTTCATCACGACCAAATTGTGGAACTCCGATCATGGAAACCCCGAGCGGGCGCTGGACACGAGCCTGCGCAAGCTCAAGTTGGATTACGTGGATCTTTACTTGATCCACTATCCCGTGCGCGAACGGCGGCAAAGCTGGCGGACTTTGGCAGCGCTGCGAGCCGAGGGCAAGGCACGTTCAATCGGCGTGAGTAATTTCACGATCAGACACTTGACCGAGCTACTTGCCGAGACGAACACAGTTCCCGCGGTCAACCAGGTGGAGTTTCACCCCTATCTATATCAGCGGGATTTGTTGGACTTCTGCGCCGGCAGAGGCATAGTCCTCGAAGCCTATAGTCCCTTGACCAAGGGGGAGCGACTGAAGGATCCAAAACTCGTCGCAGTCGCCAAAAAATATTCGACAGCGGGAGCAAAGCCGGCGGCTCCGAGGTCGCGATTGCCGCTCGTCGACAGGCTCTCCCGCCGTTCGGAAACCAAGTCGACTGCGCAAATCCTGATCCGTTGGGCGCTACAACATGGATTGGTGGTGATTCCCAAATCGGCCAATCCTAAACGCATCCTCGAAAATGCCGATATCTTTGACTTTGAGATTGACGCCGCGGATATGCAGCTCCTCGATAGCTTTAATGAAAACCTTCGAACCTGCTGGGATCCGACTCATGCACCCTGAGCAGAACTTGCCGCGACTCTGGGTTTTCTTTGGGAACTACTTTGCAACAATTAGTTTAGTCGCGCTTGGCCTCGTCACACTTCGCTTTCGATTCAACTGAGATTCCCCGCAGCGTAGGGCCGCCGGCTTATCGAAAAAAAATTATTATTTATTTTCTCGTCCGGGATTGATATGCAGTTGAACGGGTCGGTTTATCGGTTGGCAAGCTGGAAGGGGTCATACCATGACGCGCTTTTCCACTCATGCAAATCGTTGCCTATCAATCCGGCTTTGCTTGGTAACCGCGTCGATTGCCATTGCGGCTCTGGGAAAACCAGGACAAGCCGAGTGCGCCGGCGCGCCAACCCGCGTCGTGATCGCCTATCCGAGTCCGACCCCTAGAGTGGCGCCGCTCTGGCTCGCCCAAGACTTGGACTTCTTCGGCAAATATAACCTTGCCGCGCAAATCGTGCTGGTGCGCAATAACCAGATGCTCGCGGCGGGACTCGCCGCGGGCGACATCGACGTCGGCTATACCGGTGGGACCACGGTGCTCGGCGCCGCGGCAGCCGGCGTGGAGCTAAGATTGGTCGCCGGGTTTGTCAGCCGCGGCCGAGGTTACCTGGTGGTTCGACCCGACATCAAGAAACCCGCGGATTTGGCCGGCAAACGGGTCGGCGTGCAAAGCATCGGCGGAACGCTCTGGATGTACGTCATCCTGACTCTCGAACAACTTGGTTTGGATACGACGCGGGACCGCATTCACCTGCTCGTGATCGGCGATCAAACGATCATCGGCCGGGCGCTGGAATCGCAGGTGATCGACGCTGCGGTCTTGACGACGCGCACTTACATTCCGGGTCTCAAGCAAAAGGGGTTTTCGGTCTTGACGGAAGTCACGCCGGCGATGGCCGCGACCGGGATCGTCGCGCGAAAAAGTTATCTGCAGAAAAATCCCGAGGTCCTCGAGAACATCATGAAAGCGCTGATCGAGGGCGAACATTACATGATGGCTCCCGGCGGCAAAGCCCAATCGATCAAGACCATCATGTCACGGCTCAAGCTGGCCGACCCCGCAGTCGCAGAAGAAGGGCACGCCGACGCGATCAAAGAATTCGATCCCAAGCCCTTCCCGTCCCTTGAAGGACTCAAAAACATGCAAAGACTGTTGGCGATGCAAAATCCCCGGCTCGCCGACGTCAACGTGGCAAATCTCATCGATGTCACACTTATGCGCAAGCTCGAAGACGGCGGTTTTTTCACCCAGCTCCAGACGCGTTATCGGGAATGAATCGAGAAGCTGTCGCGTATCCGCGGGCCGCGCCAGCAACCTATTACTTGAATTAACCGCAGCAGCAAAAACTCGGAAGGAGAAAAACTCATGGGCCAGCTCACCGCCATCGACGCCGACGGACACGTGATCGAGAAGGAAAGCGAGATCCGCAAGTATCTGAAAGCGCCTTGGAACCAACGTTCGACGGCGCTTCGTCCCGGCGACCAGCCCTGGGACAATTATATGTTCGACCACTTTGTCACCGAGCGCACCTGGAGCCGGCTCTCCGCCCGCGAGCAAGTGGAGCGCTGGGAGGACATCTTGGACGAACATCAGATCGAGACCGCCGTTTGTTTTCCGACGGGCTCGGGCAGCGTGGTGCGGCTCCAGGAGCTGCAGTTTCAAATCGCCGTGGCGCAAGCGTGTAACGATCACTTCGCCGCGGAGTATAACGCGCTCTCCGAGCGCGTGAAGTGCGTCGGCGTTTTGCCGATGCGCTCGCCCCAGGCCGCCGCCGAAGAGCTGGAGCGCGCGGTCAAGGAGCGCGGGCTCATCGGTTTTGAGATACTGCCGGTCGGTTTGCCGATGGCGCTCGGCGATTCTTTCTACGATCCGGTGTATGCCGCGGCGGAAAGGTGCGGCGCGACGCTCGGCATCCACGGCACGCGGAGCTGGTCGCGCGAGCTGGGCGCCCAGGGCCTGAACACCTTCGCCGAAGTGCACGCCTACGCCTTTACCGCCGGCATCCTGCTGCAGTTTACCAGCATGATTTGCCAGGGCGTGCCGCTGCGGTTTCCCAAGCTGCGCCTCGCCTTCCTGGAAATCGGCGCGACATGGCTGCCGTATTATTTGGATCGCCTCGACGAGCATTGGGAGAAACGCGCGGCCGTCGAGATGCCCCTGCTCAAAGAAAAGCCCAGCGAATTGGTCAGAAAGTCCGAGGTTTATTTCAGCATCGAACCCGGCGAATCGCAGTTGGCGCACACGATCGATTACCTCGGCGCCGAGCATTTTCTCTTTGCTTCGGATATTCCGCACTGGGACTGCGAGTTTCCCGGAAACCTGCAGCATATCCGCAACCACGCGGCGTTATCTGACGAGGTTAAAGAACAAATCCTTTACAAGAACGGCAAGCGGCTTTTTAACTTGTGAATGTGTCGACGATGAATCGCCGGCAGTGGAGTTGACAGGATAGTGCGCTAGCGCATACGTTGGCCTCAAAACAATTCGAAAGTGAGGAGTATTCCCATGCTGACGCTCTATTTCAGTCCCGGCGCATGTTCTTTGGCCTCTCATATCGGTCTCGAAGAAACCGGCGCGCCTTATGAGGCAAAGCCGATCCTGCTCGCCAAGGGACAGCAGAGGACCGAGGAATATCAGAAGATCAACCCGCGCGGTAAAGTACCGGCGCTTAGTGTCGACGGCAAGATCCTTGTCGAGAACACGGCGATACTCACTTACCTGGCGCGGCGGTTTCCGGAAAAGAAACTGATGCCGGCCGATCCGTCCGAGGAGGCGCGCGGCATCGGGACTATGTGCTGGTTCTCCAGTATCGTGCATCCCTCGTACCAGCGCGTGAACCGGCCCGAACGGTTTGCTGAAGGCGAAGCGGCGCACGCCGGGGTAAAAGAAAACGGAAGGAAATCATTCTGGGCCAATTGCCAGGAAATCGACTCCATGTTCCGGGGAAACGAGTGGATCATGGGCAATGATTACACGCTCGTCGATCCCTACGCGCTGGTTTTCTACGGCTGGGGTGTGCGCGGCGGATTTCCCATGAAGGAGCTCAGCGCTTACACGGCATGGCAGGAACGCATGATGAAGCGCCCGACGGTTAAGAAAACCGTAGACGCCGAGCAGAACGTTTCGACATCATAGCTTGACTCAAGTCAGACTTGGCTTGTCACTGATCCGTTTGATTCTTGAAAGATTTGAACGAAGCGAAGCGTTTGAACCCTTCGAGAAACTCCGCAGGCTCTTGGAACGACTGGAACCATTTGGGCTCGTAGCCGTTCCGCGCCTGATACTCTGTAGCAACACATTTGATCTCTCCCGTCGGTCAAAGCACAACCGGGAAAAGCGCTCGAAAAATTGCGATAGACATTGAGATCTCGCTGCAGTAGAGAAGCTTTCAGAAGCGCAGCGAACGTTCAATCTGTTTCGGTGCCGGAGGAGAACCCGGTCATCTCTCGATAAGCGCTTCTTTGCTTGGGGTTTCGAAACGGCTAAAACTTCACGTCGCTGACGCAAGGCGCACCCATGGCCACCGGAGAGACTCGATCGCCGCTTGACGCCGCGCAGGAGATGGCCCCGACCATCCGATCCTGCGCCGATCGGATCGAAAAGGATCGGGAGCTGCCGCGGCCGCTTTTTGAGGCGTTGGCGGCCGCCGGCCTTTTCGAGCTGTTGATTCCGCGTACCGTCGGCGGCGCCGAGGTCGACTTGCCGACCTACGTGCGAGTTCTGGAAGAGCTCGGCAAAGCCGACGCGAGCACCGGCTGGGTCGTCAATCAGTGCGCGGTCTTCGCAACCTACGCCGCGCAAATGCCGCGCGACATCGCGCGCTTGATCTGGATCGACACGCCGCACAGCGTCGTCGCCAATACTCCGGTGGCCACGGCCCAGGCAGTCGTAGTCCCCGGCGGTTACCGGGTCAGCGGGCGACAGGGCTTCAGCTCGGGTTGCCGGCACGCGGCCTGGCTGGCGGCACGCGCTCTGATCCAGGAAAACGGCCAACCCAGACTTTCAGACGGTCAACCCGAGGAGCGCTACCTGTTTGTGCCCGCTGCCGAGGCCGAGCTGCTGGACACGTGGAACGTGCGTGGTATGCGCGGGACCGGGACCCATCACTTTGTCGTGAAGGATATCTTCGTGCCCGCCGAGAGAACGGTTCTTCAGGCCGGAGCGCCGCTCTTGGAAAGCGGACCGCTCTACCAATTCCCACGGAGATTGCTGTTCGCCTCCGGCGACGCTGCGGTGGCGTTGGGAACAGCGCGCGGGTGCTTGGATGCGTTTTTTGACCTTGCCGGCGCCAAGACGCCTCGCTCCATGCAGGCCACCCTGCGGGATCAACCGGCGATTCAAGCGACCGTCGGCCGCAGCGAAGCTCAACTACGATCCGCGCGCGCCTTTTTGATCGAATCGGTGCGCGACATTTGGAGCGAGGCGGTGTCCACCGGTGCCATCAGCTCGGACCGGCGCGCCGTCCTCCGTCTGGCTACGACCCATGCGATTCGGCTGGCGGTGGACGTCGTCGATTCTGTTTACAATGCTTGCGGCGTTACGGCGATCTTCGAAGGCAACCCGATCCAGCGTTACTTCCAAGACATTCACGTGATCAGCCAGCATACCCAGGCCCGCCTCGCCCACTACGAATTGATCGGAAAACATGCGCTGGGACTGAAGGTCGATCAAGCGCGATTCTAATCCGAACATACCTCAGCGGATTCGAGCGCTGATCGCGCTGCGCCTGCGGCTGAGCACGCCGTCGTCTTCGTGGATCCTACGGGATATCGGACAGCAGATGCCACTTATCTCTCGCTACCGAAGCTGCCCAAGAGCGCGACGTTCGACCGTATCCCACAGGCTGGGATTCGGGGCAACGACCACATCATGATGTGGAACACCAACAGCGATCAAATCGCCGACCTGGTGCTCAAGTGGATTGAAAAACATATCGAGAAAAAAGAAAGTGAAGACGCCTTGGTGAGCCGTTGGGGCGAAAGATCGTTCAGTTTTAGAGAAATTGTTTCTGTCTTTGTTTATAGGCAGCTAAGCCAAGTCCGACGGTTGATTCCCGTAGAGACACATTAGGAATCAAAGTCCCGCCCCTCATGTTCCCTTGCTCTGGGATCGATCTTGTCCAGCTGGGCGACAGCGTCCTTGAGAGTGTACTGGAAGGATTTGAACTCCCCAAGTGGATGAATCGCGACAGTTCTTTTACTCGAATTTTTTGCCGCCGAGATAGATCGTCTGAATAGTCCGCATGTTCGTGATGTTTTCGAGCGGATTTTTCTCCAGCACCAGCAGGTCGGCGGCCTTGCCTTTGGCGAGGACGCCGAATTCCTTGTCGATCCCCAGGGCTTCCGAGGCGCTCTTCGAAAAGGACTGGATCACCTGCATCGGCGTCAGACCCGACTGCACCATCAGCTCCATCTCCCGGTGTTCTGAATAAGCCCTGGATGAAGAAGCGGTCGGCGGCGCCTCCGCTATCGGTGCCGAAGGCGATCCGCACTCCACCGTCGGACAATTTCTTCAGATTGACCTTGTTCATTTCGAAGCCCGCTTTGATCAGGGCTCGCTGCGGGTTCTTCAACTGCTCCTCCCGGATCTTGGTTTTCAGCACCGTCAAGCGCTCCGGCGGCACGAACTTGAGGAAGAACGGATCGTCGATCCAAGCCGGCGCGTCGCCGTAGACGAACAGCAGTTCGTCGCGGACCAGGGTCGGAATGAGCGTCACGTTGCGCTGCTTGAGCAAGGAGATAAATTCGCCGTCCACTTCCCGGTCGCGCACGTTGTGGGCCAGGACATTCAGCCCCCGCTCCACGAGCATCTTCGCATCGACAAGCTCGTAGGCGTGGCCGAAGGTGAGCTTGCCGTGCTTGCGCGCCTGATCGATGACGGCGGCGCAGAACTCAGGACTGAGCTTGGCCCGCGTGCCGAACCCGCTGTCCACCCACAGCTTGATATAGTCGGCGCCGGCGGCAACGGTCTGGTCGACCTTGGCGCGCGCCTGCTCCGGCGTGACCACCTCGGGGTCGGGCGCAAAGCGGTACTTTATCGTGGAGACTCTCGCGCCGCGCAACTCGCCGCGCTTTTGCGCTTCCCGCACCTGGACGACTTCATCCGGATCAGTCTGCATGCTCGTCGTAGTGGTCACGCCGTAAAGCGCGTACTGGCGCAGTTGGGGCTCGGTTTTCGCTCCCACGTGGCCGTGCGCGTTGATGATGCCCGGCGCGATGAACTTGCCGCTGAGGTCCAACACGGTGGCGCCGGCCGGAACCGGCGTCTTCGATGACGGTCCCATATCGCGGATGCGGCCGTTCTCGATGATGATGGTGAAGTCTTTCTGCGGGCCCGCGCCGGTGCCGTCGACCACGGTGGCACGAGTGAGGACAATGACTTGCGCCGCCGCGCTCACCGCAAACAAGAGCGCCGCCGCTAAAACAAGAACGATCAGAATTCTCGGCTCTCGCATATCGATTCTCCCTAAATGGTTTGCCCTTTCGCCTTCGTTTGTCTTTCTTGCGTCCACCGCCGGTGGCGCGATTGCCTTTCCATCAGACCGGGCATCCGTCCCGGCCTTCTGGAGCAGATCTTCCAACCGCCGGCGTAATTGTTGCCGACGCGTTTCTCGGGCGGCTTTCACGTCTCTGTAGAGTTGCTACGTATCTTCATGAAGGATTGGAAATCGCGGCTGCCCGCTCTGATCGACCGAACGGACAAATTATCAGCGTCCGGTCGCGCCTGAGAAAAAGAAACCGACGCCGGTTTACCTTCTCCGCATGAGGACTTTTTGGATGTTTTCCGCCCTGCTTTCGACGACGTCGGCTAGGAAGCGCCCCGTCTGGCTTTCTTCGATGGCTCTCTTCATCACGTCCGCGCCTTCGGCGCGCCATTCCGCGACTTTGATGAACGGATACTTCTTCTGAAACTCCTGGGCGACGGCTTTAAACCAGGTATGCGAGTTATAGAAAACAACCTGTCCTTCCTTCTTCGCGCCCTGAACAAGAACGGTCTCACGATCTGCGCCCTGGTAAAGCGCAAGCTGCGAAACGGGCATGGGCGCGCTGGCGGCAAGCGCATTTGTGGCAGCGAAAATTAAAATCCCGACGGTAAGTAAATTATTTACCGTTCGAAGGCCTCGAAACCGGAACATGTTGTCTCCTTTGCCGGAAGTATGGCTAGCCGGATGCTAAGAATTACCGCCACTGCTGTCAATCCAAAAAAAAATGGCATGCGTGTCGTGTTCGAGTGTCACCGATAGCAGGTTCGCTCATAAGGCAACCAAGTCTGATATCGTGCTGAACGATTTGAACGCTCGCGAAGGTTGTTGGACATCTGAAACTGCGCGAGGCGCTGAAAAATTTGGAACACTTCCGACTCACAGTGCTATAATTCCACGCATCAGGTGGCCTATGGCGAACCAGGATTTGAAAAGCCTCGACGAATACGAAGTTTTTCTCACCGAGAAGATGACGCCGTGGTCGCCGCAGCAGCGCGTGGCGTTGGCAGCGGCCATCGCCGAGCACTGGCTGCCGGCGTACGAGTCATTCTCCGCAGAGGAGGATTGGGGCGACCCCGCTAGCCTGCGCCGGAGTTTGGACGCGGTGTGGAGTTATGTCCAAGGGCGCGTATTAGCGGAGAGGGATGTGGCCCGCCACATCCAACAGGTCGAAGAAATCACCCCGCATATGGACGATTTCGACGCCGAGCAGGCGCTGATCGCCTGCGCGGTCATTATGGGCGCGCTGCAAACTTGCGGCGGCCCCGAAAGCACGATGCCGTACGCGCTGCGAGCGGCGCTCGGCGTCTTCGAGGGGTTGGCGCCGGAGTGGCCCGCCGACCCAATCTCCCAAGCGCGCGTCGGGAAAAAAAGCGTGATTCGCAAAGAACTCCAAACCCAATTGAAACTGATTGAGGAGATCGACGCGCTCACGACCTTCGATGCCGAAACCGTCAAGACGCTGCGCGGCCGCATTGCCGGACTGAAGGTCAAGGCTAGCGCACGGCCAAAGCCTAAAGGGCCTCCTGCACTGACCAACCAAACGCTCTTCGATCAGTATCGCCGAATGGTCGAAAGCGATCTCAAGGGACAGGTCAAGGGGCAAGCCGCGCCGACTGCGGATTTTTATCTCTTCGCGCTTACGTACCTTGGTTACTGGCTGGCTCGCTATTCGCGGCGGCTGCAAACCATCAATGGGAGCTACGGCCGGTTCGCCGATGAGCAGGGGCAGCGGGCTCTGATGGCGCGGAACCGCGCCCGCGACCTGGCGGAAAAAGATTCGCCGCAATGGAGCGGCGACGTGCGCAAAGCGATCGAGATGTGTTTGCAGAACAACAGCGCGATCAACGTCGTCGATGCTGCTTCCGTGGAGACGCCGCATGCGTATGGACCTTCCATGCGCCGACTATGGCTGGAAGGGCGACGAGCGGGCCAGTCGGATGCGGACGGATGGAAACAGATCCGCGCCTGGGCAAGCCACCGACCGGCGGTTTGGGAAGTCGAAGACCGGCGCAAAAAGAGAGGATTGGCTGACGCTGCGCCCGAGTTGGGGGACAACTTGCTCGAGACACTCCTGGAGATCGACTGACGATCCGATTTATCCTTGGGCGGCCGAGGTCGATGGAAA
>CAVWLW010000063.1:0-102913 GCA_963755715.1 uncultured delta proteobacterium
GAGCGCCTCGGCTTTATCGGCTTGGGCAATATGGGCGGCGCCATCGCGCTGCGTCTTCTGCGCGCCGGTTATCCGCTGACGGTTCTCGATCTCGACGACGAAAAGATGCAGGCGCTGAAAAAAAATGGCGCCTCTGTCGCGGCGACGCCGAAGGAAATTGCCGAGCGATCGACGATTGTCCTGGCGTCGCTCCAGCCGGGCGATGTGGAGAAAGTTACCTGCGGCGAAAACGGCATCGCCGCAGCGAACAATGAAAAGTTGGTCTTCGTCGATCTCAGCAGCACGGCGCCGGAGTTGGCCATCAAAGTATCCGACTCCCTGCGCGCGCGTGGCATCGAGATGCTCGATGCGCCGCTGAGCGGCGCGGATATCGGCGCCACCAACGGCAACCTGACGATTTTCGTCGGTGGCAGCTATGAGGCGTATCAACGTTGTCTGCCGGTGCTGCAACACGTCGGCCGCATGGTTACGTACTTGGGCAAGAACGGCAACGGGCAAATCGGCAAGCGGATCAATCAGGTGATGCAAGCTTTGTCAGAGCTGGCGATTTACGAAGGCCTGCTATTGGCAAAAAAATCCGGCCTCGACTTGAAGATGTTCGCCCGCGCGGCGTCCGGCGGTTGCGCGCAGTCATGGCGCTTGGATGAGCTGGTCGACAACGTCTTTAATAAGGGCGACACGACTTACAAACTCGGCATGCGTCCGGGCCGTACGGGCCACGCGCTCAAAATGGCCGAGAAGCTCGGACTCAATCTCGCGGGAGCGAAGACCGCCGATCAAATTTTCTCGCGCCAGGGTTGGCAGGTGGAGATCGATTTTCAGAGAGACGACATTCCCGATCCCGTGTAGGCGAATTACCGATTCGTTTAAACAAATGTTTTGCAGAGGAAATTTGATCGCCGCGCTGCTGTTGTTCTCGACATTGGCGATCCCGATCCCGCTCGCTGCTGTTGCGGCAGAGGTTAAAGCGTCATGGCAGGAGGACTGGGACAAGACGGTCAAAGCGGCGGAGCAAGAAGGACACGTCGCTTTATATAGCCTTTCTGAAATCGGCGATGCCATCGCCAACACCGGTTTTCAGAAGAAATTCCCCAAGATTAAGATATCGGTCGTGGCGGCGCGCGGCGGTGAGCATGTGTCTCGCGTGATGGCCGAGCGCAGAGCGGGTAAATTTCTCGCGGACGTCGGCAACCTAGGCAATACTTCGCCTTATACGCTCTATCAGAGCAAGGCTCTCGATCCCATCGCTTCGGCGTTTATTCTTCCCGAGGTCAAGGACGAGTCGAAGTGGTGGCAGGGAAAACAGCAGTTCATCGATCCCGAGGGAAAATTCATCCTTGTCTATGTCGGCGCGCCGCTTTTCCTAGTGGGCTACAACACCAAGCTCGTCGATTCCAGCGGATTCAAATCTTACTGGGACCTGCTCGATCCCAGGTGGAAGGGCAAGATCGTCGCCTTCGATCCCAAGGCGGGCGGCTTTGCCGCCACCCGTGATCGCTTTTTTTACCACAACCCGGAGCTAGGGCCGCTATTTCTGCGCCGGTTATTCAGCGAGATGGCGCTGACTCTTTACGCCCGGTTCCCGCAAGGTGAAGACTGGCTCGCTGCGGGCAAGTATTCCATTTGCCTGTGCCGCCACCAGTCGTTGAGCGAGGCGAAGACGCAAGGACTTCCCGTCGATCTGATCGAACCGTCGTCGTTTAAAGAAGGCGTCGGCGTCGAGACGCGCGCGAAGACTTTGGTGCTGATGAATCAAGCGCCGCATCCCAATGCCGCCAAAGTGTTTCTCAACTGGTTTCTGTCGCGCGAAGGGCAAAGCGATTTTCAGAAGACTTCGGCGAAGTATATCGATGCCGGCGCCGAGGGCTCGCTCAGAATGGATATTTCAAAGGACGATATCCCGCCGCGCAATCGGTTAAATCCCGGGGTGAAATACTTGCCGCAGTGGAACCCCGATTACTTTGACATGAAGCCGATTGCCAAGCTAATCAGTGAAGCGCAGAGTGAAGCGGGTCGAAAATGAGGACAGGACTTCTAACCACGAAGGACACGAAGAGCACGAAGGTTAATAGTAAAAATATTCAGATCCTTCGTGTCCTTCGCGTTCTTCGTGGTGAAAATGAATTTCTTCGATTGAATGAGATCGAATGGAGAAATGACTCATGCTGAGCCGTGAAGAAAATGAACTGTTGACGAAAGTCGGGCGTGGCACGCCGATGGGCGAACTGCTGCGCCGCTACTGGTATCCAATCGCCGCATGCTCCGAATTAGTCGAGAAACCCACGAAGGCGGTCCGAGTGCTCGGCGAAGACTTGGTGCTCTATCGCGACAAACAGGGGCGGCCCGGGCTCATCGGCTCGCAGTGCGCGCACCGGCGCATGTCGTTGGTTTTGGGCATTCCCGAAAAAGACGGCTTGCGCTGTCCGTACCATGGCTGGCTGTATGACCGAAACGGAAAATGTCTCGAGCAACCCTATGAGCAGGCCGAAGACCCCGACAGCACGTTTAAAGATCGCATCCACATGCCGGCATATCCGGTAGAAGAACTTGGCGGGCTGATTTTCGCTTACCTCGGTCCACAGCCCGCGCCGCTGTTGCCGCGCTGGGAATTGTTCGTGCGCGACGGCGTGCTGCGCGATATCGGCGCGGCAGTGATCCCTTGCAATTGGCTGCAGATCATGGAGAACTCCCTCGACCCGGTGCACGTCGAATGGCTGCATCAGCATTTTTTTAATTACGTGCAAGAACGGCTCGGGCGCACTGAATTCAAGGGAAATCCGGTGCGCCATAAGAAGATCAACTTCAGAGAGTTCGAGCATGGCATCATCAAGACGCGGATGCTCGAGGGCGAGACCGAAGACAATGAAGACTGGCAAGTGGGGCATCCGGTGCTGTTTCCCAATATTCTTTTGAGCGGCAGCACGAGCCGGCCGACTTTTCAAATCCGCGTGCCGCTCGACGACACGCACACGCTGCACCTCTGGTACACCTGTTATCCGCGCGGCGACCACGAAGGGCCGCAGGAGGTGATTCCGTTCTACAACGTGCCGGTGCCGGGTGTCGACGCCACCGGCGAACCGCAGTGGGCTCTGCTCGACAACAACAGCGGCGAAGACATGATCGCGTGGATTACCCAGGGTGGAGTGGCGGACCGGACGCAAGAAGCGCTGGGACTTTCCGACAAAGGCGTTATTCTTTATCGTCGCCAACTCAAGGAACAGCTGGAAAAAGTTCAGGCCGGACAAGACCCGATCAACGTTTTTCGCGATCCGGCAAACAATGTGAATATCAAGCTCCGTCTTGAAGATAGCAAACTCAATAGCGGCAGTTTTCGCTCCGGCCCGCGCCGTCAGGGTGGCGCGACGAAGTACAGCCCGATCTTAAATAAAGAAGAAGAGAGAGCCGGAAAGTAAAATGGAAAAAGTTCCAAACGTCCAAGCATTTCAACCCTCTCCTTGAAAGAGGTGGGCGGCCTGAGCGATTGGAACGGCTGGAACGGAAGTTATTAATGTCTGTGACTTCGATTAGAATTGGGCTCGCCGGTCTCGGCACCGCAGGCAGATCATTACCGCAAGCGGTAGCGAAAACGACAGGATTTTCCTTTGTCGCTGGCGCGGATCTAAGAGAAGCGGCGCGCGAACAATACCGCGCCGAGTTTGGCATTCAGACCTTCGACAGCGTCGCGGCAATGTGCGAGCTCAAAGAGCTCGACGGCGTCTACGTTGCGACGCCCAATCCGTTTCATGCCGAACATGCCATCACCGCGCTAGAGCGCGGCAAGCATGTGATGGTCGAGAAGCCCATGGCTTTGACGCTGGAAGATTGCGACCGGATGATTGCAGCGGCAGAGAAAAGTCGCGTCAAGCTCATGGTTGCGCATACGCGCAGTTTTAATCCGCCGATTCGCCAGATGCGCGAGATTATCAGCAGCGATAAGCTTGGGCGTGTAACCCAAGTTCATACGTGAGAGCATTTTTTGTTTGCTGCATCACTCTTGAACTTGCTCAAACTACGCGCTAAAAACGCGCTTGCTTATAGAGGGTCTACCCTATGGCGAAAACCGAGACACTGAGCCCGGCAACCGTTAGCCGCTCCTGGCTTCCGCGCCTGGACGGCGGCACGGCCCTCATGGCGGTGCTGATCGGCGTGATGGGATTTATTGTCGTTTACCCTCTGGTGTTGATCCTGATCAACAGCTTTAACACCGCCACTATCGCCGAGCCGCCGATGTATGGATTGAAGGCTTGGCGTGAAGCCTTCAGCGAATACGGCATCTGGCGCTCGTTATGGAACAGCGTGAAAATCGGCATTGTGCTTCAAGTGCTCGCCTTGCCGCTCGGGGATTTTTATTTCGTGGTTGCTTGCCCGCACCAACATTCTTTTCGCCAACGTCTTTGAATTCGGCTTTTGGATCTCGTTTTTCCTGCCTAGCTTGGCTACCACGTTCGGCTGGATGCTGATGCTCGATCCGAGCACGGGCCTGATCAACTCTTGGCTGCGCCAGATACCTTTTTTGAGCGGGCTCAATTTCGACATCTATTCATTCTCGGGGATTATTTGGGTGCATCTGGTTTCCACCGGCTTGTCCACCAAAGTGATGCTCATGACGCCGGCCTTTCGTCGCATGGATGCGTCTATGGAAGAGGCGAGCCGGATGTCCGGCGCGAGCGCGTTTACGACCCTATGGCGGATCACGGTGCCGGCCATGACGCCGGTGATCGTCGTTGTTTTCTTGCTCAGCGTGATCCGCATCTTCAGTAGCTTCGAAATCGAGCTTTTGCTCGGCGTGCCATGGAGCTTTTATGTGTATTCGACGAAGATCGTCGATCTGGCGCAGGCAGGAGCCGCCGTTGGTGAACCAAGCGGCTGCGTTGGGCAGCATTATTCTGGTCTTTCTCGCGGCCTTTATTCCTCTACAACGCAAATTGATTACGCGCCGGCAATTCACCACGGTGACCGGTCAATTCAAACCCAAAATCATCGACCTCGGCGCATGGCGTTATCCCGCGACGGCCTTGGTCGCGCTGGTCATCTTTCATCCTCGACGTGGTGCCGCTTTTGAGCGTCTTAGGCGGTAGCTTCATGACGCGCTTCGGCTTTTTCAACTTGCCGAAAACATGGACGCTGGAATACTGGAAAATGGCGCTCAATGATCCGCGCATTCTCCAAGGGTTGCACAACACGCTGATCGTCGCGGTCAGCGCCGGACTCGTGGGCGCAGTACTGTTCTCTTTGATCGGTTACGTTCTGGTGCGGACGAAGCTTCCGGGCCGCGCGGTGCTCGATTCGATCTGCTGGCTGCCGTCAGCGATCCCCGGCGTGTTGTCCGGGCTCGGCTTATTATGGATGTTTCTCGGCACGCCGGTGTTTCGCCCGTTCTACGGTACGCTCGTTCTTCTCATGGTCGCGCAAATGCTCGGCGGCATCACGCTGTCGACGCAGATCCTAAAGGCGAATTTTATTCAGCTCGGCAAAGAACTGGAGGAATCGTCGCGCATGTCGGGTGCGGGTTTTTGGCGCACCTATCTGCGTATCGTGTTTCCGCTGATGGCGCAGACGATGGTCATGGTGGGCGTCATTAAATTCATGTTCGCCGCGCAGCATAATTCGGCGATCATTCTCCTGGCGACTTCGGAGACGAGGACTTTGTCGCTGCTGGCCCTGGACCAAGTGGCGGCGGGATACCGCGAAGTCGCGAGCATTACCATCATCATGGTTACGGTACTCACGCTCGGATTGGCCATCGTTGCGAGGTCATTCGGCCTCAAGGTCGGCATCCGGGCGGAGTGACTATGGGTCGAAGAAAGACGAATTGAAAGATTGGCCCGGACAGCCAATGGAAGTGATCATGAGCGATGGGAAGGATCGCGATCCTCGATCCTCATTCGTAATTGAGTCTCTTGTCAGCCGGCAGGCAAGGATCGAACACGTGAGTTTTCTACGCATTCAAAATCTCTACAAAACCTTCGACCGGGTGGTTGCGGTCAATCGCATCAATCTCGAGATCAAAGAAGGCGAGTTCTTTACCCTGCTCGGCTCCAGCGGTTGCGGCAAAACGACGACGTTGCGCATGGTCGGCGGACTGGAAAAACCCGACGGCGGGGCGATCTATCTTGCCGACCGCTGCTTGGTTTCCGACGAGCAAAAACTCTTCGTCAAGCCGGAAAAGCGCACATGGGCATGGTGTTTCAATCCTATGCTCTGTGGCCGCATATGACGGTTTTCGAGAATGTCTCATATCCGCTGAAGCTGCGCGGCATCAGAGGCGCCCAGGCGGAGAAGAAAGTTGCTGAAGTATTGGCTCTCGTCGGCCTTGCCGGGTTAGAAGAGCGACAGGCTCCAGCGCTCAGCGGCGGTCAGCAACAGCGCGTTGCGCTCGCCCGTGCCTTGGTCTTTTCGCCGAAAGTCTTGTTGCTCGATGAACCGCTTGAGCAATCTCGACGCGCAACTACGCGAAGAAATGCGGCGCGAGCTTAAAGTCGTTGCAGCAGCGCGTCCATATCACGGTCATCTTCGTGACCCATGATCAAATCGAAGCGCTCAGTTTGTCGGATCGCATTGCCATCATGAAATTCGGCGTGCTCGAACAAGTCGGTACGCCGGAAGAGGTTTACTTTAAACCCGCGACGCCGTTCGTGCGCGATTTTTTGGGCAAGACTTTTCTTTTGCCTGGCAAAGTCGGAGCTGTTTCCGAGCAGATCAGGTTCAAGTGGAAGTGCGCGGCGTCGGCGCTTCGGTGCTGACGCTGCAGCGCATCAACGTGATTGCGCCGTCCAACGGGTTTCCGACCGTGGGCCAATCAGCCATGGTTGCGATCCGGCCTGAGAAAATCGCCCTATCGAACAACGGTGGTGCCGGCCAGGGCAACGTCGTCGAAGGAACATTGCAATCGGTGCAATTTCTCGGCGATCGTTACGAGTACACCGTGACGCTGGGCGAAGAAACTCGCGTTATCGTTTCGCCGGAGGCTCAGCAACTTAAGCCGGGCGGCAAAGTCTTTCTTGAGCTCAAGTCTGAGGGCATGACGCTATGGCCGAGAGCAGAATGATTCGAGCCGTTCGACGTTCAAGAAGTTCAAACGTTCAATCGTATATGGAACAACTGAAACGTCTGAATCGTTCTCGGCTAGAAAGCGTAACGTTGATGGTATCAGCCACGACGTTCTCCCGCCTCGTAGTTCTTGCCTTCGTTTTTATTTTCGTCGATTTACCTGCCCCTTCAACAACGCTCGCCGCGGAAGCGAAGGCAAGTGGCGAAGCGGAGTGGACCCAAACCATCGCCGCGGCTAAAAAAGAAGGCAAAGTCGGTGTTTTTCTCTATCAGCGGGAAAATATCGAAGCGGCGGTCAAGGTCTTCGAGAAAAAGTTTCCCGACATTCAAGTCGTCACCGCGAGCACGTCCGCGGCGGAGACCGGACCGCGCCTGATGGCGGAACGGCGCGCCGGGAAATTTCTCTGGGATGTCTGTCTCTGCGGACCGACGACGCCGTTTACGGTGCTCTACCCGGCGAAAGCTCTGGATCCGATCAAGCCGGCGTTGCTGCTGCCGGAGGTGACGGACGTGACGAAATGGTGGGAAGGCAAGCATCAATATATGGATCCGGAGGGGAGTCACATTTTCGTTTTCATCGGCAGCGTCGATATGCCGAATCTCTTCTACAACAAGAACCTGGTCGACCCCAATGAATTCAAGTCCTACTGGGATGTCATCAAAGCAAAGTGGCGCGGCAAAATCGTCGCCGTCGACCCGCGCCAGCCCGGCCGGCCGCGCGTCGGCACGCGCATTCTGTACAATCTTCCCGACCTCGGCGAAAAATTTTTAACCCGCCTGTTCTGTGGAGATGGATGTGGCCTTGAGCCGCGACGACCGCCAAGCGCTGGATTGGCTCGCGGTGGGAAAATATGCGCTCTGTTTATTTTGCGGCAATATCGAAGCGGCGCGGGCGCAAGGTTTACCCGTCGAAGAGTTTGAAACTTACCGCTGGAAAGAAACCCCGGCGATCTCCTCCGGCAGCAACGGTTCGATCGCGCTGATGAATCAGGCGCCGCATCCCAATGCCGCGCGGCTGTTCGTTAATTGGCTGTTATCGCGGGAAGGCCAGCTTTCGTTTCAAAAGGTCATGAATTCCGCCGACCTGTTGGTGGAATCGATGCGCGTCGACATCGCCAAAGATGCCATTCCCGCGCCGCAGCGGCGAGTCGCAGGAATGAAATACATCATCATGGATACGCCGGAGCGAAGCAATCAAGAGCCGGTGAACAAGCTTTTAAAAGAGATTATCAAGAAATAGCAGCAAACGGAGTCGCATAAGATTTGTATCAACGCGGCAAGCGGCATCGCCTCCTTTCGTCATTCGGCGGACACGTCTGTGAAAATAAGTCAGAAGAAGCAAGATGCTGGTTTTTTGCTACGCCATAACGTTCTTGTTCCTGGCATTTGATCAAACCGTTCATGCGGCAGCCGCATGGGAAGCGGAGTGGGAGCGCACGGTCAAAGCTGCTGAGCAAGAAGGCGAACTTTCCTATTACACGGTCGGCGAGTTTAACTTTTTGAGCGAGTTCGAAAAGAAATTCCCGCGCGTCAAAGTCAAAGTCGTGCAGGGCAGGGGCAACGAACTGCTCGTGCGTATCATGACGGAACGGCGCGCAGGAAAATATCTCGCCGACGTCGCGCGCATCGGCAACACATCGCCGTATTCACTGCATCAAGCTAAAACATTGCAGCCCATCGCCGCCGCGTTCATTTTGCCCGAAGTCAAAGACGAGTCGAAATGGTGGTCGGGCAAGCATCAATACATCGACACGGAGGGCAAATATATCTTCGTTCCCGTGGGCAGCGTCTCGGTAAATATGGTCGCGCACAATAGCGAACTGGTGTCGCCGGGGGAATTGAGTTCCTACTGGGATCTCCTGAACGAAAAATGGCGCGCGAAAATCGTCGTCATCGATCCGCGCTTCGCCGGATACGGCCGCAGCGGCGCGCGCACGGTTTATTACCATCCGCAATTGGGCGCGGAGTTTTTGCGCCGGCTCTTTACCGAACAGGTCGTCATGATCTCGCGGGATTATCGTCAAGCCATCGACTGGGTGGCGCAGCGACGTTTCTCGATACTGCTGTTTGGCAACGGCGACGATATCTTGCAGGCGAAAGCGCAAGGTTTGCCGATCAATGTCTTCGATACCGGAACATGGAAAGAAGGCGGCGCATTGGAGCCGGGCGCCTTCACCTTGGTTTGGCTCGACAAGTCGCCGCACCCCAATGCTTCGAGAGTTTTTATCAATTGGCTGCTTTCGCGCGAAGGACAGATGGCGGTTCAGCGCGACGGCCAGGTCAATGACTCGCTGCGCGTGGATATTTCCAAGAGCGATTTGCGCCCGATGGCCCGACGCAAAGAAGGAGCGAAATATATGGTGACATGGAAGGCGGAATGGATGGACGCCGAGCCCATGCAAAAAGTAGTGAGCCAGGCGCTGGCAAAGAGTGCCAAGAAGCCATAAATTGTCGTCACAGGCGATAACGAAAACGGGAGTAGAGCATGATCAGCAAAGAAGAGAACGAACGCCTCACCCAGGTCAAAGCGGGCACACCGGTGGGAGATCTGTTGCGCCGTTATTGGTATCCGATAGCGGCGGTTTCGGAACTGGCGCGTCATCCGACCAAGTTCGTCAAGGTTCTCGGCGAAGAATTGGTGTTATTTAAAGACACGCAAGGAAGGCTGGGTCTGATCGACGCCCACTGCCCGCATCGCCGGGCGAATTTGGCTTACGGCATGGCCGAAGAAGATGGTTTGCGCTGCGCCTATCACGGCTGGAAGTTCGATCGAACCGGGCGCTGCTTGGAGCAGCCATTCGAAGAAACCGTCAAGCCCGGCGGCTTCAAAGACAAAATTCAACTGGCGAACTATGCCGTCGAAGAATTGGGCGGCATGATCTTCGCCTATCTCGGGCCCAAACCGGCGCCGCTCGTGCCGCGCTGGGATTTGCTCGTCGAAGACAATTTCTGGCGCGAAGTTGGTTACACGATGACTGCTGCCAACTGGCTACAGACCGTCGAGAATATTATGGATCCCGTGCACGTCGAATGGTTGCACGGCGTGTTCCGCAATTACGCCGCCGAGCGGACTGGAAACGCCGACTTGAAACGCAAACGCGTGCGCCACCAGAAGATCGGTTTCGATTTGGCCGAGTACGGCATTATCAAACGGCGCATTCTGGAAGGCGAGAGCGAAGAATCCGACGATTGGAAGGTCGGTCACTGGCTGGTTTTTCCGACGATTCAAAAAGGCCCCGATATGCTGCGCTTCCGCGTGCCGGTGGACGAGACGCACACGGCGCAATGGTATTACTCGATCCATCCATTCGGCGAAGGCGAGAGGCAGACGGCGGAAGAAATGCCGCTGTATCACATGCCGTCGCCCGAGCTCGACCGCCACGGACAGCCGCAGTTTCAATTCCTACAATAACGACGTCGATCCGCAGGACAACGCCATCTTTATTTCCCAGGGCGCGGTTTACGACCGCACGAAAGAGCTGCTCGGCGAGTCCGATCACGGCATCGTGCTTTACCGCCACTTGCTCGACAACCAGATCAAACTCATCGCAGCGGGCAAAGATCCGATGAATACCTTTCGCGATCCGGCGAAAAATATCCGCATCGACTTGCCGACGGAGAGCAGAGATAAATTTCTGACGGGCCGGATGGGCGCGCAAGGAATGCGGCGGCGCTATTCGCAGCGCTTTAAGCCGTTAGCCGATGCCAACAAGCCGTTGCCGTAATTTTTCCCGTTTTACTGCGCTGAATCCTCGGTAAATTTCAAAGCCGCGCCGGCGCTTCGCTTAGCCCGCGATTCGTTCCTCCTCCGCAACCTTGCCGCCCGCGGCGCTGCCGCCAATTTGGTCCCAGCGGAATTTTACAATCTCCGGTACGCGCCAAACGGTTAACAGCGTCATGATCGATATGATGATGCCGCCGGCGAAAGTCGCTTCGCGCGCGCCGATCAGCGGCACGATCAATCCGGTTTCGGTTTGCCCCAGCGGATGGAGACCGCGGTTGCTGAGTTGAAAAACCCCCATCACCCGGCCGCGAAATTTTTCCGGCGTGAGCATTTGCAGAATCGTTCCTCGGGAGGCGCCCCAAATCGTGTCCATGGCGCCGACGAATGTGAGTAATGCCAGCGCGATCGGAAAGGATGGCGACAGACCGAACAGGGCGAAGCCGGCGCCATAAAGGATCGCCGACACAAAAAGGATCTTGCCTTGGCCCGGACGGTGCCCCATGCCGATGAAAATGCTCGAGCCGATCACGGCGCCGAGACCGCGCGACGATTGCAAAAAGCCGAAGCCCTCGGCGCCGACTCGAAAGACGTCGCTGGCGAGAATCGTCAGCATCGCGTGGTCGAGACCGAAAACCGAGCCGAAAGCCTCCATGACCGTAAGCCCGAGAATAATCGGCCGCGAGACGATATAAGAAAATCCCTCCTGAGTTTCACTAAAAAAGTGGCGCCGTTTTTCCGCCGGTGGAGATGACGCTCGCATGAGCAGCAAGGCGATGACGACGACCAAAAAGCTGGCGGCGTTGGCGTAAAACGCGCCGGCGGTACCCATGGCGCCGATGGCAATCCCGCCGAGAGTCGGACCGAGCAAAGCCGCGCCTTTCCAGAGCAGAGAATTTAACGCTACGGCGTTGGGCAGCACCGAGCGCGGCACCAGCGAGGGAAACAGCGCCTGGCGCGCCGGGCCGTCGAACGAGCCCACGGATGAGCTGATAAAGGTAAACAAAAAAATTTGCCAGGCTTGGATATGGCCCGCCTGATCCAGAACGCCGAGCGCCAAGCTCAGCGCGCCGAGAATCAGCTGGGTCCAGAGCATCAGCCATCTGCGATCGTAACGATCCGCGAAAGTGCCGCTGATCAATCCGAGCGTGATCGCCGGAATCGCGCGAAACACGCCGTTCAATCCGAGCTGCACGGGAGAATTGGTCAGTTGATAGAGCAACCAATTGGTCGCCGTCATCTGCATCCATGTGCCGATGTTGGAGACGAACAAACTAAACCAGAAGAGGCGAAAGTCGCGGTAGCGAAAGGCGGCAAGGCGGCCCGGCCGTGTAGGTGGAGAACTCGGTGCGTCGCTCATCAACAGAATCTTGTATACGAACGGTAAGCGGGACGAAAGGGTGGTGACGGCTTTGCCGCCATGGCGAACCTGATGTGGTGTCGCGGCCGTGCGCCCGACTAGTGTTCCCGCAGGTGTTGTCGACGAATTTCGGAGAGGCGAAAAATGTTTTCCACTATTCGAGGCCGCCGGAGAGAGCTTCGCCGCGTTTTGGCTCGTGGCGCGGCGTGTCGAGGCTGAAGCGGGGCAATTCGGAAAGTTTCAACGCCGTCGCAAGCGTCACAGCAGAAACGATCAGCCCGCCCAATGCCGTGGCGGCGCGAGCGCCCACGACCGGAACTAATAGTCCGGTTTCGACTTGGCCGAGCGGGTTGAGGCCTTGGTTGCTCAATTGAAAGATGCCCATGACTCGGCCGCGCAGTCGGTCGGGAGTCAGCCACTGCAGA
This sequence comes from uncultured delta proteobacterium, assembly GCA_963755715.1. Taxonomy (GTDB): domain Bacteria; phylum Desulfobacterota; class Binatia; order UBA9968; family UBA9968; genus DP-20. The sequence goes on from CAVWLW010000063.1 coordinate 12,557, forward strand.
ATTGTGCTGCGCGCCGATGCCCAGATCGTATCGACGGCGCCGACAAAAGTGAGCAATAGAAGAGCCAGAGTGAAAGACGGGGCCAAGCCGAAGAGAGCGAACCCCGCGCCGTAAAGCAGCGCCGAGATGAGCAGGATCTTGCCCTGATAAGGGCGCTGGCCGATGGTGATAAACAGAATCGAACCGATCACCGCGCCGAGGCCGCGCGCCGATTGTAGAAGTCCAAAACCCTGCGCGCCGACGCGCAAGATGTCGCTCGCGAAGATCGTCAGGATCGCGTTGTCGAGACCGAAGATCGACGTCGTTGCTTCCATGATGATTACGCCCAGAATGACATTCTGAGAGTACACAAAGGACAGACCGGCTTTCATTTCATGGACAATATGACGAGTTTGCTGCGGCGGGATCGAGTGGCTCCGCATCAAAAGGAGCGCGATGATAACGGCGAGAAAACTCGCCGCGTTGGCGTAGAACGCGCCGCTCGTGCCGATCCAACCGATGGCGATACCACCGAGCATGGGGCCGAGCAAAGCCGCGCCTTTCCATAAAATAGAATTCAGCGCGACCGCGTTGGGCAACAGCGCGCGCGGGATCAGTGACGGAAACAACGCTTGGCGCGCCGGCCCGTCGCAGGAACTCACGGCGGCGCTGAAAAATGTGATCGTGTAAATATGCCATGGGCGGATGTTTTCCGAATGGTCGAGCACGCCAAGCAGCAGGGCCAGCGATCCTAATAGACATTGAGTCGTGAGCAATAGTTTCTTGCGATCGTAGCGGTCCGCCAGGGCGCCGCTAAAGATGCCGAGCGCGATCGCCGGCACGGCGCGGAAAAGCCCGTTGATGCCGAGTTGCAGCGGCGACTTGGTGAGCTTGTAAAGCAACCAATTTACCGCCGTCATCTGCATCCAGGTGCCGACGTTGGAAGTGAATACGCTGAACCAAAAAAGCCTGAAGTCGCGATAGCGAAAGGCGGCGAGCCGCCCGATGGATTGCGGCTCAGCCGGAGAAGAATCGTCTGGCATTCGCGAAGAACTAGTTGTCGAGCGACGATGAAAGAAAAATGCGCGCTATCAATGGAGTTCCCAGTAGGCAAAACCCATGGCGCAGCCGACGCCCGTGGTGGTGCGATAGAGCGGGAAAGTAGTCGACGAGGTTTCCGCGCCGATCGGCGGCGGCCGCGGTGACGATCCAGTTACGAATTTCTGACGTCCCTTCCACCAGATCCGACGCACGCATCGCCGCCATGTAATTCAGATCGTTTTGCTTGAGCGCCTGAATAAATTCATGGTCCAGTTGTTCGTCGATCTTGGTATGGCTGAGTCCGCCGGAACCGACGACGACAACGCGCTGGTCACCGGAAATACGGCGCAAAACGTTCGCCAGCGCGCGGCCGAAGTGGACGCAGCGCTGCGCCGACGGCGCCGGCGGATAGTAGGTGTTGACCATCACCGGAACTACGGCGTGCTTGGCCTGGGGGCTCACAAACTTGAGCACGCGCGCAAAGGCATGGCCGAGCCCGCCGTCATAGCGGGTTTTCTTCGAATACGACGGATCGAAGCCTTCTTCCATGAGGCCGTTAACAAGGCCTTCGGCGATTTTGGTGGCGACGCGATACTTGGTGCGATTTTCCGATTTGGGTTGATTTAAGTAGCGCAGGCTGAGGCTCGCTTCCACTTCCTCGCCCATGAAGATGGTGAACGGCGGCATGTTGTCGTCGACGAGATTTTCATGTTGATCGTCGCCGACGACAACGAGAACATCAGGATTAAAAGTTGCGATCTTTTCGCGCAGCTTGCCGATCGCTTCCATGCAGCCGTTCCACTTCGACCATTTGACTTCCTGCGTTTCCTTCTCCAGGCCCGGCTTGTCGGGCAGGTGTTCGCTCTGCCGAGTGTTCAGCAGATGCCAGCTGTCGGGATTCAACATTAATTGCGGCGCGTGCGACATCGCCGCGCAGCCGACTAAGATTTGCCATGATTGCTTCCTATGCTTGCGCCGCTTTCAAATCGGATAGCTCGGGCACCGTGAGATTCAACTTAGACCAGTTGATGCCGCTGTCGTCGCTACCGAACAGATCGCCATTTCGCTGCGCTGCGTACATGCAATCGGCGTTGGCTGGATCGAAGGCGAAAGTTTCGACGAAGCTCCGGTTCGCTTGGGAAATCGCGCCGTCGAGTTTCTTCCAGCTTTGGCCGCTGTCGGTGGACTGAATGAGAAACGCTTCGGCGCCGCTATTGCGCTTGCGCCATTGGCCGGGTTGTCCGTTGGCCACCGCGGAATAAAGCACGTTGTGTTTTTTCGGATGAATCGTCAGCGGCACGGAGTATTCCTCCTTGAATTCCATCGCCATGGGCGCCCAGTTTTTGCCGCCGTCGCTGCTCGAATAGAGCGCGCGCCCGGGAGCTTTTCCCGCGCGGCAGTCATGGCCGCCGGTGGCGATGAAAATCTTGTTGCTGTCTTCGGGGTGGAGCACGATGGTGTGCACGTCGCAGTCGAGATTCTTGTTGAGCAGCTCCCAGTTCTTGCCGCCGTCCGTGGTCTTGAGCATGTAGCCCACTTGCAGCGCCACGTACATGGTTTTTGGGTCCTTGGGGTCGATAGTAATGTCGCGCACATGCGGCTCCACAGCGGCTACCGGGTAAGTGACTGTTGAGACCCAGGGGATATTCCAAACCGAATCGAGGCGCTCCCAGTTCTTCGCTTCATCGCGGCTGATGAAAACATCGATGGGCTCCGTTCCCGCGTAGAGAGTTTTGGCATCGTGCGGATCGAAGGACAGGCAACGCACTTTTCCCGGCCCGCGCTTGCCATAGCAGGGCTTTTTCCAGCTCGCGCCAAAATCTTCGCTGACCCAGACGCCGTCGCCGCGCGTTCCGGCGAAAACTTTATTCGGCGCATTCGGTGAAACCGCGACTTCCGGAATCTGCCAATCTTTGAGTCCGTGATGTTCCTGTTTCCAGTTGTGGCCGTCTGCACTCTTGAGCGTGACCACGCCTTCATCCGTTGCAACATAGAGGATGGATGCCATAGCTTTTCCCTCCCAATTATTGATGAATTCATATCTACTATACCGCAACTGACTCGACAAGCTGAACCAAGCTTCGAAATTTAAGGGTTAATGGCCAAAGAAAAAGTCCATTTTTATCGCCTCAATCCCTTGTCGACCAAATTTTTCAGCGGTTCGCAGGTGAAAAACATCGAAGGGTTTCTTCAAAGACCCGCAACAGAGCGGGATTGTTTCTGACTGGTGATACCGCCGATACGCGGTTTGATGATCACATTGGGCAGGTTCCTATAGCTCGGATTGGCTGGCAAAGGCTAGCGCTCAGCAGGCGCGTCTTTCAGCGATAGGTCTGAGGGATTGATTAACCGCTAGGTTTAAGTCGTTTTCTGATCCATAATGGATTTCTACGACAATCCAATACGGCATGTACACGGACCAAATCTCCCACCACATTTAGTAAATGGCGAAAGGAAAACGCTTGACAGGTAGCGGTGATACCGTAAACGAGTTGATGAATTCCAGCGAATAGCACCAGCGAGTCGATATCTGAGAAGAGGCAATCTAAGAAATAAGATCCAACTCCGATCTCCCGCTTTTCGTAGAAGCGGAAGCCTTCTATTAAGTCCTCTTGGGCGTCGTCGAGGATCTCGATTCTCACAGTAGCTTTTTGCGAATCTCCGCTTTAGCGGTCTCCCAGTCCTCAAATTGAGCGTTTCCCTCGGCGATTTTCTGGCGACGCTCATCGAGGATGTCTTTGTGCCAGGTAGGTGACTCAACGGATTCTGGAGAGCGGGCGAGGTCCTCCCAAAGCAATTCCATCGCAGCAAGCTTTTCCTGCAGGGACATTTCTCTTAAAGGCAGATTCACTGACATAAACGAAGTATATACCTCCAGTCCTGTTCGTTTCAAACTATCGGCTTATTGGTAGGCTACGGACCGGTTTTTTTGCTATTATATTTGCCTATTGTAATAGTATCGGCAAAGCCGCCGGCAAGAAGAAGGCCTTTGTCGAGAAAGGCTGGATCTTGTCCGTGATCTTCATTTGATCCTTTAATCGACCAAGAACACGAATGAGAAACTTTATGCACTTGCAAGCTTTGCAGTTCTGTAAAAAGTGAAGCGTAATTGGGATAGCGGAACGCGCAGCGCTTTATCCGACTAGATTTTTGTATCAATAGCCTAGTTCTTTATCGACTAGATTCTTCAACGGCTCGCCGGCGATAAAGCGCTTCAGATTGTCCGCAAAGACCGGCAACAGCGCGGGCCATTTTTGACTGGTGATGCCGGCGATGCGCGGAGTGATGATCACGTTGGGTAGGTTCCATAGTTCGGACTCTTCCGGTAACGGCTGTTTGGCGAATGCATCCAAAACGGCGCCGGCGATCCAGTGCTCCTTCAAGGCGCGCACGAGCAAAGGTTCTTCTATCGCGCGTCCGCCGGTGAGATTGATCAGATAGGCGCTTTTCTTCATCGCGCGCAATTCATTTTCGCCGATGATATTGAACGTCGACGGTACCGACGCCAAGAGCAAGACGACAAAATCAGATTGCATGAGCAACTGCGGTAGGAATTCCGCCGTGCCCAATTCGTCGACGTAATCCGGTTTTGCCGTCGCGGTTCGTTTGGTTGCGAGAACGCGCATGCCGAGAGCTTTTGCTTTGCGCGCCAATTCAAGTCCGACGGTGCCGAGCCCGACGATGCCGATTGTTTTTCCTTCGATCTCGAAGGGCGCGAATTTTTGCCAACGTTTCTGCTTCTGGGCGTCGATGCACTCCGGCAATTTTTTTGCGAGCATGAAGATGCAGGCAAGAGCGAATTCTGAAAACACCGTGCCGTGGATACCTTTGGAGCCGGTTACTTGGATCGGGCGAGACTTCACCGTTGGTGTAAGATAAGCATTGACGCCGCCGCGGGTGACATGAAGCCATTTTAAGCTTGGCATCTGTTGAACAAGCTCGTCCGGCAAAACTTCTTCGGTGAAGACCGCTTCCACTTGCTGCAGCCAGCCGGCATCGACCCTCGATTCATCTGCTTGGTGTAGCTCACTGTCAGGGAAATGCCCTTGGAGAGCAGATAATTCTGTTTCCGGAAGTTTTACCCGCAGCCAGATTTTGTGCGCCATAAAATTTTTCGTATAGGAACGGTGAAACGCTGTCAAATCATCGTTTCGTTGACGATGATTACGCCCCATGTTAGTAAGCCGAATACGTGGAGAATCACAATCCAAAAACCAAAAACTCAAATCCAAAATCTTAAGCGCCGCCTCGTCGAAGGAATTCAAGTCATTACCGGCGAGGGCGTCCTTTCGGGCTCCGGCCATTTGAGCGCGCGCATTCCCGGCACGGAGACTTTCTTGATCAATCCGCGTTTTGCCGGCGTGCTCGCCGATCCAAAGGATATTTGCATCGTCGGTTTCGACGGCAAGCGCATCGCCGGCGCGGGGCCGATTCCCTCGGAGACGCCGATTCACGCAGCGGTGTATCGCGCCCGCCCCGATATCGGCAGCGTGATTCACTGCCATGCGCGCGCGTCGATACTTGTCGGCCTGCTCGACACCGGCCTGATTCCGTTCAACCGCGAAGCGCGCATCTTCGCCGATGGCGTGCCGATTTTTCCCGATAGCCACGGCATCAACAGCTTCGCATTAGCCGAGCGCATGGTCGCCAATCTCGGGCCGCACTATGCGACGCTGCTGCGCGGCCATGGCGTCGTCGTCACCGGACCGGGGATCGAGGGCGCTTGTATTTCGGCGATTCAACTCGAGCGCGCCTGCCAGGATCAGCTGTTGATGATGAGCATCACCGAGCTCAAACCGCTGGCCGATGCCGGGCGCGGCCGCAATAACGCGCGCCTGGAGAATCCTTACCGCGCTTGGCCGTTTCTGCTGTACAAACACAAGATCAAGTCGAAGGCGCAAATCCGCAAAGACATCCGCACATTGAAAGAAGGTGAACATTACTGAGCGGAGCGAGGATCGAAGATCGAGCATGGATCCGGCGTCAGAATGAAAAACTGTTCGGCGATGAAAAAAGGTACGTGGATATTTGCCAGCCTTGCGTTCGCGTTGATGCCCCGGATGGCTTTGGCACAAGACAAGAAACTCGATTCTTTTACGATTTCCTATGCGTCGGTCTCGGGAACACGGGCGCCGTTATGGATCGCCAAAGATCTCGGACTATTCGAAAAGTACGGCTTGGACGGCAATCTGATTTACATCGCCTCCGGCGTGACTTCCGTCAACGCATTGCTGGGCGGCAGCGTCGATATCATCGCCGCGTCGGGATCGTCCGCCGTCGGCGCGGCGGCGCGCGGTGCGCCGTTGGTGATCGTCGCCAGCCTCGGACATATTGCCTATAAGCTGATTGCTCACCCGTCGATTAAATCGGTGCAGGAGCTCAAGGGCAAAATCATCGGCTCGAGCCGGATCGGCGCAGGTTCCGACTTCGCTCTGCAACGCTTGATGCCGAAGCTCGGCTTGGTTCCCGGCAAAGACGTGCAATTGCTCGCCACTGGTATCAGCGAGTCGGACCGCCGGATGCTGATGCTGTTGCAAGGCAAGATCGACGCGACGTTGGGAACCGAAGACAATCTTCTTCAATTGGCCAATCGCGGCATGAAATTTTCCGTTTTGGCGGATCTTTACGACTCCGGTGTGTTTACCACGGGCAGCGATATCGCCACGAGCCGCCAGTTGCTGAAACAACGGCCGAGACAACTCAAGGCATTTCTCATGGCGGTTACCGAGGGAACTTGGGTCGGCCGCAACAATAAAGATCTGACCATGCGCATCTATCGCAAGTATATGAAGATCGAAGATCAAAAGCTGCTGGAGTCGATGCACAAAAATTATTTGCTCGGCTCGATTCCCGTGCGGCCGTTTCCGAACGAAGAAGCGATACAAAACGACATCGAAGACTTGAGCCAATCCTTGCCGCATCTACGCGGAAAAAAAGCCGCGGAGTTTCTCGATCTCTCGCTTTTGAAAAGCATGGATGAGGAAGGTTTCTTCAAGCGGCTGCAAGGAAAATAGCCCTCAGGGTTGCGCGAGCGGCGAAATTTGACCGACTTCAAGCCACGGATTATTTATTACGAACTTCCCGACGGTTGGACGCTGTTGGTGGGCGCGACGGACGCCGACAACGACTACTTAAGCATCAAATTGGCCGAGCCCGCCGATTGGTGGTTTCATGCCGATAAAGTCCCCGGCAGCCATGTGATTCTGCGCGCGAGACCGGATGCGGAGCCAAGCCGTGAGACTTTAAAGCAAGCCGCGGCCGTGGCGGCGTACCACAGCAAGGCGCGCAATGCCGGAATGATCCCGGTTCACTGCACGCGAGCGCGCTACGTGTCGAAACCGCGCGGCGCCAAAGCCGGCACGGTCAACGTGGCGCACGGCAGCGTTTTGAAAGTCCGGCCCGATATTCGTTTGGCGACCCGACTGCGCGCCGGAAAAAAATTCGACAAGCCCTCGCAGCCCCGACTGTTAGCCGATAGACGATCATGCAAAGCCTGACACTCGCTTACCGCGACGACGATCGAACGCCGGTGATCTGCGCCATTCGCGCGATGGCTGCGCGCCACTACGATCTCGACGTGCGCGATCGTCAAAATCAAAGACGGCGGCGACTATGAGGCGGCGCTTTTCAACGGCGCTTCACAAGCGATCGCCAACACCTACGAGATCGCGACCATCGAATACCCCGCCGCAAAAAGATTGAACCCTCTCACGCTTTGGGATCTTCACTGGTCAAAGGCTTGGATGACGCGGGTTTTATCGACGATCTGGGAAGCGGCTCTCATTTTAAACTGACGAGGGCGGTAATTGCGCCGTCACACCGGCGAAAGCCGGTGTCCAGTCTCCTCGGAAAGCCTGGATTCCGGCGTCCGCCGGAATGACATGAAAGGATTCCAGCTAGTTTTTTCCCGAGGTAGCCAAGACCCTTGCTCACATTTCGAATCCTGGATAGAGTTTTGGCCTTGAGACGGAGCTCTGCATTACCGGTTCCCCGTTATGAAACTGCCTTGCGTGTACCTGCTGGCCAGCCAACGGAACGGCACCTTATATGTGGGCGTAACATCGGATCTGGTTCAACGTATTTGGCAACACAAAAATGACCTTGCTGAAGGATTTACAAAGCGCTACGGAGTGCACATGCTGGTGTGGTATGAGGAATGCGGCACTATGGAAGCTGCCATTTCGCGCGAAAAGGCGATCAAAGAGTGGAAACGGGCCTGGAAGATTCGCCTTATTGAGAATCGCAATCCCGAATGGAAGGACATATACAATGAGTTGCTATGACTGGACACCGGCCTTCGCCGGTGTGACGGTTAATCTAAGTGTCAGCTTTGGGCGGTAACTGACTCGATAAGGCGACGCGAATATCGTTCAAGAGGAATAGACCATGATCACCGCTGAAGAAAATCAACTACTCACTCAAACCGACCCGCAGACGCCGTGCGGCGAGCTTTTACGCCGCTATTGGCAGCCCGTCGCGCTTAGCGAGGAACTGCCGAAAGACGGCGCGCCGTTGAAGGTTAAAATCCTCGGCGAAGAATTGGTGCTGTTTCGCGACGATCAAGGCCGGCTGGGATTGATCGGGCTGCACTGCTCGCATCGGGGCACCGACTTGAGTTACGGACGCATCGAAGACGGCGGGTTGCGTTGCCTCTATCACGGCTGGCTTTACGATGTCTGCGGCCGAATCCTCGATCAACCCGGCGAACCGGGCGGCGGCGCGAACAAAAACGAGATCCGCCATCGCGCCCACCCATGCCAGGAAGCCGGCGGGGTGATTTTCACTTACATGGGGCCTGGCGATCCGCCATTGCTGCCGAATTATGAATTTCTCACCGTGCCGGGCGAATACCGGACCGTGACCAAGATCTTTGAGACTTGCAACTATCTCCAGGGCAACGAAGGCAACATCGATCCTGTCCACCTTTCTTTTTTGCATCAATGTCTCGACGAAGCGCAGATTGCGCAGCGACGAACTGTACCGGGCAGCAACGCCACTGACAATAAATTGCTCGCTGAAGATATCGCGCCGACGATCGAAGTCGAAATCACGGACTATGGTCTGAGGATCTACACGCTCAGAGGCGCCGGGCGAGACAAACGTTATTTGCGGGTTACCAATTTTGTCATGCCCAATTTGTCCGTCTTCGGCGGGTCTTCTGTGGGACAAGGTTATTCGATTCACTGGCACGTGCCGATCGACGACACCAGCCACTGGAAATACATTTTCGCTTTCAGCCGCGAAAAGCCGCTAGATGATTTTATGCGAACGAGGAGCCGGGCGGAGCTGACCGCCGATTATCGATTGACGCGGAATGCTTCGAACCGCTATCAGCAAGACCGCGCCTCGATGAACACGCAGACTTTCACCGGCATGGGTTTGAACTTTCAAGCGCACGACGCGTTCGCTACGGAGAGCCAAGGCCCGGTGCAAGATCGCACGGCGGAGCATCTGGTGACTTCGGACAAGGCAATCGTCGCCGCGCGTAAATTGCTGTTGAACGCGATGAGAGACGCAAAGAACGGCCGCGACCCGCAACACGTAATTAGAGATGCCAAAGCAAATCGGCTCCTGCACTTACAAGCGTTGTCGGAGGTCATTCCCCTCGCCGTGGATTTTAAGGGGCATATTCGCGAGCGTATCGCGGAAATCGACCGGGCCTACACATCACGCGGGGAAGGTCATCGATGATTCGCAAGTTGTGGCTCGTGATTGCTTTGCTGCTGCTTGTGCCGGTTGGCTCGCGCGCGCAAGAGCGCTACACGATTGCTTACGCCGGGTTCGCCGGTTTTCAATCGCCGCTGTGGGCGACTAAGGAGCTGGGCCTACTCGCCAAGTACGGCATTAACGGCGACTTGGTTTTAACGCCGGGCTCGACTCGTCAGATCCAGGCGCTGGTGGGCAATAGTGTTCACTTTGCTCAGGTGGACGCGGTAACGACGGTAAATGCCATCGCGCAGGGCGCGGATCTGGTCATGATCTCGGGTTCGCTCAATACGTTTCCTTTCAGCTTTGTCGCACAAAAGGAAATCCGCAAGCCCGATGATCTTAGCGGCAAGAAAATCGGCATCGTCGGTTTCGGCGGCGCCAACGAGCTGGCGATATTGCTCGCGCTCAAAGAGTGGAATGTACAGCGCCAGGCCGTGACTCTCTTGCAGGCGGGCGGCGCGTCACAGCGTCTGGTCGCGATGAGCGCCAAAGCGCTCGACGCCACCGTGCTCGCGCAACCGGAGCTCGGCGAAGCGCAGCGCATGGGCATGAACGTGCTCGTGCACATGCGCGACATGAAAGCCGCGGCGTTTCCGATGAACGCCATCGTGGTGCGCCGGTCGTTCCTCCAGCAAAATCGCGACGTGGTCAAACGTTTCCAGGAGGCCTATGCCGAAGCGACCTATCAGTTGCTGAACAATAAAGACAAAGCGACCGCGGTATTGGCGAAATGGTTGCAGCAGAAAAATCCCAAGGCGATCGAGGAGACCTATCAGTACATCGCGACCAGTTTTTCTTTCCCGACGCGTATCGCGGCGCAGGGGCTGCGCAACACCTTGGATATGGTCGCGCAGCGAAATCCGAAGATCGACATGAACCTTGCCAAATACGTCGATGAAAGCACGCTCGACGAATTCGAAAAAGAAGGGTTCTTCAAGCGCATCACGGGAAAGTGACTCGCGTTCAGGCCGTTCAAGACGAAGGCGGTTCTCATGCCAACTAAAATTCAGCACGCGGCGATCGTCAGTGAAAACTTTGTCCGAGAAGCGAAATTCTATGAAGCCATATTCGGCATGAAGCGGTCGAAACCGGGCTCCGAAGAGGAACAGAAGGCGATCCGGAACAATTATGCCGTCAGCATCAGCGACGGTTACGTCGGTGTGACTGTGATCGGCAGAAAGCCGGGTTATATACCGGGCTTGCACCATTTCGGCGTCGATGTCGACGACGTCGACGAAGCGATGTCGCGTATCAAGAAAAATTATCCGGAAGTCGCGGTGCTCAAGCGGCCTTCCAACCGTCCCTTTGCGACTTACGGCGCCCATGATCCTGAAGGTAATTATTTCGACCTCACGCAGGAAGGCATGTCGAACCGCCGCGATGTTTATGTGCAACAACAGCGTGAACAGCCGCGGCGCATACATCACCTCAAATTGCGGGTCATGAATCCGTCGAAGATTGCCGCATTCTACCGCGATTCGTTCGACCTGACCGAAGCGGAAAAGGCGCTCGAAGATCCGAACTTCTATCTCACCGACGGCAAGATGACACTGATCATCGCACCGTGGAAGATGAGCGATTTTGAAGGCGCCGGCATCGATCGCCCGGGCTTGGAACATATTGGTTTTAAAGTCGAGAGCGTCGAGTCGGTGAAAACAGAATTAGCCGCATTGCGCGAAGCCAATGCCGAAATGCGCGAACGCATCATCAGCGAGCCGAGTGAAGGAGAAAGACGGCTTGCATTGATTGCGTCATGCCGCCATGGACAGCATCAATGTTCGAGTCCGGACGGGGTGTTTATCGATCTGTCGGAACGATAAATCGCGTTCGGATAAAAAATTACAATTGTAACCCCGATCGATAGCGAACCTGTCGTCATGGATTTGTTTATCGCCGTGTCGGATCTGATGAAAAATTAGAACGGGAGACCGCCGATGGTGCTAAGCAAATGTCGGGGAAAAATGCCGGCGCCTGTGGCGCTGTTGTTTGGCTTTGCGCTCGCTTTTCTTCCCTCGGATCTAGACGCCGCCGACCGAATCTACAGTGCTTACTTCTCTCCCGCTCCCGGAGCTTCGGCGGTGATCTGGGTCGCCAAAGAGGCGCGGCTGTTCGAAAAGCACGGACTCGATGTCGCGCCCGTGCTCATTCCCAGCAGCGTGCGCACGCTCCAAGCGATCTTGGCGGGGGAAAGCGCTGTTGCCGAGAGCGCCGGCCCCGCGGTCGTCAGCGCGCGTCTCGCCGGCGGCGACGTGGTCGCGATTGCCGGCAGCGTAAATATTCTGACCTACTATTTTGTGACGCTGCCCACGATCAAACGGGCCGAGGATCTCAAAGGAAAAATCGGCGCCAACCAAAGCCCCGGCACGATTGCCGATTTCGCCCTGCGCGTGAGCCTGAGAAAGTTAGGTCTGGATCCGGCGAAGGATGTCAGTCTGCGCTCCATCGGCGTTCTTTACGACCGCATCGCGGCGATGCAAAAAGGCATCGTGCAGTTCACCGTGGTCACCGAAGCGGAGAAGCCGGTCGTCGACAAGCTGGGATTTCCGGTTTTGCTCGATCTGATCTCGCTCAAGATCCCATTTCCCCAGCGTGGCATCTACACGACCGGCAAGACGATCAAAGAGCAGCCGGATCTGGTGCGGCGCTACGTGCGGGCCTATGTGGAGGCAATTCACTATTTCAAGACGCGCAAAGAGGAAACCATGCAGATCATGCGCAAATATTCGCGCGTGGAAGATCGCGGCGTGCTCGAACACACGCAGTCGTGGTTCACGGAAAACATGCCGGATTATCCCTATCCGCCTATGGAAGGATATCAAGTCGTGGCGCAGGAAATGGCGTCGATCCAACCCAAAGCAGCGGGGCTCAACGTGAAAGAGTTAGTCGACGCTCGCTTCGTCAAAGAATTGGAAGATGCCGGATTCGTCGCCAATCTCGCCAAAAAGTAACCGGTGTCCGGTCCCAAAGTTTTTTAGCGAAGGTGTTCACGTCTCAGCTGTCATACCGGCGGAAGCCGGTATCCAGAACGGGCGTATGCCACACGCCCCTACAAGAATTTCTGGATTCCCAGTTGCCCGCGGGATTCGCCGGGAACATGTGCGAGCGCATTCGCCGCTATTCCATCGCGCGCCGCGAAATATTTTCCGGCGTCAGGCCGCCGGCCCAGGGATAGCTTTGCAAGCTGTGACTGGTTTTACCGTTTACCAAGGTCTCCGCATGGCGAATCCCGACCAGCTTGGTATTGATCACCGGCACCTTGAGTTCGGCTTCCAATTCCAGCGGCGAAACTACGTAGGGCACAAGGCGCCCGCCCAGCGGGATGATCGCGTGGGCGCCTTGCGCGATCAATTCCCTTCCCACGGCGAGCATGCGCTCGACGAGAAGATCGTGGTAAGCCGATAGATCGCCCGTCTCGTAGGTGTTGATCGCCTGGATACCCGATATGAATCGTCCCATCCGATAATTCTCGATGATGCGCCGCGCATAGACGGCGTGGCTATCCAACGGCGCGATGAGGCCGAAACGATCACAAAGGGTCGCGGCAAAATGGCAGGATGCGCGCAGCACGCCGACGACCGGAATGCGCACGGCGCAGCGCGCCACTTCCACGCCCGGATCGAACGTATTGCTCTGCACAACGGCATCGAAGCCCAAGCGTTCGGCTTCGATAACTTTCTTGACCAAAGCGGGTGTTTCCAGGGCATGGTGCAGCCCGGCTAATGCCTGGCTCTTGCGCAGGTGGCTCGTCACTTCGCTGCCGCCGAGATCTTCAGGATAATGCATCTCGATCGTCGTGCCCGGTGAAGCATAACTCTGGAGCAACGCCGCCACGCGGGCTTCGTATTCGCGGGCTTCCTTCACGTTTAGACTGGTGATTCAAGATCATGATGCGCATCGTCGTGCCTCCTGGTTCTCCCTACGGAGAAATTTAAAATTGCCGATTTCAGATCGGCGATGGAAATCTTCCCTACACAATTTCGCAAGGATTCGCGCCTCGGTAGCGACATGGCTACTTGCCTGATAAAAATTCTCACTGGCCGAAAATTTCTCGCATCAGCTTGGCGTACTCGACGATGTTTTCGCCGAGCTCGGGGCTCACGGGGACCATCTGGAGCCCTCTGGCCTTAGTCATCTGTTCCTGCATCAGCTCCACGCGCGCGAGATATCGCCCCAGCTCCGCGAGAGTTTTCTGTCCCTCCAGCGACAAGACAAAATCCACGTAGAGTCGTGCCGCATTAGGATGTACCGGCTGGGACGCGATACCGATGCCGATCAGCGAAGCGGGCGCGGGCGGAAAAGCCACCCAATCGATGGGCGCGCCGCGCTTGCGCACCCGATCCACGGACGGAGCCGGAATATCGATATCCAAGGATGCCTCGCCGGCGGCCACTAGCTGGGCGATCAAATCGTGACCGATGCGATTCATAATTTTCTGCTTGGCCAACTCCCTCATGTACTTCAACCCCTTTTCTTTGCCCATGACCTGCAGCACGCCGCCGAACCAATCCACCTTGGTCGGCTCCATCATCATTTTTCCCTGCCACATGGGGTGAAGCAGATCTTCGTATCGACGCGGCAGATTCTCTCTGCCGACCATACGGGAATTGTAGGCAACGACGTAGGGGTTGGTATAAACCGTCGTCCAGTACCCTTCTTCTTTGTATTCCTTGCCGTAGTAGCCGTTTTCCGCAGAAAGGTAGTGGCCCAGCTGCTGATTCTTCTTAAGCGTGTGCATGGCGAAGCCAAGAGTCTGGATGGCATCGGCAAAGGATTTTTTAGCTCTTGCCTCGATGAGTATTTTGGTGAGGAGCTTTTCACTGTCGGTTCGGTTGACCTTAACTTTTACAAACGGATATTTTTGCTCGAAACGCGCGATCATCGTGTTGGTTTCTTCGAGATTCATGGACGCATAGAGAATCACCTCGCCTTCCTTCTTGGCGCCTTCAATCCATTGCTCCTTGCTTGCGGCTGCGGAAAACTGCGCGGTAGGAAGAGCCGCGACGAGCAAGACCCAAGGTGTGAGGGCCTTCAGGGTTTCTAGAATCCGCCTGGCCATGTAACCCACTTAGTAGCGCCGAGATCGCCGTGACACAGAGTTCTCGATTGCCACTGCCCCAGAGTGACTAAACCTTATTACTTTCCGGCCGTTGCCTTGCGCCGGCCGATGGCGGCTTCGCCTCTCGGACTGATCGCGCGCTCGACGGCGACATTCAACAGCGCAGGCCGGCCGGCGGCGAAGGCTCGCTCTAGCGCGGGCGCAAGATCTTCAGGCCGCTCGACAAATTCGCCATAACCACCCAACCCCTGCACGACTTGCTCGTAGCGGGTCTGGAGCAGATCCGTTGCGACTGAGCGACCGTAGAGACCGAGCTGAATTTGCCGGTCGATGCCCCAGGCTGAATCGTTGCCGAGGATGGCGACGACATTGAGTTTGTGGCGCACCGCGGTGTCGAACTCCATGGCATTGAAACCGAACGCGCCGTCGCCGCTGAGCATGATCACGCGCGAGTCGGGATACGCGACTTTGGCGGCGAGCGCCTGGGGCAGCGACGAGCCCAACATGCCTAAGCTCGAGACGTAGAGCCAATGCTTGGGCTTGAGCGCGGGCAACAAGGAGCGTCCGAAATGGCAAAAGTCGCCGCCGTCGAAGACGAGGCAATCATCCGGGCGCAGCAGCGATTGAATAGTTTTGTGCACGAACGAGAGCGTGCATCGGCGATTTGCGGGCGCGCCAGTTTTTCTGTCCATTCCGCCTGAGCGGCGCGCACGGCGCGCAGCTCTTCGATCCACGGCAACTCCTTCCAGGCGTGAGTTGAAGCTTCCTTGGTCAGCTGATCCAAGACGCTGGTGACGTCGCCGACCATGCCGACAGCGACGCCGCGATTGCGGCCAATCTCCAGGGGCGACGGATCGATCTGAATGATCTTGGCATCGGCGGAAACATGAGGCGGCCGACAAAAACCAATAACGAAATCCTGCTTGCGCCCCAAGAGTACGACCACGTCGGCGTCGCGGACTTTTGCCGCGGCGCGATTCAAGCCGCGCTCGAAAAATCCGAAAGCGTACGGATGATCGTCGGGAATAAGTCCACGCGCCTGCTCTTCGGTCACGACCGGCACGCGCGTGGTTTCGACGAAACGCTGCAGAGCGTCGCCGGACAGCGTGTAACCAGCGGCGCAGCCGGCGATTGCCAGCGGCCTGCGCGCTTCGCGCAAGAGCGCGATGGCGCGGCGCACGAGCTCAGCGTCCGCAGTCACTGATTCTCTGGGGCGATATTCTTCGGGTTTGACGAAGGCGATTTCATTTTCCTCGACGCTTTGCTCCTGCACGTCGATGGGTATTGTCAGATGCACCGGCCCACGCCGTCCACTGAAAGCCAGACGCATCGCGCGCGCAATGAATTCAGGAATTCTTCGCGCGTCAGGAACCATGAACGAGCCTTTGCACATCGGCGCGGCCATGGCGACCTGATCGATTTCCTGCTGCGCGCCGCGACCCAAGTCGTGCGCGTCGGCGCAGCCGGCGATCGAAATGACCGGTCCCTCGGTATGCATCGCGTTGGTGAGGCCGGGAATCGCGTTGGCGAAGCCCGGCGTCGTGTACATGCAAACTCCCGGCTGCTCGGTGATCCGGCTCCAGGCATCGGCCATATGAACGGCGGCTTGCTCATGACGCGTATCGATGATGCGGAAGTCTTGGTCCGCCATGACGTCGAGCAGCGGCAAGATGTGATCGCCGGCCAAGCCGAAAATATTTTTCACGCCTTCGAGTTGGAGCGCCTTGCAGACGAGATGACTTCCTGTGATTCGTGCCATGGATCGTCTCCTGAATCGTTAAAAGTTGTATCCTCTATAACATCGCCCAAGCGGTCATTCTATGGACAACTTGCCGGCGCGAGCATCGCCATGCGCTTTGTCCAGGGACGGATTAGGAACAAAACCAGTAGCGTGGCGAACAGCAGCAGAGCGAGCAAGATCCACAAGACCGCCAGGTAACTCTGGGTGCGGTCGTAAATTGCGCCGGCCATGACGGGACCGGCGAAGCTTCCCCACATGTAGAAGAAACTCATCATGCCGCGGATCGTCGCGAAATTACGCCGGCCGAAAAAATCTCCTACGGTTGCCCAGATGATGGGAAACGACGCGTCCAAAAAAGTGAACGTCGTCGTGAACAGCAAGAGTTGCCAGTAACCTGAATCGACAAAAAGGGGTGGCAGAGAAAGCGCCGGAAGAAAATGGCAAGCGGCTAAGAGTTTGGGTTTGTTGACGCGGTCGGCGATCCAACCGAGCAGGAAATGCGCCACCAGATTGATCGACGCAAACGCCCCGAGAAGAGTCGCGGCAGCTCCTTCGGATAAGCCTTTCCAAACCATCAACGGAATAAAATGGACAGTCGCGGTGCTGTAACAGGTCACGCGCGCAGTCATGGAAATAACCAGTAGCCAGAACACCCAAGTTTTCATGGCTTGGCGGCTCGTGAAGTCGGCGATGGCATTATTGTCCGTTGCCGCATCTGCGCCAGCATTGCTGGCGGAATTCGGCGGGGCGACTTCACCGTCCGGCCGCAGCCCCATACTTTCCGGCGAGCGCTTTAACTGAAAACTCAAAGGCAAGCAGACCAGCAAGAAGATGCAGCCCGAAGCAAATGCCGCCCACCGCCAACCCAGCGAAGCGACGCCGACAGCAAGCAACGGAGAGATCAAGGCGCCGCCGATGGGCACGGCGGCACTTACGACCGTCATGGCGCGAGCGCGCTGGCGAATGAACCAACTATTGGCGACCACCATGGGCGAGTGAACGAAGCCGGCAATGAATGCCAGGCAGATCACGCCGAGGTAGACGACCATGAAGCCGACGTATGTAGTCACCCAGGAAAGGAGGATGTAGCCAACACCCGCAAGAAAAACCGCCGTGACGATGATCGGCCGCGGGCCGTAACGGTCGATGAGATAACCGACGAGCGGCGCTTCGATCGCACCCTGGGCGCGCGATAATGAAAACGCCAGCGAGGTTGCCGCGCGACTGATGCCGAGATCCTGGCTGATCGGCAGAAAGAACACCGTGAAGCCAAACTGATGCAGCCCGCCGCCGACGATGCGAATGGCCGATACCAATCCGACCATGCGCCAGCCGTAAAAAATGCGCGAGGAAATATTGGATATAAATTTGCGACTAATGGCGGCGCGAGAAGTCACAGCGCCGACGTTATGTGAACGAAAGGTCGGGCGTCAAGGGATAAGAAGGGATTGGAACTCGGCGCCGAACCGTTGGACAAAAAACTTCCGGCTCATGGCGATAAAAAACTTTCCGCCGCCGCATTGGTTCCCGCCATCCGTCCCAAGCCGAGGCATTCGCCGAGATTGCCACCGCTTTGGTACAAAAATCCCCAGACCGATCCGAGCTCGCCGGCGCTATAGAGCCGCTTGATGGGTTTTCCCCACACGTTCAAAATTTGGCCGCGAGAGTTTCTTTTGGGACCGCCTTGGGTGTTGAGCAGGCAAGGCCATAGCGGCAGGCCGTAGAGCGCGCCTTGAAATTCAATAAGCGTTCGCGGCGAGCGACCGAATTCGTCGTCCCTGCCGCGGTGGCAAGCTTCCTGATACATGTCGAGTGTCGCGCTTAGCTGGGCTTCGTCGCGTATGCGCTAGTTTATGCGCAAGCTCATGCGCGTCTTTTCCAGATGAAATCCAGCCGCGATCGATCTCGATTTGATTATTAGAGCTCCATTCGTAGCCTCGGTTGGCGCCATGTCCGACGCTGGTGATGGGACCGCTCTGTCTCGTGCGCTCGTCAAATATGACATACGACGGTATGCGCGAGTATCGGAGCGCGGTCATGTCGAATGTCGTGACCGCCATCCACATGCTGTAATGCTCAAGGCCGGTCTCGTTGCAAAACCGCCGGCCGTCTTGATCGACGATGATATAACCATCGGCCGGCATGCGCATGATGAAAGCAGATTCATATTCGGGAAACTTAAAGCCCATGGGAGCAGCGACTGACTTCATGTGCCACAGATCGGCGCCCGCATCCTGCGCCAGCTTAACACCATCTCCCGTGTTACCTGGATGGCCATAAGCGTAGATTGGGTAGCCGGCGAGATATTCCCGCTTCATCTCCTCGTTGTATTCAAAGCCGCCGGTCGTCAAAATGACTGCCCGCTTGGCGCCAATTCTAATGCGCCGACCTGCCTGATTCGCTTCGACGCCGATGATCTCATCTTCCGCGCGTAGAAGTTTTGTCACCGCAGTTCGTCTAAGGATGCGGATTTTTCGCGCTTCAACGTTGCGAGCAAGCAGGCTCCAGAGCGATTCGCCGCCTCGTTCACTCTCGCTCGCTTTGACTCGGTAACGAATCATGGTCTCGGCGCCGGGAAGAGAAGGAAAAGTTGCTCCCGGCGGACAGATTTCAACTTCTCCACCGAGCTCCCGGATAAAGTCATTGTTTTGGGACATCCAGTGGAGACAAGAATCCAACGTCTGCTGGTCCAACGTGCCGGATGACAGCGCTTGGATGTGCTGCTGAGCGGCTGCATTATTCTGCGGGCTGATAAAGGTCCGAGTCGCCAGTTTCGTATTGCCGCCGCCGTCATTTTTTTCAACGATCAAAACCTTGGCGCCGGCATCATGTGCCGCGACGGCTGCGCTCGCTCCGGCGCCTCCATAACCGACAATCACCACGTCGGCTTCATCATCCCAGTGGGGAGCCATCATTCATCCTTGGCAAATTCATGAGCCTTTAGCAGGCTGTTGAAAGACCTTCTCGGAGTCCTTCGACCGCGCTCAGGACGAACGGAGGGATTTTGATATCGTTGAGAATTTTCCGTTCATGGTGAGGCTCTCGAACCATTCCGAACCTATCTTTCAGTAACCTGCTAGTCCTCTTTGTTACATCGGCATTTTTTTAGCGGCTGTTTACGCGAGCTTCATTGCCTGCAAGCCTAACCCTGAATACCAAAGATCGAGCGAAACTGCTTTCTCCAATCGTCTTCTTTCTCGGCTGCATTCGGCGACATCGGCAGCAGGTGCAGCCGGCGCGGATCGAGCTTGGCGGAAAGCGGTTCCAAATCCGCCCGTGACGGAATGCGGTAGTAGTTTCTCAATTGCGCTTGGCCGCTCTTCGAAAGAACGAAATCTATCAAAAGCTTTCCGGCGTTGGGATGCTGAGCCTTGGCCGCTAAACCGAGCGGACCGCCTGTGGTGATGATTGGATTCATCGTCGATACCCAGTCCATAGGAGCTTTTTGCGACTTGAGAAGCTCCACTCGGTGCGCGTAAACAAAACCTAACGGGTATTCTCCGGCGACAATGAGCTGGGCGATCAAAGTATTCCCCTTGCGAAACTGAACTTGCTGCTGCGCGAGTTTGCGGAAATACGCGAGCGCTTTTTCCCGTCCCCAAATTTGCTCGAGACCGCCAAACAACAAATGATTATCAGGATCCAAACCGATCTGGCCGCGCCATTTCGGGAGCAGCAGATCTTCCCAGTCCCGCGGCGCGTCGCGCTCCGAAACCAGCCGGGTATTGTAGCCGACGACAAAGTAATTGTCGTCGGTGGAAGTCCAGTAACCTTGTTTGTCTTTCCAACCGGCACTATAGCCTTCGCGTTCCGCAGACTCATAAGGCTGCACCAATCCTTTTTGGATCAACTGCGCGAAGGTAAACGTCGACTGACGCACGACATCAAACAGATAGCTTCCCGCCCGCGCTTCGTTGAAAATCCGATTGAGCAGCGGGTAGACCGTCGAGCGCACGACTTCCACTTTCACGAATGGATATTTCTTCTCAAACTCCTGGGCGATTTGCAGCGATTCCCCGGCGACGGTGTACCAAACCACTCGCCCTTCACGTCGCGCTGCTTGAATTAGATTCGATTCCTGGGCGAACAGCGTAGCGATCGTCAGAGTGAATGACTGCGATCAGGCAAGCGATAAAAATAACGTGTTTCATGCTCATGCGATCGGAAGCGATTTCAATGCCAAGGTCAGTCGCGATAAAAATCAAGATCTTTTCCGCGGCGCGGATGTTGGGAAAAGTACCTGCCCATTTGGTATTCAGACGATGCAAAATATTTGTGCACCACCTCAGTCATCGCGACATGCCGCGATCCAAGGAACAAAGACTCTTCCTTCAGAGTCGGGGTTTTGACTCCTTCTTGCAAAGCACCTATGATTCCTTCCACGGAGGACTCCATGAAACTGAAAGTCGTGATCGAATCTTCGGAGGAAGGCGGTTTCACAGTCTACGTGCCTTCTTTGCCTGGCTGTGTGTCAGAAGGAGAAACCGAACAAGAAGCGATGCAAAACATCCGTGAAGCAATCGAGCTCTATCTTGAGCCCGTGGACGATGACCTCGCGGGAATAGGCAAAGACGTGAGGGAAATCGTCTTGTGAGCGTATTGAAAATCACAGTTCCCGCCCACCGCCCCGTAAAACGAGGCACATTATCTCATATTCTCAAAGCCGCTCAGCAATCGGTCGAACAATTTAACTCCTTGCTGTAACGCGTTCGACCGATTCGTCCGGCTGACCTGATCTTTATTTTTCGCTCACATGTTTACTTGACCTCGAACGGTATCCCTGTCTTTCTTGATATATCCAGCAAATCGTCCACCACCGGCTGGATCAGCGGAATCCCTTCTTTGCTTCGAATCGCTTCGGCTTCTCGTTCGGGATCGCCAGGGATCAGCGGGCCGTTGTGCCCGGCGCTGGCTTGGTTTTTCTGAAGACATGAATCCAGTCGTCGATCTGTTTTTTGAACTCGTCTTTGTCGATGAAGCCGTCGATCTGCAGGGCGCCGAAGAAGTGGCCGATGCCTTTGCCGACGCTACGCTCGGGGATTTCTTGGCGCAGCGCGAAGGGCGGGGCGAAGGGTCCCCAATTGGCGCCGCTAAGAACGCAAGAGAGTATATCGACCATTGACGCGAGCCCGTAACCTTTATGGCCGCCCATCTCTCTCTCTGAGCCGAGCGGCAACTGCGCGCCGCCGTCGATCATCTCTTGGGGATTGATCGTATCACGGCCTTCTTTGTCGACGATCCAACCTTTGGGCACGGGTTCTTTCTTGCGCAAGGCAATTTCGATTTTCCCATAAGCGACCGCACTCGTCGCCATGTCGATGACTATGGGCGGTTCTTTGTAGCCTGGGAATGCGATCGCAATCGGATTCGTTCCAAGCATTCTTTCCGCGCCCCAGAGCGGCACGACGAGCTTGGTCGTATTTGTCATCGCCCAGCCGATTAAATCTCTTTCCAGCGCTTTCAACGGATAGTAACCGGCAATACCGAAGTGGTTTGTGTTGCACACGCTAACCCAGCCGGAGCCGTGCTGTTCGGCTTTGTCCATGGCGATCTCATTCGCTTTTGGTCCTACCACCAAACCCAAGCCATTATCGCCGTCGACGGTTGCCACGCTCGCTTTCTCGCGAATAATTTGGATCTTCGGTCGCGGATTGATTCGGCCCAATTCGAGCATTTCGAAATAGGTATGCAGACGCGCCACGCCGTGCGAGTCGATGCCGCGAAGGTCGCTTCGCGCCAAGACGTCGGCGGCCTGTTCGGCATCCGCTTTTGGGACGCCGAAATGCATGAACACTTGAGCGGAAAAATTCCGAAGGTAAGCATCAGGAAATATTTGCAAATCTGTCTGGTCGGCAAGCGGGCTCATTTGGCCCAAACTAACGAGGAGGGAGTGCCCGTGTCAACGACTCAAGGGTCGGAGTCGGGCAGGAGAAACTGTAAAAGTAAAGTTTGCTGGAAACTGCTGTAGTTATCGTCAGATACGATAAAGATCATCGTTCCATTCGAAGTTTGTTGAACCGCAATGCCTTCGAAATTTTCAACCGCCAGCGGTTGCTCCAGTTTAAGCAATTCTTTCCCGGCGAGCTTGGCGCCTGGTCGAAGACTGCCGGCTTTGACGCGCGTCAGCCGTGCCGACAAAATGCCGAAAGGCACATAACGACGCTCGAGAACAAGCACGTCTCCATTGTTAAGCGCGGCACAGTCGGTGACGCGAAAACCTTTGGCCGGCAAATAAGATAACTCCGTAAATTGGCCGTCGTCGAGCACCCAGGCCTTGACACTGCCATCGGGATTCTCTAACTCCTCGGCGATTATCAGCAGCCGGCCGTCCGCAAGCGTCGCGAGCGCTTCGATGCCGCCGTTGCTAGGAGCCTGTGCGACCGCAGATGGAATTTGCACAGAAACCGGGGTTGATTCGAAAGTTTTTGGCGGCGGACTATAGAGCGAAATCCGATGGAGACCTTCAAAGGCAACCAAGAATGATCCGTCACGCGCCTGCGCCAACGCTTCGGCGTCTCTCAACCTTCCACGCACCGGTAGCTTAGTCGTCGTCAGTATTGGTGCAATGCGCCAGTCAACGAGATCCTTCAAGGCGTCGTCTGGTCCCAGCAGCATGCTCGCCGACAGCCAGTAGCCGTGGTCGGAGACCGCGTAAAGGCGGCCGTCCCGGCCAACGGACAGACCCGACAACCCGCCGAAGCGTTTGTCTTTCGACGCCAACTGAAAAGCACTGAGGAGCGTCAAGGCACCGAAGTTTCGCCGCTCGACTCTCTTTGGATCGACGTCGATCGGGACTAATTCGACCAGACGAGCATGCGTCGTCTTCCGATCCACTGCGGCGTCGGAGCATGAAACTAAAGAAAAGGAAACCAGAACTCGTACAATGATAGCCCACATCAGGTTCATTTGTTGTGCCAACATGAATACCAATCAGTGACCGGATGTCGCGCGTCACGCTAACGAACTAGCAGGGTGCATGTCAACGACAGCGGGCCCGACAGCGCCACGGGCGATTTGTGGCCGGACTTGAAGTTGCGGGCCCAACGCTCTCACATTTGCGGATAGTCCGCCCGCTATCGCGCGGATTGCGGCCACACGCAGGGAATACGTTTCAGTTCTCGCCGGAGCTGCGTCGCCCGGCCTGGTTGTCAGAACTCCACGCGTAGCCCCGATTAGCGCCATGTCCGACGCCCGTGATAGGACTGCTCCTGTCCATGTGTGCGTACCAAGACGGAAGGATTTGACCATGAGTGGCCGGGACGGTATAGGAAGGAAGATACAGTTTCCGCTCCGTTATAAAAAGGAACTACTCTCTCACATGAACACGATACAAAAAACATTTTCCATCGTGGGCCAGTCGGTGCCGCGCGTCGACGGCGCGGCTAAGGTCACCGGCAACGCCAAGTACGTTGCCGATCTCTCGATTCCAGGAATGATCGAAGGCAAGTTTTTGCGCAGCCCATACGCGCACGCGCGCATCCGCTCGATCGATACTGCTGAAGCCGAAGCGATGCCCGGCGTGGTGGCGGTGCTGACGAGCAAGGATCTCAAGGATATCGGACCCTACATCGGCCGCGGCAAGAACAAAGACCAGCCGGTCATCGCCCTGAACCGGGTGATTTTTGCCGGGCAGCCGGTGGCTGCGGTGGCGGCGCTCGACCGCGCCACGGCCGAAGAAGCCTTGACCAAAATTCACGTCGACTACGAAGAGTTGCCGGCGGTGATTAGCGTCGAAGACGCGATGGCCGACGGTGCGCCGCGCTTGCACGATTTCGCCGAGCGGAACCTTTGCGCGCATCATGAGCTGGTCAAGGGCGACGTGGAAAAAGGTTTCGCCGAAGCGGACCTGATCGTCGAAGACGAATTTGATTTTCCCATGATCTATCACTACTCGATGGAACCGCACACCGCGATCGCCCAGGTCGACGGCGACGGCATTACGATCTGGACCTCCACCAGCCAAGCGTTCGGCGTGCGCCAGGATGTCGCCGATGTGTTTCACGCGCCGCTATCGAAGGTCCGCGTTCACGTAAACTTCGTCGGCGGCGCCTACGGCAGCAAATCGGGCGGTAAAATCGAGCCGTTAGTCGCGGCGCTGGCGCATAAAGCGCAGCGGCCCGTGCGGGTTGTGACGTCGGTTGCCGAGGCGATGGTGACTTGCCGCCGTCACGCGATCACGTGCAAAGTTAAAACCGGCGTTAAGAAAGACGGCACTTTGGTGGCGAAGCAAGCCGATATTTTTCTCAACACCGGCGCCTATGCGGAGACCGGTCCGACGGTTGCCGGACGCACTTTGACGCGCATCCTCGGGCCCTATCGTTATCCGAATCTAAAAATCAATTCCTACTGCGTTTACACCAACACGGTTTCAGCCGCTTCGTTTCGCTCCATCGGCGGGCCGCAAACCGCCTGGGCGACGGAATCGCAGATGGACATCATTGCGCAGAAGCTCGCTATCGATCCGGTAGAGTTGCGGCTAAAAAATCTCGTCAAAGAAGGCGAAGAGCTCAGGCCGAAATACCGGCCGCTGGACACCGATCTGGCAAAAGGGTTCAAGCTGGTCACGGACAAGTTGGGCTGGGATGGTCCGGTTTCGAAAGAAGGGCATGGGCGGGGAGTAGGTTTTGGCACGACCGACCCGGGCGCGCCGCTGGCGTCGACGGCGACGGTGCATGTGCTCGCGGACGGCAGCGTCGTTTTTATGTGCGGCACTTCCGAGCTGGGTCAGGGAGCGAAAACGATTATGAGCCAGATCATTGCCGAAGAACTGCACGTGCCCCTCGATCGGGTCACCATCCGGCCCATCGATACGGCATTCACGCCGTTCGACCGCTCCACGGGATCGAGCCGTTCGACCACAGTCATGGGTAAAGCAATTGAGTTGGCGGGTGGCGACGCGCGCCGGCAGATCGTCGAACTTGCCATGGAGCATTTCGAGTGCCCGGAAGACGCGATTACGCTCAAAGACGGCGAAACCATCGCCGGCGGCAAGAAAATCAGCTATGGCGCATTGATCAACAAGCACTTCGCCGATCAGGGCGGTGAATTGGTCGGCACCGGTTACGCACATAGCGGCATGGCGCCGACGCCGGCCAATCCACTGTTCTGGGAAATCGGCATCGGCGCGGTGGAAGTTTCAGTCGATAAGGAGACCGGGAAAGTTCACGTCGAAAAATATGTCACGGCCGCCGATGCCGGCAAAGCGATCCATCCGCTGCAATGCGAGGGACAGGACGAAGGCGCGGCGATGATGGGATTCGGCCACACGTTTTATGAAGCGTACCAGTGGGAGGGCGGGCAGATTATCAATTCCTCCCTGGTCGATTACAAAGTGCCGACCTTTGAGGACGTGCCGGACGAATTCGAATCGATTCTGATCGAAGACGGCAACGGGCCGGGACCCTACGGCGCCAAGGGTTTGGGCGAAGGCGGCATCATTCCGGTCGCGCCCGCTGTGGCGAATGCGGTTTTTTGGTGCACCGGCGCGCGGGTAAAGTCATTGCCGCTGACGCCGGAAAAAGTATGGCGGGCGATCAAGCAGACGCAGGAAAAATAAAAGGGACGATTGCGCGGCCAAAGCCAAAAACGTTATGCGAGTTTTCCTCGATACGCATGACAGCAATTGTCCCGCATTATACAGCGCGCGTACATTGCCAATACTTATGATTTCAGCAAGGCTTCATCCTTTGGCGCGCCTGGCGAACTACTGTCTGCTGTGGATGTTCGCCTTCCCCATTGCCCTGCCGGCTCAGGATCTTGCCAAGCTGACCGTTGCCTATTCGAGCCGAAGCATCGCGCCGATCGATTACTTCATCGCGGAGCAATCGGGGTATTTCAAAGCCGAGGGCCTTGACGTCCGGCTGGTTCAGATCAGAGCGGCCGTCGCCGTTGTTGCCATGCTGGCGTCCGAGGTGGAGGTGTTGGGCTCAATTTCAACCGCGATCAGTGCCGCTCAGAGAGGCGCGCCGATAAAGGTCCTGGCCGTCACTCTGCACCGGCCAGCTCTTCTGGTTAGTTGCCCGGCCGGAGTTCAAGAACATTGCAGATCTGAAAGGTAAAGTTGTGGGGGTCGTCAGCATCGGCGGCGCGCAGCATACTGCGCTTAGGTACATGCTGCGCAAGGGCGGGCTCAATCCCGATGTTGACGCTACGACAATCCTAGCGGGGGATGTTCCCGCTCAGCTGCAGGCTTTGGCGAGCAACGCGATACAGGCGGCCGCGCTCTCACCTCCGATCGTGATTGTCGCTCGAGATCGCTTTAAGATGAACGTGCTGGCAAGCGTGCTGCAGGAATATCCCACGATTCAAAATGGGGTCGCCACTACGGAGCGGACGTTCAAAGAGGAACCGAAGCTCATACGGGCTCTGCTGAGGGCCCGCGCGAGGGCAAGTCGGCAGTTTCATGAAAATCCGCCAGTTCCGATAGACGTGATCTCGAAGGTGTTGCACGTGGACAAGGAGACGGCGCGGGAGACGTATCTTTTGTCCAAGCTTGGCTTTACCCAAAATGGCATTGTTTCGGAAGGAGATGCCCGGGAGTATCTCAAAGCGGATGCGGAGCGGCTGAAATTGAAAGAGCCCGCACCGGTCTCGCGAATATTTGATTTTTCTTTGCAGGAGCAGGTTAATGCAGAACTAGGAGTCCGCTAATCTCATAGTATACTTCGCGCCAACAGGGCGTCACGGAAAGGAACGTGCATGGAAAGAGAGAAAGCGCAGCATAGTCGTCCAAGGGAATGAAGGAGGCCGGCATCAACTTCGCTGTTGGGTTTGCCGGACTCTCAGTTTCATGAAGTTTACGAGATGATCACCAAGACCCGGGCTTCCAATACGTGGGCGTTGGCAACGAAGGCGAGGGTGCTGCGAGTGGCGATGGGGGCGTGGTGCGGTGGGAAAAAAACCGCGTTGATCATTGCAACGTCCGGACTCCTGGTCGCGACATTCTCTCTCGCGCGGCTGCATCTAAAGGAAATACCGCTGGTGCTGATTGTCCCCTACCGTGGAGACTTGGGAGATCCGCGCTGGATGGGGATTTATAAGAAATACACCGAGCCGATGCTGAACGTGATGGATATCCCCTACCGGGTAGTCACTCGTTCGGCAGAAACAAGGAGCGCGATTAAAGATTGTCAGGTGTGCACGGAAGCATGGCTCAAGCCGGCTGCTGTTTTATTGACCGGGGAGGCTCTATGGTAAAGCGCTGTCGATCTTATAAAGGCTTTTGCATCGATGGTTGGCGAGGAGACTCTCGTCGTAACCCCTATCGGCAGCACCACAGCTTACTGGGAGGAATTGGGGAAAGGGCCCACGAGTCTCACCTCAGTCAGCTTGGGAATGTGTACAGCCACTGCTTTGGGGGTGGCTCTTGCTTTGCCGCATCGCAAGGTGGTGGCGCTGGATTCGGACGGCAATCTTATTCTGAACCTGTGCAGCCTCGGAACTGTCGGGAATCAAAAACCCCGCAATCTGCTTATCGTCGTTTTCGACAATGGAAATTATTTATCTGGCGGTCCCGGTGGCGGCCAAGCCGGGAATGCCCACAGCAACCGGCGGGCGCCATGAATCTGGAGGCTGGTCGCCAGGGGATGCGGTATTGAGAAATCCTGCACGATCCGCAATGAGGAAGAGTTTCGAACGGCCGTAGCAGAAATATCTTGACGGAAGATGGACCCTGCGTTTGTGGCCGCCAAGATAGAACCGGTGGAGATGCACGCGAGAGAAAGGGAGGTCGCGGGCCGGGAGATGCCGGCCAAGACACCCGCGAGAACAAATACTCGTTTCGTGCATCATGTGGAACGCTTGGAAAACATAACGATCTTAAAGAAGGGAGGCGGCGGCTGAGCCGAGCTTTCTTTAAGTTTTGTATAGGGGAGCATGTTGAACCCCAAAAGAGGTTACTCGATATGATTTCATGGCCTAAAAGCTGCGCAGGACTTTCGCTCTTTCTCGGTATGTTTGCCGTCCACGTTCCATCGATTCACGCCGAGAAGGCAATCTTCGGGTACCCTAGCCCCTCAACGAGCTTTTTGCCGCTGGTCGTTGCGCAAAAAAAGGGCTTTTTTGATGGCGAAAATCTTCAGGCGGAATTAGTGCAAATTCGGCCTGCGGTCGCCATTCCAGGGTTAACCAATGGCAGTGTCGATTATGCGACGGTGCTAGGCAGCTCCATCGCGGCGCGGATGCGTGGTGCTCCACTCGTCATCATAGGTGTTTTCGCCAACAAGCCGATGGATTTTCTGGTCGGCGGTAAGGGAATAACGTCAGCGAAAGAATTAAAAGGAAAGGTTGTTGGTATTAGCGCATTAGGGAGTACGACGCACTTTTTAACGGTCAGAGTTCTGCGGGCGATTGGGCTCGATCCTGACAAGGATGTGACTCTGCGAGCCGTGGGCGATGAGGGACTGCGGCTGCAGGCGCTAGGCACGGGCTTGGTGCAGGCTGCGCTATTGGGCTCTCAAGGTGTGATTCAAGGCGACAAGGAGGGACTTAAGGTGATTGTCGCTGCCGCGGACGTAATCGATAGTCTCGCATTTGCCGGTCTCGCACGACCTTCGCGAAAATAAAGGATAACGCCCAGCAAGTTAGTAGAGTCATGCGCGCTGGCCTTAAAGGAATCCGCTACGTGCTAGATAACAAAGCTGGAACGGTAGACCTACTCCAGAGTTGGTATCGATTGGATCAAGGAACGGCTGCGGCCAGCTACGACCTCGCAGTAAAATCCTATAGTCAAAATGGCGAGGTTAGCGAGAAGGGCATCTCTCTAAGCATGGAGTTCGTGAGAATGGGCAGCAAAATCGAAAAAGAGATTACGCCTGCGGAGATGGTCGATTTCAAGCTGCTACGAGAAGCCAGGAAAGAACTTGGCTGGCCGTCAGGCGCTTTGAAATAACTGTACCGAGGCTGTTGCGTTATGGCCGTGCGCGCGACGGCGATGTTGCCAATGGACGACTCACAGGCGATGAGTTCCTTAACGCAATTGCCTGGCCTACCGGCGCGCGGATTAAAAGTCTGCAGCTAAGGCCGGACAAAGTAGGGCGCGAAGGAGTGCCAATGAAACCGACAATCGAGAGATTTAAACTGATAGTTTTGAGCGGTGTATTCGTTCTCGTCGCTGCCGCAACGGCGTTCTCCCAGGCGACGTTTTATCAAGGAAAAACCATCACGATCATTCGCGGCAGCGCTCCCGGCGGCGTCGGCGAAATGCGCACAAGGGCGGTGGCAAACTATCTAAAGAAGCACGTCCCGGGAAATCCGACAGTCATAATCGAGTTCATGGCGGGCGCTGGCGGCACCAAGGCCGCTAACCATCTTTATCGCGGCGCGCGCGCCGACGGCCTTATCATTGGCAGCGCGCCGAGCGGGATGGTGTCATCTGCGATCCTGGGAGAGGCGGGCGTTCAATACGATCTCGACAAGTTCATCTATCTCGGCTCGCCGAACAGCGAATCGCATTACGTGTTTTTCACCAATCGAAAACTCGGTTTGGGCAGCATGGAAAAATTGCGCGCTCACTCGGGATTGCGGATCGGTGCCCAGACTGTTGGCCACCCGATCTACCATACCGGTCGCCTGTTCGCTTTGATCCTGGGTTTGAAGGATCCAAAGTTTGTCGTCGGTTACTCTTCTCCGGAGCTGGATGTGCGCTGATGAGCGGGGAACTCGATGCAGTGCCGGGCGTCGCCAGCAATGTCGTTAAGCAGAACCCTGAGTTTCTGGACAAGGGTTTAGTGGATTTCCAGGCCATCGTGGAGATTCCTCGAGGGGACAAGCATCCCCGCTTTGCCCGGCTGCCGGAACTGGATAGCTTCGTCAAGTCGGACAAGGAGCGCAAGCTGCTCGAGTTGCACCGCACCTTCAGGCTCGCCGGCTCACCCTTCGTACTGCCCCCCGGCACGCCGAAAGACCGGGCGGACATCTTGCGCGAGGCAATGCGAAAAATTTACGCGGATCGGGAATTTCTTGCGGAGTATCAGAAGATGACCGGCGAAGAGGCGTCGCCGCTTTTGCCGGACGCCAACGACAAGGCGATCAAAGAATTGCCCCGAGATCCTGAGGTGGTTGAATTCTACAAGCTGTTAGGGGGCACTCAACCGCTTCCAATGCGTTGAAAGTTTGGCGGGCGAATAGACAAATTCGAATAAAATAGGAGGAGGAATGATCGGCAGCCTGGGAAAAACAGTAGATTATTTTTTCTCGTCGTTTCGTGCCTGGTCGTTTCGCCGCGGCAGTCGGTCAGCGCGACGGTCGAAGAAACGCTCGCCGCGCTGAATGCCAAGCCGGCGGAAGAGCGGCAAAAAATATTGGTTGAAAACGCCAGGAAAGAAGGCAGCGTCACCTTCTACGCGGCCACCAATATGCGCGATACGCAGGAAATTGTCGCGGGCTTCAATAAATTCTATCCGTTCGTCAAAGTCGGCATCACCAGTCTGGGCGGCCCCGGTGTTTTGAACAAAGTGACGACCGAAGAGCGCGCGGGGGTTGCGCTTGCCGACGTGGTGACCATGACCGGCGGCTATGTGCCGGAGCTGATTGAAAAGAAAATGTTGGCCAAGTATCGCAGCCCGATGGTGCCGTTTGTGCGAAAGGGCTTCGTCGACGCCGAAGGATACTGGCCGGGCGTTTACGCGATCGGCTACACGATTATTTACAATAACAAGCGCGTGTTGCAGAAAGATGCGCCCAAGCGATATGAAGATCTGCTGCAACCACGCTGGAAAAATAATCTCCTCATGGACGCTGAAGCGCACGACCTGCTCGCTGGGCTGATCGATCTTTGGGGCGAAGCCAAAGCGACTACTTTTCTAAGGCAAATCGCGCAAGACCAAAAGGTCACACTCTCGCGGCAATCGCACACATTTATGACCCAGTTGGTGGCCACGGGAGAGCACGACGTGATCGTCGACGGCTACGTTCACAACGCCGTGGCGCTGAAAGAAAAGGGCGCGCCCATCGATTACGTCGTCATGAACCCGACTATTGTAAGGCCGCCGTCGATCATCGCTATCCTCGCGCGAGCGCCCCATCCTTATGCTTCCGCTTTATTCCTGGATTACCATTTATCCAAAGAGGCGAGCGAAATCATGGTGAAAAGCCAGGGCCGCTGGGCGCCGCGCAAAGATGTGCCGTGGACTGTGGAACCGCAGGGCGATCTGCACGTTGTTCCAGCGTTGCAGTGGGGGCCGAACATGAGAAAGCTGGTGGCGCTGTTTAACAAAAGCATCGGTCAGTAAAACTAAGATTACGGAGGACCAGGATGAAACCGGAAAAAGCAAAACTGGTCGTCGACGGACTCAAGGAGGCGGGAGTGGATTTTACCGCCGGAGTGCCGGACGCCCAGTTTATTCAAGTTTATAAGATGCTCGAAGAGGATCCCGACATTCGTTACGTCGGAACGGCCAACGAAGCCGAAGCCGCGGGCGTTGGTTATGGCGCATGGTTCGGCGGGAAAAAGCCGGCCTTGATGTTGGCTACGTCAGGCTTGTTGGTGGCGACCTATCATTTGGCGCGCATCAATATTCTCCATGAAGTGCCGCTGCTGATCGTGATTCCTTACCGCGGCGATATCGGCGATCCGCG
This sequence comes from uncultured delta proteobacterium, assembly GCA_963755715.1. Classification (GTDB taxonomy): domain Bacteria; phylum Desulfobacterota; class Binatia; order UBA9968; family UBA9968; genus DP-20. The sequence goes on from CAVWLW010000063.1 coordinate 44,659, forward strand.
CTGGATGGGACTTTATAAAAAAACCACCGAGCCGGGACTCAACGCCATGGACATTCCCTACCGAGTCGTGAGCCGGTCCAGCGACATTGTGCGCACGATCAAGGAGTGCAACGAGAGTGCCCGGGCCTGGCTCAGGTGCATCGCGGTGATTCTGAATGAGGAGGCATTATGGTAGCTCGCTTGGCATTGATAAAAGAATTGGCTTCGATCGTGCCGCAAGAGGTCCTGGTTGTGACGAGTATCGGCAACAACAGCTACTTTTGGGCGGAGCTCACCGACAGGGAAGCAACGTTGTTTCATTCCACGCTCGGCATGTGCACTCCCGCGGCGTTCGGGCTGGCGATGGCTTTGCCGCGGCGCAAAGTGCTCGCGCTGGATTCCGACGGAAATCTGATCTTGAATCTCGGAGTTCTCGGTACCATCGCCAACGAAAATCCGACCAACCTCACCGTCCTGGTAATGGATAATGGCAATTATCTTGGCAGCCATAAAAAAGAACCGGGGATGCGCACCGCAACCGGCGGAAAGATGAAACTGCAAGAAGTGGCCAAAGGCTGCGGCATCGCGAGCGCGCACTCGATTCAGGACGTCGCGACGTTTCGCGAGAAAATTCAGATGGCGCTCAAAAGCGACGGGCCGCATTTTATTTGCGCACAAGTCGAAGCGCTCGATCCTGAGAGACCGCCCAAGACCAAGCACGTGCTCGACCCGCGCGAGAACAAGTATCAATTCGCAAAATACATCGAGAGAACCGAAGGGGTGCAGATTCTTGGCGGCGGTTTGGGTAATTTCGGTTGATTGCACTCGTGCGGAGGCGCGCTAGATGAAACGGTTGGCGAAAACTCTGATCGTTGCTCTCGCGGTATTCAGTTGTGTCGTCGTCTCTCGCAGCTTTGCCGCGGAATCGAAGAAAATCGTCTTCGCCTATTCTTCCATCGGCTCCATGGCGACCGGAGTCTGGATGGCGAAGGATAGCGGGGCGTTCGACAAATACGGCATTCCCGCCGATATCATTTTTATTTCTTCCGGTCCGGTCGTGGTGCAGGCGCTGATCGGCGGCGACCTGCAGGGCGGCAGCGGCGCGAGCAATGCGGTGATCAACGCGGTTCTGAACGGCGCGCCGATCGTTGCCATCGGCGGCACGGCCAATCGTCCGTATCATCGGCTGTTCGTGCAGTCGGAGATCAACCGTATAGAGGACCTCAAGGGCAAAATCCTTGGGGTCACGCGGTTCGGCTCGATTACGGATAATCTGACGCGCATTCTGCTGCGCAAGTACGGACTCGAGAATAGCGTCAACGTGCGCCAGATGGGCGGCACGCTTGAAGTCGCCGCGGCTTTCCAAAATCGCCAGATCGCCGGCGCCGTTACCGGCGATCTACGCGTTACGCCACCGAGCCAACCGAAGATTCTCCTGCAGCTCGATCGATCTGGGCATTCCTTACTCGATGAACATGCTCGCGGTTTCGCGCGAGATGTTGAAGCGCGATCCGGACACGGCCGAGAAAATCGTGCGCGCCTACTCGGAGGGCGTCGCATTCATGAACCAGAACAAAGAGCGCGCTCTAAAAATCATCGCGAAATATGCGCATATGACGGACCCCAAGCAGACGGAGGTTCATTATCGCGATTCGGTCACGTATTTAGACCGCATCCCCCGCGCCGAGCCGGAAGCGGTGCAAACGATTCTCGAGTTCATGGGCAAAAAGGGTGTCGCGCCGGAGACGTTTCAGGATAATTCGATCATCGATAAACTCAACCGCGAGGGATTTTTCGACAAGCTTTATAAGAAATCGTAACGGGCCACTACCTACGGCTCGATTCTGCGAGCAGGAGCGCAAACAATGACAAGAATCGTCACGCGCGGATTAAAAGAAGAGAAGGACGGCATTCAAGGTTTCATCGCCTACCCGGAGCGCGCCGAGAAAGGCCCCGGTCTTTTGCTCATTCATCAACATTCGGGCCTGACGGGGTATTTGAAAACCGCTGCTTATAACTTCGCCCAGCTCGGTTATACGACGGTGGTTCCCAATCTCTATCACATGCTCGGCTATCCGGCCGAGACGCATATCGACAAGGGCACGGAGATTCAAAACAAAACGCCGGATCCGGATTTCGTTCGCGTGATCGATCGCGGCTGGCGCTATTGCCTGTCGCGGAATGACGTCGATGGCTCGCGCGTCGGCGTGGTTGGTTATTGCATGGGTGGGCGGCTGGGAATTCACTTCGTTGCCGCCACGCCCGCGGCGCGCGCATTTGTCGCGTACTATCCCTCGGTGCGCGACGAACAACCGACGAAGATCCGCCCGCGCCATCCGTGCGACGCGGCGCGGGAAATCAAATGCCCTTCCATGATCCTTTACGGCGGCCACGATCAGCACAGCACGTTTCCGGTGCAGCAGCGGGTGATGGAAAGCTTTCACTCGAATGGCCAGTCATTGGAGTGGCACTATTTTCATTTCGGTTATCATGGTTTCGCTTCCACCGAATCGGACGGCTACCAACCCTATCTCGCCGATCTCGTCTGGCCGTTGGTGACGGAGTTTTTGGGGCGCGAGTTGATTGGGCCGGCACTTTGAACTTCGGAGTTTTTTTCTTTGGCGAAATCTGAAGCGCCGTTGCCAAATGCTTGAGCATACCGTGACTCACTCATAGGCACTCGATCGCGTTGAGATTCGGAAACACACCTGAAGTCACGCTTTTTTTGCAAAAAACGGTGGCATGCGAGTTGCTCGATAAACAATCACCGTTTGTCGCCGCACGCCGGAGCCACCTTCGCTGCTGCGTTCAAAAATCAATTCAGCCCATTGGGAGTGTCACGAAATGAAACAGTTCGTACGATCTTTGATCGTCTTTCTGCCGTTGATCTGCTTTACATCGGTCGGAGCAGCCGCCGAATTAAGAAAAGTCGTCTTCGGCTATTCAACCATCGGCGCCATGGCGGCGGGCGCCTGGATGGCCAAAGAGATCGGCGCTTATGAAAAATACGGCATTGATACCGAGCTGATTTATATTTCCTCCGGACCGACCGTAGTACAAGCGCTGCTCGGCGGCGACGTGACCGGTGGAATTGCCGCGACCAATGCCGTGATTGCCGCGGTGTTGCGCGGCGCGCCGTTGGTTTCTGTCATCAGCACAGCCAACCGTCCCTATCACCGCTTCTGGGTGCGGCCGGAAATAGCCCGTATTGAAGATCTCAAGGGGAAAACCGTTGGCGTCACGCGCTTTGGTTCGGTGACCGATAACCTGACTCGAATGGTGCTCAAAAAATATGGTTTGGAAAGCACGGTCAATGTGCGCCAGATGGGCGGGTCGGCGGAGGTCGGCGCGGCCTTTCAAAACAAACAGATCGCCGGCGCGGTCACTTCGAGTCTGCGCGTCGATGCCACCGTGCAGCCCAGGCTGCTGATGAAACTGGAAGATCTGGGATTTCAATATTCAATGGATGTGATCGCCTATTCGCGCGACGATATGAAGCGCGCGCCGCAGGTGGTCGAAGGCATGGTGCGCGCCTACACCGAAGGCGTGGCGGCGATTCATTCTCAAAAGGAAAAGGCTTATAAGGCGATCGCGAAATACGCGCGCCTTCGCGATCAAAAGAAGATCGATGAGATTTACCAAGATTCCATTCTCTATCTGGAGAAAACTCCACGGGTAGAGCCGGAGGCCATCAATTCGATTCTGGACTTCATGGGGAAAAAAGGCGTGCCAGTGGAAACCTTTGCCGACAATACGCTTGTCGACAAAATGGTGCACGAGGGGTTCATCGATAAGCTCTATAAGAGGCCGTAGGGAGAGACGATGATTCGGTTACATGGTCGGAAGGCTTGTTTCTGCATCCTTGCCGTTATTTTTTATCTTGTTGTTCCTCTGACTGCCGCCGCCGCAGTCGAAGATATACTTGCCGAGCTCAATGCAAAATCACCGGAAGAGCGGCAGAAAGTAATTGTCGAGAACGCAAAAAAAGAAGGCGAGGTAACCCTCTACACGGCGGTCAACATGCGCGACGCCCAAGAGCTGATCGCCGGTTTCAACAAGAGTTATCCCGGGATACGAGTAGCAGTTTCAAGCCTGGGCGGACCGGGCGTGCTCAACAAAGTCCTGACGGAGAACCGCGCCAACGCCTATCTCGCTGATGTCGTGGCGCTCAACGGGATCAGCTCGGTGGAACTGATCGATAAAAAGATTGCGGCTCGATACAAAAGCCCCATGGTCGGTTTTCTGCGCAAGGGTTTCGTCGATGCGGAGGGCTACTGGCCCGGCCTCTACGCCATCGGCTACACGATTATTTACAATAACAAACGCGTCTCGCAAAAAGAGGCGCCTAAACGGTACGAAGACTTGCTCCAACCGCGCTGGAAAAATAATTTGGTCATGGACGCAGAGGACCACGATCTGCTCGCCGGCCTTATCGATCTTTGGGGCGAAGCCAAAGCGACTGGGTTTTTAAAGCAAATCGCGCAAGACCAAAAGGTCACTTTCTCGCGCCAGTCGCACACATTTATGACCCAGTTGGTGGCCACCGGCGAGCACGACGTGATCGTCGACGGCTACGTTCATAATGCCGTGGCGTTGAAGGGAAAAAGTGCGCCCATCGATTACGTCATGACCAACCCAACCATCATCCGTCCGCCGACGACCATCGCCATCATGGCGCGGGCGCCCCATCCCTACGCCGCCGCTTTGCTCTTGGATTATCATTTGTCCAAACCGGTGAGTGAAATCATGGTGAACAGTCAGGGCCGCTGGGCGCCGCGCAAAGATGTGCCGTGGGCCGTAGAGCCTCCAGGCGAGTTGCATTCGATCAATATGCTCGAATGGGGGCGAAAATACCGTCAGTTGGTGGCGCTGTTCAATAAGATGACGAGCCAGTGATGATGCGGATATTCAAAACCTGCGGCGAGCTATAACCCATTCTCGCGAGTTGACATCGTTGGGCTCGCGCTTTTTTCCGCCGGTTGGCAGGAGACGGCAAATTCGATATATCAACGGCAGGGCGAGCGAATATTTTTGTTTCAGGAGACGCGGCGATGCAAATTGCGGAATGGAGAAAGACGATCGGTGAGATGGTGCGCGAGCATATGCGCTCGCCGGAGCTGGAGCATTATTTTTCGGTCAAGATGAACAAACCGCGGGCGCAGCTGATGATCACGCAGCTGGGACTTTACATTCGCCACCGGCGGGATTGTTGGGCGCTGGTGTCGGCCAATTGCCCGGTAATGGCGATCAAGCAAGCGATTTTGCAACACGAGTACGGCGAAGTGATCAAAGATCAGTTTTCCGATTACGGTCATTTGCACTTGATTATTCGCCAGGCAGCGAAAACTGGGCTTGACCCCGCAAGAAGTGATCGGCACCAAACCGATCGTCAGCACGACGGCGACGCTTTATGCTTGGGCCTGGCTCACGCACGCCAAGAGCTGGATCGAAGGGTTGTCCGCTCTGACGGTTACGGAGTGGACCAACGACGACCGGCTACTGAACGATATCGGCGGCGGCCATTCGAGCCGCATGGGCAAACGCTGGACAGAAGACATGGGAATTGCCTGGCGCGACATGCCGAATTTCGTCGCGCATTCCCAGGCAGACGAAGAACACAGCGATATGTTTCTGCCATTTTTGGAGGAGTACGCGACGGGTGAAAAAGAAAAGATGGCGTTGGATGCCGTAAAGGAGTCCCTCGATCTTTTCGCGCTTTACCGTGAAGGTGTGGCGCGCGCAATGGAGAAAATTCCGTTGAACTGAACCCACAGTTGTCATTCCGAGGAGCGCAGCGACGAGGAATCTCGTCCGATGTCAAGAATTCGGTCGAGATCCTTCACTTCGTTCAGGATGACAGCGCGGAAGAAGTCACGGTAAAAAAATGAGTAGTTGATCGGTCGTATTTTGTGATGACGTAAAAAATTAGGAGGCTAACATGGAAAAACCAAGAATCAGGCATATCGCAATCAACGTCGAAGATCTCGACAAGACCGCAGAGTACTACAAAAAAGTTTTCGGCATGGAAGAAAAACATCGGCGGCCTGGGGGAACTATTTATCTATCCGACGGCCATCTCGATCTCGCGCTCATCCATACCGAGAAATATCCGTGGGGAATCCACCACTTTGGTTTCAAGGTCGATAGCGTCAAAGAAATCGAGAAAATTGCCGACACGAAAGCCGAGGACAACACCTACGGAGCCATTGCGGAAAGTTGGATCAAAGACGCCGAAGGCAACCGCGTCGACGTGTCCGAGCACGGCTGGCCGATCTAGCAGCCCTGCTGAAAAAGACTCATATGCTTCGTTGCGCTCGATCGCCTCGCGTCAACGTACTGCCGATGTACGCCTCCGCTCGTCGATTTTTCGCGCGCCTCGCCTCTGAGATCTTTTTGAGCAGCCTGCAATCCAAGTTTTTCCGCACCCTAAGAGTCCGATTCCACGCCGCGTTAATTTTGTTCTTTCTGGTGCTGGTGCATGGGCTTGCAACGGCGCAGAGCCCGCCGAAGGTTAGCGTCGCTTATGCTGCCATTAGCCCCATATTCGCGGGGGTATGGATGGCGCAGGAGATCGGCGCCTTTGAAAAGCATGGGCTAAAATCGGAATTGGTCTACATAAGCTCCGGAAGCATCACCGTCCAGGCCATGGTCGGTGGCAATTTGGACATGAGCGTTGCCGCAAGCAACGCTGTGGTGAGCTCGATCTTGCGCGGAGCGCCGCTGGTGGCCGTCGGCAGTATCACCAACCGGCCCGCCATGAGTTTGTTCGTCCAATCGGAAATCTCCAGACCCGATCAGCTTCAAGGCAAAGCGCTCGCGATCACCCGGCACGGGTCATCGACACATTTTTTAACTCTCTTCGTCCTCGAAAAGCTCGGTCTGAAAGACAAGGTTAAGATTCAGCCCATGGGCGGCACGAGGGAAGTCGACGCGGCCGTCCGTACCGGCATGGTTGCGGGAGCCGTGCGCAGCATGAAGCCGGGTCCAAAGACGCACATGCTAGTCGACTTGCCGGATCTAGGAATTCCTTTCTCGATGGATCTCATCGCGGTGAAGCGGGATTTCTACAAGAACTCGCCGCGCACGGTAGAGGCGATGTTGAAAGCTTACATCGAAGGCGTCGCCGCGCTGAAAACCAGAAAAGAGCTAGCCTACAAAGTTCTGGGAAAATACCTGCTCGGCGCGAGTGATTCGCTGGACGAGGCCTACGAATACGCCATCAAATATCTCGATCGTCAAGCGAGGATAGATCCGGCGGTGATTCAAACGGTGCTCAATTGGGAGAACAAAGGCGACACGCCGGTCAATGAGTTTTTCGACAATTCGGCTGTCGATCGGATTATCAAAGAGGGATTCGTCGAGCGGTTATACAAGTAGCCGCTGGAGATCGTTATGAAGCGAGCAGAGTGGAGAAAAGAGCTGGGAGAGCTGGTGCGTGACGCGATGCGCTCACCTGAGCTGGATCACTATTTCAAAGTGAAAATCACCAAGCCGGGCGCGCAGATCTTGATCACGCAGCTCGGTCTTTTTATTCATCACCGCCGTGACTGTTGGTCGCATGTGTCGGGCAACTGCCCGCATATGTCGGTGAAACAAAAAATTCTCCAGCATGAATACGGCGAAGTCATCAAGGACAATTACACCGAGCACGGCCACATGGAGCTGATCGTTCGGCAAGGCAAGGCGCTCGACCTGACTCCTGAGCAGGTGATGAATGTCGAGCCGCTGCCATCGACCATGGCCACGCTTTATGCCTGGGCTTGGATGACCCGCGAGAAGAGTTGGCTCGAAGGGCTCGCTTCTCTGACAATCACCGAGTGGGCCAACGATGACCGGTTGCTGCACGATGTCGGCGGCGGGCTGTCGAGCCGCATGGCCAAACGCTGGATGGACGATCTCGGCTTTGGCTGGGAGCAGATGCCGAACTTCAAAGTGCACAGCGAGGCAGACGAAGAGCACAGCGACATGTTTCTGGAGGATCTGGAAAAATTCGCCACGGGTGAGAAGGAGACGCAAGTCTACCAAGCAGCGAAGGAATCCATGGACCTGCTGAAAATATTTCGCGGCGGGATAGCGAAGGAAATGGAGAGATTCGGTTAGCGCGGTGATAAGGTGCCGCGTTTTCATCGGAGAAACCCCGCCAAATTTGAAAAAGGGGGTAAGGGGGATTTGGCGCTGACGATGAAAAAGAAAATCCCCCTTCATCCCCCTTTTTCAAAGGGGGAGTTTAGGAGCTCGAAGCTTTAGTTTTTGAGCCAGTAACAATGTCAAGCTGCTTCACCGGTGCATGAACATTAACTAGGAGTATTTAGGATGAATGCGAACGAATGGTCCGCCGCTTTCGGCGAGTTGGCACGGCAAACAATGTCTTCGGCGGAACTGGAACGGTATTTTTCAATTCCAATTACTAAAGCCCGCGCGCAAATTATTCTGCAGCAACTTTCGCTTTACGTGCGCCACCGGCGCGATTGTTGGGCTTTTGTCTCGGGCAACTCGCCGGTCCTATCAGTGAAGCAAAAGATACTCGGCCACGAGTATGAAGAGGTGATTCGTGATCAACACTCGGAGCATGGCCACTTGGATTTGATTTTTCGCCAAGGGAAATGCATCGGGCTCGGTGCCGACGACATCCTGAATACCAAGCCGATTCCCAGCACCACCGCGACGCTCTACTCTTGGGGCTGGATGTGCAAGAAAAAGAATTGGCTCGAAGGGCTGGCGGCGATGACGATGACCGAATGGAATCAGGACGATCGACTGCTGGGAGATTTGGGCGGTGGCCACGCCTTTCGCATGGGGCAGCGGTGGGTCGAGCACTGGGCATCACGTGGGACGATCTGCCGAATTGGAAAGCGCACCGCGAGGCCGACAAGGGCCATGTCGATATGTTTCTTCCCGTCTGGGAGGAATTCGGCAAAGGCGAAAACGAAAAAATGATCTTGCAGGCGGCGAAAGAGTCGGAAGAATTATACCGCGTCTATCAAGCAGGTCTTGCCGATGCCATGGAACGACTGGTTTGATCGATTGAAGACTTCCTGAGGTTTTACGGATGCGGATTTTTCGACTCGCAATACTGCCTTTGATTCTTCTTGCTACAACTCAAACCGTTCGCTCCGCTGAAATTGCCAAAGAAAAAATCACGTTCGCTTACGCCTCCATCAGTCCGAGTATGTCGGCCGTCTGGATGGCGAAAGAGATTGGCGCGTTCGAAAGAAACGGGTTGAATGCCGAGCTGGTTTACATCAGCTCGGGCGCCACGACGATCCAGGCGTTGGTGGGCGGCAGCGTTCAAGCCGCGCTGGGCGCGAGCAACGCGGTGGTCGCTGCCACCCTCAAGGGCGCGCCGATCATCGCCGTCGGGGGCAACAGCAGCCGCCCCGGCATGCAGCTTTGGGTGCAGCCGGAGATTCAGCGCGCGGAACAATTACAGGGAAAGACGCTTGCCATCACCCGTTTTGGCTCGACGAGCGACTTCGTGACTCGGCTGATTCTGCGAAAACTGAATCTCGAAGGAAAGACGGAACTGCGCCAGTTCGGCGGCGTGGTGGAAGCCGATATGGGGTTTCGTGCGCGTCAGGCAGAAGGGCGAGTCTCATCTCAGGCGCCGGGGCCGAAGGCAAGAATGCTGGTGGACGCCGCGGAACTCGGCATTCCTTTTTCAATGAATCTGTTGGCCGTGAGCAACGATTATTTACAAAAATCGCCGAAGTCGGTGGACGCGATCGTCAGAGCTTATATCGAAGGAATCGCAGCGCTGAAGACGCGAAAAGCGCAAGCGCTCAAGTTGTTCGAGAAATACATGGGGCAGCGCGGCGGCAGCGCCGAGATGCACCATGATTTTGTCATGAGATATTTGGATTCTGTTCCGCGCATCGATCCGGCGGCGGTGGATACGGTGCTCGAAATGGTCGGCGCCAAAGGCGCGCCCAAAGACAGGCTTTACGATAACACCATCATCGATCGGCTGATTCACGAAGGTTTCACCGACAAGCTTTACAAAGGAGCAAAGCCATGACGGAAAAACAGTGGCACGAGTGTCTAGGGGAATTGGTGCGCGACTATATTCGTTCGCCCGAGCTGGAATTTTATTTTTCGATCAAGATGAACAAGCCCCGGGCCGCCGTCATGGTGAAACAGCAGAGCTTGTTTGTGCGCCATCGGCGCGACTGCTGGGCACATGTGTCGGCCAATTGCCCGGTGCTGGGCGTCAAGCAGCGCATCTTGGAGCATGAATACGAGGAAATTATCCGCGACGATTTTTCCGACTACGGCCATCTTCATCTCATTATTCGGCAAGGAAAATCAGTCGGTCTCGAGCCCGAGGAAATTATCCGTGCGGAACCTTTGCCGGAAACTCTTGCGACGCTTTATGCCTGGTCGTGGATGACCAGCGAGATGCCTTGGACCGAGTCGCTTGCCGGCATGACGATCACCGAATGGTGCAACGATGACCGGCTGCTCGGCGATTTAGGCGGCGGGCAGTCGACGCGCATGGCAAAAAAATGGATGGAGGACATGGGCTTTACCTGGAAAGAGATTCCCAACCTGCAGGCGCACAGCCAGGCGGACGAGAAGCACAGCGATATGTTTTTGCCGTTTCTCGCCGAATACGCCACCGGCAATAAAGAAGCGCCGGCGATTCAAGCCGCGAAAGACTCTTTGGCGTTTAATGCGATGTATCGCAAGGGTATCGCGCTGGCGCAGGAAAAGATTCCGCTGTGATATCTTTTCAAAAGTTTCATTTTTCAAGAATAATTGCCGCGCTCTTTGTGTCGCTCGCACTGCTCGGAGCGTTGCCTTGCAGCGCTTTCGCCGCGGACGCGAAAATCATCGAAGCAGCCAAGAAGGAAGGCGAGCTCGCTTGGTGGAGCACCATCGCCCAGGATCAGTCGCAGAAAATCGTCGACGAGTTCATGAAACTCTATCCGTTCATCAAAGCGAGCTATTGGCGCAGCGGCAGCGTAGGATTGCACAACAAGATCTTGATCGAAGCTCGGGCAGGTCGTTCGAGTTGGGATGTGGTATCGCAGACCACGCCGGAATTTATTTTCGATCTTAAACAGAAAAAATTGATCGCGCCTTACAATTCTCCGGAGCGCGGCCAGTTCAGCGCGGATCTAAAAGATCGAGAGGGCTATTGGACGGGAACCTATGCGTTACCAACGGGCCTGGGCTTCAATACTCAACAGGTGAAGAAGGAAGACGCGCCCAAGAGTTACAAAGACCTGCTCGACGGCAAGTGGAAGGGCGGCAAGATTTCTATCGATGATGAAAACTACGAGCTTTTGGTCGGCCTCGAGCAAGCGTGGGGGAAAAAGCCCGCCGTAGAATATTTGAAAGCTTTAGCGGCGCAAGCGCCGACGATAGGGCGAGGAGCGACTCAACGAACCCAGCTCTTGGCGGTCGGTGAATTTCCGCTGGCGATTTCCTATACGCACACGGTCGAGTGGTCTAAGTCTCAAGGCACCTCGGTCGATTGGGTCAACTTGGAGCCGGTGGTGATCAAGTTTGACGGCATCATGCTCGGCGCCAAGGCGGCGCATCCGAACGCCGCGAAACTATTTATCGACTTTGTCCTGTCGCAAGCCGGGCAGGAACTATTACAGAGTTTTAGCCGGGTCACGCTCCGCAACGGCGTGGAGCCCAATCCGCCGCGATTGATAAAAGGGTTCAAACGCGTTGTCCTTCATCCGGAAAAAGCCCAGGATGCCCAAGAGAGCCTGAAGCTTTATCGGGAAATATTTGGTCTGCCATGAGCGCGCTGCGCACTTATCTAATTGCGCTGGTCATCAGCCTATGGGTTTCCGGGGCCGGCTTGGTCCGCGCCGAAAAAATCATCTTTGCCTATCCAAGTCCTTCGACGAGTTTTTTGCCTTTGGTCGTGGCGCAAAAGAAGGGTTTCTTCGATCCGGAAAACCTGCAACCGGAATTGGTGCAGATTCGCCCCGCGGTCGCCATTCCCGGCCTAACCCTTGGCAGCGTCGATTACACCACGGTGCTCGGCAGCACGATCGCGGCGCGCATGCGTGGCGTGCCCCTCGTCATCACCGGCGTGTTCGCCGACAAGCCGATGGACTTTTTGGTCGGAGCGAAAGGAATCGCGTCACCAAAAGATCTCAAGGGCAAAATTATCGGGATCAGCGCTTTGGGCACCGCCACACACTTCTTGACGGTAAGAGTTCTTAAAGCGGTCGGCCTCGACCCGGAAAAAGATGTGACCCTGCGCGCGGTGGGCGACGAGGGACTACGCTTGCAAGCGCTGAGCACGGGGTTGGTGCAGGCTTCACTATTAGGCTCGCAAGGCGTGATCGAAGGTGAAAAAGCCGGCCTTAAAGTGATCGTCGCAGCAGCGGACGTGATTGAGAGTCTTCCTTTCGCCGGCGTCACAACCACTCTGGCCAAACTCAAAGAAAATCCCCAGCAGATCAAAAGAGTCTTGCGCGCGGGACTGCGCGGCCTTCGGTATGTTCAAGATAATAAAGCCGGAACGGTCGACGTGATTCAGAGCTGGTATCGAGTCGAACGCGAAATCGCCGCGTCGACCTACGATCTGGCCCGCAAGTCTTTTAGTGCGAACGGAGAGGTAAACGAGAAAGGGATCTTGCTCAGCATGGAATTTGCGCGCACGAGCGGGAAGTTTGAGAAAGAAATTTCTCCCTTGGAAATCATTGATTTCAACCTGTTGCGCGAGGTGAAAAAGGAGCTCGGGTGGCGCTGACCGTGCTTTTGCAGAAGCGCGAAGATGAAGGTATGGTGGACACACTGATAATTTTTTTGAAAGAGCAACAAAGGGGAGGTCACTATGAGTCTCTGGCCAAAAGTGCGCGAAGAACTGAACACGATTGTGAACCGTCATTTTGAAACGCCGGAGTACCGGCAGTTGTTTGCGGTGAAACTGACTCCCGCGCGGCAAGCGATCTGGGATGTGCATTATCCGCACTACATCAAGAGCCGGCGCGATTGCTGGGGCGCGGCAGCGGTGAAGGCGCCGCTCGATGTGAAGCGCGCGATCTGGGAGCACGAGAAAGACGAGTTGATTTATGACGCACGGATGGGATCGGCGCACTTGACCGACCAGCAGATGGCCGAAGCCGCCGCGGAAGCGAATTTACTTCCCGGCGTGCGCGCGGCGCTCATGGCTTGGATGTATTTGTCGACGACGAGCCCGTGGATCGAAGCCTTGACGGTCAATCACATTACCGAGCGCAAGAACAACCCGGCGATCGTCAAAGGCGGCGGTTTCACGGCGCGCTTTGCGCACAAGCGAGTCGCCGATCAGGGCGGCACGATCGAGGGTCTCGACATCAACACCAAAGTTCACATGGTGGCGGATGAAGATCATTCCGACATGTTCGAGCCGATCTACGATCGCCACATTACCGATGAGCGGACAGCGCAGGCAGTGATTCGCTCGGCGCTCGACAGTCTCGCCGTCGATCGCGCTTATCGCAGTGCGTTAGCCACCGCGATGGCTCAGATCGAGGAATCGGCGGCGGCGTGAAGGATCAGTTTCGAGTTTCAAGAACCACAAGAAACTGAATGGAGGCCGGGCGACGGTTGCCTCTGATGTCATCCACGATGGGAACGATCGAGAAGGGGGTGCCGCTTGCTTGGGCACCCCCTCTTTTGTCTTCAAGATGAAATCGCCCGGGGCGTAACGGCAACCAGGCGGCGCGCGCTGGTCATCTTGTGCGGCGTTAACAATTTTCAGAAATCGCTATGGAAATAAAATTCGGTCTGATCAGTTCCGATTCGCACGGCCAGCTTGGCAAGGACGCCTATACAAGCCGCATGTCCGAGCAAAAGTGGGGAGAAAAAATCCCGCACTTGGTCGAGGTTCGGGAAGACAAGTTTCCTTTTCCCGTCGAGCGCTGGATGGTCAACGGCGAGATTCAAGGCGGCAACGTTTGTAATTGTCCGACGGCGATGAAACAGCGGAGCTACTATCCACAGCGCTGGGAGGAAGTTCCTCTCGAAGTCTACGATCCCGCGCGTCGCCTCGAAGCGCTGGACAGAGACCGGGTCGATGGCGAAGTTTTGTTTCCCAACGGACCGGGTGGCACTTTCTTCTACGGCGACCCGGAGTTCGAGCTTGACTGCGTCAGGGCCTATAACGACGCGCTCGCCGAATTTCGCCGGGTGAGCGACCGCTTCATTCCGCTTGCCGCGGTGCCTTACATGAGTTCCATCGAAACGATCGTCGGCGAGGTGGAGCGCGCCGTTCAAACCGGCCACATGGGCATCAACATGTTGGCGGATCCGAGCGTCGCGGTGCAAGGTCTCAAAAATCTCAGCGATCCTTTTTGGCATCCGCTGTGGAATATTTGCCAGGAGCTTGGCGTCGGCGTCCATTTACATGCGTCTGCCGGGCTCGCTGGAAAGTTGTCATTGCCCCAATGGAAAGGCTACACGCGGCGACAGTCGCATTGCGTCTCGACGCTGCGCAATTTCTGCACGGCTACGCAGTTCGTGCCGTATTTGATTTTTTCCGGCATGCTCGACAAATTTCCTCGGCTCAACTGGGTCTTTGCTGAAACGGGGCTAGGCTGGGTGAGCTCGGTTCTGGAGGCTTGCGATTGCGAATGGGAAAAGCGCCACCTTTGGACCGAAGGGATTCTTACTCGGCCCAGCGAGCTGTTTCGGCGCCAGATCTACGTCGATTTCTGGTTCGAAACGGTCGGCATCCAACTGCGTGATTGCATCGGCGTCGACAATATTCTTTGGGAATCCGACTTTCCGCACATCACTTCCACATATCCGAACTCCTGGAACGCCGTCGAGCATTCGCTGGCAGGTGTTTCAGCCGCCGATCGCGAAAAAGTGTTGTTTCGCAACGCCGCGCGGTTGTATCGATTGACGTAGCTAGTCTACCAACGGCAAAAGTTAAACATGGAATTTAAACACGGTCTGATCAGCGCGGACGATCATGTGCAGGAACATCCTGAGGTTTGGACTGCGCGCCTGTCGCGGGAAAAATGGCGCGACAGGATTCCCCACGTGGCGCGCATGGCCGATGGCAGCGACGCTTGGATCGTCGACGGTCAACGCCTGTCCTTGCCTGGCGTCGCGATAGCCGGCGCGGCTATGGCAGATCGCGGCCAGGAGGTGAGGTGCTGGGACGATGTGCCGCCGATGGTATTTAGCGCGCGCGAACGATTGAAAGCGATGGACGTGGACGGCGTCGACTGCGCGATACTGTATCCCAGCGTAAGCGGTTTGGCGGCGGAAACTTTCGGCAAGCTCGACGATTCGGATTTGGAGCTCGCTTGCGTGCAGGCTTACAACGATTGGTTGATCGACGAGTGGGCCGACGTCAGCCCGCGGTTCGTGCCGCAATGCATCGTGCCGATCTGGCCGATGGAGCGGACGGTGGCGGAGATCGAGCGCGCCGTTGCCAAGGGTCATAAGGGTGTCATCTATCCGGCGTCGCCGATGGAGCTTCGCGCCGTGCCGCATATCAACGAGCCGGCTTACGATCCGCTCTGGGCCACTTGCCAAGAGCTCGGCGTGCCGCTTTGCTTCCACGCGGGCGGGTCGCCCAAGATTCAGATGCGGCCGGGCGATGCATTCTCACCGGCGGTGGCCGCGGCATTCAGCGGTGTGGTGCGCTCGGTGAGCTCGATTGCGGTGGTGGCGAATTTTCTGCTTTCGCGCATCCTCGACCGCTTTCCCAAGCTGAAAATCGTGTTCGCCGAAAGTTCGCTCGGCTGGGGCGCCTACGAAATCGAGTATGCGGACTATCAGTCGGAGGCCGACGGTTTGCCGTCGGAAGGCTATACTTCGAAGCCGTCGGAACTGTTCCAGCGCCAATGTTATTTTACTTGCTGGTACGATCACATGAGTCTTCGGGTGCGGCGCTATCTCGGCAGCGCAAATATTTTGTGGTCGAGCCATTTTCCGCTGGCGACCTCGAGTTGGCCCAATACCAAGCAGCGCGACTGAGCGGAGTTTTGCCGAGGTGCCGGATCAGGAGAAGCGGCAAATTCAATGGGAAAACGCCGCGAAGCTGTATTCGCTTTGAGCAAATCGAATCAACGAGCAGGAGGTAAAAACATGAGACCTAAAGTTCGACATGTGGCCGTGATGACGAAAAATCGCGAGAAGATGGTGGAGTTCTATCAGAAAATATTCGGCCTGGAGCCGAAACGCGGATTCGGCGGGGCGATTTATATGTCCGACGGCGACGTCAACATCGCGCTCATCGAAGCCAAACGCGACGACCAAAAAGAGGGCATCAACCATTTCGGCTTCGAGGTCGACGATCTCGACGACATCAAGCGACGATTGAAGGAAGCAGGATTTAACGCCGAGATCGATTCGAAGTCGGATAAAGACTCGGACCATCGAATCCAGGATCCCGATGGCCATTGGGTCGATATGGCGGTCGATCGCCGCTGGCCGAAATAAATTTCAATTAAAAGTAAGTGCAAGCGATTACGAGGAAGGTTCGATGAGTTTGGTTCGGCGAAAGCTTTGCCTCGCTTGGTGTATCGTCGCTTCATTCGCGATTTCCGCGTATGCGCAAGACGGGTCGGACCCGAAAGTAGTCCAGGCGGCGCGCAAGGAAGGCGAGATCGTTTGGTACACGACGATGAGCTCGGATCAGAGCAACGCTTTCATGGCGCGTTTCCAACAGAAATATTCCTTCCTGAAGCCCTCCGTCATTCGTTTAGGCGGGAGCGCGTTGCTGAATCGAGTTCTAACCGAGGCAAAAGCCGGGAAAAACTTTTTTGACGTCGTGCACGGCACCGGCGAGATCGTTTTGCCGCTCATGGATATGGGACTATTGGCGCCTTACATGTCGCCCGAGCGCAAAATGGTTGCCGATGACTTGAAAGATAGAAAGGGCTTCTGGACATCGGTTTACGTCAACTCGGTGGTGCTCGGCTACAATACCAATCTGCTCAAAGGACAAGTCGTGCCGCGCAGTTACAACGATCTTTTACAGCCGAGATGGAAAGGGCGAAAAATTTCCGTCGACGATACGTACGCGACCTTTCTGCAAGGGCTGATTGCCGTTTGGGGCAAAGACAAAGCGCTCGATTATCTGAAAAAATTGGCGGAACAAGAGCCGGTGGTCATGCGCGGCAGCACCGTGCGCGTTCAGTTGGCCGCCGCCGGCGAATTTCCCCTGGTGATCGCCTATGCCAACATCATTCAATACCTCGCCGAGAAAGGGGCGCCGATTGATTGGGTGCCTCTTGAGCCCGCGGTGATCTCGGTCAACACCGTGATGGCGGGAGCCAAGGCGAGCCATCCGAACGCGGCGAAGCTGTTTATCGATTTTACACTTTCGAAAGAAGGCCAGGAAAAACTTTGGGATTTCCAACGGATCCCATCGCGGAGCGACGTCGAACCCAAACCGGCAAGACTGTTTCGCGGCTACAAGCGTTACGTGGTGCACCCCGAGGAAATGCAAAATCTCGACGAGACGGCCAAGCTCTACTCGCAGATTCTCAAAACGCGCTAGGCGGCGCCAGTCATCGAAGGCGCGCCGCGCATTCACGGCAGGAATCTATGGCAAAAGAATTTTCCACGATCGCGAAAAACGGCATGGTCGCCTCGAGCCAGCCGCTGGCGACGTTGGCGGGCGTGCAGATTCTCATGAGCGGCGGTAACGCCATCGACGCGGCGATCGCAACCGCAGCTGTGTTGGGGGTCGTGGAAGCTTCATCCATCGGCATCGGCAGTGATGCGTTTTGCCTTTTTTATTCGGCCAAAGAAAAGAAGATTAGGGCGCTGGACGCCAGTGGCCGATCGCCTTACGCGGCGAGCCTCGACTTCTGCCGCAAGAGCGCTTTCAAAGAAATGCCGCAGCGCGGCATTCACTCCGTCACCGTTCCCGGCGCCGTCCATGGTTGGGCGACCCTGCTGAATTCCTACGGGAAGAAAAAGCTGGGGGATGTGTTGCAAGCAGCGATCCGTCACGCGGAAGAAGGCTTCCCGGTGGCGGAGTTGACGGCGGAACAGTGGAAAGAGTCTGAAGCGAGACTGAAAGCGGATGAAGGTGCGGCGATCAATTATCTCATCGATGGTCGCACACCCAAGGCCGGCGAGGTTTTCCGAAACCCCCGAATGGCGGCAACGCTGAAGCAGATTGCCGCGGAAGGCGCCGATTATTTTTACAAAGGCGAAATCGCAAAAAAGATTGTGCGCTGCTCCGAAAAGCTCGGCGGACTTTTTGCGGTCAAAGATTTTGCCGATCATTGTTCGGATTGGGTGGAGCCCATCACCGCCAATTATCGTGGCTTTGATATTTACGAGATGCCGCCGACCACGCAGGGTTTCGTGGCGTTGGAGATGCTGAAGATTCTCGAAGGCTTTGATCTGAAGAACGCGGGACCGCAGAGCGCCGATGCGCTGCATTGGATGATCGAGGCGAAGAAACTCGCGTTCGCCGACCGCGACCGGCACTTGGCCGACCGCGATTTCATGAAAGTGCCGGTGCGAGATCTTTACGCGACAAAGCGTGTGGAAAAGATGCGGTCGCAAATTCGCCTGGATCGAGGCTGCGAGTGAATACGAGAACGTGCCCACCGGAACGGATACCGAATACGTCGCAGCCGCCGACAGCGAAGGCAATCTGGTTTCTTTCATTCAAAGCAACTTCATGGGCTTCGGCTCGGGCGTGGTCGAGCCCGAGACCGGAATCATTTTGCAGAACCGCGGCCATCTCTTTTCGTTGGATGAAAATCATCCCAACTGCATCGGGCCGCACAAGCGCTGCGTGCATACGTTGATGCCAGGGCTGATTTTCAAAAATGGCAAACCTTATGCCGCGCTCGGGTTGAAAGGCGGCCACGTGCAGCCGCAAGTGCAGGTGCAGATCATTTCGAATCTCATCGATTTCGGCATGACGCCGCAGGAGGCGATCTCGGCGCCGCGGTTTAATCATATCGAAGGAGCAAAAGTCGGATTGGAGCCGGATATCGCTCAATCGGTCAAAGACGAACTAACCCGCCGCGGCCACCAAGTCGTTGGCGGCAATCCGGAAAGCTTCGGCGGCGCGCACGCGATCATGATTCACCCCGAATCAGGAGCCTTCGTCGGCGGCTCCGACCCGCGCAAAGGCGGCTGCGCGCTGGGATTCTAAGATTCAGTCCCGGATTCCGCAGCGCTGCATCCGGGCTACAGAGTTCAGGACGCAGTTCGAAGGGCTAGTCGTAGCCCGGATGAAGTGAAACGAAATCCGGGGTCTTTGAGTTGGACAAGATGAGTCTTCCGTCGTACAACTCCTCATGGTTTTCTACCGCCGCAATTTCGTTGCGGGTGGAACTTACTTTTTCACGGCAGCGCTGACTGACCGCAAGTGCGATTGGCTCGTGAGGCATGTCGATTTACTCCGCGTGGCTTTTCGTCACGCGCGGCGTGAACGACCCTTCACGATAGATGCGATCGTTGTCTTGCCCGAACATTTGCATTGTGTCTGGACTCTGCCGCCGGGCGACGCGGATTATTCGCACCGCTGGCGTTTGATCAAAGCGCGATTTTCGAAAGACCTACTGCTGGCGGGCGCTCCGATCCATCAAAGTGCCAAGGGAGAATACAACGTATGGCAACGGCGGTTTTGGGAACATACGGTGCGCGATGAAGCTGATTTGCTTGCGCACGTGGATTACATCCATTACAACCCGGTCAAGCATGGTCTCGTCACACGTGTCGGCGACTGGCCATATTCTTCTTTTCATCGGTTTGTTCGGATGGGTTGGCTGAGTGCCGATTGGGCCGATGATCCGAATTTATCCGAAGGTATGACGGGAGAGTGATTTCGGAGTCCCGGATTTCGCTGTGCTCCATCCGGGCTACGATAGAGAAATTCACGAATCTCAAATATCAGTGTGCAGTTACCATCCGGAATATAGTCCACACATCGGTTCTTCGGCTCACTGGCAGTTCCCGCTACCGAAAATCAAATATCACCATTGACGATATTTTCGTTAAGGAGATTCGGTCATGGGTTATTTCAAGGATTTGCGAGAGCATATCGCGGCGCTGGATCAGGCGGGTTTGCTGGTCAAGATCGACGAGCAGATCAACAAAGACACGGAGCTGATGCCGCTGGTGCGCTGGCAGTTTCGCGGGCTTTCGGAAGAAGAGCGCCGCGCATTCATGTTTACCAATGTGGTCGATGCAAAGGGACGCAAGTACGACATTCCCGTCGTGGTCGGCACATTGGCGGCGTCGCGCCAAATTTACGGCTTTGGTCTCCAATGCAAACCCGAAGAGATCGTCGATCGCTGGAATAAGGCGCAGAGTAATCCGATTCCGCCGAAAATCGTCGATCATGCGCCGGTGCATGAAGTCGTTTACACGGGATCGAATCGCTAATGGAGAAAGGCGGTCTCGGAGAATTTCCGATTCCGATCTCAACTCCTGGCTACGATTGCGCGCCGTTTACCACGGCGTCGCACTGGTTCACGCAAGGATCCCGAGACCGGCAACATCAATATCGGCAACTACCGCGGCCATATCAAAAGCCCGACGCGGACCGGAGTTTTTCTGAGCTCGAGCAATCATGGCGGCTATCACTGGCGCAAGTGCCAAGAACGCGGCATCCCGCTGCAAGCCGCGCTGGTGATCGGCGCGCCGCCCTGCGTCGCCTACACCGCGCCGTCGCGGATTCCTTTTAACGTGAGCGAGCTCGACGTCGCCGGCGGGCTCGCCGGCGCGCCGATCGAGGTCGTCAAGTGCAGAACCAACGACGTGCTGGTGCCCGCCAACGCGGAGATCGTGATCGAGGGCGAAATCTCGACCGAGTTTTTGGAACCCGAAGCGCCGTTCGGCGAATCCACCGGCTATATCGCCGAGCGCTTGCTCAATCCATTCTTCGAAGTGAAATGCATCACCCATCGTAAGAATCCAATCCTGGCGACGATCATCAGCCAGATGCCGCCGAGCGAGTCGAGCGTGATGCGTCAGGTATCAGCCGAAGGAAACTATCTGCGTTTCCTGCGCGATCAGTGCAACATTCCGGGCATCATCGAAGTGGCTTTTCATAGCATCGCGGTGCGCCAGATCTGTGTCATCAAAATGAAAAAGCTCAACCAGGCGCATGTCTGGCAGGCGCTGCACAGCATGGTCGGCTACAATCCCGCCACCGGCAAGATGGTCATCGCCGTCGACGAAGACATCGATCCGCGCAATTTAGACTCGCTCTTTTGGGCCATGGCGTTTCGCATGCAGCCGCACCGCGACGTGCTGATCATTCGCAATCGCACGCCGCAGATGGACCCGTCGGTATTCCCGCCGGGACAGGAGGCGGGAAACTCTCTCGACGAAATTGCCGGAAGCTCGGCGATGTTGATCGACGCCACGCGCAAATGGGATTATCCGCCGGTGTCGCTGCCAAAAAGAGAATATATGGAACGCGCGAAACAACTTTGGGAGCGCTTGGAACTGCCGAAATTGAAGCCGCAGGAGCCGTGGTTTGGTTACAATCTGGGATTATGGTCGGAAGAAGACGAAGCGGAAGCGGCGCTCGCGGTGCAAGGCGAACATTACCAGACCGGTGAAAAGCGCTTGCAACAACGGGTGCGCGTGAAAAAACTTTAGCTGCAGAAACGGCCGCAACGGCCCCGACGTTATTGTCGGCCGGCCGGATTTATTTACCGCCCAATTCCTTCAACGCTTCTTCCACTAACGATGCGTCGACGACCATTTTGGGTGTGACAGTGGTTGGAATCAGCTTCTGGTCCTTTTCGATCTGGAGCAGGATGTCGACGCCGTCGAGCGGCACGCGGCCGTCGCGGCTGAAAGCGTCGACAACGACATCGTAGGATTCCTGCGCCGTCTTGTCGTCCATGCTAAAACGTTTGCGGATCACCTCGACCGTTCCTGCGGGATTGTCGCGCAGGTAGCGCAGCGCTTCGATTTCCGCCTTCAGCAATTTTTTGATCTGCGCGCGGTTGCTTTTGATTCGGTCGAGCGTGGTGCCGAGACCGGAAAACGGGATCGTTACGTATTGGGCAGTATTGGCCAGGATGGGGAAGCCTTCCCGCTTGAGCTGAATCGAATAAGGCGGCGCCAGGACGACGGCGTCGGTGCGGCCGATTTTAAACGCGTCGTATATCAGCTTCTCGTCGCCAATGGCGATCAGCTTCACATCTTTTTCGGGGTCCAGACCGAACTCCTTCAAGGTCAACCGAGTGCTGATATGATTCGTCCCGCCGATGGACGCGATGCCGATGGTTGCGCCTTTGAGATCCTTCACGCTTTTGAACTTGTTTTGCGCGATAACGCTGAAAAACGGCGACTTGATGCTGGTGGAGATGGCCCGGATCGGCAGCCCGCGGGCAGCGGAACGGATCGCGGAGCCGATCAGTTCGATATAGTCGATGTCGCCGCTCAGCAGCGCGGCGACGGCGATGTTGGGGCGCATCTGAATAAGCTCGACCTCGGCGCCCTGCTTCAGATAAAAGCCGCGATCTTTGGCGATAAACGGCACGAGAAAGGCCATCGAGCTTGTCGCCACGGCGACCCGCGCTTTTTCCGGCTTCTCCTGCGCCGGCGCGGGCAAAGCCAAGATGCCGATCATCAGCAGAGACCACGCGCCAAAACGCCAAGCGAGTTTTTTCATGCCTGTTCCGCGTCCTTCTTCGTTGAATCACGATTGGCGGCAATTGTATGTATTGGCGGCCGTTAGTCAATCGGTTTTCTTGTGCGGCGCGTCTTTGGCCGATGAACGTTTTTGCTAGGGTGAGCCAAGCCCACTGGAGGAACGTCATGAAGATCGATGCCGCTTTGCTCGTTCACGATTTGAATCAAATGCCCGCCGTGGCGCGCTTTGCCGACGATGCCGGATTCGACGGCATCTGGACATTCGAAACCTCGCATGAATTTCTGCCGCTGGTGCTTCGCGCCGAACACATTACTGCATGAGTTTGGGGACGAGTATCAGCTCGTCGCGTTCAGAAATCAAGGAATGTGATACGCCGCCGTCAGCGCAGGTATCTGATCGAAGGTTCGGCGATGCTGGCGAATCCCGACTCAATGTTGGCAGAGCTTTCCTGATCGCCGAATGCTTCCCTGGCGTAAGCTCTGATCGCTCGCCGCATCACCTTTGCGCGCAGTGCCGACCTGCGGGTTTTTCAGCTGAATTGCCCAATCCGGCTGCGGAAGATCGATCTGTGCCTCTGGCTGCAGAAGCAGCGCTGGCGCAACTGGTTCAAGAAGTACGCGACGCGTTTCAAGAAGAGAGTTTTTTGTTCAAAGAAGCATAGCAGGCATTCACTTCTACGCGATCCCCATCAGCCGCGCCGGATTGATCGACGCGACTTGATTGACTTCACCTCTGCTTAATCCGCCTTCGTGCAACATTCCCAAGTACATGCGGAAAAGTTCCGCCGGGTTGGGGCTATAGGGACGGAAGTAGTCGGTGCTGGCGATGAATTGCCGCAAGCCGACTTCGCGGAATTGCTTGACGAGGTCGGGCGAGTCCATTCTGCCGGGCGCAAGCGCATTCCAACAAGCTTCGAGGAACGCGCCCATTTCAGCCGCGCGCTTCATCGCGTCCACGGGCATGCCGATGATGTGGCTCTGCACGTGGTTCACGACGATTCTATGGCTGTAACCGAGGTCGCGCGCCGCTTCGATGAAAGCCAAAGACTCTTGCCACGAGACATGGCCCATCCCCAAGGTTAGATCGTGTGCCTTACAGGCCTCGATGATTTCATAACCGCGCGGGACGAGTTTTCCGCTGTCGTCGAGAAAATAATAATTCGGGTTCTCTAATTTAGCGTGGCTCTTGTAGTACGATTTGATTCGGCTGCTGAAGCCTTTGCGCTCGACGTCGTTGCGCGCGCTCCAGGTCGGCAGAAAAACCATCTTGCCGCCAAGCTCGGCGCAGGCTTCAATGACGCAAGGATTCGGCCCGCCGGCGGTGCTGTTGAGCGCGACACTCGACCACAGCTCGACCTTGGTTTCGACGGAAGCGAGAATGTAGGGAACTACATTGATCGTCGGCCACCAATGCGATTTCAGCACGACGCCGCGCACGCCCATCGCCTCGGCTTTAGGCAGCCAGAG
Organism: uncultured delta proteobacterium; assembly: GCA_963755715.1. GTDB lineage: Bacteria > Desulfobacterota > Binatia > UBA9968 > UBA9968 > DP-20. The sequence continues at coordinate 68,662 of CAVWLW010000063.1, forward strand.
GAACTCCGGCTCGCGCTTGCGCTCTTTGGCGGAAAATTCGAAATCGATATGGCAGTGGACGTCGATGACGCCTGCCATCATGTCGTCATACAAAGTCATGAGTATTCCTTCGGTGAATTCGGCTTGTAAGAATTAACCACAAAGAGCCCAACGCGACAAAGCTACAACCAAAGCAGGGAACCGGAGTTTACCACGAAGGTCACGAAGAGCACGAAGTTGGAAAGTTTTAAAATATCAAGATCCTAACCCTTCGTGGTCTTCGTGTGCTTCGTGGTGACATGGTATTTACTCATTATTCAGCAACTTAGCAGCAGTGCCTCAGAGAATTTACACTCGCCGCGAAAACTTTCAAGCATAGTAGTACAAAGGTCACAAACATCGAGTAGTCGTGACCGCCCGCTTAAGATCGAGTAATCGGATCACGAGCACGAGACACGAACACGATTTGCGCTATGCAGCCGGGCGGGCACCGCCGCAGCAACGCTTATATTTCTTGCCGCTGCCACAGGGGCAGGGATCGTTGCGGCCGGCCTGTCGCACCGACGACTTCGCGTCAGCGGCGCGGACGATCTCCATCAGCTTTTCACCAGGCTCGCCGGCTTCCACCAACTCGGCGAATTTTTGGAAGTAGGGTTTGCTGTGGGTGAAGAAGCCTTTCAATCCGGCGCATAGATAATTGAGACCTTCTTCGCCGTCCGGCGTTTTGATGATGCGGTCTTTGGGACAGCCGCCGTTGCACATGCTGAGCACTTCGCACTCGCGGCAGTACTTCGGCAGGCTGGTCCATTTCTTCTGGCCGAATTCGCGCTGCTTCGGATCCTCGACCATCTCGGCGAGCGGGCGGTCGTGGATGTTGCCGATTTTATATTCCGGCAAAACATAGTGGTCGCACGAATAAAAGTCTCCATTGTGCTCGACCACGGGCACGTCGCCGCAGGTTTCGCGGTAAATGCACAGCGCGTGCTCCATGCCGAGAAACGGCCGCACGGATTCGTCGAAGAGCTGAATGAAAATCTTGCCGATATCGTGGCGCATCCATTCGTCGAAGATCGTGTTGAGGAATTTGCCATAGGCCGCCGCCGGCACCGAGCGCTTATGCACCGGACTATTCGGATCGCCGGTTTTCTCGACCAGCGGCAAAAACTGTAAGTACTGCCCGCCGATCTCTTTGAAGTAACGGTAGACCTGGGTCGGATATTTTACGTTGACATCATGGACGACGCAGAGCAGATCGACGTGCACCTTGGCCTTGCGCAGCATCTGGAACGCCTGCACAACTTGTTTGTGCGTCGGCTTTTGTCCTTTGGTGACGCGGTAGTGATCGTGCAACTCTCTCGGCCCGTCGAGACTGAGGCCGATGTAAAAATTCTCCTTGGCGAGGAACTCGCACCACTCGTCATCGATCGTCGTGCCGTTGGTTTGAATGCCATTGATGACTTTCTTGTCCGGCGGCAGGTGCTTTTTCTGAAATTCGACGGCTTTGCGGAAAAACTCCACGCCGAGCAGCGTCGGCTCGCCGCCGTGCCATGAAAAACTGACGATCTGGCCCGGCGTTGCCTGGATATGTTGTTGGATGTAGCGCTCGAGAGTCTCGTCGTTGAGACGAAAATTGGAGCCCTTCGGATAGAGATCCTCTTTCTCCAAGTAATAGCAATAATGACAATCGAGGTTACAGATCGCCCCGATCGTTTTCACCATGATTTGAAATTCGCGCGCCGCGGTTTCCAAGCGATTTTCCTCCAATGTCGGAACAATGCCGGCCGTAGTCCTGAACTGGACTCTACTCAAAAAAGGCATGGATGTCACCACCCGGTGTGCCGAGGAGCCGGGGCGTATCGGACGATGAGAATCGAGTCAGGTGAGCTTGACAGACGGTCGGCAAGTCGTGAGAATTGTCAATTTTAACGGTACTCCAATGGACGCGTTAAGTTATCCGTGGGCAGTTTACTTTCCGAAGGCGCAGCAGTGGGTGGGTCTCGAGCGCTCCAAAACACCGCCACCAGACGCGCAGTTTGTTCGCCTCGACACAAAGCTTACAGCCGTAAGTGTGCTTGAAGAGTTTACCAATCTAAAAGGCGTGTCGATCGGTCATGCAACGCAAGGTGACTTGGAGGTCATCACGACAATTCGCTGCGCTCACATGCGTACGTTTGGTGATGCCACGGATCACGTCGCTCGCGCCGCTACGCGCGCTTGCACATTTGGCGGCGCTCGAATTGGACGACCCGCCAACTCTGGCGGGGCTCGATCAACTCGTGGAGCTCAAGTGCTTGGTGCTGCGACACATCCGGCGAATCAAAAGTCTTGCGCCGGTTGGCGAATTAGACGGACTGCGCGCGATCTCGATTTCGACGATCCCCAGCTGGGACGCGTCGCGCCGTTGTCTTGAAGTGGAGTCGCTCGAGCCATTGAGCCACCTTCGAGAATTGGAATCGCTTTCTCTGATGGGTGTAAAGCCGCTCGACGCCCGGCTTGATCCGTTGCAGCTTCTTTCTAACTTGAAGTACTTGCACGTATCCACGAGTTTCAGTTTCAGCTCGAAGACTACGCGGCCTTGGCGCGCGCCCTGCCGAATACGACGGGCCATTGTCTGCTGCCGTATTACGTGATTCCGCAATTGTCGCTGCGCTGCAAACGGTGCGGCGGAGATATTGTTTTTTTGACCGGCCCGCGGCCGCGCACGCGTCGGCAACTCTGCCCCATCTGTGATGAGCAAAAGTTGGCAGAGCATGAGCGGCAGTGGAACGACGCCATGAAGCGGCATTAAGCTCGTAGTTCGGCATTCGCCGGTTGTAGACCAACCTTGACAGCTGACGATATAAAAAAGAAACTCCTCGCTATCAGACAGATTAGTTATTGAGGCAGCTTGGTTCAGTCTAATCCATTCCGCTTGCAGGCAGATTCCGTTCCCGACTGTGGAACACTACCAACATGTCATGGGTGAATCCGTCTGACATGGCGTATCAGAGGGATAAATACTATCCTGGAAAAAAACTGCCATGAAACTCCTTGTTCTCGACGACTTTCCCTTGTGGACGACTTATGTGCTCGGGTTTGTCGTCCTGTGTGGGTTTTTGTTTGCTCTGACAATGGTGCTTCGCTCGTTGTGGATTACTAAAAGCCATGCGCGCGCGGCTCGGCCCGGGCGCCAAGCGTGGTTTTTCGTGATTGCCGGAGCCTTGGCTGTCTGGTTCTTGGGCTCTTCGATGTATCTGCGCTTTCACGCGATCGGTATCGGACCGCGAGAGATCGAGCTGATATTTTTCTGGCCCCGACCGCCGGTGAGTATCGGAGCCGATGACTTGGTCGATGTGAAGCTTCTGCGGACCTATCGCACCTGCGGTCATATGGAAATCACGACCCGGCAAGAACTCTTTCGCAGCGTCAACTTCAAAAAATGCGAAGGCGCTGAAGAGGCTCTCAAAGAGATTTCACCACGGATTCACGCCAACTCTTAGAATTGTCGCCTAGAAACGGCCGCCGGGAGGCGCGGACCGCAAACGAATATTAGGCGTGGGAAGAGGCTATGGTTGATGCCCTGCAAAATTTGCTGGCCGAGCTCGAGCAGTTCGGGCGCGACAACGACAGCGCAACCGCCGAGCGGCCGCGCAAGATGCTCAATATTACGCGCGACACCGGCGAGTTTCTCGCGGTCCTGGTCAGAGCTGCCTTTGCGCGCCGGGTGCTGGAGATCGGCACGTCGAATGGCTATTCGACGCTCTGGCTCGCGAGCGCGGCGCAGGACATCGGCGGATCGGTGACCACGGTAGAAAAGTCTCAATATAAGATCGATCTTGCGGCAACGAACTTCGCACGCTCCGGTTTGGCTTCTTCGATCGCGCAAGTTCACGACGACGCGGGCCGCTTGCTCGAGCGCTCCGCCGATGGCGCCTTTGATTTAATCTTCCTGGATTCCGAGCGGCCGGAATATTCCGGTTGGTGGCCGCATCTGCGGCGCGTGCTCCGTCGGGGTGGCTTGCTCGTTGTCGACAACGCCACCTCCCATCCTGCTGAGATCGCGCCGTTCGTAGCTTTGGTGAAGGCCGACGCCGAATTCATTACGAGTTTGGTGCCGGTCGGTAACGGCGAGTTTCTTGCCGCGCGATCCGTGACGTAATTGTCTAGCTTATGCTAGGGTGGCGGAACCAAAGTCCGTTGAGTAAATCACAGCCACCATCCCGTCATGCCGTGAAAACCGGCATCCAGATGTCTTTGAAACTCTGGATTCCGGGTCGCGCTAGCTATCGCCAGCTTGCCCGGAATGACGATTCAATTTTGGTGCGAACTTCGGTTCCATGACACTAATTTGGTTTCTATTCCGCACGGAGGCACGCTACGAGCCGAAGGAGGATCGAGCGATGTCGTCACGGCATTTAATCATTTTAGCGACACGGCTTGCGATTACGCTGGCAATAATTCATTCGCTCGGCTTCGCCGCGCACGGCAGCGACGCCGAACAGAAAACTGTCACTGGTTTTTGCCGATTTCAGCGAGCGAGCGGGTCTTTTATTCGTTGCGAAGGATCAACACTTCTTCGAAGAACAGGGCGTAGATGTCGATGTCGTCCAGGTGCGCAACGGCCCGGTGGCGATCGCCGCGGTCGCGGCGGGTGAGGCGCAGTTCTACAGCGTGTCGGCGACGGGTGCATCGCTGGGAGCGATGGCCGGCGGCCTCGATATTGTTTTTGTCGCCGGGTTTATCAACCGGCTGGACGGTTATTTCGCCGTCTCGACGAAGGTGCGCGCGCCGGAGGATTTAAAAGGGAAGACTCTCGGTGTCCAAAGCATCGGCGGTGGCATCTGGATGTTTACGCAAATCTTGCTCGATCACTGGGGCCTGAATACCGAACGTGACAAAATTCAGATCCGCGCTATCGGCGACGATTCGGTCCTGGCGCAGGCGGTGATGACGGGTGTCATCGACGGCGCGGTGCTGGGTTATACCTATAGCCGGGTCATTTCACAAAAGGGCGGCCGTATCCTGGTCGAGCTGCCGACCCTCAACATCAAGTATCAAGGCACGGGGTTGGTGGCGTCGCGCCGTTTTCTCGATAGTTCGCCCGACGCCGTGGAGAAGACTCTCAGAGCGCTGATCCGAGCGAATCGATTCATTCAGGATAAGAACAATCAGCCGGCAGTTATCCGCAGCTTAAGGAAATGGTTGCGGCTGGCGCCGACGGACAACGGCGAAGATCTGTACAACCGGATACGGCTACTCTACGATCGGAGCATTGTGCCGACGAAAGAGGGGATCCAAAGCGCGCTCCAACTTCTCGCCAAGAGCGATGCAAAGTTTGCCAAACTCAAAGCCGATGATCTCGTCGACGACCGTATCGCGCGGAAGTTGGAGAAGGAAGGATTGTGAACCACGCCGGTTCATGAGAAAGAAATAGATTGTTACGAACGAAGGCAAATGGTGCTGCAAAGATTATTTATCTGGAGAATCCATTGAAGAAGTTACCATCGGTGGTCTGTGTGGGTCTGTTGCTGCTTGTTGCGTGGGCCGGAGTTTCTCGTGCGGCGACGTCCGCGAACAGGATTGTGATCGCATATTCATCTCTCAACGAGCGCGGGGCGGGAGCCCTGCTCGTCGCCCGGGATCAGGGATTTTTCCGTAAGTACGATCTTGACGTCCAGTTGATCTTCATGCGCAACGCTGCGGTGGCATTGTCGGCTTTGTCGGCGGGCGAGGCGCAGTTTTATTCCGGCTCTGCCAATGGTTCCGCACTCGGCGCGATGGCGGGTGGACTCGACCTGGTTTTCGTCGCCGGTTTGGCGAACCAGCTCAACGGCACCATGGTCGCGGCGCCGGCGATTCATTCGCCCGCCGATCTCAAGGGCAAAAATATCGGCATCCAAAGTATCGGCGGCGGCGTCTGGATGATTACCCAACTGGTTCTTGAACATTGGGGCCTGGAACCCAAACGGGATCGGATCAACTTGCGCATCGTCGGCGATGAGTCGGTGATGGTCCAATCCTTGGTACTCGGAACCGTGGATGCAACCTACGCCGGATACGCCTACGCCACGATGCTCAAGAAGCAGGGCTTCCGGGTGCTCGCGGACCTGACCAAGCTCGGCGTGCCGTTTCAGAGCACGGCGATTTTGGCGCGGCGGAGCTATTTGAGCTCCTCGTCCGCGACGGCGGAGAAAGTCGTCCGCGCCTTGGTCGAGTCGATCGGATTTATTCAGCGGCCGGCAAACAAAGCGGCGGTGGTTGCGACGTTGACGAAAGGTTTGCAGATCGTCCGTCCTGAGGATGCGGAAGAAGGTTACGAGGTCATAAAGAACGTTTACGAGCGGCGCGTCTATCCCAATATCGACGGGATCAACAATGCGATTCGCCTGCTCGGCCTCAGCAACGAAAAAATTCGTCAACTCAAAGGCGCGAATCTGGTCGACGATAGCATCGTCAGGAAATTAGAAAAGGAAGGGTTGTTTTAATTTAGAAGGATTTCCGTTCGAAATCGTTCAATCAAAGTTCAAACCGTTTCAATCATGAACCCATTCAAATAATGATGATCGCATGATCACTAGGGAAACCTATGCAACTCGATTTGGCGGATTTTCCGGTGCGCGAGATTCGTTTCGGCAAATCTTATCGTTATCAAAGCGGAACATTAGAACTGGATCGCGAAGATCTCGCGCGACTTGTCCTGCAAGATGAACGTATAGAGGAAGCGAGATTCGAAACTGTTTCGCCGGGTGAGCATGCGCGCATTACCGGCATTCGCGATATCGTCGAACCGAGAGCTAAGTTCGCCGGTGATGGTCAAGTATTTCCGGGAACAATCGGGCCGGTCGAGAGTGTCGGCGGCGGCTTGACGAGTCGCTTATCCGGGATGACTGTCATCGCCACGGCCGCCTACGAAGGGACGATTCGCGCGGGCACAGGCGTCGAGCGTAGCGCGATGCTCGATATGTGGGGACCGGGGGCCGCAGCTTCACGCTTCAGCAAGTTTGTTCACCTGGTTCTGATTATGCGACTCAAGGAAGGTTTGGGCGAGTTCGAAGCGCATACCGCGATTCAAAGAGCCGAATTCGAAGTGGCAAAAAAATTGGCGCAAGTCCCTCAAGGGCTTACGTCGGAACACATTGAGCGATTCGCACTCCATGAAAACAAGCCCGGCTTGCCGCGCGTCGTCTTGATCCAAGGCTGCATCACCAACGGTGGGCAGCCGCATTCCGGAGTGAGTTATTACGGCCTGCCGATACGTGAATCGCTGGCGACGCTCATTCATCCTAACGAGTTACTGGACGGCGCGGTGACGACCAATACAACGCGCGGGATTGGTTACTACCCAACGACGTGGGACTGGCAGAATCATCCACTCGCTTTGGAATTGTATCGCGAGCAAGCTGCGGGCCGGTTGAGTTTCGCAGGCGTAATTCTCGAGCGCATTTCCTACGACACGATTCACGGCAAGGAGGTCGTCGCGCACAATACCGCCCAGCTCGCGGCGCAGATCGGCGCCGACGCCGCGCTGATCACCTGGCTCGGCTCGGGAAATGCTTTTGTCGACGTCATGTTCACCCTGCGCGCTTGTGAGCGGCGCGGCATCAAGACGACCCTCGTCACCTACGAATACGGCGGCAAAGACGGCGTGGATTCGCCGTTGCTTTATTACGTGGCGGAAGCGAATGCGGTGGTGAGCACCGGCAGCCGCGACCGCTGGATCGAGCTGCCGGCGGCGGAAAAGATCGTCGGACCTTACCAGGAAATTCGCGTGTTGAGCTATCCCGGCGCGCCGGCAACGCCGGCCCGCGCCGCCTTGACGCTCGATGCCCGCGATATGGTCATCGGCGGCGTCGACATCTGGGGCGCGGACACTTCGATTTGCAAGCTCTACTGAAGATCGTTCGTCGCGCGGGCGAAGAGCGGCGAGTTTTCATTATCCTGCTGTCTTATCCGGGAAGGGCGGACACACAGGTCCGCCCCTACATCAGGACATAGCGAATTCAAGCCGTGCCATTATCTAAAATCAGTACCCGTAAACCTCGCGCTTCATTTATAATAGGTCGTCGGAGCGGAGCCGCTTCTTAGCGCATTTGAATTTGAATCATGCCTGAATACGCGGCTGCAATGCACAACCTCTAGCGCGCCGACACTCAGGAGATTTTTATGGCGGAGAATATTTCTCTGAAGCTCACGGGCGCGCCGATCGCCCATCCCAACCTGCCGAACGTTTTGCGTTCAGCGCTGCGCGGCGTCGACGGCGCGCGGGTCGATGAGTTTATTCCTGAGGGTTACTTGAAAATCTCCGCGGCTTTCGAAGTCGGCCGGCGCGCTCGCTCGACGCCCGAAGGCGTCGTTGAGAAAACGCTGCAAGCGGCCGACGACGAGATCATCGTGCTCGAAATGGCCGACGGCGTAACCGTCATCACCAGCGCGATCAAGCTTAGGGAAACGTTGAAGCGGGTCAAGCCCAAGGCGGTTGAGGCCGATGGGACGATAAGGCTCGATGCGCTGCATGATCGCGGCGAGGATCCCGCGGCGTCATTGGTGACTGCGGCGAGCGATCTCGTCTCGCGGATATTCACGCTCACAGTGGGTGAGGTTGCGGACCCGATCATCGATGCGGCGAAGCGCGAAGCCGCAAAATGGTTCGGGGTGAATGCGCGAGGACAAGATCCGAGATTATGCCGAACTCGGTGTCACCTGGCTCGGCACCAAAGCGCTCATGTGGGCGATCGAAAATCGGCTCGATCCAAAGCCGGGCCTCTACCGCTGGCCTCGCGGTATGGGCCAAGCGGTCGATCTTGTGAATCTTGATGACGAAGTGCTTACGAATGATGCAAAGGCAGGTCCGCTGCTTGTGTTTATTCACGGCACCGCATCGTCGAGCACAGGCAGTTTCGGCGATCTGCAAAAAATTGGCAACGACGACTGGCAATCGCTCGGGAACAAATTCGGCGAGCGCATCTACGCCTTTGAGCATCGCACGTTCTCGGAGAGCCCGATCGAAAATGCCATCGAGCTGGCGGCCAAGTTGCCCAAAGGCGCGCAAATCAACCTGGTCACACATTCGCGCGGCGGCTTGGTCGGCGACCTATTGTGCCTGGAGAAGTTTTCAGACGAGCTGATCGAAAGCTTTAGGGCGGAATTGCCGGAGCCCGGCGATGTATCCGAAGAGGAGCGGGAACGCATAAAGAGCGAAGTCGCCAATGCTCACGCCGAACACCGGGCAAGGCTGCGCGATTTGCGCGCTCTCCTGCAGGAGAAGCAATTCTCCATACAACGTTACGTGCGCGTCGCTTGCCCTGCGCGCGGCACGCTGCTGGCTTCGGGAAATTTGGATATTTTTCTCTCGGCCTTGCTCACTTTGATCGGCCGCGTGCCCTTATCTTTACGGCAACCCGCTTTACTACGCCTTCAAGCGTATCGTTATTGAGATCGCTAAAAATCGCACCGACGCCAAGCTGATTCCGGGTATCGAGGCGATGCTGCCGGATTCGCCGATGGCGCGCTTTTTAGCCGTTGCCAAACCGCAAGAGTCCACGCAAATGGCGGTTATCGCCGGCGACATCGAAGGCGGCGGTCTGCTCAAAAGGTTGGGGGTGTGTTTACCGACTATGCGTTTTTCAGCGGCATCGACAACGATCTGGTCGTCGATACCGATTCGATGTATGCCGGCATTGCGCGTCAGGCTGGCGGGCGCGCGCTGTTCGATCAAGGACCGGCGACGTCGCATTTTCATTATTTTCAAAATGATGGCACGCGTGCGGCGTTGCGCGAATGGCTGCTTTCGGACGCGGTCGAGCACCTAGAGCTTTTCAAAGCCTTGCCCGGCGATCTGCAAGAACCGAGTCTGGCCGAAGAAATCAGCCGGACCGCGGCTCTGCGCCGAAGCCGCGGCGGCGAAGCGGCCGAGGCCACACTGCCCATCGTTGTCGTGTTGCCGGAATCATGGGCTCCCATCTGTGGAAAAATAACAGTGACCGCATCTGGTTCGACGTTCCCGATATCGCGACCGCAGGCTCGACGATCTGCGCTGGACGGCCGTTACAGGATCGGCGGCGGGAGACGGCATCACGGCGGAAAAGCTCTTCGATATTTCGTCGGTGACTTGTACAAGCTTCTCATGGATTCGCACCGAGTCGAACGGTTCCCTTACGATTGGCGTCTGCCGCTCGATATTCTGGCCGATAGTCTGGAGGAATTTTTACGCAAGCTGTTCAATGACACGAAGAATCCCGAGCGCCCGATTCGGATCCTCGCGCATAGCATGGGCGGTTTGGTGGTGCGTTCGCTCATTCACAAAAATACTCAGCTCTGGGATCAACTCGATGGCGCGCGACGGCGCGCGCTTCATCATGCTCGGCACGCCGAACCAGGGCGCGCACTCGATGGTCGAAGCACTGATCGGCAAGTCCGACACGCTGCGCACACTCGCCCGCCTCGATCTCGCCAATGATCTGCAAACCATTCTCGACGTCATCGGCGAGTTCCGCGGCGCTTTGCAGCTGTTGCCGAAGCCGGGTTTTAAGGACATCGGCGGCGCGCAATTCGATGATTATTTTAGCGCCGGGCGATGGCGCGCGTTCAAAGCGGAGATGAAGGACTCTGGTTCGGCGACAAGGTAGCGGCGTTGCCGAGCGATGCAGCGCTCAATCAAGGCAAATGGCTGTGGGAACGCGATGGTGACTGACGCCGGGTTTGCCGGAATAGCACGAAAGACAAAACCATTTACGTGCATGGCTGCGCACCGAACCGCTTGCGGCGTCGAAAAAGTCGGCGGCCGATGGAAAATGATCGGTACGTCGAAGGCGACGGCACGGTCACTTGGAAGTCGGGTGCGATCGGCGGCATCGGCCGGCGTTATTACATGCCCGCAGTGCCCGGCGATCTGGCCAACACGAAGGAATATTTCAGCGCCGTGACCGAAGTGCTCCGCAGCGGCGCGACTGGCGCTTTGACGGATACAGCCGCCGGCGAAACGTGACGTGAGAAACCGCGAAGCCCGATGCCCTACGAGGCCGGGCCGCCACGCTAACCGATGCCCGAAGAGGCCGCCATCGCGCTCATGGGCAAATCGAAGCGCAAACGCATGAAGTCGCGACAGGTGGCGACGCTGAGGGTCAAGGTCAAGGCGATGGATCTTCGTTTCGTGACCCAGCCGATCATGGTCGGCCACTATGAACAGGACGCGATTTCCGGCGCGGAATCGATGATCGATCGCGACGTCGTCGACCGCGCTTTGAGCGAGCGCTACAACATGGGCCTTTAGGCTGGCACGGTCGGCAGCGCAGTGGTCGTGTTGCGCTTGCCCAACAGACGCCAGCGGTTGCGCGGGAGTTTTTGCGGGGCGGTGGTCACGGGATTAGGGCAGTACGATGGCACGTTCACAGCGAACCCATTGACCGAAGCGGTGCGGACAGGCGCCGTTCGCTATCTTCTTCAATACGCCGACTGCAGCGGCGGACGCAGCGGTGAAATCGCTCTGTCCACTTTATATTGGGCTATAATTCCACGGCGAACCGTGTACATCGCTGCCTCCGTTGAAGCGCTGATCCGCGGCGTCGTCGAGGCCAATCTTAAATTCAGCGAGGTACTGGCGGTTCTTTGAGGATATCCTCATTGGAAATCGTCGAGTTGTGTCTCGATAGCGCAATTTCGGCGATGCGCTCATTGACGGATTTCGCGGCCAAGATCAACGCGGATATCAGCCAGCTCGGCGTTCGTCTGGAAGTGCCAGAAGGGCTGGATCGAGGCATCGGTGTTCGGCAACGACTCGACGATAAGCGGGCCGTCGCATACTGGCCGCGCATGATCATCACCAACGCGGATAGCCATGAAAGCGATTCTCCCCAACCGACTGCCGACGAATCGCCGCAAGCCGAAGGTGATCGATCGAAGCAACCGATGAAGATCGCCGAGCGGTTGCGCTTCGTACACGTCGGCCAGCGCGCGCGCGCTGAAACCATCGTACAGCAGCGCCAGCCCGGTTTGGTGGAGTCGCTGATAGCGCAACAGATTCGGGTGCACAGCTATCAACCGGAGTTTTGCCGGACGCTGTTTCAACTGATGGTGCCGCAGGATTTTAAGACGCGGCGCGCCAGCTCGACCGCATCGTGCTCGTGCTCGACGGCTACAGCGCTAATTTGCCTTGGGAGCTGATGCTCGCGGATCAGGAACCGCTCGCCGTGCGCGCGCACATGATCAGGCAACTCTCGTCAAGCCGGTTTCGGCGCCAAGTGCGCGAGTCGCTGCAGCCGCTCGCCTACGTGATCGGTAACCCGTCAACGGAAAACTTCTTCAAGATGTTTCCGTTTCCCGATCGACAACCCGCCGAGGGATTGGACTCGTTGACCGGCGCGGAAGAAGAGGCGGGCGCGGTCGTGGAAGCTTTGAATCGTCACGGTTATCAGGTCGAGTCATCGATCGGCCAAGGGCGCAAGGCGCTGGACGTGATCACGCCACTTTACCAAAAACCGTATCGTATCGTGCACATCGCGGCGCACGGGCTTTTCGAGCAGCCGGCGGCAGACGGCGTAACTCGCACCGGCGTCGTGCTGTCCGATGGATTGTTGCTGGGAGCCCGCGGAGATCGGCCAGATGGAGATCGTCCCGGACCTGGTATTTCTCAATTGCTGTCACCTGGCAAAAGCGAATCCCACGCCCATCGCATACAATCGTTTGGCTTACAGCATCTCGCGCGAGTTGATCGAGATCGGCGTGCGCTGTGTGATCGCCGCAGGATGGGCGGTCGACGACGACGCTGCGCTCACCTTCGCCGATGCTTTTTATCGCTGCATTCTGCAGGACAAATTGCAGTTCGGCGACGCCGTATTCGAAGCTCGCAGAGAGACTTATCGCAAACACGGCAGCAGCATCACGTGGGGCGCCTATCAAGCCTACGGCGATCCGGGTTGGCGCGTGGATCCGCGCGCCGAGTCCAACAGCCGTGGCGAGGACGTCGGTAGATTTATCGCGCCGGAAGAATTGATCGATCAAATCGAACGGATGCGCATTCACATCTACCGGCGCCGCGAGTCGATGACCCTCTCGGACGCCAAGAGCATCGGCGCGGAACTTAAACAACTGCTCAGCCGTTGCCCAAGAAATTGGCTGGGCAAACCGGCCGTGAATTTCGAGCTGGCGCAAACCTACGCTTTGCTCGGCGTCGAATATTTTGAAGATGCGCGCAAGTTCTATATCGCTGCCATCGCCGCGGAGGACAAGACCGGGCGCGTGCCGATCGCCGCCATCGAGCAATTGGCCAATCTGGAATCGCGGCTCGCGGAGAGTAGGGGAGATGCGGAATTGGCGGAGCGCGCGCTCGCGCGCCTGAAAAATCTAGATCAGATGGCCGCCGGGCCGGCGGATGATGGCGTCGCAAGAACGGACAAGCCAGGTTCGTCGGCGAACGTCGAGCGCGCGTCCGTTATCGGCAGCGGTAACAAACGCAAAGCGGCAATCTTTGCAAACAGGATCATCGCCGGCGATACCGCCGCAGCCACGGTGAAAGAGTTCAACAGCGCGGTGCGGGAGAGCATTGCGGCCTACGAGATCGGGTCGGGGAAAGCGACCGACGAGCGATTCGATCCTTATCCGGCGCTCAACGGGTTGGCACTGAAGGCGCTTGAAGGAACGTATAAAGAGGGCGTTTCGGAGTGTGTCGCGTGCGCGGCCAAAGCGAACGACAGATTCAAGCAGTCACCCGATGTTTGGAGCGCGGTCATGGCGGCAGACGCGTATCTAGTCGAATCGTTGTGTTCCGGCGCTTTAGGCGACGAGGATGAGAAAAGCGAGAAAGCGTTCGAGCAAGTGAGTCAACGCTATAGGGATGCGCTGACCCATATTCAAATCGCGCCCAAGGATCTCGACTCCGTCACTCAGCAGTTGTGTCTGCTGGCCCTTTTATTCGATGCTAAAGCTGCGACTCGAATCGGGACAAGCCGCGGGAAGGCGGATACGGCGATCGCGCAACGATTGCGCCGGCTGGCGGACACGATTCGACCGGGAAGTTGCACGGCGACGAATAATTCGAGACCAAAAGCAGCGGAAGAGAAAGCGCCGTCGAAGAAATCAACAACTTCTGGCCGTCGTGGCAAACGCCGCCGGCGATAGATTGTTTTCTGTTGATACAGGAAACCATGTACTAGTTCCTGTCTCAGAAGTTTTCGCATAATCCACGTCATACCGTCCGAAAATCTCCCCCTTCCCTCTTTTCCAAAGAGGGGTTAGAATTCCACGGAAAAAAATCCCCCTTTGAAAAAGGGGGACAAAGGGGGATTTGAATTCGACTTTGCCTGCATCGCTATGACTTTCTAAATGAACTTCCGTAAAACAAATTGCCGTCTGGACCCTCACCATTCCCTCTGCCAGGGGGCGAGGGTTTGGGGATGCGTTTGGTCGATTAAATACTCTTGTGTTGATGACAACACTGCTTTATCTTCGCCCATCATCAACGCATATACAGGCAGTAAGATGGCCGGCAAGACTCGACAGATCATTCCCATCGGCGGCGGCGGATTTTATCGCGACCCGGAAAATCTCGAGCTGGAAAAATACGTGATTCGCCAAAGCGGCGCGGAGAATGCGCGGGTTGCCTTCGTGCCGACCGCGAGCGGCGAGCCCGATCACTACGTTGCGAGTTTTTATGCGGCGTTTCTAAAGCTCGGCTGCCGCCCGTCGGTGCTGACGTTTTTCAAGCGCACGCCGGAGCTGCGCTCGTTTCTGCTCGATCAGGACGTGATCTACGTCGGCGGCGGCAACACCAAAAGTTTGCTCGCTCTGTGGCGCGATTGGGGCGTGGTCGAAATTCTCCGCGAGGCGTGGCAGTCGGGCATTGTTCTAACCGGCGTGAGCGCCGGGGCGATTTGCTGGTTCGAGCAGGGATTGACCGATTCTTTTTCCGACGGGCTCCGGCCGCTGGATTGCCTGGGCTTTTTGCCGGGAAGCTGCTGCCCGCATTACGACGGCGAAGCCCAGCGCCGGCCCTCTTATCATCGGCTCTTGACGGCGGGAGAGATCTCAGCCGGTGTCGCCATCGAAGACTGGACCGGCGTGCATTACATCGGCACGGAGATTCATAAAGTCATCACTTCCAAGCGCGGCTCGCGCGCTTACAGCATGCGCGCAGTATACGGTTCGATCCAGGAAGTGCCGTTGCAGACGGATTATCTGGGATCTTTGGAGGTTAGCTGAGATCTGCCGAAAAATTTGTCCAAACTGCATCCTATCCGCCGCTATCGCTATATTTTGCTACCGAATCGTGCGCCAAAGTAGCGAACAAGCTAGTCGAGTCCGGGCGCCTTTTTCTCACAGGTGGGAAAAGCAACTAGGGCCTCTTCCGATGATCGCGAAAATTTGATTGTTGCCGCTCCCAAGCAACTTGGAATTCGCGCCATTTTCTCTGGCATAACCGTTGCTTTTCAACCTAAGAAAAGAACGGAGAAAAGCCATGGAAGAATTTGCCGACTTGAACGCGATTCTGAATTTGACGAAAACACCGGAGGAAATATCGCCGGTGGAAAGGTTGCTCAACGAGTTTGAAACGCACGAAGCTAGAGAAGCCGACTCCATCGATTACTACAAAAAGACCCTGAGCCGCATGCCCAACTCGGTTACGCGCTTCTTGATGCAGCTGATCGTTTCGGATGAGGAGAAACATCGCGCGGTCATTCATGCGATGGTTGCGACATTGCAGGGAAGCCTGACGTGGACAAAACCCCCGGACAGTCTGGAAGGAGCGGGTGACGTCACAGAGATCCGTGGAAAATTAAGCGGGGTTACGGACGAACTCATTCGTCTTGAAAAATCGGGTATTAGAGATTACAAACTCCTCAGCAAAGAGGGCAGCGGCTATTATCACGGACTGTTCAAGATTCTCCTGGACTCGATGATCCGGGACTCTGAAAAGCATGTCGAGCTGCTCGAGTTTCTCAAGGAAAATTTAAAAAACGCATGAGCCAGCCCGAGCCGTTCGATCCTCTGCTGCGCTTTGCCGAAATCGAACGCCTAGTTGCGAAAATCTACTACCGATTCTCCCACCTCTTTCTCGATCAGCCGGAACTGCGAGATTTTTGGTGGGAGATGGCGCGTGACGAAGAGCAGCACGCCGCCATTCTGTTCGCCTGTAAAGCGCTGATCGATAACTACGACGACGAAAGGCTCGATCCGGAAATCAGCCGCGCCAAGGCCGATGAGCTCAAAGAGAAGCTGCTCAGATATCTCAGCCACGGCACGGCCAAATTACAGATCGAAGACGCTTTTCGCATCGCCGTGCAAATCGAAGGCTCCGAGATCGACGCCATCTACAGCAAGTTGCTGCAGCTGGGCGGGCCCCACATCGCGAAAACGATGCAGAATCTGGGTGTGCCGGCAAGCGTTCAAAGGCAGAAAATAAAGTCCGCGCTGCGCCGCTTCTGCAACGATCCCGCGATTCTCACCGAAGCCGACCGACTCTAGCGATCTACTTGAATTCCGTTCACGCGATGGCCGCGACTCGATCGACAAGGCTTGTGAGCATGGCGGCCGTGTTGTAAAAACGAGCGGATGCAATCGTAGCCGTGTTCATGGAACGTAAGCGCGCGTGGATTACCAATTCAACAACATCATCGGTAAGAGCAAGGCGATTCGCGACGTTTTGGAGTTGGTCAAGAAAGTCGCTAACACCCAAGCGACTGTGCTGATCACCGGCGACAGCGGCACCGGCAAGGAACTGATCGCGCTGGCGCTCCATTCTCACAGCGATCGCAAGGACAAGCTGTTCTTGCCGGTCAATTGCGGCGCGTTGCCCGAGACGTTGCTGGAAAGCTTGCTCTTCGGTCATATTAAAGGCTCTTTCACCGGAGCCTTCGCCAATCAGGAAGGGCTGTTTGAAAAAGCCGGAGGCGGCACGATCTTCCTCGACGAGATCGGCGAGATTCCGCAGCACCTTCAAGTCAAACTGCTCCGAGCCTTAGAGGCAAAGGAGATCCTGTCCATCGGCAGCACGACACCGCGCCGCATCGACGTCCGCGTGCTCGCGGCGACCAATCGAAATCTCGCGAAAGAGGTCGAGGCGGGACGCTTTCGTGAGGATCTGTACTACCGCCTCAACGTCATGGAAATTCATATTCCGCCCTTGAAGGAGCGGCCGGAAGACATTCCGCTCTTGGTCGATCATTTTATCCAGCGTCATAACCCGGAGCTGAAAAAGTCTTTTCAGGGCATCGAGGAAGACGCAGTTCGAGTCTTGATATCGCTGCCGTGGAAAGGCAACGTGCGCGAGCTCGACAACGTGATTGAGCACACCATGATCCTCGCCGAAAGCGAGCGCATCATGCTGAAGGACCTTCCCGCAGCGATCGTCGCCAGCAGCCAACAGAATCCCGCGTTTACCTTCAATCTTAAAGACGCGCTGCGACAATTTGAGAAGCAGCATATTTTGCGCGCCCTCGAGCAGGCAGGGCAGGACCGCAAAGAGGCCGCCAAGCTTTTAGACATCAGCTTGTCCTCGCTCTATCGCAAGATCGAAGAATTAGAGCTCGCCTAGCCTTCCCCATTTGATTCGATCCGACCGGACCGACTCCGAAAGATTTCTGCGGTCGCGGCTGATATGAGAATGCCGACTTGCCACTCTGACAAAGACAACTTATCTACGCAGGGATGAAACTCTACCGAGTCGAAGGACTTAGCCGGTTCCGAGCCTCTCGCGGTCTTGTTGACAGTCGAAACAAAGCTCGGTCTCGGGGCAAAACCGCATACGTTCGGCTTCGATAGGCTCGTGACAAGCGAGGCACAGGCCGTAGCGTCCTTGATCGTCCCACCTGAGCGCATCGTCGATCCGAGCTGTTTCCTCTCGGTACCAGTCGGTCAAATAGTCGAGCAGATCGATTCTTGATTCGTAGGCAGCTCCGGCCCGCTCGCGGTTAGATTCGACCGTTCGTCTTTCATTCTCAACATGGCGGAGAGTCTTTTCGACTTCGGTTCTGCGACCGCGCAGGCGGTCAAAATAGGTTTTGTCCATGACCGATCCTTATTATCGTTCCGGCATTTTGGGTACTACCGGCATTCAATGAATTAATGGGAGCAAGAACAAGACCACTGCCGTTTCCCAAACTGCGCGAATCTTAACGCCTCCTCTGGGCCCCGCTATAAAGTGAGGATCATTCGATATCGGCGCAGCGAGCCGCACGGTTTTCTTTTCACCGGTGGGAAAAAATCAATGCAAAATCATCAGCACTGCGAAACTTTGGGCATTGCGCAGATTCGTTCGCTGCATCCGTTGTGGCGGACTTGAACAGACCAAGGAGTCTGTCATTCGCAAACGCAGCCGGCGCGGCTAGACGTGGGGTTCGAACAATCCGCTAACATCGAATTTCAAACCCAATCGTGAGAATAAAACTACGGATTTTCCTACAAGCGAGAAAGGAAGGGCGAAATTAGTATTGTTTCCGTGAAACCGGTTGGCACTTCTATTGCGGTTTAGTCAATCGACAAGGTTCTCTGGAAACAAATGAAATACGCAAGGGAGGCGAGGAATGTTTACCGATAAGATCGAGCTCAAGGATTTTGACAAGATGGACCCCGAATATAAGGAGCTTCTCGGACGGGTCCTGACGATTCAGGCCGACTGCGAAATCGGCGGACCCCATCTTTACATAGAGAAGATGCTGCCGGCTGCGCCGACAAAGCTGGATCAACTCATCGTCGCACGCACCGCCGCGGAGGAGATCGACCATTTTCGCAAAGTGGCGCGCTTGGCCGGCGATATGGGTACTGACGTTACCTTCGTGCTGAGCCAACCCAATGAAAAGCGTTTCGTCGATGCGTTTCGCGGTCTGATCACGACCTGGGAGGACAATGCCGTCTTCGGTTTCTTGATCGATCGAATCGGCCGATACCAGTTGGAAGAATTTTACGACTGCAGTTATCTGCCATTGCAGCGCATTCTGCCGGACATCGTGACCGAGGAGCTCGGCCATATCGAATATGGCTATAACAAAACGCTGGAGCTGTTGTCGAAAGGCGACCAGCAAAGGGAGCGGGTGCAGAAGGCGATCGATTATTGGTACGTGCGAGCGCTGGATATGTTCGGTCGAAGCGGTTCAACACGCGCCGAGCGTTATCGCTACTGGGGTCTCAAACGACGCTCCAACGAGCAAGCGCGCGAGGACTACATCAAAGAGGTCAATCCGATTCTGGAAAGCATGGGGCTCAAAATTCCCGACCCGCTCAAAGGTCGTCGCTACATCTAACTGGCACGGAGGTCATATGCCGCAAGCAGCACCCAATACTGAAAAACTCGATGAGCATCTGCAGGAGGTGGTACGCGCCCTGCGCGGTGCGGTTAAACAGGGCGTATCGCACTCGAACGACGCGAAGACCGTCGATAACGCGATCGAGGACTGTAAAGAGATCCTCGATGTCATCATGGCGGGAAACGTGGCGGAGTGGTTGAACTGAGTCCGTAAGATAACGAACAGTAGCCGGGATTATTTGCGGCGGAGCACGACGGTGACATCATCGGCTTTTATGGGTCATGTGATGAGGACCCTCTTGGGAAGGAGCAAGTCTAAGAGCAGAAACTGAGCTCTGCCAAACGGTGAATGAGGGCGGGTGTTCCCTCCTCAATACCGCAAGACAAACATTGATAGCGGCTGCATTCTTGTGTCACAGAATTGTCCCGCCGACACACTTGGATTACCGCCGCGGGTTGTGCTTGGGCAAGAACGTTCAGAATCTGGAAAAACAGGACGAGCTATGCGAGATGTCAGTTCCAACACTCCGGTAGTCTCCATTGTGGACGATGACGAGTCGGTCCGCGAGGCTCTCAAGGGTTTCATACATTCCATCGGCTTCAGAGCCGAGATCTTTCCGTCGGCCGAGGATTTCCTGGCTTCGAATAATCTCGACAAGACGAGTTGCATAATCGTTGATGTTCATATGCCGGTCATGACTGGATTGGAGCTTCAGTGCCGATTAGACAGCAGCCGTTTTCGAATTCCGATGATCTTCGTCACCGCCCACGACGATCCGGCAGTGCGAGTTCAGGCTCTGAAAGGCGGAGCCGTAGACTTCCTGAGCAAACCGTTCAACGCGGATGTTCTGTTAAGCGCTATTCACGCGGCTCTCGATCGAAAGGAAGACGCCTAACCGGCGGCTTATTTGTCCTTCAATTGGCAGACAAATCCGAATCGAAGATTTTTCGTCCCGGCCTCGTACCGGAATCTAGACACAAGACGATATATCGAACTGAGCTTTCATCACGAGTCAAATAAATTGTGCCGCGTCTTATCCTAGAATCTTTTATCTCCGTCAGTCGCACTCGTTCATAGAATCGTTAAGGACGCTGGCATCATTGCGTTACCTCCTTCAAATCTAAAACCAGGCTGTGATCTTCTCCCTCTAATGAGCCTCTCATAGCGGTTTTGCCGAGAAACTACTCGCGATCACGAGTTCCGCGTTGCGTTTTTCTGGGTCATGCCGCGACTAAATTATCGGTGCTGATTAAAATTCCGTTCGGCTACCCCGCCGACTGGTAGAATGACATAGTGGAGGTAGCCTTATTCGGACCCGTGCGACTCGTCAGGATTTTTCCTTCACCCGCATTTACGATCCAGCCATTCATTCCTGACCAGATCATTTGCGCAGGCCGCGCAAATTTTGAACGATATCCGCAGGGTAATAATTTCAACCATATCGGCTGGCATGCTGAGTTGCGCAAATTAGGACAGGGTGTAGGTTAAGTATACGAGAGATCAACTACGGACGCAGAAGACCAGGAGGGGCCTATGTATACAAAGATACTGATACCCCTAGACGGTTCGAAGACGGCGGAAAAAGTTCTGCCCTACGCTCGCTATCTGGCGGGCAAGCTGAAGCTCCCCATCGAGCTGTTGGCCGTGATCGACATGGCCGAGATGGCAAGCTCATATACCGGCCGAAAAGGCCCGCTTCTTCGATTCGATGATCGAAGAGGGCGTGAAGAAGAGCGCGAGTTATTTGCGCGGAGTCGCCGGCACGTTCGGCGACGCCAATGTGAAATGCACGGTCGAAAAAGGCCGAGCAGACGAGGTGATCGTCGAGAAGGGCGAGACGGACACCGGCATGCTGATCTGCATGGCGACCCATGGTCGCTCCGGACTCGACCGCTTCCTGTTGGGTAGCGTGACGGAAAAAGTCTTGCGGGCCGCGGCGAATCCATTGCTGTTAGTTCGGGCGACGGAGGAAGCAAAGTCGGACGGGACCGCGGTGCTAAAGTCGATCGTCGTACCTTTGGATGGATCGGAGTTGGCTGAGAGCATCATCCCGACGGTAGCCGAAAAGGCGAAGGAATTGGGGTTGGAAGTGGTATTGTTCCGCGCCTATCACCTCCCCACCTCCGCTTATGCGAGTGACGAGATGTACTCTGCGGTCGACTACGACGAACTGATCGCCGGCGTGCGCGACGAGGCCACCCAATATCTTGAAAAAAAGGCGGCCGAGGTGAAGAAGCTCGGCGTCGAGAAGGTGTCCGTTGTATCCAAAGAAGGTTTCGCCGCCGACGAGATCATCGCCTTGGCTCGTAAGAACCCGGACACATTGATCGCCATGTGTTCCCACGGCCGCACCGGCGTGAAACGCTGGATGCTCGGCAGCGTAACGGAGGCCGTGGTGCGCCACTCCGGCGATCCGGTATTAGTGATGCGGGCGAAGTGACCCAACGACGATTACGTGTGAGCGAGAGAGGCTCAGGAAGATTCGAAGGAGGATCCGATGCGCAAAACAATAACCCAACCCGTCTCCAAAGATACTTCGCGTTCGAGTGAAAGTTGGTTGGACCTCGATCACCTGGCACAAGTCGAGGTTACCTCCGAAGAGGCAGCGAACCCGGTCGAGTCGGCGCTGATTCCAGGCCCTGGCTCAGGCTGGCGGGCCGAGCAACCCGGTGAGCAGAGTATCCAGCTTATTTTTGACCAGCCTTTGAGCCTCGGGCGTATCCATCTGCGGTTCGACGAACGCGAACGAGCGCGCACGCAGCAATTCGTATTGCGCTGGTTGCCGAGCGGCGAGGAGCATTCCCGAGAAATAGTGCGCCAGCAGTACACGTTCAGTCCGCCTGATACGATCGAGGAGATTGAGGACTACCGCGTCGATCTGAAGAACGTCGCCGGGATCGAATTAAAAATCGTTCCGGACATAAGCGGCGGCACCGCGCGCGCCTCGCTGGCGCAATTAAGTCTGGCGTAAACCGGTTCCCGGCGGCGGATCGAACGTGATTCTGGCAACGCGTTCAGCGTTACCGGGTTGGCGCTTCGACTACGTATCCGTCAAAGTGTTCGTGTCCTGCGCAAATTTCGGCGGCTAGACTAATGGATCAACCAAGAAGAAAACTCACCGCGGAGGCACAGAGGACGCCGAGAATGAGAGTAAAAAATCCTCTGTGATCTCTGCGCCTCTGTGGTGAATTATCCTTACAAAACGTTGTTGGTTGCAGCTCGGCCGCACTGGGGGCCCTCGCAGTCCCGGCGGCTTATTCGATATCGGCGACTTTCCTGACCCCGTCGCCCCAGTCTTCGATTTTGAAGTCTTTGAACGGCACCGCGATCGGTTCCTTCTCCTCGATCGTGATCATGCGGTTCTTGTATTCCAGTAGGAAAGATATTTTTAGCAATAACGAGTCGTCCTGAACTTCGAGAAGCTCGACCTTTTGCTCCAGGTAGGAGTATTGCTTCTCGCGGAATATTTCTTTCACCCGCTCACGGGTAAGCGTCTCGTTTGGTCCTGAAAGGTCGCTCATATTTTCCTCCCCTTTTTTGGCCGCCGGCGTATCTCTCAAGCCTCACGCCTCTTTTTATCTTCCATCCTTTTTGACCTTATCCTTTCATAACGCTCTTGTCACAAAGCCGCAAAATCCAGTAGACTGCGACGAAATTTCGGCAAGTTAGACCGACGTCAACGGAGAGTGCCGCCCGCCTGCCCGAGATTGTTTCGACGAGCTCTCATTCCAGCGTCTTTTAAAGGCAATAAATCTTTGCATTGTGATTAGGAAGAACAACTAAAAACATTCATGCTCACCAACGAAATTCGTAACCAAATCGACCAGATCTGGAACGCCTTCTGGTCCGGCGGCATCTCCAATCCGCTGGAGGTCATCGAGCAGATCACTTACCTGCTGTTCCTCAAGCGGCTCGACGACCTGCACACGCTCGAGGAGAACAAAGCCGACTCGGCTGAAGAAGCCGATCGAGCGGCGCGTCTTTCCCGAGGGCGACGATGACCACGAAGGGCCGCGCCCTACGAGGATCTCCGCTGGTCGCGCTTCAAGCACTTCGCGCCCGCCGAGATGTACGACGGTGGTCGGCGAGCACGTCTTCCCGTTCCTGCGCACGCTGGGCGGCGACGACTCCACCTACGCGCACCACATGAAGGACGCGCGCTTCACCATCCCCACGCCGGCGCTGCTGGCCAAGGTCGTGGACATGCTCGACCAGGTGCCGATGGAGGACCGCGACACCAAGGGCGACCTCTACGAGTACATGCTCGGCAAGATCGCCACGCGCCGGGCAGAACGGCCAGTTCCGCACGCCGCGCCACATCATCCGGCTGATGGTCGAGATGACCGCGCCGACAGCCGACCGACGTGATCTGCGATCCGGCCTGCGGCACGGCGGGTTTCCTCGTCGCGGCGGGCGAGTACCTGCGCGAGCACCACCCGGAGATTCTGCGCGACGCGAAGCTGCGCGAGCACTTCCACCACGAGCTGTTCCACGGCTTCGACTTCGACAACACCATGCTGCGCATCGGCAGCATGAACATGCTGCTGCACGGCGTGGAGAACCCCGACATCCGCTACCGCGACTCGCTCGCGCAGGACCACGCGGGCGAGGAGGAGAAATACACGCTGGTCCTGGCCAATCCGCCGTTCGCCGGCATCCTCGACTACGAGAACACCGCCAAGGACCTCCAGCAGATCGTCAAGACGAAGAAGACCGAGCTGCTCTTCCTCGCGCTCTTCCTGCGCCTGCTCAAGCCCGGCGGACGCGCCGCCGTCATCGTGCCCGACGGCGTGCTCTTCGGCTCGTCCAACGCGCACAAGGACGCTGCGCAGGATTCTCGTCGAGGACCAGAAGCTCGACGCCGTCATCTCGCTGCCCGGCGGCGTGTTCAAGCCCTACGCCGGCGTCTCCACCGCCATCCTGCTCTTCACCAAGACCAACTCCGGCGGCACGGACCACGTCTGGTTCTACGACGTGGACGCCGACGGCATGTCGCTCGACGACAAACGCACGCGACTGTTGCCGGAGGAAAAGCTCGGCCCAGTGCCGCAAGATCGCGCTCACCGCCGACGAACACGCGAAGAACAATCTGCCCGACGTGCTCGCGCGCTGGCGCAGACGCAGACGGGAAGCGCGAGCGAACGCAAGAACGCGCCCGCGCACCGCGCAGAGCTTCTGCGTGCCCAAGGCCGACATCGCCGCGCAGGGCTACGACCTCTCGCTCAACCGCTACAAGGAAGTCGTCCACGAAGAAGTCGCGCACCGCCCGCCGGGCGAAATCCTCGCCAACCTCGGCAAACTGGAGGCGGAGATTCAGCAGGGCATGAAGGAACTGGAGGGGATGCTGAAGTGAACGCCGGATTCGCGCGAAGCTGATTGCCGACTGGAAAGCCGTCGCGCTCGATGAAGTCGGCACGATCGATCGAGACGACAGCGTCGCTGATGCGAATCTTCAGACGAAGACGATCTGACCGTCAGTGTAACGTTGATCGCAGAAGCGAGATTTCAGGACAGATCGAGCACGACTTTCGTGACGACGAACTGCGCGACGTCTGCTCGTGAAGTTCGACACGGCGACGTTCTCGTTCGGCGATCACGCTTGCTGAGTACAAATTGCGGTAGGCGCATACTATCGTGAGCGCACCGGACTTGCGCTCACGAATGTTGACATCCTTCGCCGCGGCATACGAGCATATTCGATGACGTATCGTTTCATCATCTACTGCGGCGAGCTCCGATCTTCGATGTGTCGGAGCGTTCGTCGAACATGCTGGCGCAGTCAACCGTACCCGAACGTTGATTCTTGAGCGTATGAAATCCCTCTGCCGCCGCTGGCGGAGCAGCGGCGGATTGCGGAGGTGCTGGACCGGGCGGAGGCGTTGCGGGCCAAGCGCCGCGCCGCCCTCGCCCAACTCGACTCCCTCACCCAATCCCTCTTCCTCGACCTCTTCGGCGACCCGGCTACAAATCCGAAACGCTCGTCCGACAAATCGCGCTGATTGACTCATCGTCGCAGCGGCGCGATCAGCTACGGAATCGCTCATGCCTGCGGCTGGACCATGCCAGTCCGGCAAATACATTCGTCGTCGTTGGACATGAATGACGGTGGCATCGAGCTCTCACGATATTCGAGAAGTCGATCGGACGTCGATCACGAACGACTTTACAAGCGCTACGCTGCTCGAAGTCGGCGACATTCTGTACGTCAATCGGCGGCCGACGTTCGGACGACTCGCAGTCGTTGCAGTCGGAATTGGAGGTTTGAACATTCAGCCTCATTCAGATACCGCTCGGCTCGCGATTCGTACTCGATCCTGACATCTTCGTTCGCGACTGTCTGCGTTCAGACGATTCCAACGCTGATGGCACGCACATCAACAGGCAGCTAGCCGTCTCAAACGATATCAATCTTCGGAGATGTCGAGTTCGTGCCGATTCTGTTCCCCCCATCGAATTGCAGCGCGAATTCGCCCGCCGAGTTCGTGCGGTGGAGAAGCTGAAGACGGCGCAGCGCGCGTCGCTGGCGGAGCTGGACGCGCTCTTCGCCTCGCTCCAGCACCGCGCCTTTCGAGGGGAGCTGTAGTGAACACGCTGCGGCGATTTAGCGCGGGACAACATTCGATTCCCAGCGGGACGAGTTGGTATCTCGCGGATCTTGGCGAGTTTCGCGGCAAGCAGGAGCTGTATACTCGTCAGTCGCCGCAGCGTCTCAAGGCTCTGCGCGAGCATGCGCTCATCGAAAGCGCAGTATCGAGCAATCGACTCGAGGGCGTGGAAGTGGATCCGAAGCGGTTGCATGACGTGCTGGTCAAGCCAAAGCCGTTGTTTCGCGATCGTGACGAAGAGGAAGTGCGCGGCTACCGGGAGGCGTTGAGCCTGATTCACGACGATTTCGCCGCTATCAAGATCTCCGAGGCGACGGTGCGCCGGCTGCATCGGCTGACCCGAGGCGAGATTTGGGACGCCGGCAAATATAAGGAAAGCGAAAGCGACATTGTCGAGCGCCTCCCCGACGGACGGCGGCGCGTGCGGTTTCGCACGGTGCCCGCAAGCGAGACCGCACGGCATATGACGGCGTTGGTGTCCGACTGGCAGCGTTGCCTCAAAGAACGCTGGGTGCATCCGCTGGTGGCGCTGGCTTGTTTCAATCTCGACTTTCTTTGTATTCATCCGTTTCGCGACGGCAATGGGCGCGTATCGCGGCTGCTGTTGCTCCTTCAGTGCTACCATCTTGGCTATGAAGTCGGGCGGTACATCAGCTTGGAGCGGCTGATCGAGCAGAACAAGGAGCGCTACTACGAGACGCTGGAGCAGAGCTCGCAGCAGTGGCATGAGGGTGACCACGATCCATGGCCTTATGTGAACTTCCTACTGTTCATTCTCAAGACCGCTTACGGGGAACTGGTGGACAGAGTCGGCGATATAAAAGCGCCGCGCGGCTCGAAGACTGAAATGATCCTCGCTGCGATCGAGCGGCTGCCTCGCGAATTTACCGTCGTGCAATTGGAAAAGACATGCCCAGGTGTGAGCCGGGAAATGGTGCGCCGCGTGCTAGGCAGTCAAAAAGGCAAACGCGTGAAATGCATCGGCCGCGGGCCCGGCGCTCGTTGGACCAAGATCGGCTCAGGCAAGAAAGGGTAATGTCCTTAAAAGAGGGTAATAAAGAGGGTAGCGACTTGAGCCAGTTCGTTTTCCTCTCGCAAGAATGGCCTGCTGTATTCGAGCCGGCGGCGAAGGCGGAGTCGCTGGTCTATCCGGACTCGCGCAGCTCGTGCTTCCACGCGCGCCGGGCGTTGGAGCTGGCGGTTCATTGGCTCTATAAACACGACTCGACGTTACGACTTCCCTATCAAGATCACCTGAGCGCGCTGGTTCACGAGCCTACTTTTCGGCGCGCCGTCGGGCCGGCGGTCTTTGCCAAGATCAAAGTTATTAAAGACCTCGGCAATCTCGCCGTCCACAGCCACAAGCCGGTGCGGCAACTCGATGCGCTGACGGCGACGAAAGAACTTTTCCACTTCATGTTCTGGCTGGCGCGCACCTATGCGCGTGGAGCGAAGCCGGCGGACGATCTTTCATTCAATCCGGATTTGCTTCCTAAGAGCGGCGCCGTCCCGGCGCAGACGCTGGAACAACTGCAGAAGTTGGAGAGCCAGCTTCGCGAGCGCGATGAAAAGCTCTCCGAACTGCTGTCCGGCAAGAAGGCGCTGGATGACGAACTGGAGCGGCTGCGCATCGAAGTTGCTGAGGCGAAGAAGCAGAACGCCGCGCGGCCCGACGATCACAACTACTCGGAAGCCGAGACGCGCGACTACTTCATCGACTTGTTGCTGAAGGAAGCGGGATGGGCGCTCGCCAATCCACAGGACCGGGAGTTTCCCGTTACCGGCATGCCCAACAACGCGGGCGAAGGCTTTGTCGATTACGTGCTGTGGGGCGACGACGGCAAACCGCTCGGGCTCGTCGAGGCAAAGCGGACGAAGCGCGACTCGCGGGTCGGCCAGCAGCAAGCGAAGTTGTACGCCGATTGTCTGGAGAAACAGTTTGGCCAGCGGCCGATAATCTTCTACTCCAACGGCTACGACCACTGGATGTGGGACGACGCGAGCTATCCGCCGCGGCCGGTGCAAGGTTTTTACAAGAAAGCCGAGTTGGAACTGCTCATTCAACGACGCGACAGCTCGGAAGACTCTCGCCGACGCTAAAATCAACGAGTCCATTGTTGAACGCTACTATCAATCGCGGTCGATACGGCGAGTGGGTGAAGCATTCGAGCGCGACCTGGACCGCAAGGCGTTGCTGACGATGGCGACCGGCGCAGGGAAGACTCGGACGGTGATCGCGCTCTGCGAACTGTTGATGCGCTGCAACTGGGCGAAGCGAGTGCTGTTTCTCGCTGACCGCGTGGCGCTGGTGCGACAGGCCGTCAACGCTTTCAAGAGGTTTCTTCCCGACACCTCGCCCGTGAATCTGGTTACGGAGAAGGATGCCGAGGGCCGGGTTTTTGTATCGACTTATCCGACGATGATGGGGCTGATCGACGAGGCGGACGACGGCCAGCGCCGGTTCGGCGTCGGCCACTTCGATCTGGTCATCATCGACGAAGCGCATCGGTCGGTTTACCAAAAGTACGGCGCGATCTTTGAGTATTTCGATTCCCTGCTGGTCGGGCTCACCGCGACACCGAAGGACGAAGTCGATCGAAACACTTATCGATTGTTTAACCTTGAAAACGGCGTGCCGACCGATAACTACACGCTCGACGAAGCGGTCAGGGACGGCTTCCTCGTGCCGCCGAAAGCTGTTTCCGTGCCTTTACGATTCCAGCGCGAAGGGATTTCCTACGACCAACTGTCCGAAGAAGAAAAAGAAGAGTGGGATGCGCTGGAATGGAGCGACGACGGTACGATACCGAATCGCGTGGAAGCTCAGGCGGTAAACCGCTGGCTGTTCAACAAAGATACCGTGGACAAGGTGCTGGAGCACCTGATGACGCGCGGCCTTAAAGTGGCCGGCGGGGATCGCTTGGGCAAGACCATCGTCTTCGCCAAAAATCACGACCATGCGCAGTTCATCGCGGAGCGGTTCAATATCAATTACCCGCACTACAAAGGAGAGTTTGCGCGGGTCATCGACTTTGAGACGGAGTATGTTCAGAGCCTGATCGATAATTTCTCCATTGTGACCAAAGACCCGCACATCGCGATTTCCGTGGATATGCTCGACACCGGCATCGATATCCCGGAGGTCGTCAATCTGGTTTTCTTCAAGCTCGTGCGCTCAAAGACGAAATTTTGGCAGATGCTCGGGCGAGGAACGCGGCTTTGTCCCGACCTGTTCGGGCCGGGCAAGGACAAAGAGTTTTTCTATGTTTTCGATTACTGCCAGAACCTCGAATTTTTCAGCCAGCAACTGCCGGCCACGGAAGGCGCTACCAGCGAGTCTCTCGCCAAGCGGTTATTTAACGCCCGTCTGGAATTGATCGGGGAGTTGGACAAGAAGGCTTCGGTTGAGCACGCGGCATGATGGCGGCGGACACAGCGGCGAGGCTGCCGACACCTTTGGATCAGGATCGAGCGACGACGAGGTGAGGCGAGCCACGGCGGAAATTGCTGCGGATCGAAGTGGCGGCGATGAACGTCAATAACTTCGTCGTCCGGCCGAAACGGCGCTTTGTCGAGAAATACGCTTCGACAACTGCGTGGAGTCAGCTAGACGATGTTGCGTATGCCGAACTCTCGCACGAAGTCGCGGGCCTGCCGACGGAACTAGATCCGGAAGATGAAGAAGCGAAGCGTTTCGACCTGCTGATTCTGAATCTGCAGCTCGCAGTCTTGCGCCACGAACCTTCCTTTGCGCGCCTGCGCGATCAGGTAAAAGGCATTGCAGGTCTGCTCCAAGATAAAGCCAGCATCCCGATGATCCAGGCCGAGTTGCCGCTGATTTTAGATTTACAGACCGATGAGTGGTGGCAGGACGTCACCGTGCCGATATTGGAAAACGTCAGGAGACGATTGCGCTCGCTGGTGAAGTTGATCGAGAAAAAACAGCGCCAGCCCATTTACACCGACTTCGAAGACTTGATGGGCAGTGAAAGGGAATTCACCCTGCCTGGGTTTTCGGCGCCGAGTGATTTCGAACGATTCCGAGCCAAAGCGCGCCAGTTTCTCAAAGCAAATGAGAATCACATCTCCGTGTATAAACTCCGGATGAATGAACCGCTGACCCCGACTGATTTGGCCGAGTTAGAGCGGATGCTCTCAGAAAGCGGAATCGGCAACGCCGAAGATTTACAAAAAGCTAAAGACACGAACGAGGGGTTAGGTTTGTTCGTGCGTTCATTGGTCGGACTGGAGCGCGACGCTGCGAAAAAAGCTTTGGGCGGCTTTCTTACCGGAAAAACTTTGCGCGCCAACCAAATCGAGTTTTTGAATTTGATCATCGACCATTTAACCGAGCACGGTTCGATGGATGCGCGACTGCTCTACGATTCACCCTACACCGACTTTAGCCCGCGCGGTGTTGACGGGGTGTTCGAGTCCAAAGAAGTTGATGAGCTGGTCTCAATTCTCGATGATGTGCGGAAGAGGGCTGTGGGATAGTGTTAGCGATGGCCTAAACTTCAATTCCCCATGAAATTCGCCTGCGGATATGGGTGGCATCACTTTCTCAGTCAACTCCCTGCTCTCGAAACGCCAGCGCCCCCTCAAACACTCACTAAAAATAAGCTACACTGAAAAAAATGGCGCGCTGATCATCAGCGCCGCCCCGCGCAATATAGCCAGCGGTTTTCCAATAATCAGACAGCGATGAAAGTTCTGGTCCTCAATTGCGGCAGCTCGACGGTAAAGTTTCAGGTCATCGAGACCGCCGAAACGTCGACACCGACGCATCAGGATCACAAACTCGTTTCAGGTTTGGTCGATCACCTCGGCGGTCAGGCGACCTTTAAGCTTACACGTGCCGGAAGCACGGCGGGCACCGAAGAAAATCTCACCTTAGCGAATCACGAAGAAGCCGTGCGCGTGATCATCGAACGCCTCGGCTCTTCAGCGCCGGACGGCGCCCTTCAGCCTGAGGCTGTGGGCCACCGCGTGGTTCATGGCGGCGGTCTCTTTAGCGAGGCGGCAAACGATATTGGAGGGATAAAAACCCATGAGAATTGAATACGACACGGCCCGCGATCTTCTGAACATCGAATTCTTGCCCAATGTTCCCATCGACGACTCCATCGAGCTGGACGGTGTAGTCATCGACTACGCGAAAGACAAGCGAATCGTCTCTATCGAAGTGCTCGATGCCAGCAAACGAACCACGCGCAATCCTTTGGATCTCACAAAGCTTGCGGTTGTAAAATCTTCCGACACGGGCGCCGTGCGGGAGAGCGGCGAGAAATACCGAAAACGGCAAGGCAGGAAAATCGCTCCTCGACGGTGACACATGTCATGAACCAGTTGGCGTGAACGACTCGACCGACTACACGCAAGGATTATATCCGCGAACGCTTTGACTGGCTTGAAGCGATGGAGTGACTTGAACGTCTGGAACTGACCGGTCCCCCAATGAACGGAGCGAAGCTGTTGAACATTTTTAACGGTTCAGTGACGAAACGGAGGACTCGCAGTGAGTGTCGTGGGTCGTAACGACCCTTGTCCATGCGGCAGTGGACGCAAATTTAAAAGGTGCTGCATGAACAAGAGCGCTGCGGTTGCGCAGTCCTACCGTCCGGCGGAGCGAAGCAGCGCTTTGGCTAAGCTTATGGGCTTCGCTGCTCGGCCGAAATACCAGGAACTGCACCGTGCGGCACTCGCGCTGTTCTGGGGCGACTGGCTTTCCGAAAAACCGGATCATCAGCTCGAAGAAGTGATGACTTCAGAGCAGGTCGAGATCGCCTACAACAGTTGGCTCGCCTTTGATTTCGACTGCGGCGGCGGTCGGAGGATGCTGGATGACTATCTCGAAACCGAAGGAAACAAATTAAGCTCCGGAGAATTGAATTATTTGAACGGCCTACGAGGAAGCCATCTACGGTTGTATGAGATCCTCGAAGTGAAACCCGATCAAGGCTTCGAAGTGCGCGACTTGTGGGACGACCGACGCTTGTATGTGCGCGAGCGCGCCGCGACACGGCAGATTGTGGCGTGGGACTTGATTGTCGCGCGGATCGGGCCAGGGGGAGACGGCGAGACGGTTTTTGAAACGATCCCCTATTTATTCCGGGCGGCGGACAAAGATGGTCTACTGAAGGGCCTCAGGAAGGCGCACCAAGTCTTCACGCATGAGTTTCCGAATGAAGAGATCTCCGACTTCTTCAAAAGGATGGCGCCAGTCTTCCATAAGCTCTGGTTGGAACGCGTCGCGCTGCCGCCCCATCCTAAGATCATCACTGGTGACGGAGAGCCGTTTATATTCGCTAAAGTGTTATTCGATCTGGCGGACCGCGACGCGGTGATCCGCTCATTGGCGGATCGCGACGATATCGTCGATCAGGACGATGGCAGCTACGTTTGGCTCGAACCGGCCGGCGATTTTCAGCGCAGTGTCGGCACGATCATCATCGAAGCAAAACGCGTCGTGCTCGAAACCACTTCTCAGAAACGCGCCGAGAAAGCGCGGGACGAGTTGGCGAATTTATTCGCCGGCGCGGCACGATTTCGCGCCATCAGCTACGAAGACGTCGAGCAAGCGCTCAAGCGCGCGCCGCAAACAAGCAAACCGAAAGAACCGGATATTCCCATCGAAGAACAGCGCAAAGTTCTCGGCGAGTACTACGAGAATCATTACCGCAAGTGGCTCGACGAGCCGGTGCCGGCTCTCGGCAACCGCACGCCGCGCCACGCTGCGCGCTTGAAAACGGTGCGTCCCAAACTGGTCGCGCTGCTCAAGGATTTTGAGAGCCACTCGGAACGCCAGCGCCGGTCCGGCGAGATCGCCTATGATTTTAGTTGGATGTGGGAGGAACTGGGATTGAATCGGGAATGAGATCATAAACATGGAACGGAGCGAAGCGCTTGAACGGTTTGAACTGCTTGAACCAAGGGTGGGCTCTGGGGGAGCCGGAGGATGATCAATGTTCTCGAACCGGCTTCTTTGGTCAACGGTTTGAATAAATCCAACGCACTGCCTGCTCTTGTTAGATAGGGCATCACGACGGAAATTTATACGCACGTGGCAATTCGGAAAGTAAAGACCAGTGCACGGAAAAGACCCTTGAGGGTCAGGTCTTGCGCTGCGACACCGGTTCTTACGTCGGCCGGCGCTTAAGACTGGGCGCCTACTCACAGCTCCTTTAACAACCATTTTTCGACCTCGTCAAAGTCGGCTTTGGGAATGCCACAGGCATATAGAACACGCTGTAGTCTACTGGACCTAGTAATAACAAAACCGCGTCTGGTCTCTGCTCGTATCAGGCGACAGATCATCCCGCATATTTTAAGGGCATCTCTGTTGTCCCCCGACTTCGGGTAATATTCCGCCCAAATCCGCCCTATCTCGTTGTCATCCATGTTGCCCTGTGGTTCGCGGATCAGGATCTCGGCTCAGCCGGGCGCACCTACCCGCTTTGGTTCACCTGCCCGACGAACTGTACGTGCAAGAAGACGCGGAGGATATGAAAGACCCTGCACTAGCCCTGGAGTCGACTCCAGCATTCAGGAACGCGGATTCTGATCTTTGACCCTTTGGAGCAGCTCCTGAAGTGACGATTTGGCAACTACGCGTTCAAATTGAGCGTTAACATTCTTGGTGATATCCACATGATCGATCACCATATTGAACACTTTCCACTGCCCGTTGACATTATGCAGCCAGTAGTCAATCGGTAAATCATCACTGTAGCGGCGGACGACCTTGGTCTCGACGCTCACATCGTTGCCATCCTGAAGTTCACGGTTGAATTGAACTTCATCCCCTCGCGCGGAGCGCACGATTCTGCCATAAGAAATCAATTGCCATTGTGTAAAGGCGTCGACAAATTGCTTCTGTCACTAGGTTCAGCAACTTGCAGTGCTGACCCAACGAGCGCTTCGTCATCTCAGAAAAATCGAAACGAGCGAGCACCAGTTTACGCGCGCTCTCAGGCATCCCATTTGTCTGCAATTCTTCGCGCGGGGTGTTGCTGATGATTGGTACAAAACCATCAATCGTCGTACTTAGTTGTTTGGTGGCGTCGCCTGCTCTGAGAAGCGAAGGCAATAAAGACAAAAAGGCAAAAATCCATATACCAAGTCCAAATCTGAAGATTTTCATAAGTCTTCCCCTTTCTTATGGTCCGTGATCTAGGCACAAACACAAGATCGAGCCATGAACGCTGGCATTCAAATACGGGGAGTTAACACTGGAGGGCTTTGCCTACGGTTCGAAGATAGTAAGGTAATAGCTGCAAGGGCCATACCTCTACGGAGATAAAACGGGGTCAAGAGCAATTTTAGCTTCACAACAGGAAACAAACGACAGGAAACTCGATTCTAGCAAACGCCGCATAGCCGTTGATCTCGTTGAAAACATGAGCGGCTGTCCGGGGGTCGAAAATTCGGGATAAAGAAAATCATTAACACGCGAAA
>CAVWLW010000064.1:0-178558 GCA_963755715.1 uncultured delta proteobacterium
CCCTTTGCCTCGACCGTTATCCTGAATCACCCGAGCATCGTACTGCCGGGCAATAACGACAGTATCGTCCGACGAGTGTCCGTCAACTAAAGATGAGATCATCCGTGATGGGCCGCCCCGGATATCCCTCCACAACATCGCCTAAGGTCTCTTCTTCGTTCCGCGCAGGGATAACGATGCTGTAGGGAGGTAACGATTGATCCCACGTCAGTCGGTTATGAGTGGCGAACGAGTCGGCAACCCGGGAATCGACTTTCGGCGAAAGCGTTGTCATTGGCACTCTCCTTCAACTGCTTGATTAGCACCTGGCACGTTGGCAGTGAGTCTTATTGAGTTTTACCCGTCGCGCGGTGGTTCCGCCCATTGGGATTTTGTTGGTTTAGCAACCAAAGACTAAGCAAGAATGCCGAATAGAAGTACAAAATGGCAGTTACAACAGTCAGAGCGGCAATAGATACTGCGTTCCAGAAAGGTAATGTTTTAAATTTCGACATTCCCTGTGGCGCTGAGGTAAGGAAGGTCAAAAGATGTCGTATCGAAGCTGCGAGTTCCTCACCCCAGCTGAAAGGAACACATGAGCACGGGTCGTGCCTTAAACTTGACAGGACTTTGGAGAGATCTGGTCAACGCGCGGGAATTGAAGGCGGGTGAGGCGGACGGCAACTTTGCCTGAAACTTTTTATGCGGATGGAATCAGGTCAATCGGGAGCCTCCTTCGAGTCAGATTGCCGCGCATTTGCGACGTAGCAATGTCAGTTGCCACAAAGTGTAAGTCTAATCGACTACCAAAAATGCCCACGGTAATCGGTACTGTTCAAATCCTCACTTCTCTAACGTAATGGCACAATCCGTGCTCTTCCGGGTGCCGATCAAAGAGCGCACCGTGCGCTCAAAGTTGACGCAATGAACTGACATCCCAACGTGGTCACCAAGGGATATCAGGGAGCGAGTGGTGAAACCGGCAACAGATATTTTGTGCCATTTTTTTTGGTCTGTGATCAGACGAACTAAGACATTTCGATGATATTCGACATGAAAAAAAAGGAGAATCGACGGTGAAAACAACCAACAAAAAGTTTATCTTCGCATTTTTCCTGTTCGTTGCTGTTTGCAGCAGTGGCAAATTCAGCATTGGCAAAGGATGCAGTAGTGGCCGCAATCACAACGCCAATGGCTCCATCGAATCCGATTATCATCCAGAACGGAACCCAATACTCTCAAGGCACATACGCAATTGGCACGATTCAATTATTCTACACGGTTCCAGCTTATCAATTCCCGGCCGGCAACTTCGGTTATTTTACCCTCGACTTATCCATTCAGAGCGGCAAGAATACGCCCACAACCAACTATCCGGTAGTGCTGAGCCTCAAGCAGACGGGCTCGGCAAACTTAGATCTCGATCCAGTTACCGACAGCTTTAACGTCGACAATGTCAGCTGGCATGGTTCGACAAGAGTCGATATTAATATTCCTGCATCCGTAGCGAGTAACCCGTCATTTCAGGTCGACGGATCGGAACTGGTTGCCAACCTTCAGATGGTCACGCAAAACCGGGCTAACCTGGATACCGTCACGACAATCCAGATTCATTTGATTTTGGCTCACCCCACCGACTGTCTAAAAGCCTATTCGTTTATCACCAACAATGATAACGCTGCTCAGGTCGATCCGATTCAAGTCTCAAAACAGAGTAATAACCAGAAAGTATCGAGTAACCCTCAGAACCCGCATTATATTGTTGTCATGACAAACACCTGCAGTGTTGCGCAGTGTGTCGATAGTCGGTTTGGACTCAACAACGATTTTGAGCTAAAGGGAGCTCAAGCTGTGAAAACTTTCTCGTCAAACTCACTAATCGACACGTTTTCAGGGTTATTGACCTTTATCAGTGGTAGTCCGGTTGCTGATCCCCACGGAACTTCGATGTGCCTAACTGCTCCAGCGAGCACGCTTTGTGGTTCAGGTGGTATTCCTGTTATTGGTGGTGAGAGTTTCCTGATGAAAGCGGATATTGCGATCAAGTCCACCGCTTCTTTCCCGCCGCCGGCTCAATACACCGGCTTCGATACGGTCCTGCTCGATGGCGGGTCTACCACCAACTGTACGGTTCCCGGAAACTTGAACTCTGTGGCTGATCCGAACCCGATTTCCGTAGAACTCAATACCCAATGCGTAAGTGGCTCAGGTAAAGTGTCGTGCACGCCGTGAGGAAACGCACATCATTTGAGATCGTCTACTTACCAGCGGCAGGGCCAACGGCCCTGCCGCTTTTGCTGGTCCCACCAATTTTGAATTCCACCAAGGCACCTCAACCGATCAACTAAGATACGATCGACAGGCCTTTCAAGGTTAACAATCTATCTTCCGACTTTTACTTTAGACTTTCTTGCTTTCTGTTTCGTCCATCCCACAAAGGCTTTTGAATTCAACTGCACAACTTCTTGCTCGCGGTCGCGCAGAGCACGGAGCTTGGCCCAGGCGATTTGCGGATGGACGCGGTCGCCGACGCCGCAGTCGATGCTGCGCTGTTCCTACACCAAAATCGCCACCGGCTTGGCTGACGGCACGTTTTCGGACTGGCGTTAGAATGATGGCATTCGCGGCGAACCTTCATGTTTTCGTAATTCCGAAAACCTGAAAATGAATGGCCGTTGGACTATGCGGCTCGCGAGGTCGTGATAATCTGAGATAGCTCGCGCTCCGACGCTCCGAGACTGATAAGAGAGCGGATTAGGAGGTCCAAGGAAACCGACGGATCGCCGGCTTCCATCTTGGCGACGCGCGATTGGCTCGACTGAAGTTTTGCCGCGAGATCTAGCTGCGACAGTCCCTTTTCTTGCCGTCGTCTTCGCAATCCCGCCGCAAGCCGGATCTTCAGTTCGATATAGGCAGAATCCTCGTCGGAAAGACTCAAAAATTCTTTGACGGAGCCGACTTTCCAACCCTTCGCTGCTAAACGCGTTTTCTTTTGCTTATGCATTATCGTATTCCCTTAGTCGTCTTTTGCAGACGTCAATAATCGTTTTAGGCATGGTTCTGCTCTTTTTGCTGAAGACTTCTAAAATGACGATCGCATCAGAATCGATCCGATAGATGATCCGCCACGTCGTTCGCTCGTCGTTGATCCGCAATTCATGGCATCGCGGACCAATCGATGGCAGCGGTCGAGAATGAGGCATGCCGAGCGTTTCGCCCCGTTGTAGCCTCCGAAGCAAATATCCCGCTTCCAATCGCGCTGCCTGCGACAACGGCGGGGTTTTGATTTCCCCTTCTAGCCAGACGAGCGGTTTATCTTTCTCCCGAAGTCACCGATGCAACTGTATGTCAAATTTGACATGCCGTCAACGGTGAGGCCCGGTTAAGAGGGAATTAAGGGTCAAACTTTTATTTCTAGACTTTCTTGTTTTTGTTTCGTTCATTCCGCACGGGCACTTTTGAATTCAACTCCACAACTTCTTGCTCGCGATCGCGGTGCCGGCGCGCCAAGCGCGTAGCTTGACGCAGGCGATTTGCGGGCGGACGCGGCCGGCTAGGCCGCAATCAGTGGACGTGGGTCGGTCGACTGCCGTGCTCGTGTTCGTGGTTCGCCCGGACGGAAGAGCATCTCGGCAAAACGCGTTCATTTGTCACCCTCGTGGTTAGGAAGTCAAAAAGCTTCGCCGATCATTGCCGGTCATCCTTTAGAACCAGATGTCTGTGATCTCATAAGGAAGGTCGCGTAACCAGCGGATGGCCTATTACGTAGTGCAACAAGAGTTCGAGCGCGATGAGCGTCAAAGACGCCGCTGCCAAGCCGGCCGCAAGCCGAACGTGGCGCCGTTCCTGGGGTGTCATCTCAAGGCACGAGCGACGGGCTATGCAGTCGCGGCGCATGCGGCGTTGACGCTCGAGTGAGACCAGGACGATGGAAGCAATTAAGGTCGATACGATGAGGAGCGGCACGCGGGCGGGGCTGCTGTCGAACCAGCGTGCGAGAGCATAAAGCGCACCCGCCG
The DNA here is from genome assembly GCA_963755715.1 of uncultured delta proteobacterium. Classification (GTDB taxonomy): domain Bacteria; phylum Desulfobacterota; class Binatia; order UBA9968; family UBA9968; genus DP-20. Next base: position 3,999 of record CAVWLW010000064.1, read on the forward strand.
AGCCCCCACCGAAGACAAGCACCAGTGCGGCGGCAATATTGCTCCCCAGGCAGCCGCTGCCGAGGAAGGCTAGCGTCACAACGCTCCAGTTCATCGCCGGCCGATCTTCAGGCATCCACGAGACAGCCGAGAGCACAGAACGCGGCTTGCCGTTCAAGCGATAGGCCACAGTGCGTTGCGGGAAGCCCTTGAGGACGAGCGTCTCGGCTGGGACGCCGGGATAGGCTGACGCTACCTCTCTATAGACATCCTGTGACACGAGTATTTCGGTGGGCCCGGCTTGCGCCTGCAGGCGCGCGGCCTGGTTAACGACGTCGCCGATAGCCGTATAATCCTTGATGTCGTCTGAGCCCAGCCGCCCGACACGAGCAAACCCCGAGGCTATGCCGATCGACGCCTGCAGGGGCATGCCCAGACGTTCGGAAAGTTCGGGAAGAAGCTGTTGGAGCTTTGCAGACGCCGCGACCGCAGCCGCCGCATGGTCGGCGCGTTTTATAGGAACGTTGAATAAGGCCATCACCGCATCGCCGATGTATTTGTCGATAAAGGCTCCGTGGCTCATCAGTGTGGTCGAAGCCAGGCGCAGGAACTCATCGACCACTGAGTAGGTGGTCGTTGCCCCGAGGCGGCCCGTCATCTCCGTAAAAGAGGAGAGATCGGCGAAGACCACCGTCATCTCCACGAGGCGGCCCTCCTCTAGGTGGGCGCCGCACTGTGTGCAGCAATTAGAGTTACGCGGGCTTCGACGAATGCCTCGCCACCTCAAGAAAACGGCGGTCAAGCCCACGAGCGGAATGCCGCAGACCAGGCAGTTGGCGGCGAGCGACGGAGTTTTGGTTTCTAAAGGCGCGCTCATTGCAACGTATCCGATTTCGTTTTGCTGCCGTGTGACCTTAAGTCTGAACAGATGAGCCCGGCGAGCGACGCGACGGTTGGGCCCATCGGTTTGTTAGCTGATCACTGTGACCGATACATTCTTATCAGTGATTCATACGATTTAGAAAGAATAGGATCCGGCATAACAATCATTACGAACTTGGCGGGGGTTGATCGGGCAAAGGGAGACGAAGTGAAGAGCAGCACCGCCACGCGCGTGCTCGCCCAAAGCAAAAAAGACCCGCGGCTAGTGAATTCAAAAAGACGAAAAAAATGTGGCCAGAAACAGAATCGAACTGCCGACACGAGGATTTTCAGTCCCGCGATGGTGGCGGGACTAGGTGCCGCTATCGGTCGTCATCTAAATGGATCCAAGAGTCTGGAGGCCGATCACTTGTCCCTTTTCACACTGGCACGCTTAACCCTCGGTCCCAATGCTTTTAAGCGCTACTTGAGCCTTTTCTGCTATTGCAGTCGGAAGCTGTATATACCCGAGCTCGGAAGCATAGCGCTGGCCGTCCCGCAGAGACCATTGAAAAAGCTCTTGCAAAGCCTTCGCCGTTGCGGGGTCTTGGTATTTCTTGCGCAGTAAAATCCAGGAAAAAGTTACGATCGGGTAAGATTCTTTGCCTGTAGGATCAGGGACAAAAACACGAAAATTCTCTGGCACTTCAGCTGCCGCCAATGCCGCGCGGCAACTCTCTGGCCGCGGCTTTAAAAACTTGCCTTCCTTGTTTTCGAGCGCGGCGGTATCCAATCCAATTTTTCGCGCAAACTCGTATCCAACATATCCGACCCTTCCGTCGGATCCTGCAATGGCGCCCGCCACTCCCTGATTCCCCTTCGCTCGGATCGGATTGCCCGGCCATTTGACAAGCATCGCGGCACTGAACTGCTGGTGCCACCTTTCGCTAATGGCATCGAGATTTTTTGTAAACGCGAATGTCGTACCACTGGCGTCCTGGCGAACCACCGGTGAAATGGCCATGTCGGGAAGCTTGGCCCCCGGATTAGTTTGCACGATCAGTGGGTCATTCCACTTTTTAATCTCGCCATTAAAGATTCCTGCGTATGCGCGGCGCGAGAGTTTGAGGTCGCCTTGAAAGCCCGTCAAGTTGTACGCCACTGCGACGCATCCAGCAGTAACAGGGACCATCAACACATTGTTATCAGCGTTGGCAATCTCCTCGTCCGACATGGCGGCATCGCTGGCGCCAAAATCGACCTTTTCTCCATCAGTAATCTTTTCCCCAATAAAACGGCGAACGCCTTCTCCGCTACCGACAGCCGCGTACGTAATGGCAACCTTCGGGTTGTGATCGTGATAGACCACGAGCCAGCGATTGTAGAGGACTGATGGGAACGTCGCGCCTGCGCCAGTCAGCGCGATTGAGTTCGTGGAACCCTTTGCTTGCGCCTCCGGTCGAGAGCGAGAACAAGCGGCCAGAAGGGGCACTAAAATGAGCAAAGCCAACGGGGCTAGTCGAAACGATCGAAGCATATTTGGTCAGTAAAGCTCGGTTTTCAGGCGCTCGGCATATTTCTCGTTATACTCCCTGGCGTAGGCAGCATCCTTGCCGTCGCGCGCGGCGGCGAAGTCGCCGTGGCTCGGCGCGCCGCTCGGCCGCGCCATTGCATCCCACAGCTTCGCCCGCACGAAGGCTTTGGGACAGTGATTGAAGGCTTCATCGACATTGACGACCATGACCACGCGCGGCGGCTTGCCGCGCATCTCGAATCGCTTCAGCAACTCCGGGTCCGTGCTGATCGTCGCACTGCCCGTCACGCGGTAGGTTTCGTTCGATCCCGGGACCATAAAGATAATCCCGACTTTCGGGTTGACGAGCAGGTTCTTCATCCCGTCGATGCGGTTGTTGCCCGGCCGGTCAGGGATCAGCAGTGTGCGGTCGTTGAGCAGCTGGACGAAGCCCGGCGCATCGCCCTTGGGCGAACAGTCGATACTATTCCCGTTCGAGGTCGCGAGCACCAGGAACGGTGATGCCGCGATGAAGGCGCGACCGACCTCGGTGATGTGGTCGGTTTCCTTGGTGGCGATGTGGGGCAACGGCGTGGCATAAACCTTCGCTAAGTCGTCCAGTGAAGTAACGGTGTAGGCGTCGTTCCGGTCTATCGTATCCATGTCGTATTCCCCCTTTGGTCGGTGACGGTGGCAGTACTCTTCGTTGGAGTGTTCAATATTCTAGCTAACCGATACTTGTCAACATTTGAATTTGCGGCGGCGAATCCGCCAATTCACAGGAAAATCCGGCGTTCTCTCTGCTATCCTAGGAATGTCGAACGCCGTCTTCCGGGACGAAGATCCAGGTTCGAATCTTTTACCTTTGATATTGCTCCACGTGCTGGAGATAAGCGTCGACCTAGACGCTCGGACGTTTCGTTCTCGTTCATCCCGCACACGCACTTTTGAATTCAACTTCACAATTTCCTGCTGACGATCACCGCGCCGTCTCGCAGGGCGCGCAGCTTGGCCCCATTGCAATTTGCGAATGGACGCGGCGCCCGAGGAACCGGCGAGGCCTTGATCAGATTCTCCTGGGCCAGCTTCGCGCGGAAGTAACCACTGGCGAGCAGGCGGTCGGTGCCGACGACCGACAGCGCCACGTGATGTCCGACGCCTGCGGCTGCTTCCGCGGGGAGGAGATTGCGACCCGATTTTTCGAAGAACTCCAAAACGGCCTTGTCCTCGAACGACGGCGAGTTCGCCACATCGACGACCACGTGAGCGCCCGCAACCGCTTGCGCCAGTCCCTCGCCAGTGACGGCGTTGACACCCGATCGATGGTGATGCCGCCACCACCTCGTGGCCTTGCTGACGAAGGTTCTGCACGAGCTTTTTTCCGATGAGTCCGCTGCCGCCGATGACGACAATTTTCATGTTGTTCTCCTAATTTGATGGTTGCTCACTGCGTGGAAATTCTCGGTGCGCGCTCAGTCGCCGCGCTCGAATTCGTGTTCGTATAGCGTGTTCGTGCTCGTGTGAATTTCACGGTCACGTTCACGAACACGACCACGATCCATGCCACAACTACTCCTTTTTCAGATAGTTTTTTTCCAAGAATTCGGACCTGAAATTTTGCGGCGGAGTGGGAATGTCTGGCCGACCCTCTGGCGTAAAGTCCATGAGATTCCAATACGGCCACACCGTATCGACATGATTCGCCGACAGTTCAGTTCCCCAGAAATGAAAAATCTTTCCATCCTGCCTCCTGAATACATGCATCACGGGCCATTGCATATCATCGGAGTCTCCCTGGCATTTGTAATCGGCTTGATAGGCAGACTCCGATCCGGAAACCAGCGCGATCTGCGACCATCCACGTTGTTTGGCCCACGCATTGATTCGATCGGCCGGGGCTTTGGCAATCGCGACAAACGCGGCATCTCGCGTGACCTGATACCAGGTGCGATCAAAGCCATCGACCAGCGACGTACAGGAAGGACAGGGATGGTCCCAGTTCGGACCGAACATGAATGAATAAAGCAGCAGCGTGTTTTTGTCTCCAAACAGCTCGGAGAATTTCACACTCTTGCCTACTTTCCCATCGTTGGCCCATTGGAAGACGTAGTCCTCTTTCAACTGCCCGCCGAGAGGGAGATTGCGGCGTTTTTCTGCCACAGCTTTTACTTTGCCGACAAGCTCTTGTTCGTCTTTGAGCAATGCAGTCGCGCGCATCGCGATACTCTCTGCTTTCGTTTGGATACCGTAGTTCACTCATGTTCGTCTCCTCTTTGAAACTAGTATTCGAGTGTACCCTGCCGCCAAACGAACAAGCTCAGCCGCGTTTTGGCCGAAAGGCCAAAAACGTCGGCTGGAGCGCCTTGTTGGGGCTCGACTACACGACGCCCCTCAAGCGCTCTTTGGTCTCTTCTGAGAGCGGACGGGGCGAGCGGTAGCTCGCACCGACGCGTTCAGTGCCACGGCGGCGCGAATAAGAGCCTTCAATGCCTCCTCGTCAATCTTCTCGCCCTCGTGGAAGTCGATGGCACGCCTGGTGTTGCCTTCGAGGCTGGAGTTGAAGAGGCCTGAAGGGTCCTCCAACGAGGCGCCTTTGGCGAAGGTCATCTTCACGACATTCTTGTACGTCTCACCGGTGCAGATCATTCCGGCGTGCGACCACACCGGAACCCCTCTCCACTTCCACTCCTCGACCACCTCGGGGTCGGCTTGCTTGATCAATGTGCGGAGCTGAGAGAGCATCTTGCCCCGCCAGTCGCCCAGCTCCTTGATCCTCTCGTCTATCATCCGGGATGGAGACTTTCCTTTCTGAGACCCGCTCTTCCTCATGATGTTTCTTTCTTTCCGTTCCTTTTGTTTCTTGCGGCTCACGTTAGGCATCACAGGGCTCCGACAAATGGGGATCACGGCTCACGTGCTGATTCTGATGCGCCATGATTGCAGTGCGCGACCCCAGGATGACGTCCGTTCTGCCTAACCGTTCACGTTCAGCGGGGCCGCGAACGGTATTCAAAGATACCATGAAAACTGCGCTTCGCTGCCTCCGCTGGAACGTGTTGTTAGGCGTCAATCAAAGGGTTATAGCCAAGACTCAAATGGCCGTGCGCCCTCCATCGACGGCGAGTTTTGCGCCATGAATGAAACTGGCACGATCCGTCGCCAAGAAGACAATGGCCTCAGCAATCTCGTCCGCTGTAGCCGGACGGCCTGCCGGCGCTTGGGCAGCCAGTTGCTCGAGCCCCTCCCCCATTGCGTCCGTGCCTTCCGTGCGCGTAGGCCCAGGGCTCACTGCATTGACGCGGACACCGCTCGGGCCATATTCGGCCTCCCACGCTTTGGTCAGCAGGTTGATGGCGGCCTTGCTCGATCCATAGAGGCTCATGCCTGCCGCCCCGTAATCGGCGACCATCGTCGATACATTGACGATTGCCCCTTTGCCTCTCTTCGCCATCAGCGGAGCTAGTTCCGCGACGAGGAAGTACGGCGCCTTGACGTTGAGCGCATACACGCTATCAAACACTTCTTCCGTCATTTCATGCGTCGGCCCGAACGGAAAGACTCCGGCATTGTTGATCAGAATATCGACATAGCCATTTCCGAGTTCGACCGCTCTTCTCGCCACTTCGCGCGCGCTCGACGCATCTCGCAGGTCAGACGAAATAAAATCCGCTTTGCCTCCTGCTGTACGGATTTCCGCAACCGTCTTCTCGCCGCGCTCGGCATTGCGGCCTACGACTAAGACATGGATGCCAAGCTGGGCCAGTTTATTGGCTGCCGCCCGGCCAATACCGCTCGTTCCTCCTGTAATAAGTGCTATCGATGAATTGGTAGCCATTTTCAATTCCCCTTTCAGATTTTGCTGTAATTGGTCGAACCCTTGCCTGAAACCAATATTATTTAACCGTTGCTGTCGCCGCAGCAACAACGACCAATTCAGGCCGGCTCAGTTCAGCAACACCTTTAATAGCTGTTGCTTCATTCTGCCCCAGACGCATAACCATTGAGTCTACTGACCAGCGATATTGAGTTTCAAAAAATCTCGGAGGTGCTTTTTTTGTTTTATCTACAAGTTGTAAATTAATCCTTCTCGCAGGTATAGCCAATACCCTTGGTCAGGCTCTGGCACATGCTCGTGTCAACGTCCGCGGGTTGTCCTCGACAGTCTTCTTGTGCTGCGCGGCGGCGATGCGCCGCTATTTTTTTAGTGTCGTCAGCACGTCCAATTTGGGGATGAGTCGGCGTGGCCTGATCGAGAGTTACAAAGGCGAGAACACGCTGATGATCGGAATTCACCAGGCGTTAGAAAATTTACGCGGTTCCTAATAGAGCGTGTGAAGGCGGTTGCTTGCGCCGAACAACCGCCGCTTCCGTATCATCTATGTGACGATCACGTCGATGATCGCCGGCCTGCCGCTTCGGTTGGCTTCGAGGCCGCGTTTCAGCGCATCCTGAAGTTTTTCCGGATCGGTCACCTGCTCGCCGTAACCGCCGACGCATTCGGCGACCTTGACGAAGTCGGGCGCGTTGATGTGGGTGCCGTGATAGAGATCCATCTCCGCGGCGATGCCGTCCGGATACATTTTGAGATGCATGCCCTGCATCGCGGCGTATTTCTTGTTGTTGAAGATGACCGTCAAGGTCGGCAGTTTGTAATCGCGCGCCGCGCCCAGGCAGCCGAGCGCCGGGTTATAGAGAAATGCGCCGTCGCCGATCAAGGTAACAACCTGCCGCTCCGGTTTGCCGAGCTTGATACCCAGCGAAAGACCCAGACCCTGTCCGAGACCGCCCTGGCGGGTGAACAGACTTTGAGGCTTGTTCCACACGAGATGTTGGCGCAAGAGACCCGTGTGTGTGGTGACCTCGTCGATGTAGATCGTGTCGTCGGGCATCACCGCGTTGAGGGATGCGCACAGCCACACCGGATCGATCGGTGTCTTCTTGCGCGCCGCCGCCTGCGCCGCATTTCTTTTCTCGACCATCGCATCGTGCGCAGCGGCGAGCTCCTTGCGCCTAGCCTCCACCACAGCCTTATCGACGGTAGCGGCATTTGCCAGATCGCGCAGCGTCTGCGCTACGTTGCCTTCGAGGTACATGTCGGCCTGATGACTCTGGTAGACCATCGCCGAATTGTGCGGCGCTTCGTCGACCATGGCGACCACGGCCTTGGGCGGGCGGTTGCTCGGCGGATACCACGGGGCGCGCGCCCGCACCACGATTGCCAAATCCATGTCGTTCCAGAACGGTTTGATTTCGGTGCCCTGATAGAGCGGATGATCCTTCGGGAAGTTTGCGAACAGAGCGCCGGGCTTCTCGACCAACGGCAGAGCGAACATATCGCACAGGGCCACCAGAGCCTCGTAGGTCTCGACCTCCCGGCCGGCGCCCTCGGTGAGCACGACCGGGCGCTTCGCCTTGGAGAGCTGGGCGGCGAGCTTTTCAATGTCCTCCGGCGCGGTCAGGACGCGCGGCGCGGGCGGAACCGTGCGTGGATTGGCCGGCGGCGTCCAGCCGGCCATCAGTGTTTCCGTCGAGACGGACAGGTACGTCGGTCCGGTCGGTTGCCGCTGCGCCAGCTCGCCGGCGCGGATGATACTTTCGTAGAGCGTGTAGACACTGCCCGCGACAGAGGAATACTTGACGATCGAGTCGACCAGGTTGCTCGTGCCGCCGACGATGCTCAAGTTGTTCATCCACTGGGCGCCCGGATCGAACTCCGGCTGCTCGCCGTAGGTCATCGACTCCCCGGAGATCACCACCATCGGGACCCCGGCGACAAAGGCGCCGTGCATGCCCATGGCGCCCTGCAGCAGGCCGGCGCCCGCATGCAACAACACGCCTTGCATCTTGCCGGTAGCCAGCGTGTAGCCCGCGGCCATGTCGACGGCGAGCGTTTCGTGCCACACGTCCAAGAGCTTGGGACCATCCTTCTTGCGGTGGATCTGGTCCGCCATCGCTTCCCAGACGGGCGCCCATTCGGTGCCCGGCGAGGACAGGATGTATTCGACTCCGAGTTTGTGGAATGCTTCGACTATGGCGTTGCCGCCGTCGAACTGGTTTTTCATGGTTGAGTCTCCTCGAACGGTTTTCTTGTGGTGTGTATTATCTCGCGCCTGAACGCGCAAGACCCCGGCGGGCTGCTGATATCAATTCTGGAGCAGCGCGGTCAAGCGACGAAGGAGTCATTTTACTCCAGCCGATCGAATAGGTTTTGATATGGATGCGAGCGGATAATGATCGGGTGAGACAGTTTGCACATGCCAGTGGTCCGTTCTACTCGCGGTGGGAGACGACATTAAGAACACGGCGAGAGCGAAAAATCACGTATGATATCGGGTCGGACGCAGTACACTAGCCGCCTTCTTAACGGTGATCAGATGTCTTAGTGGTTCACGCTAAACCGTAAAATGCCCGCGGATTGTCCTCGACGATCTTCTTGTGCTGCGCGGCGCTGATGCCGCCGCTGTTTTTCAAAGTCGTCAACGCATCCAACTCCGTGGAAGAGTCGGCGTGGCCGAAATCGGTGCCGATCATCAAAGTATTTTCGCCCATGCAGCTTTGGATCAGATACGGCACGTCGTCGCCGATCTGGCAGGTGACAAAGATGCCGCAGCGCTCGAGCAGATCATCGGGCAGCCGATTGCCGACTTTGTCCAAGCGCCGGCGCAGCTCGTAGATCACCCACGGCACCCATGTTGCCGCGGTTTCGATGAAGCCGAAGCGGAGTTTGGGAAATTTCTGCGGGATGCCGCAATTGATGAGGCGGAACATCGCGCCGACGTTGAAAATTCGATATTGGTTGAAAAAGTCGCGGCTGCCGTCGGGATTGACCATCATGTCCACCGCCGCGGCGCTGCCGTTGGATTGGTGCAGGCCGATGCAGAAATTCATTTTCTCGGCTTGCTCGTACAAAGGAAAGAAATAGGGATCGCTGATCTGGCGCGCGCCTTCGAGCGGGCGCATGAAAACCCCGCAGCCGCCGTTCTCCTTGGCGAACTTCAATTGGTCGAGCGCGTCGGGCATGCTGAGCAGCGGCAAGTTCGCCATCCAACGTAAGCGCCCCTTGCTCTGTTTCCACACATCCGCCATCCAGCGATTGTAAGCGCCGCACAACGCCACCTCGGTATCGGCGCGCTCGGTCACCTGGTCGAGAAAGATACTCGTGTAGAGAACCTGGATGTCGATCCCCAGCTCGTCCATATGCTTGATGCGCGCGCTCGACGTCGGCGAGATCGCGCGTCGCCATGTCGGTCGCCATATCGCGGCCGATCTCGGCGGATTTCTTGTCGAGATCGGCTTTGCTAAAAGTGAACCGGAACAGGCCGCGGATTTTGCCGTCGATCACCCAGTGCGCTTTTTGGTTGTCGTCCTCCGGCTTGAACAACTGAGGCCGAAACTTTTTTTCTGAAGGCAAGAGGTAATCCCACGTCAGCGGACTTTCAACGACATGCGCGTCAGCGTCTACCCATCCCATGGCGATATCTCCCTTATGAATTTTGGATTGCCGATTTCGGATTCTCGAACGGGCGAAACATGTTTCGCCCCTACACTCACTATTGCCTGTTGCCTAATGCCTATTGCCTTGTTTTCAATGAAGCACCGCGCCGCCGTTCACGAGTATCGTTTGTCCCGTCACAAAGGTGCTTAAATCGGATAACAGATAGAGAGCGGTGCCGACCAAATCTTCCGGCTGCTCGATCCGTTTAAGAATTCTGGTCGAAGCCGAGCGCTCGTAATTCTTAAGCGCGCTCTCCGTCGCTTTCTCTTCGCTCATCGTCGCGCCGGGCGCCAACGTATTCACGCGAATGTTATCCGGACCGAGCTCTCGAGCCAAGACACGGCTGAATCCAACCACGGCAGCCTTCGATGTAACGTAGTGCATCATCGTCAAGCCGCCGTTAAACGCCATGTTCGAGGAAATATTGACGACGCTGCCCTGTTTTCGCTGTTGCATCGCCGGCACCACCGCGCGGCTGCTCAACCACAGGCCCTTGACGTTGACCGCCATGATCCGGTCCCAAGCTTCTTCGGTGATCTCTTGCCAACTGCCTTTTTCCGCCGGCACGCTCATAAAAATAGCGGCGTTATTGACCAACCCATCGATCTTGCCGTGAGCATCGAGCGTTTTCTGCGCCATCTCTTGGCAGCTGGAAAAATTCGCCACGTCGACTTTCGTCGCCAGCGACTTGCCGCCGCTGTCCTTGATCGCTTTGGCGACGCCGTCCGCCGCTTTCTCATCGATGTCGGCGACGACCGCCGTTCCGCCCTCTCGCGCAATCCCTAAACAATAGGCTCGACCAATACCATGCCCGCCGCCCGTCACGATCACCACTTTTCCGTCCAATAATCCCATGCGAACTTCCTTCTTGAATCAAACACGCTGCGCCAGACTCAATCCTCCGTGATGATATATGGGTTACTACCTGCTCAATTAGCTATCACCGCGTGTTGTGCCTTGTCAAAACCGCGGCGAAATCTACGTTACGGTTTCAACATCTTGCGCAGCTTCGCCTTGAGGTCGGGCGACAAACCCAGAAAATCCGTCACTAGTTTTTGCACCTGCTGCGCCGATACCGGGGCGATTTCGAGCTTTCCCTTGTCCGCGTCGGCCAAGAATTCCTTATCGACAAAAGTTTTCGTCAGCGCTGCCTCGAGGGCCGCACTCCGATCTTGAGGCACGGCCGACGGCACGACGTAAACTTTGCCGAACTGGTTGGGCGCAGCGGCGCCGAAGCGGAGCAGCTGACGCTGTTCCTCGGTTTTCGCGATCTGCGGTATCGTCGGCACGTTCGTAGCCGGCAGTTCGGTTATCGGATTGTCGCCCAGCTGCGCGAGAATGAGCCACTCGCCGCTTTTGACTTTATCCAATGACGTAATCTTTGTTGACTCCCAACTGTTCAAGAATCCGTCCAGTTCGCCGCTCTCTATGGCCAAACGGATATCGGCGGTGCCTTTGTAACCGCTGACAACTTTGATATTCGCTCCCAGGAGATCGCGGAGAAGAATCGGCCCTTGTTCCACCGTCGAACCGGGAATTCCGCCTAGGGTAACTTGTTTCCCCTTCGCCCCTAACAGTTCGTCGAACTTCGTGACGCCGGGCTTCCGCGTCAAAAGCAAGAGATAGGTTTCACCGATCGGCACGCCGAGATAACGAAACTTGCCGAGATCGTACTGCACTGCCGGATTGGCAAACAGTTGTTCCAGAATAATCTGGCCGCTGATGTTGCCGATGACCGTGCCGTCCTTTGGCGCGGCGTTAAAAATATGGTTGGCCGCGATAATGCTGCCGGCGCCGGCCATGTTATCGACAATAACGCTGGGATTTCCCGGAATATGTTTTTGGAGATGGCGCCCGATCAGGCGCGAATAGGCGTCGTAACCGCCGCCGGCGGAGAACCCGACGATGATGCGAACCGTCTTGCCTCGATAGAAATCCGCTACCGCTTTCTCATCAAAAGCCGTAGCCGCCAACGTTTGAGTCGCAGCACCGAACAAGTAAAGAGAAACGATGACAACAAATGCTAGGAATCTTCTCACACAAACCTCCGGTTTGATGCCGCTTCGATGAGCCTGATCGATTTCGCCTATGAGTTCTCGCTACCATCACGGTGTCGCCGCTGTCAAACTGAGAAAAGTGTCCGGAGCGCTTCAACGAAAGACATAGGAAGCGAAAGTTCTTTGTGATGTAATGGACACCTATCTCATCGCGGAGGTTCATCATGGCAAGCGGCGAAAAACCTCAGAGCAAATTCACCGAGGTGCAAGGAATCAAGCTGCACTATCTAGAGTGGGGAGAGACCGGCAAACCCGATCTCCTGTTAGTGCATGGCTGGACCAGCTTTGCATCCAGCTGGTCAACCGTCGCGGAATATTTTCGCGGCCGTTTTCACATCGTCGCGCCGGACCTGCGCGGCCACGGCGAGTCCGACAAACCGCAAACCGGTTATCGCCTGCGCGATTTTACCGAAGATGTTCGCCAGCTCATCAAAAACCTGGAGCTGCGCAAACCCGCCTATGTCGGCCATTCTTGGGGCGGTAACATCGGCACGGTCCTGGCGTCGGATACGCCGGATCTCATTTCGCGGGCCTTCCTTGAAGATCCCGTCTTCTGGCGCATGCTCCACGCTTTCATGACCGCGCTGCCCGGTGCGTTGGCGCGGCGAAATAAGCCGGAAGCGGAGATTCGCGCCGAAGCCAGGCAAAAGGGTCTTTCACAATCCGACGAAGACATGGAAGTTTACCGCAACCATCACTTTTCAGCCGACGCGCTCACGCGCTTGCTCACGGACAACCGCGATTGGGCTTTCGCTTTTGAAGATCATTTGAAGCGCATCGCCGTGCCGACGATGCTACTAGTCGCCGACAATAAAGCCGCTCAGCCGGGCGCGATCATGCGCGAGGAGATGGCCTATCTTCAGCGCATCGCCTCGCCGCAAGTGAAATTTGATTTTTGGGAAGGAGTCGGCCACGGCATGAAAGCGGCAAAGCCCGCGGAATACAACAAGGCGTTGGAGTCGTGGCTCCTGGGCTAAGCGTTCACGAAGCCGTCCTAATTCGCGCTGTGCTTCTTCACCCAGTCGAGAATGACGGCATTGGTTTCTTCCGGCGCCTGCCAAAAGAAGCCATGCGATTGTCCTTTTAAAATTTTCATCTCTGCACCGGGTATGCGCTCGAGAAGCACCTTCGACTGCGCGATGTGATTGCTGCCGACCGTGTCGGCTTCGCCGATTAATACCAATGTCGGCGCCTTCACGTCGCCCAAGCGGTGTGTCCCTTCAAAGTTATGGCGCGCGATGCAAAGGTGGATGAACTCCGGCAGCTTGGCGTGCGTCGCCCAGGCGAGCTTGAAAAATGCTTCGACTTTGTCGCGATGGCGTTCGCGATACTCTCGGGTAAAGAAAGTATCCGAATCGACGATTTCGTCGTGAACAAATTTCTCGAAGCCCATTTCCACCATGTCGAGCACCAAACGATGGGGCAAGCCAGGAATACAGTCCGAGCCGGGTCTCGCCGCCGGCCCGGAACCGCTTGCTGCCATTATCAAGCTCTTCACGCGACCGGGAAAGTTCTCTGCCAGCGAAAGCGCTATCCGGCCGCCCATCGAATGGCCGATCAGATGAGCCGAGGCTAGCTTCAAATGATCCATCAAAGCGACAATATCGAGCGCCATCTGCTCGATCGTGTAAACGCTCTGCGTCGCCACCGAACGGCCGCAGCCGCGCGGATCGTGAAAAATAATATTGAGTGATTGAGCCAGCGGCATTTGCGACGGCTTCCACACTTCGCCCGAGTACGCCGTCGAAGGCACAAAGATCAGCGGCTCGCCTTGCCCGTGAGTTTCGTAATAAAGATCAACGCCGGTGGGCAGTTTGATGTTAGGCATAGTTAACTCCTCATCTACTAAATCTACTAACTAACTTCGTAAAAAGGATTTCTCCCAAGGGTCGAAATGACACAAGAGTCATTTGTTGTCCGATTTTTTTTGTCATCTCGAACGAAGTGAGAGATCTTTCCGAGCAACCCTCATCTAGAAGCCGACGCTCTATAGAATCCTTCCCGCTCCAACTGGCTCACAAATCGGGTATCAAGAAAATCATCCGGCTTGACCGTCTTGGCTTTGGGTTCGGTCGGCAGCAATTCGGCAATGATCGTCTCCATCCCTTTCCGCGTCACGTACGGAACGGTTTCAATGTAGGCGCGTGCTTCACCGTAAGTCGCTTCGAGAATATCCGGATCTTTGATGCGCGCGTACTTCTGGATCGCGCGAATGCCGGCGGCTTTGTTCGCTTTGAGAAGCTGCACTCCTTCACTGTAGCCGCGCACCAAGCGGCGCGTCATTTCTTCATTGTTCTTGATAAACGAGCGCGTCGAACCGATCGCCACCGAAACATATTCCGGCCCGTCTTTGCTGAGATCGATCAATTCGCTGAGCCCGGCTTTGCGCGCGCGAAAATTGGTCGGCGGCGACAATGCGCCAGCGTCGATTTGCCCGGCCACGATCGCGGTGAAAATATTCGGCACGTCGACCAACTGCAGCATCTGATACTCGTCGGGCTTAAGGCCGAATTTGTTCATGACCCAAAGCGTCACACTATGCGTCGACGAACCGAGCCGGGTGATACCGATCTTCTTTCCTTTGAGGTCATTGAAGTTCTTGATCTCCGGACGGGCGATAAAAGAAAACACCAAACGGTTGGCGACCCCGGCGATGATAACAGCGTCGGCACCCTTGAGCGTTGCCTGCACCGAAGTGCGACCGTCCATGTACGTGTACGCCAATTCGCCGGCCAACAACGTTTGAATCGCGCGCGACGTCGACGGAATATGGATGAGCTCGACCTCCAACCCATTCCTTTTGAACAACCCTTCTTCCTGAGCCACCCAGGTGCCGCTCATGTTGCTCGCAAACGACGTCCATGCGACGCGCGCTTTCATCTGTGAGCCTGCGGCCGGCGTGAACCATAAACCGAAGGTTATCCAAAGAATGAACCAGGTGATTCTACTTCGCGCTATCGTCTTCATTCCGACCGCCTAGCCTCTCCGCGCCATCGCTTGCGCCTGCATATCATAGGAACTGCCAAGCGGTCGAGAACCTCCGTTCAGCCGGACTTGCTCCAATCCGCATGTCTGACATAGAGTCGCGGGCTACCGGGTTAACGCGGAGGGCAAAATCCATGAGACGCCTATTGATTATAGCCATCCTATCCACCGTCGTTTGCGGTTCGACGGTTATCGCCGCCGACCGAATTAGAATCGCTTACAGTTCCATCAGCGGCGCCTACACAGGCATCTGGGTCGCTCATGACGCCGGGTTTTTCGCCAAAGAAGGCTTGGAAGATCAGATCATCCTCATTCCCAGCGCCACTCAATTGGCTCAAGTCACCGTCGCCGGCGACGTCGACATCTCGTCTTTGGGCGGCGGACCACTGATCGCCGCGGTGCTCAGCGGCGCGGACTTGAAAGTGTTCGGTAACAACGTCAACAAGATGATCTTCTCGCTGCATACCAAGCCCGAGATCAAGAGCATCGAAGAGCTGCGCGGCAAACGCATTGCGGTCAGCCGGTTTGGCTCCAGCTCCGATGTGTCGGCTCGCTACGCCTTGCGCAAATTCAATATCGACCCGCAGAAAGACGTGATCCTGATGCAGTTGGGCTCCATGTCGAACATGTTCGGCGCGCTCCGATCCGGCGCCATCGAGGCCTCGATGGTTTCGCCGCCGACTCAATTTCTCTCGGAGAAACTCGGCTTCAAAGAGCTCGTGAGCGTGACGGATATGGATTTCGCTTATCCGAATCCGGCGATGGCAACCTCTGGCGAGTTAATTCGCAAGAAGCCCGACCTGATCGATCGCTTCATGCGCGCCTACGTGCGCGCCATCCATCGCGCAAAAATGGACCGGGAGTCCACGATCAAAACCTTGGCAAAATACACCACGGTCACCGACCCGGTGCTTCTCGCTAAAACTTACGACTTTTACATGAACAAAGTGTTGGAGCGCGCGCCGTACATCAACATGCAAGGCATGCAAAACGCCATCGACGATCTGGCGCGAACGCTGCCAGCGGCGAAAAATGCCAAGCCGGAACAGTTCGTCGACCTGCGCTTCCTCGACCGACTGGAAAAAAGCGGGCTGCTCAAGGAACTTTACAAGTGAGCGTCAGCGACGAAGCCGCAACAAAATTTCGAAGTATCTCGCGCAAAGACGCAAAGGCCGCAAAGGTTTTGTCATTTCGACCGCACGGGAGAAATCCTTCTTAGATCCTCGCCTTGTTCGGGATGACGGTCTTTGACCGTCACTTGGCGCCTTGGCGTCTTTGCGGGATAAACCTCCGGTCAGTTCGGCAGCCAGCACACCGCTGCGATCTCGCTCAGCTCCCTGCGCAGCTTCGTCCATGAGGCGCCGGCGTCGTCGCTCCGATAAAGATAGCCATAACGGCTCGCGGCAAACATCGTATTCGGATCGTCCGAGTTCGTCCCGAACGTCCACATGGTCGAGTTCGGTTCCACCGGCAGTGGCAGCAACTTCCATTTCTTGCCGAAGTCTTCCGATTGCGCGATGGCGCCCGACGTTCCCGGTGTGAAGTCCCCGAAGCCTAACAAGACTCTTTTCGGATTCGCCGGATCCACTGCGATGCCGCGCAGATAATTTTCCTTTCGTGGATACTCCCAAGGCAGGGATTTCTGCATGTCGCGCGGCTCCCAGCTTTGGCCGTTGTCCGTGCTCGCGTAGATCTCCCGGTTGGCCATGATGAAAACGGTCTTCGGCGGTCCCGCAGTCACGGCGACATTGTGAATGTCCCGCCGTCCCGTAACATCCACGATGCTCCACGTATCGCCGCCGTCGCTGCTGTGCCGCGCGCCGTCCACTTCGAGGCTAGCCCAGATATGATTCGGCTCCAGCGGATCGACGGCAATGCCGGTGAATCGCGGCGTGCCGACCGCTTCGCATTCGGTCGCCACTTCGACCGGCCGCTTCTCCCAGCTCTGACCGCCGTCCTTCGAGCGAAAAAGCATTGCCGGCGTCGGCGTGCCGGTGCCGACAAATACGTTGTCTGGATTCACCGGATCGATGCCGATCGCCCAGACGTAATGAGGATTGAGCGCCGAGTCGAGGTACTTCCAGTTGGCGCCGCGATCCTCGCTGCGATACAGCCCTCGTTCGGTGCCTGCGAAGAGAATATTGTGCTGCTTCGGATGCATCGCGATGCAACGCACCGAAGCCTCGTAGGCAAATCCACGGCGCGGCCCGATGCGCGCCCAAGTCTGTCCATTGTCTTCGCTCCGCATGATGCTCTGTCCGATCGTGCCGACGACAATCGTTACATCCTTCATGATTCCTCCTCAGACGGTTTGAACTTTTTGAACGGCTTGAACTTTTTCGACCCTTTAATGTGTTCGAATCCTACTCGCGCCTCTCGCCTCAAGCCTCACGCCTAAATATTCACCCGATGCATATCCCGGCTGCGCGGTCCGGCCACGGCCTCGGGCCGCAGAATCTCATTCAGCCGCGCTAAATCCTCGTTGCTTAACTTGATATCGGCGGCCTTGATATTCTCCTCCAGATGATTGCGTGTCTTGTTGCTGGGAATCGGAATGATGTCGTTTCCCTGCGCCAACAGCCATGCCAGCGTCAGCTGCGCCGGTGTAACGCCTTTTTCCCGCGCGACCGCCTCGAACTTCGACAGCAATTGCAGGTTCCGTTCGAGATTGCCGGGTTGAAAGCGCGGGTGACCGTTCCGGCCCTCGCTGAGATCGCTCTGGCCGTGTACGGCGCCGGCGAAAAAACCGCGACCTAGCGGCGAATACGCCATGAAGCCCATCTTGAACTCGCGGCAAGCTTGAATGTTGCCGCCTTCGGGATCGCGTGACCAAGGCGAGTATTCCATCTGCAAAGAACAAATCGGATGAATCTTGCGCGCGCGCCGGATCGAGTTCGCGCTCGCTTCCGACAAGTCCGATGTAACGCGTCAGTCCGCGCTCCACCAGCCGCGCCATCGCGCCCACCGACTCTTCGACCGGAATGTCGGGATCGACCCGCGACATGCAAAACACGTCGAGAGCATCGATGCCCAAACGCTTGACGCTCTGCTCGCAGTTTTGCGTCAGATATTCCGGCGTGCTGCCGCTGCGGTTGCCTTGCGCATCCGGCGTGCGCGGACTGCCCGACTTCGAGTGAATCACGATCCGCTCGCGTCGGCCTTTTAGCGCCTTATTGATCAACTCATGATTGTGCCCGCTGCCATAGCTCGCCGACGTATCGATGAAGTTGATGCCGAGATCGAACGCCCGATGCAGCGTCGCGATCGATTCGTCGTCATCCGCCGGACCGTAGGCACCGGACATGCTCATGCAACCGAGCGCCAAATGAGAGACTTTGAACTCCGTCGTGCCAAACTGTACGTATTCCATGAGTGCCTCCGACCCGAGAGTTATCGCAGTCCGACGGACTGTGTCAAACTTCTCCACACAGTAATAGAAACGATTTCGATTAGCAGCTTACGCAAGTAAAGCACAACTTAATAACAGTAAGCCAAGGCAGCGTGAATGGAAGTTCAGAGCTCGCGCACCGCCGGCATCACTGCTTCAGCAAAGAGCCGCATCGACTTCAATGCTTTGTCCTGAGCTAGACTCCCCGAGGCGATGTTGAGCATGAGTTGCTCAGGCTGGAGCGAGTCAATATAAAATTTGATCTTCTCGATACAGTCGTCCGGCGTGCCCCACACGGCCATGATATTCGGTCCTTCTTCAGCAACGGCGTCGCGGGCTTTCTCCTGCGTGTGCAATTTTTCGAATGCCTCCTTCGAGGCGCTCTTGCTCGCATAGGTTTGTATTTGCTCCGTTTGCACCGGCCGACTCAGCCGGCCGCGCAAAAACACTTCGGCTTGGCTCGACAAGGCCAGCGCGCCGTTGTCGATCGCTTGTTCGCGATCACGAGCGACGTGCAGATGAATTCCCAGAACCACGTCGCTCTTGGATGTTGCAGGAAGATTGTTTCGGTACGTCTCCGTCAAACCGCGCACGAGCTCGAAAGGAATACCGAGATAACCGGGCTGCACCAACCCCTGGCCGATTTTGCCGGCAAAGCTCGCGCTGGCCGGCGTGGTCGCTGCCGCCGTGTAAATCGGCGGATGCGGCCGCTGCACCGGCATGGGGCTCAATTTAAAATCGCGAAGCTGCCAGAACTCACCGTCTAGGTTTTCAATATATTCGCCCTTGAAAATCTCGACGAGCATGCGGATGCCTTCTTCGAAGCGCGCCGCGCTCTCTGTTGGATTTACCCCAAGGCGATTGATCACCCAAGGATGGCCGCGTCCGATGCCGACCATAATCCTGCCATTGGTAAGCAAATCCGCGGCGGCGACTTGGCTCGCCAGCATCGCCGGATGGTGGATGGGCATGCTGATGATGCCGGTGAGAAAGCGAATTCGGCTCGCCTGTTGCGCAGCGCCGACGTAGAGTCCCAAGGGAAACGGCGAACAGGAAAATAGATCCTTGCCATAGCTCTCCGTGATCGAAAAAAAGTCGTAGCCCAGTGCGTCGGCGAGAGCGATCTGCTCCAGAACCTCTGCATACGTCTGCTGCTCGGATTTGCCGGGGTACGAAAATTCGGTAAATAATCCAATCTTCATCTGAATCCGGTTACCTATGAACCTTGTACATTGAACTTTTGAACACGTTCTTACGCCCCGATTACCATCGTCGTCCCGACGCTGTTGGGAACAAAGGCAGTTGGCAAACTCCCGCGCAATCAGGTGCGTCGCTTTCCAGCCCGTACAGTGCTGCGGCACGATGACGCTCGGATTGAATTCTTTGAGCGCTTGAACCGTCGGTTGGATGATCGGCTCGAAGATCGGCCCGGTGAGATGGAAGCCGCCGATGACCGCATGAATCTGATTCACGCCCGTCAATTCCCGCGCGCATTTCAATGTGTTCACCACGCCGGCGTGGCCGCAGCCGGTCAGCACGACGAGCCCTTTGCTCTTCACGTTGATGACGATCGCCTGATCGTCGTGAATCCACGGATCAGGCTGCCACTGGCCGTCGATCAGCGCGAGCTGGTTGGGACTGCCCTTCTCGAACGGCGTCGTGCGCGGGATCTGTCCGGTCACCAGCGCATGCCCGCCGATCAGCATCGTCGGACCGCGCTCTTCGATGATCTCGACATCTTCCGCTTCGAGGTCACGCCTGTTCGGCGGAAAATGTTCCGATTCGTGCCCGTCGGACTGGACGTTTTTACGTTTTAGATACGCGTCGGGATGGAGCACGATCGGCACTCTCGGCCGGCCGTAGCGTTTGATGAATCCCAGCAAACCGCGGGTGTGATCCGTGTGGCCGTGACTCAACACGACTGCGTGCAGCTCGTTGCCCTTGACTTCGAGCACATCCATATTATGCAGCACGCCGTCGACCGTCACGCCGGTATCGAACAAGAAGGAATCTTTATTACCGCCGTCAAACGTCGTGACGAGCATGGACACGCCGTGCTCGGCGCGGAGTTGCGGTTTATTTAGAGAGTCGCGCTCCCGCTTGGCGCGGCGGGCGATCGGCGTGCTGCCCATCAACACGTCGATGGAATTATCCATCACGCTGAGTATTTCCACTCTATCGACGGGCTTGAGCGGCACGACAGCCATGGGAAACCTCCTACTTCACTTCGTGAAGAAACGGTTTCTTAAGCATCCAGTTGACAATCTGTTCGACAGTCTCGGACTCTTTGCCCAAATAGCCATGTGCGCTGAACGCATCGCACGGTCCCGACTGCGGCGGCGCACCGCCATACACCGTAATCAATGGATACTTGTCCGACAGCCGCGCCGCGTCGCTGTACGGTGTAACTTCGCATTGATCGCTCACGTGGTGCGTGAATAAGACGGGAATTTTGATCGTCGCGAAATCGAAATTGCTCAAACCGGGACCCGGCTCCTTTGATTTCCTGGGAGCTTGGCGAAACATCGTCGAGGTCAAGATCGCCCCGGCCGGCCGCGGACCGAGCCGAGCGCCCAGCGCCGCCGCAGAAATAGTTCCGCGGCTCGTCCCAATCAGAAATACCGGTACTTCGGGAAAGCGTTTGTCCAGATCGTCGATCACCGCCGAGATGTCGGTGAAGTGTGCGTCGCCGAGGCGAAACTCGTCGCTCATTCCCCAGCCGCCTTGTTGATCCGACGGCGCATCGATGATCGCCGCGAGCACACCGCGCTTCACAAACTCCGCCCGGCTACGCACCAGAAAATTACCCTGGCCAAATTTAGGCTGGCCGTTCTCTGATCGCAAATTTATCAAGCCGCCGGAACCTGGAAACAGCACCGCCACTGCCTGAAGATCTTTCGGCATGCTCGTGAGAAAATAGGACTGCGTCACGCCCGGCCGCGTGGACAGCGTAACGATCTCCTGCTGCGCCAAAGCAGCGTCTGGAAAACCGCAGAGCCACCGAATGAGGAACGCCAGCGCGAGTATTCGTGCCTTTGTCATTTTAGTTCGAATCACTTCTTGATCGACTCATAAGCGACGGTAATATTTTGCGGCAAATTGTTTTGGTCGGCCCAGTCGGCATACTCCGGCATCTTGAGCTCTTTTTTGATTTCATCCAACGATTTTCCCTGAGCCGCCATCTCGCCGACCCGTTTGACGAGCAAATTATAGAACGCTTCGTACTCGTCGAATATTTTCGTCGTGCTCACGGCGCCATGACCCGGAACAACGATTTCCGGGTTGAGCGACTTCATCAGCTTATAGCTCGCGAGCACGTCGGGGATGCGCACAAACGGACGCAGATTGATGATGCTCTTCACGTTCGCCGCCGAGGCCGCGAACAGCACGCGTTCCTTGGGCAGCCAAATCGCCGTATCCGCCTCGCTGTGGACGTTCTTGAGATAGAGCAGCTCGAAGGTGCGTTCGCCCAGATTGATCGTCATGCGATTCCGATACTCGATCTGCGGCACGACCATTTTGTAACCTTTCACCGCTTCGGCCATCTCCGGCGATTCCGCCGCCAGGGTTTCAACGCGCTTCGGATCGAATCCCTTCCTCATCGCCGCTCCTGCTCCTTCGGCGTTGATGACCACGGCCGGCGGCGAAAACACCCAGTGGCCGAAGGTGTGGTCGTTATGCACTTCGGTGTCGATGACGAAGCGTACTGGCTTATCCGTGAGCTTCTTCACGCCGGCCATCAACCGATGCGTGTCGGGCGGCCTTTGGCAGGTGTCGATGATCACCGGGCCTTCCTCCGTCAACACGACGCTGCATGTCGAGTTCCCTTCCTTGGCCGCATAAACATAAATACCATCCTTCACTTTGGTGAACCCGGGACCCAGGTCCTGCGCCTGGACAGAAAATGGCATCGCCAACATCGACAACCAGACAAAAAGCCCGCCGATCAGTCCTGTTTTCATAGCTGCCTCCCGAATAAGTTAAGTTCGACCTGACGGAAGCTAATGAAAATTTAAGGCCGTCGTCAAGAGACGAAAGACTGAATTAAAAAAGCTCGATGGCATTGACCACCCACGAGCCTTTGTAATAAGAATTCAGCCCTAAACCGGAGGCAGATATGAAGAAACTAATTCTCGTTCTGTCATCGTTTCTTTTCTGCGTCGTCGCCGCGCCGGCTCAAACGCCTTATTATCAGGGAAAAACCATCAGAATCGTCACCGGCTATCCGGCCGGCGATGTCAACGATCTGTGGCCCCGGCTGATCACGCAGCACATGGGCAAATACATTCCCGGCAATCCCAACTTCATCGTGCAGAATATGCCCGGGAGCCAGCTCGATGATCGCGGCGAATTACGTCTACAGCGTCGCGAAGCCGGACGGTCTCACATTGGGCTGGATCGCGCCTACGCTTTACTTCGACCAGCTCGTCGGCCGCAAAGAAGCAAAATACGATTGGGCCAAATACAGCTTCATCGGCTCGCCGGCGCAAAGCGAGCACCATCTCTACATGCGCGCCGATACCCCGTACAAAACCATCGAAGACGTGCGCAAAGCCAGCGAGCCGCCCAAATGCGGTTCCGGCGGCGCCACCGGCACGGGTTACTACTTTCCGAAACTTCTCGAGGAAACGGTCGCCGCCAAGTTCAACATCGTGCTCGGCTATCAAGGCGGCGGACCCATCGATCTGGCGGTGGAAAAAGGCGAGATTCAATGCCGCGCCATGACTATTGAATCGTTCATGGCACGCGAGCCTTTCCATACCTGGCGCAAGAACAACTTCGTCCGGAGCCTGGCGCAGTCGGGACGCAAGCGCGACCCACGGCTACCCGACACGCCGACGATTTTCGAATTGATGGACCAGTACAAGACCCCGGATCAGTCGCGCCGCGTGGCGACGGTAATCCTCGCCGGTGGCGTCTTCGGCCGCCCCTTGGTCGGGCCGGCGGGAATTCCGCCGGAGCGCTTAAAAATCCTTCGCAGCGCCGTCGCCAGCGCGCTCAAAGATCCCGAGCTCAAGGCCGAAGCTGAAAAAAGAAATTACGAGCTCGATCCGGTCGGCGGCGACGAAATGCAGCGCCTTGCCAAAGAAGTCATGAGTCAACCGCCCGTCGTGATCGAGAGAATGAGGAAAGTTCTGGGCGAATAGGTGTTCGCCGCCGATTGGGTTTCCCTGGCAGTGTGCGTGCAAACGGATTCAACGACGGCAGAAGCAACCGTTACCCCTTGCCGAAAATTTCTTGGAACAATTTTACATAGCGGTCAAAGTTCTCGTAAACCTGATCGGCGGTGAAAACCGCGGAAAATCCTTGAGCCAGTTTCGGCGGATCAGGCAAAACGTCGATCCGATCTGGCACGCGCCGTTGCGCGCGAATGGTTTCTTGCCCGGCTTTCGACAAAACAAAATCGATGAACAGCTTTCCCGCGTTTGCGTGCGGCGCTTTCGCCGACAGACTCATTGGATTGAGATTGCCGTAGACCGGGTCGAGGGCCACCCAATCCACCGGCGCGCCGTCGCGCTTCAAGTTCTCGAAATTCTGCGAGTACGCCGCCAACGCGGAATTGACTTCGCCCGCCGCAACTAACTGCGCCAGCAAAGTGCGGCCGTTGCGCAGCTGCGGCTGCTGCTTCGCCAGTTCGCGCATGAAGGCCAGGCCTTTCTCCTGTCCCATCCCCTGCAACATTACTGCAAACCACTCGTATGCGGTCTGCACGATGCCGATCTGCCCTCGCCAAATCGGTTTGAGCAGGTCGGCGTGCGTCTTCGGCAGATTGTCTCGACCGACCAAGCGGCTGTTGTAACCCAGCACGGTGTAATTGGTGTAGATCGACGTCCACATTGCCTGCGCATCTTTGTGGCCTGGGCGAATAAACTTACGCTCTGGCGAATCGTAAGCCGCCAACATGCCGCGCTTCTTAAGATTGAAAGCGTAGAAACCCGTGGTGCTCACGACATCCCAATCATATTTGCCGGCGCGCGATTCAGCGAGGATGCGCTCCATCAGTTGAGCATCGCCAGCGCGGTAGAATTGCGCGTCGATCTTTGGATAGAGTTCTTTGAACCGATCGATGATGCGGCGCGCGTCGGTCGCTCCCAACGACGCGTACCACGTGAGCTTGCCTTCAGCCTCCGCTTTGTCCTTCCATTCGGATGCCTGAGCCGATGTAATCGACAACCAAACGATTGTCGAAAAAATCCACGAGAAATATCGGCAAGCTTTCCGCATTCCACGACTCGAAAAAATTTAGATGGCTCTAATTTTTCAAAAACCCGTGCTTCCTAAGAAATATCAAGACATGCTCATCGAACGTCCCGGGATCTTCCAAGCAACAGGCGTGCCCGGCGCCGCGAATCATGCGATGTTCCGCGCCGGCGATGCGCGTGCTCATATCTTTGCTGCGCTTCAGCGAATTATCGAATTCGCCGTTCATGATCAGCACCGGCATTTTCAGCTCAGGCAATCGCGCCGTCAAATCGCGATTCTGCAGTGCGTGGAATATCTCGGCGATGGCGGGCGCGCTCAAGCGTGCATCCATCTCGGTGTGCATGCCGAGCAGATACTGGCCCCGTCGGCTCTGCGCAAAATCCTTGCTGACGAGATCGGTCAGATGTTGAATATGAAATTTCTCGACGCCTTGCTTCATGTATCCGTCGATCCGGCTCGGGTAGCGATCGCCGGGCATGCTGCTGCAACCGACTAAAATTAGCGCCTTGAACAGCTCAGGGTAATCTAATCCCAGCTGCAGCCCCATCACACCGCCGACGCTGACTCCGGCGAAAATCGCCTCACGCGCGCCCTCTTGATGACACACCGCAACTACGTCCTCGCAGAGATCGGTCACGGTAACCGGGACACTCGGCTTGTCTGAATAGCCATAGCCGCGCAGATCGATATTGATCATTTTAAAGTGAGTGGACAAATGCGCCACTTGATAGAGAAACAGGCGCCGGTCAAACGGATTGGCATGCATCAAAACGAAGGGATAGCCTTCGCCGCTCACTTCGTAGTAGGTTTTAATGCCGTTTCTTGTGCAATAAGGCATCGACTTCCTCCTACTATAGACGCGGCATTCTACGGGCAAGAGTTGAGCGAAGCAAGACGAATGCGCGAATCAGCGGTGAAAATACCCACCCATTGTAAGAAGTGGAAAAAGCATGGTTAGGACTGGACCCGCGATTAAAACTTTCGGGGGTGACGGGTCGAGAATAAGTTACATCGATGTTCGGACAGTTCGTCATTCCCGCATGCTTCTAGCGGGAATCCAGGCGACCGATGCAGATGTGAGGCTGAGCGGATCCGCGAAATCTCCCCGTCGAAATTACCGGATACGTGCGATCTAGCAGATCCGCGGCAACTGTTCACCAAACAACACGTCGACCACTCGCGTGCCGCCGATAGCGGTTTTCATCAGCACCATTGCCGGAGGGTCGGCGACCACTTCGCCGATCACCCGGGCTTCTTTCCCAAGCGGATGCGCGCGCATTTTTTGCAGCACTGCCGCGGCGTCTGCCTGATCGACGATCGCCAAAAGCTTGCCTTCGTTGGCGACATAGAGGGGATCGAGGCCGAGAATTTCGCAAGCGCCTTGCACTGACTCCCGCACCGGAATCTGACGCTCGTCGATGACCATGCCGACGCGCGAGCTTGCGGCAAGCTCGTTGAGCGTCGTCGCCACGCCGCCGCGTGTCGGATCTCTCAGGCA
Organism: uncultured delta proteobacterium; assembly: GCA_963755715.1. Classification (GTDB taxonomy): domain Bacteria; phylum Desulfobacterota; class Binatia; order UBA9968; family UBA9968; genus DP-20. The sequence goes on from CAVWLW010000064.1 coordinate 29,979, forward strand.
ATGGATTCGCTCGCTGGCCTCGATCATTTCGGCGACCAGCGTGTGCAACGGCGCCGTGTCGCTTTCAATAGCGCTCTCGAACTCCAGGTTCTCGCGCCGCGACATGATCGCTATGCCGTGATCTCCGACAGTGCCGCTGAGCAGAATCTTGTCGCCCGGCCGCGCCCGGTCAGCTGATATTCTCAACTTGCTATCGACCAAACCGATACCGGTGGTAGTAATGAAGATCTTGTCACCCTTGCCGCGGTTGACCACTTTGGTATCGCCGGTGACCAGTTGCACGCCGCCGCAGCGCGCCGCCGCGCTCATCGAGCCGACGACGCGCTCCAGATCAGCCATCGCCAGTCCTTCTTCCAAAATAAACGCCGCCGCGATGTAAAGCGGTTTGGCTCCGCTCATGGCCAGATCGTTGATGGTACCGTTGATTGCCAAGTCGCCGATGTTGCCGCCCGGGAAAAAAATCGGCGTGACGACGAACGCGTCCGTGGTAAACGCCACCCGCGCTCCTTCGATCGGCAAGACGGCCTGATCGTCGAGGCGGGAGAGAAACTCATTCTTGAACGCCGGCAAAAAGATCTTTTGAAGGAGTTCGGCGGAAAGCTTGCCGCCGCTGCCATGTCCGAGCACGATCTGTTGCTGATCGCGAATCGGAACAGGGCATACCGCGCCGACCAGATCTGCGCCTATCTCCTGGTCCATTAAATAACGTCCTCCTCGCCCATCGCGACGTGAATCAGATCCCAGAGAATGTGAAGCAAAGCGACGTGACATTCTTGAATGCGGTGAATGCTGAAGCTTGGCACGGTAAAAGAATACTCGGCAACCTCGCGTAGCCGGCCACCGTCCTTACCGGAGAACGCGATGGTCAACAGCCCTTTCTTGCGCGCCGCCTGCAACGCATAAATCAAATTGGGCGATTGCCCGCTGGTGGAAATAGCCAGAGCCATGTCCCCCGGTTTGGCCCAGAGAGCAAGCTGGTCGACAAAAATCTTTGCATAGTCCTTGTCGTTGGAGATCGCGGTCAGCACCGGTATCTGGCTTACCAAATCGCGCGCCGGCAAAGCCCGGCGCTTGTCGATGATGGGATGGATGAATTCCACCGCCACATGTTGCGCGTCACAGGCGCTGCCGCCGTTGCCCATGACCCAGAGCTCGTGCCCCGCCTGGAATCGGCCAGCCATCTTTTCGCACAGCTCGGCAATTTGCTCGGCATACAAACGGAAAAATTTCTCTTTCACTTCGACGGACTCGCGGCACTTGCGCAGAACTTTCTCGCTCAGGGCGTGACCCGCTGCACGGGCGCCGTTGCCTTCAGACAGCATGCCGGACCTCTCCCGCTTTCAGGTGGCGCCCGTAGGCGTAATACGCCGCGCACGCGCCTTCGGCGGAGACCATAGTAGCGCCGAGCGGCGATTGCGGCGTGCACAGCGTGCCGAACGCGGGGCAATCGTGCGGCTTCTTGATCCCTTTTAGAATCTGCCCGCTGATGCAGATCGCCGGCTCCTTGGTGTCGATCTCTTCGACCTCGAAAAGCCGCTCGGCATCGTGGTCGCGAAATTCATAGCGCAGGCGATAGCCGCTCTTGGGAATCGAGCCGACGCCGCGCCATTTGCGATCGCAGATTTCGAACACCTCTGAAACCAGATTTTGCGCGACTCGGTTGCCTTCACGCTCCACCGCCCGCGCATACTGATTCTCGACCACGGCGTTTCCCGCTTCGAGCTGCCGGACCGTCATCAGCGTCCCTTCGAGAATATCCAACGGTTCGAAACCGGTGACGACGATCGGCACCTGGTAACGCGCGCTGATCGCTTCGTACTCGGAATAGCCCATAATCGCGCATACGTGTCCGGGTCCGAGAAATCCCTGCACGCGGTTTTGCGGCGACTGCAGGATGGCGGCGATGGCCGGAGGGACCAACACATGAGAAACTAGAATGGAGAAATTTTTGACGCCTTCGCGCCGCGCCTGCCATACAGACATGGCGTTGGCCGGCGCCGTAGTTTCGAATCCCACGGCAAAAAATACTACCTTCTTGTCGGGATTGGCTTTTGCGATCTTCAAACAATCGAGCGGCGAATAGACGATGCGCACGTCGGCGCCTTGGGATTTGATGGCGAAGAGATCGGCCTCGGAGCCGGGCACGCGCAGCATGTCGCCGAAGGAGGTAAAAATCACGTCGGCACGCCGCGCAATCGCGTGAGCCTTATCGATCATCTCTAAGGAGGTCACGCAGACGGGGCAGCCCGGACCATGCACCAACTCTATGGTCTCCGGCAAAAGATAATCCAATCCATGCTTGACAATCGAATGGGTCTGGCCGCCGCAGACTTCCATAATCACCCAAGGGCGAGTCTGAATACGGCGAATCTCTTGGATGATATTCAGCGCGACCGGCTCGCTGCGATATTCGTCGACATACTTCACGATGAAGTTCCTCTTCGAACTTCGTCATCTATCTGCGCGTCAGCAAGCTCGCTGAGTTGACCCATCTCTTCGAGCAAGCGGTAAGTGCGCGCCGCTTCCTCTTCATCCAACTTACTGATGGCGAAGCCGACATGGACGACGACGTAATCGCCGGCGACCGCCTCGGGGACATACTGCAAGCAGGCCTCGCGCACGATCCCGCCGAACTGAACCTTGGCCATGCGCAGGCCCTGCGATTCATAGGCGTCGAGAATTTTACCGGGAATACCAAGACACACTTTACCGACCTCCCGCCATGACGGCATTGGCGACCGCCGCCTGTCCCAGCGCGATACCGCCGTCGTTGTTGGGAACTTGCCGATTTAGATAAACTTCAAATGCGCTACTTCGCAATGCAGGAACGAGGCGCTCCAGCAGATAGCCGTTCTGAAATGTTCCGCCACTGAGACAGACGAGATTCAAGCCGTCGGTCTCGCGCAGCCGTCGGCATATTACAACGATGACCGCGACGATAGTGTTATGAAACTTCGCAGCGATCGAGTTAACTGAAACTTTCATTTGAATGTCTAGCACGAGGCGTTCGATCGCGGGACGCAGATCAATTTCCCAAGGACTGCTGGCGCCGATCTCGAAAGGATAGCTCTCCGAGATTCCTTCGCGCACAGCCATTTCAAGTTCGATGGCTGCCTGTCCTTCGTAATTTACCTCATGGCGTAGACCCATTATCGAAGCGACCGCGTCGAACAGCCGTCCACAGGACGATGTCTGGACCGTGTTCAGCCCCCGTTGGATCATCGACGTAACCATCTCGATTTTCTTTTCCGCAACTCGGTCCCAACCAGGAAGCCCTAAGAAAAGCGGATCTGCGCCCAGAGCGTCGCGCAGATAACTGAGCGCCATGCGCCAAGGCTCGCGAATCGCTCTATCGCCACCCGCCAGAGGGACACAGCGTAAGTGCGCCCGGCGCTCATAGCCGGCAAGCCTTGTTACGAGAAATTCTCCGCCCCAAATCGTGCCGTCCCCGCCGTAGCCAAGACCGTCGAAGGCGACACCGATGACGGGACCGTTTAGGCCGTGCTCGGCCATGCAGCTTGCGATATGGGCATGATGGTGTTGCACGGCGATCTTGGTGAGTCCATGAATTCCGACGGCGTATTTGGTGGAGAGGTATTCGGGGTGGAGATCATGGGCGATCACGGCGGGCTCGACGGCGAAGAGATTTTTGAAATGTGCAATGCCATCCACGAAAGACTTCAACGTCTCGTAGTTTTCCAGGTCGCCGATATGGTGGCTCATGAAGGCATGGCGCTCTTTACCCAGGCAAAAGGTGTTCTTGAGATGAGCGCCGCAGGCGAGCACCGGTTGAACGAATGGCGCGCTCATGAAAATCGGCTGCGGCGCATAGCCGCGCGAGCGGCGGATGATCAATTCGCGCCGGTCGATCGTGCGTGCAACGGAATCGTCACAGCGCATGTGAATCTGCCGGTCGTGGACCAGGAAATAGTCGGCGATTTGTTCAAGCCGGCCAAGGGCATCGTCATCCCTGTATGCGATCGGCTCTTCACTCAAATTGCCGCTGGTCATCACCCATATCATGTCCGAATCCGCAAGCAGCAGATGATGCAATGGGGTATAAGGCAACATAAAACCGAGTTGCCGTTGGCCGGGCGCGACTGCGTCGCCGATCGGAATGTCTTCATGTTTACGCAGGAGCACGATCGGTCGTTGCAGCGAAGACAACAGCCTCTCGTCTTCGAGCGCGACAATGCAGAACTTCCTCACCGCGTTCAAATCGCGCGCCATCAAAGCGAACGGCTTGTCCTCACGATGCTTCCGCGCTCTCAGCCGGCGCACGGCGTCATGATCGAGCGCGTTACATGCGAGGTGGTAACCGCCCAGACCTTTCACCGCGAGAATCGCGCCCTGGCTCAGTAATTGCGCGGCGGCAAAGACCGCATCAGGCTCGGCGCTCTCGCGACCTTGAAAATCGAGCAACCGAACCCGCGGGCCACAGCGCGGACAAGCATTCGGCTGTGCATGAAAGCGACGATTGGCCGGATCGTGATATTCCCGCGCGCAATCGGCGCACATCTTAAAGCACTCCATGGTTGTGCGCTCGCGATCGTAGGGAACGTCCTTGATAATCGTGAAGCGCGGACCGCAGTTGGTACAATTTATAAATGGATAACGGTAGCGCCGGTCGCTTGGATCGAAGAGTTCCTTAAAGCAATCCTCGCAGGTCGGTGTGTCTGGAGACATCAAAACGTTCCGTTGCTCGTCGCCGTGGCTGGTGACGATCTTAAACTCAGATTCGCCCGTGGGCGGGACAATCGAACAATCGATGTTTTCGATGCGGGCAAGAGGCGGCGGCGCTTCCGTCAACACCGCTAGAAAGCCATCCAGCGCCGCCTGCTCGCCTTCGAGCTCGATAGTTACGCCTGCTGTGTCATTGAGAACGAACCCCGCCAAACCGTTCTTGAGCGCCAACCCGTGAACGAAGGGCCGAAAGCCTACTCCTTGCACGACGCCCGCGACGGTAATGTGCCGGCGCTCGGTCATGGCGATCCTCATCCTCCGGGATCCGCCATTTCCGCCAGCGGCAGCACTTGATACGTCGAGAAATTGAAAACCGGCGACATCGCGAGCAACCGATCCAACTCTTCGTTCGACTCGACATTGTAGATCCAGGCGCCGCCGTGACTGCCGACGACGTGATAGCGGCACTCGAGCTTGCCTTCGGCTTCAAGCTTCTTGCCGTACTTGGATTGATCCATGACCGCGGCCATCATTTGCGGACTGATTCGGCTCACTTCCAGATGCCAGAGCACGAGAAACTTCATGAATCAGTCTTCGTCTTTGAATTCATTTTTGAGGTCATCTTCGTCCCATCCCGGCGGCAATTCATTGGTGAACGCTTCGCCCATTCCCGTTAAAAATTCCATGGACGCTTTCGCCTCATTCTCCTGCATTTTCGCAATGGCAAAGCCGACGTGGATGAGCACCCAGTCGCCGCAAGCCAAACCTTCTTTCTCGACCATGCCGATGTTGATCACGCGTTCCGAGCCGAAGACGCTTACGCGCGCCAGGTCCCTGGGTTCCCGGAGAATTTCGATGATCTGCCCGGCGATTCCGAGACACATGCCGTTACTCCTTAAGCGCGGTCACTGCTCGCTGCGTCGTACTCGATGGACTCCAAAATAAGCTCGTCGCCTCCCGCTAGATCGAGGTCGACGCCGCTGCAGCTCGCGCACGCGATCGCGAGCTCCTCGCTGTCGAATGTCGCGCCGCACGACCGGCAAACAACTTTGACCGGAACAACGACAATATCGACAGCCGCGTTATCTGCCTCCGTGCCCTCGGCGGCATGGGCGAAGGCATGGTGAAAAGCCTCTTCGACGATTCGGTGCATCACGCCGACGCGAACTTTCACCCGCGCGACGCGCCGGCCGGCGGCGCGCCTCTGTATGGCGTCAACGATTCCGTCGCACATGCCATATTCATGCATGGTTCCTCCGTGCCGCGACCGAGCGCTCCGGGATGGCGCAAAATCTTTTCACCCGACGATATCCGAGCTGCGTTTGGCAACGACCTCTTGCGACATGCGGTCCGCGGCCAGATCGTCGACGACGGAATGAACCAGTCGGACCGCTTCCTCGACGGCGCGGCCAACGGGTTCGCTGAGACCGATCCCGTCGTCGATAACGAGCGGCTCGCAGCCGACGATCAGCACACGGCGCGGAGATCCTCCCAATGACTTGAGCGTGGCAAAGACCACTTGCGGATCCATGCTATGGGCGTCCATGGAAGCCGATTGCTGAGCGTCAATGTTGTCCAAGTCCGGTTCGATTAAATAGACCGTGCCCGGCGCTTCTCCGCGCGGCGCGGCATCGATCAAGATCGTCGTATCGTAGCCGCCATCGAGCATCTCGTAGGCGAGGTGAACACCGCGGATGCCGAAGTCCGCGACTTTCACCCCTTCGGGTAATTCGCTATCGGCCAGACGCTTCGCAACCTCGACGCCGAAACCGTCGTCCTGGAGAAAAATATTGCCGATGCCGGCGACGAGAATGCATTGGCTCATCTCGGTTCTCCCATTGTCCTATGCCGGAAATTACATGCGGCTGATTTTTATATAGCGGATGATGTCCGGCAGATTTTTAGCCAGCACATAACCAAGGGCTACGAGCGCGACCATGCCCAGGAGAGATGGCTTATTACACTCGTTATTGCTTTTGCTCGACATTGTTTCTCCTTACTGCCCTGATCGGCCCGAATAAAGACCATCAGCGCTCCTTCAACGGTTCCACTTCGTCCGGATAAAAGTAAAGATATCTGCCGTGCCAGCGGTGCAGCTCCGTTGCCGGATCGTCAGCCAGCGCGACCGCGAGATATTGCTTATCGTCCACATCAGAAAAGACCGCCTCGACCGTCGCGACTCTGCCCTGAAGAAACAAGTCCTGAGCGTCGGCGCGGCGCAATCCCGGTCGCAATCGCACGCGGCTGCCCTTCGCCACGGCAACTCCGTCGATCTGGACGTGATCGGTCTCCGGCGACACCGAGTCGTCGGCGGCAGGATTCCACCACGGCACGGTATCCGTTTGGTTTTCCGGCTTCGCCGCCGACTTCCGCAGGTAACGGACCGCGCCGTGCAAACGTTCGAGGACCTCACCTGGCAAGCTATCGACGCGGTCGATGATCGCCGCGGCGCGCGTGTCGGTGGCGCGCGCGGCGCTTTTCTCGTCGTCGGTCAAAGTCATCGTGCGCAGCGCGAGGATCTCGTCAATCTCCGTGGCGTCGTACATATCGCCGGGGCTTTCCGCCGCGACACAGGGATAATCGTAAAGAATAATCGGCGACGACAGCATCACGTCGCGCTCCCCTTCAGTGCCGACTAAAACCGGCCAGGTGTGAAGATTTTCGCAGGATGCAGTCGCGGCGCGGGCAAATTCGGGCGGATCGAGAAGCGACAGCAACGCGCCGTCGCGAACCGCTAAAATAACATGCGCGCCGGCCAGCGCGTGGCGCAGGGCGCGCGCACGGTTATTTTCCGCTCCCGCCCAGGGCGTCCAATTTTCCACCCGAATGCGTAACTTGATGAGACTTCCCCGCCTCTCGCCGCTGACGCGAATGACACCGCTGATCGGGAAACGCTCGCGCACCACGCGCCCGTTTACGATTCCGGATGCCGCCGTGACGGCCTCGATGTCCCGGCCCGCAGGAACATCAAAGGGAAACACTTTTTCTGCGCGGCAAATCTCGCCGAGGTCGATTGCCGTTTGATCGATCTCCCGCTCGACGCCCTCATCCCACGCGAATAGTTCCTGGCCTTCCACTTCGAGCCTGTCGACAGGGACGAATCCATCTGACGTTCCTGGCGCCGTCTGTTCGACGCTTCTCGCCTGAATCTGAAGAAACCTCAGGCGCAAATCGAACTCCGGTCGATCGCCGGGTTCGACGAGACACTCGGTCTGGGTCACCCACGGCTCGCCGGCGCCGTTCTCGCTGTAGTCGCGCGGCATGACCACACCGAACTGCCAGCGCAGCTGATTTTTCGTCGCACTGGCGCGGTAGGGGTAGAGCAAATAACCTTCGTAAAGCACCGCATTGGCGACTTGCTGAGCCATCTCGAATTTCATCTTCGGTCCTTATCGACGGCCTCATTAAGCAGAGTTTCGATGGCATCGTCCCAGGTGAGCAGCGCGTGGCGCCCTTTAAAGCGATATAAAGCATCGAAGCTGTCGCGTCTGAGCCGGATCCATGCGCTGCCGGGAAAATAACGGTCCATCAAATCGCGCCACAACCGGACCGGCATTCGGTATTTCGCCTCTTTCTCCCAGGGCACCTGCTCGACGCTGAAGCCGAGTTGGCCGCGCGCGAAGATCGACCCGCTGAAAAGAAACAACAGCGGGACTTCCCCGTCCTCGAGCGCTTCCAAATACTTGGCGGCCACGACTTCGAAATCGTAGGTGCATGTAATCGGCAGGTCGATCACAGTCGTGCCTTCGAAACCCGGCACCATCAGCGACGCTTGCGTCCACAAAAGTGATCTAAGCGTACCACTCCAGCGATCCGGCGCGCCGAAAAGCTCGATCAGCAGATCTTCTTCATGATGCGAATAGCGGCGCTGCCGTGGCTCCACTTGGATCTGGCTGCGCAGCGCAATCGCGTGGATCCGCTCCCCCGAGCTCTCCGTGATTTGCAGCCGAAACAGCAACGTCGGTATGACCGCATACGGCTCGACCCGGGCATCGATGATCGTGAAAGCAAGCTCGCTCATGCGCTGATCCCCGCCTCCGCGCTGGTTTCGCCGCTGCGCACGCGCAGGTCGGCAAAAAAGCCGTCGATCTCATTCCAGGCATCTTCGCCGCCATCAAATCCCTTCCAGCACCGGCGGATACGACCGACCAACTCGTAGCAGGCATCGATCGGAACGATGTAGCAGTCGAAGTTCTCGCGCCGCTTGAGATTGCGCACGAGCAGAGCCTCGACGTCCGCGCCGAGGGTTTCGAGCGCTGGATTCAGCTTGACCAATTCATCCCAGGTCTCCAGCGCAAGCAACGACTCGGTGGCGCCCGCCGGGCCCGGATAGAAGACCACCATGCGGCCCAGCGATGAATTGAAAAAGAAAAATGCGATGCCGACCGGAATTTGCAAACTGTCCCATTGCGCGTCGGTTAGCACCAGCTCGGGAAGATTGAGATAACGCGCCGGCACCGCCTTGAATTTCCCTGCCGCCGCGCCGTCGCGGGTAAAGAGCAAGTAACAGGGTCGGCACACACACATAAGGCTCCGGGTCTCGACGTTGACTACATGCGAATGCGGTTCGGCGATCTCGGCTCGGCAAAATTCGCAGGCACCGGCGGAGCGCGGCCGCGCGCGCGGTTCGACGAAACGTCTGAGCTTGGTAAGAGGCTGGCTATTCTCCATGCGGGCGCTCACGGTATCGGTTGCTCAAGACGATATCGCCGGAATGGCGATGCGAATTTCACTCTGCTGCGCGAGCAGCGGCAACGGCGCCATATGCAGATCGCCCCCGTCCGTGCATTGGCCGGCGCGCCGCACGTCGTAACGGCGCCCGCAGGTAGAACAGGTCAAAAAATTTCCCCGTAAGGAATTTTCGCGCAGCGCGACACCACAGGCTGGGCACGAATCCTGATACGCATAGAAAGTCTCGCCTACCCTGCAAACAAGGACGTTCATCCCGCCCAGTGCAGTGGCAGCGAGATTGCTATGAGCGAACTCAGGCAACTGGCCGAGCGCATGCCATTCTCCCGACGGAACACGACCTTCTTCCGTCTGCGCTGGATCGTTTTTAGAAATTTTATTTCCTGAAGAGGCGGCCGGCGCGACGTCGGTCGCGCCCTCGACTTCGATGCGTGCCACCTCGGGCGCGGCTTCTTCGATCGCCTTCTCGACCGCCAGCTTCATGGTGATCGTCGAAGATGGACAACCGTGGCAGCTTCCCTCCAAACGCAAATAGGCGACGCCATCGGCGACGCGCACGAGCTTGACATCCCCGCCGTGCGAGCCCAGATAGGGACGGACGCGATCGAGGGCGCGCAGGATTCTCGTCTTCACATCCAGTGGATGCAAGTTGTGGAGCACCAGCAGGCTGCCCACGAGGTCATCTGAGCCGAGCCGATCCATAATTTCATCGGATCGGCCCGCTGCATCGACGATGCGCAGGACGCGGTCGAGCGCTCCGCCATATAATTCCATGAGCAGCCTAACCAACTCTTCGGCCCTTTCGCGCATGCGCGGATCCGCGACCACAGCAAATTCCTCGAGCAACCCATCGATACGCTCGCCCACCGCGCGCAGATCCTTGGCCTTCGTCATTGGCGTGCCCTCGTAATGATTGCTGGTATCGGCCATCGACAGATGCCTTTGCTCATCCCACTTGGTTGAGCAGCGTCGGCGAATGGCGTTTTTCCAGGACTTTGCCGTTGCCGAGATACATGTGAACGCCGCACGGCAGGCACGGATCGAAACTGCGCACGGTGCGCATGATATCGATGCCTTTGAATTTGTCTCCGGGTCCATTCTCTTCGAAAATCGGCGAGCCCTGCACCGCGTCTTCGTAAGGCCCGGGCGTGCCGTAGATGTCGCGCGGATTGCCGTTCCACGGCGTCGGCGGATAGGGGTGATAGTTGGCGATCTTACCGTCACGAATCACCATGTGATGGGAAAGCACGCCGCGCACCGCTTCGGTGAAGCCGCAGCCGATGGCATCTTTGGGAACCTTGAACGGCTCCCAGGTCTTGGTGTGTCCGGCGCGCACCTCTTTCAGTGCCTGTTCGACAAAATGCAGCGCCGCAGCGGCTGCGTAAGCTTGGAAATAGGTGCGCGCCCGGTCGCGCTCGATGGTATTGCTCCACTTGGGAATCTTCCATTCGAAACTGACCTCAGGCTTGGTCGCGGTCTTGGGCAGATTGAAGATCACGCTGGTCCCGGTCGCCTTCACGTAGCCGATATCAACCAGTCCGGCCAGCGCGGTGACCCACAAACGGGCGAGCGGTCCGCCGCCGGTATCGAGCGCGAGATGATCCTTGCCGTCGTACCAACGCGGCGACATCACCCAACTATACTTGTCGTCAAAGTCTCGTTTCTGCGGTTTTGGAATCGTGTGTTGATTCCAAGGGTGGTGCTCGTCCACCGGATTTCCTAGGGGATCGTTTTTGACGAATATTTCTTTGCCTTCCCAATTGTCGTAGTACGAATGGCCGAGCAGTATGCGGATACCGAGATTGATCTTGACCAGATCGGTGGTGAGCAGTTTGCCGTCGACCACCACCCCCGGGGTGACAAACATCTTGCGTCCCCAATCGGTCATATCGCGATAGTTGAAATTGCAATACTCCGGATCTTGCAAACTTCCCCAACAACCGAGCAGAACCCGGCGCTCGCCGACTTTTTCGTATCCGGGCATGGCTTCGTAGAAGAAATCGAAAAGATCGTCATGCATCGGCACGACGCGCTTCATGAATTCTACGTACCGCATCAAGCGCGTCAGATAGTCCGTGAACAACTGGATCGTCGCAACCGTGCCCACGCCGCCGGGATAGAGCGTCGACGGATGGACATGGCGCCCTTCCATCAAACAAAACATTTCGCGGGTCATGCGGCTCATCTGCAGCGCTTCGCGGTAGAATTCGCCTTCCAACGGATTGAGCGACTTCATGATATCGCCGATGGTGCGATAACCATGGGCGCTCGCATGCGCGGCCTCGGTCTTGGCGGCCTTCTCCCAAACACCAGGATTGGTCTCGCGCACCATCCGTTCGCAGAAATCCACGCCGACGAGGTTTTCCTGGAAGATGTTATGATCGAACATATATTCCGCCGCCTCGCCCAAGTTGACGATCCACTCGCCGAGATGCGGCGGCCTGACGCCATAGGCCATATTCTGGGTATAGCAAGAGCAGGTGGCGTGATTATCGCCGCAGATGCCGCAGATCCGGCTGGTGATGAAATGCGCGTCGCGCGGATCCTTGCCTTTCATGAAAATGCTGTAGCCGCGAAAGATCGATGAAGTGCTGTGGCACTCGGCGACCGTGCGTTTGCCGAAGTCGATCTTGGTGTAAATACCCAGGCTGCCGACGATCCGAGTGATCGGATCCCACGCCATCTCAACGAGGTTGGAATTGGTTTGCGCCGTGGCCATGTTTTAGCCCTCCTTCACCGTGTTCCTGCGCCCGTTTGGTTTGGCCGAAGCACCTCTATGGCCTGCGGCTCCTTCTCGCTACCATGGTTTTCGGTAACCCGTCGTCAGATCTTCTCCGCGGTGGCGCCACTTGGGTTCCTTGTCGAGGGTCCTCTCCGTGATGCCGCGCAAATTTCGGACAAGCTTTCCGTAGACTCCGCTGATTCCTGCGGACACTTTGCTGCCCGGCGGTTCATCCATGAAAGGCATGAACTTGTCCGGAAAGCCGGGCATCGTGCAGCCGATGCAAATACCGCCGACGTTCGGGCAACCGCCGATTCCGGCCATCCAGCCGCGCTTGGGCACATTGCATTTGACCACCGGTCCCCAGCAGCCGATTTTTACCAGGCATTTTGGCGAGCCATATTCAGTGGTGAAATCGCCTTGTTCATAATATCCCGCGCGATCGCAGCCCTCGTGCACGGTCTGGCCGAAAAGCCATTTGGGTCGCAGATTTTCGTCGAGCGGGATCATCGGCGCCTGGCCGGTCGCCTGGTACAGCAGATAAAGAATCGTCTCCGACAAATTGTCGGGTTGGATCGGGCAGCCGGGCACGCAAACGATGGGAATGCCGGCGCGCGACTTCCAGTTCCAGCCCAAATAATCCGGCACGCCCATGGCGCCCGTCGGGTTGCCGGCCATGGCGTGGATGCCGCCATAGGTTGCGCAGGTTCCCACGGCGAGGACCGCCAGCGCCTTTGGCGTCAAGCGGTCGAGCCACTCACTGGTCGTCATCGGCTGGCCGGTTTCAAAATTGTTTCCGAAGCCGCACCAATAGCCTTCTTTCTTGATGGCTTCGTTCGGAATCGATCCTTCCACGACGAGAACGAAGGGATCGAGCTCACCCTTTTCAGCTTTGTAGAACCACTTGATAAAGGTGTCGGCGCCGGGCTCGCCCATGCCTCCCGGGCCGCATTCAAAATCGATCAGCGGCCAATGCACGGCAACCTTCGGTAGACCCGGCAGAGCGCCGAGGACGATCTCCTCGATGCTCGGTTGCATGGCGGCGGTGAGCGCCACCGAGTCGCCATCGCAGCTCAAGCCGGCGTTGATCCACAACACATGAACTAAAGCATCTTCAGGTTTTGTCGCGGCCATGGGCATCGACCTCCTTATTTTCGTGAATGATCCGTCTGCCCCTCGACTCTCCAAACCGGGCAGAGATCAGCGAAATTCGTTTCTGCCAAGGTGAATAGTCGAGACCAGGCGCACCGGCAATACGGAGTACGTCCGTTTCTTCTATGAGAGATTAGCCGACTGTGGCCTAGGGGATTCCCCTATGAACTTATCGTGAAGTGTGACTGCCGGTTCGGCGAGAGAGCGAAAGCCGGAGGATATGAGATCTCGTTCGGCGCGAACGGCGCGATGGGATTACGTGGATTTTTCCCGCTGCAGCCATTGAATTGCGTGCTGCACAAGCTCACTGGCGTCGCTCAGCGTCATCTTTTCTTTGATGTGTTCGCGGTACGACTCGACAGTCTTTACGCTCAAGCGCAGCTCCTCAGCGATGCGCCGAGTCCCATGACCCTGACCGATCAGTCGAAAGACTTCCAGTTCGCGGTCACTGAGCCGATCGATGGAAAATTTCTGCGCTGTACCCGGCGCGCCGACGAATTGCTGCAGCATCTTGTTGGCCATCCGCTTACTAAGATAGATCTCCCCGCTCAAGACTCGGCGCAGCGCGAGCAGCACATTCTCGGTGGCTTCTTGTTTCATGATGAAGCCGCGGGCGCCGGCCCGTAGCGCCCGCGGCGCATAGATCGATTCATCGTGGATGGAAAGAACTAAAACCGGCAAGGCCGGCATGCGGATCTTGAGGTTCTTGATCAATTCGATACCATCGGCGCCCTTCAACGAAATATCGGCAAGGGCGATGTCAGGTTTCAGCGTTTGCATGGCTTTGAGCGCTTCGTAGATATCTTCCGCGGTGCCGCAAACGGTCAGATCCGGCTCGCGGTTGATCAGCTGCGTGAGACCTTCTCGCACAATCGGATGGTCGTCGATGACGAAGACCGTGCGCTTGCTCTTCACGGAAAGTTTTCGCTCAGCAGCCAAATCACCCTCTTTTACTCGTTACCGTTTAGAGGAAGCACGCAAGTAACCATCGTTCCGCCGTTCGGATTCTTCTGAATCTTTAGCGATGCGCCTATCATGTTGGCGCGGTAATTCATAATGCGTAGCCCCATACCTTCTTTGTGGTCAGGCACATCCGGAAAACCCACTCCGTCGTCATAGATGCTTAGGGCAACAGTACCGCCCCGGTGACTCAGATCAATAACGACCTGTCGGGAGTGACCGTGCTTGACGGCATTCGTCACCGCCTCTTGAGCGATTCGATACAGGTGCGTGGCTAAATCGATGTCGCGAATCGGGATGGCATCTTCATCGCGAAAAAGACACGAAACGTTGAACAATTCTTCGACGTCGGATGCCAGGTGTCGAAGCGCGGAGACAAACCCTTGGGATCCCGATGGCACCGGGAGAAGTCCGCGCGCGAGTTCGCGGGTCTGGTTGATCGCTTCATTGACGAGCCGAGCAATCTTAGCCGCGTCGTTGGCCTCTGCGGACAACTTCTCTGTAAGCTTGTCTGCCAAAACCTTGCTCAGGAAAGCAACGCCGGTGAGGTGCTGTCCCAATCCGTCGTGCAAATCCTGCGCAATGCGTCTTTTTTCCCGCTCGCTGATCTCGAGAATGGATTTCTCCAAACGCTTGCGCTCAATCATTTCACTTTTCAGGATATCGTTGGCGATGCCCAGTTCGACGGTTCGCGCTTGCACGCGTATTTCCAACTCGTGTCGCGCCCCCAGTAGATCTTCCTGCACGCGCTTGCGCTCGCCAATCTCCAACTGCAGCATCTTATTGGTCAAAGCGAGTTCCTTGGTCCGCTCCTCAACTCGCTTTTCCAAGTCGGCGCGACTGTTTTGCAGCTCCTCTTCGGCCTTTTTGAGCTCGGTGATATCGAAAGCTATGCCGTGAACGAACCAGGGATGGCCGTCTTCGGCGCGCACCATCTTCACTTCGCAATGAAACCAGACCGTGTGCCCGTCGCGGGCTAGGATCCGATAGATAGAGCGCAGCGGCTCGCCCGACAAAACCATCTGCGCGGTTTCGATATTCCACCGCTCTTTGTCACCGGGATGGATTTGGCGATACCAGCGGATGGGATCATCGAGCCACTCGGCCTGGGAGAACCCCAAGGCGGCTTCGATGTGCGGGCTAACGTAAGCTTCGCTGATGCCTCGATCGAGAAAAATCATGAACACGACCGCCGGCACCTGCTCGACGAGCGTCCTATACCGCGCCTCGACGTCCGGCAGTCGCCGATCGTCGCCATTGTCCGGCTCACTGCCGACGGTGGATGACTTGCCATTGGCCTCGAAAAAAACGCTAGCCAGTTCCTGGATAACCCTTTCCGCGTCACTCAGACTGATTGACTTTTCGTCGCCGGCTTCGATCACGTAACTTTGCCTTCGTTACCGTTTATTATTTCGCCGGCGGCTCGCCCGTTCAAGGTGTTGCTTTGCCGCGCCGGTCGGGCTCTTTGTTGAGTGAAGCTTGCGTGAAGCTGCGCAGCGCGCGAATGGTTTTCCCGTAGGTCATTACGGCGGTGGTCGAGAGAATCGAGCCCGGAGGTTGATCCATGAACGGCATGAACTTGTCCGGAAATCCCGGCATCGTGCAGCCGATACAAATGCCGCCCACGCTCGGGCAGCCGCCCACGCCATTTACCCAACCGCGTTTTCCGACGTTGCACTGCACGACCGGTCCCCAACAGCCGAGCTTTACGATGCACTGGTTCGAACCGTGTTCACCGGCGAACTCCCCCTGTTCATAATAACCGCCGCGATTGCATCCTTCGTGAACCGTTTGGCCAAATAGCCATGTGGGTCGTAACGCGTCGTCGAGAGGAATCATCGGCGCGCTGCCGGCTGCTTGATATAAGAGGTAGAGCAAAGTTTCCATAAAATTGTCCGGAAGAACCGGACAGCCAGGCACACAAACGATCGGAATGTCAGCCGCGGATTTCCATTGCCAACCCAAGTAATCAGCCAGCCCCATGGCACCCGTCGGATTCCCTTCCATCGCATGGATACCGCCATAGGTAGCGCATGTCCCCGCCGCAATCACCGCCCAGGCATTGGGCGCGAGCCGATTAATCCACTCACAAGTCGTGAGAGGTTGCCCAGTAACTTTGTCGGTTCCTAGTGCCGCCCAATAACCCTCGTCCTTGTTCTTTTCGTTGGGGATTGATCCCTCAACGACGAGAATGAAAGGCGCGAGATTGCCTTCGGCGGCGCGGTGAAACGGTTGCAAGAAATCATCTCCGTTTTCATAGGAGAGAAAGGGATTATGAAAATTGACTTTGGGAATACCGGGAAGAGCTCCGAGCAAAATATCTTCAAGACTCGGTTGCGTTGCCGCCGTGATGGCGATGGTATCTCCGTCGCACCCGAGACCGGCCGTGATCCAGAGAATATCGATCTCCCGGATAGATAGAGACGCTATAGATGGGATAGTATTTTTTGCGGCAAGATTCTCCATTCTCTGACTCTCGCCGATACCCAGATGCGCCGGGATGGACTAGGTCACCCTGCGACTTCGGAGAGCGATTCTTTCACTTGACGCCGCGCCGCCAAATAGCGATATCAAGAGGAACAAAACATTAAGATGCTCAGTTCATCACTCCCTAGTCGTTCGCGTGGCGGGCGAACTCCGCCGAGTTTTCGTTGGTGATCTGCAGGCGAAAGCCGCTCGGCTCTCTGAAGTACGTGCCCAATTGCTCCGGGCGGCGACCTTCGCGCTCGCCGTGGTCGTCGCGCTCCTCGATGCCGGCCGCATGGAGCTTGTCCACGATCGCGTGGAAATTGTCATCGGTGACGTTGAAAGCAAAATGGCGCCCGCGGTAAGTAGTTTTGGTCACCTCGCTAAGCTCACTCACCTGATTCAGCACCACGCATTGCCCCGAGGGCACGGTCACGGCGACGAATCCATCCTGCTTCTCTTTCACCGTGCAATTTATAAATTTTTTGTAGAAATCTACGCTCGCATCCAAGTCCGTCGTGTCGAAGTGCAGATGATCCAGCCGGGTTTTGCTGAGGCCACTCGCTTTGGTGATCTCGATGAAGTTGCCCTCCGAGTCCTGAAAGACCAGCCCTTGCTTCCAAAAACAACCCAAGCCTGGTTCGCGCTCGATATCGCGCGCGAATGAGCATTCGCGTCGAATCTTATCGGCCATCGCGTCATATTGGCCCTCCGGCACTTGAAAAGAATGACGCGGGTAAGAGTTGACGTTGTCGCGCTTGGGCAGCGTCGTTTTTCCTTGAGAAAAAAGTCCGACGTGATTTTCGCCCAGCTTCATGAAGATGCGCGTCATGTTGGGCGCGTTTTGAGTTTTCAAAGTGTACGCTCCCAAGACCTCGCTGTAGAATTTTTCCGCCCGAGTCCGGATCCATCACCGCGATCACAAAATGGTCGAGATGATGAACATCACCGTTGGCTTTCAAGTTTGCACCCATAAGAAATTCTCCTTTCTTATCTTTAATCGATCCGTGGATTCATCGAATTTACTGCGCTGCGGGCTCGGTAAAAACCACGAGCCTTCCTTTGGGCAAATGCACCGAAACAGTTTTGCTCGGCTCCCGATCGTCGGGCGGCACCTTGGCGATCAAAGTCTTTTCCCCGATCTTCACTTCGGCGACCACCTGATCACCCAGGAATGTCGAGCTCATCACTTTTCCCTCTATCCGATTTTCATCTTCATTGGAAGATCGCTCCAAGCGCACGTCCTCCGGCCGGATACCGACGATCACCGCGCCATCGCAGCGGCGCGAGTCGGCCACGCAGAGGACTCCGCATTCCGTTTCGACATGGTTGGCATCCAGCATTTTCCCACGTAGCCAATTGATCGAACCGAAGAACTCCGCCACCAGCGCGTTGGCCGGGCTGCGATAGAGCTCGAAAGGGTTGCCGATTTGCAGAATCTCGCCATGCGCCATCACCGCGATCCGATCGGCGAGCACCATCGCCTCGACCTGATCGTGGGTGACATAGAGAACGGTAATGCCGAGCTGCGTAGCCAGTTTCTTGATGTTCGCGCGCACTTCTTCGCGCAGCCGCGCGTCCAGATTGCTCAACGGCTCGTCCATCAACAATAGCGCGGGATTGACCGCCAACGCGCGCGCCAGCGCGACCCTTTGCTGTTGGCCGCCGCTCAACAGGCGCGCCGGTCGGTCCTCGAAGTTTTCCAATTGAACCAGCTCGAGGCTGCGGCGAATCCGCTCCACGGCGCTTTTCTTCGACATTCGCGAACGGCCGTGAGTGAGCACCAGCCCGATGTTTTCCGCCACGGTTAAATGCGGCCAAATCGCATAGGATTGAAAAACCATGCCGATCTCGCGCTCCTCAGGCGCGGCGCAAACGCGCCGGCTACGAGAAAAGACCGTCTTGCCGTTGAGCGAGATTTCTCCTTCGTCAGGCTTTTCGAGGCCGGCGACGCTGCGCAGCAGCGTCGTCTTTCCCGACCCGCTCGGCCCGAGCAGAACGAAAAATTCGCCGCGGCCGACTTCCAGATCGATCGCTTGCAGCGCCGCCACCGCATGATCGCCGGTGCGAAATTTTTTGCTCAAGCCGGAGATCGAAATCACGCGACCTCCGTGACCCGACTGCGCCGGCCGAAGATGAAATAAAGCAAGACCGCCGGCAGCATGAACGCGAGCACGACGAGGTTGGCGGCTGCGGCTTGGTTAAGACTGCCGCCGAGCCACAAACCCCACACGATCATTGGCAAGGTGACGTTGTTCTGGCTCGTGACCAAGACCGACGCCATGGTCAATTCGCGATAGCAAAGCAGCGCCATCCAGATCCAAGCATAAACCAGGGCCGGCTTCAGCAGCGGCACGAGAATCTTGCGCATCACCTGCAGAGAGCTTGAGACCGCCGACAAACGCCGCTTCTTCGAGCTCCGGATGAATTTGCGCGAGCGAATTGTTGAGAATGCGCGTGGCAAAGCTGATCCGGCTTACCGTGTAAACAAAAATGAGAATGGTCAGGCTGCCATAGAGCGAAAAAACATTGTGCAAAAGGAACAAAGTCGCGAACATAGCGGCGATCGCCAGAATAAGATGAGGCACGGCATGAGGCAAAAATGCCACCGCGTCGAAAAGCAGCCGCCCGCGCAGACCGGAGCGCAGCACGGTCCAGGAGATCGCCAGGCAAATCAACAACGTGAGCGTCGGCACGGTAAGCATGAGGATGAGAGTATTACCCGCCCCCTGCAACATCAGCTTCCACGGCAGGCCGTAAAAATTATTGAGCGACACTTGACTGAGCGCCGCCCATGACGGCGGCTGGAAGTAGCGCAACAGCGCGGCCCAGATCAGCAGAAGGAAAGGTAATAATTTGGCGACGACGAAATAGAAACCGAGAAACAACCAAGCGAAGATCCAGCCACGCGGCCCCAGCTCGATCAAGCGCGGCCGATAAGCCTTGCCGGTGACAACCGCGTAACGATGAGAAAAACGCAGGACACCGAAGTAACTCCAGCTCAGCAAGAGCGCTAACAGAATCAACACGGTGCTCACGGCGCCCGCGACACCGTAGCTGGGCAGCTCCTCCAACGGCTGAATTTTATAAAAAATAAACGTCGCGAAAGTAAAAATTTTGTTCGACATGCCGATGATCGCCGGCACTTCGAAAGCCGACAAGGCGATGGTGAACACATAAATCGACGCCGCGATGACGCCCGGAAACGTGAGCGGCAATGTTACGTATCTGAGCGTTCGAAAAATTCCCAACCCGTGTACCCGCGCGGCTTCTTCCAGCGACGGATCCATCGTGCGGTAAGTGGCGACGACCATGATGAAAGCGATGGAGGATAAACCCAGACCTTCGACCCAACCCATGCCGATAATCGATGCGATATTGAACGGCGCTTGCTGCAGTCCGAAAAGATCGACGAAGAAACGATTGACAATACCGATACGCGGATGCAACAGAAACACCCAACCCATCGCGGTGAAAAACGTCGGCAGCAGAGCGCCGAGGGTCACGAGCATCAAGATAAAATTCTTTCCCGGCAGATCCGTGCGTTCGACCAGCCAGGCCGTGGGCACAGCGAAAAGAAGCGAGACGAGCATGGCCGTCCCGGCAAAACCGACCGTGTTCAGAAAAGTTTTGTACGTAAACGGATCGGTGAAAATCTTGCGGTAGTGATTTAACGTGTAAACGATCGGCTCGCCTGGCCCGTTTTGCCAAAAGCCCATCCACAAAACGAGCAGCAGGAGCGCAAGGACCGGGACTAAGGCCGCCGCGGAAATCCCAACGACTAGCCAGCGACCCTTCACGATTATTTGCCTGCCAAAATGTCTTGGAATTTTTGCCGAACGCGGCTTTGATTCTCGTGATTTTTTACGACGTCGGAGACGGGATTCGCATAGAACTTGACGCCTTGGCGCTCCTGATCTTTGACGAACTTAAACATGTTGGTTCCCTCAACCAAGTGCGAGCTGGTCTTCTCCGTCTTCCAAAGAATATCCTGTCCTTCTTTGGTCAACATAAACGCCGCCAGAAGAGACGCCGCATTGGGATGAGCGGAGTTGCTCGGCACCGCGAGGTACCAATACGACAGGATCCCCGCGTCTTTGAAAATCCTACCATTGACCGGCGCGCCTTTCTCGCGCATGTCGTTGGCGTCCGCCAAGTCGCAATTGAATGCCATCATGGCAAATTCGCCGTTGAGAACCCGCTCTTCCTCGCCGCAGCGAATCAGGCCGGCTACCTGCTTGGCAAATTTTTGCAAAAACGCCGTGCTCTTCTCCTCACCCCAGATCAGCGCCAAGCGATCGAATGAAGCGGCGTACGGCGTCGAGGCGATTTTTCCTTTCCATTTCGGATTGAGCAAATCTTCGACTTTCTGCGGCACTTCATCGGCGCGAACCATCGTGGTGTTGTAAGTCAAACCGGGCGTGCGCGAAACGACGATCATCACCCGGCCATCCCAGTCCACCATCGGTCGCGTGATATGCGGAAAAATCTTCGTCCACTCGAGTTTTTTCAAATTCATCCGCGCCACGTGATTTTCCGAACCGATAAACAAATCGCTGCTGGCTGACTGACCGGCTTTTCCTTCTTGAATAATGCGGCTCGCTAACTGCGGCATCGAGGGTCCGGGGCTGAACTTGAATGGCAGGTTTAGCCCGTAGGCTTTGTTAAAAGCCTTTTCAATCGTCTGCACGCCCTCGATCCCGCCCATCGTGCCGGTGCCCCAACTGAGAATAATCTGGCCTTCTTTTTTTGCGCCGTCGACAAGCTGAGCCAAGGTCTGAGCACCCACACCCGCAGGTACAATCATCAATCCGACGACCAGACAAAATACCGGCACGAGTCTTTTCTGCATAATCATCGCTCGACTCCCACTTTGAACCTTGAACCCTTGAACCGTTTGAACATCCGAAAACGATTTAAACTGCTTGAACGATTTGAACCGGCTTTCTGACTAAAGGTCCATTTTCTTTCCGAGGCCGCGCTTTACCGCTTCTTCATACAGCCACGCCGCAAAAGCCATGTCGCCGTAGCCGCCCTGGGATTCACGGAAAATGTTGATCTCATCGCGGCTCGTCCGGCCCGGCGCCTGTCCCGTAACCAATTCACCCAGCTCCGAAATGCGGCTCCAAGAAAGTTTTCCTTCCGCCGTCAATTCGACCAGCGGCAAAGCAGCCGAACGATCGCCATAATTGCGTTCTTGCTCTTGGCTGCCGACCACAATGCGATTCGCTTTCAAGTGAAGGCCGCGACCGATCTCAGTCGGCTTGCCCATGCTGCTCACGTGCGTTCCCGCTTCGACCCAGTCTTCCGGAAAAATCGGCGTGAGCGAATTCGTCGCCGTGAGCACTACATCCATGCCGCGCACGGCTTGTTCGGGATTATCCACGCCGTGAACGCTGATACCGAGCAACTTTTCACCTTCCTCGCAGAATTTTGCTCGCCGCTGCGGATCACGGCTCGAAACGTAAATTTCCCTAATTGGACGGACCGAAAGCAGCCCTTTGAGAATCCCGAAGGCGTTTCTGCCCACGCCGAACAATCCCAGTCGCTGCGAATCTTGCCGAGCCAAGTGTTTTGCCGCGATCGCCACCACTGCCGCAGTTCTCAGAGTGCCGAATGGAAACCCCATAAAAGAAAGCAACTCACCCGTGTCGGCGTCGAACAGCAAAGCATACATCTTATCACCGCCGCCCAAACCGAGGTTGGGTCCGAGTCGAACCCCGACCCGCCGTGCTCCCAACAGCGCACCCGATACAATGCGGAGTCCACTATGGCCGCCGAGTGGAATATGATAGGGCGCATGCGGCACGACTTGGCCGTTCGCCTGCTGTCTGTGTGCGTCTTCAATGAGCTCGATCGCTTTGTCGAGATCGAGCAGCGGCTTCAGTTCATCACGGCTAAGAATTAAGGGCATCTCTCTCTCCGAAAACGGTTTGAACGTCTTGAACGATTGAAACCTTTTGAACGGCTTTATTTTCCGGCCACCGCCAACTCATGCGGCCGCTTGCCAAGTCGTCGACCGCCACGCTGCGTCACTACGACGGTATCGCCCCATTGGCAAATATATTCGCCGTCGGCGGAAACGGCCGATGGTTTGCAGATGAAAACCATATTCTCGCGCATTTGCACCGCCAACTGGCGCGGGTTCTTGGCGTGCGGCGTGATGATCGGCCCGTCGTCACCCTGACCTCGGCCGTGCATGTTCAGTTCACCGCGCGCGCCTGCCGCCGGCCCGCTCTTTGGAGCAGCGCTCGTCGCCGTTCGCCGGGTCAGCTCGGCTAATTCTCCTACTGTGATGCCGGGCTTCAGGCTTTCAATCACTCGATTGAATATTTCTCTTTGTACTTTGATCAGCTCGGCTTGAGTCGGATCGATCACTTCGACGAATACCGGCTGCACGCCCTGCGCACGATATCCGATCCATGAGGCCTCGACCTCATTTATAATCGCATCACCACGCTCGAGCAGCCGCATGCTCGGCCGAGTCAACGTGCGCTTGGGGTTTTTCCCGGAAACCCAGAAGCAATGGATCGGCAACTCGGAGCCATTGCGAGTCATCGCATAGTGCACCGCCGCCCAAACTTCCCAGTCTTTGACGCCGACTTTCGCGGCCTCGATCTCCGCTTGGATGGCTATTTCATTAATCTCCATCGATTTGGCAAGCGCATCGATCTCTTCCTGGCTTTTCACATAACGCACTTCGTCGAGAATCGCCGTCGCATCGACCAGCTCCGCATGCGGAAAAGCTTCGCGGATCTGTTTCCAGGTGCCGTAGAAGATCGTGCCCTCCGGCGTGCGCGTGCCTTCGACCTCGCCGAGTCCGGTAATGCCGATGCGCCCGCGCTCGAGCGTTTAATTCTTTCAAGCGCTCGACGATCGCGCGTCCGTAGTTGCGCCGCGCCTCGCGCACGTCGGTGACCCAATCCTGCACCGTCGGCCAGCGCGGCGCCGCCGAAGTCGCAATCGCAGTCACGTTACCTTCGAGCGGAAAAACCGCGGCGAGATCCGGCTCTCCGCCGCCGCAATGGGTCAGATAACGTGTGTTGGCTTGATAATCGGCCGAATGGCCACTGTTTTGCGGCGTGACAATCACGTCGAGATTTTGCTCGCGCATCAACTCGCGCACAGCCTGCCAGCGCCGGTCGCGCTCGGCGATCGAGAAACGCGGATAAGGATAAAGATCGGCCATATTGGCGTCCCCAAACGTGCAACTAACTATCACCAAAAGAATCGATACGCTAGGCGAGAATTCGGTAGTCGTTCAGTTTGCTATCAACCACACAAAAATGTAGGGGCACGCCCCTGTGCGTGCCCTCGGTCAGGCGACCACAGGGGGTCGCCCCTACAAAAAATCACGACGAAACTGAGCCACCGCCGGGGATTCGATCCAACCACGACGGTCGCGAAGCGCTAGGGGCGGGTTTTAAACCCGCCCCTAAATCATACCCTTCGTGTCCTTCGTGCCTTCGTGGTGAACGCTTTTCGCTGGTTTTGCGATCAAACGTTCTTCACGATCAACTTTAGCTCGCGTTTACCGAGACGCCGCGCGCCGTTTTCGGTGACCGCCACGGTGTCGCCGATGCTGGCGCGGCCTTTGCCTTCTTTCGGTCGCACTTGCGGTTTGAGAATAAACGTCATGCCGGTTTGCAGCTCGATTTTGGAGAATCGTTCCAGGTCTTTGTCTCCTAGCAGCGCCGGACCGTCGTCGCCGAGCCCGCGCGCGTGCATCACCGGATGGTTCCATAAATATTTGCCGTTGCCGACACGTTCGACAGTGTCGCGGTAGATGTCGAACAGCCAGCCGAAAGTCACGCCGGGTTTCATGTTGTGCAGAATGCTGTCGAAACAGGCGCGCGAGATATCGATCATTTTTTGATACTCGTCATCCGGCGCGCCGAGCACGACCGGACACACCGCCTGCGCGGCGTAGCCGGCGTATTTCGCTTCGATCTCGTCGATCAGCCGGTCGCCTTTTTGCAGCCGATAATCCGTTGGGACAAAAGAGCTGTTACTGATCCCCGGGCCGCCGCTCAAGAAAAATAGCGTCGGCAGCTCGCCGCCGTTGGCCAGCATGGCGTGTACCATAGCGCCATAGAGCTCTTTTTCACTCACGCCGGGATTGGCATTCTCCACCATCGCTTCGATGGTCTTCTCCACGATAGCTGCGGAGCGTTCTAGCAACGACACTTCCTCGGCGCTTTTTACGGCGCGGATCTCTTGCATCATCTCGGTGGCGTTGACGATCTTCGCTTGAGGAAGGGTATCTTGAATCGCTTTCACCGAGGAATACGGAATGATTCCTTCCGGCGCGCGAAACAAACCCGCGAGTCCGGAAATGCCGATCGTGCCCTTTTGCAAGCCAAGCTCGTTGATGCGCTCGATGGCGTTCTGCCCCCAGCGATTCCGCCCGTCGCGCACATCCTCGACCCACTTCTGCGCTTGTTTCCACCATCCGGCGCGGTTGAAGATATACGCCGTCACGTCTCCTTCACGAGGGAAAACAGTGAAGACTTCCGTGGCGAAGCCGCCGATCGAAGTCAGATAGCGCGAGTCGCCTTGTAACTGCTCCCACCGCCCGGTATTCGCCGGTAGCAGAAGACAGTCGATGCCGCGCTTGGCCATTTCAGCGCGCACAATTTGATAACGTCGGTCGCGCTCTTGGATGGATAATTGAGGAATATTCATTTTTAACACCTCTCTTGAACGATGTTACCGCCGAGAAATGCAATCGGAGGCTCAGGATCTCCCAGTATGTGTCACCCTGAGCGGTGAGCGAAGGGTCTCGGCTTCGGTCGAGATTCTTCGGCTTCGCCTCAGAATGACACTCATGATCGGAACATTTTCAAATTAATGCGGCCTATTCAGTGCGATGCCTGATGTCCGAAGCGGTGCCCGATCTGAATCCGATTGCCGAACGGATCGTAACCGTACACCGTATGTCCGCCTTGCTCGTGCCATGGGATCTTTGTCGGATCCGGTCCCCAGTAATATTCTTTGCGGTTAAACTTTTCCAGGATCGGCGGATAGAGCTCCGGCGCGATGCGAAAGTCGATATGCGGGCCTTTGACCGCGCGCGTGCTGCGCTCGGCGACTTGATCGACCCGATGCAGAATTAACAACTGGCCGGTGTTCGGCACGGTGAGCGTCACCTGTTCATCTCCCGGAACTTGTTGTCTCCTCCGTGAGTCCGAAAGTGTCGCGATACCAAGATTTTCCCTGCTGCCATGTCAGTCACTTCCACGCGCACGTGGCTGATTCGGCGCATCGGCACGAGCTTGCCCTGCGGTTTGTCGCCTATCGGATCGCGGCGCACGGAAAGCTCCAACGTGTTGCCGTCGGGATCGAGGACAAAAAGCGATTCTTTGATCGGCGAAGGTTCAGCGTAACTCATCGGCCCGTGAATTTTGAGCTTGCGCTCTTCGGCGGCGCGAACCACATCGGCCAGATTGTCCGCCGCCACTTCGAAACCGTAGACGACTCCGTCCAACGGTCGCGCCGGAGTGGACGCGATCGGAAAATCCTGCAGCGCAAGTCCCCAACCCTTGTGATTCGCCAGCGTGTAAAACAAAATCTGCGGCACCTCACGATTGAGGCCGCGGATCGTCAAGTTGGTGAGATGATCCAACTCGCCGCCCATAAACGTCGAGTAGAAACGATGCGCCCGGCCGAGATCGTTGCTCGGCAACACACCGTGGTCGATCCGATCGATCGTCGGTTTTCCATTTAAACTCATGTCAAGCCTCCGTAATGATTTTTGCATCCCGAATTTTAGATTGCCGGAAGAATCCGAATCGCGCGTTAGGTGTGTGCTTGCAGCCGTCTTCCTCCCCAATCCAAAATCCAAAATCGGAAATCTAAAATGAACTTCACTTGCCTGACTTCTGCCGCGCATTGGTAATCAAATCGCCAACGGGCTTCCACTCCATCCAATCGTGCCGGCTGATTTCTATATAGTCGACGTCCTTTCGTCGCCGCGCCGCTTCCGGCACCACGCTTAGCGGCAGGTCCTCGCGCATCGACGTCGTCGTGTCATCTTCCTGCGTGTTGTTGGCTTGACGAAATGCGATTTGTCCTTCACGCGACAAGTACCAGTTGATGAAAACTTTGGCGGCGTTGGGATGTGGCTGATTATTCATCAAAACGATCGCGCCGTTGTTCGAGCCGATGCCGGGAGCTTCTTTAAATTGATAGGGACTCACTTCCGCCACCGGCAGCCCCTGCTCCAAAGCGCGGCGCAGCCGGCACAGTATACAAAGTTGGTACTTCCCCCCCGCCAGCCAATCGGTTCCTTGACGAAAATCGCTGAAGTAAGTGAGATCCATTTCGCCGCCGTAGAGCCGTTCAAGAAATTTCGGCCCCACCTGAGGGTGGTGGTACATGAACAGCAGGGCCGTCGAGACATAGTTGGCACGCGGCCACAGCGCGATCATCTTGCCTTTCCACTTGGGATCGAGAAGATCCCACACGGAACGAATTGAATCGAGATTCACCAACTTCGTATTTGAATACACCGGCGGTCCGTAGAGCGTGCTCTGATAAACAAAAACGTATTGCCCCTCCGAATCGACGTAACGATGCTTGCCCTTCCACCACTTGGACAGATCGGTCACTTCCGGCAACACCAATGCCGGCGGCATGGGGTCGAGCGCTTTACCCCGATAAAAACTGTTATAAGTCGCACCCGGCGCGCCGAGCATGGCGTCGACTAAGTACTGGTTAGCGCGCCGCTCGGCCATGACCTTGGTGACGATTTCGCTGGTGGTGCTGATACCGACGGAATTAAGTTTAATCTTGGGAAATTTCTTTTTAAACGCGTCCCAGATCACCTGTAGATCGCCGACCGAATTAGTCGCGTAGACCGTGACCTCGCCTTCCTTTTCCGCCGCTTTGACGAGATCTTCCCAGCGCGCCTGCGCGGCCGACGCTTTGGCTGCGATAGCACAAGTTGTGACGCTCAAGAGCGTCGCCAACATCCGAAGGAAATAGGTCTTATACGACTTATGGGTCTTACCCTCGAGCCTCATCGCCCCATCCCTTCGCTCACTATTCAGTGCTGATCTGCTGTCCCAACCCGCGTCGCTTCGCTTCTTCATAAGCCCAAGCCGCCAGCGCCAGATCGCCATAGCCGCCCTGCGAATCGCGGAACACGATAATACTATTTGCTAGAGCCGGGGCGGCGATCTTACCGGCGACAATATCGCCGAGCTCGACGACCGTGTTCCAAGGAATCGTTCCCTGGTTCGACAGGCGAATCAGCGGCTGGTCCAGCTTCCTATCATAATATTCCAGCTCATGCGCTTTGCTGGTCACGGTGATCAAGCCGGCGCGCAAATAAACGTCGTCGTTGAATTCGTTGGGGCGGCCAACGCCAAAAATGGCTTGGCCCGGCCGCAACCACTCGCCATGGACCGCAGCCGCAGGAGAATTGGTGCTCACCAGCACGAAGTCGGCTTGCTCGATCGCTTGTTGTGCGGAAGTGGCCGGAACAATGTCTACTTTTAAGTTCGTGCTCGCTCTACGCGCAAAGGCTTCGCGGTTTTCCGCGCTCCGGCTGTAAACCAGCACCCGCTCGATCGGCCGCACCGCAACCGCGGGCTCGAGCGCCGGCAAAGCCAATCGACCGCTGCCGATCATCGCCACCGTTCGCGCCTTGGGCTCGGTGAAGCGTTCAATAGCGATCCCGACGGTCGCGCTGATGCGCAAGTTACTGAACGGATAACCCATCAAGCAAACGAGATCGCCCGAGCTGATCTCGAACAGCAGCGCCCTGCTCTCGCCGCCGGTGACGCTGACGCGAAAGCCATTTTTATTCTGCGCTTCGAGGCCGCCCACGACCATGCGCATGCCGCGATTCATGAAGCGCAGCGGCGCCACCTGTTTCACTTGACCGGCGGATTGCTCGCGCAATGTTTGCTCAAGCACAGCCATCGCCCGTCGCAGATCGAGCAAATCGGAAATTTCGGAGCGCTTAAGCAGGAGCGTCAAGATATTGTCTCAATCAGGTTGGAATTCTTCGCTGTCCGCACGAGCGCAATCTAATAACGAACGCACTGTGAGGTCAAGGCGCCGTTCGGCCCGAAATAATTTAATCTCAGAGTTGAAATAAAAACTCTCGGCCGAGAAAGTCGCCGCTCCAGCGGAGGGCAATTCGCCAATTGAAGCGGTGTCGCCGCAGGTGAAATGAGACGACATAAAAAATATTGGGCAGGTCGACGACTATTTATCTGTGTCCGCCGCTTTGATCTCCGTGATCTTGACAGCGAACAACAAAGTTTTGCCAGCGAGCGGATGATTGAAATCCATGATGACGGTATTTTCTTTGACCTCATGCACTCGCACCGGGACACTTTGGCCCTGCGGCCCCGTGGCGGTCAACACAGTGCCGACCTTAAGCGCTTCGGGCGGGAGTTTGTCCTTGGGAATTTCCTGGAACGCTTGGGGATTGACTGGTCCATAGCCGTCTTCGGGTTTGACCGTTACCTTCTTTTCGCCGCCCACGGGCAGACCCTCAAGTTCTTTTTCCAATCCCGGAATAATTTGCCCTTTGCCGTGCACATAATGCATCGGCTCTTTCCCCTTGCTCGAGTCGATCACGGTGCCGCTTTCATCGGTCAACGTGTAATCGAACGCGACCATGGAACCGGTCTGGATCACGACCGCCGGCTTCGCCATCGTCTGAGCGGAAAGATCGCAATTAAAAAACAATAGGGCGACAACGCAGACACAAAGAAAAGATCGAATTGGCCTCATGGATTCCTCCGAACGGGATTAATTTTGGCAGGTAGCAATAAGCGTACGTACTAACACAAACGAATTCAACCGCCGACCGGCGCGAAACCACAAAGGCGCAGGGCGCAGCATCAGCTGTCGCCAACTACGGCACCTGTTTATTGCGCCAAAATCTTTTTGATACGCTCGACGACTTC
This sequence comes from uncultured delta proteobacterium, assembly GCA_963755715.1. Classification (GTDB taxonomy): domain Bacteria; phylum Desulfobacterota; class Binatia; order UBA9968; family UBA9968; genus DP-20. The sequence continues at coordinate 59,577 of CAVWLW010000064.1, forward strand.
CGGCGGCTGGTCGATAACTTCTTTGGCGATCTTGGCCAATTCTTCACCGCTGACCGCGGTAATCTCCAGATTACTCTTGGCCGCATCGGCCAACAGCGCCGGATCGGCCATGCTCTTCATGAACGCTTCGCGCAAAATTTTCGTGCGATCCGGCGGCGTCGCCGGATGGGTGACGATCGGTCGCCCAAGCTCGCCCGAACCGAGCATGACCGTGACCACGCGGCGTCCGAGATCGGCGGTCTTGAATTCGTCCATGAGATCGCTGAGCAACGGTGTATCCGGCAAGCGCGGGTCGCGCTTGTGCCCCGTTTGCATCAGCACCCGGACGAAGTTCTTCTTGCGCCAACTATGGTACGGCTCGCGGGCGAAGTACGCTGCCGTCGTAAACGTGCGGCACACGATTTCATTTCGCTCCGTGGCCAGATCGATTTCATTGCCGCCGGCGTAGCCGGTTACAATCGTGAACTTGGTGCCAAGGGCTTCTTCAAGCATGCGCGGCATATAATGCCCGCTGGTTCCCGTCCCAGTGGCGCCGCACTTGGGCGCCTCGGTCGCCTTGCGGACGTCTTGCATCGACTTGAACGGCGCGTCGGTACGCATGTAAAGCATATGTTCGGATTTGTCGGAGCTGGCCAGCCAGCTAAATTTGGGCCAGTCGAATTTGATTTCCTTATTGCCCTGGAGCTGATTGAAATAGTGCGCCGGGTTGATCGAGGCAAGGGTCAAGCCATCGGGCTTCGCCACTCCATAAACAAAATTTGCCGCGACGATGCCGCCCGCGGCCGGCATATTCTGCATGACCACGGTTGGATTACCCGCAATGTGCTTACCGATATGATTGGCAAGCAGCCTCGAATACATATCGTACGCCGTTCCCGCACCCGACCCGACGATAAACGTAATCGTCTTACCCTGATAGTAAGGCGTTTGCGCCAGCGCCACGGCGCTCGAGAGCAGCAGGAGAATGAGCGGCAATACAAACCTGATCATGAAACCTCCTCATCGAGTGTTTCTGTTAAAACGCGGCGTTATATTAGTCCGCGACTGAACCCCGTTCAAGGGAAAGAGCGCCCAAAAACGCGCAACTGGGATTTGCGAAAACTGTTCACCTGAGCGGCTGCCACGAGTAAGACGCATAGAGACGCTGATGACATTCGTGCACACTCTCGCCGGATATTCGGAACGGAAAAGATTCCCTGACTCCTTAAAGTTCACTCACGTCGCATCGAATGCGACGATTACAAATTGCCCTTGTATTTGGCGAAATCCTAGCGATTTCAAGGAACAAAACTTGCTTTAGAAATGCGCGTTCGATTTCTTTGGATTTCTTCATGAGGAACATCAATTGTTAAATACAAAAAATGCGAGTCGTGACTGGCCACTGGGTGCGAAGAGTCTGGTCGGCATGTTCAGTTGTGTAATCGGACTTGGAGTTGTCTATTTCGGCTTTGGCATCGGCACCGAATCGCCCAAGAAGGAAGCATCGGCGGGGGCGACCCCGGTCGCGCCGCGGGATCTCACAAGGCCCGTGCGCGCCATGAATCTCGCGTTGGGCAATATGGTCTTTTTCGCCCAAGATCTCAGCTTCAGCGCCAAGAGCGCCAAGAATAGCGCTGTCGATGCGAGCAAGGTCGCCGCGCGCATTGAAAACCAATTGCAGGGTATACGCGAAATCTATCGGATCGAAAGCGCTAAAAATCCGGCTCTCGTCGGCAGCCTGTTGCTGCAATTTAACATCGCTCCTTCGGGCGAAGTCAGCCAAATAAGAGAAGTAGCCGGACGTCTCAATGACGGCGAATTCAAAAAAGCCGTCATCGCAGAAACGGCGAAGTGGTCGTTTGCCGAGATTGTTTCGGAAAACTTGATCGTCACTTGTCCGCTGCTCTTCGTCCACGAAGGAATGGATATCACGACTTTAGTTCAGTGGGAGAAAACGATTGGCAATCTTGCCGATAAGCCCGCCGCCAATGCCGCGCCGAATCAATCGGCAAAACTCGCCGAGGCGCCTCAATCGTCCAACGGCGCGATCAAATCACCGACCCCTGCTGCGCTAAAAACCGAACCGGCCGTGAAACTGGACGGGAAAGTTTTTCAGATTAAATACGCGACTTCGCTGCGCACGGAGCCGAATTTTTCCGCCGCCTCTTTGACTACTTTTACCATCGGCACAAAAGTGACCGTGTTGCGAAAACAGGGAGAATGGCTGGAAGTGCGTTCGACGGACAACGGTCCCAGCGGATTCATTCGCAAAGAGTTCATCACGCCCGACGAAGTCGTGCACAAGGAAAAGTAGCTCCGTCGGCCTTTCCAAGGCGCATCTCGTCGCGGCCGATGGCGTGCCTGGATCAGCCATCGAGGTTGCGCCATCCTCACTCGGTTGGCGGTTGAGGACGTTTCACGAGGTCGGTAGAATGATCCGACTCAACGTGAAGCGGCTCGAGACCGACGACTGTGGCAAATATCATTTTCCAACGCCCCTGGCGCATCCCAGAGCGGCGCGCGACACCGGAAGCTATCTTCCATCGCCGTCGCCAGATTCTCAAAGCGGCCGGTATTTTAGGATTTGGCTTGGCGGCCGGCGCGAACTGGGCCTGCGGACCGGCTAAAGATGCGGCGATCGTAGGCGCGCAGGAACAGCCGCCGGCGCTTGACCTGTATCCGGCGCGCCGCGCCGCGCGTTTCGTTCTCGATCGACCGATCACGGAAGAGATCTACGCGGCCTCGTATAATAACTTCTACGAGTTTAGCGTCTTCAAAGGCGGCGTTTACAAGAAGGCGGCGCGTTTGAAAACCGCGCCGTGGCAAATCGACGTGACCGGTCTCGTCGAAAAACCGCGCGTCTTCGATATCGACGAGCTTGTTCGCGCGCTGCCTCTCGAGGAACGGCTTTACCGCTTTCGCTGCGTCGAAGCGTGGGCGATGGCGGTGCCGTGGACCGGCATCCCGATGAAAGACTTCATCGATAAAGTGCAGCCGCTCTCATCGGCCCAGTACGTTCGCTTCGTAACCTTCATGAAACCGGAAATCGCATCAAATCAAAATCCATCCAAGGGGCCTTGGCCCTACAGCGAAGGACTTTCGATGGCGGAAGCGATGAATGAATTGACGCTTCTCGCGACGGGGATTTACGGGCACCCGTTGCCGAAACAACACGGCGCGCCCTTGCGCCTCGTCGTGCCCTGGAAATATGGATTTAAGAGCATCAAATCCATCGTGAAAATCGAATTCACCGCGGACAAGCCGCAAACCTTTTGGCATAGCAACCGGCCCGAGGAATATGATTTCGTCGCCAATGTACGCCCCGACATCCCGCACCGGCGCTGGTCCCAGGCGACCGAAAAATTGATCGACACGGGCGCGCGCCGCGCGACTTTACCGTTCAATGGCTATGGCGAGTGGGTGGCGCACCTGTATCGGTGATCGCGCCTGATCAATTGTAGGGGCGACCGGCCGGTCGCCCCTACGGTGACTATCGAATAAATACGGAATCGGGTTGCTAGATCAACTGCTTCAATGCCTTGGCGAGAATGTCGATATTTTCCGTCCGCGACCCATACCCCATCAAACCGACGCGCCAGATTTTTCCTTTTAGCGGACCGAGACCGGCGCCGATTTCGATGTCGAACTCATCATACAAACGCTGGCGGATCTTGGGGTCGTCGGCGCCGTCGGGAATTTTAACTGTGTTGATCATCGGCGCGCGGATCGTCGGCTCGTCGATGGCGGGGTCGATCTCGAGCTTGTGCATCTCGCGAATAAAAGTTTCATGCACTTGCTTGTGGCGCTGCCAGGCTTTCTCCAAGCCTTCTTCGAGCACGATGCGCAACGCCTCGTGCAACGCGTAGTTCATCGAGATCGGCGCGGTGTGATGATAGACGCGCTCGCTGCCCCAATATTTCTCGATCATCGAGAGGTCGAGATACCAGCTTTGGACTTTGGTTTTGCGCTTGCGCACGACTTCGACGGCCCGCTCGCTCAAAGTTACGGGCGATAAGCCCGGCGGACAACCGAGACATTTCTGCGTGCCGCTGTAGCAAGCATCGATCCCCAACTCATCGACCCGTACCGGCGCGCCGCCCAGCGAAGTCACGGCGTCGACCAACAGCAGAGCGCCGCTGGCACGAACCAGTTTGGCGATATCATCGAGCGGCTGCAGCACTCCAGTCGAAGTCTCCGCGTGTACCACCGCAGCGAGTTTATATTTTTTTTTGCCGAGTGCGTCTTTGAATTTTTGCGCATCGAGTGCCCTGCCCCATTCCGCTTCCACCGTGTCGACCTGCGCGCCGCAGCGCTGCGCCACGTCGACCATGCGCGTGCCGAAGACGCCGTTGACACCGATCAGCACGGCGTCGCCGGGCTCGACCAGGTTGACAAAACAAGTTTCCATGCCCGCGCTGCCGGTGCCGGACATCGGCAAGGCCAACCGATTTTTAGTTTGAAAGACCTCGCGCAGCATCGCCATGCTCTGATCCATGATCTCTAAAAACTTAGGATCGAGATGGCCGACGACGGGAAGCGCGAGGGCTGCGAGCACGCGCGGATGGACCGGGCTCGGACCCGGGCCGAGCAAGGTGCGAATGGGCGGATTGGCTTTGGGCGCTGCTGACATAAAAACTCCTCGACTTAGCTTGACCGATTACTCGTCGTCTTTGACGAAGAGCTCCATGCTGCCGATCTTTTCGATGGTGCCGTGCAGATGGTCGCCGTCGCGGAGCTTACTCACTCCGGCCGGCGTGCCGGTGGTGATCAGATCACCCGGACGAAGCGTGAGGCAGCTCGAGAGAAATCGAATATGCTCGCGCAGCCCGCAGATCATGTCGCTCGTGTGCGCGGTCATCGCCTCTTTGCCGTTCTGCAAAACTTTGATCGAAAGATTCTGCGGCTCGTCGATTTCGTCTCGCGTCACGATCCATGGACCCAACGCGCTGAAAGTATCGAAGCCTTTGCGAATATTACGTGTGTTGTGCATGCCCTTGCCCCAGGGATCGCGCTGGCTGATATCCCAGCACATCATATAACCGAAAACATGCTCGAGCGCCTGCGCTTCGCTCACTTTGCGCGCGCGTTTGCCGATGACGGCGCAAAGCTCGCACTCGAAATCGACCAGTTTGGAAATCTTCGGCAAGATAATCGTATCGCCGGGGCCGATGATCGAAGAGGTCGTCTTCAGAAAAAACTCCGCCATCAAGTCATCTTTGTTGATGATCTGCTTGTTCGCGCTGCCCATGCGTTCGACCATTTCCGCTCGGTGCGCGCCATAGTTTGCCGCCGCAGCCCAGAGCGACCCGGGATTTTGGATCGGCGCGAGCAGCTTCACCGAAATCAGGTCCTCGCCGCCGCCGCTGTTCGCCGCATCGCGCGCGATTTGCATCGCTGCCGGGTTGTTCGCCAAGGCGTCGATGATTTCGAGCATCGTATAACTCTGTCGCGCTAAACCCGCCTTGATCAAAGCGTCGCCGAAATTAATCACCTTGTTGCCGACGACAACGCCCGCCTGATTTTTATTGTAGTGACAGATTTTCATGGCCGTACCTCCAAACTCATAAACTGCCCTCTCATTACCTGAAGGACTGAGCAAAGTCCAATCAGCGGCTCGTTTGATGCCGCGAAAAAAACGAGGGTTTGACGTTATCCGGCGCCTCATCGTATGTAAGAGAGAAAATCGCGTGGAGTGCATGATCGAATTATGCTGAAAATCAAAGTCGGCCTAACCAAGAATCCGCGTTTCGAACCGCTCATCGACGGAACGGTCAAATCGGCGAAGTTGCATCTCGATACTGTCGTCACGACGCCGCCGGAATTGTTTTTCCGTAATCTCAAGAACGATGAGTTTGATGTCTTTGAAATGTCGCTTTCCGAGTATCTCATCACGCGCGAACAAGCCAAAGGCGATCGCTGGGATTGGGCAGCGCTGCCGATCTTTCCAGCCAAGGCGTTTGTCTGGCTGGGGTTTTACGTCAACACCGCCGCCGGCATCGCCGGCTTGGCGGATTTCAGAGGAAAACGCATCGGCGTGCCCGACTATGTCATGACCGCCGCCCTTTGGTTTAGAATTTTCTTGCGCGAGCTTCACGGCATTCAAGCCCAGGAAATTTCCTGGTTCATCGGCCGCACCCCAGAGTTGAGCCATGGCGGCGTGCTGGGCGCGGATGTCAAGCCGCGCGGCGTGTCGCCGACTTGGCTAACGGCGGCACAAACCTTCGATGTCATGCTCGACAGGGGCGAAATCGATGCCGCCTATGGCTTCGCGCCGCGCCATGATCCCAAGCTGTTTAAACTGAATATCGACCGCTACGGCGGCACGCCACTCGAGGGCAATCCGCGCCTTGAAAAATTGTTTGCCGACGGCGGGCGGTCGGTCATCGAGGCTTTCTTCAAAAAGACCGGCATGGTTCCAGCCAATCACGTCATCGTCGCGCAACGACGATTGCTGCAAGAGAACTCCTGGCTCGCCGGCGAGCTATACAAAATCTTCGACGCGAGCAAGCAGGCCGCATACGAAAGAACAAACTTCGGGAGCCCCGCCTATCTCTATTTCGAGAGCAATGATCGGCAGACTCAAGCGAAAACTTTCGGCGACGACCCTTTTCCGTTCGGTCTGAGCAAGAACCGTCCGATGCTCGAAATGCTTTTTGCCAACTCGCACGCCGAAGGCTTAACGCGCAAGCGCGCCCAGATCGAAGAAGTTTTTTTTCCATCCCTGCTGGACACGTAGGACCGAACGCGGAGGAGTGTTCATGGCGAATTCGATTTCTGCCGTCGACGCGGACGGCCACCTCGAAGAAAGCCACATCGATTGGCGCGACCGCTTACCCGACGACTACAAGAGCCGGGCGCCCGAAAGAAGACCGAGCGGCAGCGGTCAACTACGAACCATCATCGAAGGCAAAGCGTGGCCCCGGCCCGCCGGCTTGGGCATCGGCGTCGGCGGCCCCTACAGCCGGCCCCATCCACGTCGTCCAGGAATGACCGATCCAAAGCTGCGGCTGGTTGACATGGACAGCGAGAATATCGCAGTCGCCGTGCTCTTCGGCGCTGGACTTGCCGGCACGATCCCGGCGCTGGAAGACGCCAGCCTCGCCGCCGCCCTGGCGAGCGCGCGTAATACTTGGCTCGCCGAATACTGCGCGGAGAATCCAAAGCGTATTAAAGGCACTGCGGCGCTGGCGCAGCAGGATATCAGCGCAAGCGTAGAAGAGCTTTGCCGGAGCGTAAAAGAACTGGGCTTTGTCGGCGCTTCGCTCTTTCCCAACGTTAAAGGCCGCCACCTCGGCGATCCCTATTATTTTCCTCTTTACGCCGAAGCCGAGAAATTAAACGTCCCGATCTGCGTCCACATGTTCCTCGGCCGCTACGGTTCGGACGCCACCGGCACCGAGCGCGTCGATAAATTTTTTTACTCGCATCTTTTCGGCCATCCATTCGAGCAAATGATTGCGCTCTCAGTGATCATCGGTGAAGGCGTGCTCGACCGTTTTCCCAAGCTGCGTTTTGTTTTCTTGGAATCCGGCTGCGGCTGGCTGCCCTATTGGTTCGAAAGAATGGACGAGCATTACGAAGTGCTCGGTGTTCAATTGCCGGCGCTCAAGATCGAGCCGAGCAAGTTGTTGGAGCGCGGCCAGCTTTATTTCTCCTGCGAGCCGGAAGAGAAGGAGCTCGCGCACGTGGTCGATATCATCGGCGACGATTGGATCGTCTTCGCTTCCGACTACAGCCACTTCGATAGTCGCTTTCCTGGCGCTTCCGAACCGATTGTGAACCATCCGGCGTTGCGCGACGGGACAAAGCGAAAAATTTTAAACGACAACGCGCGCCGGCTCTATCGGTTGGACTAGGCCCGGGCCATGGTGGGGCGAAGATCTAAGCTGAGTTCTTCGAGGTTGAGCCAGCCGGTGCAAGCGCGCCGCTAAGCTCGTCAGACCTTTAATATGCTTTGTGGATACTGCTCGTCCGGCTCGCCTCCCGCTTGCATCTTGTAGGTTTTACTCTTGTCCACCAGCAACTGGCCGTCTTCGGCGATTTTGATCTCGAATCGATCGAGCGGACGGGGCGCCGGTCCTTCAAAATTTAAACCGCTCTTATAGTAACCGCTGCCATGACAGGGGCATTTGAACTTGTCTTCGGCTTGAAGCCAATTGGGGGTGCAACCGAGATGGGTACACTTGGCGAATAGCGCGTAAAACCCTTCATCCTCGCGCACAATCCACACCCGAAAATCCTGTTTGAATTTATCGCTGACCTCGCCGATCGTATAATCCGACGGATAACCCGCCTTGAACGAGGACGCGGGTTGAAAAAGCACGCGCGGAAACGCCGAGCGCAAGAATCCCACGAGCGAAAGAAAGCCGAACACGCCGAAACCTCCCCAACCGATGCGGCTGAAGAAGTCTCTGCGACTCCAGAGGCCTCGTTTTTCTCGGTCCACTTCGTTGCTCCTCGCTTGCAGAATCAATCCGCGGCGTCGTTATCGGAATTCAACCGATCTTCTCTTTACATTGCCTTTCGCGCCCGGCGGCCGGCGCGCACGACATAGAACAAACGAATCTTCCTCTGACGTGTCAATGCGTTTCTGCGCCAGCGCAGCAAACCCGCCCTGATGTAATCCGGATTCAGGTTGAGAGCCTCGCAAATAGGCTCGAAAGAGAAGAACCAATCGCTCTTTTCGTGCATCAGCCAGTTTTCCGCGTCGTTAAACGCGGCCCGCCCGCGCGCATCTGAAGCCGAAGAAAATCTTTGAAAACAAGTGATCGCGTCTTCAAGGACCGCGTACATGAGCATTTTTTCCGGCTCATGACTGCGCTGATAACGCCATTTCTCCAGGTACTGCGCGGCCGCAAGCACGTCCGGCTGGAACATCGAAGTCCAACCGTCTCGTTCTTGCGCCACGGGCTTATCATGCATAAATAACTCGCCCTTCGTCGATTCAAATTTCCGTGCTGAAAGTTTCGAAATCCCAACTGGAGAAGTGGCAAGTGTCGTGCCGAAACACGTCGGCAACTCGCAGTTCTAAGCCGAACATAACAAAGCTAAAATTCGATACACAGAAACATCAGACTAAAGTATGTGGCAAAAATGCGACCCAGGTGAGGCAACTTTGTAAGGATCGTCAGAACACAGGCGGATAATAGGCGAGGGAGCAATTCGTAGAATGGCACCCCACTTGCGCTGTAAAATTGGTTGTGAGCCGTTAGCGCCTTCGCGCTGATGTGACACGGTTCGAGGCGGTGATTCATTTGAAACGCAGAATGTTGCTGAATCTAATTTTGGGCCTGTGGCTGATGATCTCTCCTTTTGTCCTGGTTACGCTTAATCGCAGTATTCTCAAAACGCTGTGGGAAGATTTGTTGCTTGGCTTTGGCATAGCAGCGTTTTCTCTCTGCCGGCTTCTTTCTCGCAAGGAAGACGAGATCGTGCTCTCCGACTGGTTTGTTACCGCACTCGGCTTTATCACGTTGATCAATCCTTTTTTGTACAGCTATTTCAAATTGAAAGCCGCGGCGTGGAATAATCTAGGTGTCGGTGCGCTCGTGCTGCTTTTGGCTCTATATCAAGACTGGTACGATACCGACGCACCCGACAATGCGCAGCACGAAAGCAGAACTTAGAATGGCGCAATACAGCGCGAAACCTTGACGATTTTTTCCTGCCCATCTGAAGCGCGCCGGCGATCAGGCCTATCCTTAATCTTTCATCCTTTATCCTTCTGCGATTGACAATCTCCGCGGCGGATCGCTATGCTGCGCTCGTTTGATTTCGCAGCTGTAAATTTTTTTACGTGCAGAATTCCACGCCGAGAACCAACGAAGACTGCTCCGAGCGTCCTACGCCGCGAGCTCAATCTCCCTGCGCTGATCGCCCTCACCTTTTTCTGCGTCGCCGGCGGCGCCTACGGCTTGGAAGACGCGGTCGGTGCCGGCGGTCCGGCCTTGGTTCTTTTAGGAATCCTAATTCTTCCTTGGCTCTGGAGCTTTCCCACCGCGCTCATGACCGCGGAGTTATCCACCGCCATGCCCGAAGACGGCGGCTACGTGGTCTGGGTGCAGCGCGCCTTCGGCCGCTTCTGGGGATTTCAAGAAGGCTGGTTGAGCTGGCTCTGCAGTTTTGCCGACAACGCGCTTTATCCGGTGATGTTTCTCGATTATCTCGCCTACTTGCGCGGCGACATGGCGCCGCTGGAGCGATGGCTGATCGGCGCGGCATTGATCGCGGCGATAACTTGGTTAAACGTGCGCGGCATTCGCTTGGTCGGCTTGTGCTCGATTATTTTTACTTTCATCGTCCTCGCGCCTTTCGCCGCGCTGATTGCTTTCGGCGCGCCGCAAGTCGAAGTAGGCCGCTGGTTCGAACGGACCGGCGAGATCAACTGGGCGCTGCTTTTGAGCACCTTGCTTTGGAACACTTCGGGTTGGGACAACGCCGGTTGTTGCGCCGCCGAGGTGGTCAACCCGGCAAAAAATTATCCTAAAGCCATGATCGTAACGGTGGTTTTGGTGACCGCCGTTTATTTTTTACCTGTGGCCGTGAGCGTCGGCGTCGCTGCCGATTGGTCCGCGTGGAAAGAAGGTTATTTTTCCGAAGTAGCCGCGCGCATCGGCGGTTCCTGGTTGGGGGCCGGGCTCACGCTCGCGGGATTGGTGAGCGCGGCGGGAATGTTTAACGCGCTTTTATGCACCTCCGCGCGCGTGCCCTACGCAATGGCCGAGCGCGGCATGTTGCCGCAGCCGTTACGCCGGCTGCATGCGCGTCATGGCACACCTTGGCCGGCCATCGCGGTCAATAGCGCCGGCGTCGCGTTATTAATCCCGTTTTCTTTTCAAGACCTCATCGAGCTCGACATGTTTCTCTACGCCGCCGCCTTGATCCTCGAATTTGCCGCGCTGGTATGGCTGCGGATAAGGCAGCCCGATCTAGCTCGTCCTTTCCGAGTGCCCTTCGGTCTCGCCGGTGTCATCGCCCTGAGTCTTCCGCCCGTTGTGCTTTGTCTCGTCAGCATCGCGCTTTCGAATCAGGCCACCCGCTATGTCGGTCTCATTGGACTCGTGATCGGTCTTCTCGTCTACCGCTGGCAGGTAAAAATCGGCCCGGCGGCTAATGTCGAAGCCGCGCCCACGGGACTGGCCGCAGCCCCTCCGGCGATCTCGCCTAACCGTGAAGCCGATTGACCGCGACCATCGCGCGATTCAAAGCCGCGCTTCGGTGATGGTATGTGCAATGGGGCTGACGACAGTTAATGAATGGAATCGGCGCCCTAACTTTCAGGCAAACTTCGTGGCCGCGCCGCAATTAGGACAGGCGCGCCATTCGGCATTAATGGCATAGCCGCACTTGGAGCAATGATGCGGCGGAATGATCCGCGGCGGCGGCTCCTCGAGCCTCGGCCCATCGGCCCAATACACGCCGGTGAATAGGCTGGTTTTGCAAGTCGTCGATTGCATCGTTCCCGAACGGTCCGTGTAAGTCACGTCGTAGTGGCGCTCATTTTTCTCAAAAAACCAGCCGCGCGCAAAAGGATTCCATCTGATCGAAACGATCCGACCGCCTTTCGCCTCGACTTCATCCTTGATCCGGTTCTTGTCGACGAAGTGCATGACGACCCGAAAGGCCAATCCCGCCGCGATCGCGAACAGCAAAAAAGAAAAATTCATGGCGCTATTGTGCGATGACCCGCGCCGGCTGGCAAGAGAGGATTACGGCTTGTAGATGCGGCTGATAAAACCTTCTTTTTCCAGTTCCAAAACCAAGCTGTCGTCGACGATGTCGTCGACCTTCAACGTGCTGCCCGGTTTGCGCGCCACGGCCTCTTTTACCTGCGCGTCCATGCCGTCGCGATTGACCAACGGCACTTGCTCGAATAGCTTGCTGCTCGACTGGTAGGCGCTTTCCAAGTAGGCCTCGTTGTTCTGGCGCGAGTATTTCGCAAAAATCTTCTTGCTCTCTTCCTTGTGGGTTTTGTAGAAGTGCGTCGCTTCGATCAGCGCCATCAGCAGCCGCTTCATCGCGTCGCGACTGCTTTTCAGATAACTCTTCGAAGTCGTCGGACAAACATAAGGGAACGGAAATCCTTTTGGAAAATCCGCGGTGCTGACCAAAACCCGGTGCGGCATTCCTTGCGCGAGGTGGATCGTGCCCGGCGGCGAAGGAAACGCCGCGATGCGCCCGGTGCGAAACGCCACCGCTCTTTCCGTCGAGCCGCCGACTTGAAGGATGGCCACGTCTTTATCCGGTTCGAGCTTCAGTTCCTTCAATAATACGCGCGCCGCCACATCCGAGGAACTGCCCACTCGGCTGATGCCGATGCTCTTGCCCTTGAGTTGCTGCGCCGAACGGATCGACTCGTGCACGATCAGTTCGTAGGGCAGCGTGTTGATAAAACAGCCCACAACAACGACGTTGGCCCCGCCCACCGCCGCGTTGGCCGTCGCCCCGCCGGAAATATTTCCGACCGCGACGGAACCGGCCACCACCGCCGCAACAGTCGTCGTCGACGAAGGAATATAAATCAGCTCGACGTCGAGACCGTACTTTTTGTAAAGCTGCTTTTCCTTGGCGATATACCAATTGGCATTGGGTGAATCGACGGAGCTAAAAGCAATAGTTTGTTGTTGCGCATGCGCCGAGCGCGAAGAGAGAACCGCAATGAGGCAAGAGGAAAGGATCAATGCCCGTCGCCATGTGACACGAACCATAATTGTCCTCAATGGGTCTGATCGCAGCGAGATTGTATTTTAAGTGGAGTCTAGAAAAAATGTTAGGCAGGCCAATTAGTTTGTTCTTCGATGCTCGGGCCGCGTGCCCGGTCAATGTCCCTACTTCTTCAACATCTGCTCGTAGCCGAGCTTTTCCAACATCTCGAGTCCCGAAGAGCCTTTGCGGATACCGTCGGCCATTTCCTGTTCTTTCTGATAGATCGCTTCCGCAGCCGCGACGACTTCCTGTTCTTTTTCCTTGGCGATAATCACCACGCCGCTGCCGTCGGCGATGACGAGGTCCCCCGGATGGCATTGCACTCCGGCGAATTGAATTTCCTGGTTGTAGGAGTCTTGTATAATGCGCCCGCGCGCCGTCATCGGCACCGCGCCGCGCGCATAGACGGGAAATTCGAGATCGCGCGCCTCGTCGATATCGCGCGAAGCGCCGTCGATCACCACACCGCTCAATCCTTTTAATTTGGCTGAAAGCGCCAGCAAGCCGCCCCAACAGGAAAACTCCAGCTTGCCGCCGTTGTCGATGACGATGATGTCGCCGGGTTTGGCCGCTTCGATCGGCGCCGTGCCGAGATGCTGTGTCGGCTGCTGCAAGCCGGCGGGTTTGATTTTCATCGTCACCGCCCGTCCGACGATGCGCGGGCATTGCCACTGCGGCCGCACGCCCCAGGTCGCGCCCTTCAGCCCCAAGCTGTCGAGCGCATCCGAAACGGCACAGGTATCGAGTTTGGCTAACCGTTCAATGATCGGTTCACGCGCCATCCAGTTTCCTCGTATTCCGTGTGCTTGTCCAAAGGCGAAATCAGAAACTCGAAACTCAAATCCAATAGGCGAAGCCCATCCCGCAGCCGGTCGCCGCTGGCGAACGGTAGGTCGTCACGTATTCAAAATATTTCAGTTCTCGGTCTTCCATGGCTCCTGCCAACGCGACCCAATTGAGAATCTCCGAGGTGCCGCCGCGCAGTTTTTGGCGCGGCAACTGGAACAACACTTCCGGCTTCTTGTTCTTCAGGCCATCGATGACCATCGCGTCGATCTCCTCGTCGATGACGACGTGGCTGAGACCGCCCGATGCTATGAGCGCCACGCGCTTGTCGCTGTTCCATGACTCGACGGCCTTGCGCACCGCCTGGCCGAAAGCGTAGCACCGCTTCGGCGTCGGCTGATTCGGCGGATAGTAGGTGTTCACCATCACCGGCACCATCGGCAATTTGCCGCCCGGCAAGATGCGCCGATAAAGAAAACTGAACGCATGGCCGACGCCGATCTCTTCGCGCAGTTTGTTGCAGCGCGTGATATCGAACTCGGCATCGACAAGCGCACGAATGAGATGATTTGCCAATTCCTGCGCCGTCTCATACTCGGGCGCCGTTTCCGCCCAGCCTTGGCGCTCGGCGTCTTTCCATCCCGACGGCCGATGCTTGTTGTCCTTGACGACGGGCAGCGACTTGCCGTGATAGATCGCGAACATCGGCATGTTCTCGTCGTGAAATTGTTCCTGTTGATCGTCGCCGAAAACAACCGCTATGTCGGCGTTGGCCTTTTGCAGCGCATCGCCCAAGTTTTTCACCGCTTTCAGGCAAGCTTCATCGCGCTCGCGAAACCTCTCCGGCGTGAGCTCACTAGCCAATCCCGGCTTTGCCTTTTGCAGCAAGGCCGGATAGTCCAACCGCGGATCGGTCTCGTCCTTTTTTAGCAGGTGATCCCAATCCTTCGCGCGTATGCTCAACTGCGGACTGTGCGACGTGCCGATACCGATGACGACTTGTGCCATATTAGACCCCCCTCATCTCGCTTTTGCGTGGACCATCGCGAGCAAACGGTATGTGTGAGTGTCTATCGAGAAAAGACCAGCGGTGTCAAGTTAGGATAAGGACGAGATTTGCGACCCGATGCTGCTGTTGACACGGGCAACCTGCGCCTACTTCTTTTTCGGCAGCAGGATCTCTTTCAGTTGCGCCACCGTCGCCGGCTTGAGGTCGTAAAGACTCACGAGCGTCTTGGTGATCGTCGGTCCATCGACCGGGTCGATATCGAGCTGGGATTTTTTCGCCTCGGCGACGAGATCAGGATCCTTTAACGTGCGAATGAATGCTCTCTGCAAAAGCTCAAGGCGGTCTTTAGCCATTCCCGGCGGCACCGAAAAAGGAAATTGCACTACGTGAACGTTGTCCGCAACTCGTAGCAGCTCGCGCGCTTCTTCGGTCTTGGCATAGTTGATTGCGAGGGGAATTTGTTTGTATTTGGGATCAGACTTGAGCGACGCCTGGAGAACGGGAACGATTTTTTTGCTTTCGTAGGCGCTGCGCCAGACCGTTTCCACCGTTCCCCAGGAGCCACAGTAGCCGTCGACTTCGCCCGACTCGACCGCCAGCCGCGCATCCGCTCCGCCTTTGTAACCGTCGATCACGTCCATCGGTAGATTGAGCGCGGCTTTGAGCAGCTTGGGAATATCCGACGTGCTCGTGCCCGGGCCGATGGTGGAAATTTTCTGCGGCCGCTTGGCGTTGATCCAGTCGTCCATCTTGGTAATGCCGCTCTGCTGATTGAACGTGCAAACCGTATCGTAGGGGCTGGGAATGCCGAGATAGCCGAATTTGCGACCGTCGAACTGCGCCGCTTCATTGCCCATAATATGTTGCAGCACCAACGGCGACGCCCAAGCGCCGATAGTCAAGCCGTCGGGTTTCACGCGATTGTAGAGATGATTGGCGGCGATCAGACCGCCGGCGCCCGTCATGTTTTCGACGATGCGGGTCGGATTTCCCGGCAGGTAGCGGCCGATGTAGCGCGCGATCACTCGGGCGTAAAGATCGAAGGAGCCGCCGGGCGAATAACCGACGATGATGGTGAGCGTTTTGTCCTTGTAGAAATCCTGCGCCTGCGCGAGCGGCTGGGAGCCGATGACCAGAACGACTGCCGTAAGCGCAAGCAAAAATAATTTTCTCACTGTTGTCCTTCCTCCCGATATCTCAACCACGACCGACGAACGGAATTGTTTTTTCTTCGGTTCGCTCCAAATAGCGCACGAACGTATATTTGTTCTCGGCGAGATCGGTGTTGGGCCGGGAAATTTCCCGGTGCAGCAAACTTTCTTCGACTTTGCAGACGAAGAATGCCAGCTCATTTCGGGTCAGCGCACCGATCCCCTGCTTGTTAAATTCTTCGATGTCGCGAATCGTGTGCGCATTGGCGATACCCGCGCCGCGCGCCATTGCGGTCAAATCCGTATTGCCCGACGTCGCGGTTGCATAGCTGATCCGGCTGCCGCTGTAGACGCCGTTGTCAAACACGTAGATGACCAAATTCTTCGGCCGAAGGTTTCCCAGAGTCGCGAGGTTGAAGAGCGAGAGCAGCACGCTGCCATCGGAATCTAGCGCAATCACTTTGCGGTGCGGCAACGCCAAAGCCAATCCGGTCGCCACGCCGATAGCGCAGCCCATCATACCGACCAGCAGATTGCCTTCATGTTTCGACAGGTGCGACCACTCGATGCGCTGGCCGCTTTGCGAAGTGACCACCAGCTGATCGCTCATCTTGGCGGCGAGCGATTCGAGGCATTCGTGACGTATCATACAGAGAACTCCCCGGCAAAAAGCAGCGCATAGGGTGCACGCAGCGCGTTGGCCGCCCGTACTGCGTCACTAATTTTGATCTCGAGCTTTTCACCGTCCTCGAGCACTTTATACTCGATACCCAATCCTTGCAGCACAGGAATCGTGTGGTTGCCGATGGTCGCATAGAGAAAACTGTTGCGCTGATCGGGCACACCGCCCAGGAAACCTACAACAAGAAGAACCGGCACGCCGAGCTGCTTGCCGGTCACGAGCAAGCTGTAGCTCGACACGTAGATGCCGGTATTTTCCATGTAAACGGCGGCCTGCTTGCCGCCAAGGGTCGCGCCGACGGCGATCGTCACGGCTTCCTGCTCGCTCGACACCGCGACTAATTCTATTTCCGGATCGTCGCGGATCAACGGCACGATCTGACTCAACCGAGTCTCGGGCAGATACGTGACGAAGTTAATGCCGGCACTTTTGAGACCTTGGACAAGTCGTTTAGCGAGTTCGTCTTTCATAGAATGCAATGGAATTAGCAGTTACAAAATTCACACGCAACTGCAACCTATTATTGTCTGATTCCAAGACGAGATGCTTCGGCTTCGCCTCAGCATGACACTCGTTAAATGTGTCATCCTGAACGACGAAGTGAAGGATCTCGCCCGGCTATAAGAATGCAATGCTCACCGTTTCGCTCTTAAACCCTTCAGCACTTTTTCCGCCGTGATCGGCAAATCATAAATCCGCACGCCGACTGCGTCGTGCACGGCGTTGGCGATCGCCGCCGCTGTGGGAACCACCGGCGGCTCGCCGATGCTCATGCCACCGTAGGGACCGTTGCCGACGGGAAATTCTTGGATGACGGTTTTCAACTTTGGAATATCGCGAATCGAGGGGATCTTGCCGTCGCCGAAATTGCTGGTAACGACTTTGCCGCCGTCGATCATCACTTCTTCCATGAGCGCATAACCCATGCCCATCACCACGCCGCCGTCGATCTGGGCTTGATGCATCAGGGGGTTGAGAACCGTGCCGGTGCTGTGCGCGCTGGTGAATTGTTTGAGCTCAACCTGACCGGTTTCCGGGTCGACCTCGACCTCTGCAACCTGAACGCACAGTGCGGCTTCGGGCCCGGATTCAAAATTCTTGTAAAAGCCGTGACCTTGGATCGGCGCTTCCGCCATGCGCGCAATGTCACCGTAGCTCACGCGCGCGCCCGACGCGGCGCATACGGCGCCGTCGCCACTGAGTCGCAGCGCGTCCCTGGCAAAGCCCAGTTCCTTGCTCGCAGCGTCGATCAATTGATCTTTGGCGTGCGCCGCCGCCAAGCGGGTCGCGTTGCCGAAAATACGCGTCCCGCGGCTCGCGCCGATACCGGTGTCGGGACCGACTTCGCTGGTGTCGAGGGTGGCAACGCGGACTTTCTTGAGAGGAACTTGCAGCTCTTCGGCCGCCACCAGCCGCATCGCCGTATGCGTGCCCGCACCCTGGTCGAGCATCGCCGTGGAAACCGTGACATCGCCTTCATCATCGACAGCAACCAGCGCATGGCATTCACCGCCTAACGGCAACCATTGCGCGATGCCCACGCCGCGGCCGGAATGTTTCCGTTTGGCATTTCGATAACCGGAAACGCGTACCGCTTCGTCGACGATCTCGTCGCTCTTGATGTGCGGCAGCCTGTGGCCGATGGGCGAGATATCGCCATCGCGCATCAAGTTAATTTTTCTGAACGCCACCGGATCCATTTTCAACTGGCGGGCGATGAGATCCATCTGCGATTCGTTGGCAAAGAATCCCTGCGGATCGCCCGGCGCGCGCATATGACCGCACGGAATCTTGTTGGTGTAGACGATTTTTTCTTCGATAAAGACGTTGGGAATATTATAGGGTCCTGCGGCTTCCTTAGGACCGACCAAATAACCTTGGGGTTTGAATGCACCGTAGGCGCCGCTATCGAAAACATATTTCATTTCATGCGCGACCAACCGACCGTTTTTCATGACGCCGGACTTCACCCGAACGATCGCCGCGTGGCGCGGGTTGCCGGCGAGAAACTCTTCCGCGTAATCCATCACCATTTTCACCGGATGGCCGCTTTTGAACGACAACAAATAGCAAACCGGCACGTCCATGAAATCGCCCTTGCCGCCAAAGCAGCCGCCGATATAGCAGGGATGGACGATAAAATTTTCCAATCCTTTGCTGAACGCCGTTGCCACTTGCTCGCGCAGCGCGAAGGGAACCTTGGAGCACGCCCAAATATCCGCGCCGCCAACGCCTTGCGCTTGAACGACGCAGGCATGGGGCTCGATGTAGGCCTGGTGCACAGGCTTGGTCGTAAAGATATTCTCGACGACAATGTCCGCTTCGCGGAGTCCAGCCTCAACGTCGCCCTTTTTCCAATTCATGTGAACAAAGACGTTGCTCGGCTGGTCGATCGGATGAAGCAAGCCGCGATAGCCCGGCACGTTTGGATGAAGCAGGACAGCCGTTGGTTCAATCGCTTCGAGCGGGTCGAGCAGCGGTTCGAGCTCCTCATACTCGACATCGATCAGTTCCAACGCCTCCTCGGCGATCACTTCGCTCTCGGCCGCCACCGCCGCCACTTTCTCGCCGATAAAGCGCACAACGCCGTCGGCAAGAATCGGCATGTCGTAAATTTTCCGCCCGATCAAAAGACCATGCACGTCTTCGCCGGTAGCAACGGCATGCACGCCAGGCAACTCTAGGGCGCGGCCGGTATCGATCCTCTTAATCCGGCCGTAAGCGATGGGACTGCGCAGGACCTTACACCAAAGCATGTCGGGCAAAACCACATCCGTTGCGTAAATCGCCCGTCCTGAAACTTTGTCCGGACCTTCCAAGCGCGGCGTGGATATGCCGATGACTTTGCGCGGCGCGCTATGCTTACTGTTTTTCGCCACTTCGCCGGTTCCTGTTTATCACCTGCCGGCAGCATCAAACGCGGCGCGTAAACAAACTCCATGCAAATCGACGGCGGCCAAACCGCAATATTCCAGGGTGTAGCCGGGCCGCACTTGCGCCATGCCGTCTTCTAAAAGCGTTTTAAGAACCAGGCGCCGGAAACTCCCATGGCCCATCACGCCGTCATGTTCTTTGAGATCCGCCTCTTCGTGGGTAGAAAAATAAACGGCCTGTTCCCGGCTGAGCCCATAGTGCGTCGTCAGCGCTTTAAAAAAGTCCGCCGACCAATACCCCGTCTGTTCTTCCGTCGCTCCGGCGGCGTAAAACTCCGCTATGGTTCCTTCCCATAAAAGCGATCGCTTGAAATCGAGTTTAGCGCGAAACTCGGCCAACATGGGCGCGAGAAAGATTTCATCCTCGGTAATGCCCAAAGCTTTGGCAGTCTCCACCACCACGTGCACGTGTCCTGGTGGCTTGGGGTGAATCAACTCATCGGCGAGCTTTTCCGCCATCCGCGCCATCAGATCGCGATGCTTGCGGAAAAAAGAAATATGCTTATGGTACGAAGCCGCCTCCACCGTATTGATTTCAATCGTGTAAGAGCCCCAGTTTTTGAAAAACGTCGTGAGCGCCTCGCGCGGCAGTGTTCCGGCTCTTAGCTGCTGCATGAATGGCGAATCGGTGACTCGCGCGCGCCAACGGGCGGCCACCTTTCGGTAGTGTTCATTGACAAATTCGCCGGCATCTTTTGTATTCATTACAGACATCGCTTCCTTTCCTTTGCGATATATTTTCGGCTCACCCGCGGCCGCGAAAGATTGGCCGGCCTTCGGTGCGTTCCAGATATCGGACGAACTGATATTTGTTTTCGAGAGGATCCAAATCGGTCCGCGTGATTTCGCGGTGGGCGACGCTCTCATCAATCTTGCAAACAATAAACTTGAGCTGCGTACCGTTTAGCGCCGTTTCCATTTCCTGCTCAAAGGTCGCGAGATCGCGCACGGTCGTTGCCTGTTCGATGCCCGCGCCGCGCGCCATCATCGTGAGATCGGTTTTGCCCGCGGTGGCGGTCGGCTCGCTGATGCGCGTGCCGCTGTAAACTTGGTTGTCGAAGACAAAGACGATCAGATTCTTCGGATCGAGATTGGCGAGTGTGGCCAGATTGAATAAAGATAACAGCACGCTGCCGTCCGATTCCAAGACGATAACTTTACGCTGAGGCAAGCCGATGGCGAGGCCGATGCCGACGCCGAGCGCTGTGCCCATGGTGCCGACCAATAGATTGCCCGGGTGCTGCGACAGACTCGCCCACTCAATCTTCTGCCCGCTGAGCGAAGTCACGACCAGCTGGTCGGTAATGCGCGGCTCGAGCAGCTTCAAGCAATCGAAGCGAATCATCGGGTGAAATCTCCGCTAAAAAGCAGCGCGACGGGCAGCTTGAGGGCATGCATCTGGCGCACCGCGTCCTGGATATCGGCTTCGAGGCGTTCGCCGTCTTCGAGAACCTGAAACTGAATTTGCAGCGCTTGTAGCAGCGGCTCCACATAAGTGCCGGAGACCGCGTAGACCGAATTGTTCCGCTGATCGGCCATGCTGCCGAGGTAACCGACGATCAGCAGCAACGGCACTCCGTAGCGCCGCGCGATCGACACCAAGGTGTAACAGGAAACGTAGAGGCCGGTGCATTCGATGTAAATCGCCACTTGCTTGCCGGTTAACGCTGCACCCGCACCGATCGTAACCGCTTCTGATTCGCTGGCGACGGGTACAAGAGTAAATGCCGGGTCGTCGCGCAACAGCGGCAAGATTTGACTGAGCCGAGTCTCCGGTAAGTAAGTAACCAGGTCGATCCCCGCTCGCTTCAGGCCGGCGACCAATTTTTGCGCCAATTCTGCTTTCAACAATATCACCCAGTCGATGAAACTATCCGACACGTCGATGCAACGTGAGCGTCATTTTATACCCAACTCCCGATTCACTTCGCGCTGCAAGGAGAAATCAAAAATCTTTGCTGCAGCAACCGGTTCTTTCAATTTAAGCAACTCGGCATCGGCTTTAAGAAACTCTTCGATCTCCTTAGGCGAAGGAATTCCATCCGCAGTGAAAGCGGGTTTGGCCAACCGATAAGACTCGCGAGCGACGGCAATGTCGACGTTCTGAAATTTCGCCAGGACTTCGCTCGTGCCCCGTTCGTTTTCCCAGAAATAACGGTTTGCCTTCGCCCGCGCGCGCAGAATCCGCTTCAACAGCTCTTTGTTCTCGCGCAGAAATTTCTCCGTCACGGCGGTGCCGTTCTGAAGGTTCGAGAGATCTTCCATGGCCGACCCGAGAATGTTCATATGAAATTTATCCCGCGCCAAGATCACCGTCGGCGGAGAAAGGGCGGCCACGTCGATAACTCCGCCAATCAGGCTCTGTAGCTGCGCCGGAACATCTCCGCCCACCACCACCGTCAGATCCTTATCCGGGTCGACGCCGCCTTTGCGGATCAGACGGGTTGCGGCCGTATGCTGCGAACCGCCGAACGTCGTCGTGCCCAGGATCTTGCCCTTCAGCTGGGAGATCGAGGTTATTTCCTTTCGGGCGACGAGCCAAAACAGGTTTCTTTTGAGACTTACAGTGAGAATCTTGAGGGGAATTTCACTTCGCTCCAACGCGCGAATGACGGTTCCGACGCCATTCGTGGCCTGCACCTGGCCGCTCAGCGCCGCCGCCACCGCGACATTGCCGCGGATTTGCACGATATCCACGTCGAGGCCTTCATCGCGAAAGAAGCCTCGCTCCTTGGCGACGTAAAGATCGATGGCGGCGATGCTCCGGCTGGGAATCGAAAAGATGATCTTTTCATGGCGCGCCTGCGCCCACAGCGCCGGCGTCGAAGCGCAGACAAGAACGATCGCCAGAAGGAAGCGCTGCGTAAGAGTTTGCCCTGGACTGCTAAATCGCGTGACCATCAACTCGGCGACTCCCCCATTTCCTTGAGCAGTTCACGGACCAAACTGAAATCGAAGATATCGTCCACTGCGACATTTTTCTTCGACTCGACGTTCAAGCGCGTGCTCTCGATGACGTTTTCCAGGGTCGCCTTCGACACCAAAAGATTGCGGCTGTAATTTTTCGCGTTGTCGTTGTAGGCGTCTTCCGCCACTTCGGGTTTGGTTCTGCCCCAATCCGAGAGGATTTTTACCGCGCCTTTCGGATTGTTGATGATATATCGATTGGCTCGGAGCAGCGCCCGCACGATTTTTTTGACTTCGTCTCGATTGTTCTTGAGTTT
Organism: uncultured delta proteobacterium; assembly: GCA_963755715.1. Lineage (GTDB taxonomy): Bacteria > Desulfobacterota > Binatia > UBA9968 > UBA9968 > DP-20. The sequence continues at coordinate 82,046 of CAVWLW010000064.1, forward strand.
CTGCTCGGTGACGCCGATGCCGTTCACCGGGAACGGGAACAAGTCTCGGATTCTTAGCAGAGTCTTGAAACCCGACGCTTCGGCTCGGAGATTGCCCGGCGGAGTGACGAAAGCCGCCTGCACCACCCCGGCTTGCAGCTGCGCGATCCGCGCCGAGCTGCTTCCGGCGGCGACGTACTGAACTTCGCTGCGCGGATCAAGATTGAAATGTGCCGCCGTCAGTCGGGCGAGGATATCCACCAAGGAACCAAACGAGCTGATGGCGATTTTCTTATTTTTCAGGTCGCTGAATTTCTGAATGCTCGAATGCGCCACGACGACGTGGTTGGGCCGCTCGATCAATATCCCGGCGATCTTGAGAGGAAGACCGCGCAGATTCGCTGTGACCACCGATTGCAGGATCAAATTATAATCCACGTTGCCTGCGGCTAATGCCGCTACCGAAACGTTGGCGTTCATCTGCAAGACCTCGACGTCCAACCCCTCGTCTTTAAAATAGCCTTGAAACTTGGCGACGCCGCCGCTTAGAAAAGACATATCGGGATTGGAAACCGCGATATAGAGGGTCTTCGCTTCTGCTCCTTGAAACGCGAAACTCAGAAGAGCGGCGGCGATCAGCAGACCGCTTAAGATACACCTGCGGAGCTTTCATGTTGCCGACCTCATTTTCTATTGGTGTGGAAACTATTCAGTGAACTCTCCCGTGAACAACAATGCCACGGGCAGTTTCAAGGCGTGCATCATTCTCACGGCGTCTTTAATCTGCGCTTCGAGTTGGCCCGCAGAATCGACGATCAAATATTGAATGCCGAGAGTCTCGAGAATCCCTTTCGTCTTGTTGCCGTAATGAGAAAACAAGTAGGAGTTGCGTTGATCCTCGAAGCTCCCCACATAGGCGATCAGCAAAAGCATCGGCACGCCGTAACGCTCGCCGATCGTCAGTAGGTTGTACGTCGATACAAACAGGCCGGTGCCCTCCATATAAACAGCGGCGCCTTTGCCGCCCAGCGAGGCGCCGGCGGCGATACCGACAGCCTCCGCCTCACTCGCTACCGGCACCAGTGTAAAAGACTCGTCCGCTTTCATCAGCGGAAGGATCTCGCTCAACCTCGTCTCGGGAATATAACTGACAAAGTTGATGCCTGCCGCTTTAAGTCCAGCGACGGTTCTGTTGGCGAGGTCAGGTTTCATAAAGACTAGCGCTATTCAGATTTCGAGCAGTGCACCAGCGATCCTCATCCCCGTCCTTGGAAGATCGGCTTGCCTTCCGTTTGCTCAAGATAGCGCACGAAGCGGTATTTGGTTTCCAGCAAGTCGACGTTGCTCCGCGTGATCGTGCGATGGCCAAGACTCTCTTCGATTTTGCAGACGACAAAACGCAATCCGGATTGTGTTTAGTGCAGCCGTCGCTTCTTTCTTGAACTCGGCTAATTCTGAAACCGTCACCGCATGCTCGATACCCGCGCCGCTCGCCATGGCGGCCAAATCGGTCTTACCCGCCGTCGCGCTAGGATAACTGATTCTCGTGCCGCTGTAAGCCTGGTTGTCGAAAACGAAGACCGCCATATTCGACGGATTCAGATTGGCCAAGGTGGGTAGATTAAACAACGAGAGCAGAACGCTGCCGTCGGACTCGAACACGAAAACTTTTCGATGCGGCAGAGCCAGAGCAAGTCCGATCCCCACGGCAAGTGCATTGCCCATGGAGCCCAGGTTCAAATCCGCCTCCCGCTTGGAGAGATGTCCCCATTCGACTCGTTGGCCGCTCAAGGAAGTGACGACGAGTTGATCGGTCATCAAAGGCGCGAGCCATTCGAAACAGTCGTAGCGAATCATAGAGTGAAACCCTCTGTGAATAATAAAACCAGCGGACGTTTCAGTGCGTTCATCATTTGCACCGCGTCTTTGATACTATGCTCAAGCTCGCCGCCTGAAAAGCGCTATCGTCTTGCAAGAGCGGGAAAATTTCGCTCAAACCCGTCTCGGGTGATGAAGTCGATTTTCGCCGCGCCAAGCTCCAACTTAATCTGCGGCAAGTTTTAGACCCACATTTTTGGTAATAGCGACGATATGGAGTTCGTCTAATACCTGGGCTCAGGCGAAGAAAATCAAAGTCGGCTGCCAATACAGTTGCTCACTTGAAATCGCAGAAAATTCGAATCCCTCTGCGTTATTTTTGCTCGTCTTTTTCGCTCACGTGTTTTTTCAGCTTCTCGATCTCGTCAGCCATATATTTTTTCTTCAGATCCATAAACTTCGCGCCGCGCGGCGCTTTGATGCCTTTTTTTGCGCTGTACTCGGCGTTTTGACTGTGATTCCCCGCGACGGCGTTTTCCGCCTGAATTGCTGCTTCTTGCGGCCACATGCCCAACGAATAGCCCGACCACGGCGGGCGAGGATTCAACTTCGGGTAATTCGAGTTCCTCCCAGATCTCCCGCGCCCGTTCCATGTAGGGGCGCTTCGGCAGCGCCACCGGAGGAAAATCCGCCTTCAACGTCGCGTCCACCAAAAGCGTCGAATCGGTAACGTCGTAATGTTCGCCATCGGCGACGTATCTTATCGGATTCCAAGGCAGTGGCCGGTTAGGAACGATGCGCATATCGCGATGCGGCTGGCAGCGGTTCGCCATCGCCCAGAGCAGCGACTGGGCGTCGTGCGGATCGATGTCTTCATCGACGCAGGCGATGATTTTGTGAATCACTCGCGACGGCAGAAGCGCTTCCAAAGCACGCCAAGTGTCGTCCGGCTTTTCCTTCTTGAGCTGAATGACCGCCACCTGCCGATTGAGCAGATCTTCATAAAGCGCCACTCGCAGCGCCTTGACGCCGACTTCTTTATTCAAATGATTGAGCGCGAGGGTTTCGTAGGCGGATTGCTTGATCTTGCTCGATTCGCTCGGCGTGAGCTGGCTGATCATCGAGACATAAATGGGATTTCGCTTGTGCGTGATGCAGGTAACTTCGAAAACGCCGTTTAAATCTCCGGGATCGAGATAGCCATGCGCTTCACCGAAAGGTCCGTCTGGCTCCAGATAATCCGAGGGAATTCTGCCCTCGATGACGATATCGGCATGCGCGGGCACTTCGAGATCGACGGTTTTGCACTTGACCATTTCCAGCGGACTGCGCGCGAGACCGCCCGCCAGCGCCACTTCGTCGACACCATACGGCACCGGTTGAACTGCCGCGTAGGTAATGCAGGGAGGACCTCCGATGACGATCGCCGCATCGAGCGGAACTCCTCTTTCGTTACATTTCTCCCAGTGGATCGCCGTATGCTTGAGGCTGCCCCACATGATGCTGGTTTTGAGCGGGCCTTTGATTTGCCCACGGTAGACTCCCATGTTCCTGACACCGTTGTCAGGATCTTTGGTAATCCAGCAGCCGGCCGTCAGATAGGGCGCATTGTCGAACCCGGGCGTAGAAATTGGAATAGGCAGCATGTAGAGACCGCCGCGCCGGGTCAGCTCCTCACCTTGATAAACGACATCTTGGGCTTCTCCGTCTTTTACGAGAATCGGCTCGATCGGTTTTTCCAAAGCCTTCGACCAGATATCTTCCACCTCTTCTTCTTTGCACATGAGCCCGAGTGCGTAGATCCGCTGTGAGGCCGCGAGCCCGCCGATCAGCACCGGGATGTCGTACTTCTTGCCTTTGGCATCGTGGATATTCTCGAAGTAGAAAGCTCGCCTTTGCGCCTCGTCCAGGCCGCGAAACTGCCAGCGCACCAGCGGATGCATCTCGGTGTCTTTGTTGATCGGCTTCTTGACTCTGAAGAGCAGCCCCTCGCGTTCGAGAACCTGAACGTATTCAAAGAAGACTTTTGTAATAAGCCATAGGCAAATCCCCTTAACTTAGCGGCTAGAGACAACCTTCCTTAACAGTTCTAATGCTCGGTAACACTTGATTCGCTTCTAGGCCGTCTTTGAGGACGTAGATCATCTCCTCGAACATCTGTTTCTGGGGGTTCAGCTTTTCTCCGGGCGGAATCTCGCAGACGTAAGCCGCCGAGTTGGGTGTTGACGACAAAATTCCTGTTGGACTACCCCTTGCCCACGGTCGCGGGAATGAAAACCGTGCTCGATGATCTCGGCGCAAAAAATCCGAAGATTCGCGAGCTAAAACCCGAGGATCTTCTCGACACGCGTTTTTTGCGCAACCTCAAGGACAGCGGCGCGATCAAATAGCATCGACGAATGGCTTAGGACAAGATCTGCTTGCCCCACTTTTGTCTGACTTGCTGCGCCAGGTCCGGCGGCACGATCACGGAGGCGGGAAAATCTTTGATCCATTCGTAAGGCCGGCAAGCGTCGATGACGGCGCGCGAATTGAATCCCTTTTTGCCGCGTTGAACGATCGGATCCAGCGGGCCACTCCAACAGCGCCGGAGAATCTCGATGTCCTCCGCGGGGTCGCAGCGCGTCGTCATCGCCCACCACACGTCTTTCATGTCGGTGGGATCGATATCGTCATCGACCACGACGGTGAAACGCCCCAAATAGGCGGCGGCGTGACACTGTGAAGCGATCAAGCCGGCCTGACGCGCGTGGCCCGGATAGCGCTGCCGAATGGCGACGACGGTGAGGAGACGTGTGTTGCCTTCCGGCGGACAGTAAACGCCGACCACATCCGGCACACCGGCGCGCTCCAATTCTTCCCACACCATCGCCGAGCGCCAAAAACTCTTGTAAAAAGTCGCTTCCGTCGGCGGCCGGCTCGGCGGCGCTCCCGCCATGATCGGATCGTTGCGAAAATACATCCGGCGGATTCGAATGATCGGTTCTTCGCGCACGTGGCTCGCGTAATAGCCGGTCCACTCGCCGAACGGCCCTTCGGTTTTTTGATCCCCCGGCAAACACTCTCCTTCAATCACGACTTCCGCGGTCGCCGGCACCTGGAGTCCGGTCCGCGCCAACTTCACGACGTCGATGGGCGCGCCTTTCAGACCGCCGGCAAAATCGTATTCCGATAGGCCATACGGCACTTCGAACGCCGAGGCCATAAACAGCAGCGGATCGTGACCCAATGACAGCGCCACCGGCATGGGCCGATTCTGGGCAAAATATTTTTCCATCTGAATGCGCGCGTGCCGGCCCGGCGAAATATACAGCCCCACGGATTTACTGTCGTGAACCATCACCCGGTAAGTGCCGATATTGAGCCAACCCTCTTCCGGATCCCGGGTGATCGTCAGATGGCCGGTGCCGATGTAGCGGCCACCGTCGTGGATGTTATAGCGCGGCGTCGGAAAACGCAGGACGTCGACATCTTTTTCTTCCCAGACGTTCTCCATGAAAGGTCCGTCTTTGACCTCTCGCGGCGGAATCGGTTTCATCTCTTTGATTTTCTTGCGCATGGCGGCGACCAGATCCATGGTCGCCATGTCCGTCGGCATACCGCAGGTGAGCGCGACTCGCTTGATGGAATTGAGCTGGCCCGCCACCAATCTCAAACCCTTGGCGAAGCCCTTGATCGAGTCGAACAGGAGGCACGGCGCGATTTGCGACTCTTTGCGGGCCATCTCGATGATGGCGCCGATCTCCAAGTCCCAATCCGCGCCCTCGACGGTCTTGAGCTCACCCAATTCATTCACTTGAGTGATCCACTCACGCAAATCTCTGTACGCCATTATTTCCTCCTAGCGATATAACGTCTGAAATAATCCTTGCTGTTCGAGCTCGTTCACGAGCGTGTTATCGACAAAGTCACTCGCTTTTACGCCGGCCGCCGACTTTACTTCGGAGCGCAACACTTCATCGACCGCATCGAGCCGAACTTTGGGAATCGGCTCGAGGTACTTCACACCATAGATTCGGTAGAGCTCGGCGAGTATTTCCGGATCCTGAACTTTCGTGTATCTGGCGAGCACCTTGATCGTGCCCTCTTTGTCCGTTCTAACTCGGTGAATGCCTTCGCAGTAGGCGCGCAACAGGCGCAAAGCCGTGCTGCGATTTTTTTCCAAGAACGATTGCGTCGTCGCCAACGGGGAATTGGGATAGACAATGCCGATCTCACCGAAATCCACCAGTTCCTTCAGGCCCAGCTTTGCCGCGGACAGATTCGTCGGCGGCGACACCACGCCGGCATCGACGATCCCGCCGGTGATGGCGCCGAGCAGTTGCGGCATGCCGCCGGTCTGGATGACCGCAACGTCGGCGCCGCGCCGCAGCCCCCATTTTTTGAGCGCCAAATCCAAGGCAAAGTCCGTCGACCCGCCGAGACGGGTCAAGCCGATTTTTTTTCCTTTGAGATCCTTCGCCGTTTGAATCTCAGGCCGCGCCATCAGCGAGAACACCAGCGTATTGATGGTATTGCCGATCATCTTGAGGCTCGCTCCTCTGAGCGAAGCTTGGACCACGGAATTGGCGCCGAGGCGAACGAATTGCACATCGCCGCCGAGCAGCGCCTGAGTCACCACCGACCCGCCGCCGATGTAGAGAAGCTGCACATCCAATCCCTGACGGCGGAAATAGCCGTAATCCTGCGCCACCCATAGGGACGCCATCGCGCCGCTGATCGAACTGTAGGCTAAGCGAATCGGCTCGGCTTGCGCAGCGGAGAAAAATAAAGAGGCCTGCGCTAGTAACGCAAAAATAATGAGACAAAGAAATTTGCGCACCCGCGTCAGCACCCTGCAGATTCCTTGATGGCTCAGGGTGCAACGGCGGACGCGCGAACCGCGCTGGGATCTATCGGGCGTAACTTTCACAATTTCAAACCAGGTGTGGATCGATGAGAGTTTCAAAACCGGCGTTCACCGCCCGAGAATGCCGGCGTCGCGCAATTCCCGCTCCAGCTTCGCGACTTCTTCTTTTGGCATCTGCTCCGTTTCCCATTTAGGAAAACGTTTCACCGCGAAGCCGCGCATGCGATGCACTTCCTGCAGCGGCACCCGGCCATACTTGCGCAAGCGCGCCGCGACGATACGCGCGACGGTGTCGACCCGTTTCTGCGCTTCGACGGCGGCCGGGTAGTCTTTACGATCCAGCGCGTTGAACAACTCGACGCAAAGCTCGGGCACGAAGCTCGTCGGCGGATTGATCATGCCGGCGACGCCGAACGGCACCAGGCCGAACAAATCCGCGTTGCCGGTGAAGACCGAAACATCGGGCAAGAGCCGAACGTATTCCAGCAGCGCGCCCTGGCCGTAAGCGACTTTAATGCCTTTGAGCGCCGGCACTTGTTCCTTCATGCGCAGGGCGAGGCCCGGCGGAATCGAGATGCCGGAGTATTTTGGATTCTCGTAGATGAAGATCGGCAGCGGCACGGCTCGATGCACGGCTTTGTAGTGCGCGATGATTTCGTACTCGCTGTGATCCGAATAATAGTAGGGCGGCACGATCGCCACCGCGTCGGCTTTGTGCGCCGCTGCATGCTCCGCCAGCTCCACCGCGCTGCCCGCGTCCGCAGTGCCGACGTGGATGATCACGGGCACGCGCGACTTGGCCTGATCGAGCGCGATCGCCGCCGCTTGCTTGCGCTCGTCGATGGTCATCGCCGGCCCTTGTCCGGTTGAGCCGAGCACGAATAGACCGTGCACGCCGGCTTTGATGTGAAAGTCGACCAACTGGCGCATGATATTTTCGTCGATCCGCACTTTCTCATCGAACGGCGTGATTATCGGCAATAAAACTCCACGAATCATGTTTTCCCCCACGTTCAAGTGTCTCTATTCGGCGACTTTATTTTTTAATTTTCAATTCTCAATTTTTAATTATTGCCCGCACGCCCACCCGTGTGTCCAATCGATAGATCTCGTTCGCCTGCTTTTTGTCGTACCATGCCTTTGGGCCGGCCGCCGCGCAGGCCTGTCTCGATCGCATCCACAACGATCTTGCGAAACTTTATGACACCACGATCGGAAACACTGAGCTGCTCGCTGCGTTCGCCAAGCAGGCCCTGCGTGCCCTGCGTCATCAAATCTTCTTTGCGGACGTTGCCTTTGTAGGGCATGAACTTGCGCTTATCGTAGGGCATCACTTCCTGCACCGGCGTTTCTTGTTCGCGCAGCGCTTTGAGTTTCTCGAAGAAATTCGCTTCCGGTCCTTTGTAATTGTCCGCGGTAAAAAGCATGAAGTGCTCATCGTCATTGGGCGTCACAAACATCCAATGCTCGCATTGCGAGCCTTCCTTGATCAGCGCCGCCGCGTCCATCTTGGCATGAACAAACTCCGTGTCGCCCACTTGAACGATACTCGGCAAAGCCAGACTCATTTCGTCGACAAATTCCGTCCCCGGCTTCGGGCCCGGCTTGGTCATGACGACTTTCATGCCATAATCCATCTCGACGAACTCGAAGTGCGGCATTTCCGTGTAACTGAAAAATTGATTGCCCCAGGATTGTTGGCCGTAGCCGGCGTGCCGATGCAATATACAGACGTGCGCCGGGTCCGCGGAGTTTTCAAAAAAATTAAACCAGTTGTAGTCGGCGTGGCGCACCGGCTCGATCTGCCATTGGCTGCCGCGATCGACCAATGGCCCATACTTCGGCAGCGGCGGTGGATCGTCCCGATCGGGTCCCATGTACGCGAAGATCAATCCGCCCTGTTCTTGCACCGGATACGATAGATGCTTCACCTTCTGCGGAAACTTGCTGTCCTTGGGCTCTGCCGGCATTTCCAGACACTGACCCGAGACGTCGAAAAGCCAACCATGATAAGGACAGCGGATGCCGCCGCATTCGATATCGGCATATTCCAACGACGTGCCGCGATGCGGGCAATGCAGTCCGAGTAAGCCGAGCTTGCCGAATTCGTCGCGAAACAACACCAGCTCTTCGCCGAGCACTTTGACCGCTTGGGGAATATCGTAAAGATCGCGCGCAATTCCAACTACTACCCAGTAGCGGCGAAACCATTCGCCGCACGGCGTCCCCGGCCCCACGCGCGGAATATCCGCGACCGTCACGCTCTTGTTCTTTCTTTTCGCGCTCACTTTCGCCACTGACTTTTCCTTCTTGCTTCGATTTCAGTCCTATCTTAAATGCCTTGAACGTTGAATATACGATCTATTTGAAACCATATTCTTTCCAACGCTGCAAAACCATCTGACGCATCGCATCCGTCGGCTCCGCTACCTCGCCACGAAAGTTTTCTTTTATCGTCAGGTCGAGCATCGCCTTTGAAGTCAAACCATCAACAGTCGCCGACGGTTCGAGAGAACTGGTGATGCCGCGCGGGATGATATACATGTCCGTCGCCGGCTGAAACCGCGTGGTCAGGGCCCAAAGCACCTCATTGGGATCTTCGAGATTGATATCCTCGTCGACCACGATGACGTGCTTCCATTTGCCGCTTCGAGTGTAGAGCGATGCAGCGAGAATATTGTTCACGATACCCGGCCGCATCAGACGTTTTTCCAACTGGAGGATCAGCACGATCGAAACTCCCCAAGGCGGCGCATAAGCTTTTTTCAGGGCCGGATAGGCAGGCTTTAACTCTTGGTAAGCCGCCACCGCGTAGGTCAACGCGTCCACGTACAAGTGTTCGTGCGGCGGCTTGCCGAGCCAAATATTATGATAGATGGGATTCTTGCGGTGGGTCACCGCTTTGATCGTCATGACCCGCTCGTTCGGCACTTGCGCCGTCGTATAGCCGCAAAACTCGCCGAACGGCCCTTCGTCGCCGGTCTTCGCCGGGATCTTCAGTTCTCCTTCGAGCACGATCTCCGCAAGAGCCGGCACCTCCAACTCGATGGTCCGACACTTGACGACATCGACTGGCTCACCGGCGAGGCCGCCGGCGATTTCCAGCTCGAACACTCCGGCGCGCGGCTCGAACTGCGACGCGACGTAAACCGCCGGCGGCACGCCGATGCATACGGCGACTTCGAAATTTTTTTGGCCGCGCTTCTCGGCGTTTTTTATAAAATCGTAGCCGTCATGTCCCGGCGTGAAGCGAATGGTGACTTCGTTTTTCGATACCAGCATCATTCGGTAGATCGCGAGGTTGTTGCCGTACTCCGGGTCTTTGATAATGACATGGCCCGCCGTAATATACGGCCCGCCGTCGCGCGGGTTGTTGGTGCAAAGCGGCAATTTCGTGACGTCGACTTCGCTCCCTTCCATGACGACTTCCTGGCACGGACCGCTGGCAACGAGACGAGTAGGAATCGGCGTGGTCGCGCGCCGGACGGTCTCTTCAAAAACATTTTTTTGCGACAGACCCAAAGCCAGAGCCACACGGCGGTCACTCGCCAAAAGCTGGCCGACTACGGGAATCGTCGAACCTTTCACATTTTCGAAAAGCAGCGCCGGGCTGTTGGGCCGCTCGTTGAAGATCTTGCAGATAGCGCCGAGCTCATGCTTCGGATCCACCTGAGCAGCAACGGTATGTAGCTCGCCGGCTTTCTCCAGATTGTCGAGAAACTCGCGTAAATCCATCATAACCTGGTGACACGCCTCCACTGAGTCAGTTTACTTATCCACTTACTTACTGGATAAGATTGCTAAAATAAACCGTGTCTCGATTGAGGTTGTTAAGGCAGCGCAAAAAGTGTCGCCGCCTTAGTTGTGCAGTAACAACTTGGCGCGGAAGCCCAGTATCTTTTCCGCCTTCGCGATATCGTAGCCGCTCCATCGCCCTTCGGCTTTGCGCACGGACTGCACCTGCGGCAGATACTTTGCGGCGAGCTCTGCAGTCGGCATATCGATGATTGTGTCCGGCGCGCAGAGATTAAAAGTTTGATGTCCTGCAAAATTCGCTTCGAGCGCGAGGCGGCAAGCGCGCGCCGCGTCGCGCACATCGATATAGCTCCACAACGCGCCCGTTCCCCGAATGATCGGGTTCTTGCTTCGCTCCATCAGTAGTCCTCGGTGCTCTTCGGTATAAATCCCCGAGAATCGCAAGCTCGCGATCTGCATATCACCGTTGAGGCTCGCCGCCTCGCACAACTTTTCACCGACGAGCTTGGAAAGTCCGTAGGGATCTTGCGGCCGTAGCGGATGATCTTCGTCGACCGGCAGATACTCGGGTTGCAACGCCGTAACTGGATAGTAGAGGCCGTAAACCGCCAGGCTCGAGCCGCAAACAATTTTTCTCACGCCGGCAACCCGCGCCGCAGCCAAGACGTTGTTGGTCATGGCCACATTAAGATTGAACCGTTCGGCATCGCCGACAGTGTCGGGAAACTCCCAGCGCTGCGCGACCGTGTTGAATCCGGTTTCGGTGTACGGAAAGCGTTGGCGGGCAAGATGAACGACAGCGTCCACGTTTTTGAAAAAATTCTTGGAACGTATGTGCTTTGCTCAGGTCAGCCGTATAGGTCGGACAAGGGCATTCCCGCGGTTTGGTCGTGTCGAGGGCGGCGACTTGATGCCCGTGAGTAAAAAGCTCGCGCACGACGAACTGCCCCAGCCGACCCGACCCTCCAGTGACGACAACGCGCATGGTCTCAGCGTCCCACCGTGCGAAACCAGCCGCTCTGTTCGAGCTCTTTCAACAGACTGTTGTCGATAAACTCGCCGGCTTTGGCTTCGCGCGCTTCCTTGCCGGGAGTGCGCTTGAGAATTTCGTCGACGCCCTCGGCACGGACGTAGGGAATCCGATCGCCGCTATAGCGCACGCCGTAGGTTTGATGCAGCTGCGCCAGCGTCTCGGTGTCCGTCACCTTGGTATATTTCGACAGCACCTTCATGCTGAACTCTTTGTCCGTGCGCAACCGGTTCAAGCCCTGGGTAAAGCCGCGGAGAAACCGCAGCGTCGTGTCGCGGTTCGATTTGATGAAAGTTTTGGTCGTCGACAACGGCGTGTTCGGAAAAATAATGCCCAACTGGCCGACATCGACCAACTCGTGCATACCCGCTTTCACCGCGCGAAAGTTGCTCGGCGGCGACAACACGACGGCATCGAGCGCGCCGGCTATCAACGCCGCTAGACCTTCCGGCATACCGCCGGTCTGAATCACGATCAGATCGCGCCCGCGCTCCAAGTTCCATTGCTTCAGCGCCGCGTCCAACGCCCAGTCCGTCGAGCCGCCGAGCCGCGTGACACCGACTTTTTTGCCCTTGAGCTGCGCCGGTTGTTTGATCTCCGGCCGCGACATAATGGAAAACACTAAAGCGTTGCCGGTGTTGCCGATCAAAACTAGATCCGAGCCGCGTAGCGAAGCGTTGATCACCGGCACCGACGGCCCATAGGCAAACGGCACCTCGCCGCTGAGCATCGATTGAATCAAAAGCGAGCCGCCGCCGATGTAAAGCAGCTCGGTATCAAGCCCTTCGCGCTTGAAGTAACCGCCTTCCTGGGCGACCCACAGCGACGACATGGCGCCGCTGATCGCGCTGTAGGCAATGCGCAACGGCGCCGCGCTCGCGCTGCCGAAACCTAGTTGAATGACGAATAGCGCTGCCGAAAACAGCTTGAGAATCTTGCCAAATCGCATGTTAGTTTATTTCCTTCGCGCGCACACCGGTGAACGAATCGATCTCGACCATCTCATGCGCCTGCTCGCGTCTCAGCGCACCCTTGGGAGCGCGCTTTTCCTGCACCGCTCGAATCGCATTGAGAATGATCCTGCGGATCAGAATCACGCCTTTATCCGATGTCCCAAGCTGCTCCTTGCGCCGATCGAGCAGCGGCTGCGTTGATTGGCAAGTGATATCTTCCGTGCGCACGTTGCCCCGAAAAGGAGAATACTTGCGCCGGTCGTAGGGTTTTTTTTCTGCCTTGGCTTCCACTTTGCGGCTCGGCGCCAATTTTTGAAAAAACTCCGGGTCGGAGCCGGTGTAATGGTTCACGGTAAAAAGCGTGAAACTATGATCGTCGTTCGGCGTGACGAACATAAAATGCGCGTTGTGCGATCCTGCGCTCAGAGCCTCGCGCGGCTGGCTGAAGTGAGTGAACTCGGTATCGCCGATTTGCAAGATGCTCGGCAACGCAAAGCTCTTTTCATCGACATACTCGGTATCCGCGCTCGGTCCCGGTTTGCGCGACACGACCTTCATGCCGTAGGCGGTCTCGATCGCGTCGAAATACGGAATGTCTTTGAAATTAAAAAACCAACTGCGCCATGTGCCGTCGTCGGGATCGGCTCGGTGGAGAATCGAAAAGTGCGCCGGGTCGGCGCCGTTCTCGATGAAATTGAACCAGTTGTAATCATAGACGCGCGTCGCTTCCAACGATCGTTGTCCGGCGCAATCCGCAAGCGCTGCGTACTTCGGCAGCGGTGGCGGATCGTCCGGGTTCGGTCCCAGGTAGGCGAACAGCAAGCCGCCCTGTTCCCGCACCGGATAAGATAAATGCTTTACCTTCTGGGCAAACTTGCTGCCCTGCGGTTCCGCCGGCATTTCTAGGCACTGACCGCGCACGTCGAACAGCCAACCATGATAAGGACAGCGAATGCCGCCGCATTCGATGTCACCATATTCTAACGACGCGCCGCGGTGCGGGCAGTGCGCGCCGATCAAGCCGATAATTCCTGTTTGATCGCGAAACAACACCAGATCTTCGCCCAGTATTTTGATCGCCTTGGGGATGTCATGAAGATCGCGCACTGCGCTGACCACAATCCAATAGCGGCGAAACCATTCGCCCGCCGGCGTGCCTCGGCCGACGTGCGGAATATCGGCAACGGTGATCTTTTTCGATCGCTTCATCCAAATCAGATTAGCGGAAAGTCAACGAGAAAACCAAAAGCGATGAAAGCGTTCTAACTTGCCGCGAATTGCGGCGACGGAAAGACAAGGAACTTCTGAGCACATTTGGATATTGCACGGTTTTTGCCTATTCAATTGGTTCATGGGCCAATCGATCACCTGCGCCGAGGCGCTCATCGAGATATTAAACTTGTGTGAACAGACACTTACGGCCCTTGGTCGGCACGAAGAGGGTCTGATATCTGCCCCGCCGGCGGACAAATATCGCCATCCCGGTCGTCACAAGAGCGCAAATGTTGTCCGTCGATTTGTCTTGATCCAGGGCGGGCTCACCAATGAATCGCGCTAGCCACCAGCAAGTTATTTAAACTCCGGCATCACTTTCTCCGCGAAAAGACGAATATTTTTGAGCGCCAATTCCTGCGGCATGCCGCCGAAGTGAAAGGTGCCCGAGATAGTCGTTAGACCGGTCTCGTCGCGCCATTTGCGAATCGTATCGGCGACTCGCTTGGGATCTCCCGCCAGCACAAAGCCGTGCTCCAATTGAGTTCTGGCATCGCGTTGCGTCAGCAGCCCTTGCTCCTGGCGTTCGAGATCAGCCGCCTTGTGCACGTCGAAATAATTGATGAGATAGGGCTCCGCTTCGCGAATGGCGGCTTCTAAACTGTCCGCCACGTAAATATGAAACTTGCCGAGAATGTCGGTTTTGCCGCCGTTATGACCCGCCGCGGTCAAGGCGTTTCGGTAGCTCTTGATGAATCCGGGTAGTATTCCCGGTTCGCGATAGAGATAAGGCAGCGTCATCAGGTGAAAGCCGTGCTCGCCGGCCCAGCGAAAGCTATCTTCGCTGCGCGCGCATCCGACCCAAAAATTGGGATGCGGCCGCTGCACCGGTTTCGGAAACACCGGCACGTTTTGATAGTTGTAAAACTCGCCCTTAAAACTGACCGGCTTGTCCGACCATGCTTGCAGCATCACTTCGACGCCTTCATACATGCGCTGGGTGGCTTCCTTTTGATCGACGCCGAACTTTTTGTACTCATGAGATTCGCTGCCTTTGCCCACGCCGAAATCCAACCGGCCGTTGGAAATGACGTCGACCATCGCATAGGACTCGGCCACCTCGATCGGGTTGTGCAGCGGCAAAACATTGATGGCAACACCCAGGCGAATCCGCTTCGTCGTGCGCGCGATGGCCGACATGAAAGTCGGCGGATGCGGCAGATCGCCGCCGTAGTGAGCGAAATGATGTTCGGTTACCCAGACGTGATCGTAGCCAAGCCGATCCATTTCTTCCATCTGACCGAACATCTTTTGATAGAATTCCGTAACCGACCCGTCCAAGTCGGCGACGTAGGTCGGCAGATAATGCGCGCCGAATTTCATGCTTTTGCTAGCCATCAAGCTTCACAACCTCCAAATTTTATCCAACCAGATATAAGTTGGCACCGCGTGGGAGTCAACGCCGGGGTAAAAATGGCAAGGGCGTGATGAAATCACGCCTCTACTGTGAATTTGAAATGCCTCGACCCGCTACTTGCATGACTAGAAAAAATGCCAGAGTAGAAACTTTCGACATTCCATCACCGCGGACCGGGTCGTAAAAGAGTTATTCTCACCGATAGTCGGCAATGGGAGTTGGCTGCCGCACAACTCCTCCCAAATGGTTTATCCGCCCATTGCCACCGGTGGCGAGAATACCGTCGGTCCTTTGACCTCGGACTCGAGGGCTTTGAGCGCGGTTTGAATGATTTCACGGCGCAGGCGCGCGTCAAGTTCTTTGGATAAATTCGGATCGCCGCACGGATGCGGAATGCTCACGCCTTTGACGATGCGGTTGGCGCGCACCTGCTGCGCCACGGGAAACATCGCGCTGATCAACGCTACCGGTAAACCCGCCTTTTCAAGTTCTTTGCTCATCACAGCGCCGCTGCGACTGCACGTCCCTCACGTGGCGACAAACAGGACTCCTTCGACGTTGTCTTTTTTTAAGTCCGCGGCGATTTCCTGACCGATGCGGCGCATCACCGTCGGCGAACCTTGGTTTCCGGGAATAACGTAATAAGCCGGATAAAGTTTTCCCGGACCGATCGCGCCCTCGGCTTCCAGCGCGCGCAGCGCGTCGAGCGGCACGCCGTAGTGGGGATTCTGATTCATGTACGCCACGTTGTAGCCGCCGTGCACCGCTTCCCATTTTCCCGGCTCGAGCTCTTTGAGCTCGGCGATATTGTATTTGCGCCAGTAGGTATTGCGATAAGTTTTGAACTTATCCGGATTGCCCCACGGCACCACCCCGCTGGTTGTCACTACGGCGATGTTGCGATCTTTTACTTGATCGAGTGGCGGCGCCGGCGGCGCGTCGTCCCACACTTCCATCGGCAGCTCGCTCTCGAACGGCTGGTTATTTATTTTCTTGAGCAGCATTTCGACCGCGCGCGTGGCGCCGCGGCGGTCGGTTTTCTCAATCCGTCGAATGCCGCGCCCGATGTAACCTTCTTTGGCCGCGGAACCGATCTCTTCACCGCGCGCTAGCCGGATCGCAAGGCGCGCCAAGCGCGTCAGCGCGTCGTTCATCCCCGTCGTCGCTTCCGCCGTCGGCAGGCAATAAACCCGCGCATTGACAAATTCGCGATAAGTGCCGACGCCCGGGTTCTCCTCGTGCATTGCGGTTAAGCAGGGAATTTGCAGCGCGTTGGCTACCGCATTGCAAATCTCGACGCAGGACAATCCGTAGCGGCCGGAGTTGAACGCCGGTCCCGCCACCAAAACGTTGGGCTCCGCCGCGCGCACGGCGTCGAGAATCGCTTTGAGCGCTTCTTCTTTGTGCTCATGAAAGTAGTTATCGCCGACATACACCGTGCAAGCGATCTTGCCCTCGTCGCCGAGCTTTGGCTCCAAGCCGCGCGCCGCGCCGGCGCTGCCTTCGATCACGCCCACGGGCAAGCCCGCTTTTTCCTCGCCGCCGAGGCCGGCAAAAAATTGATTGACGACGTGAACGATTTTAATCATGGCAACCGTCTCCTTAATATCTAGAAGAGTTCAAAACGTTCAACCGTTTGGAGCGGACCGCATGGTTCGACGGGCTCACCACGAACGGCATATTTTTCCGCTCATCCTGAGACGGTCGAAGGATTGAACGACTGGAACAATTAGTATTCCGCGCATCTAAATTCCCCTTGTCCCCAAATATCCGCCCCGCCCATCATGACATCACGCGCCTCCAATGACAAAGCGCCGCGTGCCGGCACCAGAGCCGCGCCGGGAAAAGGAAAAATTTTGATCTGTTCGTACGGACCGATGACTTTGTCCATTGCCGGCAGCTCGACGACTTTATCGAGGCTGCCCGTGCTCACTATCGCATTCGCTTCGGCAATGTAAAACAGCACAGGACTGTCTTTGCCTTCCTTACCGCCATTCTCATAAGTGACCAAGGTGGTCTTAATGCCGTTTTGCTCACACGCGCGCACCGTGAGCATGACGTCGACGAAGGCGTTGCCGCCGCCGATCCAGGTCACCAGCGCGCCATCGGCGCCCATCGCTTTGGCCAGACGCGCGGCGTTCTGCGCGCCGACTTCTTTGCCGTGGCTGGTCTCAAAGCGAATGCGCTGCAAGACCACGCCGCCGAAGTTCAAGCTTTTGCCGTGCGCCGCGTACAACTCCAAAACCAAAGGATGGTTCTGCCAATCCCAGGTCGTCGGGTAATAGCCGCGCCCCGAGCGCGTCGTGTCCACCGTCACCGCGCCGTCAAAAAGCTCGTTGGGATGAACAAACGTGGACATGGAATTACGCAACGAGAGCCCGTAATAACCCACGCCCGAATGCACGTGCTGCGGGTCGGTGATGCAGCCTTGCACCAGCATCACATTCGGCAGCGCCGGATCTTTCTTGCTCAAATCATAAGTGGCGATCTCTACCGGCGAAAGTTCCGCCGTGACTTGGCCAAGCCGCTGGGCAACTTTATATTCGGCCGATTGAATTGCCCCGTGCGCATCCAACTCGCCCAAGCCCGGCGCGATCCTGAAGCTCAAAATCAGATGTCGGCACGAGCTAAACCGGGAAATCTCCGCGCCCGGCCCGGACATATCGAGGATGGCGTTTCTTTGCACCGTCGTGCCGGCACGGATCGTGCCTTCGTACTCCGCCGCCGCGATGACGGTCATGCCGGACAGCCGATGAGTTCGGCCATCGCCGACGTTTTCGACGGCGCCTAAAACACCGGGGAAAACCTGGCCACTGCCCGCCACTTTAAAGCGCGGCTCGACCATATCGCGTATGCCGGTGATGCGCGTCTTTTCGCCGGGCACAGCCACGGCCAGCGTTGCATCCGTGATCCGCGTATCTTCGAGGACGAGAGCGATCAGTTCGCCCTCGTCGACCTCGAGGATTTCGCTTTCGTATTTGAAACGACTCCCCAAGCGAATCTGCTTTACCGGAAATTCTGCGAGTTCGAGTTTCAACGTCTTCTCTTCAACGGTTTGAACGTTTGGAACGTTTAAATTCTTCTATGCCGCAAAACTACACCTATCCCGAAATATTCCAATCCCAGCGCTGTGATCGCATAAATTGGCTCACGGCGCCCCCATGATTTTGCGAAAGTCCTGAATATAGTTTTGCAGATTGGCGCCAAGCTTGGGACTCACGACGAAGTCCGGTTTGACTTGAAAATCTTTAAACTTGCTGCGCACACCTTTCATCGCGCTGCCTTTGCCCAAACTCGTTGCCAAAAAAGACTGCGCTTCATCGGAGAGAACCCATTCGACGAACAGCAGCGCAGCGTGCGGGTGAGGCGCGTTCTTCGCCAAAAACAGGCCCTCGGGTTTGACGATCGTCGGCGCAAGAACTTTAAATCCCAGGGGCGCCCCTTTTTCGCGAATCGCCGCCGAAGTCTCGCCGTTGATCGCGATGCCGACGGGATATTCGCCCGAAGTCACCACCTGTGTCGTCAAGGTGCCGCCGCGCCGATAGCTCAAATCTTGCTTGGCTAACTTCGTCAAATAAGCGACTGCTTTTTCTCGCCCCCAGCTCTCTTCCATCGCTGCCAGAATATATCCCGCTTCCGGATCGAAAAGCATTTTACCTTTCCATGCGGGGCTAAGCAGTTCGTCGTAGCTCTTCGGAGCCTGTTCCGCCTTGATGGAGTTGGTGTTGTAAATCAAGGCTGTGGTCAAATAGTACATGCTGTGCCAGTAGCCGTCGGGATCGTAGGTGCCGTCATAAAAACGCTTCGCGCCGGCGATCGGTTGCGGCTGCACGAGATTGGCGTTCAACAACTGATAGCCGTAACTCAGATCCACTTGAATCACGTCGGCCGCATGGCGCCCGGCCCGCGCTTCGGTCAACGTGCGGCTGAGAATGCCGTCGCGCGGCGAAAAATAATGCTGCAGTGCGATAGACCGGTAGCGCCCGTTAAAAACCCGCGCCAGCGGCAGAAACTCGTCGATCGGCAGCGTGCCGTAGTAGACGAGCTCTCCTTCCGCCTGCGCGCCCTTGAGTAAATAACTGGTTCTTTCCTGCGGCTTGAGCGATCTTATCTTTACTGCAACTTCAGCGATCGTCGCCGCATAGAGCGTAACCGTGGCATTCGCGCAGCTAATGAGGATCGCAAAAACCAAGCTGGCTTTAGCGACTGCGGCTTGATGGCGCCTTAGCCGATGAACTTTGCCGATGAGTTTCATATCAGTTTCGTTTAGCAAAACGTTGAAGCGATCGTCAATGACGATGATCGGTCATGAAAAATGTTCACGCAACCACCCGAGTCTGATTCAGCTAGAGCACTCGATAACCCAAGCGGCGATCCACGATCGTAAATCGGCCAAATTTGTCTGGCGCTGTACGAGATCAGCATACGACATATTGCGTATTCTTGGCTCATTGACACCGTCGTAGTTTTTTCTTATTGACATGGCTAGCCGGCATAATAAATTTTTCTTGTAGGGCTCGTTAAAATCGCTTTAAAGGGAGGAGGTGATACTAGATGAAATTACAGAGGACGATGGGAATAGTTCTTCTGGCTTTGACGTTGGCCCCGGCCTACGTTGCCGTAGCTGCAGAGGATATGGAATTGAAAGCGACGGTGGTGACCAAGGGCGAGAAAGACATCAAGGTTAAGACCAAGGATGATGAAAAAACCATCCTGGTCGGCAGCAAGACGAAGGGCCTTGAGAACGCCAAAGAGGGCTCCAAGGTGACGATTAAGTACACCGAGAAAGACGGACAGATGAGAGCCAGTGAGATTAATCCGCGCTAGCAGATAGCTCGGCGGCAGAAAAAAGGCGGGGTCGTAACGACCTCGCCTTTTTTTAATTTATGGCGATGAAATAAATTAATCGTTGCCAAGCCCAATTTTCCACCGCCTCGTTGACTCGACCCATGCCGCAGACCGATGGGTTCTCTGCTCAAGCGTACGCGGCCCAAAAACGATCCGGCTCAGATTGGCAGCGGGTTAGCTGGGACGAGGCGCAACAGTTAGCGCAACATCGGAAGAATTTCTTCGCCCCAGAGCTTGATCACTTCGGGAATATCAGGTCCCAGGGGAACGCCGAGAGTAATCTGCCTGAACCCATCGCGCGCCGCCAGTGAAAAAAGCTCCGCGATTCGTTCCTTGCACTGGGCCGGCGTGCCGGCGATGATCAGACGATCCACCGCTTCGTCCGGCGTCAGCGACGCAGCGTAATCGACGCCGCGATTCTCGGCGTACGCCTTTCGCACCTCTTGAATCGCCTGGGGGTCAATGCCTTTCGTCTTGAGGACTTCATCCGGCCAGCCGGACACGATATGCGAAACGAATCTTTTCGCGTGTTGCCTGGCCGCCTGGCCGTCACGCGATACCGAGGCATTGAGCAGCATGACTTTGCGCAACGGCTCGGCCAGCGGCGATTGCGCTCGCGCCGTTTCAAGACGCGCCAGCGATGATTCCATGTCGGCGATACCGTAAAGCGTTTGCAGGATCACCCCGTCGAAGTGGCGCGCGATCAGATCGAGCACCGCGGGCTTGAGGAGACTCGGGCCGTAATAAAGGCGGATCGGCGCCTGAGTCTTGAAGCGGAGCGCATATTGCTCCGCGTTCATGTGAAAATAAGACGCGAGGACGGGAATCTCGCTGCTCTGGAGCGGCGCACCGGCGAACAACGTCCGTAATGCCGTGGCCAACTCCGCCATGATCGTGAGCGGTTTTACCCGTTCCACTTGATGTGTGAGTATCGATCTCGATCCGGGTCCCAAGCCAAGGGAGATTTCCCGCCCGTCCATAAGTTCGGATATCGTCGCGAAGGCCATCGCCAAATCGACGGGGTTACGAAAATAAGGCACGGTTACGGCGGTGCCGAGCTTCACCGGCAATCGCGCGACAATCGCCGCGGAACTCGCCAAGACGCTGCGATATTCCAGATTGTCGTTGGTCCAAACCTGGCTGAATCCGAATTGTCCCATCGTCCGCCAAGCCGTCTCGGCGAGCCCGATCAACTCCGGCAGCGAGTAACGATTGAGCACGTGGAGCGGATAGTGAATGCCGATTTCGCCGGTAAATTTCTTTTCTTGTTTTGCCATGGCGCTCTCCAACAAACAGATTGATTCTACAGGGCGCGTTGGGGATTCATCACTTCGATATGTGACGCGAGCCGCGCAAGCCTATTTATGATTGCGCGACTCGGCGATCCAAATAAAGATCACGGATACGAACGTCAACGCTTGAGCGATCCAAAAAGCCTCATGATAACTACCAGTCCAGTCATGAATGACGCCGCCCAGCCAAGGACCGATGCCCGCCCCCGCGCCGATAAACAGCGAAATTGCGCCGATGATCGCGCCGAAAGATTTGCCGTGAAATAAATCGGCGGCGATGGTCGGGTACAGCGATTGGCGCGACGAGAAGCCAACCGCGATAAATGGCGGAAACGCGTAGAACAACCAGCTGCGGCTGACGTCTGTGATCATCATCAAGAGGAAAATGCCCGCCATCAACGACGCTGAGCCGAGCAAATAGGACCATTGGCGGCCGATCCGATCGGCCAACAGCCCCATGAAAATCATTGCCGGCGCGGTAAAAAGCCCGATCAGTCCGAGCCCAAACGCCGCCAGTTCTTTTGAGAATCCCGCGTCGCTCACCGCGGCAACTTGATGAATCAGGACCATGTGCAGCGGAATCGCGCCGGCGAGCACGCCGACGGCAAAAGCCCAAAAACGCCAGGTGCGCAGCGTCTCCCTCAAGCTCGGACCGCCGACGCCCGCAGCTTTCGCGTGGGCCGCGGCATCGCGAGTCGCCGGATCGCCAAAGTCGGGTTTGAGATTCATTTCGTCCGGCCTTTGGCGTTGAAAGAAATAGTTGAGCGGCGCGACCACCATCGCCAATATGCCGGCGAGAATGAAAAACGCCGCGCGCCAGCCGTAGGCGGCGATCAACCACTGCGTCCACGGCACGACGAGAAGAATTCCCAAACCGATGCCGGACGCCGCCGTGCCGATCGCCATGCCGCGTTTACGGATGAACCAGTTGGATAAGAAAGTCGCTTGCGAGGTCATCGGCAGGGCCGCGAAGCCGACGCCCATGAAAACTCCCATGCCGATATAAAACGCGACAACGGAGTGGGCAAAACCGCTGATCACGAAGCCGGTTGCCATGATCAGCGCGCCGCCCGGCAGCACGATGCGCGGACCGAGCCGGTCGAGTAGAATGCCGATCACCGGCGCCGACAGCGTCCACATGACGGATCCGAGCATGAGCGCGCCGGATGCCAGCCCACGGCTCCAGCGAAACTCTTCGATCACCGCGACTAAAAATACCGCGAAGGCGTTGCGCGTGCCGAACGCCACCGCGACGGTCAAAAACGCGATGCCGATGACGACCCACGGATAGTAACGCTGCAGCGCTCGACTTGCGGCAATCTCAGTTTTCACAGCATACAAGGTGTTTTCCCTCAAATGTCGTCAGACGAAATGCGAATGTGTCGGTCAGTCAATGAGTGATTCTTACAGATAGCCCTTCTCTTCATAGTATTTCTTTGCCCCCGGATGCAGGGGAATGCCGAGCGGCGCGGCTTCCGTCCCCCGGCAAAGCTTTTTCATATCGAGTGGACCCTCGTCATCGACGGGAATAACGCTCTGCCGCAAGTCGATCGCCTGGCAAATTGCGTAAGCGAGGTCGTTGCTGAGCCCGCGATGCGTGATCAGCGGCCAGCCGCTGAAATCGATCGTGTTGACGTCCGCTTTGAGCTGTCGGAACTTTGCAGGTGGAATGACGGAGGCTTGATAACCGAGGGCCGACAATTGTTTTACAATTTTAGGCTCGATCGGCAAGATTTCGAATCCATGGTCGAGCGCTTCGTCGAGCCAATTATGCAGTCCTTCGTCGAAGATCGCGTTGATCTTGCCCGTTTTTATCCCGTCCAACCGCTCCGGAGAGGTAGGCCTGGGAGTCTCCTGCACTCTCCCGCCCCAGCTCTTGATCTTGGCAAAGGACAGGCCGTAAAGCGCAAGAATCTCCGTCACGGTGTAGTAAGTCGTATTGTAAATACCGGAAGGACGGGTCGAAATTCTCAAGGGTATCTTGCGCTCGGCGATTTCGAATAGAGATTTGAGCTTCAACTCTTTGGCGACCGCAAAAGCCATTTTGTCCCAGGATGGAAAGGAAGCCAGCGCCCGGAGAGGCAGCTTCTCCTTGTAAAACCCTTTTCCCCGATAGGCCATGGTGACGATCGCGGATGGATTGATAAAGGCGACGTCGACCCGCCGTTTTCCGACTTCAATGGGGGCTTTCATGCCGCCCATAAGATCGCCGTTGATGCCCATCGTCATTCCGGGAAACTGCTCTTCCCGCGAGCTGGGTTGTATGGAAATCGTTGCGACGTTGCCCATGTGCAGACATCCGTTGAGTATATAACTCCGCTGCGACCTCGAGCGCCATTTTCGTCCGCATCATCCGCGCATTCATTTTGGCCATGGAGATTTCCTTTTCTTACTGAGACTGGATCAGCATCGCTGGCAACGAATCCCTTATTGCACGATCGACGGCAATAAATCGCGCGCCAGAACCGTGATCGCTTCCTCATAGTCGGGGCCGAGCTTAGCCAAGCAAATTTGATCGAAGCCGTACTCTTGCGCGTAAGCGCACATTTCTTCGAGCGGTTTGACGCAGTCGCGCGGCGTGCCGGCAATGAAACCGATGTCGACCATCGCATCGGAGATCAGCGCCGAGACCTGCTCGATCGTGCCGCCCGCCTCGAAGGCCTGCTTAATTTGAATCACGGTCTCGCGCTCAACCCCTAAAGCCTGAAACTCTTCGTTCGAGAATCCCATCGCTTCGAGCACGACGAGCATATGGGCGATGTATCGCTTCGGAAAACTTCTCGCCTTTTGGTAATCGCTGGAGATCGAAATATTGATTTCGCAGACCTTTCGTAACTTCGTTTGGCGACCCGCATCTTTTCTTCCACGCTCGGTTTTTTCCAGCAGTCCGGCGAGCCTGCCGCTATGCACGAGCGGTTTGAAGAAGCCGCCGATCAGCACACCATCCATCACGCGGCCGGCGATCTCCATAATTCGCGGGCCGTTGCCGCCGCAATAAAATAAAATCGGCGACTTCGGAGCAAAGCCCAATTGAATGCTGGAATTCGGGCGCAGGTTGAAGAACTCCGACAGCGACAGGATAGTCGCCGTATCTAACCGTATCGCCGCGCAGAAGGCCCTTCATACATTCGACGGTCTCTTTCACCATGGCGATCGGTTTGACCATGTGGATTTGGTTGCCGGCTTGCGCGTAATCGCCGCGCGCGATACCCACGCTGATCTCACGACCGTCCATCAACTCCGACAGCGACGCGAAAGCATCGGCGGTATCCACTGGATTTCTGAAATACGGCACCAAAATCGCAGTGCCGAGCTTGATCGGCACCTTCGACGCGATCGCGGTCAAAAGAACAAAAATATTTCTGTGGCCGAGATTGTCGTTGATCCAAAGCTGTGAAAACTTATTGCGCTGAGCGTGCGCCGCGAGCTCGACCCATTGAGGTATGGAATAGTGCTTTGCGAGATGGGTCGTAAACTGTAAACCCACTTCACCCCGGTAAACCGCCATGCAAGCCTCCGTTTCTCTTATTCAACAGCGAAGGTCGGTGAAGGAACTAAATCTCGTGCCATGCGACCTAGATTAAATGCTCATCGAGCAGAGATAGCGCTTACGCGCCGACGACGGCGCCGATCTTCTTTAGTTTCAACCTCAGCTCGTAGCGAAACAGGTCGCTTCGGTAGAAGCCCGCGGTCCGCATGATCAGGCGTTTTTTGTAGAAATGGTCCCGCTCGACGTAGAGAACGGGAGATCCCTGCGGAATATCGAGATGTGAGGAGACCTCGTCGTCCGACAGCTTTGCTTCCACGATGTGCTTCACGTCACTGATCTTGATGCGCAAGGAGCTTTCAATAACGGTGGACAGCGGTATGGTTTTCATGCCCTTGATCCGCACTTGAGCGGCAATTCGTGAAGGCAGGTAGGAAATGACATAGGCAAGCGGCCGGCGGTGCGCCAACCGGATGCGTTCGATTTTCCTGACTCTCTCGCTTACTGCCAAGCCGAAGTCGCGGCGGAGCTCGAGCGACGGCTCAATGTCTTCCAAGTTAAGCACCTTGAAGCTTGTGCCTTCCGCATCAACCGGCGCCAGATCTTCGGTTTCAACCTCGAGCTGAACCGATTTTTTGAGCGGCCCCTTCCAACTGACGAAGGTTCCTTTGCGCCACTCGCGCGTCAACAATTTTTCCTGACATAGCTGCGCCAGTGCTTGGCGAACGGTGATGACGCTCACGCCAAGCTGACGGGCCAGCTCGATCTCTCCGGGAAGACGATGGCCGTAACCCCACGTTCCGGACAGGATGTCGTCGCGGATGCGCATCATCACTTTGAAATACAAAGGCACCGGGGAGGCGGTTCGTTTGGCTAGGCGCATATTGACTACGTTTATGTTTAGGAGTAGATCAACCTCGATAGAATTACAAGCCTTCGCCGACGCCGCTCGATCCACCCAGTGCGATAGAGATCAGCGAAGACTCGGTAGCAATTTCACAAAACGAGCATCGGAGGTCCCATGGCACAGGCAGCCAAAGCATCACCGTCGCAACCAGCCGCTATAAACCCCACCGTCCAAACGCTGATGAGCGTGATCCAAAAACGCCGCAGCGTGCGAGTTTACAAAAGCGGCAAAGTTAGCGACGCGCAACTGAGTACGATTCTCGAAGCGGCGCGATGGGCGCCCTCGGGAGCCAACACGCAACCCTGGGAATTCGTCGTGACGCGGGACCGCAAAAAAATGAAGCGCATCCGCGAGATTTACGATAACGAGTGGCGCCAGAGAAAACGCGAAGATCCCGTCAACTACAAAGGACTCAAGAAAGATTACGTCGGCGACGTTAGCGTTATCGTGCTCGCTTGCGGCGATCCGAGGACCAAAGCGGTTTACTTAACCACTCGCCAACAAGCAGACCGCGAGAAACTATTTCAGGCGAGCATGGCCAATGCCGTGCAACAAATGATGCTGGCCGCGGCGAGCATGAATCTCGGCACGGTGTGGGTTTCCGTGCGCGAAGAGGTGGAGCCGGAGTTAAGAAAACTTTTTCAAGTGCCCGAGCCGCTGCGTCTCTTATGGGTGGTGCCGATCGGCCATGCGCGTAGTTGGCCCAAGGCCAAGCCGCGGCGAGCTGTTTGGGATTTTGCCCATATGGAAGTTTACGATTCAAAAAAGTTGAGACCGGACTCGGAGATCCGACCTTGGCCGAAAAACTGATTTGATCGTGATGGGGCGCTCAAATACCGGCCAAATCTTTTTTAGATTTCCACGTCCGGCCGGCATTATTAGTGGCATGATAATCAGCAACATTATCGGGCGCTCGTTTCGGAATCAGAACTGATTAAAAAACCAAGTTGAAATTAGTCCGTAAGTCCCCAAAAGGAGGCGTCATGATTCGAACGCGCATTTGCGATCTGCTCGGCATCCCCCATCCGATCGTATTGGGCGGCATGGGCAACGCGACCACCGCGCCGCTGGTCGCCGCGGTCTCCAATGCGGGAGGCTTCGGCACACTCGGCACCTCCGCCTTCGACGCCTCGACCCTCGATCGCGAGATCGCCTCAATCCACGAGCGCACCGAGAAACCGTTCGGCATCAATCATCTGTTGTTTCAGATTCAGGAAAATATGTTCGCGGTCACGCTGGCCGCGAGGCCGACGCTTATCGCCTTCGCCTGGGCGCGCAAAGACCAGAATCTGCGCGACTACGTTCAGCGCGCCCACGACGCGGGATGCAAGGTCATGTACTCGGCCGGCGAAGTTGCCGAAGCTTTGCGCGCCGCTGAAGCGGGCGCCGACGTCTTGGTAGCGCAAGGGACGGAAGCCGGCGGCCACGTCGGTTGGATGGCGTCGTTGCCGCTCGTACCGATGATGGTCAAAGCCCTCGCGCCCCTGCCGGTGCTTTGCGCCGGCGGCATCGCCGACGGCCGCGGCCTCGCGGGGGCGCTTGCGCTCGGCGCCGAAGGCGTGTTGCTCGGCACGCGTTTCCTCGCCACCCACGAATCGCCGCTCCATGCGAATTTTAAACAAGCGATCGTCGATAGCGACGGCCACGACACCGTGCTGACCGAGATCCCCGATCTCGCCAGCCAACGCGTCTGGCCCGGCGCCATGTCCCGCGCGCAAGCGCAATAAATTTATCGAACGCTGGGCGGGACGGGAGTGGGCCATCCGTCAAAACGCAACCGAAATCGGCAAAGAGTTAGCCAAAGCGCGCGCCGCCGGCGATATCGACAACGCCTCGCTCTCTTTCGGCCAAGACGCGGGCCTGATCGACTCGATCAAAAGCGTGAAAGAGGTAATCGAAGAGATCATCGCCGAAGCCGAGGCGATCATGAGAGGCCGACTGCAAACGCTTTTGCGATAACGCCCGTTTCGGCGCATCGGCAGCCCGCGCTACAAGAGCCCTACCCGAGCCTTATGCACCGCGTTCGTGTTTAGTCAATGAACGCGATGACGATGCACGACAGTTTGAGCAAAGTATCTTGAGTGCTTACAGCCCAAGGCTGTGGCTACGAATTCCGCGGCGGAATCGGCTCCTTATAAACCATATCGACGTCCATCTTTTGATACGCCGCAACGAAACCGCTTTTATATTCGTGGCCGCAATAGTGCGCCGGCTTGAGCTTGTCCCATATCAGGTAGCCGTTGGCATCAGTGCAGCCCTTGTCGACTGACGCCGCGACG
The DNA here is from genome assembly GCA_963755715.1 of uncultured delta proteobacterium. Classification (GTDB taxonomy): domain Bacteria; phylum Desulfobacterota; class Binatia; order UBA9968; family UBA9968; genus DP-20. The sequence goes on from CAVWLW010000064.1 coordinate 109,873, forward strand.
ACTCTGCCAACGATCATGACGCGGTGCAGCCACTGCTTGGTCCATTCGACTTGGCACTCGAAATGACTGTGGCACTCGGCGATGCGCGGCGGTTTGACGACTTTGGAAGCAATCGCCGTCAGCCCGGCTTTTTCCAATTCGTTGACGCGCGGCGGGAATTCCAAGCCCACGACTCGGACCTTTTCCAGAATCTCGCGCTCGAAGGGCGGCACGTTAACGACGAACTCGCCGGTGGCAAGAACGTTGTTGCAAGTATCCTTCGTCGCACCGACGGTGAACGCAATAAACACCGGATCGTGGCACACGCGGACGCAAGTGCCAAAGGACGCCGCGTTGATCCGCCCCTCGCGGTCCGCCGTGGTGATCATGACCAGGCACGCGCTCGGCGCAAAAAGCCGGTCCCAATGCTCGCTCGGCACGTCGATTTTATTAGCGGAATCTAACTCGCTCATTTCCTCGCCTCCTTCCTGTTCTCAATGGCATAGCGAAAGGAATCCGCTCCGTCAACGGAAGAGCTCCTGCCTTTGAAGACTCAAGAAGCGAGGGCCGACATAAATATTTTTCAACATCCAGTTCGGACTTGAATTCCCGTTGGTTGACTGGATCGCCTCTGATACGTTCCCGACGAAAATTATCATGGAAGTGAGCATGGAAAAGGCCCGTTGTCGCCGCAGGCATGATTTGGCTGGAGGATTTTGCTTTCGAGGTTACGGCGTGCGGTGATATTCTTGATGACTCGATGGTCCGACGGTGTCAGGATATTTCAGGTCACGTAATGTAATTGGATCATCTAAGAGTAGCAATCAGGGACCGCAACTGAAATCAGCTGGCGTGGAAAAAAAGCAGGCGAGAAATTTGCCTAACAGCAAGCTACCGGCTTGCGAGTAATCACGGATCGCCGGTGGTGGGGCATGCTGGAGCGGCAATTTCTTTGAGGAAACCTAAGGTTCGTTCCCTGACATTTGCCCTCGGTAGGAAATGGCCGTGATCCGGGTACAGCACGAGGCGGTGATCCGTTCCGCCCGCCTTTAGCCAATCCCTAAGCAAAATGGCTTGGCTCACCGGTATTAACTTATCCTGCTCGCCATGAAGGATAAGCGTTGGCGCGCGCCATCTCGATCCCTGACCAAGAAGGCTGAAGAGCTTGGGATTGGCGTCATGGTTCGGGTTGAGTATCTGCCGCACCCAGAAGCTCGGCGTCTCCCGGTAGAGCTTGTCGAGATCATACGCGCCAGAGTAAAGTACCGCCCCGCTTACCCCTTCCACATCGTTTAACATTGCCGCCGCAACAATCGCCCCGCGCGAAACTCCGTAAAAAAATACGCGGCGTTTATCGACCCATCGAAGTTGCGTGGCGAACGCGAGACCGTCCTTCACGGCCTGGCGGGTGATTTCCTCAATCGATCCTTCAGCAACATCAGTCGAACCGTAACCCGGCAGCGAAATCGCCACGCTCGCGAAGCAAATCTCACTTGCGAGAGCTTCCGCGGTTGACAGAACCTGTTCGGCGCCTCGACCTCTGATGCTATGGCCATGCAGCAGGATGACCAAAGGAAACGGGCCCGCCCCGCGCGGCCGGGCGACATAAGCTTCGATATTGCCCCGAGCGCTTGGGTAAAAGAAGCGGACGGTTTGCTCAGCTTCGAGTGCGCCTACCTGCTCATAGGGCACCACTCGAACGCTGTTACAAGCGAAAAGAAACAGCAGGGATAGCGCGATGAGTCCGCTTTTATATCGCATCCCTGGGAATTAACATTCCCGCCGTGAAATTCAAGCCGCTCGAATCGTCCGTCGTTATGTCAGCGCTTCTAGATTTTAGGCATTCCCTTGCAGGCTCGACACTTTAAGGAGTCACTCTCGCCGAACGTCGATGTGACTTTTGGGCGATGTTATGAATTTGCGAAGAGAAAGTACGATGGGTCGAAATGAAAAACGAAGCGCGGCAAATAGCCACCCGTGTCGTCGTTATTTTGCTTTGAGAGATGACGATACTTCTTTTACGAAGCGACCAATCGACGATTTTTTCCATAGGGACACCAGCGGGAACTTCCGCCATGCTCGCAACATTTTTTAAGCCTCTCTCGGTCGGCAGTCCACTATCAGGCCAGATGTCCCTTAATCTATCATAGGCTTTTTGCGCCATTTCCAAATTTTCCAGCCCGATGAAATCTTTCAGCAGTGGAACCACCTCGTCGCGGCGCGATTTAGTAAAGGCAATTCCTTTGAGAGCGCCGGCAAGAACTTTTTTTACTTGATCGGGTTTTTCGCGCAGCAGGTCATTGTTAACGATAATACCAAGGAGCGGGAATTCCAAAATATCTTTAAGATAAACAAGCGGCCTAAAGCCGTCCTTCTCGAGGTATATTTCAAGAGGAGTCATCAACATCGCGGCGTCGACATTGCCCGCTTTGAGCCCCGCCAGGCTGGTTCGCGCGTCTCCTAAACTGGCGGTCCTCACTTCATTCGGATCAATTTTGAACTTGTCCAGGATCATCAGCAATTCGCGATGGACTGTCCCTCCCGGCTGGCTGATCGCCACCACGCGGCCGCGTAGCTGCCCCGGCGAAGTGATCTCAGGTTTGACGACCAGAACATGATGAGTTTTATCGGTAAATACCATAACGAGTCGCGCCGGCAGGCCGCGCGCGATCGCCGTCAGCGAAGATCCTGTTTGCGTGATGTAGCCGATCTGCTTTGACGCCAGAGCGGCAAGAGACGTGCGCGCTTGCATATAAACAGGCAACAACTCGAGACCTTGCTCGCGGAACAGTCCCTTTTTCCAGGCGACGTATAATGGGAACCAAGTTGCTGAGTTTGTCGAAACGCCAATGTGGATAGGCGTCAATGTCTGGGCGAGGCCGCCGTGGTTGCCGAGTGAAAAAACAACCACGATGAAGCAACAGATAATATGTTTGGCGTGGCGCATGGTGCCGCCGTTTCGACGCAATTCTAAAAACTCGATCCGTGCCAATTGACCCGCGGTGTGAACAGGGTCCAACTCAACTACGCAGTACGCGCGGAAAGATCCAAGAGCAAGCCGTCGGGATCGGCGATTGCAAATTCGCCGATCTTGCAGCCGTCGATGTCTTCTTGTGTGATATGTCCGAATACGCCGCCGGCCAATTCTTTTGGCGCGGAGCCGGGATTGGCGCGGCCGAATTCATCGAGGTCCTTCTTTACCTCTTCGATGCTCTCCACTGCGTAACCGAAGTGGTCGATGCCTTCCCGCATGCTCATATACGAGTGATTGCTCGTGCGTCGGATCGCCAGATCGACCGTGCCGTCGGTCACGCAGAACGCGTCTTCATCGTAGAAATTTTTTCCTTCCTTGAGATCGAACACTTCGTGATAAAACTCGGCAACGCGTTCAGGCTCCGCAGATCGGATCGCGATATGATTGATCTGCCGCGGCTGCTTCCAGCCGTCGTCTTTGTAACCTTCCTGCACCTTCGGATGCTGCTTCCATGAAATATCGAATTGCGTTCCCGCCGGATCGTGACTTCGAAACACCGCAAAGGCCACTTGCTCCAAACCTTTGGTGACCAAAACCTTTGGATATTTCTCTTTGAGTCTTTCAAGAATGACGCCGACGTCGTCCACTTCGAAGCCGAAGTGATCGAGGGCGGAATGAAAACCAGGGCGTCTGCGCAAAACCGCGAGACCGATCACGCCGTCGCTGATATGGCCGTGATTGGGTTGGTTAAAGCTCTCCGTGATTCGTTTCATGCCGAACACGGTTTTGTAGAAATTCGCCATTCCAGTTTGATTCTCGGTATACAGCGCCAGATGTCTGATTCGTGCCGACATCACTTCTCCCTTCGGTTAGAACGCGTGGGTCGTCGCAACTCCACATAACAAAACCAGTCAAGTCGCGTCAACGGGTTTCCCTTCAAAGCCGTCATTCACTCTTGCCACATTTTTCCTGTCGCATCTTCATTCGCCTACGGATCGTGTGATATAGAGTCGTTCGCCAAACAATGCAGGTCGCGAACCCCGTGAATGTAATCAAGGAGTGAACATGAAAAACAAAGTCTGGATGCCACTGGTCGTTCTGGTGGTGCTGCTTTCATTAAGCTGGATCGCGAGCTCGCAGGAACCAAAAAACAACATGACTTTTTTCATCACCAGCGTCGGCTCGGGAAAAGGCGCCGACTTGGGCGGGTTGGCGGGCGCGGATAAACATTGCCAAGCCCTCGCGCAAGCGGTTGGCGCCGGCAACCGTACTTGGCACGCCTACTTGAGCACTAGCGCAGCCGATGGCAAGCCCGCCGTCAACGCGCGCGACCGCATCGGCAAAGGTCCGTGGCAAAACACCAAAGGCGTCGTCATTGCGAAAGACGTCGACGATCTGCACAGCAACAACAATAAGATCAACAAAGAAACCGGGCTCAGCGAGAAAGGCGAGACCATCAACGCAAGCGGCGACAAACCGAACATGCACGACATCCTCACCGGCTCTCAGCCCGACGGCCGCGCGTTCTCGGGGAGTGAAGACATGACCTGCCACAACTGGACCAGCAGCACCACCGGCACCGCCATGCTGGGCCACCACAACCGCCAAGGGCAGCGCGACGACGAATCTTCCAGATCGTGGAACTCGTCGCATCCATCCCGCGGCACCGGTACCAGCGGCGGATGCAGCCAAGAAGGATTACGCAGCTCGGGCGGCAACGGTTTGTTTTACTGCTTCGCGGTAAACTAATCGATTCGGCACGTTCTAGAGGCAATATAATCCGCGAGCGGCTCGCGGGTAAGAACGTTTAAATATTCGGGGACAAACTCAATTTTACCCCAATCACTGCTCTCGCAGGCGAACATCTCGACAAGTTAGAGCGAATCCAGGAATGCTAACAATTGATTTTTCTGCGCCTCGGATAGGGCGTTGTAATTCTTCGTCACCTCTGCCGCCTGCCCGGCATGACGCTGGATGGCGTCCTGTTTGGTGAACGACAAGCCATCGTGCATCAACCGATTGCGAGTCCGTAGCGCCCACAACGGGGCAGTTCGGATCTGATTGGCGGTTGTCGCATATTCGGGCAAAGGCAGAACGGGTATGCCGTCGCCCGTGCCGATGTTGTGCAACAAGAAATCGCTGTAAGGATGGATGATCTTGTTGCCGAGCGCGGCTGGCACAGTCAACACACCGCCGTTGATCTTCGCGCCCGGACGCGCCGTGGTGATGGAAGAAGTATGGCAAACGGCGCAGCCAACTTTGTTAAACAACGCTTCTCCTGCGAGCACGTCAGCCGACAACGGCCCTCGCGGGGGCGCCTTGGTAGAGCGCATAAAGTCAGCGAAGGCCACAACATCCTCACCATCGTCCTCGGGGTCAGCAACCGGATCATATCCCGAACCCGAACCGACAAAGCGGCCATTGGAGGTGTTCTCATCCGGAAACAAAGGTGTGGTAATACCCATTTCGTTGAGGTAAGCGTCGGCGGAAAATGATTCTAGGCTGGCATGCTGACCTTTCCAGCCAAAGCGCCCGATGCGGGCACGGCTCCCCGCTTCGAGCACGGGAACCATAACGGCGGTACCGCGCATCCCTGCAGGTTGTTTGTCTCGAATCGCAAGCAGAGTGCTATTCGCAATGGCCTCTACGAAGCCGTTGCCAAGGGTATTTGTCGAGATACGGAAACTCCGGATAGAATCCGCGGGGGTGATTTGCTCGACGATATCAGGATAAGTAGCGCGCGAGTGGATAAGAGTTCCGCCCAGGGATTCAAAGAACTGACCGTTCTCTGTGCGCCCGGATCGCAGCTCCGCTACCTGGCTGGCGCCTCCTGTGACGACGTTCTGGTGGCACTCTCTACAGCTCTGTGCGTTATAGGTGGGACCGAGTCCATCTTGAATCGTCTCAACCTCCTCGAAAATGAAACGGTTATCGTTAAACGAACGGAGCGCTACGACATTGTCCGCATTCAGTGTTTCGAAAGGAGCCCCTTGCTCAGTGAAGCCGTTGGTCAGGTTGTCAAAACCGGTCGGCGCCTCCGTCGCGTCGCTTTTCGGGTCACCAACGACGGAGCGATCTTCGTCTTCCATCACGCCGTTATGACGGAATCGATCTCCGCGGTTCTGGCGGTTTGCTTGAGAGAATACGTTTTGACTTTGCAGAATGAGAAACCCGACTAACCCCAGAACCATCAACATCAGAACCATTAATTTTGTGTACATAGTTTCTTTTGCAACGAGCGCCGTGGGCGACGCTCCTCCATCGATCTTTTCATTAGGCGCTTATTTCCTGCGAAAACTCTTATCGGGTGCGACTGCTCAGCGAGATCAGCGTCTCGCGTGCCCCTTGTGCGATTGCAGCGTCCGTGGACACGTGCGCTCGGCCGGCGAAAGGCCAGTATAGCTCTAGGTTCACCAGCACTGGCTCACTGGGCGGGTGAGTAGCGGGTGAGTAATACTCTGCACAAAACTTTGTTCGCGGTGGGAGCAATGTGTATGCCAGCACCAATACTTTAGTATAAGAATGCGATCAGCACATTGACGAAATCGAGGAATATTGTGCGATTTAGCCCGTTAGAAAATTCGCAAAATTATTTGTAATGATTCAATCAGCCGCAGCGGTGCTTAACTTACGAATGAAAACTCATCCGGCTTTGTATGAAGCCTCCTTCACCGATAAGCGCGAGCACGTGCAGAAACGCAGACCACTGCTACGCGAGGTACAGCGTCTTTGACTTTCCGTCGGTCGTTCGTTTTTCTTGTACTCATTCTGGGGTCAACGATTGCGAAAGCCATACTTGGCGCGTGTGCCGTCCTTGACGGCAGTGACTGCCCTGCCCTATTTTACGCGCAACCGACTTCGACTGAATAACGATCGAAACGTTGGTGCTGTCACGCTCCCAGGAGGCGCTTCAGGATGAAATTGCGATTGATCACTTTGCTTATTTCTGTTCTCTCTTTCTTCATCTTTGGCTTCCAATATTCTTACGCTGCGGCGCCTTTGACTAAAGTGATCATGACCAGCGGATCGGTCAGCGAGAGAGAAGGAGCTATATACGTTGCGCAGGAACACGGCTTCTTTCGTAAGTACGGCGTCGACGTTTCGTTCGTGCAGGTGCGCAACGGGCCGGTAGGCATGGCCGCGCTGAGTTCCGGAGAGACACAGTTCCACTGGGGATCGGTCTCGGGCGCCAACCTCGGAGCGATCGCGGAGGGAGCCGACCTGGTTTTTGTCGCCGGTTTCATTAACCGACTCACCGGCATGTTCGTTGCCAATCCAAAAATCAAAAGCCCGGCCGAACTTAAAGGTAAGAGCATCGGCGTTAACAGCCTGAGCGGCGGCGGATGGATTTTTACCATGCTCGCGCTGGACCACTGGGGCCTTGTGCCGGAGCGGGACAAAATACAGTTCAGATCCCTCGGCGATCAATCCGTCATGGTGCAAGGCTTCATGGCCGGCACCGTAGACGCTGTGGTCGTTGGCTACGCGCACGGCAGGAACTTACAGAACAAGGGCTATCGTGTCTTGGCCGATATCGAAAAACTACCTATTCCGTATCAAGGATCGGGACTTCTAGCACGCCGTGGATTTATGATTTCGTCGCCAGCGACAGCGGAAAGTGTATTGAGAGGTCTGCTCGATGCGGTGGCATTCATTCGCAACCCGGCGAACAAAGCCGATGTCATGAAGGCCGTCGCCAAAGGCATGCGTCTGCCGCGCGTCGAAGATGCCGAAGAGGGCTATCACAGCATGGCCGGACTTTACGAGAAAAAGATTTATCCCAGCGTCGACGGCATCCGCAACGTCATTCGTTTGCTGGGCATGAACAACGAAAAAATCCGCCGTCTTAAAGCCGAGGATTTGGTCGACGACAGCATCGTGAGGAAATTGGAAAAAGACGGACGGTTCTAACCTGACAAAGGCGGAGCATCAAAATTAGCCGCGCACCATATCAGCCCCCGCGATTCGAATTGGGTGATCTGAAATCTGTTTATTTTACCGCGCAAGCGGCGCGTTCCAAATCATAAACGCTGGAGACTCGCGGTAGTAACCGAGGACGTTCAGCGTCGCGGTGTCGAGCAAGAAATTCTCGCCATAGTTTGCCGATAAGTTGATCCAGCGCGCCGCGAGAACGCGGGTAAAATGTCCGTGGCCGAACAAGGCGACGTTTCCCGCTGCGGTGCGAACCTTGGTGATAACGCGATCGGCGCGCGCGCCGACCTGTTCCGGCGACTCGCCGCCCGGACAGCCGTCGCGAAAAACCGACCAACCCGGCCGAGTCGAGCGAATCTGTTCCGTCGTGAGTCCCTCGTACTCGCCATAGTTCCACTCGATCAAGTCGGGCTCGACATTGGCAAATTGGCCAAGCCCAGCGAGTTCGCAGGTTTCGCGGGCGCGCTGGAGCGGACTCGTGAGGACCAATGTAAAGGTCACCTTGGCCAGAATCGGTTTGAGAAGCCGCGCGGCCATTCGTCCGTTCTCGGTCAGTGGAATATCGGTGACGCCCGTATGTTGTCCATTGAGACTCCACTCGGTTTCGCCGTGGCGCAGTAGGTAAACTTTTTGTTCCTCTGTAGACACAGGTCGATCCCGCTTGATTGCCCTTCACTCCGTTAGAAAATCCATAGCATAATAATGCCAACTTCCGCCAAGAAAGAGCATTGGCAGCAACCCGCCTCAGTCAATGCGGATCGCCGCACAGAGACGGCGCTTGCCTCTGCCGGACGAGCAAAATGATTTCGGCGATCATCATCGGCGTTTTCCCTCGATTGACTTTTGTTAGCGAGTTTATAATACCCAAGTTAAAAATTGTGAAGAGGCGAAGAAAAATGTCGACAAAAAATTTATCGGTCACCATCGCGCGCATCGATCATGGCGTTTTGCCGTCCAACGATCTCGGCCGCGCTTTTCGTTTTTGGTCGGGCTTCATGGGCGCTCGCCTCGAGTTTCTGACGAATATGAACGCGCGCGGTCTCAATCGCGAGGTGCCGCTGATCGTCTTCTTTGCGGTCGCCAATCATCCCGGCTTCGGCATCGCCTTGCAGGATTTTCGCTTGGCGAAGCCGGTGCGAGCGCTCGAAGGCGTGGTGTGGGCTTTCGAAGTCGCCGCCGCCGATCTCTCGGCGGCGAGTCAAGCAGCCGAAAAGCAAAAATTGGCTTGCCAGCGCATCGATTATCCTGCATCGAGCCCGCTCCAAGCATCGCTCTTCGTCCTTGATCCGGACGGCAACACCGTCGAGCTGTGCGTGAGAAAAGATCCATCGGAGCTCGCGCCGCAAGGCAACGTAGTGCCGCTTCGGCGCATCAGCCACGTGCGCATCGAGGTCACCGATCTCGATCTCGCCCGCTCGTGGTATGGCGAGACTTTCGGCTTGATCGAAGCCGATCAGGTGCCGGGCGAAGACCAGCTGACTTTGACGGTGCCGCAATCCGGGCAGTTTTTGATTTTGCGCAAAGTGGACAAGGTAGCGGAGCGCAGCACTCAGTGCTTCAAAGGACCGCACATCGACTTTCGCGCCGGCGCGGATTGTTACGCGGAGATCTTTAAACGCTTCGACCGTCGGGAAACTTACTGGGGTCCCAATCCAAATCAAATCCCGTGGCACGAGCCCGATAGCAATACCGCGTACGGCTATGATCCGTTCGGCAATCGCATTCAGATCGGCGTCCTCGCCCAGCGCCCGATGACGTTCGGTAACGTGAGTCACGTGGCAAGCCCCACTTGACCTGATGAAATTTCACCTATGACTTCTGTAATTTCACAGTTGCTCGCTGTCCTTTTCCTCCTAAGCATCGAGCAAGCGTTTTTTTTGGGCGCGAGCCGCGCGGCGTCAGCCGAAGAGAAGGTCCGTCTTTCAGTAGCTGCCGTGACCGGCAGCTACATGGATGAATTCGTCGCCATCGAAAAGGGCTACCATCGCGACGAAGGCCTGGCGGTGGAAATGATTCGGGCCGGTGGCGGCGTGGCGACGCAAGCGCTGATCGCCGGCGATCTTCACTTCAGCACCTCGGCGGGCTCGGCTCTCGGCGCCATGCTGCGTGGTGCCGATATCAAAGTCATCTATACGAACATCGACCGCCCCGGCTACCAATTGTGGTCAGGCCAACCCGAGATCAAGACGCTAAAAGATTTGATCGGCAAACGGGTCGGCGTCACCAGCCGTGGCGACACTCAGGAGCTCTCGGTCCGGCTGCTTCTGCGAAAGCACGGCCTTGACGCTAACTCGGTCGCCTATGTTCCCGTCGGCTTCGGCGCGACTCGGCTCGCCGCGCTGCAGACCGGCACGGTCGACGCCGTGCCTCTCGGCGCCGGGGATTTCGCGCAGTTGAAACAACCGAAGGGCCATATGCTCGGGGACGCGGAAAAAGAAATCCGTTTCGCCTACGTCGGTCTGGCCGTGCCAAGCCGACTGTTGGCGCGCAATCCAAACCTAGTCGAGCGTTTTCTCCGCGGCGTGATTAAAGGACGGGAATATGCGCGCCGCTATCGCGAGCAGACGATCCCAATTATCGGCAAGTACACTCAAAGAAAGCGCGAATTCAACGAGGTGGATTACGACACGACACTTCCGGTATTGACCGCCGAAGGCTGGGTAGGCGATGAAATTCTGAAAGAAGATGTCGCCATGCGCGCCGAACTCGTCAACGTCGTAGCGCCGGCCGATTTTGCCAAGTTCTTCGATTACAGCATCGTCAAAAAAATCTACCGGGAGCTTAAGGCCTCCGGATGGAAGCCCGCGCCGTAATCGAGCTCAGCTTGCTGTCCAACTTACCCGGATCGCTCAAAGGGTGGAATTTTCCCATCATCTCGGCGTCGATCCAAGCCATTGCCATTTCCACCGCGTAAACTTCGGCTTGATCGATGAGTTTGAAACGGTCGGATGGACCCGACAATAATTGAATGCGCTTTATACCTTCTTCCTCCCAGCTCACGTCGGCATAAGGGATCCAACAGTCGGTGTCCAAATTCAACCGAGGCATCGTGCGAATATGGCGAGCCTTATATATTTCTTCCAAGTTCGTTGGCCCTCCGCGCCCAGCGCTTCCATCCACGGATTATCAATTCCGCGGCGACAAGAAGGACAGGAGTTGGAGATTATCCGGATTGACGAACTCGCCTTCGACCCGCACCGGATCGCCGCGCCGCAACGCGCGAAAATTATCCACATCGGCTGCTCGCGCATTGTACGGCACCGATACGGTAACCATTCTGCCGTTGCTTGGCCGGACATCGAAGACGCCCAAATTGTAATCGACTCGGTCTACCGTTCCTTCGACGACATCGGTTCTCGGGCGAGGTGGTGTTGTAGTGCGGCGCGCGACACTTGGCCCGCTGCGAGCCTGAACCGGCTCTTGAACGCGTATAGTTTCAACCAACGCGCCATTGCGCGGCGGCGTTTGATAAGCGATGCGATCGCCGGCTTCCAGATCATCTGCAATATAATCTCGGCCATGATAGATCACTCTCGTGCGATTGACATCGTAGCGCAGAACATCCCTTCGACCATCATCCGCGACGACCCGGAGCTCGCGTCGGGCTGGATCAATTTGATCGATCTCAGCCGATATTTCACCCGGTTGTAGGCGTGTGTCTTCGGCTAATGCACCTCGAACTTTGCCCGAACGAACTTCGTTCAAGCTCGGTCGCTGGACGGTCTCCACTGGAACGCAACCGGACAACGAGATTATTCCTGTCAAACAACATGGATGAAAAAACAGATGCGCCCAATCGGTTTGACAGCTTCATAGGAACTGCCCCCTTTCCTCTAAAAGAGAACTGTATCAAAGAATGTGCCAGGGGCGCGCAATGAAACGCAGCACTGACAATCCGATGCTCCGCGGCGAATTTGACATTTTGCAACGCCGGCGGCGGATTAAATTCCCGAGTGAATTTTCTATTACACTAACGAATGTTGGGCGATTATCGGCGCCAAATTGGATCATGAAAACGAAGACCGCTTGTATAGGAATGCGGCGATCTTCAAGCTTACCCAGTCGGATATTCCCGAAATGAATATCGGAAAAATGCCCACACGCTAGGAGGCAAAATTCCTTCAATTCACGAGGCGGCCACGGCCGCGCGCACTGTATTTAATTAATTTGAGAGCCTGCAGAGACGGGGCTTTTGTTCGCTATCTACCGGCGATTTTTTGTTCGAGAAATTCGCGCCAATCGCCGGCGACTTTCTCTTTCAGCGTGCGGCTGGCGCCGCTGACCTTGGGAAACTTTTCTTGCCACTCGTAGGGCCGGGTGGCGTCGATTATCGCGCGCGAGCTGTGGCCGACCCGATCGCGCGCGATGCGCGGGTCGAGCGGGCCGCTCCACGCGCGGCGCAGGATCTCGATCGACTCGGCCGGATCGGAACGGCTGCTGAGCGCCCACAAAAATTCTTCGGAATTGGTGATGTCGACGTCGTCGTCGACTACGACCACGTAGCGGCCCAGATACGCCCCCGAGCGGCACTGGCTCGCAATCATGCCCGCCTGGCGCGCATGACCGGGGTAGCGCTGCTTGATCGAAACAACGGTTAGAAATCTGCCGCCGGCCGGATGGCACCACACGCCTTTGACATCGGGCACACCGGCTTCGTCCATCGCGTTCCAGATCAACGACGAGCGCATGAGCGAGAAATGCACATTGTCGCCGCTCGATGGTTTCAATAACGGGAAGCCGCAGAGAATCGGATCGTTGCGATAGTAAATCGCTTTGATTTGGATCACCGGCACGGCCGGCTGATTGCTCGCGTAGTAACCCGTCCATTCACCGAAAGGCCCTTCGGGCATAACGTCTTCGACCCCGACTTCGCCTTCGATGGCGATCTCGGCATCGGCGGGAATCGGCAAGCCCGTGAGCGGCCCGTGAATAACTTGTAGCGGCTTACCGAGAATGCCGCCGGCGTAATCATACTCGTTGACCCGGTTGGGCACGTCGGTCGATGCCACGACGAAATTGATCGGATGGTGGCCGAATGAAACTGCGACGGGAAATGGTTTTCCCTGCGCGTGATATTTGTCCTTGTGCACGCGGCCATGCTTGCCTGGCGACATGTGCAGCGCCAGACGATCCGGGCCATGCACCATAATTCGGTAAGTGCCGACGTTCACCCAATCTTCTTCCGGGTCGCGCGTGATACCAGATCGTCGGTGCCGATGTAGCGCCCGCCGTCGAGCTCGTGCCAGCGCGGCACGGGAAACTGGAGCACGTCGATGTCTTTGCCCTGCTTGACGTTTTCGAAGAGCGGTCCGGTTCGAACCGTTTCAGCGCGAATCGGTGTAATTTTCTTCACCTGCTCGCGCCAAGCCTGGACAAAATCCATATCGCTCAGACCCGCTTTCATGCCGAGCGTCAACGCCAAACGTCCGACTGAAGAAACCAAATTCGCCGCGACCCGATAGCCTTGGGGATAATCTTTGATGCGATCGAAAACGATCGCCGGTCGCGTCCTCGAGCGCTCGTTGATGATTTCCGTAAGCGTCGACAGCTCGAGATCCCAGTGAGCGTTTTCAACGGTCATCAACTGGCCGAGTTTATCAACGTCGCTAAGCCAAGTGCGTAGGTCTGGCATATTATTTTGTTCTTTTCCGAGTTTTGTCTCTTTGCCTTTAGAGAATTAAGATTTCAAATCGTTCAATCGCTACGCTCCGTTCAAAACGTAGGGAACGGTTGGAACGGCCGCTACTTGCTTGCTTCCGGGACCTGCGGCGTCTGCGTTGTGTGCAAGGAATTCTCCGGCTCCTCGCGATATAAACCGAAAGCCTCAACGATGGGAATATCGTTTACAGAGAAAAGAATCGCTTCTTCGCTCTTCGACCGGTTGATGTGCTCGTGCCAAGCCCAGTTGGGCAGCGCGAAAGAGTCATACTTCGACCATTCCAGCGTCTTGTCGCCGACGATGCTCGCGCCCTCGCCGCCGACGACGAAGTAGGCCGCGCTCGACGTGTGGCGATGCTTTTTCGTATGCTCGCCGGGGCGCAGCAATTGAATCCAGCAGCTGAGCGTTCGGAGCGTATGGCCGCCGGTCATCGGATTCACATACTCCAGCGCCACGCCGTCGTAGGGACTGCCGGCCTGATCGGCGAGCGCGCGCAGTTGCGGCTCGATATCTTTCCAGGCGTAGCGCAGCGGCAGATTTTCTTTCTTGGTGTTTTCCCATGTCGGTCGCACGGCGCCGGCGCGCTGCTGTAAATTTTCGCCGGCCTTCTCGCGAATCGTCTGAACTTTGTTGCCGGGATAGGGCTCGTAGAACGGCTGATTCAGTCCAAGCAAGAACGGCACATCCAGCGCATCCACCCAGATCGCGCTTTCTTGGGTCGGATTGCGGTGGTCGTGCCAGGTCCACTGCGGCGTGAGAATTAAATCGTAGGGCTCCATCGGGCACTTCTCGCCGTCGACGACGGTGAAAACTTTGCCGTCGCCTTTGATCACGAAGCGAATCGCCGCCAGCGTGTGCCGGTGCGCCCAGGCCATCTCGCCGGGCTTGATCATCTGAACGCCCATCAAGAGCGTGTGCGTCGTCGCGTTGTCGTTCAGGCCCGGATTGCCGAATAGCACGCTGCGCCGCGCCGTGAAGCTTTCTTCGAGCACGTTGCACGCCTCGAGCAATTTTTCATGAACCATCGGCCACGGCCAGAGATAGGCATCGCCGCGCGGTCGCGGCCCGCCGATGGCGCGACTGAGCAAATCTTCATAAATCCACTGGCCGGTCATGTGCACTTCGGCCAACTCCTGATTGAATGTCTCCAATGATTTTTTCACCTGTGGCTTCGCCATATCCAACTCCTATAAAAGTTAATCATGTCACAGTTCAAGCCGTTACGTGAGGCGGTTCTCAAGCATTTTGAACGGCTTGAACGATTTGAACGTTTTGAATCACCCGCGAATTTTAACCCTCGCCGCGGTTCTTCTGACTCCTTCATAATAAAAGCCGTCGAAATAAACCTGCCAGGCCATCATCGACTCTTCCGCCGCGCGCAAAGCGGCCTTTTTCTCGGCGTCGCTGGTTAAATATTTTTCCAGCAACTTGAGCGAGCCGTCGCCGTGAATCTGATCGACCGAATCGTGCATCCACCAGAACTCGGTGTCTGCTTTCGTCAGCCCGAGTTGGCGCATCCAATGTTGTGCCTGATGATGGGAAAAGTTACCGCAGTTCGGGTTGTTGGTTCGCTCGAGAACCGATTTTGCCGCCAAGCCCTCATACCACGTGCGGTTTTTTGTCAGCGCCTCCCACGCGTGCATGGCCACGATTGTTGTCGGCAGTGGCTTGGCGTTGACGATACCGTCGCGGGTCAAACCCAACGCCATCCCCATTCTTGCGAGAATTTCGAAATGCGAGTGACCTTCCTGGGCTTCTTCTTCATAAAGATTTTCAGTGACGATGAATTTGCGCACTTCGGTGATCGGACAGTTACCGACGACATGCGCCCAGCACTGCCGGCTGTGACGCGTAAAGCTCGACCATTGCTCGATCAAAACCCGCGCTGCTTCTTTGGTCAACCGATCTTTGGAATAAGGCACCCATAGCAGCCGGTCGTTGCAGTCAGTGACGATCTTGTCGATGGCCGCGGCGAAAGCTGACGAACTCGAACCCATCAGAAACCCTCCGAAATATAAAACTGGAGTCGCCGTAATGGAGTAATGGGTTTCGGAGCCTCCAATACTCCAATACTCCATTCACCCAATTTAAAACCCCCTGAGACTGACCCCCAACCCCGCGCCCTCCGGCACGCTGATCGCGCCTTTGTTCACTGACAGTCCGAAGAACGGATCGCCGGTGATCACCTCGAACTCGCCGAGCTCGCAGAGCGGAGAAATTCCCGGCGTGCTCGCCGCGAGATGCACCGCGGCTGCATCGCCGACCATGCTGCCCGCCGTGTTCGAGAGCGCGCAGCGAACGCCATTCAGCTCGCACAGCTCGGCGATGCGGCGCACTTCGCCGATGCTGCCGACTTTGGCAATGCCGGTGTTGATCGAATCGACCATGCGATTCCTAATCAACGTTTGAGCATCCGCAAAGGTACGGCACGATTGATCGGCTTCGATCTTGATCGGCGCATGCTGCTTCACCTCCCGGAGCGCGTCAAATTGATCGCGCGGCACCGGCTGCTCAAAGACTTCGATCCCGTGATCGGCCAGACACTTGGCTAATCGGATCGCCGTCTTGGCGTCGTAAGCTTCATTGGCGTCGATCTTGATAAACACGTCGTCGCCCACGGCCTTGCGCACAGCGGCCACGCGCGGCAAATCTTTGTCGATTTTGCCGCTGACTTTGAGTTTCAGCGCCAAGCCGTCGCGCGCCAACTGTCTTGCTTCCTCCGCCATCTTCTCCGGAGTATCGACGCTCACCATTTTAATCACCCGGATCTCGCTGCGATATTTGCCGCCAAGCATGACGGCAAGCGGCATGTGGTAGCTCCGCGCCAACGCATCGTACATCGCCGTCTCCAGAGCCGACTTGGCGCGCGGGTTTCCGGTTAATGCGTGATCCATGTCGGCGCGAAGTCGCGCCAGATCTTCGAGATCCCGGCCGACCACTTTGGGCTTCAAAACCGTGTCGATGACATGCTGCGCGGTCTGCGGCGTTTCGCCCGTGCGCGGGAAAAGATCCGAGTAACCGTAGCCTTCGATGCCCCCGTCGGTGATGACCTTGGCCAGCAAGCCGCGCGCGACCGTAAAATTATTCGTCGCCGTGACCAGCGGCTTGGTGTAAGGCATTTCTAATACGGCTGGTTTCAACGCCAGTGACTTTGCCTGATTTTCATCAATTCACATTCCTTTAGTCTCGAGCGAACTTGATGCAGCTAGCGGATGCTTACCATAATTGAATCCAGCTCTGCCAGTGACCGAGACGATCATCCATGCGCGACGCTGAACCCGATCCAATCTCAAAAGACTTCCTGATTTTGTTGCACCGTGGTAGGGTCGCACCCGGATAAAAAACTCGCAAACCTCGATCGATTTCAAAAACCATTAAGGAGTAAGTCGCTCATGTCCCAGGATGAACGCATAAAAGCTTTGATGGCGGCGTTTCACAAAACCACTTA
Organism: uncultured delta proteobacterium; assembly: GCA_963755715.1. Lineage (GTDB taxonomy): Bacteria > Desulfobacterota > Binatia > UBA9968 > UBA9968 > DP-20. The sequence continues at coordinate 126,865 of CAVWLW010000064.1, forward strand.
TTTCAAATGGATGGCAAGCCAAAATATCCCCGTGATCGATGGTTACGGCTTGGAAGACGTCCGTGACGTCGCCATGGCGCCGTGGGCACGCACCGGCGGCAAGGCCTCGTTTATCAATCTCTACGGCATGGAAGGCGTCACCGGCATGTACGTGGGCGAGATTCCCGCCGGCGGTGCGCTCGAAGCCGAGAAACATTTTTACGAAGAAGTGATCTGCATCCTCGATGGCCAGGGTGCCACGGAAGTGTGGCAAGAAGGCGGGCGCAAGCAAATGTTCGAATGGGGGCCATGGAGCTTGTTCGCGCCGCCGCTCAATACCTGGCATCGACTGATCAACGGCGGGCGCCAGCCGGTGAAGTATTTGGCTGTGACCAACGCGCCGCTGGTGATGGATATCGTGCACAACGAGGAATTCATTTTTAATTCCCCTTATGTTTTTTCCGACCGCTACTCGGGCGCAGACGATTTTTTTAATATTGGACAGAAGCGCTACGAGTCCGGCATGCAGCATATCTGGGAAACCAATTTCATCATGGACGTCCAGTCGGCGAATCTGGATCAGCGCGAAGTAAAGGGCGCCGGCGTGCGCATCACCCAGTTCGAGCTTTCCGGCAACAGCTTGATCGGCCATCTAGCGCAGTGGCCGGCGGCGCGCTACCACAAGGCGCACTATCACGGCTCCGGCGCGATTCTATTGGGCTTGCAATCGTCGGGTTACGTTCTCCTCTGGTCGAAGGAACTCGGCACTCAGCCTTACGAAGCCGGCCGCGGCGACGAAGTCGTCGAAGTGAAATGGAAAGCCGGCAGCGTCTATTGCCCGCCGGGCGGCTGGTTTCATCAGCATTTCAATACCGGCCCCGAACCGGCGCGCCATCTCGCGCTCCGCTACGGCAGCCGAATTCACCCGATCGGCTTTAAGATCGCCGACAAGCGCAGCGAGGACGGCGTTTATATCGACGTAAAAAAAGGCGGCACTCTAATCGAATATGCCGACGAAGACCCGTACATTCGCAAACACTACGAAGACGAGATGAGAAAAAGAGGCGTAGCGAGCCAGATGCCGGCGGTATAAAAAAGATCGAACTGTTCTTACCCTCCCAGGGATGCGCGGGAGGACGAAGGACGAGTTTGAACGTCTTGAACGGTTGGAACCTATTGCAGTATCTCTTCGGCGAACTTCGCCGAAGGAATTCTTACGCCCTTGTACTTATCTTCCAGATGATTTCTGACTTCATGGTATTGCTGCACGGTTAAACATCTTTCGCCGCCACCGCGCCGAATTCCTTGAGCCACTTGGTGTCCACGTCCAGACGGCGTGTCGATTGATGCATGACTTTGACGTAAAGTTCCTGCCCCTCTTTCGACAGTAACCAATTGACAAAAACTCTTGCCGCGTTGGGATGGGGCGGATTTTTCACCACGCCGATGACGCCGGAACCATTCGAGGAAGGCAAGCCTTCCTTCATTTTTGGCAACTCCTTGATCGGCAGATTGGCAGTAAGAAATCCCTCCAGTGTATAAAAGCTCACGCCCAAGGCGACGGCGAGCTTGCCTTTAGCGAGCGCATCGCCCAACTGGCGCTGATCGCGGCTGATAAAGAGATCTTGCTGCACGAGCTTTTTCAAATAGCTCTCGCCTTTGATGTCCCAGAGAAACGACCAGATCGATTGTCCCGAGCCCGGCGTGCGTGGATCGAGGAAGCCGACTTTGCCTTTCCACTGGGGCTTCAATAAATCATCGAGGCTGCGAATCTCGTCCGGCTTTAACATTTTTGTGTTGTACCAAAAACCGCCGGTGCCGGCGTCGGCGATAAAGGAATAAAGAAAACGATTGGTGCTGACATTGTCTTCCCAGATATGGCCACCCCACCAGTTTTTCGCCTCTTTGACTTCGGGCAAGATCATCATGGCGTCCAGAGGCTCGGTCATGCCGGATTCGACGAGCGACTCGTAGGTGCCCGAGCCGCCGATGAACACATCGAAGTTTTTGACGCCGGCGGCGAACTCCGCGGCGATCTTGCTGGCGTTCTGCGGTCCTCTTGCCGTTGAAAGATCCATATCGATACCGAACTTTGGCTTGAACACTGCTTCCAGTTCTTTTCTAAGCTCGGCACGTGCGGGAATTCCGACGACGATCACCCCTTCTTTTTTGGCCTCTTGCAGGCTTCTCTCCCATTCCTTTTTCCAATCGACTTGCGCCTGCGCGGTGTGCGCCGCACCCCAAGACAATAGGCCCAAAAGTATGGTGAAGAGTTTTTGTTTTGTTCGACGTGAAACTCTCATGTGCTTACTCTTTCTGAGCGCGCGCTTTCAAAGCGCGTCTGTCCTGATTGCTGCCGCCGACCGTATCGCATCGGCGGGAGAGATCAAGACCGGAACGCCAGCTTTTCCTGGCATCGAGTAATGAGGTATAACCCTAACTGCGCGATGAAAGTTCTCCTCGTCCAACCGCCGGTTCAGGATTTTTACGACACCGACGTGCGCCTGCAACCTATCGGTCTCGCCTATCTCAAAGCCGCCATTCGAAAACATCTACCCGATATCGACGTCACCATCCAAGACTATCACAGCGGCTGCGGTCGACAGACCGTGCCGATTCCGAAGGAGCTGCGCTACCTAGCCGAATATTATCCGGTCGCCGACAAATCGCCGTTTTCCACCTTTCATCAGTATTATCACTTCGGCAAATCCTTCGATCAGATCGAAAGCGAGATCGCCGAGCTAAAACCCGATGTGGTTGGCATCTCCTGCCTCTTCACGCCGTATTACCGCGAAGCTCTCGAAGTGGCCGCGCGCGTAAAGAAGCGAGCCAACGCCATTGTCGTCATGGGCGGCTCGCACGCATCGGCAGTGCCGGAATCTTTGCTAGCGTCGCCACACGTCGATTACGTCATCCGTGGCGAAGGCGAAAAACCGTTCGTTGAATTCCTGGGGGCTATTCAAAATCAGCAAAGCGTCGATGGGCTTCCAAACCTTGCGTACAAGCGCGACGGCGCATGCGTTCTCAACCCTCTTCAGGACAACTTTCCGATCGACGACTTGCCGATCCCCGACCTCAGCGATTTTTCGCCAATGAATTACACGCTCGCCGGCAAAGCCATGACGTTCATGATCACCTCGCGCAGTTGCCCGCACAAATGTTCCTTTTGCTCGGTGCACACGACTTTCGGCACGAACTACCGGCGGCGCTCGCTGCAGAATGTTCTGGAAGAAATCGAGCTGCGCTATCAGCAAGGCTATCGCGTGATCGACTTCGAAGACGATAATCTTACTTATTACAAACAGACTTTCAAAGAACTCTGCCGGCGGCTGATCGCTCGCTTTCCCAATCGCGAGCTGGAATACGTCGCCATGAACGGCATCAGCTATTTAAGTCTCGACGATGAGCTGCTTGAGCTGATGTACCAAGCGGGCTTCTCGCATTTGAATCTCGCTCTCGTCAGCTCCGACAAAACCGTGCGCGAAACCACCAAGCGGCCGCATACGCTCGAAGCCTACGTGAAAGTCGTGAACAAGGCGCATCAGCTCGGCTTTAAAATCGTTTCCTACCAAATCCTCGGCCTGCCCAACGAAAGTTTGGACAGCATGATTCAAACGCTCGCCTTCAATGCGCGCCTCCCCGTCCTGCTCGGCGCTTCGCCGTTCTATCGCACGCCGAATTCGCCCATCGCCCGGGGATTGGAACTCAATGAAACCGATTATGTCCGCGCTCGCTTGACCGCCCTGGCGATTGAAACTGAGACTTTCTCTCGCGACGACATCTATACCCTCTTTGTCACGACGAGAATTATTAATTTCCTGAAAGGTCTGCCGCTTCGGTCTACAACGACTCTCGGCTCTCTAGTCAGCGCAGCACCCGAAACCCACAAAGCGGGAATCGGCTTGCTTCTACTCAAGCAGCTTTTGACGACCAGGCGCTTATACTTTTTGACGAAACAAGGGCTGGAGGAAAATCGAAAATTTGTCAGCGGAATATTTTTCCGAGTGCTTTCAGAAGTAGAATCCATCGCCTGTCAAAACGGCCACTCTGTCATCGTCGACGATTTCCATCGCCGACATGACGGGACCGGGGCAACCTTAATAAATTTGACATAGACAGGAGCCTGTACTACCCTTCCGACCGCTCGTCGGAAATCACGGCAGGAGGCAAAATGAAAAAATTACTATTAGTTCTGTTGTTGTCGGGTATGCTGGCGGCGCAGCTCTCTCGGAGCTATTCGGCGGAAAGCAACCCTACTGTCACGGCAGCGCAAAAGGAAGGAAAGCTCGTTATCTATTCTTCGACGGACTCGGCCAGCGTCGAGCCGCTGCTGCAGGATTTCAAGGCGCTCTATCCGTTTCTTCAAGTCGAGTACAATGATCTCAATACCACGGAGCTCTATAATCGTTTCACCGCCGAGGCAGCTTCCGGCGCCGGCACGGCGGATTTCATGTGGAGCTCGGCAATGGACCTGCAGCTTCAGCTCGCGAGCAAAGGCAACGCTCTGAGTTACGCCTCGCCGGAAATTTCCGGCTTGCCCAAGTGGGCGGTGTGGCAGAATCAAGCTTATGGCACGACCTTCGAGCCGGTAAGCTTCGCGTACAACAAACGGCTATTGGCCGCCGATGCGGTGCCGCAGAGTCATGCCGATCTGGTTCGTTTGATGAAAGAGAAGCACGACGTGTTCAAGGAAAAAATCGCCACCTTTGATCCGGAAAAAAGCGGTGTCGGATTTCTCATGATGACTCAAGACGCGAAAGTGTTCCCGCAGTTCTGGGATCTCGCCAAAGGTCTCGGCGCCACCGGCGCAAAAGTTTATACAAGCACAGGCGCAATGCTGGAGAAGGTCGGTTCAGGCGAGCATACTTTGGCCTATAATATTATCGGCTCCTATGTGCTGCTGCGCCAGAAAAAAGATCCGTCTCTCGGCTTGGTATTGCCGAAGGATTACACGCTCGTGTTTTCGCGCGTCGCTTTTATTTCCAAGACAGCGCGCAATCCCAACGCCGCCAAACTATTTCTCGACTACGTTCTTTCCAAACGCGGCCAGACCGTGATGTCCGAGAAATCCCTGGTCTATTCGATTCGCAGCGACGTGTCTGGACCGATCACCGCCGCCGGCCTCACCAAGGATCTCGGCAAGGCATTGAAACCCATCGAGGTGAACACGGATATTCTCGCCGGTCTCGAACAAAACAAGCGCTTGGAATTCATGAAACAGTGGAAGGAAGCACTGAAAAGATAAACTTGTGAGCCGGACTCTCCGTTCCTTCGCGGTGATCGGCGTAGGCCTGGTGGTCTTCGGACCGCTGGGGCTCATCATTTACCAAAGTTTTCTTAGCGAAGCTTTCTTTAGCCCGACGGCCGCCCTGAGCCTCGGCGCCTATCGTTACGTTCTCACCGATTCCGGTTTTCACTCCGCCTTCGGCACCTCTCTGCTGGTTTCCCTCGGCATGACATTGATCTCGGTTCCGCTCGGCAGTCTGCTGGCGTTTTTGCTCGTGCGCACCGATTTGCCGGGAAAGAAATTTCTCGAGCCCTGGCTGCTCGTGCCGATCTTCCTCTCGCCTGTTGTATTGGCTTTCGGCTACGTCGTTGCCGTCGGCCCGGTTGGATTCTTTTCGCTCTGGACGAAGGCGTTGGTCGGCCGCGTGCCGTGGAATCTGTATTCCCTTTACGGCATGATTTTGATCGCTGGCCTCACCCACGTGCCTCATTCTTTTCTTTATGTCTCCGCTGCGCTGCGCAGTTTAGACCCATCGGTCGAGGAGGCAGCGCGAGTTGCCGGCGCCGGCCCATGGCGCATTGCGGCAACGGTGAGCCTGCCTTTGGTGCTACCGTCGATTCTGTTCAGCGCGTCTTTGATATTTTTGCTGGGCTTCGAATTGTTCGGCTTGCCCCTCGTGCTGGGCGATCCCGCCGGTCTGCTCGTGCTCACGACCTATTTATACAAGCTCACCAATCTGCTCGGCGTGCCTTCCTACCACCTCATGGCTGTCGTTGCGCTCTCGATCGTTGCGCTGACTTTCCCATTGGTCTACGCGCAGCGCCGCATGCTGCGCACCGCCGGCCGCTTTGCGGTGATCGGTGGCAAAGGCCAGGCGTTCCGCCCTCTGCCCCTCGGCGCGTTGCGCTGGCCTGCCGTCGCGATCGTTTTGCTGTGGTTGATAGTAACGGTCCTATTGCCGCTGATCGGTGTTGCCTTGCGCTCGGTCGTTAGCCAATGGGGCGAAGGAATCAAGTTATCCGAAGTTTTGACCTTGGATCATTTTCGCGAGCTCCTAGGTTATCCCAATTTGGTCCGCGGCATCGTCAATACGCTATTGATCGGCAGCATCGGCGGCGCGTTGTCCGTCGTATTCTACGCCGTAATCGGCCTAGCCGCGCACCGCTGGCAGAGCCGCTGGGTTTCGTTTCTCGATTATCTGGTGATGTTGCCGCGCGCTCTGCCCGGACTCATCGTCGGCTTGGCATTTCTCTGGGTGTTTTTGTTTTTCAAACCGATCGCACCGCTGCGCACGACGTTATTCAGCTTGTGGATTGCCTATACGGTTGTCTGGCTCGCCTATGGATTGCGTCTGATCTCCGCCGCCTTGTTGCAGGTGAAACCGGAACTGGAGGAAGCCGCGCGCGTTACCGGCGCGGGCCAAGGCACGGTTTACCGCGACGTGACGCTGCCGCTGATTCGCTTCGGTCTGATCGGCAGTTGGCTGCTCGTGTTCATGATGTTCGTGCGCGAATACTCGACCGGAGTCTATTTGCTCGGCCCTGGCACCGAAGTGATCGGCTCGTTGATCGTCTCGCTCTGGGGCACCGGTGCCTTGGATTTGATCTCGGCGCTCTCCGTCATCGAAATTGCTTTGGTCGGCTTGATACTTTTTATCGCCCTTCGTTTAGGAGTGAGACTCGATGCCTGATCTGATCGTGGAGAATATCGAAAAGCAGCTCGGGCACGGCGCAAGTTTTGTGCGGCGTGTCCTTCGAGCTACAACAAGGCGAAGTCCTCGCTCTCCTGGGCGCCTCCGGCAGTGGCAAGACGACGTTGCTGCGCTCGGTCGCCGGCCTTGAGCGTCCCGACAAAGGCAAGATCGAAATCCGCGGCAAAGTCGTGTTTGACGCGGCGAGCGGGTTTGAAATTCCCGCGGAGCAGCGCGGCCTGGGATTGGTTTTTCAATCCTACGCGATTTGGCCGCATCGCAGTGTGTTTGAAAACGTCGCCTATGGCTTGCGTTTAAGACACGTGGCCGACACAGAGATCCGCCAGAGGGTCGGCGACGTGTTGGCGCGCCTTGGACTCGGCCATCTAGCGGACCGCTACGCGCATCAATTGTCCGGCGGCCAGCAACAACGGGTCGCCCTCGCGCGCGCGATCGTTTACAATCCGCCGGTCTTGTTGCTCGACGAACCGCTGTCGAACCTCGACGCCAAGCTGCGCGAAGACGCCCGCGCCTGGGTGCGCGAGCTCATCAAACAAATCGGCAATAGCGCGCTCTATGTCACCCATGACCAAACCGAGGCATTGGCGATCGCCGATCGCGTGTTGTTATTGGATCGAGGACAGATTCAACAAGACGGCACGCCTCAAGAAATCTACGGCCGTCCGACCAGCCAGTTTGCCGCTGAGTTTATGGGCAGCAACAACCGCTTCGATGGCAAGATCGCCGAGATCTCCGGCAATCGCGCCCGCCTCGAAAACCACGGCTGGAGTCTGTGGGGCAAATTGCGCGGCAATAAAGAGCCCGGCGCGTCGGGTACGGGACTGATCCGGGTCGAGCGGGTGCGCTTAGCCGACGGTGGCGGCGAAAACCATCTGAAGATGCAACTGAAGTCCGCTCTCTATTTAGGCGAGCGCTGGGAATACGTGCTTCAGCTCGGCGACTTGCGCCTGCGTGTTTGGGGCGAAGAAGCGCGCGCCCCCGGCGAATGTTGGGTGGCGATCCCGCAAGAGGAATTCTGGATTTTCTAGTTTCGACCTACGCCTTTTCCATGCCGATCGAGAACATCCGCTCCAGATCGTGGCGCGAATAAACGCGAAACGCGATCAGCGTCTCCGAGCCGGTGATTCCCGGAACTCCCCGAATATGCTCCGTGACGATCTTTGCCAGTTGATCGTTGTCGCTGGCGCGCACGATCGCGGCGAGATCGTAGCGTCCCGCGACCGAATAAACCTCTGTGACACCATCGGTATCGGCTAGCGCTTCGGCGACTTTGTTCGTTTTATCTCGCTCGGTATTGAGCAGGACGATGGCGGAAAGCATATTCGATCTCCTTCTACGTCAAGACCAGCAACCAGACCTGCTGAAAGAGTAGCCGACACGGCACACCATCGTCAACGCTGCGCGCCTTGAACGTCGAGCCGGCCTTCAATAATATGCGGCCCGAGACGGAGGCGACTATGACGAGGCCGAAGATCTTGCGAATCATGCTTCATTTTTTGTGCTTTGCGTTCTTGATCGTTATTTCCGATTGTTTCGCTGAAGAGAAACTCACCGTATCTTACAGCTCGGTCGATGCGCCGAGCGCCAACTGGTACATCGCGCAGGAAAAAGGCTTGTATAAAAAATACGGTTTGGATGTCGAGTCGATTTTCATTCCGGCGTCATCAACCAACGTCGCCGTTCTGGTTGCCGGTCAACTCAAATTTGGCAACGGCACCGGCGGTACCATCGCCAGCGCCGCCGTGAGCGGCGCCCCATTAGTAGCGGTCGCCTGCTTCATGAACACATTGCCGTACGAATTGATTGTTCAGGATTCGATCAAAACGCCGCAGCAACTCAAAGGCAAAAGCCTCGGCATCAGCCGCATCGGCAGTTCGTCCGATGTCGCCGCGCGTATTTTTCTCAAGAACTTCGGCTTGGAACCGGATAAAGATGTCGCGATCATCCAGGTCGGAGGTTCGGGCGAGCGCTCCGCGGCGTTTCGCGCCGGCAAGATCGCCGGATTTGCCGCCCCTCCCGGAGTTTTGTATCTCACCAAAGGGCTAGCTCAACGCGTGTTGGCCAGCACGGCCGACTTTCAGAAAAACTATCCCTTTCCTTATATCTGCGGGACGACGACCAAAAGTTACTTGGCAAACAACCGGCCGACAGTGAAACGTTTGGTCATGGGATTGACTGACGGGGTGCGCTTCTTCAAGACACAAAAAGAAGAGAGCAAGAAAATTCTCGCGAAATACACTCGGCAAAACAACGAAGCCTACCTAGAAGCCGCCTATGAAATCAACGCAAAACTCATGGACCGAGTCCCCTACGTAACCCGCGAAGGCATGGACATCCAGGTCAAAGATGCCGTGGCGCGTAAACCCGGCGCCGTCCTGAAAGTCGACGACGTTATCGACGACTCCATCGTCGCGGAATTGGAAAAGGAAGGTTTCATCGACAAGCTTTACAAGCAGTAGTTCTTGCAGCGCGCGAACGAGTTGAACTGGCTTTCGAACGTTTTGAGCCCGTTGAGGTTTATTTCCACAATTGATCGAAAAACCCTGAGCGTTTTACCTCTTCGACATAGCGATTATCGTAGTAGGCGGTTATCGGCGTGCTCCCCGCTAGCTTGGGGTCGATCAGACTACTCTGTACCATTTGCTTGACCATCGAGCGCAACGCTCCTTCGTTGACTAATCCTTCTTTCGCATAGTTTTCCGACGCGAAGAGATAAGCTTGCTCGAGCAGATCCGGATCCTTCATGGGCATCCATTTCATAATGACTTTCTTGGTGTAATCTTTGTCGGTTTGGATCAGCTTGATCGCTTCCGCCGTTACTTTGATCACGCGAATCACGGTGTCTTTGTCTTTCTCGATGACCGAGCGGCGGGCAACGATGCCATTCGTGATAAAATCGGTAAATTTTTTGAGATCGTTAGGCGATACCAGTTCGTTGTAGCCTTGTTTCTTCAGTTGAAAATTATAAGGCGGGGAGAAAACCGCTCCATCGACCGAGCCTCGCACCAAACCGGCGAGCGCTTCGGGCTGTCCGCCCATTTGCAGAATGGTGACATTTTTTACGCCATAACCATCGATCGCGGTCTGCAACGCAAAGTGTGTAACCGTGCCGAGACGGCTGACGCCGATCTTTTTTCCCGCCATGTCTTCGGGTCGTTTGATCTCAGGCTTGACCATCACCGACTGCGTAAACCGGGGAACCATGGCTGTGACATGAATGATATCACCGCCGCTTAAGATGTTGGCGATGATGGCAGGCCCGCCGGAACCGGACATTTCAGCGGCTCCCGACAACATCGATTGGAAAAGCGCTGAAGAGGCGCCTATGAAAATCGGATCGAGATCGATACCGTACTTTTCCGAAAGGCGCGCTTGCTTGGCGACAAACCAAGGAAGACAATTGAGACCGATCGGCGAGAACGGAAAGGGAACTTTCTTGAGCGTCTGCGCCTGGAGCGAGCCAGGCAAAAGAAGCGCGGCGGCGAGAATGAAGAGAGCGAGCTTACGGCCAGCCCTCAAAGACAGGTAAGAAGACAGAAAATTTAGCGAGCGTTTCATCTCCGATCCTCCTCTCTTCGTAGGTTGCTTGTCTAGTACATTCGACTCTCCGGCGTCAATGCTTTCTTGATTAGGCTACGCTAAGATCTCTCTCTTCGTTCGAGATGACAAGCCCTTGTTTGTCATTTCGAGGCGCAGCCGAGAAATCTTTCCGAGGAGATTTAAGTGAGCACATGATATCTCCTCGTCGATGACGTGTTCATCTTGAAACAGCTTGAACGATTGTCTTACGCGCCCTTGAGATGCTTCGCAAAGAAACCGAACGTCCTCGGCCACGAAGCGTTCGCCGCGTGTTCGCGGTAATTGCCCGAGCCGAAGTTGGCGAAGGCGTGAGCAGCATTGGGATAGGAATGAAATTCATGCGCCTTGCCGAGACGAGTCAGCTCAGCATCGAGTTTCTTCATGTCCGCCGGCGAAGGATTCTTATCGTCTTCGCCGAAGTGACCCATAATCGGGCAGTGAATATTCTTCGTCCGCTCGAATGGCGATGGGCCATCGCCCCAGGCGTGGAATGGATCGCCACCGTAGTACATGACACCGGCTTTGATATCCGGATTCACCGCCGACATGAGATACACCGCGCGCCCGCCCATGCAGAATCCAACGATGCCGATCTGCGCAGGGTTCACAGACTTGTGCGACTGCAAATAGCCTACCGTCGCGTTAATATCGGCTATCACGGTTGAATCGGTCAACCTCATCCGCCGTGTCGGCGCATCGTCTTTACAGTCCGCCGGATCGCGATGATACAGATCCGGCGCTGCGGCAACGAACCCTTCCCGCGCAGCCATGTCGGAGAATTCGACAAAATCGTCGACGCCCGTCTGGCCTTGAACCACGACGATTGCGGGCGCTCGCGTGGAACTATCAGGCGCACTCACGTAGGTGCGCATGCTCGAACCGTCGAACCGGACATTTTCCCACGATGAACTCATGATACACCTCGGAAGCGTAAGGGCGCGGCCTACCGCCGCGCCTCGGGACACGCCAATGCTAGTTTCCCAGTACTTTCTTTAATCGTTCAATAACCTCCGGCCGCTGCGACATCATCTCTTTAGCCATGGATTCCATCTCCTCGCCGGATGTGTACTCAGCGTCGAGCTTCTTGCTCTTCACTTCGTCCAAGAACGCGTTGTCCTTCAAAGTCTTCTGAAACGCTTCGCGAACGACCTTGACGAGTTCCGGGCGCATGCCTGGGGGACCCATGTACGGCCGCTGAAAGATTTCCGAAGCCGTCACCACCAGGGCCACCCGACGACCGATTTCGGGAGTCTTATATTTTTCCATCAACTCATTGAGCGTTGTCACATCGGCAAGCCGGCTGTCTCTATTTTTTCCGAGCTGAATGATGGCGCGCACGAAATTGTTTTTACGCCAGGTATGAAACGGTTCGCGAGCGAAGAACGCCGTGACACTGAACGCCCGGCACTGAATCTCGCCGCGCTCCACCGCCAGGTCAACTTCGTTACCGCCTTTGTATCCTGTGATGATGTTGAACTTCGCGCCGATGGTTTCCTCCAACAGCCGCGGCACCATGAATCCGGTGGTTCCGGTTCCGGTGGCGCCGCATTTGGGCGGCTCCTTGGCGCTGCGCACATCTTCCATGGTTTTGAAGGGAGCGTCGGTGCGCATGTAGAGCAGGTCCGTCGTGCGCGAAGCATTGCCGAGCCAGGCGAACTTTGCCCAGTCGAATTTGATCTCAGGTCTGCCGATCAGTTGATCGACGTAAAGATTGGGGTTGGGAGCGAGCAAAGTCAGGCCGTCGGGTTTGGCGACGCTGTAGACGAAATTCGCCGCGACGATATGGCCTGCGCCGGTCATGTTCTGCACCACCAGGTTAGGATTGCCGGGAATATGCTTTCCCATATGCGCCGCGATCATGCGCGCGTAAATATCGAAGACGTCGCCGGTCTGGCTGCCGGTAATAATTGTAATCGTCTTGCCTTGATAATAAGGCGACTGCGCGGCGGCACGGCTGAGCGGCGCGAATAGAATGATCAATAGCAAAAGAAACGCTCTTTTCATGTGCGATCCTCCAAACGAAGATAAGGACTCAGCAGACTGTGCCCTTACGCGACTGGCATTATATTCCCCCAACTAGACTAACCACGGCCTTGAAACACTTCGCCCGCTCGAATCGTCCATTTCGCCGCGATCCGCTGTTGATGCAGCTTTTCTCCGCCGACAGAATCGCGCAGCGTTACCGGATCGTCGAGAATTTGCAGCACGGCGATATCCGCTTCCCGTCCGACTTCCAGACTGCCGATGCGATCTTGCCAGCCGATCAGCGCGAGCGGCGTTGACCGTGCAGTTGGCGATGATCTGTTCGAGACTCAAACCCAGCGGCAAGAATTTCGTCAGCACCGTCGGCAAATCGCCGACGACGCCGAAACCGGGCTGCGCCAAGCGGCCGTGCAAGTCCGAGCTGATGACATCGGGCGATGATGCCTTCGCCCATCGCGCGCTCGACAAGATTGAAATCAAAGTGGCCGCCGGCATGGCCGACGTCGAAGATCACGCCGCGCTCTTTGGCTTTGCGCACCAGCGGCAAAAGTTTTCCCTTGTCGTCGATGATCGATGGCTTCTGCGGCGTGTAGCAATGCGTGATGATATCGCCGGGGCGCAACGTATCGGCGATCTCATCCATGCCGATGGCCGTGTCGCCGACGTGCACCATGATCGGCGTGCGCGTCGCCTCGCCGGCCTTGATCGCCAAGCGCAGCGCTTCTCGGCTGTTCTCGCCGATGGATTTCTTGTGCAGGCGCACTTTGATACCGACGCCGATGTCGCGGTTATTGCCGACGGTCTCGGCAGCGCCGTCGGAATCCGCGAAATCCGAGATTGAGCAACTCTCCGGGCGTCGTTCAAGACGCCGTGTTGCGCCAGAGCGATGAAGCCGAGCATCCGCGTCTTGGACTGATCGTAAACTAATTTGCGAAAGCCAAGAAAATTCACCGGCCCGGCGGAACCCGCATCCATCGTCGTTGTTACCCCGGTGGCGAGGCAGAGCGAATCGAGATTACAGCCATAAGGATTCACGCCCCAATAGCTGTGCACGTGGAAGTCGATCAAGCCCGGCGTGACATAGCAGCCCGCCACATCGATCACGCGCTTCGCCCCGCTGCGCGGCAGATCGGCTTGAATCGCCGCGACCCGATCGCCCGTGACCGCAACATCCAATTTCTGATTCAGCTTGGTCGCCGGATTGAGAACCGTGCCGCCGGTCAGAAGTAAATCAAACGCATCGCTCACAGAAATGTCTGCGCTTTTCTGAAATCTGTCATTTCGAGGCGCAGCCGAGAAATCCTTCTCGACCTTGCTCGTCAGATCACACGGCAGACTCTGAACACGAACACGCTCACGAACACGTCTCCTAATCCCCATCCAACCCATAAAACTTCGTGGGATTGTGGTAAAGAATCTTGTCGATCACCTTCGGATCGATATCACCGTTGTCTTTGAGCTTCGCCAACGCCAACAGTTCGCTGGCATTATCCGCATGGCCGTAGTCGGAACCGATCATCAAGCAATTTTCGCCCGCATACTGGAGCACGTAGGGCAGATCGTCGTCGGTCTGGCAGGCGACGAATAGTTGATCGCTGCCGCTCAGCACATCCGGCCGCGCTTCCTTGCCTTCCAGTTTTGGAAATCGCAAGTTCAGATCATGCACCAAATACGGCACCCACTGCGCCGCGACTTCAATCGCGCCGATGCGCAGCTTGGGAAATTTTTCCGGGATGCCATTCAGAATCATGGAGTGAAAACCGCCGATGACGATCAGCTTGGCGACGCGGAACGGTTCGCCGCCGAGCATTTCATTGACGGTAAAGTTGCCGATGCCGGAGTGAATGCCGATCGGCATGTTGAGCCGGCTCGCTTCTTCGTAGAGCGGAAAAAAATAGGGATCGTGCAGCGTATGGTTGGTTTCGATGCCGCGCATGAAGACCGCGCAAGCGCCGTTGCCGTGCGACCAGCGCAGCTCGTCGAGCGCTTGGTCCATCGTCATCAAAGGCAGCTGGACCGCCCAGCGCAGACGCTTTTTGTCCTTCGACCAGATATCCGCCATCCAGCGATTGTACGACCGGCAAAGCGCCAGCTCGATGCGCGGATTATCGGTAACCGGCCTTAGGAAAAGTGTCGGATAAAGCACTTGTACGCCGGTGCCGATGTCGTCCATGTGCTTCAAGCGCGAATCGATGTTCGCCATCTCGCGCGACTCTTTCGAAGTGTCTTGCCCGATATTATCGCGACCGCCGATCAAGCGCCCGCCGATGATCCAAAAATTTTGCGTCTTGCCCGTCGGCATGTCGACCGCGATCGCCACCGGCCGGTAGCGCTTATCGTCGCCTTCCAGGTAATCCCAAGTCTTCTCGCATTCGATCACGTGCGCGTCGGCATCGATCGTTAACATTTTTTTAACCTCCAAAACATCGAAACATTTTTTGTAACTTTTACAAAGCGTAGAGAGCGCGCGCGTTATCGTCGAGAATTTTATCGATCACGCGCGCGGCGATTTTACCTTCGTTGCGAATTTTGCGCAGTGCTTCGATCTCGCTGGCGTTGTCCGAGTGACCGTAATCGGTGCCGATGACGAGATTATCTTCACCGGCGTAGCCGAGAATGTAATCGAGATCGTCATCGGTCTGGCAGGTGACGTAAACGCGTTTTTCTTTGAGCAGATTATCGCTCAACTGTTTGCCGCGCCGCGTGATGGCGCCGCGCCAGATCGTGGATCGCGTAGGGAATCCATTGCGCGCTGACTTCGATAATGCCGATGCGCAATTTAGGGAACCTCTCGGGAATGCCGTCATTGACGAGCGAATGAAAAGCGCCCACCACGGCGAGCTTGAATTTGCAAAATCCGGGCTCGTCGAGAAAAAAATCATGCGCCTCGATGCTGCCGTTCGCCGAGTGCACGCAAACGGGCAGGTCGAGCTTCGTCGCGGCGTCATACATCGGATAAAAATAAGGATCGCTCAAGCGCCGATCCGCTTCCAAGCCTCTCAAGTACACGCCGCACGCGCCGTGCTCCTTGCCGAACTTGAGCTCATCGGCGACGCGATCCATGTTAAGCAACGGCGGCACGACGACCCAGCGAAAACGGTCCGGCGCCTTGGCGACGATATCAGCCATCCAGCGGTTGTAGCTGCGGCAAATCGCAAGATCGACCTCGGCGCGGCGCGCCGTCGGAAAAATAAAAATCGTCGGATAGATCACCTGAATATCGATGCCGAGCTCGTCCATGTGCTTTAAGCGAATGCTCAGATCGCTCATGTCGCGGGCCGCTTCGGGAAGGTTTTTTTCGACGTTGCTGCGCGGCATCAATCTGCCGTCGATGTGCCAATAATTGATCGCCGGGTCGCCGCTCGCCGCGCCGACAATGCGCGGCCGATATTGCCGTTCGGATTCCAGCATGTAATCCCATGCCGATTCGCTCTCGATCACATGGGCATCGGCATCGATGATTTTCATGATCTCTTCCTCTGACTCACGCCTCGCGCCTCAAGCCTCTGCCTTTTCATCCTTCCCGCGCCAACTCATCGACCAGCCTGCCGTTTTCGTACGCGAAACACTTGCCGCTCTGATCCATCGGCAGTTGCGCGCACAGCACGAAGCCTTGTCCCAAGACCTCCGGTCCAGGCAAGCGCTTGAGCGCTTCCGCCGGCGCGGTTTCCGTCGCGATCGGTACCCGCGGCGAAAAAGTCACCACGCAAATGTTTGCATCGCGAACTTCTTCCGCAACGTAACGAGAAAAAGTGCGAATACCGTCTTTAGTGACCATGTACGTGCCGGCGCCGCCTGGTTTCACTCCGCCGCCGCCGTAAAGATTGATAATGTGGCCGGCCTTTTGCCTCGTCATGTGTGGAATCACATGTTTGGTGCCGAAGAACGTGCCGTAAAGATTGGTGTGCAGGACCCGATCCCAAAACTCCAACGGCATATCGGCGATCAGCGGCCAGCGCGGGATATTCCAGGCGAAATGCGGCACGATGGCGGCGTTGTTCATCATCACGTCGATCTGGCCGAAGCTATCAATCACTTCGTCGACCATCGCCTTAACGCTGTCTTCATTGCGCACGTCGACATGGACGGCCAGAGTCTCGGTCGTATGCCCGATCTCCGCCGCTGTCTTTCGCGCCAAATCGTCATTGACGTCGGCAATGACAATTTTGGCTTTCTCTTGCGCGAAAGTTTTCGCCGCGTGCTTGCCGATACCTTGCCCGCTTCCCGTAATAACGACAACTTTTCCTTGCAGCACGATCTGACCTCCCAAAATGTGAGACAGTTCTATATGGAGCGATTATCGCAATCCAGAAATGGATTCAAACGTAGATATAATGGTCTCGTGTTTAGCGTCTTGGGACTGGCGTTGAGGGATTGATTAACCCTAGACCCCAGACTCTAAACCCTAGACGCGCCGGGCGCGCGCTCAGCGTTGCGCCGCGTAGAGCCGGTCGATAAAGCCGCTCTCATCGAGCTGGCGCACGAAACGCGGGTCGGCAAGATCCTCGACCTTGAGCGCGGCGATTTTCGGATTCTGTTGCGCCATCAAGCGCTGCGCCGCGCGCAGCCCGGCCAATGATGGGTAAGGTTTGCGGTTGAGCGTGAGCAGATGATCCTGGTAGCCCTCCTCGGCCGCGTGCGCATCGGTGAGCCGCAATTGCTTCATTAAAATTTTCAGCGCCACCGGTTTATTGGCCGGCAACTGAACGAAGGCAAGGCCTTCAGTGAGAGCGCTGACGACTTTTTCAAGCGTCGCCGGCTGCTGGTCCAGATAGGCGCGCGTGACTCCCAATCCCAATCCCGGAAAGCTGGCGTCGGTCTTGGCGAGATCGACAAGCTGGGTGAATCCTTTGCTCGCCAGCCGCCGGCTGAGCGCCGGATCGAGCACCGCGGCGTCGATCCGTCCGGCTTCGAGCGCGTGCCCGATCGTCACCGGATCGCCGATCGGTAAGAACGAAATGTTGTCGCGCTTTGGCTCCAAGCCGAGTTCTTCTAACGCGAGCATCGCGTACATCCAGGTGCTACCGACGATGCTTTGCACGCCGAATCGCTTGCCTCGTAAATCGGCGGCCTTCTTGATTTGTGGGCTGGCGATCAGCTTCCAACTGACCCGGCTCGATATCGACGTCAACATTTTTACGTCGATGCCTTGCGCCGCGGCGCCAAGAACTGAAACGCCTGAGGTAAACGCCGCTTGAATCTCTCCGGTTAGCAGGCTGGCGACCAGCGTCGGACCGCCGCGAATCAAAATAAGCTGCGGATCGATGCCGTATTTCACAAAGAGGCGCTGTTCCTCGGCCACCCACAGGCTGAGCGCGCTGCTGCTGACCGACGCAACGCCGATGTTGATTCGCGCCGGCCCCGCCGCAGCGTTGGCAGCCGAGGACATCAAGCAAAGCAAGCTCATCAGCAACGAGCTGGCGAAATTATTCATCGGCAGCAGGAAAGATCAGGATCGATGATGGCAACGCGAAAAAAATTGGACTGCGTCGTTATTCTCACTCGCCCATGACTTTCTTCATCGCCGCGACGACATCGGCAGGCTGGCTCATCACTTCCTTCGCCAACACTTCGAGCTCGTCACCGTGAATCAGCTCAGGTTCCAGGCCCTGTTTCTTGGCATCGGCAATGAGCTCGGGGCTAGTGAGTCCTTTGGCATAACCGGCGCGTAAAATCTTGGTTAGATCGGCCGGGGTTCCCGGAGCGGCGAACATCGGCGCCGAGCCGAATTCGCCCGAACCAAGCATCACTGTCACCAATCGCCGATTCAAATCGGACGTCTTGTATTGATCCATCAGCTCGCTGAGCAGCGGCGTATCGGGTATCCGGGGGTCGCGCTTCTTTCCCGCATACACCAAAGCCCGCACTTGGTTCTTGCTGCGCCAAGTGTGAAACGGCTCCCGTCCATAAAAAACCTGGATGGTGAAGGCGCGGCACTGCACTTCGCCGCGCTCGACGGCGATTTCGATGTCCGCGCCGCCCTGGTACCCCGTAACGATTTGAAACTTCGCGCCGATGGCCTCTTCAAGCAATCTCGGCAGATAATAACCGGTATTGCCGGTGCCCGTTGCGCCGCACTTCGGCGGCACGCTCGCAGTGCGCACGTCATGAATCGTTTTGTAGGGAGTGTTTGCCCACATGTATAGGAGCGGGCTTGTTGGCGTCGTGCTGCCGACCCAGGTGATTTTCGACCAGTCGTATTGAACTTCTTTCTTTTTGAGGAGCTGTTCGAAGTAAAGTGCCGCGTTATTGACGCCAAGAGTCAAGCCATCGGGCTTCGCCACACTGTAAATGTAGTTGGTCGCCGTCATCGCGCCGGCGCCGGCCATGATTTGAACTATCGTTGCGGGGTTGCCGGGAATCTGTTTGGTCAGCTGCGGCGCGATCAGCCGCGCCCAGAGATCGTGGGCGCTGCCGGCCGGATAGCCGACGATGATGCGGATCGTCTTGCCCTGAAAGTAAGGAGTTTGGGCAAAAAGCTCTGCGGCCCAGAAAAAAATCAGTAGAAAGCCGATGCCGGTCTTTCTCATATCGCCTCCATATAAATAAATCCGTTTGTGCGGATCCCTTGCCAAACCGTCGCCGCCTGGAACATAAGGCAGATCGAAATCGAAGGTCAAGAATAATCGTTTTCAATCGGCGCGAGAGCCGCTGACCACTGCCCATGCCGCTCGGTTTCTCGATTTTACCTTGACAGGAACGATCGAGCCGTCGTTTAATCCGGGGCAAATGAAATGGCTAAGAGACAAGGTGACCTCGGGCGAGATTTTCGCGAGAGCTGTTCCGAAGTTCTTTTCTAGCTTTGCTTTGGCTTACGACCGGTTAGGAGAGGTGCGGTGGAGGAGAGGGGAAATCGGCATGAAGTTCCGTCAAGTAAAGTCTTTTTCAGAACGCGCGAAGCCCAAAGACGGCTTCACTTTGGTCGAGATACTAGTCGTGATCGCCGTCATCGGTCTGCTCGCCGCGATCGCGATACCGCAGTTCATCCGCTATCGCAGCGAGGCGATTGACGCCGAGATGAAATCGGATCTACGAAATGCCTCGGTCGCCATCGAAGCTTATTATGCCAAGCAATCCGTGCTTCCGGCTTCACTCGCCGAGATCGCCGGGTATGGCTTTCAACCAAGCGGTGGCGTGACTGTATCCCTCGTCATCGTATCGACCACTTCTTACACCCTCAATGCGGCCACGCCTGGCGGCACTCAGCCAAGCTTTACCTACGATAGCATCACCGGCTCGACTCACTAGGGGCTTAATGAAACGCAAAGGGGCAAAGAATGATCCACGAAATCATCACTCAACACGTCGCGCCGGACAAACGCGATGAATACATTCAAGTTTTTGGCGACATTTTAAAGAAAGCCAATTACCCCGGCTCCCATGCCATCAAGTTTTTCACCAGCATCGAAGATCCGAGCCGCGTGATTTTGATGATCGAATGGGACAGCGTCGAAGCCCACACCCAACACCGCGGCACACCGACCCACAACGCGATGCGAGAAGCGACGGCACGCTATCAAACCCAAAAGAGCGACGGCGGGCATTTTTTTCTGCATGAGGTTAAATAAGCATTCGGTGCTCGTGATCGCGACTAGCAGGTCGCTGGAAAAAGGGTTCGGAATGCTTCGACGAGCTCAGCATGAACGGAACAACTCTAACGATCTCAAAATATCTCCGTTCGTCCTGAGCTTCGTCGAAGGACTCCTAGAGGGTCTTCTGTAACCTGCTAGATAAACTTCTCCGCAAGGGAGACTACGGATGGACGCACAAGAAAACGAAACCATGACCCGCGTCGGACCGGGCACGCCGGCTGGGGAGACCCTCCGGCGCTATTGGCTACCTGTACTTTTTTCGGACGAGATCAACTCGGAACAACCAAAAATTGTCCGCCGCCTCGCGGAAGACCTGTTACTGTTCCGGGACGAATTCGGCCGGGTCGGCTTGACCGAACCCACATGCCCGCACCGCGGCACGTCGCTCGAATACGGCTGGATCGAAGCCGGCGGCATCCGTTGCTGCTATCATGGCTGGGTCTACGACGTGAATGGACGCTGCATCGATCAGCCGGGCGAGCCCTCTGGAAGCAATTTCAAAGACAAGATCAAGCTCAAAGCCTACCCAACCCGAGAGCACGGCGGCATCGTCTGGGCCTATATGGGCCCCGGCGAACCGCCACCTTTTCCACGTTACGACTTTCTCGTCCGCGACGATGGCGAACGCACGCTCAATGGCTACCTGCGCGAGTGCAACTTCATGAACCAGCTCGACAATTGTCTCGATCCGGTGCACGCCACCATCCTGCATGGCCGCGACGTGAACGGCGTGCGGCAGAATCCGGAACGTGCCGAAAGCCCCGAGTTCGAAGTGCTCGCCGACGACCTATTCGCCAGTTACGTGGCGCGCCGCCAGGGACCGGAACCGGGGAAAGAATGGCACCGCGAAGTCTCCTACACGCCGCCGATTCTCGTCGTCCACGACGGCGGCTCGCTTCCTGGCGACTCGAACGCATACTTTGCCGACGTCGCCTGGCGTATGCCTGTGGATGACTGCAATACCTATTCGTTTATCTTGAAGTTTTATCCGTTCAAAGATGGCCAATCGACGATTCGGCCGGCGCGGAACTCGCCGAAGCCTCCGCCGCTCATGCGCGGCACGTATTTGAAATTCGACATGACTACGGTCAACGGCCAGGACGCCGCGGCACAGATCGGCCAAGGCCGCATCGCTGACCGAACAGCGGAACATCTCGGCTTCTCGGACCGCGGCGTTATCCAAGTGCGCAAGCTCTGGTTGTCGGCAATCCAAGCGGTTCAGCGCGGCGACGACCCGCCCGGCATATTGCGCGACCTCCAAGACAACGAAATGCTCCACTTCGACGTCGTTGGCTCCGGACGCCTGGTGAATAAGGGCGAGATGGTTGATCACCTGCCGCGTATTCTGCGCTATCGCAAATGAAAACTTTGCCCCATAGAAACACCGGCCGAATTTTTTTTTACGCGTTTATCGCGATTGTGGTCTCTTTGTTTGCGCCGGATTTCGCGCTTCACGCAGCACAACCACGCCCGGATTGGAAACCGGAGTGGGAAACGACTCAACGAGCAGCGCAGAAAGAGGGCCGGCTAGTCGTCTATGGACCACCCGGCGTCGATCAGCAGAAACTTTACACTGAAATTTTCCAGCAAACTTTTCCCAAGATCAAGGTGAATTATACGCCGGGACGCATGAGCGAGATAATGTCTAGGATCATGGCCGAGCAGCGCGCCGGCATGCGCCAAGCCGATCTGGTTCTCGGCGGGACAGACAGCTTACTTGGAACCTTGAAGGAGAAGGGATTTCTTCAGCCGATCCGCCCGGTCCTCGTCCTCCCGGAGATTCTCGACACTGCGGCATGGTTCAAAGGAAAACTTTGGTTCGCCGACAAGGAAGATAAATTTATTCCCATGTGGCGCGCCGTGCCCTACACCGCCGCTTGCGTTAACACCAATCTCGTCAAGCCCAACGAGCTGAAAAGCTATTGGGATCTTTTGCAGCCCAAGTGGAAAGGAAAGATTGTTTCGCAGGATTTGCGCGTCGGCAGCGCGCGCAATCAAATGTACACGCTCTACGCGCGCAAAGATCTCGGTCCGGAATATTTAAAGCGTCTTTATAGCGAGATGGATGTGACGCTCTCCCGAAACTTGCCGCAAATCGCCGACTGGGTCGCCGGCGGCAAGTTCGCCATCGCTATCGGCGGGGTGGATTGCGACGACTTGGCCGCCAAGGGGCTGCCCGTGGTGCCGATCCATCTCGAAGGGGTCGCCGCCGTCGGCGCCGGCACCGACCCGGCGTCGTGGCTTGCTTCGTCGCCGAACACCAACGCGGCCAAAGTGTTCTTGAATTGGATTTTAAGCCGCGATGGGCAGACACAGTTCCAAAAACTGACGCGCGAGAACTCTCTCCGCGTCGACATCCCCAAAGAAGGCATCGTCAATCCTTTTTCCATCCTCGACCCCAAGCGCGAATACCTGTTCACCGGCCTGGAAGAATACAAAGATAAGATCAACGAATTTCGTCCCTGGCTGGAATCGCTGGTTGTAAGAAAATGACGTGCGGCGGCACAAATATCCTGGGGGTTAAGGTGCCTATCGTGCAAATCAAATCGTGAACCACCGCAGGACATCGACCACACTGCGATGAGAGAAATGACAGCGCGTTATCAAACCCAAAAAAGCGCCGGCGCGCACTTTATTCTGCACAAAGTTAGAACCTGACTGCCGGCAATGAATGTGAGATTCGTCTGCCCTTGACGCTGGTTCGCGAGATCGCATAGGTTTGACTGAACATTGACTGCTTGCAAGTAGCCGAGAGGAGGCTTTAATCATGGCCGACGATACGAACGGAACTGAAAAAATCTCCGTGCTCAATCCGGTAGGATTTCCGCCCAAGATCACGCCCAAGCCGATGGCGCCGCGGCTGGAAAGCCTGGACGGCAAAACCATTTATTTAGTCGACCCCCGCTTCGACGACTCGGGGCTGTTTCTGCGCCAGGTGCAAGACTGGTTCGCCGAGCACATGCCCTCTGTGAACACCAATCTTGTGGAGATGTCGAGCGTCTACACCAAGGACGATCCGAAAACCTGGGAGATGATCAAGGCCAACGGCGACGGCGCCATCATCGGTGTCGGCCATTGAAGCACTTGCGCGCCGGCGGTCGCCGTGCACGCAATCGCTCTCGATAGCAAATACGGTGTGCCCACCGTGGCTATCCACACTAACGTCTTCGAGAAGGCCGTGCAGTCGGTGACGCGCATGCATGGAATGCCCCAAGCGCGTTACACTTTCGTGCCCCAACCGGTCATGGGCAAGACCGCCGAACAGCTACGAGCGTACGTCGACGGCAAGAGCCCGATCAGTGGCCGCCCAGTGATGCAGGAAGTCATCGAAGGACTCACCCGCCCAGCCGAAGGCGATCATCTGAAGGAAATCAAGTTCGAGCGCTCCACGCCGAGATTGGTGGACTCCGATACAGACGACAACCTGCATCATCTGTTCCTGGAAAATAATTGGACGGACAAGTTACCGATCGTTTTGCCGACGGAAAAGCGGGTAGCGGAAATGCTCGCGCATACGAGCCGCAAGCCGGACGAGGTCGCCGGGCATATCCGCTCGAACCAATTTCGTCAGCACTGGGAATTCACCGTCGAAAAAGTCGCGGTCAATGCCGTGATGGCGGGCGCGAGCCCGGAATATTTTCCGGTGATCCTGGCCTTGGCGGCAAGCGGCGTGAGCGCGCGCGGCAGCACGACGAGCTCGATGGCCGCAATGGTCGTCGTCAACGGCCCGATCCGAAATGAAATCGGCATGAACTCGGGCACCGGCGCCATGGCGCCTTACAATCACGCCAACGCGACCATCGGGCGTGCTTATGGTTTGCTATCGCAAAATCTCCAGGGCGGGTCGATCCCGGGAGACAGCTACATGGGCTCCCAGGGCAATGGCTACGCCTACGGCAGCGTGACGTTCGCCGAGAATGAGGAGCGCAGCCCGTGGACGCCTTTTCACGTGCAGCATGGGTTCAAGCCGACGGACAGCACGGTGAGCATATTTACCGGCTGCCGCTCCACGGCGTTCACGCTCGGCGTGCGCGAGAAATACTGGCGCGAGCATGTGCGCAACATGCTGCGCGGCATGGACGCGCACAGCGCACCGACGTTTCTGCTCGACCCGATCGCGGCGCGCCAGTACATCGACCGCGGCGGCTTCGACACCAAGGAAAAAATGATCGAATGGGTTTACGAAAACGCGCTGATGCCCGCGGGTGAGTATTGGGATTATCAGCTGATCCAGAATTACATTTACCCGCGTGCGACGTTCGGCGAAGAACCCTACGCATCGAAGCTGAAAGCGGCGCCGGAGGAAATGATCAAGATGTTCAAGCCCGATGAAATTCACATCGTAGTCGTCGGCGGCGAAACCAACGGCTACTGGCGCATCATGGGATGCAACTATCAGAAGACCGTTTCAGTGGATGAATGGAGATAAAAACTCGTAAGGGGTGAATGGTAAGGGGTCAGGCGTCCCTCCGATACACCTTACGCCTCACCCCTAACCCCTCACGCATCTTCAGAGGGCAACCTCGGTATGGCTGACTACGACGTCATAGTCATCGGGTCCGGCCTAGCCGGTCTGACCGCCGGCCTATTCGCTGCCCGCTGCGGTCTCTCGACCTTGGTCATGGAATCGAACATTCCCGGCGGTCATTTGATCAGCATCGAGAAGATCGAGGACTTTCCTGGCTTTCCCGACGGTGTCGCCGGCTACGAATTATGTCCGACAGTGCAGCGCCAAGCCGCCGACCAGGGCGCCGAGTTCCAACGCGCCGAAGTGCAGAGCCTCGAAGCAAGGGATCGCCTTTGGTCGGTTAACACCGACGAAGAATCCCACCTAGCCAAAGCGGTCATCGTCGCCACCGGATCGACGCTCAAAGACCTCGGTATCCCAGGCGAAGCGAAGCTGCTCGGCCGCGGCGTCAGTCATTGCGCGAGCTGTGACGGGCCGCTTTACAACGGGCAAGTCGTCGGCGTCGTTGGCGGCGGCGACTCTGCTTTGCAGGAAGCGCTCACGCTTTCGAGCTACGCCGAGTCCGTTGTAATTTTTAACCGGGAAGAAAGTTTTTCCGGCCAACATTCCTATCTCCAAAGAGCTTTGAGCGATCCAAAGATATCGTCGCGCTATCGAACCGCTGTGGAAGAAATTTTAGGTGACGACGTCGTGAGCGGCGTGCGCGTGCGCGAGTTGTTAACCAATGAAGTATCGCAAATCGACTTGGCCGGTTTATTCGTTTACGTCGGCATGAAGCCGAATACTGCATTCTTGAAAGGCCTCGTGAAACTCAGCGATACTGGGCACGTGCCGACCGATGGCTCGATGAAAACCGAGCGTGACGGTCTCTATGCCGCCGGCGATATTCGTCAGGATTCGGCGGCGCAAGCGATCGCTTCGGCGGGCGATGGCGCCACCGCCGCAATCGCGGCATACAGTTATATCCAATTGGCTTTTCCCAAATAGGCGATCCTCGCCGAGAGGAAGCTAGTGTGAAAAAACTTGGCCCCGCGCTCTCCCTTGCACTCTTCTCTCGGTGCATTCGCGTGGAGTTTGGTTTTGGTTCCACGTCTCCACGCCCAATCGAATTTCTTTCAGGGGAAATCGGTACGAGTCATCCGCGGCGGCCAGCCCGGCGATCTTTACGATCTTTGGACAAGACATATCGCGACCTACTTGGGAAAACACATTCCTGGCAACCCGAGCGTCACCGTACAAAACATGCCGGGCGCCGGCTCCGTCATCGCGGCGAATTACATCTACAACGTCGCCAAGCCAGACGGCCTCACGCTCGGCTCGATCAATCCCGGTATCTATATGGATCAATTGATCGGCCGCAAAGAAGTACAGTACGATTGGGCGAAGTTCAACTGGCTCGGCACGCCGGAGCAAACCGAATCGGTGTTTTTCTTTCGCGGCGATAGTCCGTACAAGACGATCGACGATCTGCGCAAGGCAAACGATCCGCCCAGATGCGGCTCTACCGGCACGGCCTCGACGACCTATCATATTCCCAAACTGTTAGAGGAAGTGTTCGGCGTCAAATTCACCATCATCACCGGATACCAAGGCGCCGCAGACATCGACGTAGCACTCGAACGAGGTGAGTTGCAGTGCCGCCTGATTACCATTGCGGCATTTTTTGGCCGCGAGCCGCACATCAGTTGGTTTAAGAAAGGCTTCACACGCCCCTTCGTGCAGACTGGCAGGAAACGCGATTCTCAGCTTCCGGAAACGCCCACGGTCTATGACTTGATGGACCGATACAAAAGCCGGGATGCCGACCGCCGCCTTGCCATCCTAGTCATGGCGCCTAATGAGTTTGGCCGGCCGTGGACCGCGCCGCCGGGGATGGCCGCGGATCGAATAGACATTCTGCGCGACTCATGGAGTAAAACACTCAAAGATCCCGAGTTAGTAGCCGAGGCAAAAAAGCGCAATTGGCCGGTGGAGCCCGTCGGCGGCGAGCAGCTCGCAGCGCTGGCGAAAGACGTCATCGCCCAGCCGCCGGAAGTCATCGCCAGATTGAAAAAACTTTTAGCGGAGTAAGTAAATTTTTCAAGCCCAGACTATCTTGCAGGTCGATCAAAAAGGAACCAGATGCAAGGCGCGCGATTGACCGACGAGCGGAGGCGTACGTTGAGTACGTTGGAGCGAGGCGGTTGAGCGCAACGAAGCAGGTGGGCCTTTTTCATCGGCCTGCCTAAGGAGGTAATATGCCAGCTAAGTATCGCGCAGACCATATCGGCAGTCTTCTTCGACCGGCGGAGCTTCTGCAAGCGCGAAATACGAATTCCGACACCGCGCAACTGCGCGCGCTCGAAGACAAGCACATCCTGCGAGTGATCGAACGGCAGAAGGATCTTGGCTTCAAGATCTTCACCGACGGCGAGCTGCGCCGCGGCAACTTCATGAGCGATTTCAACGACGCCGTCGAAGGAATCGACGAAGGCGTGGCGGTTGCACGCACTTGGCAAACCGGCACCGGCGCATCGTCCCGTCCTTCGATGGTGCCCGGCACTGTAGTCGGCAAGATCAAACAGACCCGGCGATTGACCGGGCATGAATTTGCTTTCGTCAAGCAGCATAGTCCCGGCGACGTCAAAGTCACGCTGCCCACGGTTAATCAATTTCCCGCCATCTATTATAAGAAAGGCATCAGTGACAAAGTCTATCCAACGTATTCCGATTTTCTTTCGGACATCGTGCCGATCGTCAAGGCGGAGATCGCAGGCGCTGGTCAACGAAGGAGCACAATACGTGCAGATCGACGCGCCGCGCTACAGCTATTACATCGATCCGAAATGGCGCAGCTATGTAAAAACTGAAATGGGCCTCGACCCTGACCAGGCGCTCGACGAAGCGATTCGCGCCGACAACGCCTGCTTGGAAGGCGCGAAACGGCCAGGAACAATTTTGGCGATTCATCTGTGCCGCGGCAACAATCGCAGCCAGTGGTACGCCGAGGGCGGCTACGACGCCATCGCCGAGAAACTTTTCGGCCGGCTCAACGTCGACGCGTTTCTCCTCGAATACGAATCAGAACGCGCCGGCACTTTCGAGCCTCTTCGCTTCGTGCCGCCCGGCAAGACAGTTGTGTTGGGACTCGTGAGCAGCAAGCTTGCCGAATTGGAATCCGAGGATCAGCTCGCGCGCCGCATCGAAGAAGCGAGCAAGTACGTGCCGCTGGAAAACTTGGCGATCAGTCCGCAATGCGGCTTTGCGTCGACAATGGAAGGCAATCTGCTCACGGAAGACCAACAGTGGCAGAAGTTAAAATTGGTCATCGACACCGCCCGCAGAGTGTGGGGCACGGTTTAACTTTGACGCGCCGACCCCGAGAGTGTTATCTATCGTCGCGGCAAAAATCCCGGCATAAGGAGAATCGCATGAGGCGTGTAATTCTCATTTCACTAGCGGCAGTCGTTGCGCTTTTTGGCTTCGGTTCCAAGGTCATCGGCCAAACCGTCAAAGTCGGCGCGGTGGTTCCGCTGACCGGAAGGTACGCTGCGCTTGGCGGCCAGGTCAAAGCCGGCTACGAGATCGCCGTGCAGCAAATCAACGCCGCGGGCGGCGTGACGGTTGGCGGCAAGAAGCTGCAGATCGAAATGATCATGTTGGACGATGAGTCGGATCCGACTAAAACCGTCGCGCGCTTGGAAACCCTCGCCACCCAGGGCGTCGTGGCGTATTTGGGCGGAGCGGGCTCCGATCTGCACGCGGCGGCGGCTTCCATCGGCGATAAGAACAAGATTCCTTACTTCGGCATCGGCTTTGCGCTTCACAGCATTCACAAACAAGGCCTGCGCTATCTCTTCTCGCCTTTTCCGAAATCGCCGGACTTGACAACTGAGACCTTCGTTTTCTTCGATGCGCTGATTCCCGCGGCGCAACGACCGCGCAAAGTGGCGCTCTTTCTCGAACGGACAGACTGGGGCAAGGAAATGGGCGGACTATGGGAAAGCGCGGCCAAGAAGCACGGCTATCAGATCGTCTCCAGCGGCGAATATGCGCCGGGGTCAAAAGATTTTTCCGATTTGATTTTGAAAGCCAAATCGGCAGGTGCGGAAACCGTTCTCGCACTACCATCACCGCCGGACGGGATGACCATCGTCAAGCAGATGAAGGAACTGGACTTAAACGCCAAGGTCGATATGTTCATTCGCGCCGCTGACCCACCGGTGTGGTCACAGAATCTTAGCAAGGACGGCGACTACGTTTTACTCTCCCCCGGCTGGCACTTCGCCGCGAAATATCCCAAAGTCGCCGAGCTGAACGAAGCGCATCAGAAACTCTTTAACCGTCCCTCCGATCCGCTTGTGGGGCCATCTTACGCTTGCCTGCAGATTCTTGCCGATGCGCTGACGCGCGCGAAAACCCTGGACCGCGACAAGCTTCGCGACGCCATCGCCGCCACAAATATGACCACGGTAGCCGGACCTGTTCGATTCCGCTCCGACGGCACCGGTGAAGTCAAAGTCTTTTTTCTGCAATGGCTCAAAGGTAAACAAGAATTGGTCTGGCCCAAGGAGTTTGCCACCGCGCCGTTCGGCTACCCCGCGCCGGAGTTCAGCCAACGCTAACCGCCATGAGGCCATATCCTGCGCTCCCGCCGCATATGCGCGTGCAGATAGGAAAGGCATGTTCAATTGGCTAGTGAGGCGATCATGAAACCGATAGTTTCGGCTTTCTTCGCAATGCAGATCGCATGGCTCGGCTTTGGCGTTGCGGCAATGGGGCAAACCATTAAGGTCGGCGTCGTAACGCCTCTCAGCGGTCGCTACGCCGCCATCGGCAATGAGCTCAAACACGGATACGACATTGCCGTGGAGAAAATCAACGCCGGCGGCGGGGTCCAAGTGGGGAACCGGCGCTTACTCTTGGAGTTGATCGTGCTCGATGACGAATCCGATGCAACTAAAACCGTCGCGCGATTGGAGACTCACGCCGCCCAGGGCGTAGTCGCTTACTTGGGCGGAGTCGGCTCTGATCTTCATGCCGCGGGCGCCACTGTCGCTGAGAAGAATCGGATTCCCTACCTGGGTGTGGGATTTGCCCTGGAGAGCATTCACAAGCAGGGTTATCGCTATCTCTTCTCGCCTTTTTGGAAGTCGCCGCAAATCGCCAGAGAAACCTATCGTCTTCTCAATGGCTCACTGGCGGAGAATCAACGTCCCAAGAAGGTAGCTTTGTTTCTGGAGAAAACCGATTGGGGACAAGAAATCGGCGGTTACTGGGAATCGTTCGGAAAGGAAGCCGGGTATGAAGTCGTCGTGAAGGGAGAATACGCGCCGGGCGCCAAAGATTTCTCGAATGTGATCTTACAGGCAAAATCGGCAGGCGCTGAGTCGGTCTTGGGCGTGCCATCGCCGCCTGACGGCATGACGCTGGTCAAACAAATGAAGGAGCTGGATTTCACGCCGAAGTTTCTGATGCTGCTGCGCGGGTCAGACTCGCCGGCTTGGACGAACAATCTTGGCGCCGCGGGCGACTACACGATATTGGGCACGGGTTGGCACGCCGCCCTCAAGTATCCGCAGGTCAAGGAGCTGAACGATACTTACATGCAGCAAACACAACCGGCTGGCCGACCCCGTCGTAGGCCCCGGTTACGCCGTCGTCCAGATCCTTGCCGATGCGCTGACGAGAGCCAAGGCGGTGGACCGCGACGCGCTTCGCCAAGCACTGGCGAGTACGAATATGATGACGGTGTCGGGCCCCTTGCGCTTCCGCGCGGATGGAACAGCAGAGATTTCCGGCGTATTTATTCAGTGGCAAAAGGGGAAACAACATCTCATCTGGCCCAAAGAAAACGCCACCGCACCCTTTGCTTATCCGGCGCTGCCTTTCAACCAGCGCTAGGTCACATTCTTACCAGCACAGCCGAAACTCACTTACGCTCGTAATCCCTTCTTGCCAATTCAACCATGCCCCTGCTGACTGTAAGGAAAGCTACCAAGACCTTCGGCGGCGTCGCTGCGGTCAAAGATGTCAGTTTGACCGTTGAAGAGGGCGAGATCCTCGGCATCATGGGTCCGAACGGATCGGGAAAAACGACGCTGTTCAATCTCGTCAGCGGGGTTTTTTATCCGGATAGTGGGGACATTTTCTTTCAGGACGAGCGTACCAATAAACTGCCGCCCCATCAGCTTTGTCATCGCGGCCTGGCGCGAACTTTTCAGCTTGTGCGTCCATTCCTCGGCCTCACCGCTGAGGAGAATGTTCTCGTCGGTCTCGGCTACGGCAGAGATCGGCTTACGGGATCCAAGGCGCGCGACAAGGCCGGCGAACTTTTGACTTCGGTCGGTTTGGCGGGCCGGTCGGATCGTCCCGCGAACACTCTCACGGTGATGGATCGAAAGCGCCTCGAATTGGCCCGCGCCCTGGCGACGTCGCCGAAACTTTTATTGCTCGACGAATTCATGGCGGGATTGACCCCGACTGAAACCGCGGCGGCGATAAACCTCATTCGACAGTTGCAGCGCGGCGGTCTGACCGTCGTCCTGGTGGAGCATATCGTCTGGGCGTTGCTCGATATTTCGCATCGCATCGTCGTGCTCAGCGCCGGCGAGAAAATCGCCGAAGGCGCGCCGGCAACTGTGGCGAAAGATCCACACGTGATCGAAGTCTATCTCGGGGAAACGATCTGAATGATCCCCAGCGTTCAAATGGTTCAAGTCGTTCAAGCCCCGTCCTTCATCCTCCCCCGCGCCACGGGGGAGGAATGCATGCCCTGGACTGCGTCGAAGAGAGGTGAGGGCTTGAACGGAGCGCAGCGGTTGAACGTTTTGAACGATTTGAACGGTTAGTAAATAAAGCATGCTCGAAGTAAAAAGTCTTCAAGTTGCCTACGGCCCGCTTCTGGCCCTTTACGGCGTCGATTTGATGATTCGCCCCGGCGAAATGGTCGCCCTCGTCGGCCCCAACGGCGCTGGCAAATCGACTCTGCTCAAAACCATTTCCGGCCTGCTCGCGCCGCGCGCCGGCGCGATTCGCTGGCAGGATAAAATAATCACCGCAGCCTCGCCGCAACGGATCGTCGAGCATGGCATCGCCCTCGTCCCGGAAGGCCGGAGGCTTTTCGCCGCCATGACGGTGCGTGAAAATCTCGAGCTCGGCGCCTTCACTGAGCGCGCACAAAAAGAAAAACGTGCTCAAATGGAGCGCGTCTTCACTCTCTTCCCGCGTCTTTTCGAGCGCCAGCGCCAAACTGCAGGATTACTTTCCGGCGGCGAGCAGCAGATGCTCGCGCTGGGCCGCGCGCTCATGGGCCTTCCTCGCCTGCTGCTGCTCGACGAACCGTCCCTTGGCCTAGCGCCGAAAATTGTCGAGTCGATCTTTGCCATCCTCGCCGAGCTGCATCGCGACGGCATGAGCCTGTTGATCGTCGAGCAAAACGTGCACGCCGTACTGGCGTTGGTCCAACGCGCGTATATTCTCGAAGGCGGCAGAATCGTCGGCGAGGGCGACGGCAAAAAACTGCTCGAGGACGATCACATCCGCGCCGCTTATCTAGGACCGTTGGCGCGATAAGCTACAGCGATGCGATAAGACGGAACAAATATTTACCGGTAGAGATACCTAACGTTTGTATTGTATGAGCAAGAACTTTCTCACCACGAAGCGCACGAAGGACACGAAGGTTTCGGAAATTAGTTATCATAAACTTCGTGGAATCTTCGTATCGTACTAGTAGTCTCAAAATCGTGCGTGGACCCGCGCAAATGATTCTGAGGCTTCGCAGAGAATATGTTTTCACCGCCAAGTCTACTGCGAAGTGCGCCGATAAGGTTATGCGGTGACAAGGACAAAAACTGATTATGAATGAATTGTTCACACCTCGAATCTCCGAAGCTTTGCGCCCTATTGCGTCTTTGCGGGAGATACTCCGAGTTTCGGT
Source organism: uncultured delta proteobacterium (assembly GCA_963755715.1). Taxonomy (GTDB): domain Bacteria; phylum Desulfobacterota; class Binatia; order UBA9968; family UBA9968; genus DP-20. Next base: position 159,325 of record CAVWLW010000064.1, read on the forward strand.
TGCGGCTCTGCCGCGCTGGAAATATTGTCCTTCGTGGTGAATCACTACTTTGCGTTGTTTGCGGCTAAACAATTCTCGATGATCCTCACCCAACAACTCATTCTCGGTCTCCTCGTTGGCGGCCTCTACGGCTTGGCGGCCGCCGGTCTTTCGCTCACGTTTGGCGTGCTCCGCGTCTTGAACGTCGCCCACGGCGAGCTGCTCATGCTCGGCGGCTACGGCACCTTTTGGCTATTCACCCTTTGGAAAATCGACCCGTTTGTTTCGCTGCTCGCCGTCGCCCCGGCCATGTTCGTGCTCGGACTATTGCTCTATTGGGCGCTGTTTCAATTCGTCGTCAAAGCCCACGAAGACACGCGCATCAAAAATTCGCTGCTCATCGGTTTCGGTCTCACGCTGGTTTTGCACGCCCTTGCCATTCGACTGTGGACCGCGGACGAGCGCGCGGTGACGACTGCCTACGCCGGCGCGGTGCTGCGGCTCGGCGGTTTGGCAATTCCGTGGTTACGTCTGAGCAGCCTCGTGTTCGCGTTCGGGATTCTAACCGCGCTCCATCTTTTTCTCGCCAAGGCGCGTTGGGGCCGCGCGATTCGCGCCACCGCCGAAGATTGGGAAGCTGCGGCTCTCATGGGAATCCCGGTGGGAAAAACTTACCTGCTCGCCTTTGCCCTCGGCACCGCGCTCGCCGGAATCGCGGGAGGACTCGTCAGCGTTTCCTACGCGATCAGTCCATCCATCGGTCTGGAGTGGACGCTGAAAGCACTGGTCGTCATCGTTCTCGCCGGCCTCGGTTCGCTCTTCGGCAGCTTTGCCGGCGGCATCATCCTCGGCCTCGCCGAAGCAATGAGCGTGGTGTTTCTCGGCGGTCCGTACCGTGAAGTCGTCGGACTGATTCTTTTTCTCATCGTGTTAGTCGTGCGGCCCCAAGGGCTTTTCGGAGCGCGCTCGTGAAATTGCTCGGCGCGGGCATCATGCTCGCCGCGGCGTTCGCCGCGCTGCCGCTCTTTACGATGCGTAGCGATCTGCTCAATCTCGGCGTGCAAATTTTTCTTGCGGTCGTCCTGGCAGAGAGCTGGAACTTGCTCGGCGGCTACGCCGGCCAGATCAATCTCGGCCACGCGGCTTTTTTTGGACTCGGCGCTTTAGTCACGCGCACGCTTTGGGTCGGTGGGACGCCGCTGATCTTGGCGCTTTTTCCCGGCGCCCTCGTGGCGATGTTATTTGGATTGATTATCGGCGTCCCGGCATTCCGTCTACGCGGCGCCTACTTCGCCATCGGCACGCTGGGATTGGCCGAGATACTGCGCATTACGATCGGAAATTTGTTGCCGCAGATTTCCACGATCCCGGCAGCGGAACTTACTTCGTACAATATTTTGCCACGTTATTATCTGACTCTAGCCATGGCCATGGTGAGCGTAGGAGTGGTTGCTTGGCTGGTGCCGTCGCGCCTCGGCCTCGGCATCCGCGCCGTGCGCGAAGACGAAGCGGCCGCGGAAGCTACGGGTGTAAGCGCATTGCGTCACAAGCTTCTCGCGCTGGCGCTCTCCACGGCGCTGGCCGGACTCGCCGGCGGCGCCTTCGCCTACTACCACGTGAGCTACTATCCGCAGCACACTTTTTCTCCAGCGTGGACTTTCGACGCCGTGCTGATGTCTTATATCGGCGGTGTCGGCACCGTCCACGGACCAGTATTGGGCGCGCTTTTTTATGTGATCTTAAGAGAGGTGCTGGCCGTGCGATGGGTCGAGTTTCACCTGATCATATTTGGCGTGCTTTTTATGCTGGTCGTGCTTTTCTTTCCCGGCGGGCTGGTCGAAGCGTGGCAGCGCGCGCGCCGGTTGGTGTCTCGGGGCACCGAAAATTCGCAATGATCACCGCGCTATTTTCGGAGCTGATCGATCCAGCCGCTGCTGACGAGCTTTTCCAACGGCCCGCTCACGCGGAAATATTCCGGATGATCGAGCAACTCCTTCGGCACAGGAGTCGATAACGCCAGCTCTTCCAAGACCGCCTGAATGCCTCGATCCGTGACGCGCGGGATCGGCTTGAACAGATTCGCGTAGGCCTCCACAGCTTTTTTGGCGAGAAGCGCATCTTTCGGCTTGAGCCATTTATTATAGGCTCTCTCGCCGACGCTGAGATCTTTTTTCATTAGATGGATGGCTTCGATATACGCCTTGAGAAAGCGTTCCGCCGTGTCGGGTTGTTCCTTCACGAAGGCACGGCTGCTCACGACGCAAGAGGCGGGATAAACAAAATCAGTTTTGGACAAGTCCAATAGAACCGGCCAACCTTTCTGCACATAAGGCAATGCCAGATCAAAAGGCAGCGCCGCCGCCGCAATCCTGCCGGTTTCCAATGCCGCCGCATATTCGGTTCCCAGTTGAAGGATCGTGACATCTTTTTCTGGATTAAGTCCCGCGTACTTGAGCGCCGAGCGCAGATAGAAATGGGTCGTCGACCCCAACCGGGTCACCGCGCTCGATTTGCCCTTTAGCTCTGCGGCGCTCTTTATTTCAGGCCGCGCCATCAAGTAAACCAAATCGGAATCCGCCGGGCAGGCCATTAGAGCGATGTCGCTGCCTTTGATTCGTGCCGCTAAGACGGAAGCGGCGCCGGCGCCGGAGAATTGCAGCTCCCCGCTGATGATTGCCAACGTCGTCAAAGCACCGGCCTGAATCATAATCACTTCAGGGTCGAGACCATGCTTGGCAAAAAGCCGGCTCTCCTTGGCCACCCAGACCGGCAGATTCACCGTGCTGATCGTGGTGCCATAGCGCAGGCGCTTAAGCTCTTGGGCGGAAACCAAATTGCCAAAGCTTCCCCAAGACAGCGATGTGAAAGCAATCAAGCCGGCCAAGCATCGCATCGGATTCATGGTTACTTTTCCTTCTTGCCGGAAAAGTATTGGCTTTCCACTTTTTCCGAGTCGTAGGTGACAAACTTGTTTTCACCCTCCGCTCGTAGCTGGGGACTTTCGTTTTCATCGAAGAGCGCTGCCGCGCCGTCGCGCAGATCGCCACCGACCAGCGGAGGCGAATGAGATTCAACGACGGTGGTGATGGCGTGGGAACGATTCCATGCCCAGTGGACGCGGTTGGCTGGGATTCGATGAAAATCGCCTGCCTTACAGTAATAACCCTTGTCTTCTACGAAAAACCAGATTTCGCCTTCGAGCACGTGATTGATTTGCTCCGAAGCGTGCATGTGCGGCCTGGTATGGTAGCCCGGCGGTCGCAACGCGACGAGAAGGCTGCTCTCGTTTCCGTAGGCCTGCCGAATGATCATCGAGCCTTCGCCTTCTCCGGTCTTGAGCACGACCTTTTTCTCCGGCACGTTTTCACGCTTGACCTGTAGAGCCATTTTGTTTCTCCTTCTTTCCCGAACGTAAGTCGCTCACTGATTTGGAGTTCGAAAACGCAGTTCAAGCCGTTCAACCACTGCGCTCCGTTCAAAACGTTTTAAACGATTGGAACGGTTTGAATCTCTTCTGAACGTTTTTCATCATCTCAATGTCCGCACATGCGCTGATACCACCCGCCGGGAGCAAAGACTTTGCTAAACCAATCGCCGCGCAACTGCGGATCGAGCTTGCAATCGACCACCATCGGTCCGCGGCGCTCATCAAGCCACGTTCGCAGCGCTTCAAGGTCTCCGACGTCGCGGACGGTGATTCCATCGGCGCCCATCGCCGTGGCGATGGCCGCAAAGTCATTGTCGCGGAAGAAAGCCCCATGTCCCGGCAAGCCGACGTTCTTGAGCAAATGCACCTCCGCGCCATACGACGCATCGTTGAGAACGACCACGAGCGCCGGAATTTTATAACGCACGAAAGTTTCGAGCTCGCCGAGGCTCATCATGAGCCCGCCATCCCCCGGGGTGCAAATGGTCAGACGATCGGGGCGGGCGATCGCAGCGCCGAAGGCGGTTCCCAAACCTAAACCGACCGCCATGAAGTCGTTGGAAAAAACAAAGCCGGCGGCGTCCGGCGCGGAAAGGTAGATGATCGGCCAGCCCATGCAATGCCCGCTGTCGATGACGACAGTTCTATTTCGCGGCAGCATCCGATCGAGATTGAGCATCAACGTGCGCGGATCGATGGTGCGGCCGTTGCTTTGATCCTGGAAGTTATCGAGTCGAAATGATTCGATCTCCCGGCGGATCTCCGGCGTGCGAAAACCGGTAGCGCTAAAGCCGCGCTGAGCCGACTCCTCGGTTAGAGCTTTGGCGGTCGCCGCTACGTCGCCTACCAAACCAAAATCAGCCGATGTAAGAGCGCCGATGGCCGCGCTGTTTCTGTCGCACTGCAGAATACGCGCGGTGGGACTATAGAGCTCGCGGTTTCGGGTCGTCCAGTAGTTCAGGCTGGCCCCGAACGCCAAAATCAAATCAGCCTGTAGAAGCAGCCGCTCACCCAGTTCCCAGGCAAATCCGCCGGAGCTTCCGACGTAAAAAGGATTTCCAGCGAACAAACCCTTGGCCTGGGCGGTGGTCGCCAACAACGCACCTACCTTTTCGGCCAGTTGTTCTAGCGCTTCCCTGGCGTTCGACCGAACTGCCCCCCGGCCGGCGATGATCGCCGGCCGCTTAGAGGCGGCGATTAACTCCACGGCGCGCCGAATTTCTTCAGCCGGAGGTCGGCTAGGCATCGAAGTTTGCACTGTCACCGCGGCTAATCCATCGGCCTCGCACTCCAGCCCTTGTATGTCAGTCGGGATGGAGATCGCGATGGGCTGCTGCGCGGCGAGAGCTTGATTGAAGGCGCGGCTGAGATCGATCATCAAGGTGTCGGCCGAGCGCACTCGCGCCACGGTAACACCGATCGATTTGAATATGGCTGTCTGGTCGACATCCTGATTGTGCCGTAAGATCCTTGCCGCGGTATCGCCCGCAAGGAGTAACATCGGCGTGCTGGCTTTGCGCGCCTCGGTCAAAGCAGTGAGGGTATTGGTCACCCCTGGCCCCTGGGTAACGCTGCACACGCCGACCCGGCCGGTCACACGCGCGTAGCCGTCAGCCATCGCAACTGCGCCGCCCTCATGGCGGGCGGCATAATAAGGAATGCCTAACTCGTCCGCCAGATAGGTCATGAAGCGGAGATTGCCATCGCCCATCAGACCGAACGTCGCCTGCACTTCGAGACGCTTTAGAGTTTCACCGATGGCTTCGTAGACGCGCATTGAGTTCCTCGTAATTCTCCGGATCGTAATTCACCACAGAGACGCAGAGTTCGCAGAGGCCGGAATATTTCTTAAGGAGAAAAATCTTTCCTCAGCGTCCTCAGCGCCTCAGCGGTGAGTCTTCCGGAATCCTGACGTCCCGTTTTTTATCTCCTCCCCGCCTGCTTGACTGCCGCTTCGGCGTAGGAGAGGTCGATCAGCTCTTTGATCGGCTTTAGTTCCTTGTATTTCAAATAACCCAGACGCAGGTTGAACTCCTGTTGCGACATCATCTCTTTCTCTTCCAGCTCCAGGTTGGGACTGAAGACCGGCGCGCGGGTTTTGAGCAAGACGGCAGCGGCAACACCGGTGTGCTTACTGATGATCTCAGTGTGCACGGGCGCCTTCCAGGCGTTTGGCTCACTCAAATCTCGTACCGCGCGTAGATAGCCATTCATGAACGCCTTGGCGGCGCTATCGTTCTTCTTCGCCCAGTCGCTGTTCCAGAAGGCCACCGTTATCGGCACCGGTTTGGCGCCGGGCTTTCGCTTTGAGCGGGCGTACGCCGATGTTTTTCTCTTCTGCCTGCGTCGCGAAGGGCTCGGTAATGATCCCGCAAACAATGGCGCCGTTGTCGAGGGCAGGTAACATTTCGGGAAACGGCAGCGTCTTGACGTCGACGTTGTCGATCCTGAGTCCGCCCGGTTTCAACACTTCGTCGAGTACCCATTCCGTCGCCACGCCTTTGGCGTTGATAGCGCAGGCTTTGCCGCGCAAGTCGGCGACAGTTTTGAAGCGACCCGCATCGATCTCTGCCTTTCGAACCACCAAGTAATCTTCCGTGTACGCGAAATGCATTGGCGCGACGAACGCCACGGGAAGTTTCTGTTGCGCCGCATTGAATGCGGCAGCGCCGAGGGCGCCGCCGCCCACTTGCATGTCCCCCGTAGACACCTGGGTGAGGATCGCCGCACCGCTGGGCAAGCGAACAAGCTCGGTCGTCAATCCTTGGGCTTTGAAATAACCGCGCTCATGCGCGACGAACAGCGGCGCAAATGACTCCGAGGGGACGAAGCCAATCTTCACGACCGATTGCCCCAAGACGGTGTCGATGCTCCCAAGAAAAAACAACGCGATGAGGGCAACCAGCGAATTCTGCCATGAGCGCTTACCATTCATAGGTTTTCCTCCATTGAATTAAACAAGCGTGTTAGTTGGGATACACCACACCCGCTCCTTATCACAAAAACATAGCGGCGCTCGACCGCTGGCGCCAAGGCATCAACCGATTGCCGATGCGCTCCAGGCCATAGCTGAGGAGCCAGCCCAGAGCGCCGATTACCGTGAAGGTCGAAAACATATTCTTCGCCGAAAGGGTCTGTCCAGCAGTCCAAAGAAAAGCGCCGAGACCCTCCTGCGCTGCGGTGAATTCAACGGCGATCACGAGCACTAGAGTAAGCGCAAGCCCAATGCGCATGCCGGTAAAGATATCGGGCAACGCCGAAGGCAATAATACGTAGCGAAATAAACGCCAGCCGGTCGCGCCGTAGTTTTTGCCGGCTTCGAGCACGCTGCGGTCTATCGCTAATACCCCTCCACTGGTGCTTATGGTCATTTGCACGAAGCTCGTCAGAGCAGAGGTGAAGATCAGCGTGCGCTCGTTGACGCCGAGCACGAGCATGACCAGCGGCAGCAGAGCGATCTTCGGAATCGCGTAGAGCGAGGTGAGAAGCGGCTCAAGCGCCAACCGCAAATTACGCGACATGCCCAAGCTCAATCCGAGCAGCAGCGCCGGTATCAGCGCAAACGCGAAGCTCAGGCACAGCCGATACAACGTCATCGACAGATGGCGCCACAGCTCGCCTCCCGCCAAAAGCGCCACGAGATGAGGCGCCAATTGACTCGGCGGCGGCAGGTAGGTGGCGTTAAGAACTCCCAACGCCACCAGCAGCTCCCACAGCAAACCGACCGCCAAGGGCGAGACAAGACCACGCAAGTTTATGCGTCTTTGCCGCATTAGCGCTGTTCCTTCACTCGTAAGAGATCCACTTGCCAGGGCATCAGCCGGCGCGCCAGTGCTTCCAGACCATAGGTGACGAAAATTCCCAACAAGCCGATCAACACCAGCCCGACGTACATTTCTTCGATGCGCAGGATCTGCCACGAGTGCCAGAGATAACCGCCGAGACCATGTTTTGCCGCGATCATTTCGACCGCCACGATCACGATGAAGCCGACTCCCACCGCCAGTCGGTAACCGATAAAGAGCTGAGGCAGCGCCGCGGGAAGCATGACCCGCACGAACAGCCGCCAGCCCGTCGCACCGTAGTTGCGGCCGGCTTCAAGCAGCGTTCGTTCGAGACCTTCTATGGCAGCGGCTGCTTGAACCGTTATAAGGAGGAATGGCGTGATCGCGCCCGTCAGCAGCAGTCCCCATTCGCTCAAGCCGAAATAGAAAATGACCACCGGAAAGAACGCAATGCTTGGGATTGGAAACAAAAGATTCACCAGCGGGTCAGCGGTGGTGCGCACCGTTCTCCACCAACCCATGGCCAGGCCAAGCGCCGTAGCAGGGATCAACGCCATGACGAAGGAGAGGACCAGACGTCCGAGCGTCGTGCCCGCGTGAACCCACAATTCGCCGCTGAGAGCGAGCCCCAAGAGGGTGTGCGCGATACTCGTTGGCGCTGGAAAAAATGCCGCGCGCAGCACGCCGGTGTGCACCAGGGTTTCCCAAGCGGCGAGCATAATCAGCGAAGTCGCCAGAGGAATCGTGACTTCGCGAGACAAAACTCGATAAGACATCATTACTCTCCGAACTTGGCGTCCTTTGCGCTCTTTGCGCGAGATAAGTCTTATCCGGTTCGGATTTTATCCCGTCAAGCACGCGAAGTTCGCAAAGGCCCCACCACCGCCCTGTTGCCATTACTTGCGCGAGTCATGGTTTTTCCGAAACCATCGCCATGTCTACTTCGTCTCGCAGCGAGGTCCAGATCTCCAACGACAGCTTCGTGTACGAATTCCAACCGCGCATCTCCATATTGCGCGGGCGCGGGAGTTCCACCGAATACTCCGCCTTTATTCGCCCCGGCCGTGCCGTCAGCAGCACGATTCGGTCGGCGAGATAGACGGCTTCGTCGATACTGTGGGTCACATAAAGGACGGTCTTGCGCTCGCTTTCCCAGACACGGAGCAATTCTTCCTGGAGCACGGTCCGCGTCTGCGCATCGAGCGCACCGAACGGCTCATCCATGAGCAGCACCTCTGGCTGCGCGGCTAAAGCACGTGCGATTCCTACTCTCTGACGCATGCCACCTGAGAGCTGGTGCGGATAAGCGCGTGCGAATGGCTGCAGTCCAACGCGCGCCAGCACTTCGCGCGCCCGACTCAGGCCTTCGTGATGGGCCACGCCGCGCATCTGCAAGGGAAAGGCGACATTGTCGAGGACCGTGCGCCAAGGGAATAGCGCATACTCTTGAAAGACCAGCGCGGTTTTCGGGCGGCCGTTTTCCCTCTCGGGCGAAGAATGAATCACCACCGAGCCGGCCGTGGGACGGAGTAACTCCGCGACAACACGCAGAAGCGAAGACTTGCCGCACCCGCTCGGTCCCAAGAGAGCAACAAACTCGCCGTCGCGCACCGTGAGGTTCACGTTGCCGATGGCGGGGACAGAAGAGAGATCGCTTTGATACACATGCTGCACATCGCGAATCTCAATCTTGGTTAATTCCGTCATGGATTTGCCAGATCCAGCTCAAGAGCGGCGCGGATTATAACATGGCGCATGACTACGACAAGGCTAAACCGCGGCAGGCGGTGGTTCATTTTCACCAGAATTTGTCGGGGCGACCCCCTAGGGTCGCCCAAAAAAAGCACGCGCGGGGGACCTGCACCTACATCGACGCGACGTTGAAATCAAACTGAATCACTACCCACCGGTAGCTCGCCGAAGCGCAGAAGCGCGGCTAACCGGACGAAGCGGTCGGTGGCGATACAGTCAGCGCGCTGACGTCATCGCCCAGGCCTCCGAGGTTGTCCAGCGGCTAAAAAACTCTTGGCGGAATGAACGAAAGCCAAAACTCGGCTAGAAATTCTTAGACGCCCTGCAGCGCCGATGGATAGCTCACACCCACTCGGCAAATCCGGCGCCGACGCCGGTGCCGGCCAGAGAGCGGTAACAGGTGACGTAATCGATCAAGCGCATTTGCAGCGCGGTTTGTTCCATGGCGCCGGCGAGAACGATCCAGGTCTTGATCTCCGAGGTGCCCGACTGAAAGATCCGCTCGGGCCAGCGGCAGATCGCCGTTTGGTCCTTTTGAGCCATGGCGGCGAGCAGCGCGCGGTCCATCGCTTCATCGACGACGAAATGCGACAAGCCCCCCGAAGCGACGATGGCGACGGTCTTATCGGCATCCCAACTTTCGACCGCTTGCCGTAGCGCTTTGCCGAGCGCGTAACATCGCTGCACGGTGGGCTGGGTCGGCGGAAAATAGGTATTGAGAAAAATCGGCACCAGTGGAATCGACTGCGTCGCTGCCATAAAGCGGCGCACGATGAAGTTAAAAGCATGGCCGATGCCGCGATCCGAAGAAACCGAGCGCGAGTGCGCGATATCGAATTGTTGCGCGATCAGCGACTCGATCACTTGGAGTCCCAGCTCGGCATCGCAGGGATACCACTCCGGCTCCTGCGGGTGATAGGCCCACATTCCGGCCCGGCGAAAGGGCGGGATTTTTTCCAGCTCCGCGGGCGAGTTTAAATACTTCTCGCCCCAATAGACATTCACGGCGGGCATATGGTCTTCGGGAAACATTTCGTGATGGTCATCGCCGATGACGATCACGGCGTCCGGAGAAATTCGTTGCAGCGTTTTCGCCATCCGGTCCATGGCGCCCTGCACCGTGGCGAACCGTTCCTGACATTTTTCAGCAGTTATCTCTGACGCGAGCCGTGAAGAGTTTTGCCGATAGAGCTCCGGATAATGCGGCAAGCTCGGATCATGCTGATCCTTGGCGCCGTAGCTCGCCACCCACTCGTTCGGCGGCACACACAGCATCGGACTATGCGACGTCGCCAGTGCTAAAACGATCTTGGCCATGTTCGGTGTAAAAATCTCCTCCGCCTGCGCGCGCTTGTCAAGCCAGGGTCGCTCCGCGCAGTCCGCCTTGACTTCAATTTTCCACCTAACATAGAGTCCGAGGCAATGAAATGGTTCTTTGTTTGTTTGGCCGCGGTTCATGCGCTGGGCTGCCACGCCAGCGCATCGGCACAGAGCGGGCAGAAATTGGTCGCGGCCTACAGCTCGTTGTCGGCGACGCAGGCCACGCTTTGGCTCGCCAAGGAGGCCGGCGCGTTTCAGCGCCACGGTCTCGATGTCGATCTGATCTACATCAGCACCGGCACCAAGATGGTCCAGGCCCTGGTCGGCGGCGATATCAAAATTAGCCAGGTGGGCGGCGCTGCGCCGCTGGCCGCCAGGCTGCGCGGCGCGGAGATAAAAATCATTGCGGTTGCTTTTAATACTCTCGCGCTGTCGATGATTACCCAGACCGACATTCGCGCCATCACCGACTTGAAAGGCAAACGGCTGGGGATCTCGCGCTTCGGCAGCAATACCGACTTTGGCACGCGTTATCTTTTGAAAAAGCACAATATTGCGGATCGCGATGTGACTTTTCTCCAGTTCGGCGAGGCGCAGGCGATCTTCGCGGCACTCCAGTCCGGCACGATCCACGGCGGCGTACTATCTTACCCGACCACGGCCCTAGCGATCAGAAAGGGATTCAAAGAGCTGGTGGATTTCTCCGACGTCGGCATCGAGTTTCCCAATTCCGAAGTCGTCGTCACCGACCGTTTTCTCCAGAGCCAGCCGGACATGGCGCGCCGCTTTCTCATGGGCTATGCTGAAGGGCTGCACCGCTACAAGACCGATGGCGCGTTTACCAAGCGCGTGATGGGAAAGTACCTGCGGGTTCAGGATCAAGCGGTTCTCGATGAAACCTACAATCTGTTCGCGCCCAAGATGCCGCGCATTCCCTATCCGACGCTTAACGGCATTCGCCTGGCGCTGGAAAGCCTAGCCGATGAGCCGCGCGCCAAAACGGCTAAGCCGGAAGAATTCTACGACGACACGATCTTGCGCAACCTCGAACGGGAGGGCTTTTTTCAACAACTGTATCGCTAAACCGCCTTGGAACCAAAATTAGATGCGGTTGAGAACGGAAATTTGCACCACGAAGTTCCCAGCGCGGCCGAGCCGCAACTAACGTGAAACAGATTTTTTACCACGAAGGTCACGAAGAGCACGAAGTTTGAAGAGAAAATGTCCGAATCCTTCGTGACCTTCGTGTCCTTCGTGGTGAGATCGAATCTTCTTGTGCTACTTTGGATGACGAACGGAGGGAACAATAAATGACCAGAGCGAGCGAACTCAGTTGGGACGACATCGTGAAGGTCGGGCCGGGGTCTCTCGGCGGCAATTATCTGCGCCAATTCTGGTGGCCGGTGGCTCTCTCCGAGGAAGTCAAAGACATCCCTGTGCCGGTGGATGCCCTCGGCGAAGCGCTGGTGCTGTTTCGCGATCTCTCCGGCCAGCTAACCTTGCTCGGACGCCACTGCGCTCATCGAAGGGCGTCGTTGGAGTACGGCATCATCGAGGCGCAGGGAATTCGCTGCGCCTATCATGGCTGGTGTTACGACCAGAAGGGCAACGTGGTCGATCGTCCAGCGGAACCGATCAAGACCGCGCCCAACATTCACCATCCCTGGTATCCGGTGGAAGAGTTGGGCGGCTTTGTCTTCGCCTACATGGGACCGGAAAAAGCCAATCCGCCGCCGCTGCCGCGCTATGATGTCCTGGTGATGGACGGCTATCGCGTGGCCGAACGGGGAGACACGCGGCTCGGCAAGGGCTATAGCTGCAATTGGCTCCAGGGCGCGGAGAACACAACCGATACGACTCACATGACTTATCTCCACGGCATCTACAAACAATGTCCTATCTTCAAAGCCGTCGAAGGCGCCTATGGCGTCAAGATCTACATCGTATCGCGCGGCTCGAAGCCGAACACGATACAAGTACGCCAGCGCTGCACGGTGCTTCCCGGCATCAACCGCAAGTCGCGCGAACCCTGGGACGAGAAGAATGACGGTGACGGCCTAGAGGTGCCGATCCAGCAGGCGATTTGGATTCTGCCCATCGACGATACCCACTGCGAGGAGATGCGCCTCACGGTCTACCCCAAACCGCCCGAGCAGAAAAGTTATCACGGCGGCTACGTCGAAAAAGCCAGGCAACGGGAGCGCAAACCCTACGACCGCAGATTCTACGGCGAGATCCGCGGCAACATTCCGCTGGAAGACAAGGCCATGGTGGAAAGCCAGGGACCGATCGTCGATCGAACCCTCGAACATCCCGGCTACGGCGACCGCGCCATCTTGCTGCTGCGCAAGATGCTGCGCGAAGGCATTGCCGAGGTCGCCAACGGCAAGCGGCCAAAGGGCGTCTTGGAAAAAGAACTCGCAAGCATCGATCTGGAAATCGGCCTGCGGGAATACGACATCGACAAAGTGCCGGAAGTGATCCGCGACTTGATTGCGGAACTCGATGTAAACCCCGACGCGACATCCGCGCAAAGTTCAAAAGCTCAAGGCCAGACCGGCGCTCGACCTTAAAAGCTGGAACCTTGAACCCGGAATACTCAAGCTGAGTGAATGCGAGACCGACGATCATGTCATCACCTGAACAGCTGGGTTTCATCGGCTTAGGCAACATGGGCGGAGCGATCGCACTGCGCTTGCTGCGCGCCGGCTTTCCCTTGACGATTTTCGATCTGGTGCGGGAAAAAATGCTGCCGCTGCTCAGCGAGGGTGCGATGGAAGCTGCGTCGCCCGCCGAAGTTGCCCAGCGTTCGACCATCGTCATCGCTTCGCTACAAGCCGGACGACGTCGAGGAAGTTGCCCTGGGTAAACAGGGCATCGACAAAGCCGCAAAGCCGGCGCCTCTCTTCGTCGATCTGAGCAGCACCGCCCCGGAGCTGGCGGTGACGGTGGCTTCGAGCTTGCGCCGGCGCGGCATCGAGATGCTCGACTCGCCGGTGAGCGGCGCCGATATCGGCGCGACCAACGGCAACCTGACGCTCTTCGTTGGCGGTAGCTACGAAGCGTTTCAGCGCAGCCTGCCGGTTCTTGCAAATGATCGGCCGCACGGTGACCTATCTCGGCAAAAACGGCAACGGCCAGTTGGGCAAGATCATCAATGAGATGATGCAGATGTTTTCCCAACTGGCGATCTATGAAGGGATGCAGTTGGCCGAGAAGATGGGTTTGGATCTCAAAATGTTCGCCCGCGCCGCCTCGGCCGGCTGCGCTCAGAGCTGGCGCTTGGACGAACTGGTCAATGCCGTCTTCAATCTCGGCGAAAGACGCTTTCGTTTGAATTTGCGCCCCGAGCGCACCGGGCGGGCCATAGAATTGGCCAATACGGCGGGAATCGCCCTTCCCGGCGCCGAAGCAACCCATCGTCTGTTCGCGGAACGCCGTTGGGAAGTGGTCATCGATTTCGACTCAGCGAAAATCATCGCACCGAGCAAACGCTAGTTGGCCATCCACCATGAATGTTTCTCCGAGCCGTGAAGAACTAGAGCGATTGCAGTCGGAGCTACTAGGCCAGCTGCTGCGTGCGGTGTTGCCGGCGAATGAATTTTACCGCGGCAAATATGCCGGCGCGGATCTTGAACGCATCGATTCGCTCAAACAGCTGCGAAACCTGCCATTCACGACCAAGAGCGAGTTGGTCGAAGACCAGCAGCGCCATCCGCCGTTCGGCAGTGATCTGACTTTTCCATTGGAGCGCTACATTCGTATTCACCAAACCTCGGGCACCACCGGCAAGCCGATGTATTGGCTCGATACCGACGAGTCGTGGAATTGGTGGGCAGAGTGCTGGAAATTTATCTTTGAAGCGGCCGGTGTCCGCGCCGGCGATCGCATCTACTTCGCATTTTCCTTTGGGCCGTTCATCGGTTTTTGGGCGGGATGGGAAGGCGCGCGCAAGCTCGGCGCCCTGGCGGTTTCCGGCGGCGCGCAATCCACCGCCCAGCGACTCAGAGCGATCATTGATTACGGCGCGACCGTGCTCGTTTGCACGCCGACGTACGCGCTCCATATGGCGTCGGAGGCGAGAAAAGCCGCAATCGATCTCGCCAAAGATTCTGCGATAAAGATCACCATTCATGCCGGCGAGCCTGGAGCGAGTATCCCCAGCACCAAAAAAATGATTGAAGAGGCTTGGGGCGCGAAGTGCTACGATCACGCCGGTGCCACGGAAGTAGGCGCATTCGGCTTTCAGTGCCAGTTTCAACCCGAGGCCGTGCATGTCAACGAAAAAGAATTTATCGCGGAAGTAGTCGATCCGGCCACAGGCATGCCGGTCAAAGATAACGAACAGGGCGAGCTGGTGCTCACCAATCTTGGTCGCATCGGCAGCCCCGTGATTCGTTACCGCATCGGTGATTTGGTGCAGCCGAGCTATGAATCTTGTGCCTGCGGCCGACCCTTTTTGCTGCTCAAAGGTGGCGTCCTAGGACGGGCGGATGATATGGTCGTCGTCAGAGGCGTCAACGTGTTTCCCAGCGCGGTTGAAAATGTGCTGCGCGAGTTCCCCGCTCTCGAGGAGTTTCGCGTCGAAGTTTTTGCAAAGGACGCGATGCGCGAAATCAAGCTCGTCTTGGAGCCCAGATCCGATCACGGCTCCACGGCAGAATTGGCTGAACAAGTGAGCCGGCGCATGCGTGAACGCATCGGCCTTCGGCCCATCGTCGAGTTGGTTGCGCCGGGAACCTTGCCGCGATTCGAGTTAAAAGCCAGAAGGTTTTTTAAACTCTAGCGAGCAGAACGAAGTGAACCGAAGAAAAAAATACGCCGAGGATCAGCCGCCGAAAAAAACGCTCTTGCGGCTTCGAGTCAACGGCGAAATCCATGAAGTCGCGACCGAGATCAACAAGACTTTGCTTGAGGTCTTGCGCGAAGACATGGGGCTCACCGGCACCAAGCATGGTTGCGAGCTGGGCGAATGCGGCACCTGCGCCGTCCTCGTCGACGGCAAGCCTGTGCTGTCGTGCCTGATGCTCGGCATCGAAGCGGTGAATGCCGAGGTCATGACCGTGGAAGGCATGATGCAAGATGGCAAACCGCATCCGCTGCAGAGCGCTTTTGCCGATCTCGGCGCGGCGCAGTGCGGCTATTGCATCCCGGGAATTCTCCTCACCGCAAAGGTGTTGTTGGATGAGAATCCGCAGCCGACGCGCGACGAGATCCGTCAATCCTTGTCGGGAAATCTCTGCCGCTGCACCGGCTACACGAAAATCTTGCAGGCGGTCGAGCTTGCCGCCAAGGAAATGAATGGGTGACATGTCACCACGAAGGGCACGAAGAGCACGAAGGTAAGAACAGAGAATTGTTTTTCCGGAGTTCGTGTCCTTCGTGTGCTTCGTGGTGAATAGAAAAGTATTTTATGAAAAAGAAAAGTTTCTCGGTGATCGGCAAGCCGCTTCGCAAAATCGATGCGATGGCGAAGTGCGCCGGCGAAACGATCTATGCGGACGATCTCAATCTGCCGCGTATGATTTACGGCAAACTCCTTCGCAGCCCTCACCCGCATGCGCGAATTCTCGGGATCAGCACCGCGCGCGCCCTCAAGCTCGACGGCGTGTTCGCGGTGATCACCGGCGAAGAGATGCCGGAAAAGTTCGGCATCATGCCGTCGACCCAAGACGAAGAGGCGCTGGTCATCGACAAAGCGCGCTACGCCGGCGACCCGGTGGCGGCGGTCGCCGCCGAAACCGAGAGCCTCGCCGAGCAGGCACTCGGTCTTATCGACGTCGAATATGAAGTGTTGAAGCCCATTCTCACCATCGAAGACGCGCTGGTATCGACCGAGGAGAGCGAGCGGATTCACACCTGGAACCGCCAAGCCAACATTCAAAAAGCCGTGTCGTTTGAATTCGGTGACGTCGAAAAAGCCTTCGCGCAATCGGATCACGTTTTCGCCGACACCTATTTTTACCAGGGCAATACTCATCTGCCGATGGAGCAATACTGCGCCGTGGGTTTCTACGGCCCGGACGATAAGCTCACCGTCTGGTCATCGACCCAAACGCCGCACTATCTCCATCGCGCTTTGGCCAAGGTGCTCAAATTTCCCGCCAGCCGCATTCGCGTCGTTGCGACGCCGGTCGGCGGCGGCTTCGGCGGCAAGAGCGATCCATTTTCCCACGAGATCTGCGTGGCCAAACTTTCGATGATCACGCGAAGACCGGTCAAGATCACGCTCACGCGCGAAGAATCGTTTTACGTCCATCGCGGCCGCCATCCCGTCAAGATGTTCGCCAAGACCGGCGTGAAGAGCGACGGCACCATACAAGCGATGCAGTACAAAACTTTTCTCGACGGCGGCGGCTACAGCAGCTACGGCTTGGCCAGCGTCTATTACACCGGCGCGCTGCAAACCGTCACTTACAAAGTGCCGGCTTATAAATTCGAAGGCGTGCGCGTGTTTACGAATAAACCGGCGTGCGGGCCCAAGCGCGGCCATGGCACGCCGCAGCCGCGCTTCGCAATGGAAATCCAACTGGATGAAATTGCCGAGAAGCTCGGCATCGATCCCATCGAGTTGCGCCTCAAGCAACTCGTCGAGCCCAACAGCACCACGGTGAACGGTCTGCACGTCAGCAGCACCGGCCTGCGCGAATGCATCGAGCGCGTTGCCGAGCGCGCCGAGTGGCAGAAAAAATTCCGCAAGCTTCCCTTCGGCCACGGCGTCGGCTTCGCCGCGAGCTCTTACATCAGCGGCGCGGGCTTGCCGATTTACTGGAACAACATGCCGCACTCGGGCGTGCAGATTAAGCTCGACCGCAGCGGCGGGGTCGCCGTGTTCTGCGGCTCCATCGACATCGGCCAAGGATCGGATTCGATTTTAGCTTACGCCGTCGCGGAAGAGTTCGGCATCGACCCGGCCGACATCAGAGTGTTGACTGCCGATACGGATTTGACGCCGGTGGATCTCGGCAGTTATTCGAGCCGCGTCACCGTGATGACGGGCAACGCTGCGATACAGGCGTGCGGCAAGCTCAAGCCCTTGCTCCTCGACGCGGCGAGCGAAGCGCTGGAAATCCCGGTCGATGATCTCGAATTCGCCGACGGCAAAGTGCGCAGCGCGAGCCTTCATGATCGCGCCATAAGTTTCGCTGACGCGGTAACCAAGGCGGAAGGTAAGCACGGCACGCTCGGCGCTACCGGCAGCTACTGGCCGCCCAAGAACCCGCGCGACTTCAAAGGCTCTGGAGTCGGTCCGACGCCGGCTTATAGTTTTTCTACGTCTATTGTCGAGCTTCATTGCGACAGCGTCACGGGCGAAATCAAACTCGACAAAGTTTGGATCGCGCACGACTGCGGACGCGCCTTTAATCCGCTGCTCGTCGAAGGCCAAACCGAAGGCAGCGTCTACATGGCTCTCGGCGAGGCGCTGATGGAAGAGCAGATCTTTCGCAAGAACGGGCTGCACAAAATCCCGTCAATCTTGGAATATAAGAGTCCGACGACGCTGGAAATACCCGAGATCGAAACCATTCTAGTTGAAACGGATGATCCGGAAGGACCCTACGGCGCCAAAGAAGCCGGCCAGGGACCGCTCTTGCCGGTCGTCCCCGCCGTGGCGAACGCGGTTTACGATGCCATCGGCGTGCGCATTCACGAAGTGCCGATCACGCCGGATAAAATTCTGCGCGCGCTCGACGGCCGGCTGAAGCCGACATCAATTCCCGACTTTAAATTTCCCGCGCCGATCAAATGGCAGCCGGGCGATGGGATCGAAGTGGCGCAGAAAAGTTAAGCAAAGCTCGCGGAGAGAAACTCGAGCTCGAGATCCGAAATATTGAACAAATTCGAATTCGTCAATACCCGCGAAGCCAGCGAAGAATCCTGGCGTTTTTCCGATTTCAACCTGGATTCCGGCTCGCGCTAGCTGTCGCCAGCTTGGCCGGAATGACGGCAAGACAAAGACATTTATTCGAAGAGACGACCTGAAGTTAACCATGTTGCGACTACCAGAATTTAAATACCATCAACCGCGCTCGTTGAAACAGGCGACCAAAGCTTTGGCCGACTTGGGCGCCGACGCGATGCTCGTCGCCGGCGGCACAGATGTGTACCCGAAAATGAAGCGCGGCCAATTTACGCCGCGCAATTTAATTTCCCTGAGAACTGTTGCGCGAGCTGAAAGGAATTCGCCAAAGCAAAGAAGGACTCTGGATCGGCGCGGGTGAAAGCCTGACGACGGTTACGCATCATCGTCTGATTACGAAACATTTCCCCGCTCTGGCTCACGCCGCGGAATCCGTGTCGACACCCCAGCTGCGGAATATGGGTACCATCGGCGGCAATGTTCTCGTCGATACTCGCTGCAACTACTATGATCAAACATTCTTTTGGCGTCAGGCCGTCGGCTTCTGCATGAAGAAAGACGGCGACATCTGTTTGGTCGCGCCCGGCAGCGCAAAGTGCCTCGCCATCGCGTCATCGGACACTTCGCCGGTGTTGGTGAGCTTGGGAACAGAAGCAATTTTAGTAAGTCCACAGGGCGAACGCCGCGTGAAACTCGAAGACCTATACCGCGACGACGGAATTGATTATTCAACCAAAGCGAAAGAGGAAGATATTCAAAGGATTATTGATTCCGCGGAAAGTCCTGGCCGGCGCAATGCCTATCTTGAAATTGCGCCGCCGCGGTTCCTTCGACTTTCCGATTCTGGGAGTCGCGGCGACGGCCGGAAATCGACGAACGAGGCGAATGCCGCGATGCAACCGTCGTCTTAACCGCCGTGGCTTCCGCGCCGAAGATCGTCAGTGAGGCGACGTCACTACTGCGGGGCAAGAAAATCACTTTGGAATTGATTGACGCTGTGGCGGACGCGGCGGCAAAGATGGCGCATCCGCTCGACAATGCGGATTTGGATTACTGGTATCGCAAGCGCATGGCGAAAGTGTATACGCAGAGGGCGCTGGCTCAGGTGGC